>NZ_NKJE01000006.1:0-384 GCF_002256285.1 Flavobacterium sp. BFFFF1 | reverse complement strand
TAATTGAATACGAGGCTTTTCCAGTCGGGGTGATATCCTTTGCGGCGGTCGGGGTGTTCGTAGAGATTTGACCCATCGAAGAAACCGAGTCCGTGTGCGTCATCCGGAAAATGGGACGGCACCCAATCGAGGATTACCCCTATTCCGGCCTGGTGGAATTTGTCTACCAAAAGCATAAAATCCTGTGGTTTCCCGAAACGCGATGTGGGTGCAAAATAGCCAACAAGCTGATAACCCCAGGAAGGGTCGTATGGATATTCCATGACCGGCATGAATTCAACGTGGGTGAATCCGGTTTCTTTTACGTAGGCTACCAATTGGTCGGCGAGTTCGAGGTAGGTCAGGAATTTGCCTTCGGCATTGCGGCGCCAGGAGCCGAGGTGC
>NZ_NKJE01000040.1:3347-21413 GCF_002256285.1 Flavobacterium sp. BFFFF1 | reverse complement strand
CTTGTCGAGCCCATTTTTGTCCTTACGGGTTTCCATCCAGGATTTGTCTTTCCATTTATAATCGAGGTCCCAGATGATCGAAGCGGTTTCAGGCGGATGTTCACAGAACAAAGCGAACGGATCAGCTTTTTCGGTGATGATGCCATTATTATAGGACTGGATTTTGTATTTGTAGCGCATGCCTTTTTCGGCGCCGGGGATGAATCCTTCCCAGATTCCGGAAGAATCCCAGCGTACATTGAGCGGATGCTCGCCCTGCACCCAGTAATTGAAATCGCCGATCACTGACACGGCGCGTGCGGAAGGCGCCCAGACAGCAAAATATACGCCTTTGACGCCGTCGACTTCGATGGTATGTGCGCCTAGTTTTTCATACAGGCGGAAGTGTTTTCCGGCTTTGAACAACGAGATGTCGAAATCAGAGAAAAGGGAGTGGGAAATGGTTCGGTTCATGGGTTGGTTTTATTATGTAGTTTTGGCGGTCTCCCCGAGCGCTCCCGAAATTTCGGGAGAGGGGCTTTTAAAATCTATTTATAGTAGTCTGAATGACTTGCATTCCGGCATTCGGATAACGTTTGTATCATATCAAAATCTCCTTTTATTAATGCTTCCTTTTTTACTTTAGACCATTTCTTTAGTTTTTTTTCGAAATAAATGGCCTGCAACGGGTCTGTAAATTCCTGATAAAATTCGAGCGACACGGGTCGTCGTGTGAAAGTATATGCATTCTTCAGCTTTCCGTCGTTATGCTCATTGGTCCGTCTTTCAAGGTCGTTGGTGATTCCTGTGTATAGAGAACCATCCTTACATCTCAGAATGTAAACATAATAAAATTTCATTTTGTATGGCGTTTAAAGTTATTTGTTTTATAGTTTCCCCTCGGCTGCGGTTGGGGTGACAAAGCAATATACAACGAATGGTCGTTATTTGCCCCTCGACTGCGCTCGGGGTGACAACGTGTAAAGTCCAAAAAATTGGCATTAGTTGCCCTCGACTGCGCCCGGGGTGACAACGTGGGACATGATGAATTCCGTTAGTTGTCGCTCGACTGCGCTCGGGGTGACAATTGTCGCAATTGAATGTATTTTGCAATTATAAAAATAATAAAATTTAACATTGCCTTTTCCTTAACCCAAAAAATTTATTCGACCTTAAATCATAAGAGAAGTTACCAAAAATAATATTTTAACAATTTAACCCCTATTTTTTTAGGGTATATTGTTTTTGAGTGTGTAAAAAATAATATATTTGCATCAAATTAATAGGGTATTCACTTTAAAAACTCAATTTTTATGTCAACATTACGTTTTCAGGCTTTGAAAGAAGCATCTACAAGAAAGCCGGTTAAATTCGACGAAGCAGACAGGAAATCCGTGATTTTCGGTGCTAATGTGTTTAATGACAAAGCCATGAGGCAGTTCCTTACGCCTGATGCTTATAAAGGGGTGAAAGATGCGGTCCAGCATGGCACAAAGATTGACAGGAAACTCGCCGATTACATTGCCATGGGCATGAAAGAATGGTCTTTAACCAAAGGCGTGACCCACTATACACACTGGTTCCAGCCTTTAACGGGTGCCACAGCAGAGAAGCATGATGCTTTCTTTGAAACGTCATATGACGGCAGTGATCCGTTGGAGAAATTCGGCGGTGGCCAATTGGTGCAACAGGAACCGGACGCATCCAGCTTCCCGAACGGCGGCATCCGCAATACGTTTGAAGCACGTGGTTACACGGCATGGGACCCGACATCACCGGCATTTATTTTTGGTACTACGTTATGCATCCCGACGGTTTTCATTTCTTACACCGGGGAAGCACTGGATTATAAAACACCTTTGTTAAGGGCATTGAATGCTGTGGATGAGGCGGCGACAGACGTGTGCCGTTATTTTGATAAAAATGTTAAGAAAGTGACTGCCACTTTAGGGTGGGAACAGGAATATTTCCTTGTGGATACGGCGTTGGCCAATTCAAGGCCTGACATCTTAATGACGGGAAGGACGCTTTTAGGACATACGTCTGCGAAGGGACAGCAGTTGGACGACCATTATTTTGGGTCGATTCCGTCCCGTGCACTGACATTCATGCGTGAACTCGAGCAAGAGTGCATGTACCTCGGCATTCCGGTAAAGACGCGCCACAATGAGGTGGCTCCGAACCAGTTTGAGCTTGCCCCTATTTTTGAGGAGACGAACCTCGCGGTGGACCACAACTCGTTGTTGATGGACGTGATGCAAAAAGTAGGCGAACGCCATGATTTTAAAGTACTGTTCCATGAGAAGCCGTTCAAGGGTGTGAATGGTTCCGGAAAGCACAACAACTGGTCTATGGCTACCGATACAGGCGTAAACCTGTTGAGTCCTGGAAAAACACCGATGAGCAACCTGCAGTTCCTGGCTTTCTTTATCAATACGATCAAAGCGGTAAACAATTATGAATCCTTGTTAAGGGCTTCAATCGCTACGGCGAGTAATGACCACAGGCTTGGCGCAAACGAGGCGCCACCAGCGATCATCTCTGTATTCATTGGGGAACAGTTGACGAAAGTCCTGGCCGAATTGGAAGGCGTGTCAACAGGAAAATTGTCTCCGGAGGAAAAAACAGACCTGAAGCTGAATGTGGTGGGTAAAATTCCGGATGTATTGCTGGACAACACCGATAGGAACAGGACATCGCCATTTGCTTTCACAGGGAATAAGTTTGAGTTCAGGGCCGTGGGATCGTCGGCAAACTGTGCCAATGCGATGACTACGCTGAATGCTATTGTGGCCAAGCAACTCAAAGACTTCAAGAAAGAAGTGGATGCATTGATTGACAGCAAAGGCCTGAAAAAAGACGAGGCGATTTTCAATGTTTTGAGGGAATACATCAAGACTTCTAAAAACATTCTTTTTGAAGGAGACGGATACAGCGATGCGTGGGAGCAGGAAGCGGCAAAACGCGGACTGAGCAACTTTAAGACGACGCCATTGGCACTGAAAGCTAAAATTTCGAAAGAAGCGTTGGACCTGTTTAAGGAATTGAACATCATGAACCATGTGGAGGTGGAAGCGCGTTACGAAATCGAACTTGAAGAATACACCAAGAAAATCCAGATCGAAGGGCGTGTATTGGGCGATATTGCGAGAAACCACGTGATTCCTACGGCAATCCGTTACCAGAATACACTGATTGAAAACGTACGCGGCCTGAAGGAGATTTTCGGCGATGATTTCCAGAAGTATGCGAAAGAGCAAATTACGCTAATCAAGGAAATTTCGGAACATATCGAAGGCATCAACACCCAGGTGGAAGCGATGACTGAGGCCCGTAAAACGGCCAATGCGCTTACGGATGGGCAGCAAATGGCGGAGCAATACTGTGACAATGTAAAACCGTATTTTGAAGTGATCCGCGAGCACTGTGACAAACTGGAACTGCTGGTTGATGATGAGAGCTGGACATTGACGAAGTACAGGGAGTTGTTGTTTACGAGATAACACTGAATTCCCAATAATAAAAAAAGCCCTGCGATTGCGGGGCTTTTTGTTTACAATATAAATTCTTTAAGGAACCTGTGTGACGGTGTAAGCGCCTGTACCGTTAACGTTTATGACAAAATCAATTTTGTAGTTTTTCGGTACTGAGGCAGATGCCCCGGGAAATGATATTTCGGTGCCTCCCATTTCAGCAGTCCCATCTGCCAGGTAATCACCATAATTAAAGTTCCCAGAGTTTGGATGTGGCATCTTGAAATAGAAATTATCACCACTTAGAATTCCGGTTACGGTAGCGCTTGCTGTATTGGTGGCTGCATTATATGTCATGTTATACGACATAGATGTCGTATTCACGAAAACTTTTGGTACGAATTGCGTAACGTCCAAATACATGCCATTATCACCATCATATGCACTAACGCTGATCCAATATAAGCCCGATGAAGGCGCTGTAAAAGCACTTCCGTTCAGCACCAGCATGCCACCCGAATTTCCATAAACAGCTGCATTTGGGGCTGTGCTCGAAATTAATTTGATCTGGCTGCCTCCTGTCAGGTATTTAAAGCCAGTGAAGTAACTATCGTTATAATTCAGAAGTTGTGCGGTTGAGGTGTTAAAGCCATTGAAAGTTCCATAGAGATACAAATCAGCGGGGTAATTATTGGGATTCGCTGCTGTGGGCAATGAAAGCGACCCGGCATCATTTACGGTTAATTGATACGGTGTACCGTTAGGCGACGTCAAAGTAATTCCTTCTCCAGGCGCCAAAACCAACGATTTTGCGGCTAAGGCATAAGGCACTGAAAGCAACTGTGTTGTTCCTACCAAAACATAATTCGACCCTCCGGCAATGTCCATCTCTACTTTTAGGAATTTTGAATTGGTTTTCCAATTGATTCCCGCAAAAGTTCCTGAAACCGGGGTTCCCTGCCCGATTACCAGGTTAAAAAGTCCCTGGGCAGTTGTCGTTTTCGTTTGGGTTTCCGTATACAAGGTCGTTCCTGTTGCAGATGCATCAAGTATCGAAAGGCGTATGCCCACATTGGTGCTGACCACTGGATTTCCTGAACCGTTTAATGCAATCGCCTGATAGGAAATGCCCTGGGGAACCTGGGCAAAGGTGGTTGCCGAAATCAATAATGCAGCTAAGAGTAATAATTTTTTCATGTCTTAATGTTTGATGATTTTAAATGTTTTTGTGTTGTCGTTTGCCAGTTGGATCAGATAAATGCCCTGCGACAGCTGGGAAAGATCCACGGCGTTGTCTGAAGTGACTTTCGCCTGGACCACGAGCTGGCCTGCTTCATTGAATACAGCGACGTTCTCATTGGAAAGGCTTTGCTTTGATTCAAAAAAGACCTTGGCGACGGTCGGATTCGGGTATACCGTAATCCTGTCTGACAATTGAAGGGACGGCACTTCCAGAAATTGCTGGTTTACCTGTGCCAATACGCCGATCAGTCCGGTAGCAGACTGGTTTTGGTTCTGCGGAATGACTACAATCTCCCCCACACCGATGGAAGTACTGGCCGAAATGACACTTCCGGAATTAATGCTTTGTATGACCGATTGTGCATGGCAAAAGCCTCCACAAAAGAGCAATGTGATTAGTAAATTTTTTCTCATAAGTTGGATTTTAAGTCCCAAATATATGAATTCAATGGATATTACCGTTCCAATTAATTATGATGCGATTAAAAAATCAGTAAATTCGTGAATATTATTCCTGACATGAAATTATCCTTATTATCTGCCTTTTTCTTTCTATGTGCTGCCGCATCGCAGGCGCAGGAATCCTTTTCTGTCTATTTTGACAGCAACAAATTCAGCACAAGCAAAAAAGAAGACGCCCGCCTCAACGATTGGATTGCCGCCAACAAGGAGTCTAAAATTGTCGCGGTAAACGGATATACTGACGAAGATGGCACGAATGGGTTTAATGATACACTGGCGAAAAAACGTGTCGATTTTATTGTTGGCATCTTAAAAGACAAGATAAAAATCCGTGACGATTTCAAGACGAGAAGTTTCGGTGAAAAATTCCAGTCTTCTCACCTCAAATCGGAAAACCGAAAGGTTACGATTTATTACCTGCTGCCAAAGGATCTGTCGCGGGAAGATGAGATACTTGGCCTAAAACCACAAGCCATTCCGGAAAAGCCGAAAGTGCGGGCGCCCATAAAATTCCCGGAAACCATGACGCTTG
This sequence comes from Flavobacterium sp. BFFFF1, assembly GCF_002256285.1. Taxonomy (GTDB): domain Bacteria; phylum Bacteroidota; class Bacteroidia; order Flavobacteriales; family Flavobacteriaceae; genus Flavobacterium. Next base: position 15,725 of record NZ_NKJE01000040.1, on the reverse strand, counting down.
ACAATCCCAACGGCACACAGACCACGATGAAACTGGACACGGTGTTTATGCAAAAGGTAAATTTGGCGAAGCCCGGTGACAAGTTGCCCATTGAAAACCTGAACTTCCGCATTAACACGTTTATCGTTGTCCCGGAGTCCGTACCCAAAATGTTTGAGCTGTTACTCGTGTTGCGCAGGAACCCGGATTTGAAGATCCAGATTCAGGGGCATTTATGCTGCATGCCTTCAGACAAGCAGGACCTGTCTACCAAGCGCGCCAAGGCCATCTACAATTTCCTGACCGCATATGACATTGATAAGGCGCGTCTTTCCTATAAGGGACTTGGGACAAATGATCCCTTATTTCCCATTCCGGAAAAGAACGAAGCAGAACGTGCCGCAAACCGCCGTGTTGAAATAGAAATCATTTCCAACTGATGAAAACTACTATTTACTATTGCCTATTGCTCATTGCAGCTGTATTTTCGAAAGCGGACGCACAGCAACAGCTTGAAGTATTTTTTGACTTTAACAAATTTGATCTCAATCCTGCTGCACAGGCCAAACTGGATGAATGGTTGGCTGCAAACAAGGAAATTGAAGTCACTAAAATTTATGGGTATTGTGATTGGAAAGGAGCCAACGGGTACAATGATACCCTTTCCATGAAACGGGTAAACCAGGTATACAATTACCTGATCAGCAATAAGGTTTTGGTGGCTGCAGGCTATGAAACAAAGGGTTTCGGGGAAGATTTCATCCAGTCAAAAGTACAATCGGAAAACCGGAAAGTGACCATTTCCTACATCCCCAAAAAGCCGGTAACGCCTGTACAAGTGCCGAAAACGGCTTACCAGACACTGACGGAACAGGTCAAATCTTCGAAACCAGGCGACCTGATTAAATTGGAGAACATCAATTTTTTAAACAATTCGGACGCTGTAGTTCCGAAGTCGAAACCGGTGCTTGCCGAGCTGCTTTGCATTATGGAAGACAATCCGAAACTCCAGATAGAAATACAGGGACACATTTGCTGCCAGACCAATGGCGATGTGAATGACGTTTCAACAAAGCGTGCCAAGGCAGTCTATGCTTATCTGGTGCGTAATAAAGTCAATCGGGAGCGGCTTTCTTATAAAGGCTATGGCATCACGCGTCCGATGCATCCCGTACCGGAAAAAAGCGTACAGGAAGAAGATGAAAACCGCAGGGTGGAAATATTAATCGTTTCGAACTAAAATAACAAAACCGCCTTTACGGGGCGGTTCAAAAATATATCAACGGTGATTACTTTTCCATAATCGACTTTTTCTTTTCCAATAAATTCACTTCTTTTTTTGCAATCACTTCGCCTTTAATCTTTAGCGCGATCTTTCCGCCTTCAACGTTCACGGCGTTCGATTCTACCGTAATTGTTTTACGGATGGCTCCGGGATTCATATTGTACTTCACATCAATCTTTCCTGTTTTGCCGGGTTGAATCGGCTCAGTAGGTTTTGACGGTACGGTGCAGCCACAGGTAGATTGTACATTGGTAATTATTAATGGCGCATCGCCGGTATTTTTAAACTCAAAACTCCTGATGCCACTGTCAGATTCCTTGGAAACGGTCCCGTAGTCGATTGTGTTGTCTTTGGCCATGAACTCAATCTTAGGCCCCGCCTGAGAAAAACCAGCTGCAGAGAACACGCTGAAAACCATTAAAAATAATATTCTTTTCATTTTGTAAATTTTTATTTGGGTTCGTAAATTTAATTTCTTTTGATTAATGTACAAATAATTAAACCTTAATTTTTTATCCCACGCTATTTATTTAATTTTGCAAACTATTGCAAAAACCGTACCGAAGATTTTTTTTCTTTTGGAGCTGTTCCTGCTGTAAGCTGTATTCCCTATTTAGAAAAACTACGGCAAAACGCCTTGTTTGTCTAAACCGGGAGATGCCTCCCGAAGTTTCGGGATCATCAGGGCTAAAACGCACCAGTACCACAGGATATTTTGCCGCAACAACAATAACCCGAAATAAATGCCATATTGGCAAACCAAGACTATATGACAATTCCAACGCAATTTGACGCCAAAACCATTGAAGACAAATGGTACGCCTACTGGATGGCGCACAACTATTTCCATTCAGAGCCCGACCACCGGACCCCTTACACGATTGTGATCCCACCGCCGAACGTTACCGGCGTACTCCATATGGGGCACATGCTGAACAATACGATCCAGGATGTACTGATTCGACGCGCGCGCCTTAAAGGTTTCAATGCCTGCTGGGTACCGGGTACGGATCACGCTTCGATTGCTACCGAGGCAAAAGTAGTGGCCAAATTGAAAGCGGAAGGCATCAGTAAAAATGATTTATCACGCGAAGAATTCCTCGCGCATGCCTGGGAATGGACCGACAAATATGGCGGTGTGATCCTGGAACAGTTGAAGAAACTTGGCGCTTCCTGTGACTGGGATCGTACAAAGTTTACGATGGATCCTGACATGTCGGCATCCGTCATCCGCTCTTTTGTTGATTTATACAACAAAGGCCTGATTTATCGTGGCTTCCGTATGGTAAACTGGGATCCGGAAGCAAAAACCACGCTTTCTGATGAAGAGGTTATCTACGAAGAACAACAGGGGAAATTGTACTTCCTTAAATATAAGATTGAAGGCAGCAATGATTTTCTCACGGTAGCGACGACACGGCCTGAGACAATATTTGGAGATACAGCCATATGTATCAATCCAAACGATGAGCGTTTTTCCCACCTGAAAGGAAAAAAGGCCATTGTACCGATTTGTGGGCGCGTGGTTCCCATCATCGAGGATGAATACGTTGACATTGAGTTCGGTACCGGCTGCCTGAAGGTGACGCCCGCACACGACATGAACGACAAAACCTTGGGAGAAAAGCACCAACTTGAAATCATTGATATTTTTAATGAGGATGCGTCGCTGAATTCCTTCGGTCTGCATTATGAAGGGAAAGACCGTTTTGTGGTCCGCACCGAAATTGTAAAAGAACTGGAAGAAAATGGCGATTTGGCGAAAACTGAAAATCACGTCAATAAAGTAGGAACTTCCGAAAGGACAAAAGCGGTCATTGAACCGCGTTTATCCGATCAATGGTTCCTGAAAATGGAAGAATTGGTCAAACCAGCCATAAAATCGGTATTGGAGGATCACGAAATCAAACTGTATCCAAAGAAATTTGAATCTACTTACAGGCATTGGCTTGAAAATATCCGCGACTGGAACATTTCACGACAACTGTGGTGGGGGCAGCAAATTCCGGCGTATTATTATGGACCCGGCAAAGAAGACTTTGTCGTTGCTGAAAATGCGCAGGACGCATTGGCATTGGCGAAAGCCAAAACAAAAAATGAAAGCCTGCTGTCCACTGATTTAACACAGGACGTTGATGCACTCGATACGTGGTTCTCTTCATGGTTATGGCCCATGGCGGTATTCGGAGGCATTATGGAGCCTGAAAACAAGGACTTTAAATATTACTATCCCACAAACGATTTGGTAACCGGTCCGGATATCCTTTTCTTCTGGGTAGCGCGGATGATTATTGCAGGGTATGAATATGCCGGAGCGAAACCTTTTACGAATGTATACCTCACGGGGTTGGTTCGCGACAGCCAAAGACGCAAAATGTCCAAGTCATTAGGGAACTCCCCTGACCCATTGGATCTGATTAAGAAATTTGGTGCTGACGGTGTACGTATCGGGTTGTTGTTAAGTGCCTCTGCAGGTAATGACATTCTTTTCGACGAAGAATTGTGCAACCAGGGTAAAGCGTTTACACACAAAATATGGAATGCTTTCCGCCTGATAAAAGGCTGGGAAGTAGCCGATATCCCGCAACCCGAGTCTTCAAAAGTAGCGATTGAATGGTATGAGTCAAAGCTCCAGCAGACTTTGGCGGAAATCGAAGACCATTTCGAAAAGTACCGCATTTCTGACGCGTTGATGGCGATTTACAAATTGGTTTGGGACGATTTCTGTTCGTGGTTCCTTGAGATGATTAAACCGGCGTACCAACAACCGATTGACAGGGTGACATTTGCGAAAGCCATTGCGATGCTTGAAAACAATATGAAACTGCTGCATCCTTTTATGCCATTCCTTACTGAGGAAATCTGGCAGTTGATCGCGACACGAAGTGTTGATGAAGCGTTGATCGTATCCGAGTGGCCGGAAATCAAGTCATTTGATCCGAATTTGATTGCCGATTTTGAACATGCTATGGAAGTAATTTCGGCAGTTCGTACGATTCGTAAGGAGAAAAACATTCCGTTTCGCGATGCCATTGCATTGAAGGCGATCAATAACGACAATGCATCCACCTATTTTGATGCGGTAATATCAAAACTTGGAAACATTGACAATCTGGAGTATGTTGCGGAGAAGGTTGACGGTGCGTTGTCGTTCCGTGTCAAATCAAATGAATATTTTGTGCCAATTACCGGCAATATCGACGTCGAAGCAGAGATTAAAAAGCTTTCGGAAGAATTGGAATACAACAAGGGCTTTTTGAGATCCGTGCAGGGCAAGTTATCGAACGAAAAGTTCGTGAGCGGCGCGCCAGAGAAAGTCATTGAGATTGAGCGTAAGAAAGAAGCAGATGCTTTGGCAAAAATTGCTACGATTGAGCAAAGTTTGGCGAGTCTGAAATAAAAAATAATCCCGGATTTCATTCCGGGATTTTTTTTTATCGTTTGATTATCTTTTTTGTTATTGAGCTGTCTGAATCCTCTATTTTCAGGTAATATATCCCTGAAGCAAAATTACTCATGTCGAGTCGTTCTGATTCAGTGGACTTCAAAACCATTTTCATTTGCGCGCCCAGTCCATTAAAAATGGTTATTCTGGTTTCGCCGCTTGTTACCGCATTGCTGAAATCAATATGCAGCACATCGACGACCGGATTAGGGAAAACTACCGGCTCCGACATTTGCTGAGGTCCTTGCGTAGACAAAGATTCCGATATGTTGTACAACATCACAAGTCCATGGTTGTAATCTGCGATAGCGACGTCTTTTAAACCATCGTTATTGAAATCGCCAAGCGCAAGCCCCTGCCTGTTGTAATGGGAAGCATAAGGCAATGGATAATCATAGTAGGGACCATATTGCCCGGACAGACCTTGTTCGTAACAGCTGAGGCTCATCCAACCGCCATGCGCGGTAATAATTTCATTCCTGCCATCATTGTTTAAATCCGCTACTTCGATTGGTTCCGGAATATCATAGGCTGAAAGTAAGCTGGGATTGCTGAACAACTGCGTGCCCGGGTCCTGCTTCCAAATCACAATTTTGGAAGAGGGGGAATTTCCGCCCTTTGATGCCACAATGTCATCCTTTCCATCGTTATCCAAATCCCCGGTGGCGATACCATTGATCCAAGAGCTGTCTCCACTACCGTAGGTAACCGGTTGGTCCAGCGTTCCAAAAGTATTCTGCAACAGTACGTGGACGGCATCGAAGGACTTCACGACGACGTCATTTTTACCATCACCATTCATGTCGCCGATATGGATCTCGGTATCATAAGCTGTGGTACAAAAACGCAAGGAATGCGCGAATGTTCCTGTTTCCGACTGGATCAAAGTGGCTATATTGCTGCCATAATATGCGATGCCAATATCGTTAATACCATCGTTATTGAGATCGCCGACCTTAAGGCTTTTGACCAAACTGGTTACCGGTATTTCCGAAATCGTATTCAGGGTGCCTTCGCTGTTCTGGTAGAAAATCCCAATTTTAGTCCCATACCCAATCACAATGTCCTGTAGCCCATCGTTGTTCATGTCTGCGATGTCCATGCATTCAATTTCTGAGGAACCCGATAAGTACGGGTATTTTACGGGTGTGCCTAAATTGCCTGCTGCATCCTGTTTAAAAACGAGTATTGTATAATCATTTGCGCTGCTGGCATAACTGGCCATCCCCATCACGATATCATTCCGTCCGTCATTATTCACATCGCCAATACACACCACTTCCGGCCACGAACCAGTTGGAATTTCAATGAATGGTGAAAAGGAAACCTGGGCGCAGCCCACCGACGCTGCAAAGAAGCAGAAGATCAACGTTAAACATTTCATTGGAAAATTTCTATTTTTTAGCAAGCGCTTCCTCGTACCGATCGCTTATTTTCTGCCAATTGATGACATTAAAAAAAGCATTGATATAATTTTTCCGCTTGTATTGGTACTGAATGTAATAGGCGTGTTCCCAAACGTCCAGCCCCAGGATAGGTGTTCCTGACAGCAATACGCCCGGCATTAGCGGATTGTCCTGGTTTGGCGTACTGTTAACCTGGAGTTTTCCGGTTTGGTCTACAAGAAGCCATGCCCAACCGGATCCAAATTGCTCAGACGCCGCTTGTTCGAATTGGGACCGGAAGTTTTCAAACGAACCGAAATCGGCGGCAATGGCAAGTGCGAGTGTATCTTTTGGCTGCCCACCTCCTTTGGCTGACATGCTTTCCCAGAACAGGGTATGGTTGTAGTAGCCTCCAGCGTTGTTTCGCAAAGGCATATTATCGGTAGTTGCTTTCTTAAGAATATCTTCTATGGGCAGTTTCTCAAACTCGGTGTTTGCAACCGCCTTATTTAAATTGTTGGTATACGTCAGGTAATGTTTTGAGTAGTGAAGTTCCATGGTGCGCGCGTCAATACTGGGTGAAAGTGCATTGTAGGCATAAGGCAGCTTTGCCATTTCGAAAGCGCCTTCCTCCGCTTTTACATCTGAGGGATCTCCCATGGCGGCTTTGACTTCATTTTCCGGTAAAGGTACCTGTACTTCATGCAGTTTCTTTTCGTTGCATGAAAACAAGAAGAGCGTAAAAATAAACGTTGGAACCCAATAGCGTAATTTCATAACATTACTTTTTCAGTGCGTGAATAAGTTCTATGTAAGCTTCTTTCGCTTCGTCGGGCGTGAGATGGGATATCTGCATCCAGGCATTCGTCTTAAACGCGTTCCGCAGGTCAAAGTTAGCATTGCTTCGGGTGTCTATCGTACCGAAAGTGGCCTGTTTATAAAATGCATACAGCCTGAGCTGCACGTCCTGAGGCAGTGAGGCCTGGGTCATTTGTTCGGCAATCTCAACAGCTTCTTCAAAGCGCTTATCTAAATCTTCAAAGTCCATTATTTACTGGCGATGATTGTTTTATTTCCCACTGCTTTCTGGTTAAGCTTCACTTCGATCTTTGATCCGAGCGGCAGGAATAGGTCAACACGCGACCCGAATTTGATAAATCCAGCGTCTTCGCCCTGCACCACATCCATTCCGTCCTCAGCATAATTGACAATGCGTTTCGCCAATGCACCGGCAATCTGGCGGTACAATACTTCTCCGAATACCTTATTTTCGACGACTATCGTGGTGCGCTCGTTTTCTTCGCTTGCTTTCGGATGCCACGCTACCAGGAACTTGCCTGGATGATACTTGCTGAACTTTACTTTTCCACTGACCGGAAAACGTGTCACGTGCACATTAATAGGCGACATAAAAATCGACACCTGCATGCGGTTGTCTTTGAAATATTCACTTTCATAAACTTCTTCGATCACAACAACTTTTCCATCAACCGGTGCAATGACATGATTGTTGTTGACTACCAGGAGCCGCTTTGGATTCCTGAAGAACTGAAGGATAATTATCAGGAACAAAAGCGCAGCGATCTGGAGGGTTTTCTTGATCCAAAGCTCCGGGATAAACTGGTCAGCCAGCAAAACAATCCCTACCGTAATTGCGCAGGAAATTAAAATAATTTTTGCTCCCTCTTTATGAAAACTAACGAATGCCATATTATAACAAGTTTAAAATCTGATAAAATAAAAATATGAATGGTGCCGCAAATATAACACTATCTAAGCGATCTAATATACCTCCGTGCCCAGGCATAATTTTTCCACTGTCTTTTACGCCGGCAATGCGCTTAAACTTTGATTCCACCAAATCGCCAATTGTACCAAATACGCTCACGACAAATGCCGTAATCGCCCAAATGATAATGGACTTTTGCAGATGGATGGGGCTTGGAGCAATGTAAAACCGCGAAATCAGGTATCCCGCCAACACGGCAAACAAAACGCCTCCGAGAAATCCTTCAATGGTTTTCTTTGGAGAAATTCGTTCAAATAATTTGTGCTTCCCGATAGATTTTCCGACGATATAGGCAAAGGTGTCATTCGTCCAGATGATAATAAAAACCCCCAACATAATTTTCGGGCTGTATGTTTTTAGTGTATAGGCGCTGTGGCTATTGAATTGTCCCAGTGCGGTAATCTTTGTTATGGCGATAAAAGGAAGGATAATGTAGCCCAGAAGGTAGATGTATTTTGAGAATGTACTCACCGATTCCTGCGTTTTACTGAACAAAAAAACCATCGCTTTTAACGAAACCAATATTGTGATTCCCAGGAAGACCAGGTCTATGGTCCTGACATCAATTTTGTTAAACAGCAAATACGTACTGTACGCATAAAAAGTGATCGCGAACAGCAGCGGGAAAACTTTATTGATGTGCACCAGACTGCAGAATTCATAAACGGCAATCAACAGGAAAAGGCCAAACAAGGCAAAAAAACTTTCGGTGGAATAAAAAATAGAAACTATCAGCAGAACAATATAAACGGTACCGGAGATTCCCCTCTTAAGCGTTTCATTCATCTTAAAGATCTTCTAAAAGCAGTAAATAGAGATTTTTGGCGACACTTCCATAATGCAGGAAATCCTCGTCTTTTGCTTTTTCGAAATATTTGATCGTGGTAATATTTGTGGGGTAATCCTTTTCGTAGCGCTTTTTTATTTCACGCAGGCCATCACTCTTGTTGTCTATGATCTGGCTCGTGGTCGCAATGATTACGATATTGGCAGGCAGTTCCTGCGGTTTATGCTGTTTAATCTGATTGGATGAAAAAAGCACTGATCCTTCATCGGCAATCAGGTTTTCGCAACTTGCCAGTAAAAACTTAGGGTTGAGTGGGTTCTTGTAGTTTAATTTGTTCTCTTCGAGCATGCTGTATAGCTTTGGCTCGTAACACATCGCATCGCTTTCAAACCAGTCATTTTCTTCAAGAATATCTTCAAAGTGGGTTTTGACCTCTGAGAGGTTCTCACAATATAGAAACTTACCGCCATTCTTCCTGAAATTTATTGTAAACTGCTCATCCATAGGCAGGTTGGCAGTAGGAAATGCATTTAAATCATTTTCTTTGTCTTCATCTGAAGCATCATTCCCTGTTCCAAAAAATTTTCTAAAAAGACTCATATAAATTATTGAAAAACTAAAATATGGTGTGTAATTTATCAAAGATAAAAAAATCTTAATTCAAACGGTTTTTTGAATTAAGATTTTTATAAAAATTGAACTTATTTTATAGTGCGGTTTCCTCCTGCAGGTTTTTATCGAAAGGCCTTCTTCCGAAAATATGCTCCAGGTCGTCTTTAAAAATGACCTCCTTATCAATCAGAATATCTGCCAACTGGTTCAGCTTGTCTTTGTTATCCTCTAACAATTGAATCGCACGTTGATATTGGCTCTCAATCAGGATTGAAATTTCCTGGTCAATCACTTTAGCCGTCTCCTCCGAATACGGCTTGGAGAAATTATATTCATTTTGTCCCGAAGAATCATAGTAAGTCACATTCCCGATTTTATTATTTAAACCGTAAATGGTTACCATCGCCCTCGCCTGTTTCGTCACTTTTTCAAGATCGCTTAAGGCGCCGGTCGAAATCCTGCCAAAAGTAACATGCTCTGCTGCCCTTCCGCCCATAGTAGCACACATTTCATCCAGCATTTGGTCTGGTCGGACAATTTGTCGTTCTTCCGGAAGATACCAGGCCGCACCAAGGCTTTGGCCTCTTGGAACGATTGTCACCTTCACCAATGGGGCGGCGTGTTCCAGCATCCAGCTCACGGTAGCATGACCGGCTTCATGGATGGCGATGGCCTTCTTCTCGTCGGCGGTAATGATTTTATTCTTTTTCTCAAGTCCACCAACAATCCGGTCTACCGCATCAAGGAAATCCTGTTTGTCCACGGCGGCTTTGTTTTTCCGTGCCGCAATTAACGCCGCTTCATTACAAACATTGGCAATATCAGCGCCTGAGAATCCTGGTGTTTGTTTCGCAAGAAAGTCAGTATCGAGGTTTTCCACCTTTTTAAGTGGCGCCAGGTGCACTTCAAAAATTTCTTTTCGTTCCCTGATGTCCGGAAGGTCCACAAATATCTGCCTGTCAAAACGTCCGGCACGCATCAGTGCCTTATCCAACACGTCAGAGCGGTTGGTTGCTGCCAGAACGATAACGTTCGAATTAGTACCGAAACCATCCATTTCCGTAAGCAACTGGTTCAATGTATTTTCGCGTTCGTCGTTGCCTCCCGAAAAGTTATTCTTTCCACGGGCACGACCAACTGCATCAATTTCGTCAATGAAAATAATCGCAGGTGATTTTTCTTTGGCCTGCTTGAACAAGTCCCTGACACGGGATGCTCCCACTCCGACGAACATCTCGACAAAATCAGAGCCAGACAAGGAGAAGAATGGAACTTTTGCTTCGCCTGCGACAGCTTTCGCCAATAATGTTTTTCCTGTTCCCGGAGGGCCCACGAGCAACGCCCCTTTTGGAATTTTACCCCCAAGATTCGTGTAACGCTCCGGATTTTTAAGGAAATCAACGATTTCCTGAATCTCCTCTTTCGCGCCTTCCAATCCGGCTACGTCTTTGAACGTGGTTTTAATATCTGTTTTTTCGTCAAAAAGCTTGGCTTTTGATTTGCCGATGTTGAATATTTGCCCGCCGCCGCCTGCACCACCGCCTGACATCCTCCGCATCATAAAAATCCAGAATGCAATGATGATGATGACCGGCAGCAACATCGTAAAAATGTCGATCAGGTTGCTCTTAGGGACAAAGTTAAAATCCTTAATCTTCTTTTCTGCCAATGCTGCTTCAATTTTCTTCTGGAACAACTCATCATTTCCAATATCATCAAGGAAGAAATGTGGCCCTTTATTGGGGTTTCCAAACACGTCCTTAGCCACTTTTGCAAAATACTTGTCCTTCAGCGCCTGGTCGTTTAGGTAAACCTCAGCTTCAGTATTGTTTATGATTACCTTGGAGATCAATCCCTTCTCGAGGAATTCATTAAACGCCGAAGTGGAGATTTTCGAAGGATCTTTGAGCGTGTTGTCGCCTGTAAAATATACGAAGGCAATAACTGCTACAACCGACAGGTATATCCACATAGGATTCAACCTGTTCTTTTTTGGATTGGGGATATTATCTTTAGACATGAATGATGATTGCTTTTTTAGTATTTATTCTGGATGGTTGTGATTTTGGCATCACCCCAAAGGCTTTCGATATTGTAGTATTCCCTGACCGGCTTTTGGAACACATGTACGACGATATTGACGTAGTCCATCAATACCCACTCCGCGTTTTCAGCGCCTTCCACGTGCCAGGGTTTGTCTTTTAGCTCTTTGGAAACTGTTTTCTGGACAGAATTTACAATTGCGTTAACCTGTGTGTTCGAATTTCCGTTACAGATGATGAAATAGTCACAAGCCGAATTGTCAATTTCCCTTAAGTCCAGGATGTCGATGTCATTACCTTTAACTTCTTCTATTCCTTTAATGATGAGTGCCAGCAGCGCATCGTTATTTACAGTTTTTTTTGCCATTTACTATTTTAATATAAGTTTGCAAAGTTACCAATTTTTGTTTTTACTTTTGAACCTTAACAGAAGTTTAAATATCACTTCTAATCCCGGTGCGATGCATATTATCAAACTCAGTGCCATAGACTCAACCAACGATTACCTGAAGGATCTCTGTGCAGGAAGCAACCCTGAAAATTTTACCGTTGTCAGTGCTGAAACGCAGACGAAAGGAAGGGGGCAAATGGGCACAACCTGGCTTACGGAGCCGGGTAAAAATCTAATTATGAGCCTTTTGATTAAAGAGGCCTTGTCTGAAATCAACCAAATATTCCTGTTAAATGCTGTGGTCGCCACTGCCATAACGCAAGCTTTAAAAACGTATGATATTCCTGAACTTTCCATAAAATGGCCTAACGACATATTGTCAGCCAATAAGAAAATCGGTGGCATACTCATTGAAAACAGCATCAGGAGTGACGGAAAGATTGTATCTATCGTCGGGATCGGATTGAATGTGAACCAAACGGAATTCCAAAACCTGCCTAAAGCCTCTTCTTTGTTTCTTGCCACAGGGAAGATACTCGATAAAAATGAAATCCTGGAAGCGATTGTGAACGCCATCATGGATAAAGTGAGCATCCTACAATTTCATCCTGAATCAATCTGGGAAGACTACAATAGCCAACTCTTCCGCAAAAATACCCCCAG
>NZ_NKJE01000040.1:0-3337 GCF_002256285.1 Flavobacterium sp. BFFFF1 | reverse complement strand
CGTTTGAAGATGCTGACGGAAATCGCTTTATGGGAATGGTCCATGGGGTAACGGCTGATGGAAGGCTTCAGCTATTCTTGGAACACGATAGTGAAAAACACTTCGGGATTAAGGAAATTTCGATGCTTTATTAGCTGTTCGCTGTTCGCTAAATTACAACTTATGCATATTCTGCGCCAGCGTTTCAATAAACTTGCTGATAGGCCCTTTCACCATCATGGCCATCATCGCATTAAATTCGCCTTCAAAAAACAATTGTACATCGGCAGTGTGGTCTGATACAGCATCAATTTTCGCTTTAAGCGTGAAGGGAAGCTTGTCGCTGGCAGCGCCCAAAACCAACCCGCTTACCGGCGTTTTTTCTTTCATTCTCAGCTTTATTTCCGGCATGCCTTTCAGCCCGAAAATAAACGAATCAGCGTCTAAAACTTCAAATTTAGAAATGCTGTCAGGCATCAGTTTTTCGAAATTACTGACCTGCGATAAGGCATCAAATACATATTCGGCCGATTTTTCTACGGTAACTTTTGGGCTTTCGAGATTCATATCTGGGTGTTGGGTTTTTAGGTGTTGGGTTATGGAAAAAGTACTGATTAAACTTCTATTCCCCACGTAGAAGGGCTTAGCCTCCACTCGATCAGGGTTTGCTCTTCGGCTTCAGTGATGTATTTTTTGGCTACAGCCAAAGGCAACAGATTTTCATAATTGCTCAGCGTGTATAAATCGATGTTCGCTGCCTTAAAGTTTTTACTGGCAACATCAAATCCATAGCTGAAAATAGCGGCCATGCCCTTCACATTCGCTCCGGCTTCTTTAAGGGCTTCAACTGCCATTAAGCTGCTGTTCCCGGTACTGATCAAATCCTCGATGACGACAACATTTTGTCCTTTCTGCAAAAATCCTTCAATCTGGTTCAGCCGACCATGCTTTTTCGGTTCCGGCCTGACATACACGAATGGCAGTGCCAACGCTTCGGCGACAAGCAGCCCGATCCCGATCGCCCCTGTGGCTACGCCTGCAATCACGTCCGGCTTTCCAAACTGCTTTTCGATGTTCTTCGCAAACTCTTCCTTGAGGTAATTCCGAATCGGCGGAAACGACAGTGTAATCCTGTTGTCACAGTAAATTGGCGACTTCCATCCCGATGCCCATGTAAAAGGATTTCCTGGATTCAATTTAATTGCATTTATTTGTAAAAGCAATTCGGCTGTTTTACTGGCTGTATCTTTATTAAAAATCATATTACAAATGTATAAAGTTTTTGTAAACGACAAACCGCTTTTCCTCACAAATGAAATCGTGAAAGAGACCGATTTTCAGCTGTTTTTGCTGGAAAGCGCTGATATAAAGAAGGTTATTACCAAAATATTCCAGAATAAAATTCAGAAGGCCTATTTGTACCATCCGGATGAAAAGGAAATCATGAAAACCCTTAAATCCAAAATGCCGGTCCAGAAAGCCGGTGGAGGAATCGTTTACAATAAAAAAGACGAAGTACTGTTCATTTTCCGCAATGGCAAATGGGACCTGCCCAAAGGCGGTATTGAAAAAGGCGAGGAAATTGAATACACCGCATTGCGTGAAGTCGAGGAAGAAACGGGTGTCGGAAAACTCGTCATCACTGACAAACTACAGAAGACCTACCATATTTTTAAGCGCAATGGACGCTACAAGCTCAAAATTACCCATTGGTTTGAAATGCGAAGCTCCTATGATGGCGCATTACTGCCACAACTCGAAGAAGGCATTGAAAAAGTAGCCTGGCTGAATCCTGACGAGGTTACCGAAGCACTGAAGAATTCTTATGAGAATATCAAATTGCTGTTTGAAGAAGAAAAACTGTTAAGATAGCGCCCCCTGTTTTACGTGTTTGGTTTTTATTCTGACTGCGCAATGCCGGCCACTGACCTCTTATCTGTTATCTTTGCCAAATGATAAATCCGCACCATTCCAATAATGTACTGCTGAATTTAGGCATCGACCGCTTAAATGACATGCAGCTTGCCGCACAGGAAACTATAGTCAATGACCATAACGTTTTGTTGCTTTCGCCAACAGGTTCCGGGAAAACGCTCGCCTATTTACTACCCATTTTAGAACTATTGGATGAGTATGTGGCCGGCGTGCAATGCTTAATTATCCTGCCTTCAAGGGAATTGGGACTGCAGATTGAACAAGTCTGGAAAAAGATGGGTACTACTTATAAAGTAAATGTTTGTTACGGCGGGCATTCCATAGACACTGAAATTAAGAACCTATCGAATCCACCCGCTATCTTGATTGGAACACCCGGTAGAATAGCCGATCATATTGATCGCGGTACTTTCAAAACTGACCGCATCCAAACGTTGGTTTTGGATGAATTTGATAAGTCACTGCAACTGGGATTCCATGAAGAAATGTCCTTTATTATCAGCAAATTGTCCAAACTCAACAAAAGGATACTGGTATCGGCCACTGCAGGCATTGAAATTCCAAAGTATACAAAGGTTGTAAATCCAACCATTTTAGATTTTATTCCGACTGAAGCCGAAAAAGTTAACCTTGCCATGAAAATGGTCGTTTCCAGCGAGAAAGATAAAATCGGAACCCTGTATCATCTGATTTGTTCGCTGAAATCGCAATCGGCACTGATATTCTGTAACCACAGGGATGCTGCCGAACGCATTAGCGACACCTTAAATGAAAAAGGGATTTATGCCACATACTATCACGGCGGAATGGATCAGGAGGAACGGGAACGGGCGTTAATTCAGTTCAGGAATGGCAGCGTAACCTATCTCGTTACCACCGATTTGGCCGCTAGAGGTCTGGATATTCCGGAAATGAAGCATGTCATCCATTATCATTTACCCTCGAAGGAAGACGAGTTCACCCATCGAAATGGAAGAACGGCAAGGATGCAGGCTTCGGGAACTGCCTACATCATTACACACGAAAGCGAAAAAAAGCAGGAATACATCGACTATGGTATGCCCGTTTTAAAAGTAGCCCATGCCACAACCTTACCCAAGCCGCCGGAATTCCAAACGATTTACATCAGTGGTGGCAAGAAAAACAAACTGAACAAGATTGACATCGTGGGCTTCTTTTCCCAAAAAGGAAAACTCGAGAAAGGCGATTTGGGATTGATTGAAGTCAAGGACTTTATTTCCTTTGCCGCAGTGAAGTTTGCCAAAGTCAGCCACCTGCTTTCCAATATCCGCGACGAAAAAATGAAGGGCAGAAAATTTAAGATTGAAGTGGCACGGAAAGTTGTTAAGAAAGAGGAGTGAGTTGCTGAGTTGCTGAGTTGCTGAGTTGCTGAGTTGCTGAGTTGCTGAGTTGCTGAGTTGCT
>NZ_NKJE01000039.1 GCF_002256285.1 Flavobacterium sp. BFFFF1 | reverse complement strand
ATCTGGCTGACAAAGGCAAAGGCATCGATACGCGCTACCAGGCGCGGGTATTCGACAAGTATTTCCAGATTCCGGGAAGCCCAAAAACAGGCACCGGACTCGGACTGGCCATCAGCAAAGAGTTCATCGAAGCGCAAAACGGCACCATTGGGGTCGAAAGCGCCCTCGGGATGGGCAGTACCTTCTATTTTTCGCTTCCGGCTTAAAGGTTAAAAAATTCCGCAGCGGACCATCGGATATTGCTATTGATTCTTTACTTTAGGAAAAACAATGGCCATGAAAATTATGATCGTAGGCGCCGGTGCGGCAGGCATTATGGCCGCCAATATGCTCTCCAAAAAAGGTTTTTCGGTAACGGTACTCGAGCAGCAGGAACGCATCGGGGGGCGCATCCACACTTATGTGCCGGAAGGGTTCGTGAATGCCGTGGAGGCAGGCGCCGAATTCATCCACGGGCACCTTCCGCTGACTTTAAAGCTGCTGAAAAGGGCGCAGTTGGCCACAACGACCGCTTCGATGAACATGCACCGCATCGGCAATGGTAAAATCGTACACGGCTTCGGCAGGAGCAAGGCGTGGGGCCAGTTTTATGCGCTCCTGGAGGCACTTGAAGCCGATACCACACTTGATGCGTTCCTCGGCAGGCATTTCCCCGGTAAGAAATACCGTTTGCTGCGCGACGAAGTGCAGCAGATGGCGCAGGGACTCGACCTCGCGGACCCCGCCGAAGTGAGTTTGCTGTCGCTGAAAGCAGAATGGCTGTCTGAAGAAACCCAATACCGCCCGGTCACGGGATACCAGCCTTTGTTGGAATTCCTGTACAACAAAGCAGCGGCTGGTGGCTGCAAAATAATCTTCAACGAAACGGTAAAATCCATCCGCTGGGAACGTGGCAGGGCAGTGGTACATACCTTAAACCAATCATTTGAAAATGATATCGTAATCATCACTTCCTCATTGGGTTGCTTGCAATCCGAAGACATAAAATTTGCTCCCGAAATTCCAGAACTGCTGCCGCAATTCCAACGGATTGGTTTTGGCGCCGTGATCAAACTGTTATTCGAATTTGACCAGCCGTTTTGGGAGCAGGAACTGCCGGAACTCGGCTTCCTGTTTGCCGAAAAAGGATTCACGTTCTGGACACAGCTCGACCAGCACGTCCCGGTATTGACCGGATGGATTGGCAATGATTGCGTCTCCCATTACGATGCTTTTTCAGATGAAGCGCTCATCAACATTTCCCTGGAGACACTGCTGGAAGCCTTTCCCGAAACCCAATTGCATTTCCGGACTGCGGCCGTGTTCCGTTACAATGCACAATCGCCGTCGCGTGGCGGCTATTCGTGGCCAAAACCCGAAAGCAGGAAGGCGGTAAAACAGCTCAATAAGGGCATCGAAGACACGATTTTCTTTGCGGGAGAAGCCTTTGACCCCACATTTGAGACGGCGACGGTCGAAGCAGCACTCGAGAGCGGGAAATATGTGGCTGGCAGGATCATCAGGAAGTTTCGCAGGGATTCCTAAGTACGGTCCTTTTTATAATTCACCCTTAATTACTGCCGAAAAGCAGCGGCAACGCAGTTAAAAGGGTAGAAAAGGCATTCGGCAGGGCTGTCTTTAGTCACAATTGGCCATCCAAACGCTAAAACATCGCTTCCGTATGTGACAATTACCCATCTGAACACTGTGTTGAATCTTCGGACGACAACAATTGGTCGTCGGAATACCAAAAAACACCATCGGAACACCAGACGGAGGCTTCCGCGGGTGACGCGTGGTCTTCCCAACGCCACGACAATGCATCCGACTGACAAACAGCGCCTTCCGTCCGCATTGGCATTGATAAAAAACTTGGAATTGATCCTACAAATTTTTATTTTAGTGCGATGAACAAGAAATCGGTCCGTAGAAAATACAACCTTACCGATGCCCAGCTGGTCGCGATCAGTCAGGAGAAAGCGGCATTCATGCTTCGTGACCTCACGTCGTTTGCCGCCTATGGCATTACGGCCAACGACGTCGAAGCCTTGCGTGTGGACGCTGCAGCATTTGCCGACCTTGAATCCGATGGTGAAATTGTCGCCGAAATTTCGGAGGCCAACGCAGTGAAAAACAAGAAGCGCAAAGCATTGTTTGTGGCCATCAAAGGCGTGATGGTTCGGGTTGGAAACGTGTTCGCTTCCGGCACTGCCGAATATGCCGCTTTTGGGACGGCGCGGCTTTCCAGGCAAACCGACGCGCAATTCATCGCCACGGCAAAGGTGGTGGCGAAGCAGGCGCGCGCGCATTCCGGTGCATTGGCTGTAACGGGACTCACTACCGCCATGGTGGATGATATTGACGTGTTGGCACAGGAACTAGAAGTATTGCTCATCGACCTGAAATTGAAGAAAAGTGACCGCGAGCTGCTTCGGGAAGTGCGTGTCACGGCGGGTAACGCGTTGTATGCCAAGTTGATCAGATACGCCAAAACGGGCCGCAACATCTGGGAGGCGGTACATGCCGCAAAGTGCAATGATTATGTCGTGTGTAAGCGGGTAAAGGGCAAGTCAGAGGCTGCTTTGTCATCCTGACGCGTTAAGGATCACACGCATGCAGCTTCTGATTGGGTGGATTGCATTTAATCCCACGCCATATTCCTGTAACCGATGGTTTTTCTATATTCTGGCAGCTTGGATGATGGTATTTTGGTGTTGTAGATATGTTCAAACAAGAATATTACTTCGTCGAAGTTCCTGAGTCCGATGTTGTGCATGTATAGGAGGAATTGTCCCGCATCGTCTCTCAGACCGGCAAAAATACCTTCTCCTTGTGAGTTGCAAACAACAGCTTCAATGACCGCAGTATGTGTGGGTTCATCATATTTTATCTGGTCTAACATCAATGTTGAAGGTAATCCGCTGCGTTTCTTTGCATGGTTTAGCGCATTCAGCTTATGTCCAATTTCCTCTACATTGGGTTCTGCGCTATGCTCCTCCTCGCCATAGTCACCGGCAATATTATCGTAGTAAGTCATGCCGGTAAAGGGATTCAGCAGGTTTACATTGGCCTTGAGCCTGTATCCGATAAACAAAAATACACCTGTATCATAAGCCACATCTTCAGCAGTTTCCATCACGGTGGTTTCAAAATTCCACAATTGTCCGATATGACTCTTGTAACTGAAACTGTAGCAGTATTTGTTCCAATAATCCGCAACGAGCTGTCCTTTTGCCCTTACGTCCTCTGATGACATGGCCGAAATATCAATGCCTGCAAGCTTGTACAGGTCGCATTGGAATGATGGCCAGCCTTCTGGTTCACATTTATCTACGGCCGTGATTCGAAAAAACATGCTGCCAACCTCATTTTTTGTAGGGGGAAGAATTTTCTGGCAGTAGGAAACAATGGGAAGGCTATTGGTAGCCGGTACCGGCACTTGGTCGGGTAAGGCAGCATCGATACGCTTTAATTTCCTGCACAACTGATGAAATAGCGCGACATCGTTATTTTGGATGTTAAATAAAATGCTCCTGACCTCGCGGTTGGTAGTGCTGTCGCTATGGTCTTTCCTGAAGTACGGCCCGAAGACTACCTTGTGCGTCTGTATTATCGGGTTGGTGAAAAAAACATAAATGCGGCCACTGACCTTATCCTCGCCAACAAAGTCGAAATCCTTCCACGGGATATTGGTGTAGCTGTCAGTAGTGCGTGCGAAATGCTCAGTCTGTGTAAAACTTACCGACATATAGCCGTCGAATGAATGCGTAAACTTGCTGCAATCCGCATTCATATTGTTATTATAATATTGAATATCTGATGAATAGCTCGAGGCATTTACGAGTTTGCTCATCTGCAGTGCGATTTCGCTTCGAGACTGTGTAAAGCCATAAGTGCCCTGTAAAAAGATGATGGCAATAACAATTTTTTTGATAGACATGTGTTTCTGGTGTTTGGTAGTGCTAAAAATACTCAAAAAACCAAATGCTGATGCTTGTCAGGGTGAAATTACCTCTTATTTGACGTTAGCCCTTATATAATCTATCGATGAGATAGACACATTATTCTTTAAGCAATTCCAAAGTGTGCTGCAAACCATCACCCTCCCATCCAAAGTGCCCCGGAATAACGTACTGAGGAGCTGTGAACCGCTTCCTGGAGCGTTTTATGGATTTCGACCATGCCTTTAGGTCAGCATCATCCGTCCGCGAATGGCCCCCAGCATTGTCATCCTGACGCAGGAAGGATCCCACACACGCCTCATCCGCCCGCCCGCCTTGTAGGGCATTGTCATCCTGACGCAGGAAGGATCCCACACACGCACCATCCACACGCCCCGAACATTTAACATTTTTTCCATAAAAACCATCATTTGCCAACTTAATAAACCAATACCTTTGATCCATGTTCCAAACCGAAGGATACCATCGTTACTACGGTTACATCGTTACGAATAAAAACAAAACCGTATGATATACCGGTGTTACAAACAATCTAAAAATGCGCCTTAGGGAGCACAAGGAGCAGGCTTTAAAAGGTAATGCCTCCTTTACGTCGAAGTATAATGCCTTCTATTTATTGTATTTTGAAAAATTTACCTGGATACAAGAAGCCATCGCCCGGGAAAAGGAAATAGAGCAATTTCGCCGAAAAGAAAAAGAAGATTTAATATTGCGTTTAAATCCGCACTGGATTTTTTTGAATTACTTATTTGACACACCGACGTCTGAAAAGTAATACCTTTATTCGGCTTGTGTGGGATCCTTCCTGCGTCAGGATGACAAGCCTGATTAAAAGCACTTGTGTTTAAGCGCTATGGTTTAGGGTAATAATCAATAAAAGGGTTATGCTAACAAACTGTTTTGACCGCATGGCGAAGAAGGGTTCGGGTATGTCAGACGTAAACATCCATCGTAAGCGGCGTCATCCTTGATTTTTAGCTGTAACCTAAGCTAACGGACATGGAGCGTGCCACCCACATTATTCGGGGAAATGTTTGTTACCCGATTGGCGGCACGTTTTGCAGGGATTCCGGGCTTTTGCCTTCCGAGCTTCCGATCTTTTGAACTTCAAACGTTTGCTATCGCCTAACAGTCTGCCATATTTACTGCCACGGCAAGGCCTCCCTCAGACGTTTCCTTGTATTTTGAATTCATGTCCTTTGCGGTCTGCCACATCGTGTTGATGACCTTGTCCAAAGGCACCTTCGCATTCCGTGCGTCGGTTTCCATGGCCAGCTCGGCCGCATTAATGGCTTTGATGGCGCCCATAGTGTTGCGTTCGATACACGGAATCTGGACCAATCCACCAATAGGATCGCACGTGAGCCCGAGGTGGTGCTCCATGGCAATTTCTGCCGCCATCAATACCTGGTCTGGTGTACCGCCCATGACTTCTGTCAGGGCTGCTGCCGCCATGGCAGAGGACACCCCGATTTCAGCCTGGCATCCGCCCATCGCAGCAGAGATCGTCGAGCCTTTCTTAAAGATGCTGCCAATCTCTCCGGCAACCATCAGGAACTGTTTGATTTCCTTTTCGCCCGCTTCGTGGTTTTCTATCACGAGATAATACATCAAAACGGCCGGTATGACGCCCGCACTGCCATTAGTGGGGGCTGTGACGACACGCCCCAAGGCGGCATTGACTTCATTGACGGCGAGCGCAAAGCAACTCACCCATTTCAGGATCTGGCGGAATTTCACTTCCGTTTTGCGGATGGTTTCGAGCCATTCCTGCGGGTTGCTGTAATTGGCCAGGCCGATCAATCCCTGGTGCATGTCAAAAGCGCGGCGCCTGACATTGAGTCCGCCCGGCAATATGCCTTCAGAATGGCAGCCAATATACATGCATTCGAGCATGGTGTTCCAGATGCGCATCAATTCATGGTCGATATCCGCTTCTGTGCGCATGGATTTTTCATTTTCGTAAACGATCTCAGAAATACTCCGTTGCTGTTCCTGGGTGTACAGCAGCAGTTCTGCCGCCGTTTGTATCGGGTAGGGGAAAGCGCACTTGATTTCCATCTTCTTTTTGGCATTCGGACGGTCTTCCTTGACGACAAACCCGCCGCCGATGGAATAAAACGTAGAGACATATTCAATGCCGTCGTTTAGGAACGCGGTAAAAGTGAGCCCGTTTGCATGAAAAAGCAGAAAGTTCTTGTTGAAGACGATATCCTGCAGGAACCAGAATGGGATGTCCCGTTCGTTGCCAAGACGGATGACATGGTTTTCTTCTATCGCTTTGATGATGCCTGAGATATTTTCCACCGGGATATATTCAGGATCCTGACCACTCAATCCCAGCATAACAGCCAGGTCCGTGGCATGGCCTTTCCCGGTTAGGGACAGCGACCCATAGAGGTCGACTTTGACGCGTTCGGTTTTGTGTAAAACGGCTTCGGCACGAAGTTCTTCAAGGAACCTTTCTGCGGCGCGCCACGGTCCCAGGGTGTGGGAACTTGATGGCCCGACGCCAATTTTAAGCATGTCAAATACCGAAATACATTCTTCCATAGCAAATGAGTTGATACGCAAATATAAACGAAAACGGCAAAATCAACTATTAAAATTGAAGAATTGGTAAACGGCAGGGCTATATGATGACAAAACAATAAATTACATCATACGGTTTCGCGTTTGTGGAGCGGTAGCCTGTATTTTTCGATGGCCTCCTTCAGGTTCTTTGGTTTGTACTCTTTTACAACATTGTAGCGGTCTAATGCCGAGTCATGAATGTCTTCATTGGTCACAAAATCATATTCGTATGGGCTGCTGAGCGGTAGTTTTTCTTTGCCAATGCGATAAATCGGACGCCTGGCGGGAGGCCACAATTTGTAGAACGAACTTCTGGATTCAATGAGCGTCCCTTCGCTCTTCGGGTTGAAATTTTCGGTTGGGATCTTCAGTGACAAACCCGTATCCGCAGCTTTTCGGGCCATCCATTCAAAAGCAATGTCGCTAAGTTCTGTGTTTTTGTAACCGCCGCCTACGTTGCTGTGGGCGCCGGGGAACCAAACCTGTTCGACGGTCTGTTTGTTTGGGTCACTGTTCTTGCTGAGCTGCCACAACGTGGGCAGGAACAGCTTGCGGTGCTCATCAATCGCGATGGCGTGGTAGGCGAACCTGACATGGCTGCTTAAGGTACAGTCGTGGAATTTATATTTTTCGGCATTGTACTTTGACAGGAAACGCAACGGGAGTCCTAAACTCCCCACGGTATCCCAGACCCCGATGAACTTGATGGGCGTGATGTCTTCATGGCAATACTGCCTCCTGAACGAGCTCATGTAGTCGGATTCCGGCAGGGTATAGCTGTTGCGGTCGCGGTAGTGGGAGTAGGCGAGATCGACAAGGTGGATGTTTGGCGCTTTCAGGACGCCGCAATTTCGGATTAATCCGGCGACACTTCGGGCGGTGTACGCGCCGCGGCTGAAACCAAAAAGGTATAGTTCGTCCCCCAGCTCATAATTCATGACGACGAACGAATAAATATCCATAATCTTTTTGTCGATGCCGAAACCCTTAAGCCCGCCAAAGATCTGGTCGACTTTGTTGTAGGTACTGCTCCCGACGCCGGTTTCGTAAAACTTTACCTGCCGTATGCCGTTGTCATCAACGGGTTCGACACATTTGTACATGATTTCGACATTCGTCTGCACAAGTTTGCCATCCTCGGTAACGCCGGGCCGGTTCCAGGTGCCATCACAGCATACTACAATTCGTTTCATAATGTTTGTGGTTTGGTTTTTCCAAAAATACCGCATTAAAATGGGCGGTGAAATACCCGATAGAGGGGATTTTTAGCCTATAAAAGTCACCGTGACCAATTCGTTTTTACCCGCTTAGTGCGCTTGTCGGATCGGCTTGTTTCCCTATCGCTTTCGCACATGGATTTCGTTACCTTTGCCGCATAATTTAAGATATGCGTTTCAATAAATATTACCTGGCTGCGCTGACTGCCTTTGTCGTCTGGGGATTTTTCAGCCTGGTGCTTAAACCGTTACACGATTTTCCTTCGCTTGACATTCTGTTCTATAGGATATTTTACGCCGTGGTACTGCTGCTGGCGATTAACTTAGGTTTCCGGAGGGAAGCGCTGCGGAAGGATTTGGCGTTGTGGCAGTCTTTTACAAGAGACCAAAAGCGTCGTACCATCGGGATGACGGTGGCGGGCGGTGTTTTACTGACTGCAAATTGGTTTATCTTCATTTATGCAATCAACCACGTGAGCCTGAAGTCGGCGTCGTTTGCCTACCTCATTTGCCCCATTGTAACGACTGTGCTGGCCTATTTTATCCTCAAAGAGACGCTGAGTAAATGGCAGTGGCTGGCGATTGGTATTAGCGCGCTGAGTTGTGCCATATTATCCTACGGCAGCATGAAGGACCTGCTTTACAGTCTGGTCATTGCGCTGACATTTGCGTTGTACCTAATCATCCAGCGCAAGTACAATCAGTTTGACCGGTTGGTCGTTTTGAGTGCACAGATCATAATTGTCGCTTTGCTGATGCTGCCCTTTTTCCCGGCGTACAGCGGTCCGGTACCGGTGGGCTATTTTTTTTATACGATGATTGGCATTATTGCCGTTGTGTTTACGATCATTCCGCTGTTTTTGAATTTATATGCTTTAAAAGGAATGGATTCAGCAGCGGTTGGCATCCTGATGTATATTAATCCGATGATCAATTTCCTGTTGGCCGTTTTTTGGTTTAAGGAAGACATTGACCTGGTGCAGATCATTTCATACGGGCTCATATTGGTTTCCGTAATTATTTTTAACGAACGAATTCTATTTAAACGAAACGCACGCCATGAAAATTAAATTCCTAGTCCTTTTAACCGTGTTGTCTTTTGGCTGCACGAACTCGGATTCAGAAACACCGATGGAACAGCTGGACTACAAGCAGGAAATGCGTGATTTCGTGATTGGCATCAGCCAAAAAGCGAAAAGCCTGAATCCAGCGTTTGCGGTTATTCCGCAGAATGGTATCGAGCTCGTCACCCAATCCGGCAATCCCGATGGTGTCGCAGCACAGGCTTACCTGCAGGCGATTGATGGAAATGGGCAGGAAGACCTGTTCTATGGCTATGATAACGACAATGTCGCCACGCCAGCTGCGGTTACCGATTACCTTAAGTCCTTTCTGGATATTTCAAAAGCCAATGGCAAAACCATACTTGTCACCGACTACTGCTCGTCAACTGAAAAAATTGCCGATGCGCACAATAAGAATTCACAAAACCAGTACATTTCATATGCTGCAACCGAAAGGGCATTGAATGTAATCCCTTCCACGGCGATTCCTAATGAAAACGGCAACGTCATCGGCGCACTGTCACAGGCAAAAAACTTTTTGTTCTTAATCAATCCTGAAAACTTTACGTCGAAGCAGGAATTTATCAATGCGGTAGCCGCGACGAATTATGATGCGGTGATTTTGGATTTATTCTTTAATAATACCGAATTCACTGCGGATGATGTGGCCCAGCTTAAAAACAAAGCCAACGGGGGCAAGCGGATGGTGATTTGCTATATGTCCATCGGCGAGGCGGAAGACTACCGTTATTACTGGAATGACGCCTGGAACAACCAGAAGCCCGACTGGATTAAAGCGGAGAATCCGGATTGGCCTGGAAACTACAAAGTGAAGTATTGGAATGGGGAATGGCAGGCGGTCATTTTCCGAAACCAGGATTCTTACCTTAACAAAATTGTAGGCCGTGGCTTCGATGGCGTTTATCTGGACATCATTGACGCATTCGAGTATTTCGAAAACTAAAATGTCATCTTGTCATATTATTTTTCCATTATGTCAATGTATACTGACAATTTAAACCATTTTTTATTGTGGCACAGTCATTGTAATACGACGGTCAAGTTTGAAAATTGAAACACACAATAAAGAATTTAAAACAATAAAAAATGGGTAAAATAATTGGAATTGACTTAGGAACTACGAATTCATGTGTTGCCGTAATGGAAGGTAACGAAGCGGTGGTAATCCCTAACTCAGAAGGAAAAAGAACAACTCCGTCGATCATCGGTTTCGTTGAAGGCGGTGAGATTAAAGTAGGAGATCCTGCCAAAAGACAGGCGGTGACCAATCCTACCAAGACAATCGCTTCGATCAAGCGTTTTATGGGACACACGTTCTCTGAAACAGAAGAAGAAGCAAAAAGAGTTCCTTACACAGTAAAAAGAGGAGACAACAATACACCTCGTGTGGATATTGATGGCCGTCTTTACACGCCACAGGAACTTTCTGCGATGACTTTGCAGAAAATGAAGAAAACAGCTGAAGATTACCTGGGACAAACGGTAACTGAAGCGGTTATTACAGTACCTGCTTATTTTAATGATGCGCAACGCCAGGCTACGAAAGAAGCTGGTGAAATTGCAGGTCTTAAAGTAATGCGTATCATCAACGAGCCTACCGCTGCGGCATTGGCTTATGGATTGGACAAAAAAGGGCAGGACCAGAAGATTGCGGTTTATGACTTAGGTGGTGGTACTTTTGATATCTCGATCCTGGAATTGGGTGACGGTGTATTTGAAGTATTGTCTACGAATGGTGACACGCACCTGGGTGGTGATGATTTTGACCAGGTTGTTATTGACTGGCTGGCGGACGAGTTCAAATCTGAAGAAGGAATTGACCTGCGTTTGGATCCGATGTCATTGCAACGTTTGAAAGAAGCTGCTGAGAAAGCAAAAATCGAATTGTCATCTTCTGCAGAAACGGAAATCAACCTGCCATACGTAACGGCTACCGCTTCAGGACCAAAACACTTAGTAAAAAAACTATCCCGCTCTAAATTTGAGCAATTGGCAGATTCATTGGTAAAACGTTCTATGGAGCCGGTTGCAAAAGCATTAAAAGACGCTGGGCTATCGAAGTCAGATATTGATGAAGTAATCCTTGTGGGTGGTTCTACACGTATCCCAAGAATCCAGGAAGAGGTAGAAAAATTCTTTGGAAAAAAAGCCTCTAAAGGTGTGAATCCTGATGAAGTGGTAGCCATTGGAGCTGCAATCCAGGGTGGTGTATTGTCGGGTGATGTAAAAGATGTATTGCTTTTAGACGTAACGCCGTTATCCCTTGGTATTGAGACAATGGGTGGTGTTTTGACTAAATTGATTGAATCAAATACCACAATCCCTACAAAGAAATCACAGGTATTCTCTACTGCGGCGGATTCACAGCCAAGTGTTGAAATTCATGTATTGCAGGGAGAAAGGGCTTTGGCCGTTGACAATAAAACCATTGGACGTTTCCACCTGGATGGTATTCCACCGGCACCAAGAGGTGTTCCACAGATTGAAGTGACATTTGATATCGATGCCAATGGTATCATCAAGGTTTCGGCTACTGACAAAGGCACCGGAAAGTCTCATGACATCCGTATCGAAGCTTCTTCAGGTTTGACACAGGAAGAAATCGAAAGAATGAAAAAAGACGCAGAAGCCAATGCTGATGCGGATAAAGTAGCAAAAGAAAGAATCGAGAAGCTGAACGAAGCGGACGGTATGATCTTCCAGACAGAAAGCCAGTTGAAGGAATTGGGTGATAAATTATCCGATGAAAACAAAACAGCGATTGAATATGCTTTGACCGAGTTGAAAATGGCGCACCAGAATCAGGATCTCGCTGCCATCCAAACAGGCTTAGACAACATCAATGCAGCCTGGAAAACAGCCACTGAAGCGATGTATGCGCAAGGTGATCAGGGCCAGGGACAACCAAGTGCAGCAGAACCTCAGGCTGAGGCACAGGGTGACAATGTGCAGGATGTTGATTATGAAGAAGTGAAATAAGTTTGTAGATCGAAAGATTGAAAGACTTTAAGATAGAAAGCGCTGGAATTATTTCCCGCGCTTTTTTATTATATTTACCTGCAATTAAAGAAAAATGGAAAAACTGATTGTTAAAAATTTCGGACCTATTAAAGAAGCTGAAATCGAGCTTAATAAGTATGTAGTTTTTATTGGTGATACTTCAACAGGGAAAAGTGTGTTGGCGAAGTTGATTGCTATATTCAGGGATAGTTTATTTTCAATATTGGGCAGCAACAACGAAAATCAATTGAACTTTAAAGACCAATTGATTAAATTCAATATTAATTTCAATACTGAAAACACAGAAATATCTTTTTATGAAGATGAAATTAAACTATTATTTCTTAGAAATGATTTTATAGTTCTTTCAGATCAATCAATTAAAGAAGATTTTAGGAAAGAGTTTAAAGAATTGCATAAAGAATCGCTTAAAAATTTTCATTGGCCTAAATTTTTAGATTTTGATGAGGAGCAATTAACAGACTATATATTGCAGCAGACATTTTCTCAAATAGTATCTACCTATATTCCTGCTGAAAGAATTTTAGTTTCCTTAATTAGTAACTCTATTTCCGGGCTTTTGGCTAATAATGTTGCACTTCCTGAATGTTATAAAGAATTTGCAGCTAAATTTGAAGTTTCAAGAAAAAAAGATAATATCTATCATTATAAAGACTTTCAAATTCAATATGATTTTGATAATGGCAGAGATAATATTTCTGTAAACAACTCAAAAATTTTACTTAGTGAAGCATCAAGTGGTATACAGTCTTTAATTCCGATGCTATTAGTATTGGATACAGTTGTTGAAGAACACTCCTTAGAGTCAAGTAAATTATTAATTATTGAAGAACCAGAATTAAATCTTTATCCTACTAGACAAAAAAAAATAGTTGATTATTTTGTAGGCAGAATAAAAAATATTAGTTGTAAGTTAGTCATTACAACCCATAGTCCATATATCCTTTCCTCATTAGATACATTACTTTTAGCAAAAAATACTTTTAACGAATATCCTGATTTAAAAGAAGAAATTAACGCAATTGTTCCAGAATCCAACTGGATCGATTATAGTGATTTATCAGTATACGAAGTCAGAAACGACGGAACAATAAAGTCAATCAAGAACGAAGAATTTAAAAGTATTGATACCAATGCAATCGATGGCGTTTCTGATATTATTTCCGAAGAATTCGATAGACTAACTGAATTGAGGTATGCACAATAGTTTTGAAGAATTATGTATTGCGCATAAGTCAGAATGTGAGAGTAATGATTGCGGTGTAAGGAGTAAAGTTGCTGTTGAAAAAGGTAAAAGATTTGAAATTGTTTCAAATGAAGATTTTATAAAGTTAAGAATTGATGATTGTTTAGTTAAATCACAACAAGTTAAAAAATGTGATTTTGGATTTGTAAGAAATTCTAATAAAGAATTTTATTTTGTTGAGTTAAAAGGTTCGGATATCGATACGGCTTACGAACAAATAATAAATACTATTGATATTTTTCAACGAGAATTAATACAAATTCCAAAACCACAGCGATATGGATTTATTGTTTCGTCTAAAGTGCCGAAATCAGGCACTGACGTAAACAACTTAAAACAGGATTTTGCTAAAAATCGAGGCAATAAATTAGAAATAAAAAATAGAGATCTCAGACATTCTCCAAAATAAGCGGACTTTAACGAGTCCGCTTTTTTTATGGCTTCACTTCAGGTTTTAAAGCTGTTAATCCATTAAATAAAATACAATCCAGCGCAAAAACGACTTTGCATGTACAGCAGTTTAGGCATAAATTATTGAGATCATTAACCTAAACTGCTTTTTTGCCAAACATTTTTAAAATAACGAATACGTGCGGAAATGTTATTGATGCCAGGAAGGCGAAAAACAACGCATCAAAAATAACCTGATCTTTAAAGAGCCCGTATACGGTTACGATACCGAGAATCGAAATGATCCAATAAGGAAATGATTTTGTAACATATAATTTTGCGTGTCTATAGTCGAATTTTCCATAAAGAAACGCTATTTGGTCGAGCATCGAAGGAATACTATGCCATAAAATAAAATATAGCGCAAAGCCCCAAATGAGGCTGGCTGTCTTAAAAATAATGGAGAATACCAAAAGGTAGAACAACTCCCTAATGACCAAAAACCTGAAATTTCTGTCGATGGAGGCTACCACAATGCCTGAAATCAACATCAAGCCTGACGTGATTATGAGTCCGTAAATGAAAAGAACCGTTGGTACCTGCCCTGATATGATTGCTGCAATAATGTGCTGCACTTCCTGTAAGTTAAAAATAAATATCAGGAACAACACATGCAGTCCATAAAATAACTGAAATAAAAACTTCAGCCAGTCCGGCGTCAGACCGATCTTTCTTACCCAATGCTGTTCGCCGAAATGATAACCACTAACAATGACGAAAAAAGACAGCGCCAACTTCGGGAAAATATAAAATACAGACACGCCGGCACTTACCAATACTAAATAATAAAAAAGTACTTTAGGATACTTTGATGTTTTCCGCTGGTCAATCTTTTGGATCAGCAGCAAATCGTTAGCCCCATGTAGTATTCCAAACGTAAAAATCATAGCGAAACCCAAACTGCTTTGTATGGACTGTGACATAAATGAGTCGCCCCAAAGCGCCATAAAGCTTGCTACCATTGCGAAATTATAATATTTGGACACTGATTTTAAATTTTGTTTAAATATAGTCAAAAAAAATTAAACAAAATTTAATCTAGTTTGTTTAATGTTTTGTATATTCGCTTAAACAATTTTATTAATTCATTCTAACAACAACAATTTATGATGGCAAATTTTCTGGTTACCCCGTTAACAGTCTCAAAAATGTTACCTACTGATTACGTAGGATTTACGTTTTTTGTAGGCTGTATGGCCATGATGGCTGCTTCAGCATTTTTCTTCTTGTCGTTAAACCAATTTGACAAGAAATGGCGTACTTCAGTTTTAGTTTCTGGCCTCATTACATTTATTGCTGCAGTGCATTATTATTACATGCGTGATTACTGGTCCGCTTTTCAGGAATCACCAACATTTTTCCGTTATGTCGACTGGATTTTAACCGTTCCATTAATGTGCGTCGAATTCTACTTAATCCTCAAAGTAGCAGGAGCGAAGCAAAGTTTATTATGGAAAATGATTCTTTACTCCGTAATCATGCTGGTAACAGGGTACTTCGGAGAAGCAGTTGATCCTTCGAATGCATGGATCTGGGGATTGGTTTCAGGGCTGGCGTATTTTGGGATCGTCTATGAAATTTGGTTGGGCGAAGCATCCAAGTTGGCAGCCGCAGCAGGTGGCAACGTGCTTTCCGCTCACAAAATCCTGTGCTGGTTTGTGTTGGTTGGCTGGGCCATTTATCCGTTGGGCTATATGCTCGGAACCGACGGCTGGTACACCAGTTTATTGGGTAGAGGCAATGTAGATGTGGCATACAACATTGCAGATGCCATCAACAAAATCGGATTTGGATTGGTAATTTATAGTTTGGCTGTAAAATCACAAAAAGACTAGTTTTTATCCATTTAGTTTTTGATGACAAGACCGGGTTTTTACTGACTCGGTCTTTTTTTTGTTGTTAAAAATCTTGAAATCGATGCGGAGGTACATGATATTTTGTAATTTTCAGTCGGTAAAAATTTTAAAAATGAAAAAGATTCTATTGCTGTTGACTTTAAGCATGATGTGCACCGTAAGCTACTCCCAAAAGAAGAAGCCCGTAAAGAAACCTGTCGCGGCGACAATCGCCCTGACTAAAGCTGATAATCTTTCGGCGGAAATTGTCAGGAACAGGTTCTGTGTTTTTGTGACTAACGGAAAAGCAAAGGACTCCTTGTTCAGCAGACCGTTTGATCCTGCCAAAACGCAGCCGATGGATGCCAAAATTACTCCATTTAAAGCGAAGGGCGTGCAGCTTTATGCGATCAGCTGGACGCAGAAGAACATCTCGCAAAGCACGTTAAAGAACGAGGAAGCTACTACGACATTTACGGAAATCTGGGACGCTTCGGCCATGAAACAGATTATTGCAAACAACCAGGTGACGACAAAAGTGAGTGAAATTGTGTATCTTGATAAGAACAAAACCGTGTCCGAAACCCAGCAGAAGATGCGTAGGGAAGGCTTTGAACTAACGATTACACCGGAAGGGGATATCATCCTGAAAAACAAGACACAGGAAAATAGAATGACTTACGATCCTACCCAGCAAAAATTTATAAGCGCTGCACCCGCACCAAAGAAAAAGAAATAAAAGTAACGCCGGATTTGATGTCCGGCGTTTTTTATTCAAACGGTAATGTTGCTGTTTCAAGATGTTTCTTTGTGATTGATTTTGCAACTGGCTTAAAAAGTACAGCTTATAAACACAGATGTAGTCACGGTACAATCGGTATGTCAGCAACTTCAAGAGCGTTCCCGTCTCAGCAATTTTTGAAGGTACAGGCAGCATAGGACAGCGAGCACACCCAGCGTTCCCATGACGATCCAATTCACCTGATATCCCTCATGGTCTATAATCTCCATCCCTATTTTAGAACTGCCGATGTGCGCGAGGCTGAAGCTCATTGTAAACAACGCCATGTAACGCCCTTCATGTCCTTTTGGCGCGCGGCTCAGTGCAAATGAATTTGAAAATGGGAAGATGAACATTTCACCGAATGTAATAAACAGGATGTTTACAACCAGTATTCCGGCCCATGCATCCCAAAGCAGCGCAAAGAAACTCGCGCCCATCATCATAGAGCCCCAGAGGATGAGTTTAATCTTATCGACCTGTTTGCGTTCGAAATAGCTGACGATAGGCATTTCCAGCAAAAATATGAGCAAGCCATTTAACGTCATTAACAATCCGGTTTGCAATTCCGTTAGGCCATACTTTTCATGATGGTATAACGGCAGTGTGGAGAATATCTGGAAAAAAGTCATGGCGGTGGCAAAGCTTACAAAAAGGAATGCCCAGAAGACCCGGTCTTTAAAAACCGAGTCGGCGAACACGGCTCCTGGATGCTGCTTGTCAAGATAAGGCGATTTTTTCTTTTCTTTCACCATTAGCGCGAACACAGTAATAGCAATGATGCAGGTAGCGCCATCCACCCAAAACAAACCCTGGTATCCAATATTCATAATGATTAATCCGCCTAATGCCGGACCCGCAGCAAATCCCAGGTTGATCGCGAGCCGGACCAGCGTAAAGGCACGCGCGCGGTTTTCAGGTTTGGCATAGGTTCCGAGCGATACAAACATGGCCGGGCGGAACATGTCGGCGACCGTCATGATCGCGAACATCCCCACGCACAGCCCCCAGAAAGTCGTGATATATTGCAATACGAAAAATAACAGGCCGCTCGTAAATAGGCTGAAGATCATGATCCTGTAAAACCCCATCTTATCTGACAGCTTCCCTCCAAGAAACGAGCCCAGCATGGAACCGAGTCCAAAGGCCACCATGATCCAGCCTACCTGCGCATATGAAAAATGAAGGTTCTCCTTTAGGTATTTTGAAAGAAACGGCAGCACCATGGTACCTGCGCGGTTGATAAAAGTAATCGTAGTGAGTATCCAGACTTCGCGGGAAAATCCCCTGAAATTGTTAATGTATCGCTCGAAACCTTTTTGCAGCATTTTTTGTTTGGAAAGTGGTGTAAAGGTATAAAATTGTACGGATTTTATCTCAGAAGCGGAGCGGTTTATCGGACAGTTTATTTATTTTTGTCAAAAATTGGCTGATGAAAACCCTGTGTTATCTAGTGTTGCTTTTTTCTATTCCCACTGCGTTCGGGCAACAGTTTTTTGTACGGGATTCTGCCGTGGCATTCCAGAAAAGGCTCGATAGCGAATATGCCGACAAAAAACAAAGTCCGCTCACCGAGCAAGACCGTAAGAAATTCAACGGACTGCATTATTATCCGGTGGACGGCAAGTATTTTGTTTTGGCGACGCTGACCAGGACCCAAAATGAGATTCCGTTTGCCATGCCCACTACCACGAGCAGGAAGCCAATGTATGTTAAATATGGCGAATTGACTTTTACGCTTGACGGCAAAGCATGCCGGCTGAATGTATATCAGAGCATTGACCTGGCGAAATCTGTAAAATATAAGAATTACCTGTTCCTGCCGTTTCTGGACCTGACATCAGGTGAGGAAAGTTATGGAGGTGGTCGCTATATTGATCTCGCGATACCGGAAGGCGACATTATTGCAATAGACTTCAACCGTGCTTATAATCCGTACTGCGCATACAACAACAAGTATTCCTGCCCGATCACCCCAAGGGAGAATACACTGGATGTCGCGATTGAGGCAGGGGTTAAAAAATTTCACGATTAATGGGTTTCATCAACCTCCATACGCACCATCATACGAATACGGACATTTTGGAACTGGTCAATCAATATCCGGATACTTTTGTTGATGGCCTCCAGCATTATTCCATTGGGATTCATCCATGGCGTATTAATGACGCAGATGTGGAGGCACAGTTGGATTTTATTGAGCAAAAGATGATTGACACCGCCTGCCTGGCCGTTGGTGAATGTGGACTGGACAAGCGTATAGAGATTCCGTTAGCACAGCAACTTCCTGTTTTTGAGGCGCAATTGCGGTTGGCAGAGCAATATTGCAAGCCAGTAATTATACACTGTGTCGCTGCATTTCAGGAAGTTATCGCGTTAAAAAAGGAGATCGGCATCAGTGTGCCGATGGTTGTCCATGGATTTTCAAAAAACAGCCAGGTAGCACAAAGCCTGCTGGACAATGGTTTTTATCTTTCCTTTGGAAAATACCTGCTTAGGAATCCCGAACTTTCGCCGGTATTTACGGCTGTTCCCAATAGTCGTTTTTTCCTGGAAACAGATACCATTGAAGAGGATATTTCGCAGGTATATGAAGTGGCGGCGGGATATAAGGACATCTCATTGGAAGACTTGAAGGAAATTGTAAAAACGAATTTCCTGAATGTATTCAGTAACAATACAGCATAAATAATTTTGATTAACGAATATTGATTGACATGACAGCATGGACAGAAAGGGCCGAGTTATTGTTTACGGCGGAAGGTCTTGAAAAATTAAATAAATCGAACGTATTGGTTGTGGGTTTAGGGGGCGTAGGCTCGTTTGCCGCCGAGTTTATCGCGCGGGCGGGCGTTGGCCGTATGACTATTGTGGACGGTGACGTGGTGGATATTACGAACATCAACAGACAACTACCCGCACTACATTCAACGGTAGGCATGCCAAAGGTCGATGTTGTCGGTGACCGACTCATGGATATCAACCCTGAGCTGAAGCTGACACGGATTACGGAATTCCTATCGCCGGAGCGCGCGTTTGAAATTGTGTCAGACGAATTCGACTTTGTGATGGATTGTATCGACAGTGTGACACCAAAACTAAACCTGCTGATTGCCGCAAAGCGCAAAAAGATCAAAGTGATCAGCAGCATGGGTGCAGGAGGGAAGATGTTGGCTTCGAAAGTCAAGGTGGCAGACATCAGCAAGACCGAAAACTGCTTTTTGGCGAAAGCGATTAAGAAAAGGCTGCGGCAGGTTAAGATTGATAAAGGCATTAAAGTGGTGTATTCCTCAGAGATTCAGCAGCAGGGCAGCCTCCGCAAAACCGACGGCAAGAATTATAAGAAATCTTTTTATGGTACCAACAGCTACATGCCCGGACTTTTCGGATTGTATGCTGCGGAGACGGTTATCAGGCATTTGCTGAAATAGAAAAATCCGCGTTACGCGGATTTTTGCTTTATTCATTTATTGGAATCGTTGGCGGAGTCGCGGTGGCAGTTGGTGGCGTGGCCGCTGGGACTGTTTTCACCGGGATCATGTAGGCCGTCTGCCACTTTGAAGGGTGGCGGTTCTCCGTCGCGGTGATTTCGTAAATTTCCATTTCATGGCTCGAGCCGCGTTCCATCTTATTTTCGTTGAAATACTTCATTGCCTTGCTTCTTGCGGCATTCCGGTGTGAATAATCGCCGGTAAGAGTAGTCTTTAAGGCGCTAAATGGCTCCAGAAATTCTACACTGATGTCGCTTTCCCTGGACACGAAAATCTCTTCCTTCAATGGGGCGCAAACGGCGAAGTGTACGGTGTCTGCATCCGGATTGTCAAAAATAACAAAAGGTTTGCCATTCATTTTTAGGTTAGTCTTCTTAAAGAAATTGATCACTTTTGGGAGCTGTAGGTGCAATTGCCCAAGCATTTCGCTTTTAAGACAAACGATTTTCTTTTTGACGTAGAATCCACCGCCTTGTTGTACAATACCATTAACTTTGATGTCGAAGGTATTGATTTCCTTTGTGATGGTTTTATTGAGGTTGTAAAGGCTTTGCTCAAAGAGGTCGCCCATCAATCGATCAGCGCCGCCAGAAAATGTCGCATTCACTTTGGTCATAAAATCAACTGAGCCTTTTGCTTTCCAGGTTACTTTAGTGCCGCCCACGGTATCCTTAAAGGTAATGAACGAGTCATAGTTGTGGTCCGACACGACCGCCTTCTGTACGATGCTGTCGTTTTGTCTGGCAAACAGTGTGGTCATTTTACCGTCGCTGCTGCCGTCCCAAGAATAGGAAGCGCCTTGCCCAACGGTATTTTCAGCGTAAATAAATTTCATATCTGCATCACCTTCTTTCCAGGAACCCCAGTCTTCCCAATTCTTATAATCATTTACGTAGTTGTAAACGACTGTTCTCGGGACATTGATGACTACGGAACGGGTAATCTCGAATTCACTTTTCTGGGTGGCAACGTATACCGTGATTGCAATCGTAGCAAGTAAAATCAGTAGGAAAATATATTTTAGAATTCTCATGATTAGGGTTTTCAATGGCGATGGTAAAGTTATAAATTATATTGGTATTTTGTTTTACGTAAATATTTAAGTATCCAAGGTAAACCGCAATCCGAAAATATGTGGTTGGATTCGCTATATTTGTTTACAATAATCTAAATAACTAAAATTTAAATAATGAAATTAAGATCATTTATTGGCTTGTGCTGCGCCGCTTCGATCGCTGCTTCGTGCCAGAAAGACAACAAAACTAACGCTGCAAAGACGGACGGCGATTTCGAATATGTTGCGGAACAGTTTGCCGACATTAAGGTACTCCGTTACAAAATCCCGGGTTGGGAGAATCTGACACTAAAAGAGCAGGAACTGGTATACTATCTTACGCAGGCTGGCATTGCAGGCCGCGATATTTACTGGGACCAGAATTATAAATACAATTTAAGGATACGTAAAGCACTGGAAAACATTTACCAAAATTATAAAGGTGACAAGAATACAACGGACTGGAAGAATTTTGAAATTTACCTGAAAAGAGTTTGGTTCGCAAATGGTATCCACCACCATTATTCGATGGATAAAATCAAGCCGGATTTTAATAAAGCTTACCTGCAACAGTTGATGACCGAGACAAAAACGTTACTGGCACCTGAAATTGTTGACGTCTTATTTAACGACCAGGACGCAAAGAAAGTAAACCTCGATGAATCGAAAGGTTTGCTGGCAGGATCTGCAGTCAATTTCTATGACAAGGGAATCAGTGACAAGGATGCGGAGGATTTTTACAAAAAAATGATCCCTGCTGACAAAGAACGTCCTTTGTCTTTTGGCCTAAACTCTAAATTGGTACGGAATGCTGATGGTTCGCTCAGCGAGAAAGTATACAAAAGCGGCGGAATGTACGGTGCGGCGATTGATAAGATCATTTACTGGCTTGATAAGGCAAAAAGTGTTGCGGAAAATAAAAAACAGGGCGATGCTTTGGAGCTGCTGATCCAGTTTTACAAAACCGGCGACCTGAAAAAGTGGGACGAATACAACATCGCCTGGCTTCAGGCGACGGAAGGGAACATTGACTACATCAGCGGTCTTGTCGAAGTGTATAACGATCCGCTTGGATACCGTGGTTCTTATGAAGGCGTTGTGGAGATTAAGGATTTCGACATGTCGGCAAAGATGGAAAAGATTTCAAAAAATGCGCAGTGGTTTGAGGATAACTCACCACTACAGCCAGAGCATAAAAAGAAAAATGTGGTTGGTGTATCGTATAAAACGGTGGTTGTCGCCGGCGAGTCCGGGGATTCTTCTCCAAGCACGCCGATCGGGGTTAATCTTCCTAATGCCGACTGGATTCGTGCGGAATACGGTTCTAAGTCGGTTTCCCTCGGTAATATTGTGGACGCTTATAACAATGCTGGTGGTACCGGGAAATTAAAAGAGTTTGCGAATGACCAGGAAGAAATTGACAACGAACTGAAATACGGCGAGCTTG
>NZ_NKJE01000038.1 GCF_002256285.1 Flavobacterium sp. BFFFF1 | reverse complement strand
AACATTACCGGTTTTATTGTAGAAAACGATCCATCCAATGGTATTTCCATGAATGAGGAAGAACACAAACTGGGTATCCGTGCCTCCTCTACCCGCCAGGTGTTCTTCAACGAGACGAAAGTACCCGTAGAAAATATGCTTTCCGAACGCGGCAATGGCTTTAAAATCGCAATGAATGCCCTGAATGTCGGTCGTATCAAGCTCGCGGCGGCATGCCTTGATGCACAGCGGCGCGTGACGACAGGGGCAATACACTATGCCAATGAAAGGGTACAATTCAATACGGCTATTGCAAACTTTGGCGCCATCCGCTATAAGCTCGCTGAAATGGCGACAAGCTGTTATGCCGGAGAAAGTGCCACGTACCGCGCCGCTAAAGACATTGAAAACCGCATTAAAGCACGTGAGGCGGCTGGTGTATCGCATCAGGAAGCAGAATTAAAAGGTGTCGAAGAGTACGCGATTGAATGTTCGATCCTAAAAGTTGCCGTATCAGAAGACATCCAGAATTGTGCCGACGAAGGCATACAGATTTTCGGCGGCATGGGCTTCTCCGAAGATACCCCTATGGAAAGTGCGTGGCGGGATGCCCGTATTTCAAGAATCTACGAAGGAACGAATGAAATTAACCGGATGCTTTCCGTAGGCATGCTGATCAAAAAAGCCATGAAAGGACACGTAGACCTGCTGGGTCCTGCTATGAAAGTACAGGAAGAACTCATGGGAATCCCTGATTTTAATACACCTGATTATACCGAACTTTTTTCTGAAGAGAAAGAAATGGTCGCAAAGCTCAAAAAGGCATTCCTTATGGTTGCCGGTGCTGCGGTGCAAAAGTTTGGGCCAGACCTCGATGCACACCAGCAATTGCTGATGGCAGCAGCAGACATGCTGATTGAGATTTATGTCGCCGAATCTACCATTCTTCGTACAGAAAAACTCGTCAAATCCTCAGGCGATGCCACAACCACGGAGCAGGTAGCTATGGCGAAATTATACCTCTACAAGTCGGTTGATATTGTGACTCAAAAAGGAAAGGAAAGTATCATTTCTTTTGCAGAAGGAGACGAGCAACGGATGATGCTGATGGGCTTGAGACGCTTTACAAAGTATACCAATATGCCAAATATTGTGGCGTTGCGCGAGCAAATCACGACAAAACTGGTCGCTGAGAACGCCTATTGCTTTTAATAGTTTTAGTTTTAGATAGTTGGTAAAAACCATCCCGTGCAAACATGGGATGGTTTTTTTAATATTTGCTATATTTGAAAGAAAAGCCATGATACGCCTATTTTCCATCCTCTTTTTTCTTCAAAGCTTCTATTGCCTATCCCAAACGGACCAACGTGTTTACGATATTATCAACTCGGTTTCAGCAGCGCGCATTGAAAAAGATGTCAGGATTCTGGCCAACTTTGGCACGCGAAATACCTTCAGTGATACCATTTCAGAAACCAGGGGCATCGGTGCGGCACGACGCTGGATCAAATCAGAATTCGAAAGCATTTCAAAGGATTGCAAAAACTGTCTTGACGTTTCCTATGAAAAAGATTTGGTTACCAAAGCTGAAAATGATAAGATTCCGCACGACGCTTTGATCGTAAATGTCCTGGCAATCCAAAAAGGCACAAAATATCCAAACCGTTATATCATCATGAGCGGCGATATCGACAGCCGCAACTCCGATAACATGGATTTTAAAGGTGATGCGCCAGGCGCAAATGACAACGCCTCCGGAATGGCAGGAACCATCGAAGCGGCACGGGTATTGTCAAAATATAAATTTGAAAACAGCATCATCTATCTTGGATTATCCGGTGAGGAGCAGGGACTGTATGGCGGTAAAGGCGTTGCCGAATTTGCGAAGCAGCACAATTGGGAAATTATCGGTGTCATCAACAACGATATGATTGGAAATATTGACGGTGTCGATGGCGTCACGGACAACCGCACCTTCAGGATTTTTTCAGAGCCCTCTTCTCCAACCGAAACCGATCAGGAACGCAGTAAAAAGCGCTTTTATGGCGGGGAGTCCGATGGGGTATCCAGGCAATTGGCGCGATACATTCACCGGATGACTTTAGCCTATATGCCTGAAATGAACCCGATGCTGGTGTTTAGGCTGGATCGTTTCGGGCGCGGCGGGCACCATCGTCCGTTTACCGATTTGGGATACGCCGGAGTCAGGTTAATGGAGACACACGAAAACTACAACAGGCAGCACCAAAACCTGCGTACCGAAAACGGCATCGATTACGGAGATTTCATTTCTGGAGTAAATTTCAGCTATGCGGCAAAACTGACGGCCGTAAACGCCATCTCGCTCGCTGGTCTCGCCTGGGCGCCGCCAGCCCCTGCCAAGGTACTGATTGGCGGTATCGTAGAAGCCAATACCAAATTAAAATGGGAAAAATCCAAAGGTGACGTTGCCGGTTATAAAATCTACTGGAGGCTCACCACGGCTCCACAATGGGAGTTTTCGAGGATGGTCGGCGA
Source organism: Flavobacterium sp. BFFFF1 (assembly GCF_002256285.1). Lineage (GTDB taxonomy): Bacteria > Bacteroidota > Bacteroidia > Flavobacteriales > Flavobacteriaceae > Flavobacterium. Next base: position 20,290 of record NZ_NKJE01000038.1, on the reverse strand, counting down.
TGTCGACAACTTTGAACTCACGGGAATTGTCATTGACAACTACTATTTCGGGGTCGCCGCTGTAGGTAAAAACGGCCATGAAAGCAAAGTCGCCTTTACGACGGACATCATCAGGAAAACGGAAAACAAATAAATGCCGACAATCCAACTACCGCTGAAAACATTTTTTGCCGATTCGAATTACATTCCTATTTTTAGGCCTGTAAAAATTTAAACTATGAAATTACTAGGAATCGGGTCAAGGATTAATCACCCGGAATTTGGAAAAGGGGTAATTACCAATGTTTCTTCGAAGGATTATTGGGTTACGTTTATCGACAACGGATTGGAAACCATCGCGCTGAATGATGCCTTTGAGGTGATTGAGGCTTCAGAAAATGAAGTCGATACCATCAGCTTATATGATGTAGAAAGGTCACTTCGCGATATCCTGAGAAAATGGTCCGGTGTGGGGGAAAATGTCGCCATTGCAGACAAATGGAAAGGCGGAAAGATGTTGCTTGAGCCCGGACAGGCGGGCTTAGCGTCCAAAGAGATTCCCGTGGATACTTTTTTCCACAAAATAATTATGGTCCGCGACCGGCTGCGTGTGATGGAACAAAAAATCAATGCCAGCAACATTGAGGAAATTGAGAAAGTAGAGTTGCAGCAATACATTACAAAAATCTACGGAAGCCTGACCACTTTCAACGTGCTGTTCAAGTCCAATAATGATTACTTTGTAGGTGAAAAAACGAAGTAACATTTGACTCCAGAAATTCCTGGCAGATGACACGTCCATGTTAACCATAAAAAAAAGGCTTGTTTGCTCAAACAAGCCTTTTCTTCCAAAAACAATTAAAACATGATCTTCAATATAAAATCCAATTGCATGATTGCAAAAGCTCCCCGATTTTATATCCCTTTTCAGGTTCCAAACTACAAAACAAAATGTATTTTAAATGGGCCTATTGCCCTGGATAACCCTAAGCAGTATCGCGATAATGGCAATGACTAGTAGAATGTGGATGATGCCACCGGTGTAAAACCCGCCGAAAAAGCTGAGTGCCCAAACGATAATTAAGATTACTGCGATGGTGTAGAGTAAATTTCCCATGATTTCTGTTATTTAGTGTTAGTGATTATTTATTGACTTTTCTAATGCTTTCTTGTAGTCTCAAAATCGTTCTTACAGGCAAGAAGCATCTCGATGGTACATTACAAAATTGCCATTTTAAACAATCATTTTTGTTACACGATATTCCTCAAAAGTTATAAAATTAGTTCAGTGGTAACATCCAGCTACATTATTAACATCTCATGATCAGCGTGATACGGGAATAGAGAGAGCTGTGGGTTAAAAAAATAGCGGAATACGTAAACCTCAGGAGCGCACCATGTAACGCCCATTCGAACCATTTTCCCAACATGGCGAGGGTACTGCGCGAGGGATGGAAGCTGGGTGCCGTGCACCGCGTACAGCCCGACCCGAAGGGGCGCGCCAAAATAATTTTGGAGTAACTGTAAATAAAAAAGACCCTTATTTAAAAATAAGGGTCTCTTTCCCAAAAACAATTAAAACATGATTTGTTAAAAAAAATCCATTTGCAAAGGATGCAAAAGTTCCCCAATCTTATTTAACATTTCCAAGTCTCAAACTACAAAACAAAAATGTATTTTAGAATAAATCCAGTGATTAAACCAGATCATTTAGTTGTCTCATCCTGATATTACAAAATTGGGATTTTCAGCATATCCAATTGTTATGTTTAAAATGCACAATGTTATAATATTACTTACTCTCGATTTCGAAGATCTCTTTTTGTATTTCAACAGCGTATTCATTGGGGATGATTTTTTGCCCATGCGCCTTTGCATACACCTTCGTAAACTCGGCCCCGAAATACAGGATGATCGCAGAATAGTATACCCAGACCAGGATAATGATTACCGAACCCGCAGCGCCATACACTGTTGCCACTGTTGAGGTTCCTAAATAAGTGCTGATCGCAAACTTCCCAATCATAAAGAAGATGGATGTAAAAGCAGAACCGATAAAACTGTCGCGCCATGAAATGGTGCCGTCTGGCAGGGTCCTGAATATAACCGAGAAAAGCGTAGTGGTCGTCAGGAACAATATAATGATGTTGAGCACATAAAATAAATAGACCGTTACATCGGGGAAATAAATGGCCAACTTAGCGTTTAGCAGGTCCATTACAGTATTCACGACGAGGCTGACCATCAGCAGGAAGCCCATGACGGCAATCATGGAAAAGGACATCAGCCTGTTTTTCACGAATTTCATGACGCCCCTGTTTGGCTTGGCTTTTAAGCCCCATATAAAATTGATTGAACTTTGTATTTCGGCGAATACACCGGACGCACCGATAACCAGCATGATGACGCCAAAAATAGTGGCGAACGTATTGCTTCCGGAAAGGTGGATGTTTTTGATGGTTTCCTGAATCTGTGCCGCCGCCTCATTGCCCACCAGTCCGTTGATCTGCCCAAAAAACTGTCCTGTGACGGCTTCCTGCCCGAAGAAAAATCCGGTAATTGCCAAAATCAGTATGATTAGTGGCGGCAAAGCGAAAACCGTATAATAAGACAAGGATGCGCTTAGTTTGATTGCGTTGTCATCATTGAACTCGTTAAAAGTAGTTTTTAAAAGTTCCCAGCCACTTTTTGCCATTTCCCTGCGTTTCATCGCTTCTATAATTTAATTGTTAGTGATTTTCTTTCAAAAAAATGTTTATTTGCAAAATTAGCCCGCTTCCGTATTGGAATTTTCAAAGACTGTTACAAAATTCCCATTTGTCGGGTTTTTAACTAAATCTTAAATTTACGACGCTGTGGTTTTCGTTACCTTTGGAAGAAAACAACCACAATCATGAAAAAAATACTTCTTACTGCAGCCATTTTGACGGCAATTATTATCGGATGCAAATCCAAGACAGACAGTGAAAGCACTGCTGAAAAACCACGATCTAAAACGGTAAAGCTTAAACTGGACCTGATGCCGAAAAGCGACAGCAAAGTATCGGGCACCGCTACTTTCACCGAGCGGAACGGCAAAGTAACGTTCACTGCCAATATTTCGGGACTAAAGCCGGGTGTTCATGCCATTCACATCCACGAGAAAGCAGATTGCACTGCTGCCGATGGATCGAGTGCAGGTGGTCACTGGAACCCAACCTTTCAAAACCATGGCAAATGGGGTTCTGCCGCATACCATCGCGGTGACATAGGTAATTTCCCTGCGGACGAGTTTGGCAACGGAACGATTACAATGACTACAGACGAATGGTGTATCGGATGCGGAGACCCTAAAAAGGACATACTCGGCAAGGGACTCATCGTTCATGAAGGTCCAGACGATTTTACTTCGCAACCGGCCGGTAATGCTGGTAAACGCGTTGCATGTACCGCCATTATCAAGTAATTAAAAAGCCCAATGTAAATTGGGCTTTTTTGTTTTAGTCAAGGGATGGGTGCAACTGCTCCTGAATCATCTCAAACAGCAAGGTCGCTTCAAATGGTTTTACAATAACGTCATTTATCCCGGCAGCAGCGGCTTCGGCAGTAACCTCTTTCTTATCAAACGCGGTCAGTGCAATAATCGGTGTTTGGATGCCCATCTCCCGCATCATTCTGGTGGTTTCGTAACCATTTAGCCCCGGCATGTTGATGTCCATCAATATGATATCAAATTTTTCCTGCTGCACCATGTCAATGGCTTCCCTCCCACTGGCGGCCATTTTACACACGTGCTGGTATTTCTCGATGGTTTTTTTGGTGACCATCTGGTTGATTTTATTGTCTTCAACGACAAGGATGTTCAATTGAGTGTCAAAGTTTTTCATGGCTGGTTCCTGCTCTTGTGAGGTATTTTTTGCGATGTCAAAGGCAATGGTAAAGAAAAACCGGGTGCCTTCGTTTTCCTTACTTTCCAGTGAAATGGTGCTGTTGTACAATTCGATGAGCTTTTTTACAATCGCGAGTCCCAGCCCTGTGCCCTGATAGTCTTTTTCCTTTCTTTCAATCTGGACGAACTTTTCAAAAATCTTCTCCTGGTCTGCGCTGGCGATGCCAATGCCGTCATCTTCTATAATGAAGTCAATGAAGTAAGTCTCTCCGACTTTCCTATTTAGTTTCAATACAATCTTCACGTGCCCGTTATGGGTAAATTTTAAGGCGTTGCTGACCAGGTTCACCAGTATCTGTGAAAGCCGCAATTCATCCCCCACCAGCCTTTCCGGAATTTCAGGATCAATCATAGTGGTGAATTCATTCCCATTTTTATCCGCCAGGAACTGCAGGGAATTCCGGATGGTACGGATTTCCTCACGCAAATTCAATTCCTGCATCTCCAATACGGTTTTCCGGTCCTCCATTTTGTTCATTTGCAGGATGTCATTGACAAGGTCCAGCAGGTAATTCGCAGAGAATTTTAACGAGTTGAGTTGTTCGTTGTTGATGAGTTCCTTGTGTTCGTCAAGGATGATATCGGTAATTCCGATTACACCATACAACGGCGTACGCAGTTCATGGCTCACCGTAGAAATAAACTGGGTTTTTAACTGGGAGTTCTGTTCCGCAATCTCTTTAGCCAACTTGAGTTCTTCATTGGCCTTTGTCAATTCGGTGTTCAGCTTTTTCCTGAAAAGGATACTTTTATATTGCATGTAAACCATAATCAGCATGAAAAGCAGCAGTATGCCAAACAATAAGCTGATGATCCGTGAATCATGTATCTTTTTTTGCTGGGCTTCGTTCGCCAGTTCAATTTTCTCCAGCTGGTTTTTGTATTCGTCCAGCTCAATCTGGATGGCGGTATCATCAAGGTCGCCGGGCTTGTTTTCAGAATAAAGCTTGTCTGTAATACGCTTGTATACCTTTTTCAATGAATCGGCTTCGCGAAACTTCTTGTATTCTTTGAGGTGGTCGATATAATTTTCGTAAATATTGGCCACAAAACTCATCATCCCATTTTTCTCTCCTATCGCAATAGCCTTTCGGTAGTAGACTTCTGCGGCCTCGGGATCTTTGGTCTCGTGGGTATTGTAAAGACCGTAGAGTCCGTTGTAAGAAAGCCTGGCTTCCTCCTGTCCTTTTCTGTCGATGTAGCTCTTTACCTCCTCGAGGTAGTGTACGTTCTCTTGAAACTGGCCCAGATAGAAATAGGCACTAACGATGTTTAGTTTGGCATAAGTGATCTGCGTGCTGTCATTCACTTTAATGGCATAATACAGGGACTTCTTATAAAACTCGATTCCTTTCGTTACATCGATTTTGCCAAAGTAATAAACACTGCCTATGTTGCTGTTAATAAAGTCCTTCAGCTTATCATCGTCAATGTTCTCAGCGTATTTTAATGCCTTAGTGTAAAATTCAATGGCCCGCTTCGATTCTGAAAACTCATTGTAGACTGCGCCGATGGCATTGTAGGAATGTGCAATCAGGTAATCGTCATCGAGCTTGAATGCGCGGACAAGTGCCTGTTTTGATAAATCGAGCGATTGCTCATACATCCCTCTATCAAAAGCCGCTGCGGCCTGATTGATGATTTTCTCGACAGCTTCTTTCTCTACCGTTTCATTTTGTGAGAAGGATGCCTGCGTAAAAAGGAATAGTATAAATAGAAAAAAATGTTTCACTATGGGTTATGATACCTTCGAAAATAAAAACAAATCCCAACAAGGCGTCGGGATTGTTTTTAAGATCCTATTATTACCTATTAATTCCTGATCAGCTTTCTGTATTTGATGCGTTTTGGGGTGAGGTCACCGCCAAGACGTTTCTTCTTGTTTTCTTCATAATCGGAGAATCCACCTTCGAAGTAATAGACTTCCGAGTTGCCCTCAAATGCCAGGATGTGCGTACAAATCCTATCGAGGAACCAGCGGTCGTGGGAGATCACTACGGCGCAGCCTGCGAAATTCTCAAGCCCTTCTTCAAGTGCCCTTAAGGTGTTGATGTCCAAATCATTCGTTGGCTCATCTAAAAGTAATACGTTACCTTCTTCTTTCAAAGTCATGGCGAGGTGAAGCCTGTTTCTTTCTCCACCGGAAAGCATCGAAACTTTCTTATTCTGGTCGCTTCCGCTAAAGTTAAAACGGCTTAGATAAGCGCGTGAATTCACCTGGCGCCCACCCATCATCACCAATTCCTGGCCGTCGGCAAAGTTCTCCCAAATGGTCTTATTCGGGTCAATATTCGAATGGGACTGGTCTACATAAGCGATTTTAACCGTATCACCTGTTGTAAAAGATCCGGCGTCCGGCGTTTCTTCGCCCATGATCATTCGGAAGATGGTCGATTTACCGGCGCCATTGGGTCCGATGATCCCGACAATGCCCGCCTGTGGCAGTGTAAAATTCAGGTTGTCGTATAACAGCTTGTCGCCAAAAGCCTTGGCAACGCCATTCGCCTGAATCACATTGGTTCCCAGCCTCGGCCCATTGGGGATATAAATTTCGAGGTTTTCATCCAGCTGTTTCTGGTCCTCATTAAGGAGTTTGTCGTAATTTTGCAAACGCGCTTTTTGTTTGGTCTGGCGGCCTTTGGCACCCTGCCGTACCCAATCCAGCTCGCGCTCCAGCGTTTTCCTCCGCTTGGAAGCCACTTTTTCTTCCAATGCCATGCGTGACGACTTCTGGTCCAGCCACGAAGAGTAATTTCCTTTCCATGGAATACCTTCACCACGGTCCAGTTCCAAAATCCATCCTGCAACGTTATCCAGGAAGTAACGGTCGTGCGTTACTGCGATAACGGTTCCGGCATATTGCGCCAGATGCTGCTCTAACCACAAAACGCTTTCCGCGTCAAGGTGGTTGGTTGGCTCATCAAGCAACAGCACGTCCGGCTGTTGCAGCAAGAGGCGGCAGAGCGCCACACGACGGCGTTCTCCACCAGAAAGCACATTGATTGGCATGTCGCCTTCCGGAGTACGCAGCGCATCCATGGCGATTTCCAGTTTGGTGTCCAGTTCCCATGCGCCGGAGGCATCAATCTTATCCTGAAGCTCCGCCTGGCGGTCCATGAGTTTTTGCATTTTATCGGCATCCTCATATACTTCAGGAAGCCCGAACATATCGTTTATTTTGTTAAACTCATCCAGGATGGCAACCGTTTCCGCTACCCCTTCACGAACGACTTCAATCACCGTCTTTGTCTCATCCAGCTGCGGTTCCTGTTCCAGATACCCTACCGTATAGCCGGGTTGGAATACCACATCACCCTGATAGTTTTTATCAACCCCTGCAATGATGCGGAGTAACGAAGACTTTCCAGATCCGTTAAGACCCAGGATTCCAATTTTTGCCCCATAGAAAAAACTGAGGTATATGTTTTTCAAAACCTGCTTGTCGCTGCTGGAATACGTCTTGCTTACCCGTTGCATCGAAAAGATTACTTTTTTATCGTCTGACATTTTGTATTGTTTTAAATTATAAATTTTACATTATCGATATTGGCGTCCCTTAGGCTGGTGCTGATGCCATGGCATGCTGCACCGCATCATCCCGAATCTACAGCCTTCCTTTCAGCGAACTAAAAACCCAGGCATTGGCCAGGAATCCCACGCCAACGGCAGCAAAACCCCAGCCGGCCGTATCATCGTATCGGAACGCACCCAGGGCAATCAACAGCAATCCCATAATAATCATAATCAGTGTCGCCCAGCCAAGAATCGTATTTTTATTCATTTCAGCAATTTCATTTTTTAGAGGCGTAAATATCGGGAATTTTATTGTTTTCCCGCGTAAAATTATGCTCCTGATATGCTACAAACTGCTAAATTATTCCTATTCACTATACCAGCGCCCCATTGCTATCCGTTGTTTGCCAGGGTTTCATTGGGGTTTTATTGGGGTTTTGATGGGGTTTCTTGCTGCAAAAGCCTGTATTTACTGGAGAATTTCCAATAAAACCCTGCCAAACCCCAACAAAAATCCGGCACAAAATTATCAATGCTGCCATTTGAACTGCGGTAAAAAACGGTAAAAAGCGGTAAAAAGCAGTCAATTGCGGTAATTTATGCCCTTGGCCGGCCGCCTCCCTTTTACACACTGAAAATGATCTTTACCTTCGTTGTAAACATTTAAATCCAATGAACCTATGGCACTAGCAGACAACGGCATACTGGGCAGCTTCACCGGCAAAGTAGGCACAGTGGTGGGCGTAAGATGGCGGGATAAAAATGTAATGCGCAGTAAACCGAAAAAGACCCGCCACGAACCTTCGGAGAAACAGCTGGCACAACGCAGCAAAATGGGACTGGTGTCGTCGTTCCTGAAACCGCTTCGGCCTATAACCGATCGCTATTTCGGGCAACCGGAAGCGGGAAAATCGCGTGCCGACCTATCCTTGTCCTACCACCTGACAAATGCTTTAACCGGCAGCCATCCTGATTTGTCGATTGATTTCAAAAAAGTAATCGTTACGAAAGGAGAATTGCCCGGGATATATGGCGCAGAGATCGTTGCCGAAGCAGACGGACGGGTTCGGTTAAGCTAGTTTGACAATTCCGGATATGCCACCGCCAAGCCAGAGGACCTGCTGCTCGGTATCGTCTACGACCCACAAAAAAAGTGCTTTTATTTCGCCCCCGAAATACCACGTTGCCACGGTGGCGGATTCCTCCTATTGCCCACAGGATGGACACACGACGGCCTACAGCTGTGGCTTTCCTTTGTCAGCAGCGACGGGAAAAGTGTTGCCAATAGTATTTATTTCGGCGCAATAGAAGACTGATCGTCCGCCCCTTTATTGAGGTTCCTGATCGATTGCTCGCTTTTTGTAATGCTGTCTTCAGCCCGGGTGTAGTTGTAGGTTTTCAGGTGATTTACATGCGCCGTGTTGTATTTTCCTTCGGCCCTCGACCAAAATTCGGTGTCCTCTCCATAAGCGAGGTTGTTGAAGCCCCCCAATTCAAGGAACACTTTCCTTTTTCCAAAAAAGGTGGATCCCGCAACGCAATCCGCGAGGTTAATCATCTGCCCTTGTTTGTAAAAATCCGGTACGAAGATTTCCTCGTCCATATAAAGCCCGCCTTGTACGAGATCGATATCAGGATGTGCGGTAAGATAATCAATCCGGGACTGCAGGTGCGTGGGTTGCAGTGTATCGTCACTGTCTAAAAAAGTAACGTACTTACCCGTGGCATTGATCAATCCGACATTGCGTGTGAGGGCCAGTTTCCTGTTCTGCTGCTTTACATAACGGATATTCGCATGGGCCATCACATAGTTATTAATCAGTGTAAAAGTGTCGTCATCGCTGCCGTCGTCAACGACGATAATCTCCCAATCGCCATTGGTCTGCCCGATGATGCTGTCCACTGCTGCGGCCAGATAGGTTTCCCGGTTGAAGGTGCAGATGATGATCGCGACCAGTGGCTTTGCACTCGTAGTGACTGCGATGTTATTTAAAGCGTGTTCCATGTACTGTATTTGTTATGGTGCTGCTGTAGTGAAATGCGTGTGCAGCTCCTGTCACGCTTCTGCAAAAAAAATCCCCTGAAAGGGGACTTTTCACACATCAGTCGGTATTTTCAATTTGTTTGTAAGCGTCAATCACCTTTTTGACGAGCCTGTGGCGTACGATATCTTTGTCATCAAGATAGATGATCCCGATCCCATCGATGTCTTTCAATACCAACAGGGCTTCCTTTAATCCTGAGATGGTGCGCCTTGGTAAGTCCACCTGCCCCGGATCGCCGGTAATCATAAACTTGGCATTCTTCCCCATACGGGTCAGGAACATTTTCATCTGCGAATGGGTGGTATTCTGCGCCTCATCCAATATCACGAAGGCATTGTCCAGGGTGCGTCCGCGCATAAAGGCCAGCGGTGCGATCTGAATAATCCCCTTGAGGATGTAATCTTCGAGTGACTGCGGCGGAATCATGTCCCGAAGCGCATCATATAAAGGCTGCATGTATGGATCGAGCTTTTCTTTCATATCCCCGGGCAGGAATCCCAGGTTTTCGCCGGCTTCCACAGCAGGACGTGTCAGGATAATCCGCTTGACCTGCTTTTCCTTCAGTGCTTTTACTGCCATGGCCACGCCGGTGTATGTCTTTCCGGTTCCAGCAGGACCAACGGCAAATACCATATCATTTTTGTTGATCGTATCGACGAGCAATTGCTGGTTGGGCGTCATCGCCTTGATGATCTTCCCGCCGATGCCATGGACAAGGATTTTCTCGCTGTCCGGCATGCGCTGCTCCTCCTGCGAGTTGCTTTGGATTACCCGGTCGATCACGTTGTCATCAATTCGGTTGTAACGGCTGAAATGCTGCATCAGACGATTGAAACGGACTTCAAACTCATCGAGCACCTCTTTTTCGCCAAAAGCCTTAATCGTAGTGCCTCGGGCTACAATCTTTAATTTGGGATAGTATTTCTTAATGGTCTCCAGGTGGGCATCCTGAGCACCCCAAAAATCCTTTGGGGCAATGTCTACTAATTCAATGATTCTTTCGTTCAAAAGCAGTGTATTTTGTGTTATTAATTGAGGCAGAGCCTAAGGCCGATGCCATTTGGGTTGCCGATTACATTGATGGTCCGGACGCGCTCCGTAGTGGGATGACCGTTGTATTGGTCTACCGCGCTTCGTATTTTACGCGCATATCCTATCTTAATGGGGATGGCAACAGCTACGGAGCCCAGGCCCACAAAGGTAATTGCAGTGGGATAATGGGTATCGCTGAACAATCCTGCCGCAAGATCACCAGCCGCCAGTCCTATGCCCAGTCCAAGTAAAAAATCACCAATGGTTTTTTTGCTCCTTCCGGTATTGTAACTTTCAAGTGCTTTCGGATTTGAAGCCAAAATATCGCGTACCAATTTCGGGGTAAGCGTTTGGTTGTCGCTGTTGGTGACATTTCCATTTGGAACATAAACCAGATTTTGGCTGTGTGCGGCGATATTTAAAAACATTATCAGGAAAAAAGTAATTTTTTTTATCATACTCAGGATCGTTGCCTATTAAAAAATGTCTTTAAATAAAGTAGAAAATGGTTTAGCTTTGCATTCAAATTTAAGGATAATTTAATCCCGTATTCTTTTTAGTTATAAACAATTTTATGTCAATAATTACCCTAACTACAGATTATGGAACCAAGGATCATTTCGTTGGGGCACTGAAGGGTAAAATCCTTAAAGAATTTTCCGAGGCGACAATTATTGACATTTCGCACGACATTGATCCGTTCAATACGGCCCAGGCCAGCTACATCATCAGTGCCGCATACCGCAGTTTTCCCAAAGGAACCGTACACCTGATTGGTGTTGATGCCGAAAGAAATAAGGAAAACCGACATATTGCGCTGGCGTGGGACGAACACTTCTTTATTTGTGCCGATAATGGCATCCCCGGCATGCTGACCCAAAAGATTGTGCCCGGGCAAATGGTGGAGATCAACATCCATGACCGGCTTCCGAATGACGCTACCGATCTGGATGTTTTTGTGACTGTCGCCTGCCATATTGCACGGGGCGGGCAACTGAATGTGATTGGCAAAGAGATCAAATCGATTAAACAGGTCACCGAGTTAAAGCCTACGATTACGTCCGATACCATCAAAGGATATGTCGTATACATCGACCATTTTGGAAATGGCGTCACGAACATCTCCCGAAGCCAGTTCCTTGAACATGCAAAAGGGCGCCCTTACGAGATCATCCTGAATGAAAAGCGGGAACGCAGCAACATCCGGACCATCTGGCCCCGGTATTCCGATATCGTAGTCTCCGATAAATTTAAGATCAAAGATTATGAAGGGCAAAAGCTGGCGATTTTCAACGAAGCGGGTTTTCTGGAGATTGCGATCTTCCGAAGCAACCCAAACACCGTCGGCAGTGCGGCCACACTTTTGGGTTTAGGCTACCGCGATGTGGTGACCATTAATTTCGGTTTATAATGAAAGTACTCAAGATATTCCTTTTCGTTTTTTTTAGTTTTGCCTTACAGGCGCAGGTATCCGACGCTGTTTATGAAAAGATGTATGTGTATTCCGACAGCATCCGGAAAAATGACCTGACAGGGAAAATCGATCCCCAAACGGTAAAGATGGCAGATTCTTTAACCAATGCACACCCATTGGCCTATTTTGCAGCAGCCGCTAAACTTCTTGAGGCTTTTAAATACAATGATGCTGCTTATATTTGGGCCGTCGGAAAAATGAGGGAAACGTATTACGGCAATTTTACCAAATACGACAGGGCTTTTTATGATTACAGGGATGCCGTCTCTGACCCGGTATGGATGTTTTTAAGAAGTAATGTCGATAACGTCGTAGCCATATTAAAGATTGCCGCCACATACCACCTCAAACACGACTATAGACTCAGCCCAAGGGATGCGAAGCCTGACCATTATGATGAGGCTGCACACTTGTATGAAAGGATGGCCGAACAGTTCTCCATACATGAGTCCTATTTTGAGAACATGTGGCTGCGGGAGCGAAAAGAACAGGAAGCGTATAATCAACAGAAATAATGTTAGTAAGAATAGTAAAGATGTCGTTCCATGAAGAAAACATCCCTGCGTTCAGGGAAAACTTCGAACTGATGAAAGAAAAAATACGAAATGCACCCGGGAACCGTTTCTTAGAACTGTACCAGGACCGGGACAATCCCTGTATATTTTTTACGTACAGCTATTGGGAACATGAAGATGATCTCAACAACTACCGCAACTCAGAATTGTTTTACGATGTGTGGGCGTTTACAAAAAAGCTGTTTAACGCCAAACCGGAAGCGTGGAGCGTGGATAAATTAGTAAGTTTGCAGTAACGTTTGGTAAGATCGGAAGTTCGAAAGTTCGGAAGATCACCAGTCCCTGATTTGGACATGAAATCAGTTTGAAAATATTATAAACCTAAAATGTCTTTCGATCTCACGATCTTCTGATCTTAAAATTAAAATGAAAGCTATTCTTTTAAAAGAAATAAAATCCTTCTTCGGCTCGCCAATGGGTTACCTGGTGATCGCCATTTTCCTGTTGCTGAATGGGCTGTTCCTCTGGTTTTTTGAAGGCGACTTTAACATCCTGAACGCTGGCTTTGCAGACCTTGCCCCGTTCTTCACCCTTGCTCCGTGGATCCTGATCTTCCTGATTCCGGCGGTCACCATGCGCAGTTTCTCCGAAGAGAAAAAACAGGGTACCTTAGAGCTATTGCTCACCAAGCCCCTGAGCATCCGGGAAATTGTCAGCGGTAAATTCTTTGCTGCGGTACTGCTGATCGTGATTGCAATCATCCCCACGTTTATCTATGTCTATGTGATTTCCAATCTCGGGATGACCGAAGGCAACATCGATATGGGCAGCACCATTGGCTCCTATTTCGGATTGTTGTTCCTGATTGGCGGTTACACGGCGATTGGGATTTTTACTTCAACACTGTCCGATAACCAGATCGTTTCTTTTATCCTGTCCGTATTTGTGTGCTTCCTGTTTTATTTCGGGATTGATGGCGTGGCGTCGTATGCGGGAAGTTTTGAAACACTGGTGGCGTCATTCGGGATGCAGGAACACTTTAAAAGTATGGGGCGTGGTGTACTCGACACGCGCGACCTGATTTACTTCACCAGCATCGCTGTGCTGTTCCTGTCCCTGACCATTTTTAAATTAAAATCTTCAAGAGCGTGATGAAAAGCAATAAATCCACCCCATTTAAGACGCTGCTTTTTACCATCATCATCCTTCTATTGGTGAATGTTGCAGGTTTTTACCTTTTCAAGAGGTTTGACCTCACGGCTGACAAAAGATATACCTTGTCTCCTGCCACACTCAACGTCATTAAAGACGTCAAAGAACCAGTCTACATCTATGTCTTCCTCACAGGCGAATTTCCGGCACAGTTCAAGAGGCTGCAAACGGAGACCCGCCAGATGCTGGAGGAATTTCATGCGTACAATTCCAACATCACTTTTAAATTCAGTGATCCCATGGAAGATGAAGCCACCGCAGAGGCTTACAAACAGGAGCTTACCGCCAAAGGTTTTGTACCGGTAAACATCAACCAGACGATCAAGGGAAAAAAAACGCTGACGCAGGTATTTCCCTGGGCCAAAGCCGATCTGGGCGAGAAATCAGTGGCGGTGCCGCTGCTCGTCAACAACTTCGGCAGCAACTCGGATGACAACATCAACAAATCAGTACAACTGCTCGAATTTGCCTTTACCGATGCGCTGACGAAACTCACCAGCAATACAAAAAAACGTCTCGCGGTACTGAAAGGCAACGGAGAAATCAAGGACAAGTACATGGCCGATTTCCTTCGGAGTGCCAAAGAATATTACACGCTGGCCGAGTTCAACCTCGACTCGCTACAGAACGATCCTGCAAAGGTTTTGTCTAATTTGAGGCACTTCGATGCCACACTGATAGCCAAGCCTACACAGCCGTTTAGTGACAACGAGAAATACATCCTTGACCAGTATATTGAAAATGGCGGCAAGACGATGTGGCTGATCGACAAAGTATCGATTGACCTGGACAGCCTGCAAAATGACCAACAGGCCACGCTCGCTTTCCCATTAGACCTGAACCTCGACGACATGTTCTTTAAATACGGCGTACGGATCAACAACAAGCTGATTCAGGATTTGCTGTCCACACCGATAACGGTACAGTCCCAAAACGGGGAAATGCCCATCGACTGGCTGTATTCACCGATTATTAAGTCGGAAGAGAACCATGCCATCAACAAAAATGTAAACCTTGTAAAGCTTGAGTTCGCGAACCAGATCGACACTTTAAAGAATGGCATTCGGAAAACGGTGCTGCTTAAAAGTTCGGCGCAGTCCAAACCGATAGGCGTTCCGGTGCGTATTGGGCTTGCAGACTTTACCAATGTGGTTGATGAAAGCGCGTTTAAGGATGGCGGCCAGATTATCGGGACACTGCTCGAAGGCCGTTTTACATCGGCATTTAAAAACCGTGTAAAACCATTTACGGTGGCGGATCCGGTAGACGACGGTAAAAACAATAAAATGATTGTCATTGCCGATGGCGACATCATCAATTACAAATATGTCAACAAAAAACCGCTGATCAACGATATTGACCCGTGGACACAACAGTCGTATGGCAACAAGGACTTCCTGATCAATGCGATGAACTACCTGCTGGACGACAACGGACTTGTTGACATCCGGAACAAGAACATTGAATTGCAGCTGCTCGACGATAAAAAGGTGGAAAAGGAATATACCAAGACACAGTTCCTGACCATTGGTGCGCCATTGTTGTTCTTATTGGTATTCGGGTTGGTGTATGGCTGGCTCAGGAAGCGCAGGTATGCGAGATAAGTTTTGAGTTCGGGAGATCGGAAGTTCGGGATACATCATGTATTCAACTTCCGATCTTCCGATCATTTTAACTTGTAAACTTCCCCAAATGTTAATAAAATTCTTTTAAAAATCTATTACTTTAAAATATATTTGTGGAATGTAAAAATTATACTGATTTTTACGCCCTTTAAAAAATAACAACGAAATGAAATTCATCGTATCGAGTTCTTACCTATTAAAACAACTGCAGGTTCTTGGAAGTGTTATCAATAGCAGCAATACCCTGCCGATTTTAGATAATTTCCTTTTTGAATTAGACAATAAGACCCTTACCGTTTCTGCTTCCGATTTAGAGACTACGATGTCCGCCACACTGGAAATCGATTCTGAAAGCCAGGGAAGTGTTGCCGTTCCAGCGAAACTACTGCTTGAAATACTGAAGACGTTCCCGGAGCAGCCGCTTACTTTTACGGTAGAGGAAAACAATACGATTGAAATCAGTTCCAATTCCGGTAAATATGCACTCGCATACGCACCCGGCGAGGAATTCCCTAAATCAGTAAATCTTGAAGACCCTTCTGTAACTTTGGTGCCTGCCGATGTGCTCGCCACCGCAGTAAGCAAAACGATATTCGCAGCAGGTAATGACGACCTTCGTCCGGTAATGTCCGGGGTGTTCTTCCAGTTTTCTCCGGAAGGGCTTACGTTTGTCGCCACCGATGCGCACAAACTGGTGAAATATGCCCGTACCGATGTAAAGGCATCACAGGTGGCTGATTTTATCATGCCGAAGAAACCTTTGAACATCTTAAAAAGTATCTTAGGCGCTTCGGATGCGGAAGTGAAGATTGAATACAACGATTCAAATGCGACGTTCTCGTTTGACAACTACATCCTGATGTGCCGCCTGATAGACGGGAAGTACCCGAACTATGAAGCGGTTATCCCAAAGGAGAATCCAAACAAACTGATGATTGACCGTTCGCAGTTCCTGAACTCCGTACGCCGTGTGGCCATCTTCTCAAATAAGACGACACACCAGATTCGGTTGAAGATTGCAGGTGCTGAATTAAACATCTCTGCAGAAGATATTGACTACTCGAATAAGGCTGAAGAAAGACTGACCTGTGATTATCAGGGCGACGATATGCAGATTGGATTTAACTCGCGTTTTCTAACGGAAATGCTGACCAATTTACATTCTGACATGATCATGCTCGAAATGTCTTTGCCTAACCGTGCCGGTATCCTTACGCCTGTTGATGGCCTGGAAGTCGGGGAAAGCGTCACGATGCTCGTGATGCCGGTGATGCTGAACAACTAGTATATATTATTACACCATAGAAACAATATATTACCAACCCAACCAATTTTTATACGAGAAAAACCGCAATGTATGTTGCGGTTTTTTTTATTTGTAGCTGTGGGTAGTATGCCTATTCCGGTATGTAGATGACTTTCTTATTGATAAATTCCTCTACAGCCAGTGGCGACAATTCCCTGCCGTAACCGGAACGTTTGGTCCCGCCAAAAGGAAGGTCGGGTCTCGAGGCAAGGTTTTGATTGATGAACACCATGCCGGTGTCAATACGGCTGGCAACAGCCACGGCCTTTGCTTTGTCTTTGCTGAACACCGAGCCTCCGAGACCGAAGCCGGTATCATTGGCCAATGCTATCGCTTCCTCCACATCTTTTACTTTATAGAACGAGGCGACAGGCCCGAATAATTCGGCGTGGTATGCGACGGCGTCTTTCGGGATGTCAGTCAGGATGGTGAATTCGAAGAATGCCCCTTCCCTATCGATGCGCTTCCCGCCGATGACGACCTTCGCTCCTGCTTTCACCGAATCGTCTACCTGCTTTGCGATGTTCTGTGCCGCTTCTTCACTGACCATAGGGCCAATCTTTGTTTCCCGGTCCATCGGGTCGCCTACTTTCAATCCGGTGATTTTGGCGGTGAACTTCGCGAGGAACTCCTCAGCAATGCCTTCAACGGCGATAATGCGCTTAGACGACGTGCAGGACTGCCCCATATTGTTAAACCGTCCCAAAACTGCTTTCTCTACTGCGAGGTCGACATCGGCATCGTCAAGGATGATGAAGGCGTCACTGCCTCCCAATTCGAGTACCGATTTCTTCAGGTTCTTCCCGGCGGCTTCAGCGAGGCTTGCGCCTGCTTTCTCGCTCCCGGTTAATGACAGTCCTGTGATGCGTTCATCTGCGGCAAGTGCGGCGATCTTATCACTGGAGAGGAACAGGTTGGTGTACAAACCGTCAGGCGCGCCAGCGTCCGTAAACAACGTTTCGATCATTTGTGCGCATTGGGGGACGTTTGAGGCATGCTTGATCATTATTACATTCCCGGCAATGATATTCGGGGCGGTAAGTCTGCCCACCTGATTGAACGGGAAGTTCCAGGGCTCTACACCCAGGATAATGCCAGTGGGTGTGTAACGGATAAACGCTCGCCCATCCTTTACCTCGAGCGGACGGTCTTCGAGGAACGCTTCGGCGTGGTCTGCGTAATATTGGTACACGGAGGCACACATGTCGATTTCGCTTTCGCTTTGTGCGATGAGTTTGCCCATTTCGAGTGTGATCAATGCGGCGAGTTCTGATTTGCGTTCCTGCATCAACTGTGCTACACGGGCGAGGAGCGCGGCACGTTCTTTTATGGGCGTGTTTCTCCAGGCTGTAAACGTTTTGTGGGCGGCGGTGATTTTCTGTTGCACCTGCTCGTCTGAGAAGGTATCGAAGGTTTTAATGGCCTTATTGTTGTATGGGTTGACCGTTTGTATGGGCATGATTTATCGTTTATGGAGGGCTAATAATGGTGTTTTGAGGTGGAACGCCAGCTTCTTCGTAAGGCTGGTGTGGAACAGGCTTTCCCAGAACCCGCGTTTGTGGTTCAGCAGTGCGACGAGGTCGATGCGGTGCGCTTCGGTAAAGTCGATGATGGATTCTTCGATGTCGTTGCTGACGAGCGTGTGGAAGTTTACGTTGTTCCCGAAGCCGGCTTTCCATGCGGCTACGGTTTCCGCGCCGATGGTTTCGCCTTCGGTTTGTACATGCAGGCATTCGACGACGGCACCCCACGTATCGGCGAGTGCGAGGAGTCGCTTCAGTGCTTCCCGTTCATCTTGTTTGTAACTGATGGCATAGCCAATCTTCCGGATATCCTGGTATTTCGATTCGTCCGGAATGGCGAGTACAAACGCACTTGTTTCGGTCATGACATCGGCGGTGGTGGTGCCAAAGAAAAACTCGGTAAAGCCGGTGGCACCGTGTGTACCCATCACGACATAATCGATATTGTCTTTTTCTACCAGTGTCGCGATATTCTGGACGAGGTCGCCTTCAAGGAGCACATTGTTCAACGGCACATGCCCCAAGCCATTCGCATGGGCGATCTGGTGCAAGGCAGGTACCTGTGATTTGTAGTTCTCAAAATTGGCGAGTTCAAGGCTTTGGTAGACTTCTGCCTGGTACAACGGAACCTCGACATAGTTGGCGTCGAGGATCGGATACTCGTACACATGCAGCGTGATGATTTCGGCTTTCAATGAATCGGCGAGCTTTAATGCGTAAACGAACGCATTGTTGGCACTTTCAGAGAAATCAGTGGGGAACAATATCTTCTTCATGACGTCTTATTTTGGATTTTAATAAAGTTACGAAAGCAAACGCTAAAGTGGGTTGCCGTTTGGGGAATTTTTAACAGGAAGTTGATTTGGAAAAGGTACTGCCTTTTAACAACGGCGCTGCGTGAGGGATGGCAGCGGCATCCTTTTCCCGCCAGTTCGGGTGCACCCACTGGGTGTATCGGGCACGCGGGAAAAGATACAGCGGACAGCCCGACCCGAAGGGGCACGCGCAGGTGATTAGGAATTGGGAATTAGGAATTGCGAATGAGGAGTAGGCGGGTAAACCTACGACCTTAAAAATCGTTACTTTTGCAAAAAAAGTAAGAACGATGACGTATCAGGACAACATTGTGGCATTGGCTACGCCTTCAGGTGCGGGGGCGATTGCGATCGTGCGGATTTCAGGCAGTGATGCCGTGTCTATTGCGGCGAAGGTGTTCCGCCCGCTGAAAGCCAAGGAGCTGTCGAAACAGAAAACGCATACGCTGCACCTTGGGCATATTGTTGATGGCGACAAAGTCATTGATGAAGTGCTGTTGTCCTTGTTCAAAGGGCCGCATTCGTATACGGGGGAAAATACGATTGAGCTGTCGTGCCATGGGTCGCCTTACATCCAGCAGCAGCTGATCCAATTGCTGTTGCGCAATGGCTGTAGGATGGCGCAGGCGGGCGAGTTTACGCTGCGGGCATTCCTGAATGGGAAGTTGGACCTGTCGCAGGCAGAGGCGGTGGCGGACCTGATTGCGTCAGACAACGAGGCGTCGCACCAGATTGCGATGCAGCAGATGCGCGGCGGGTTTTCTAATGAGATTGCGCAGCTACGCACCGAACTGCTGAACTTTGCCTCACTGATTGAGCTGGAGCTCGACTTTGCCGAGGAAGACGTTGCCTTTGCCGACCGTTCGCAGTTCCGTGAGCTGCTGGACCGGATTGAGCGCGTGCTGAAAAGGCTGATTGACTCGTTTGCGACGGGCAATGTGATCAAGAATGGGATTCCGGTGGCGATTGTGGGCGAACCGAATGTGGGGAAATCTACATTACTGAACGCACTGTTGAACGAGGAGCGTGCCATTGTTTCAGACATTGCGGGTACGACGCGGGATACGATTGAAGATGAGTTGGTCATTGGCGGTATTGGGTTCCGGTTTATTGATACGGCGGGGATCCGGGAGACCATCGATGTGGTGGAAAGCATTGGGATCCGGAAGACGTTTGAGAAGATGGAACAGGCGCAGGTGGTGGTTTATTTAATTAATAATGAAGAATTAATAATTAATAATGAGGAGCTGACAATTAATAATGAAGAATTAATAATTAATAATGAGGATCTGACAATTAATAATGAAGAATTAATAATTAATA
>NZ_NKJE01000037.1 GCF_002256285.1 Flavobacterium sp. BFFFF1 | reverse complement strand
TAACGATGAGGGGTTTTTTGTTTTGTGTCATTTTTAAAAAAAGTAACGGCAAATATAATCCGAACAGAGCAGTTGAGCCCGCCTGCGTCCCGACGCTTCGGGAGTACTGCAATCCTGTGGGAGAGTATGTTGCTGCCTTTTTTGTTTTTAAGCGGTACAGCGCAGTCACTGCGTTCGTGTGCTTCGCCGGTTCGGCCTACGGCCTCGTGTCTTTCGACACGAACGATAGCGAACTGGCCAAGCAAAGCCCTTCATCTAACGATGAGGGTTTTTTTGTTTATACGAAGTCCGCCGATAGTCAATATTCATTGTTCAAAATTTGTCGCCAGTCATTGAATCCTGAATACAGCAATAAGTTGGAAGTTGATTACACCTTATGCAGCTATTGCGTTTTGTACTAATTACCGCAAATGAGAATGGGGCGAATCGATGTGTGGGACCGTTCGCGTGAGGCCCCGAAGCTTCGGGGGAAGCGGCATCCTTTTTTAGGATGGGCGTGGAGCAAAGCGCAGCGGTATCCAAAAAAGATACAGCGCAGAGCCCGACCTAGCACAATCCGGACATGACTGCCGAATTCTAGTGAACGCCGGGACACGCCAAAAAAGAAAATAACGAAACCATACTACAAAACTTCTTTTTACTGTTCATGCCGATGGGAATGCCGACTTAACTAATGTCTGTTGCTGATTCAGAGCATTTGAATATTTTCAACATCGTGCGGGTATTTTGTTTATATTGCCAGCACAACAACACGTTTCACTGTCAAAACACATTTTTATGGGAAAGAACCAAATCAGAATTTTTATGGCTTCGCTTGCGTTGCTGTTGCTAATCGGTTGCAAAAACACACGTGAAAAGGCGCAGGATTTCGTTAACGACTACAATGCTTCAGCACCTTCACTTTCAAATCCGAACATACAGTCGACCATTGCAGCGTTGAAACCGGATAACACCATTGTTATTATCATCGTCTCCACCATGCCGCAAACGGATGAAAATAGAAGCATCATCGGACAGATGCTTCCCACCGTTATGACGGAAACATTATCGAATATTCCGTCTTTCCAGGATTTGGTAAGCGAAAACGTTAAATTCAGGATTGAGTACCGAGCAAATGACAATACAAAGCTGGGCGTCGCAGATATTGACAAGAGTTCGCTTAAAGCCGCACAACTAAAGAATTCGAAAAACGGTAATGACATCAAGTTTAATGCGGCAGATCCTAAAGTGAATGAGATGCTTGCGATGATAAACAAGGCATTGCCTATTGTCGATAAGGAGGCGGGTACAAAAATTACAAAGATTGATATATTAGGAGAAGATTTGGTATACTTTGTAGAAGTAGACCAAAAGATGGAAGGGCTGTTGAAGTCGGAGAATTTTAAAACCGTAATGAAGGATGAAATTTTGCGAAACCCCCAAAGTAAGACGCTGATCAATAGTGTAAGGCCATATGGAGTAAAGCGCGTAAAATACAGGTACATCGGTGCAAATAAGAAAACAGTAGGTGAAATTTCAGTTGACGATAAAGATTTATAGGGACAAGAAATGAATGACCATCAGGAAAGCAGACCGGTTTGGCGCATTGTCCTTACTGTTGTCATTGTCATTGTAATGCTATTTCGTATCGCAAATGCATGTTCTAAAAAGCGCCAAGCGTATCAAACGTCACCTGCGACCGAGACTTATGATCAGGATATGCAAAGGCGGATTCAGGAAAGCCAGCAGCAATATAAGCGTTATGAAGAAAAACAGTCGAATGATTTATTTTACGCATCCTACAGCGCTTTGGATACGCTAAGTCCAGAAGTCAGGAGGAAGTCCCATTTTACAAAAGTGCGTCGTGATACCCTGATTGCCTATGATATCAGTTCCAACGTAAAGGTTGACAGGAATAGCCTTTATCAGAACAATTATGATGACTCGCTTAGAGGAGCGATCAAAACCCCGAAAGGGCTTGCCATTTTTATGCATGCTTTCGAGTTTAAAGGTGATGTTAGTGAGGGCCTGAAAAGTGTAAAACGCGGTTGTAAACTACGTCAGGTAAAATTTGAGAAAATTGCCAGTTCACAGTCGATGTCTTATACTATTACCAAACAAAATGTGGTTTATCGCGGATATGCTCTTGCATTTTTGCACGATGGGCTTCTGTCTACCTTTGAATTTGAGAGCAGCAGTGAGAACACGGCTCAACTCAAGTCGGATGCGTTATCGTTTTTGCTAAACAACCTAAAGAAGGTAGAATGATTCAAAAACGAGTTCTAATCATAGGAATGGTATGGCCGGAGCCAGGGTCCTCAGCCGCCGGCAGCAGGATGTTACAATTGGTGGAATTGTTTCAGGACCATCACTATGAGATTATTTTTTCCAGCGCTGCACAGCGTGGAACTTTTTCATTTAATTTCGATTTATTAGGCATTCGTACACAACAATTGGTTTTAAATGATGCTGGCTTCGATCTTTTCGTGTCTGAACTGAATCCGGAGATTGTCCTTTTTGACCGTTTTATTACTGAAGAGCAATTTGGTTGGCGCGTGGCAGAAAATGCGCCGCGCGCTTTAAGAATATTGGATACCGAAGACCTGCACTTTCTGCGACAGTCAAGGCAGCTCGCTGTTAAGCAAAATCGAATTTTCCAGGATGACGATCTTTTTAGTGACATGGCACGACGGGAGATAGCATCGATGATGCGATGTGATTGTTCCATTATAATCTCGGCGTTTGAGATGGATTTATTAAAACGGATATTTAAGATTGATACTGCGTTACTATACTACCTGCCTTTCCTGGCGAACCCAATTTCACCAAAAGATCAGGGCGCATGGCTGCCATTTCACCAGCGAAAGGGATATATGTTTATTGGGAATTTCTATCATGAGCCCAATAAAGATGCTGTACAATTTCTTAAAAAGAATATTTGGCCGCGACTTAGGGTAAAAATTCCCGACGCTGTTATATATATCTATGGCGCTTATATGCCCGAATCCATCCAGCAAATGCATGACGCAAAGAATGGATTCCTTATTATGGGCAGGGCGTCGGAGGCGCTGGAAGCAATTGGTTCCGCAAGGGTAATGCTGGCACCACTTCGGTTTGGAGCTGGTATAAAAGGCAAGCTCATGGAGGCGATGTACTGTGGGACACCGAGTGTTACGACTGAAATTGGTGCTGAGGCGATGCATTTGGAAGGACTGTGGAATGGAACTTTTGTGGATGAAGTAGACGATTTTGTTGATGCGGCTGTGGATTTGTATGACCATCAGGATGTATGGGAAGGGGCTGTGCAAAACGGTATTAAAATCTTCAATGAGCGTTACAACAAAGCATCTTACGGACCTGAATTTGTAAGGCACATTTCATTTTTAGTAAATAACCTGCCAAAGCACCGGCAAGATAATTTCTTGGGATCTATTTTCATGCATCAAACGTTAAGCGCTACAAAATACATGTCGCGGTGGATTGAAGCCAAAAATAGCAATCAATAGCGTTTAATCTTGGCTTTTTAAAAATAAGTGATTCTCAATGATTTGGCGTTGACGAAATAAATTAAAATGTATATTTGCGTGTTATCTCATTAATGGTGTGAGTGCAGGGTTCCCCTAAGTGTTACCATAATTGATAATTGAAATTTCAGCCCTACTATGAAATTCAAAAATGTATATGCCGTTTTCCTGTTCATTTTTTCGATCGGATATGGACAGTTGCCTAATTTTACCCTGCAGCATTCTACCACAGATGAAACCTGCAGCGGGAATGGATCGATTACGCTGGTGCCTGCCGGGTTGACCGCTGGCGCGCTACTCGAATACCACTTGTATAAACTACCCGTTTTAGACACACCGATTGAAGAATTTACTTCAAACACGTATAATAATTTATTTGCGGGAGACTATCGGCTGATAGCGACGCAGGTATTAGGCATCCAAAGTTCTGTTCCTGTCCAGTTTGATTTTACCATTTCTCATGCAGATGTCCCCATTCTGTTTGAGGTTACCGATACCGGGGTAAGCGGTTCCTGTGACCAAACCGGATCGATAACAGTCGTTGTGACCAGTGTTATCCAGCCTGCGTTTTTCCAGATTGTAAGTGGGCCGCTAACGGTTCCTCCTCAAACTTCAAATGTTTTTAACAACCTTCCCGCCGGAGAATATGTTGTTCGGGTAATTGACGGTTGCGGAGAAGCGGAAGTAAAGACATGGACCATACATACCAACAGTACCATATTGACGATTGCGGCGACTTCGAATCCATCAGTCGCTACTTCCTGCACAACTATTGATGTCATCAACAATGTGACGCCTTCGGGAGGTGCAAATATTATCTATCCACTTCATGTGGAATATGTCGTTCATTTCCCTTCAGGTGACCAAACCATTATACAGGATTACCCAACAGGCCCTACAGACGTCCTTCCTTTGACACTGACGCTACCCTTATTTTTAAATGACCCTTATTCTTATGACTTAAAAATCACCGACAGTTGCGGACATAACGTTATTCTGCCTGACAACCAAGTAGATCCCACGCCGCTTGTCACGATTTCAGACGTCCCCAACGAATGTGGCGATAAATTTCTTAATGTGAGTGTGAGCAATTATATGCCGCCGTATACGATTACTTTTACAGATAAGCCCACCGACTTTGACCCCGTTAATTATTTAGCGAATTATGCAGATCCGCAAACCAATCCGGTACTTACCTTTGGCTCTGCAACCAATACGGTTCCTTATGGCAATTATGAAGTCTCCATGATTGATGCCTGCGGAAGAACCGCAATAGGTGTTTTAAACCTTATTAAAATCCCACTCGAGCCCACCATTACAGAAACTTCTCCGAATTGCGTCAGCCCGAACGGTAAGATTACGATTTCCATTCCTGAAAACAGGAAAGTGGTTTTTGTTGAGATTATCGATGCTCCAGCCGCATATGTGCTAACACATCCATTGCCAAGCAACGTGTCCCCAGTGACAGTCCAACCGGGTGCCTATACCGTCAATAACCTGCCTGTCGGCAATTACCTGCTTAAAATAATCGACAGTTGTGGAGACCTTTATTCTAATGTTCCAGCCGAAATTAAGCCGTTTTCGACCCTCCCCGATTTAAGTATCTCCCCGAGGGCAAGCTGTACTGCCGGACTTGGCTCCATGCGGATTCGTTCCCTAAATGGAGGCGGGTTGATCACACTCACCGTATTATCGGGACCCGTAGCATTCTCATCAACCTATCCCGTTAATCTAACTCCCCAGATTGACAATGGGATTTATTTTAACGGAGCGATGGCTGCAGGCGATTATACCTTTGAAGGGACTGACGCCTGTGGAGCGAATCTTACCGGTATAAAGACTTTAGTTGGATATGATCCTGGATCCAATAACTTTAGTATTGACAGAAACTGTGGTACGTTTAATATCGATTTAGCGGATAACAGCAATATCACCGGAAGTTATTGGCTGCAAAAGAAAAATCCGACTACAGGAAACTACGAACATCCGGATACAGGAGTAGTATACGTTGAAGGTACGCCTGCAGATACCAGCAATGCGCTGCCTTTGACTAACAATACTATTAATTTCAACATCGCCAATGTTGGGACGTTCCGTATTTTGAAGGTTTATCAGGCATTTGACAGTCAGGGTACAACGACTTGTTATGAAGCTTATCCGGATTTTACGTTCTCGGGTGCCCTCGATATTTTAGGGTCGTATTCTTTAAATTGTGCTGGTGGTGCAGGACCCGAAAGCATCTTTATCGATGTGCTCGGAGTGCCGCCCTACAATTACAGAATCATTCAGAAAGATGGTGTTGACTTTTCGTTCGATAATGGTACCAACGATACCTTCCAAAATCTGGACCCTGCCATATATAAGTTTGAAGTGGAGGACAGTTGTGGAAGACTCGCGAATACCATCATCAATGTGGCAACGCTTCAGCCACTGGTCACAGCGATTGATCCCGCGGCCAACAATGGTACCGGGGAGATTTTGTTTTGCAGCAATAATGGCGAAACGACATCCGCATTTGACCTGACAACTTTTAATCAAAGGATATTGGGGAACCAACCCGTCGCCGAGTATACCATTACTTATTACCTGACTCCCGAAGACGCCGATGCCGGTGTGAATGAAATAACTACCGATGTTACACAATATAACAACCGTACCAACCCACAGACGATATACGTCCGCGTCGTTCAAAATGTGATTTCAAGATGTTACGCCACAACGTCATTTAATCTGGTTGTTGGCACTTCACCGATATTAACCGCGCCGTCGGATATCTATTTGTGTGAAGGGACAGAAGAACGGCTAAGTGCTGATTTTGGATACGATGCCTACGAATGGTCCACAGGCGACACTACCCGTTATATTGATGTAGACCAACCTGGAACATATACAGTGACGGTAAAAAACATTTATGGGACTTCTGAGTGTTCGGCGTCCCAGACTTTCACCGTGATGAACACGGAGAGCGCACATTTTGACTCAGTGGACATCAACGACTGGACGGAATTTGACAACAGTTTCACAATGCATGTCAGTGGTGATGGCGATTACGTGTATTCGATTGATGGTGGGAATTTTCAGCCTGATCCCACATTTACGGGATTAGAGCCGGGCCTGTACACCGTCACCATAAACGACCTGCACGGCTGTCCGGGAATAACAAAAGATGTATTGATCCTTAATTATCCGAAGTTTTTTACGCCAAACGGTGACGGCTATAATGAGAAATGGAAAATCCGAAATTCAATCTACGAACCCGGAATGAAGACATTTATTTTTGACCGTTACGGAAAATTAATCACCGGATTTGAATACGATGCTGAAGGTTGGGATGGAAACTATAACGGAAATCAACTGCCTTCCGACGATTATTGGTTTGTGGTAGAGCGGGTGGATGGCAAAGTGCACCGCGGCCATTTCGCAATGAAACGTTAGTCAGTTGTTTTGCTTTGGTAGTATTTTTTCCAGAATTTATAGGCCTGAAACAACGCCATTCCCAAAAACAACAGCGGAATCGCACCAGACATCAGATACGTCGACAGGAAATTATTTTTCCTCGTGATGTAATCTAAAGCTAAAATTAAAGCCAGCATTCCGCTAAAAGTCCCTAAAAGGGTTCCAATGAGATAGCCAAATTTCCTGTTTTTTTCGACCTGAATATAATTGGCGTTAATCAAATAGAGGTTCCATCCGGTCCAAAACGGGATTTGAATGAAATTGAGGCTGCTGCAAATCAGTCCAATGACGAGCGGCGGATACTGGATATACTTCGCCAACAAATGGTTTTCTCCTGCTTCGCTGTTTCCGGATGCCGAATAGAACGACCAGGCTAGCAGCAGCATAAAAAAGATCGAAAACAATTCGATATAACGGATCAGCTTTTTGTTTTTGGAAAGCTGGTTTGCAAACACCAACGTCCCATAAATCACAACCGCCTCAATTACGATCACTCCTAAAAGGTAAGGAAATGCAGCATTTATCCCAGAGGCGCGGAAGATGTCGTAACCAATAATGTTTAAATATCCCAGCGGAATCGACCCAACAAAACTCACTAAAAAACCGACAAATCCATTTTTCAGTGTTTTCATCTTTTAGAAGTTTACTATTTTATTGCTTTGCAGGTTGTGTAAACGGTATTGTTCCATGCCCTCTTTATGTCCCAGATAAGGGACGCCATTTTTATGGTTTTCAACACTGATTTCATACATGTACCTGATGTGGCGGATGAGTTCTTTCCAGGCAAAAAATAAAGAATGTTCCGGATCATAAATATGTGTAGGTTCACTGCCGGCGCCATTCAACTCCACAATCGCAAACTGCTCACCGCGCTCAAGTGCTTCGATGCTTTGATACATTAAATCAATTCTTCCAAAATAAAATCCATCAATCTGCAGGCAGATGTCGTTCATCAATTTGTTTAATGCCGGAGTGCCCCAATGGGTTCGGTCAATGAATTTAGCGCCACGGGCATGGTTTCCGTATGGGACCAGGTTGACTTTCTCTCCTAATGCAGGAATCTCGGCGAGTTTTTTCCCATATTCCTTCCTGAGTGCCTGGAGTTGCATTTCATATCTCGGATTTTCTTTGATTAGATCTTCCAGCGTAGACGTTCCGTTGCCGGTAACGATTAGGAATTCCTTCGCCACAATTCCGGTTATCCTCCCTAGTTTTTCATGTGGATACCGGACATAGAATATCCCGATTTCGTTCTCATATGGAATTAGATCCTGTATCACATAATCAAAATCTGCCTTTTCAGCATATGCAGCAAGGCCTTCGGCATCATCGATTTTCTTTACAGCAGACCCACGCAATCCGATGTCCGGCTTGGCAATTAACGGATAAGGTATACTATGAATATTTTTTTCAGAAACAATTTCAGATAACGGCGTGCCATTTTTAATCAAAATCGTTTTGGGATAATATTGTTCTGGAATTAAGTCATAAATTGCCTTTTTTGACTCCATCATGAATCCGCCGTTCTTAATCGTGGGATTCGAAGCATTAAAAAAGAAAATACTGCGTTGCCTTAATGCATAATAAGCCCATAAAAAGTAAATAGGAATGTAGACGATGTAAAATGGCCAGTATTCCCAATGCAGTATTTTGTGAAAAAAAAGTCTCAAATGTGTTGTTTAGATAATGGGATAAGAATTCGATAGCTGTTCATTATTAATCAGGTCAGCATACGTTAGCGATAAAGTATTTTGGTCGATTACTGCCTGGGTGATGCTCAGTGTTTTCAGAAGATCATTGCGGTTTATAACCAATCCGTATTCTGTGTCTTCACTTTCAGTATAACGGTGAAAATGCAACATGTCCTTTTCAGTAACCTCAGGCTTCGTGTCAAGGAAAGTACTAAACCACGCTGCCCGCCTTTCGCGTACGTCTTTAGGGTAGAGCGTGGATGACGACCACACATGGTTCTGATTTTCATTTAATGAAACGGTGCTTTTTTCGCTTCCGTCCCAGCGCAATTGGTATAGTTTTTTCCCGAAGAACAACACCAATGTAAAAGGCTCTACATTTTCGAGGTCGATATCAGCCCAACTTTTGATGGCAGAGTCGCTTCCGAGTAAATCCAGGACGATTAGCCCACGGCTTCTCCGATAAGGCGGAAGGTGTTTGTGCTTTTCCGCAGCCCCATTCAGCAATACCAGCACATTTGCCTGTTCATCAACAGCGTACCAGGTGCCGCCAGCTTTTGGGTCTTTTGGAAAAATCAGGTTTTTGTCCTGAACCACATATTTGGAGGGCGGTATCGCAGGCCTCAACACCTGCTCGTCCCGGTTTGATGTGATGATAATTTTACCGCCGGCATTTACAAAACTTACTGTGCACATTGATTGCGGTATTCTACGGTGGAACGTGCCACGCCAAAATTAGCGTCAATCGTAACGTTTTCACAGTCGTGAAGCGCTACCTTGATTAAAGCCTGATGGTGAATGCAATGTTCAAGGTTATAAAGTAATTCCCTGAAATAATTACTGTTGATCAGGATTTCTTCGCCGTCTATGATTTGCTGCAGGGCTATTGCCTTATCTGCTTTATCCAGATTTTCCTGAATCTCTACGATTGATGCGATGGCGAATGCGGTGTCTGTTTGGATTTGTTTGTTGCGCAGTCGGTTATCATAATTAACGAGTCCGCTTTCATAATTTTTCTCAAGGCATTGAAACATTTCGATAATGTGCCTGGTGTGTTCGCCAATTGTTGCGTTGCTTAATGCCTTACACTGATTGGTATATTCATGATCAGAGAGCTGCTTGAGCAATCCAGTCATTTCATTAAGGCTGTTATTTATGGAGGTGATAAGCATGCTTATGTTTTAAAATGTAACAAATCTGTGATTTTTATGCCTTTCGGTAAAAATCAATAATATACTGCAAATAAAGGTTATTAAGGCCAAAATAAAAAGTTCTCCACCATCATTTTTTACTTCAATTCCCAAAACAAGCAGGTGCGAAACTATGTCGCCAAACAGGACTCCGGCTGAAAGCACCGCGCCAGTCAAGACTGTTCGAGGTATTAGGACCATTGCCGCTGCAATCAATTCAATGACTCCCGAGCCATTCCTTCCAAACTGCTCCATTCCCAATTTTGTAAAAATGTAAACACTTTCATCTGCACCAGCAAATTTAAAGAATAATGTCTGTACCAAAATTGCGGCAACAATAACCCTCAATATCCAGCGAAAGTATTTTTTCGGCATTGCTTAAATTGATTTATAATTAATGCTTACTGCTTATCTCAAATACGGCGGCAACTGTGATTTGGTTTCAACTGATTGAAAAAAGCAATCAAATTTGCAGAAATAAAGATAAAAAAAGTCCGGCGCAAAACCGGACTCCTGTATCGTTAAATTGTTGTATGTCAACAATCCAATGTCATTAATCTTTCAAAATGCTCCTGGAGATAACGATTCGCTGAATCTCTGACGTGCCTTCATAGATCTGGGTGATTTTTGCATCGCGCATCATGCGTTCCACATGATATTCCGCCACATATCCGTTTCCACCGTGAATCTGCACCGCTTCAATGGTAGTGTCCATCGCCACCTGCGACGCATACAGTTTGGCCATCGCCCCCGACTCTGAAATGTCTTTGCCTTCATCTTTTTCAACTGCCGCCTTGAGACACAATAGTTTTGCAGCCATGATATTGACATGCATATCGGCAAGTTTAAACGCAATGGCCTGGTGTTTCGAAATTTCTTTCCCAAATGCCTTGCGCTCTTTTGAATATTTTAATGCCAGTTCATAGGCACCAGTTGCAATGCCCAAAGCCTGGGATGCAATTCCAATACGGCCCCCATTTAAAACAGCCATGGCAAAGTTAAACCCGAAGCCATCAGCCCCGATGCGGTTTTCCTTTGGCACCTTTACGTCAGAAAACATGAGCGAATGCGTATCTGAACCACGGATACCCATTTTTTTCTCTTTCGGGCCAATATCAAATCCTGCCCAACCTTTCTCCACGATAAAAGCGTTAATTCCTTTGTGCCCTTTTTCGATGTCGGTTTGCGCAATCACAATGTATGTTGAGGCGCTTGCGCCATTTGTAATCCAGTTTTTTGTTCCGTTTAATAAATAATAATCCCCTTTGTCAATTGCGGTGGTTTTTTGCGAAGTGGCGTCAGAACCCGCTTCAGGCTCTGAAAGACAGAACGCGCCGATCACTTCACCTTTTGCCAGGGGCACCAAATATTTCATTTTTTGCTCTTCATTGCAGTATTTCTCCATTCCTGCGCAAACCAGTGAATTGTTCACAGACATCACGACTGCTGTCGAAGCGTCAACCTTTGCAATTTCGGTCATGGCCAAAACGTACGATACGCTGTCCAGTCCTGAGCCTCCGTATTTTGGATCAACCATCATTCCCATGAATCCAAGATCGGCCATCATTTTGACCTGCTCTGTTGGGAATTTAGAGTGTTCATCTCTTTCAATAACGCCGGGTAGAAGCTCGCTTTGTGCAAAATCCCTGGCCGCCTGCTGTATCATTAAATGCTCTTCGGTAAGGTTAAAATCCATATTTTTTTAAGAATAAAGTTTATGCTTTTTGTTTTGTCAGCGTCCAAATGTAATTATTTCTAAGGATATTTTTAAATCAGAATCCGTATTTTTGAAGCGATGAGTAAAGAAAACTATAACGTTATCGGAGTGATGTCCGGAACGTCTTTGGATGGCGTTGATCTCGCCGCCATTTGTCTTAAAATCGAAAATGCCAAATGGTCGTTCGAAATAACTGATAGTGAAACAATT
Organism: Flavobacterium sp. BFFFF1; assembly: GCF_002256285.1. Classification (GTDB taxonomy): domain Bacteria; phylum Bacteroidota; class Bacteroidia; order Flavobacteriales; family Flavobacteriaceae; genus Flavobacterium. Next base: position 11,682 of record NZ_NKJE01000037.1, on the reverse strand, counting down.
AGCTATTCCGATGCGTGGCTGTCACGGTTGAAGAATGCTGTAGAATTTGATAACCTGGAACTCATTAAACTGAATCGGGATTACACGATATTGCTTGGCTCCATTATCAAAGATTTTATAGAAAAACACGGGCTAAAGCCTGATGCTGTCTGCTCACATGGCCATACCGTGCTGCACCAGCCACAGCATGGCTTTACTTTACAAATTGGGAACCTTCCGGAATTGGCCGATTTAGTGGCACAGAAAGTGGTTTGCGATTTTAGGGTACAGGATGTCAGGTTTGGCGGACAGGGCGCTCCACTCGTCCCGATCGGAGACCGGCTTTTGTTTTCGGGATATGATTATTGCCTTAATCTTGGTGGATTTTCAAATGTCTCGTTCGAAAGAGATTTGGCAAGGATTGCTTTCGATATTTCTCCGGTCAATACCGTTTTGAATTTTTATGCAAATCGGCTGGGGCTGCCGTATGACGACAAAGGAAGCATCGCTGCTTCAGGAAAAATTCACGGCGAAATGTTGTCAGCCCTCAATGCGCTGGATTTTTATCGTAAACCATTCCCGAAATCTTTGGGATTTGAATTTGTCAGAGAGTCGATATTTCCATTAATCGAAAAGTTCGATACCACTGTTCCCGACGTGCTATGTACTTTCATTGAACATGCGGCCATGCAAACCGCACTGGCTTTACCAGGTCAATCAGGAAAGATGCTTGTTACCGGCGGCGGAGCATACAATGATTTTTTAATTGGAAGGATAAAACACCATTTACCTAAAATGGAAATAGTAATCCCGGATAGTAAAATTCTGGAATACAAGGAAGCGTTGATTTTCGGCCTGCTGGGTGTGCTGAAACTGCGAAACGAAATCAATGTGCTGAGCAGTGTAACGGGTGCGACAAGAGATCACAGCTCGGGGGTGATCTATGGGTAACACACGAAAACGTTTATCGAGACACTATTTCTTTTTGTTATCAACTTTAGGATTATCTTTGCGCCGCAAACAAACTGACATCTATGAAAGATCTTATAAAAAAATTCGAAGATAAAGCACCTGAAATTATTTTCAACTGGAAAGATCCGGAAACGGATGCAGAAGGCTGGACGGTGATCAATTCCCTTCGCGGCGGAGCTGCCGGCGGTGGGACAAGAATGCGCAAAGGTTTGGATATGAACGAAGTATTGTCTCTGGCAAAAACTATGGAAATCAAATTCAGCGTATCAGGACCTGCCATAGGTGGAGCAAAAAGTGGTATCAATTTCGATCCAAATGATCCCCGCAAGAAAGGTGTTCTACAGCGTTGGTATAAAGCGGTCTCGCCATTGTTGAAGAGCTATTATGGTACCGGGGGTGATTTGAATGTAGACGAAATCCATGAAGTCATCCCAATGACTGAGGAATGTGGCGTCTGGCATCCTCAGGAAGGCGTTTTCAATGGGCATTTCAAGCCAACTGAAGCGGATAAAATCAATCGCATCGGTCAGCTGCGCCAAGGTGTCGTAAAAGTGATTGAAAATCCTGCATTTTCTCCCGATGTAGCGCATAAATATACTGTGGCAGATATGATCACCGGATACGGCGTAGCGCAGGCGGTAAAGCATTACTACGATATCTTCGGGGGCAGCGTTGAAAATAAAAGGGTGATTATCCAGGGATTTGGAAATGTAGGTTCTGCGGCGGCATTCTATTTTGCGGGAATGGGCGCAAAAATTGTTGGAATTATTGACCGCGAAGGCGGGATTGTCAATAAAGAAGGATTTTCATTTGAAGAGATTAAATCGCTTTTCCTGAACAAGGATGGAAATAAACTGGTTGCCGCACATATGATTTCGCCAGAAGAAATCAACAATACAATCTGGAGCATCGGGGCCGAAATTTTCGCACCCTGTGCCGCATCAAGACTGGTGACGCAATCCCAGGTAGATAGTCTTGTAAATGCTGGGCTGGAAGTTATCTCGTGTGGTGCGAATGTGCCTTTTGCAGATAAAGAAATTTTCTTTGGGCCGATTATGGAACATGTGGACGGAAAAGTAAGCCTTATTCCCGATTTTATTTCCAATTGTGGCATGGCGAGGGTGTTCGCCTATTTTATGGAGAAGAAAGTTCAAATGACGGATGAGGCAATTTTCAGCGATACTTCGGAAACCATCAGGAAAGCAATCGAGAAAGTGTATTCAAGGAACCCCAAAAAGGTTGATTTAAGCGCCACTGCTTATGAAATTGCCTTGTCGCAATTGTTGTAAACGGCAATTTTTTATACCTTTAGGCGTTTAGTAACTGAAATTAAACTACTTCTTAAATGAGATTGATCATACGCAGTGTCTTTGCGGTAACCGAAAGGGTCGTCGACTCTTCCCTTTCTGAGAAGAAAAAATCACTGATTCTTACAGCGATGTTATTTGCAGCGATGTTGTTACTGCTGATATTGCTCCACATGACTTCTACCAAAATCGAAGGTCTTGAGGGTGGCGGTGGCGGTGGTGGTGGCGAAGTTGCGGTTAATTTCGGTAATAGCGATCTGGGGTCGGGTGAGAATTTCACATCCAAAGACCTCGATTTACCCGCTTCAAAACCTGTTGTAGCCGAAACTTCAAATCAGGAGGATATCGTCACCGATGAGTCAGACAATGATGTGCCTGCCGTAGTTACCGTAAAAAAACCAAAAGAAACACCCAAAAAGCCTGAAACAAAACCGGTAGATGTTCCTAAAAAGCCTTCAAAGGATGCCACCGACGCGTTGTCGAATCTGTTGAATGGAAGCAGTAAGGGTGGTGATGGCGACGATAAATCAGGAGGAAACAAAGGGAAAACCAACGGAAGCACTTCTGCAACGGGATATGCCGGCGGCAGTGGTACCACTGGCGGCAGCGGTACTGGTAGTGGTGGCGGAAATGGTTCCGGGCAAGGCATTGGAAATGGTTCCGGATATGGCGCTGGTGACGGTTCCGGTTCGGGAGGTGGCAGCGGTAGCGGCATAGGAAAAGGCAATGGGAGTTGGAAACTGGCGGGAAGAAAACTCAGGAGCAGTGGAAAGGTAGTGCAAAAGTGTAATGAATCCGGTATTGTGGTAGTTGAAGTTACTGTAAATAGAAACGGTGACGTTGTTGGATGTAAATATATTAAAGGAACTACGAATACTAATCCATGCCTAATACAACCGGCTTATGAAACGGCCAGAAGTTATAAGTGGTATCCTAAAGATGACGTAAATGACAAGCAGATTGGAACGATTGTTGTTAATTTCAGCCTGAATTGATGGATTACCAACAGACGGTCGAGTGGATGTTTCAACAGCTTCCAATGTACCAAACCCAGGGCGCCTCGGCCTACAAAAAAGACCTTACCAACACGCTTTTACTTTCGGACTACTTAGGGCATCCTGAAACAGCGCTTACCTGTATTCATGTGGCCGGGACTAACGGTAAAGGTTCGACTTCGCATTTGCTGGCTTCGGTATTCCAGGAGGCAGGATACCGCATCGGATTATACACTTCGCCACACCTCAAAGATTTCCGGGAACGTATTAAGATCAACGGTGACGAGATTTCACAAACATTCATCATTGATTTCATCGCCAAAAACAAGCGCTTTTTCGAGCAGCATCAACTGAGTTTTTTTGAGATGACGGTTGGTCTGGCTTTGGAATATTTCAAAAGTGAGAAAACAGATATCGCGATCATCGAAACCGGAATGGGAGGACGGCTGGATTCCACGAATATTGTGACGCCAATCGTTTCCGTAATCACGAATATTGGTCTGGACCACACACAGTTTCTAGGAAATACGGAATCGAAGATCGCTGCAGAAAAGGCGGGCATCATCAAGCCAAATATTCCCGTAGTCATTGGGGAATATACAGATGAAACCAAGCGGGTTTTTCTCGAAAAAGCGGAAACCGAGGGTGCGTCCATTTCATTTGCTTCTGAAAAAAACCTGCCTGATTATCCCTCAGCATTGATGGGCGACTACCAATCTAAAAATAAGAAAACGGTATTACAGACGCTGGAAATCGTGAAAAATCAGGGAAAGTTTTTAATTTTAGATGAACATATAAAGAACGGTTTTCTAAATGTTGTAAAAAACACCGGACTTCAGGGCAGGTGGCAGCAGCTTCGCGAACATCCGCGGGTAATTTGCGATACGGCACACAACGCGCACGGGCTAAAGATCGTAATGAGCCAAATAGCCCGGCAGGAATTTAAGCAATTGCATATCGTATTAGGCGTTGTTAATGACAAAGACCTGAACGATATTTTGCCGCTTTTCCCTGCTCAGGCTAAATATTATTTTTCAAAACCAAATATTCCACGTGGACTTGATGCCACGGTGTTGCAGTCAGCAGCGGTGCATCACGGACTTGTAGGCACGGTATTTGGTTCTGTAGCAGAAGCTTATGAGTCGGCATTAAAATGTGCTGCCGTCGACGATTTTGTTTATATTGGTGGAAGTACGTTTGTCGTCGCAGAAATTTTGTAAAAAAAGAAATTATTATTTGCAAATATGAAAAAACAGGCTATATTTGCACTCGCAATAAGGGCGATTAGCTCAGTTGGTTCAGAGCATCTGGTTTACACCCAGAGGGTCGGGGGTTCGAATCCCTCATCGCCCACAAAAATGACCTCATACGAAAGTATGGGGTTTTTTATTTATAATCCATTTGAACTTTCTACACGCCATGAATTTCTTTACTTACATCCTTTACTGCATATCAAAAGATAAATATTATGTTGGATCGACATCTAACCCTGAACGAAGATTAATGAGACATAATCAGAATCAAAGGTTTTACGGGCAAACACGACGATCTGAAGATCGTTTATTACGAAAAATTCCAGACTAAGGAAGGGGCTTTGAACAGGGAGCTAACCATTAGAAAATGGAAATGCCGCAAAATGATTGAAAGACTTATTCTTTCGGGCAGTCGCCGGCGGGTTTGTCCGGTACGTCATTTTGCAGTTTATGCTTGCAAGCCGCCGGCACGCCCTAATATCTGCCATTGTGGTACCGCCAGCCGATTTGCCTCTGCAAAACAAAAAAGCCCCACTTTGCAGCAGGGCTCTCAAAACAAAAAAATAAAATCTAATTATTAAAAAAATTTAAACTTAGCGATGGCATCGGCACATTGCTTCCCAAAGTCAATGTATCCTGCCGTATTGTAATGAAATTTATCAGAATATTGATAAGTGGAAGTTGTCCGTACGATGGCAGCATGATGCGCTGTAGCGGCATACTTTTCCTGAGCTGCCTGGACAATTTCGCCATAACTCCATACCTTACCATCGGGTTCATCCCCTGAATCGGAGATTTTACCAATAACGACCGGGATGTCGTTGTTGTGCAGTGCAGCGCGCATCAGGTCCATGAGTCGCTTTAGGTTGGAAAAATAGTTATGGGCGACGGCTTCGTTTCCATAGGCATCACTTTCACCCTGCATCCATACAATCCCCGAAGGAACCAGAATGTCTTCCCGTCCATCGCCATTGATATCTTTTACAGCCATGGCATCGCGAACCGTCTTTAGAAAAAAATCATATTGGTTAGGTCCTTTTCCTTTGTAGTCGGGTTCCCAGCAACCAAAATCGCCTTTGACGATACTGTCGATTGAGGATCCATTCCGCGCATATTTGATGATGGCGATTTTTTGTCTCGGGTACAATTCGGACAGGTGTTTTGCGAACGTAATTTCAATACCAAACCGATCCGAAAGTGTATTTACTTTGCCGTTCGAGGCAAATCCGCTGCCATGGCCCGGCTGCAGGATATCCCATTTTCCAAGCCCGCCGTTTTGATCTTCGTCACCGGTTGGGTTGCCGTGATAAATATAGACATCAGTGAACTTTTTCTGCAACGCGTCAGGCAGCTCAGCGGTTTTTCCGAAGCCCTCCATATTGGATTGCCCACCCAGGTAAAAAACACGGATCGTGTCTTTTTTAGGTTGTGCGAAAGCCAAAATAGGCACGGCGGCAAAAGCCAGAATGAAGCTGTAGCGTTTCATATTTACAAAGTCTTAAACTGGAAGATCGGAGAATCCGACGTATTGCCTACGCCATCCTTTGTCACCACTTTCCAATAGTACACGGTATTCGCGGAAACAGGGATGTCGTTGAGAGTCTCTCCACCGGACGTTGTACCTTTCAATGAGGTCGGATTGCTATTGGTGTCCATATACAATTTGTATTCTGTGATGTCATTGTCGACGTCACTACCGTTCCATTGAAAAGTGACTGCTGTTCCTGATACGGTGCTGCTCATGGCAGGAGCGACTGCTTCAGCGGGAAATGGCGCATAATTCACGACGCCGTCGCCGGCATTATAAAATTTCCTTTTTTCGCTGATTGCGGTTTGGCTGCTGGCGCTAGATTTTGAAATGATCCACCAGGAATAAGGTGTGTTTTTGGCGAGTGTCACGTCAAGCGTGGTGCTCGCACCTGCTTCATACTGCAAAGTCTGCTGGGTGTTGAGGTTTTTGACATATACAGAATAGGCATCAGTAAAATCGGCATTGTTCCATTCAAAAGTAACTTTGCTTTGCGTAGCTGAAACTTCCTGGCCGGTTATACATTCTGAATTGTTTATTGGCGATACCAACAGGGCCGCGGATGGATTTTCTCCTGACGTTTCCCCGCCACCGCCGCCACCGCCACAGCTTAATAAGGTAGAACAAACCGCAACGGCAATATATTTACTTAAATTTTTCATAGCTTGATGAATTTGGTATTATAAGTTGCATCATTTGTAGTGACTTTTAGCGCATATGATCCTGACGATAAAGCACTGACGTCAATATTTTTCTTGCTGGCATCGTATTGCATGTCCGAATCAATCACCAGTTTTCCCATGAGCGAATATACCTGTACATTCACAAATTGGGTATCCTGTGACGGAATGGAAAAATAAAGATTGCCGTCTTTAACAGGATTCGGGAATGCCAATAGCGTATCGTCTACAAAAAATGACTTGCGATACACGCCCTGACAATCCTTGTCCGTTTTGACTTCAAGTGTATTCATGCCTGGTTTTACGTTTAAGGTGATTGAGGATTGATCGGTCAAGTAGCGCACGCCATTCAGATCGATGCGGTAAACGCTGCCTCCGCTTAAATCGATCACGACATTGTATTCATCTGCAGCAGGGCGGGAGAGTACCGCAAGATCTGTCGGTTCTGTTACAATAATGTTGTAACATCTTTTAAACGTCGGGATGGTTGGGATGGTGATACACAGCGCATATGGACCTGCCGCCAAATTTCCGAATGATGCATTTGAGGTGAAGTTGCTTGTTTGATTGGAACTGCCCGTCAGCGTGGCTAAAAATGGATGGCTGCTGCCGGAGGCAATGGAGATGCTTCCGTTGTTGCTGTTGCGGCAGGTTTCGCCGGCGCTTTGAATTGAAAAGTTATCATATGGCAGGCTGAATAGGGTGCACCCGTTAAAGTCGACGACATCACCAGCAGGCGTATTGGGACAGCTATCGTTGTTGTTAGCGACATTATCGTTGTCATCATCGGCAACAATTTGTGTAAAATTGACCCAGTTGAAATTGAATCCACCGTTGACAACCGTAAATCGCGCATAATATCTTCCCGCCGGAAGTACGGCCTGTGAGGTAACCGTGTTCCAGGTTTGCCAGCCCCCGGTAGGTGGTAGCAATACTGTTTGTACTGCGGTGGTATTTTCATTAATTAACTCCAGCTTTATAGATCCCGTTGCAGATGCTCCAGAGGTGCGGTAGTCGATTTTATAGTTTCCACTTTCGCCAACATTCACCAGGTATTCCAGGTAATCGCCGTTGTCTGTGTAGCCCATATCTGATCCGCCTCCGGTATCCGATGTGGTTTCAATGGTTAGCCCACTGTTGAAAAAAAAATTCTCTGCTTCAATTTTTCCGGAGATACCGATGATGTTGCCTACACTATTTTTTACCGGTTTATCAGAAAAAGCAGCTTGGGAGGATGCATCCGTGGCCACAATATTTGTGCCATTGTAAGAAAGCGTAATCACGTCAGATGCGTTAAAAGGCGATGCCGGTTTCAGTACAAGAGTTGTGGTGCTGCCCGGTTTGAACGCAATAGCCGTGATGGTTACGGCATTATTATTTACTTTCAGCTGGAAGTTACTTTGCGTAAGGTCGATTCCCGGCACCAGGTTCTTATTGAACGTAATGTTCACTTTGTCGCCGAGGATATTCGTCGACGCATCGACTGTTTTTAATGCTACTGAAGCAGGCGCATGCGGGTTTTTTAATTCAAAATAGTTCAGGTTGAAATTTCCGTTTTCAAAATACACCTTGATTTTGTTAGATCCCTGTTTTAGAATTACATCTGAAAGGGTTGCGGTTGCCCATGTTGTAAAGCCACCTGACGGCGGTAATGAAACGGTTTCCGAGATTCTTCCGGAGGCGTCCTCAATATAAATTTTACCGGTTGAAGGTCCTGCGTACCTAAAATCGATATCGTAAGCAGTTTCTGCAGTGGCCTCTAAAGTATATGAGAGCCATTCGTTTGTTTCAAGGAATCCGACCTGGAAACCATTGGAAGGACTGTCAACGCAAGGCTGGATATCCACGCCATCATTCCGCATGCTCCAGCCGGAATTCCAGGCGGTGTAGGTTTGGGTATCGACATTATAATTGGCCACATCTTTGTCGAAATAGGCGAAGCCATTGGTTCCCATATCAAACTCGGTAGCGTATATTTTTCCCGGAAGGGGATGGTTTTTGTATTTTTTTGTTTCGGTTGTCTGCACCTGACGGAACATGGCATCGATTACATCGCGACGAATCGTTACATTTTGCATTTTAAAATTCTCAGCGAGCTGCATCAGCGCGTTTTTGGCGTAGGTTACGGACGGCGCGGTGCCGCCATTTTGCCAATAGCTTAACAGCGTTGCGTATTCAGGAGTTTTGGTAACCGAAGCTGGCCCTGCAATATTATCTACTTTTTTCATAGGCCACCATGCCCAGCCAATATTGTTAGACTCGACTAGGGAAATTGCATCTTTGAACCAAACATTGGAATTTTCACCACTTTCCCCGAGCCAGATTGGCACGTTGTATTGCGTACGCAGGTTTAACATCCCCTGAATCGATCCCTGGGTATTGTAGGTCCAGTATTTATGAAAACTCAAAGCCATATTGGTGTCCCAAAGTCCGGTTGAAAGAATGCCGTTATAATTATTGCCCCAGCAATTTCCTTCAATGATGATCATGTGGTTGGTATCCACCTGGCGTATCGCCTGGGTGATGCTGACCATGAGGTTTTTCAGCGGGGTATTGTTGTTTTCGTTGCAGCCATTTATGTTGGCGCCCTCAAAGTTCCAATTGGGCTCATTAATAATGTCATAAGCGCCAATCCATGGGCTGTCTTTGTAGCGCAATGCCAGTTTTTGCCATAGGGCAATCATCTTATCCCGATTGGCCTGGCTTTCCCAAAGTGAAGGTTTTGTATCGTCATAATCTGAGATGTTCGCGTCGTGTCCCTGACCTCCGGGCGCAGCGTGCATGTCAAGGATCAGGTACATGTTGTTTTGTGCACACCAGTCAAGCAGGTTGTCCGTCATTGTAAACCCTTCGTCAAGCCATGTATTTTGGCCGGCTACTGGCTCCTGTTCAATAGGAAGTGTATACAAATTATAGTGCATCGGCAGTCGGATAGAATTGAATCCCCACGCGGCGAGTGAATCGATGTCGCGCTTTGTAATGCCGTTGGCCCGATAAGCCTGATAAAATTCTTCGGTATTGGTGGCTCCAATCAGGTCCGTGATTTTCTGTTTTATCTTATGCTGTGAACCCGCAAAAGCGTCCGTTTGCAGCATGTAGCCTTCCTGGATCATCCATCCTCCTAAACCGAGGCCACGAAGGATGACGTTTTGTCCCGACCCATTAACAATGTTTTGTCCGTCCCGATGCAGGAATTGCCCGAAAGCATGAAATGACATCGAAATAAAAAATAATAAGATTAGCTTTTTCATAGTATTTGTATGCTCGTTTAGTAAACCAATGTCTGAATCGCGTGTGCTGGAATTTCCATAGTTGCTTTTTTGTTTGATATAACCAGGTTGTATGGTACTGCTGCGTTGCTTTGATTCATCACCACTGTTACCATTTTTCCGTCGGTGTTTAGGAATGAGGTGCTTAGCAGCTGGCTTCTGCTGGCCACCGTGCTGATTCTTTTGGCATCGGGTCTGATGAATTTGGAAAAGTGGCCAATATAATAATAGGATGGGGTGTAAATTAATTCGCCAGTTGTCGTGTCTGCATGAATAGGAGCAAGGCAAAAATTACTTACATGGTTGGGTCCGCCGGTTTGATCCAGAAGGATGTTCCAATCCGTCCATCCCACGGTCCCATTATTAAAATCGTTAATCATTGAAGCGCCATAACGCTCACCATTTGCCCAAACCTGGTATTTGGATGGGTCAAACTTTTCGACACAGCCTTCTGTAAAAAGCAGGTTTTTGGTCGGATAGGCTTCATGGACTTTCTGAACGTTATCATACATTGGCGTGCCGCCCGCCCAGGTTTCATACCAATGAAAACCCATTCCCCAAGCGTATTTTGCAGCCGCGGGATCGGAAAATATGACATTTGCGCGTTGGTTCATGAGGTCGCGATTGTGGTCCCAAACGACGATTTTTTTACTTCCGAGGCCTTCTTTTGCCATTGTTGGTCCCAGGAAGTTTTTCAGGAAATCCCTTTCTGCTTCGGCAGTAAATATGCACGATTCCCAGGTTTGCGTCGCCATCGGTTCGTTTTGTACTGTAATTCCCCAGATTGGCATGCCTTCTTTTTCATACGCTTTGATGAACTTCGTATAATAATTGGCCCAAGCCTGGTTGTACTCCGGCAGTAATGTTCCGCCCTTAAGCATGGTCTTGTTGCTTTTCATAAAAGCCGGTGGGCTCCACGGACTTGCATACAACAAAAGTTTTCCTCCGGCAGCCTGAATGGCTTTTTTAATTAGCGGTATGCGAAACTGCCTGTCGTGTTCAATACTAAAAGTTTTAAGGTCTTTGTCGCCCTCCTGAATATAAGTATAGCTCCCGCTACTGAAATCTGAGCTGTGGATGGTAGTCCTCATCAGGGAATAGCCTATACCTTTATCCTTGGTGTAATATGCATTTAGGAGTTCCTGTTGTTTCGCTGCCGATAATTTTGCGAATACTTCCGCACTGGCATCTGTGATGGCACCGCCAATTCCCATGAAGGTCTGGAACGATTTTTTAGGTTCTACAAAAATTGAAATTTCCCTTTCTACAGGTTGTTCGGCAGGGCTAAATGTAACTTTGTCTGTTTCGGACAGTTTTAAATCAGTATTTTCCGCTGTAGTATAAATGGTTACCGTTTTTCCGTCTACAGAAAAGTTTTTGTTGGGTTGCTGTTGTTTGGGCTGCGCAAATGCTAGGGCAGAAAACAAAAGGCAGTATATTTTTATGTTGTCTTTTTTCATTCGTTGAATCTGATGATGATTGTGGTGTTGTTGAGTTTTTTGTAAGTTAAATCTTGTAAACAGTTGTGGTGTTTAAAAAAACAGCCCGTATTCAGGATCGATTACAGGCTGTTCTTAACTAACTCAAACTTAATTTAACTAATTTGCTCTACCGCGTAATGAAATGTTTGTTGCGGAAACGATGGAATTCGAGTTACCACCTGATTTAATCAGCAGGTAGTAATCGCCGGCCGTATTTA
>NZ_NKJE01000036.1 GCF_002256285.1 Flavobacterium sp. BFFFF1 | reverse complement strand
GGACCTGTGTCCGCGATTACATCCACGTGGTCGATGTTGCCAAAGCGCACGTTGTGGCATTGCAAAGGTTGCTTGACAACAAGAATACCGACAAAGTCGAAGTCTTTAATTTAGGTACCGGAAAAGGAAGTACTGTGCTCGAAGTGATACAGGCGTTTGAAAAAGTAAGCGGCAAAAAACTGCCCTATAAAATCGTTGACAAAAGACCAGGTGACGTGATAGCGGCTTATGCTGATACGCGCAAAGCCAATGACGAGTTAGGCTGGAAAACCAAGCTGACATTGGAAGATGCCATGCGCGATGCGTGGAAATGGGAGCGGAAAATAAGATCAATTGATAATTAATAATTAACAATTAGTAATAAAAAAAAATCCGATAGACGTTTATCTATCGGATTTTTTTTAGCTTTTTTGGTGCGATTCCTAAATGTTTTGTGTCGCTGCCTCGCGGTCAATCTTGTTAACTAATCCTGTCAGTACTTTCCCCGGGCCAATTTCTGTGAACAATGTCGCGCCGTCCTTAATCATTTGCTGCACAGATTGTGTCCACCTTACAGGAGCAGTAAGCTGTATAATAAGATTTTTTTTGATTTCACCAGGATCAGAAACTGCTGCTGCGGTCACGTTCTGGTATACTGGACAAATCGGTGTCGAAAACGTAGTTTGCTCAATGGCTGCTGCAAGTTCTTCTCTTGCTGGCTCCATCATGGGCGAATGGAAAGCCCCGCCTACAGGAAGGATCAGTGCCCGTTTGGCACCGGCTGCTTTCATCGCTTCACAGGCCTTTTCCACTGCTGTCGTCTCTCCCGAGATTACCAACTGTCCCGGGCAGTTATAGTTCGCAGCAACAACAACGCCATCAATTGAGGCGCAGACGTCCTCTACAATTTTATCCTCAAGGCCCAATACAGCAGCCATCGTTGACGGGGTGATTTCGCAGGCTTTTTGCATGGCCAGCGCACGTTGCGATACCAGTTTAAGTCCGTCTTCAAATGATAAAGTTCCATTAGCCACCAGAGCTGAAAATTCGCCCAAAGAGTGACCGGCCACCATTTCAGGTTTGAAGTCCCCGCCAAGTGTTTTCGCTAATATTACCGAATGTAGGAATACCGCGGGCTGCGTTACCTTTGTTTCCTTAAGTTGTTCTGCTGTACCTTCAAACATGATGTCGGTAATGCGAAATCCTAAAATGTCATTGGCTTTTTCAAATAATTCGGCGGCAAGTGCTGACGTTTCATAAAGGTCCTTTCCCATGCCTGTAAATTGCGCGCCCTGTCCGGGAAATATGTATGCTTTCATCGATTTTGGTTTATTTTATTTTGAATTGATTTGTGTCGAGGGCAAAAATAAGTAAATTTTCAGAGTTTCCTACTCCTGCGGAAAGCGTTGCCGTTTGCGTAACATTTGTTACTTTTAAAGACTAATTGGCAAAACCAAAAACAAACCACGATGAAAAAATTATTTCCATTGCTGTTAAGCCTCTTGATCGCATTTCTTTTTCTGTACTTCGGGCATCCCGTACTGGGCTACGGATTTATACAGCTTCCCATTCTGTTGATCGTTTTGGTATTCCTGGCGATGCTGTTTTTTACCAGGCTCGAGTATTCTCAAAATCAAAAGAAAGTAAAATTTATTTCGAAGCCTCACAAGGCCTTTGGATATGCATTACTGATTTTGTTTGTATACATCACCATTGTACCGCTGCTTACCAGTGCGCCAGTATTCCATAGTGGCAGCTATCAGAAACTTATTGGAAAAGTAGAAAACGGAGACAAGATCTCTAACCACATCGCGCCGATTTCCATTGATGAAATACGCGTGGTTGATGAAGATCTCGCTTACCTGTTGGGAGAAAAAATTATTGGATCACAGCCGGCATTAGGAAGTCAGGTGGAGATCGGTGATTTTACAATACAAAAGGTAAACCATGATTTGTACTGGGTTGCCCCGCTGTTGCACACCGGTTTTTTTAAATGGATGAACAATAGCGAAGGTACGCCCGGATATGTAATGGTTTCGGCAACAAATGAAAGGGATGTGCGGCTAGTGCAGGAAGTAGGTGGTAAACCTGTCAAAATAAAATACCAGCCGGAAGCCTTTTTCGGTGACCAGATCGAGCGTTATGTTTATTTTCATGGGTATATGACCAAAGGGTTGACCGACTTTAGTTTTGAGATTGACGATGCAGGAAACCCTTACTGGATTGTGACTACATTTACCAAGCGTGTCGGGTTTTCCGGAGATGATGCATCTGGCGTGTTGACCGTAAATGCCCACACCGGAGAGATTAAGGAATACTCCATCGCCGACGCACCTTTATGGGTGGACCGCGTACAGCCCATCAGTTTTATTGAGGACCAATTGAATGACTGGGGCGAGTATGTGCATGGATACTGGAACTTCTCTAATGCCAATAAACTTCAGATTACCGAAGGATTGACGCTGGTTTATGGCCATGACAACCGTTCTTACTGGTATACTGGCCTGACATCGGTAGGTAAAGACGAGTCTACTGTCGGCTTTGTGCTGACGGATACGCGTACCAAGCAAACCACATTCTACAAACAAAGCGGTGCCACGGAATATGCAGCACAAAGATCCGCGGAAGGAAAAGTCCAGGAAAAAGGATACAAGGCATCCCTGCCGATTCCGTATAACATCAATAACATTCCGACTTATGTCATGACGTTAAAAGACGATGGGGGACTGGTGAAAATGTTTGCCATGGTAGCCATCAGCGATTACACGATTGTTGGCGTGGGCAACACCATGCGCGAGACTTTGTCTGCTTACAAGAATGTGTATAACATGGCCGATAATAAGATCAATCCAAATGCGCAGAGTACGAAGAAATCCCTTGAAAGCGTTATTACGAGGATACAAAGCGACGTAAAAAATGGAAACAGTTTCTATTATTTTACGGTCCGGGATTACCCAAACATCTTCGTAGGCTCTTCGCAGATCTCAAACGAATTGCCCGTAACCAAAGAAGGGGACAGCATCCACATTACTTTTGATATTGATATGGAAAAAGTCATCGATATTTCGACATTTGAAAATAAGAACCTAACGCAGAAGACCGAGCCAAAAACCCCATGACGGAAAAAGAAAAGATGCTTGCCGGGGACCATTACTTCGCGAATGATAAGGAACTGAGTGCGGAACGGCTTCGTGCGAAGAAATTGCTTCACCGGCTCAATGTGACGGAATATGTGTTTAATGGCAATTCCCGCAACATACTGCGGGAGCTATTGCCTAACGCACACCGGCACCTTTACATCGAGCCACCATTCCACTGCGATTACGGCTACAACATCCATTCAGGGGAGAATGTCTATTTCAACGTCCATTGCGTCGTGCTGGATACGATGAAGATCACCATTGGCAACAATGTGTTCTTTGGGGCGAACGTACATATTTACGCCGCGACACATCCGCTGGACGCCGTAAGCCGCCGAAAAACTGAATTCAGTAAACCCGTGACGATAGGAAATGATTGCTGGATTGGCGGAAACACTGTGATTTGCCCGGGCGTAACTATCGGTGACGGCGTTACCATTGGCGCGGGGTCTGTAGTCACAAAAAATATCCCGGACAACGTGCTTGCTGCGGGAAACCCGGCGCGCGTTATTCGGGAATTGTAATAAAAAGGATTAAAAGTCAGGCGTAATGCGATGGTTTCATTGTTTTACGCCTGACTTTTTTTGTGCCTTATTTCTTTTTCAAGGGCAGCAGCTTAATGGAGGTCGCCTTAAAACGGTCACCGACAATTTCCCCGCTTACCTCAGCTTCGCGTACGGCATTGCACAATCCGTCATCAGCATGGGCGTCACCATGTTTGTCGATTTTATCTCCGTCAACGAAATAGGTTTTGCCTTCAATACGCACGGCCATGTCGCAGCCTTTGCCTTTCATCTTGAACTGGCATTCGCCACAGGATACTTCGACCACTTTTTTGTCAATCTTCTGGGCGCTTGCCGCAAATGATACCAGGGCAAACAAAATAAAAAATGTTTTTTTCATAGTTTAAGGATTTACTTTAATTAATGCTGCGGCAGCTTTTGCCCTTTCCACTACTTCTGATATAGCGGTGTCCAGCGTATCATTGGTCAGTGCAACGCCCATCCGGCGGTAAGGCCTCGACGTCGGTTTCCCGAAGATACGAAAATCTGTTTTAGGCAGCCCTGCAATGTTTTCGATTCCGGTGAAAGTAGGATGATCGCTGTGTTCAGAGGCCAGGATCACCGCACTGGCGCCGGTCTTTTCTAACTTAATTTCGAATATCGGTAAACCCAATATTGCCCGTAGGTGCAGTTCAAACTCATTGAAATTCTGTGTACCTGCCAAGGTAACCATGCCCGTGTCGTGCGGTCTTGGGGAAAGTTCTGAGAAATAAACGCCATCGTCAGCAAGGAAGAATTCCACGCCAAACAAACCGGCGCCGCCTAAAGCTTCCGTGACTTTTTCCGCCATATCCTGCGCTTCATATAAATCCTTGTCGGAAATCAACGCAGGCTGCCAGCTTTCCTGGTAATCGCCGCGTTCCTGACGGTGGCCTATCGGCGCGCAGAATAGGGTTGGGCCGTTGTTTTGGGTAACAGTAAGCAGGGTAATTTCTGAATTGAATTTCACTAAGGCTTCGACAATGACTTCCACGACGTCACCACGTGAGCCTTCTACGGCATAACGCCAGGCTGTCGCTATGTCCGCTTCAGATTTGATCGTAGACTGGCCTTTGCCTGAGGAGGACATCAAAGGCTTGACGACACAGGGTATCCCGACTTCGGCTACTGCGCTTTGTAATTCATCAGCGGTAGTGGCATATCGGTAGTTTGCAGTCTTTAGTCCAAGTTCTTTTGCTGCAAGATCCCGGATGGCTTTGCGGTTCATTGTAAAATTCGCCGCCTTTGCCGAAGGGACTACCGTGATGCCCTGTTTTTCATAATCATAAAAGCGCTCCGTTCGGATGGCTTCGATTTCAGGTACGATAAAGTCGGGTTGGTGTTTCGCCACAATCCTGTCAAGCGCATCGCCGTCGAGCATATTAATGACTTCGAAACCATGCGCGACCTGCATGGCAGGAGCGTTTTCGTAACTGTCCACTGCGATGACGGTTTGACCGATACGTTGTGCTGCGATTACGAATTCTTTGCCCAGTTCTCCGGAACCCAATAGTAAGATTTTTGACATTTTTAATTTTTTTAAACCATTAAGGCATTAAGAAAATTAAGGTTTTGTGCTTAATGAACTTAATGCCTTAATGGTTCGGGATATTACAAAAAAGCCCCGAAAGTTCGGGGCATATGTTTAAGCTAAAGCTTCTTTGATTCTCTTCATCGCTTCGGTCAGCAATGCTTCGCTGGTAGCATATGAAAAACGGATGCAGTTTGGATTTCCGAATGCGTCCCCGGTCACGGTTGCCACATTGGCTTCAGACAAAAGATACATCGAAAAGTCGTCTGCGTTATTGATTTTTGTGCCCCTGAGGGTTTTTCCAAAATAGGAAGATACATCCGGAAACACATAAAATGCACCTTCGGGAACATTCAGTTTCAATCCCGGAATCTCACGGATCAATCCCACAACAAGGTCGCGCCTGCGGTGAAACGCCGAAACCATATCGTTTAGTACAGATGGGTCTGCATCTACGGCGGTAATGGTCGCCCTTTGTGCAATACTGTTTGCGCCACTGGTAACCTGTCCCTGCATTTTGGTACAGGCTTTCGCGATAAATTCAGGTGCGCCGATGTAACCGATCCGCCAACCGGTCATGGCAAATGCTTTAGCCACGCCATTCACGGTAATGGTCCTGTCGAACATGCCCGGAATGCTCGCAATGCTGCAAAATGTACCCGAAAAATTGATGTGCTCGTAAATCTCATCCGCTACGACGTATATCTGTGGATGGTTTTCCAACACTTTTGACAGCGCAGTCAGCTCCTCACGGCTGTAAACAGACCCGCTTGGATTACAGGGTGAGCTGTACCAGATCATTTTCGTTTTAGGCGTAATGGCATTTTCCAGCTGCGCTGCGGTAATCTTAAAATCGCTTTCGACAGATGTAGGCACTTCAACCGGCACGCCGCCTGCGATTTTAATAATTTCGTAGTAGCTAACCCAATACGGTGCGGGAAGGATCACTTCGTCACCTTCATTGAGCATCACCTGCGCAATATTAAACAGCGATTGTTTCGCTCCAGTAGAGACAACAACATTCGCTGGTTTGTAATCAAGATTATTATCTCTTTTGAATTTACGGCAAATCGCTTCTTTCAGCTCCATATAACCATCGACGGGTGAATACGTACTGTAATTTTCGTCGATTGCCTTTTTAGCGGCTTCTTTGATAAAATCAGGCGTGTTGAAATCAGGTTCGCCAAGGCTCAGGCTGATGATGTCTTTTCCCTGTGCTTTTAATTCCCTTGCCAATGCTGCCATGGCCAGGGTTTGTGAAGTGGATAAATTGTTTATCCTGTCGGATAATGGGTTCGTTGTGTGTGTATCGGTTTGCATATTTAGGCTAGCTGAGGTTTTTGCCCTAGTTCTTTCAAATGCTTGAAATGTGCGGCTACGGCGCTGCGCATCGTGCCGAATTCGTAATACGGGAGGTTGAATTCGCTTGCCGTTTCCTTTACAATCTTCGCAATCTTATCGTAGTGTACGTGGCTGATGTTCGGGAAAATGTGGTGCTCTATCTGGTGGTTTAATCCTCCGGTAAAATAATTCACAATCCAGTTTTTAGGTGCAAAATTAGCCGTGGTGAAAAGCTGGTGTATCGCCCAGGTGTTTTCCATTTCGCCGTACTCATTCGGCTCAGGATTTGAAGTTTCCTCTACAACGTGTGCCAGTTGGAACACGACGCTTAGGATAACGCCTGCAGTATAATGCATAATCAGGAATCCGATCAACACTTTCCACCAGGTGATTCCCAATACCATCGGTACCACAAGCCAAATTGAAAAATAGATAATTTTAGTAATGATCAGCGTCGTCCATTGGATCACCGGATTTGGAAATTCGCCATACGATAATTTGCGTTTCATGTAACGGCGCATTTGCTGGAAATCCGTGGTAATGGCCCAGTTGAACGTCAGTAAGCCGTATAAAAACACGGAATAATAATGTTGAAACTTGTGGAACCTTCTCCACTGCGCCTGCGACGTAAAACGCATGATGCGCCCGGCCTCGAGGTCTTCATCGTGTCCGTGGATGTTCGTATACGTATGGTGCAGTACATTGTGTTGCACCTGCCAGTTGTAAACATTTCCGGCAAGAATGTAGATGCTGCCACCCATGAATTTATTAATCCATGATTTTTCCGAATAGGAGCCGTGGTTTCCATCGTGCATCACGTTCATACCAACGCCGGCCATTCCGATCCCGATAACCACTGAAAGGATCATCATCACCCAAAACGGCATGTCAAGCATCAGGATTAAAAAGTATGGCGTCAGGAAAATCGTGAACATGACCACTGCCTTGAGGTGCAGCTTCCAGTTTCCGGTTTTTTGAAGGTTGTTTTCTTTAAAGTAATTGTTAACGCGGGAGTTAAGCGTCCTGAAGAATTTCAGGCTGTCCTGCTTTGAGAACGTGGGAATTGTGGTATTCATAAATTAAATTGTAATCTAAAAAATTGTTTCCAAAGGTAATTATTATTAGAGAGCTAAACGCTCAAAAACGTGAAAAATTTCACCGCTAAAATCATTACTTTTGTCCCGCGCAGCATTTGCGCTACAATTATCTACGTTAAAACCGCGCTCATGGATGAAATCCTGAAATATTTCCCGGAACTTACTGATACCCAAAAAGAACAGTTCACACGATTGGAAGCACTCTACCACGACTGGAACGCGAAAATCAATGTGATCTCGCGCAAGGACATTGACCAGTTGTATACCAAACATGTGCTGCATTCGCTGGCCATTGCAAAAGTCCAGCCATTCGCACCGGGAACCTATGTGCTCGACGTGGGTACAGGCGGTGGATTTCCCGGTATTCCATTGGCCATACTGTTTCCCGAAACGCGTTTCTACCTGATTGACGTGATCCTGAAGAAAATCAACGTAGTCAAGGCTGTTGCTGAAGCGCTCGGACTTCAGAACGTCAAAGCCGAACAGATGCGCGCTGAAAACGCCAAAGGGGATTTTGATTTCATTGTAAGCCGTGCCGTGACAAACATGCCCGACTTTGTGTCTTGGGTGAAGGAAAAGATTAAGAAACAACAGAAGCACGAATTAAAGAACGGCATTTTGTACCTCAAAGGCGGCGACCTGACCGACGAGCTTAGGGATTTTCCTAAAGCTACCGAATACAATATCGCCGATTTTTTCGCCGACGAATTTTTTGAAACGAAGAAAGTCGTGCACCTGCCGCTGAAATTTAAGCCGTAGTTTTCTGATGGCGCGCCCTGTGGGCCGGGCTTTTGGCTGCACACGGTGCCTGCCGCAATCCCTCGCGCGGCCTCTCCCCATAAAAAAATCCCATATTCCATCACTATTGCGGTGGAATATGGGATTTCGCTTTGTATTCAGTCGCAGTATGCGGTTTCGTCGCCTTCGACAGGTACTTGACTGATCAAGGTATGGCCGCACACTGTGATTGTCAATTGTGACTCAATTACTGCTTCACGACTTTTTTCGTAGTGGTGCCATAATCCGTGGCGATCATGGCAAAATAAATGCCTTTCTGCAATTGTGAAACGTCCATGCTTGCAGCTGTAGTTTCCCCGACCATGCGGCCGTTCACGTCAAAAAGGCGTACCGAACGCACCGGAACGTTTCCTTCATTAACGATTTGCAGTACGTCCAACATCGGGTTTGGGGTTACCTGTACAAGGTTTTTAGCCACATCACCAATGCTTAAAGCCGAACTCATAATTTCAATCCTAGTCTTGGTTTGATTAATCGATAGCAACGGCACAACCATCGTCGTGGTCGCAGTACGGAACAATGGCGAATTGTTGCCTGCTTCAAAATAGCTGTAGCTGTCGATGGTCACCGTTCCTACTGTGCCAAATCCCGGATAAACCAGCGAAAGGCTTTGTTGGGTCATGAGCCTGACCACATTTACGTTATCCGGTCCCGGATCCAGCGTCAGGGTGCCGTACGCATCGATCGATGTAGTTAATGAGCCGGTAAAGGTGCCGTTGTAGGTCGTGTAGTTGAACGTTCCTGCGACAGCATCCGTATTGGTATATCCATAGGCAAGCGGATAGGTTCCAACCTCAGCATTGTCCGTAGCATAGTTTAGGGTCAATCCATCACTTACTGCACCAGTCACGGAAATAGTGCCTGCAACTTCTTTAGCATAGATTGTGCTGCTTGTTGCGGTCGCATTTTCAGTTCCTGCGGTAGTGGACTTGAAGGTCGTTCCGGGATACGAGGTGACCTCGCCTGCAGTCGGTGTGCCATTGGTATCTACCACATCGCCATTTATTGTCAGTCCGCTAAAACTCCAACTCTGGTCTGTACCGTCAGCTGATTGGTCCAATGCTGTCGCAGAGGAGAATAGGGTGTAGGCAGTCGCATCGACGCCGTAATAGCTGTTCACACTTTGCGCAAAAGCGGCTGCGGAGAACATTGATAATAAGAAGAGTAGTTTTGTTTTCATATCATGGTTTTAAAGTTAGCGAAATATACGAAAAACTAGAAAGCAATTTGAAATTTTAAACCAATGATTTTTATTAAGTTATCATCAAATTGGCATTGATTGTATGCCTTTTTGTATAAGGAAGGAAGTTTATGCGGAATATTGATTTTGTTTGCAGCTTTTACCCTGCTTCGCAAGTGGGTTTCCTTAAAGTCTTGGTTTGCAAAACCAAACCATCGCCATCTCCCGACGTTATTTAGAGCATGTTGTCTTCCTTGTTATCGCCTGAAGACATCCCTGAATTGATAAAGCAGGCGTTCAATTAGCCGCAGATCTTCAGTAACCACATCAGCGGTTCCGGTCATTTCCTGCTGAAATGTGATGGGTTTATTGTAAGAGGTCAGTAGGCCATTTGCCAGGGAGACGTCTATTAACAGGTTGCCCTCTTTGTCAGGTGTCAATGAGATGGCTTTTATTTTTCCCCTGATTACGCCAAACTCACGATCCGGGAAATTGTCCAGTTTGATATTTACGGCCTGTCCAATTTTTATTTTCCCTGAATTTTTTGCCTCCGCTTTTACTTTTCCAATATAGCCGTCTTTTTTACTTGGGATAATGGAAAAGACCTGATCCCCTGCAACTACAGTCTGGTTCTTATTCCAGATTTGTAAAAATGATAGTGTACCGTCTATGGAAGAAGTCAACACATAGTTGATCTGCCAGTCCTTAATTGACTTTTTGAGCTGATAGAACGCCTGGAAAACATTTCGCTCGAGATTTACAATCTCTTTTCTTTCATTCACCTTCGTCGTTTGTGTATTTCTGTTTAGCTCATTAAGCGATGACTGCAATGAAGATATGGAACTTAAAAGGCTTTTGTAGTTTTTTTGTTCCTGCAGAAATTGCAAGCGGTTTTTTTCTATTTCCTGAGCCGCAATAATGCCTTTTCGATACAGGGTTTCATGCCTTTCGAGATCGCTTTTTTGGATTTCAAGTTCGCTTTGATTGATTGCTTTTTGCGCCTGAAGTAAATTTATCCGTTCCTTAAGCTGAATCGCTTCCATCTTTTGGGCATTCCCGTCAATTTCGTAAGGCTGTAGTTTTGAATTAAGTTCGTCTGCGATATACTCTTTCTGGAAGGCTGCAAAAGGCCCTTCAAGATCTCCAAACTGCTTTGCGTTTACCTTTTCGAAAGGAAATCTGCCCCTATCGATATTAAAAGTGTCGACAATTCCTTTCAATAGGAAAACGTCTTTATAGTTTGCGGCGTTCTCAATCACCGCCAACGGGGTGTTTTTTGACACCACTGTTTTGTCCGCGACGAGTATGGCTTCGATTCTTCCGGATGCTTTCGCAACGAGCTTTTGTGGAGGTACATTGGTCGTTATTACAATTTTCGTCGAAATGATGTCCGGATACTCGATCAGCCATGATGCAAAAAATACCATCGCCAGGATCCCGAAGATAATCACTGAGCCTGAGCGAATTAACCAATGGGGCACGCGGGTCAGGATCTCCTGTACTTCTTCGCTCCTTAATTCAAAAGAAGTGTCTTTTTCTTTCATAGTGATTTAGCTGCCCAATTGCAACTGGTTTTTTATTAACTTATAGTAGCTCGCTTTTAAATCAATCAGTTCCTGATGGGTTCCGATTTCTACGATTTTTCCCTTTTCCAGCACTACGATCTGGTCCGCATTCATCACCGTACTCAATCTGTGGGCAATGACGACAACCGTTTTGTTTTTGAAGAAGATATCGAGTTTTTCCATGATTTCTTTTTCGTTGTTGGCGTCTAAGGATGAGGTGGCCTCGTCAAAGAACAGCATTTCAGGATCTTTATAGACCGCGCGCGCAATCAACAGCCTTTGTTTTTGGCCGGTGCTCATGCCCACGCCCTCCATGCCGATTTTGGTATTGTATCCCAACGGATAGTCCTTTATGAAATCTCTTATATTGGCCACGTCGGCAGCATATACCAGTTTCTCTTTGTTGATTCTGTCAACGCCAATCGCGATGTTGTGCGCAATGGTATCATTAAAGATGTAGCCTTCCTGCATTACAGTCCCGATGTGATTGCGCCACGCCCTTTGGGTAATATGCTGTAAAAGGGAATCTCCGACCGCAATCTCGCCGGAGGCCGGATCGTAGAACTTTAACAGTAGTTTCATTAAGGTGGTTTTTCCACTGCCACTGGTTCCTACTATCGCCGTGATTTTATTGGCCGGAATGGTTAAATTGAGTCCTTCCAGCACATTTACATCAGTACCAGTGTATCTGAAGGATAGGTTTTTGATGACGATATCGGCGTTTTGCTGTATCTCAGCGACCAGATTTTCTTCACCCTGTGTTTCATCTTCTTTTTCATGGATTTCTGACAAACGCGCCAGCGATATTTTGGCATCCTGGGCTTCCCGTATGAAATTAATCAACTGCAGTACAGGGGCGTTGAGGCTGCCGACAATGCTGCTGATGGCCATCATCATACCCAAGGTGATTTCTCCATCGATTACAAACTTAGCCGAAAGGAAAATGATAATGATATTCTTTAATTCGTTGATGAATCCCGATCCAATCGTTTGGGTTTGTTCAAGGACCAAACCCTTCATAGAAACTTTGAAGAGCCTTGCCTGAATATATTCCCATCCCCATCTTTTTTGTTTTTCCGCATTGTGCAGCTTAATTTCCTGCATGCCGTTGATCAGTTCAATTACCTTACTCTGTTCCTGGCTGATTTGTGTAAACCGTTTGTAATCGAGAGACTCCCGCCGTTTAAGAAAAATAACTACCCAGGCAAAGTAGAGCAGGCTGCCCACGAAGTAAACCATAAAGATCTTCAGGTTGTAGTACGCTAAAACACCCCCCATCACCAACATGTTGAATGCCGAAAACAGCACGCTCAGGGACGATGAGGTCAGGATCCTTTCAATCCGGTGGTGGTCGTTGATCCGTTGCATGATGTCGCCGGTCATCCTGACGTCAAAGAATGAAATGGGCAGGTTCATTAATTTGATAAAAAAATCGGAAATTAAAGAAATGTTTATCCGTGTCGAGAGATGCAGCGTGATCCAGCTTCTAATCAGTTCCAATGCGGTTTTACCAATAAACAGGAAAAGTTGCGCAAATAAAATGAGGTAAATGAAGTGGATATTCTGGTTTTGTATCCCTACATCCACAATGCTTTGGGTTAAAAATGGAAATATCAACTGCAGCAGACTTCCTGCAAAGAGCCCAACGGCAAGCTGGATGATAAACGCTTTATATGGGAGGATATACCGAAACAGTAAGTTGAATCCAAATGCCTTTTTATCTTCATCTTCAAAATCAGCATTGTAGAATTTGGGAGTGGGTTCCACCAATAAGGCGATTCCTTCTTCTGTTTTTTGGGTAGCGTTGTTGCCGATCCAGAAGTCCAAAAATTCCTGTACGGGATAATCAAGCAATCCAATTGCCGGGTCAGAGATGAAACAGCGCCCTTTTTTTATTTTGTACAGCACAACATAATGCTCATTGTTCCAATGCAGGATACAGGGAAGCGGCACCTCTTTCAGCCGCTCAAAACTAAGTTTAACACCTAGAGACTTAAGTCCGATACTTTCTGCGCCGTCAGACAAAGAAAGCAGATTGCTCCCCTCCCTGTTGGTTTCGCTGATATCCCTTAACGCCTGTATATTGATTGATTTGCCATAATGCCGGGCGATGATTTTTAAGCATGTAGGCCCGCAGTCTTTGGTGTCAGGCTGTTTATAGAAAGGAAAATTTGACATTATCGGCTAGTTAGTTTACCATTATACTCATTTAGAGTGCTGTCTTGTCGCGAAGCACGGCTACTCAAAATTTTTAAGCTCATATCCTATACCCAGATTCAGGGCCCTATGGATATCGATATTTTTGTTTGAAAAGGAATACCTGTCATAGACGGA
Source organism: Flavobacterium sp. BFFFF1 (assembly GCF_002256285.1). GTDB lineage: Bacteria > Bacteroidota > Bacteroidia > Flavobacteriales > Flavobacteriaceae > Flavobacterium. Next base: position 10,384 of record NZ_NKJE01000036.1, on the reverse strand, counting down.
CCACGATTCGTCGCCGTCGACACGGAAGCGGTAGCGCATAAAAGTATGGCTTGATTCATCGTCTTCCGTAATCGGGAATAAGGGCCGGATGGCGAGCCCAATTCTGAGATATCCTTGTTTCGTAAGGCGCTCTTCATAGGGGTTTTCAGCGAGCAGATTTCCTGTCGGGTCTGCGCGGCCTATGGCTAACAGGCCTACAAACAGCCCTTCTTCAGGGACGTTAATCTTCTTGTCTGAAAGATCTATTTCAAAGTTTTTGGCGTCTTTTTGTGTGATTGTAATCACAATCGGGTCACCGCCCAATAGCGCACCGGGCTGTCCATTTTGATTTTCATAAAATTGAAGCTGAAACACACTGCTAAACTGCTCGTCAACTTCCTTTGCTTTGGTTTTGTCATTCGCGCGGACCTTGAGTATCGAGGCGTTCGTCGGAATTTTAAGTTTTGTCAGATACGACCGGGTGGCATGGTGGTTTCCCAGAATAAGCGTTGCGATCTCATTTCCGGCCACCGCCAGATAGCTTTTTGGGAAATGGTCGTGTGTCTTAACAGCCACCTTTGAAAAAGAGAATTTTTTTGATGGTTCCGGAATCACGACAGGATCCAGAGCGATGGCCTCAGGACGCATCCAAATGGTGTCTTTTATATCACTGGTGTTGATTTTTAACGCTTTATACCCAATGGAGCGAACCGTCAGGCTGTCGGAGATTTTACCCAATACGAACCCGCCGTCTTCATTGGTAAAGGTTCCGAGTCTGTCTGCATAAATGACGGTGGCGAATGGCACGGGCTCTTTGGTTTCCTGATTCAGGACCCACACCTTTTGCTGGGCGTTCACCGTCAGACTGCCTCCAATGAGGAGGAAGCAGCAGGAGAGACTTAAAGTTATTTGATTCATTATTTTGTAATTTGCAGGCCAAAATTAAAACACTGCAGGTTAAATTTACTATACATCGGCTCAGTCCATTCGCCCGGTTCGCCATCAACCAGATTACGGTGGTATTCTTTAAAATTTGATTTTTTCTTCCTCCTGACTACACCGAACGATGGTTTCTGGGAATATCCCATGCCAACATAGTAGGCCTCGTTGAATAAACCGACAACGATAAAAATGCCATTGTCAGGGAACGCCGTCCATGGCATCGCACTCAGGTCAATACTGACGTCGGCGTCATCTTGTTTTCTTACAGCGAAGAAATTATCGTTAAAGACTTTTGTTCCGGGCAGGCCGCTGACCGGGTCGACGCTGTACAGGTTCACCTCGAATGGGATATACTTCGCATCGTTACTTTTAATAAACTGGTTTTTTGCGGTCTTGATGATGATTTTTGAAATGTAGTAACTGTCCAGCAATCGGTCATTCGGGACAAATACGGCTACTTCAGTGTTGTAAGGAAAACTGACCCCATTTTTCTTCAGGTTTAGCGTACTTTTTTCCGGAAAAATCAGCTTTTCGATTTTTTTATGGCCACTGATGTTTACCGCGTCCAATTGACTGGTTTTTTCCTCAAGATAGATCTTCTCCGTTTTTAGGATGGCGGCTTTGGTGAAAACTACGCTGCCAAAAAGCACATGAGAGATTTTTACTGCTGAAAATTCCCGTGAAGCCGGAACACTGAAAAAGCCCTGATCATCCGAATTGCTCACGAATTGATCATCCACGAAAACATTGGCGGAGGCAATTGCAGTAGAATCAATTTTGTTCAGCAGCTGTATCGTTTTGTTGTTTTGTGAGTACAAGCTTACCACAAACAACAAACTTACAACAGGCATCAATATTTTCATATTATACAACCTATTTTGAAAAATGAATAGTAAATATTGGGGATGGCCCAGCCATCCCCAATACTGATTAACAACCCTGGAAACCTACAGGGCAAGGTCCTTTCTGCGGTTCCCAACTGCCAAATCCGATACCAATCCATGATGGACGGGAATCCCAGGTACATTCGAACGCATAGGCGCCACCGTTGTACTCAATAATGTTTCCTGTGCATTGAACGTTCCTTACTTTCAGTCCGCCGTTAACACTTTTTTGCTCTTCTTTACTCAATAGGGTTACTCCCTCTAAGTTCTTAATGTTCTCTAACATAAAAATAAATTTTTAAAAATAAATCTGCTCAATCATTTTAAGTCAGTTGAGTTTCTGACTACTCTTGCAAGAATACTGTATATCCGATGGGCTCCTACCCATGGTTTTTTAGGTCTTAATGACTGTTTTCGGAAATCAAATCGTCTATAAATAAGAAAATATCGCTTAAATCATATCTTTTTGGGAACAGGTAATTGTTGATAAACGTCGTTGGGATCTGGGTAACGCCATTTGAAGCGACCCAATCCTGATGGTCGTTGAGTATTGCGGTAATCCGCGCATCCTGCTGTACAGGGTATTGGTCCAGCCAGTCTTTTAAGTCCCGCTTTTCAAACCATGATGCAAGCATGTGGAGGCTTTGCGTTTTGTCGCCACTCAGGTACATGGCCAATACCGCCATCACAATTTGCGTCGCCGGATGGGTGGTGTTTTTATTGGGCACACTGAAGATCAGGTTTATCTGCACCTTTTCGCCGTAGGTTTTGAGCAGGCCTGCATAGGTCTTGAAAGCTTCGCTGCAAAAGCCACACATCGGATTGGTAACGGCATCGATAACGATTACGGGTTTGTCGGAACCGAACGTTATTTTATGCGATTTGGCAATGACATTATGGTCTTTTAAATGCTCTTTTGTCAGGCACATTAAAAACAGCTCCTGGTCTCTCCTGAATCGGGTAAATTCAAACTCAACTGATTCCAGCCTGAAGCGTTCGCTCAGGACGCCCTTGAGTTTATACCAGGAAAGCGACACAAACAGCACAATGAACAGGAATTTCGATGCATAAGCAATGCTGGGCGCCATTGCAGGCCAATGCATACAAGCCAGTACAAACTGTACCATCAAAATGCCGGAGATTCCCAGACACAGCGCGCACCATTTACGGACAACAATGCCCTGGTAGTAAATGGAATACAAAACAACCGGAATGCTGAGCGCAGCAAGGGTCAGGAATACCGCATCATTTGCCCCAATCAGTATCGCCGATAAGGTGATGGACAAAAAATAGACCAATACGGCGTCACTTAGCGAAATCCATTTAAATAGTTTGGCATTTTGATCGTTGATCACAACCCCGCAGCCGTCCTGCTTTGAAATCGTGGCGCACACTTTCGCCGTTGTTTTACTGTGAAACCCAAACGACTCCTTCAAAATATAGTAACTGAGGGCCAGGCCGGACAGGGATAATAAATGGTAGGCAATGAAAGGAATCGAGTTAACGGAAATTAAAGAAAAGACAGCGAAGGCAGCCATTGCGATAAGCGCTGTTTTTTCAAAAACACCGGCACCCGACACAGTCCGCTTGTTTTCATCAATGAGAATTGCGGTCCCTTCCCAGATTGTTTCGAACGCGTCAGCTGAGAGCTTCTGCCGTTCCATATTCTGGTTGGTGATTAAAAAACCGGCTTTCCTGCGCTGTACTAAGAATGCCTCCAGATCACCATTGCTTTTAAGTAACGCAATGAAGTTTTCAGGGAGTTGCCGAATGGCCGCAAAAGGAATTCTTGCGGCCAGATTTCGGATGCCGAAATAATCGTACGTATCAGATACCGCTTTGAACGTCGGAAAATCAGGATGTGTCTGCAATTGCATATCCAGCGTCTTTGGTTCTATGTGGTAGTTGGATAGCTTGAGGTGCCTGTTGACAAGGCCTGCGACTGAAGGTTTCAAAATATCGGTTTAGAGACTAAAATAGATGTTTAATGTCTGGACTTCTCCATAAAAAGATTAAACGGATATCACTTATTCGCTAAATGAATCTTTTGCCGTTATTCTCTCAAGATCCTTTCAATAGCATCTGGTTTTTGTTGTGTTTGATATTTCAAATGTAGTAAAAATCGTATTCAAATGTTATTTTGAATAATTTTTTTATGATATAATTTTTTTAGGGTTGCAAAATGGTGTTTTTAGAGTGGTATGATACGCGTTTTGCATTGGAACTGCCGCGTTTGGTTGTCGCATTAACTGCCGCCTCCGGTATGGTGACAGGATACACCAACCATCAATTTTGCAGGCCTGACATAACAACGGCCCTGCAGGCAAAGATGAGTTAAAACGAAGTATGTTGATCCGCCAACCAGGACCACGTTACCGCTATAAAAGCGCGAAATTAATCTGGCGCTGCTCGTTGAATTCCTTGCCGGTTATCGGTAATCCGATGTCTCAGTACTCTAGAACGTACTCATTCACCGCATCTTCCTGAAATGGGATTTCCTGCGTAACGCCTGAGACCTGGATGCCATTCTTTATTTTGGTCGAAAAGATTTTATGCGTTTCGGCATTCTCAGGAACATTGTAATAGACGACTGAATTCACGTTGGTTCCCTTCCACGAGGTGTCTTCCCATGCGCCGGTACCGCCGCCGCCCGGAAGCTGTTCCGCAGGATACGATACATTAGGCAGCCCGAAGTTTTCAATCTCCGTCATAAAACCCTGTACATTTCCGGCGAAAAAGTCAATGTGTACATAGTCGTTTTCATCATAAGGGCTGGTGGTTTGAACTGCAATCTTAAACTTAAGGTATTTTTGGACCTTCAGGACAATAGGCTCATCGGGATCGAAACTGTATTGGGCAGAATCATAGTGGTCATCGCCCGGTGTGTACACCCTTAAATAACCATTCGACGGATGTTTTATCTGCACGCGGAAGTTTCCATCGGCATCGCTGACCACGGTGGTGCTGTCTATTCTTTCGGCGAATGCCCACGGATTGCCCGCGTCGCGAACTTCATAAGCCTGGATATAGACGGTTTGGTTGGCCACGCCCTCGTTGTTGACTTCCCGCGCAAGACGGCCCGTCAGGGTGTATTGATTGTCTCCGTCATCGCTGCAACCGGCAGCACCCAACAATATCAGTAAAAGTAAAAGTATTCGTCTCATCAATTTTGGTTTTAAGGTGATTGGCTGTAAAACAGCAGGTTGTAATGACAAAACGGCGCGGAATATGATTTATTGTACAATATATTACAGAACCCAATTCCGATGGCAGGGAGTAATGGTACGTGCCATAGCGCCCGGCCCGGCGACTGCGCTCGGGGTGACGGCAAGAGGGTAAGAAAAGGTACTGTTGTTTTCATAGTGTTTTCCACACCGGCTTCCGGTAGGCGGGCCTTGTATATTATTGCTTTACGATCTTGATGACGGTTTTGCTGCCGTTGTGGTCACGCAGCTCGAGCAGGTACAGCCCTGCGGCGATACCCTGCAGGTCGATGGATGCGTGTGGCTGCAGGCTGCCGTCTTGCAGCAAGGCGCCGGTAAGGCTGTACAGCGCGTAGTCCATATTTTGGCTGTTGTCCAGGTGCAGTAGATCGGTTACGGGGTTCGGGTAGGCTTTGAGGACCGCGGTTTCCGGGGTCTCGGTGCCGAGGTTGCAGGCCGCGCCGAACTTTGCGACAAAGAAGTTCGTCTCTGAACCCGGGTCTGATAAGGTGGTGCTGCCCACGATCAGCTGGTTCCAGAACCGTCCCCCGACCAGGTAATTGCCCTGGGTGTCGTGGGTGATGGCCGTGGCACCATCATCGACATTGGTGGTGCTGGTCAGGGTCTCGATCGCGATCACGGCACCGGTATCGCGGTTAAAGCGTGCGACGTATGGATCCTTGCCCTTGTTGGCATACGGGATGCTGATGTTGCCCCATTGGATGCCGGCATGCTGGCTGCAATACGCCACCTCGTTGCCGTTGATGGTAATACCCGCTACTTCGCTAAACTTGTCAAAACCGCTGGTGAACCAGATGTTGTTGCCCTGCGGGTCGAGCTTGACCAGGTAGGGACAAGGAATCTGGATAATATTTGAAGGCGCGGTAATCTGGTTGCCATTGAAACTTTCCATGACCGGGTCCGGATCCAATGGCGAGCCTATGGTTCCGCCCTCACCGGTCAGGTAAATGTTGTCCTGTTCGTCAAATGCGAGGTCATTGCTGCCTCGGGCAAATCCCGCAAGAGTAGTATTATTCTCGCGCATCCACAGGAAGTTGTCTGAGGCATCAAATGCGGCAATGAATTTGCTATATTGCTCGACCTGCCCCCCAATGACTACCGCGATGTTATTATCATACCTATCTACGGAGCCGGAAAGATACCAGTTTCCGTTGTGGTGGTTGCGGCGCATACGGATTTGCATTAATCCTATATCGCCTGTTACCTGTAAATCCACCAGCTTGTAGCCTGTAAATGTTCCCGTCGCATCGTATTTAAGTATATAATAGGCGTTTTGGGTCACTGTTAACGTGCCATTTGCATAAGTACCCGGTACAAGGTAGCACATCCAGTATGAATTGCCCAGTTCATCGGTCTGCAGGTCAATGGATAGCCCCGCATTTACCTGCGATGAGGGCAGGTTAGCCGCCTGGGGCCTGTCGTACCACAATACGTTTCCATTACTGTCGTATTTGGCGATGAATAGTGAGGGATAGCCTGACGGTGGGTTCTGTACCGCATAGGGCCATGTGACGGCATCACTGAGGTGCACTTTTGCATACGAGCCCGGAAAGTTAAAATCATCGATATGGTTATAGGACTGTCCCGCGATATAGATGTTGTCCTGTGCATCGACCTGGAGCATCTGGATGTAGTCGGAGTACTGCCCTCCAATCACCTGCGCCCAGCGGTAGGTGCCGTCGCACGCAAAGCTCGCGAGTACATAATCAATATTTGTACCGCCTCCACCGTCGTAAATACTGTATGTTGGTTTTGAATGTCCGTCGACCAGCAGGTTCGCGATGCCGGTATACGCGAGGATGTATACATTGTCCTGGCTGTCGGTGGCCATCGAGACGACTTGTTCATACAGACCCCTGGCGACCTGGGTCGCATCGGTGCTGCCGCCGCTTTTCGCCCATTGCCAGGTCTGGGCATGGGAGGTGCCGGTGAGCAGGAGCATCAGTAGGAGGGTTGTTTTCCTCACCACCTGGCCCCTCTCTGGGGGAGCGGGTAGGCGGGCGGGGTTTAAGGGTACTGTTGTTTTCATAGTCAGCAGGTATTAAGGTGTTTCTTTTTATTTTTATCCTCACCCCCTGGCCCCTCCCGATTCGAGAGGGGTGATGGCGGGAGGTATTTTTTGAGCGTGTCTAAAATACAAAATTATTTACTCGAGTACGAGGTTTTTCTGCTGGATGACCTTGCCATGCTGTTTCATCGTGACAATGTAGGTGCCTGCAGCAAAACGGCCCGTATCCAGCTGCCATGTCCCCTTGGTCGTGCCGGGGGTAAAACGGTCCAGCAGGCGTCCCGTCAGGTCGTACAACGCCAGCTCGAGGCCGGCGGCTTCAGGCACGGCATAGTCAAAGCGCACCACTGTAGCGGCCTGTGCCGGATTCGGCACCATGGACAATGCCGGTGCGGTGGCGGCGGTACCGGTTGCAGCGGGCCTTGAGGGCTCCACTTCAGACGGGCACAATGGCGGAAACACTAACTGCAGTGGTATTGTGCAATGGTTTCGATGGCCCACCAGCTCCATGTACAGCATTAGCGGCCCACCGGCAAATCCATTGGTGGGGATCAGCGACACCGTCACATCGTTGTCGCCCGGTGCGACGGTCAGTACCGACGGGCTGACGATGCCATACCCAAATGCTGCCGTTAGGCGCACCTGCAGGTTCGAGCTGGTGCCGTTGTAGATCAGCAGGTGGATGCTGTAGTGGCAAAACTCTTCTTCAATCGATGCAATATCCAGATTATCAAAGCTCAGGAATTCGCAGGGATCACAATGGTATTCAAGGTTCAGGTCTTTGCTCGTGACCGCGCACCCCTGGTTCTGCAGCAGTTGCCGGTAGGTGCCGTCCCCATGAAAGTCCAGGTCAGGCAGTATCGAGCCATCGCCCTGATCCGTGATGAAATCGTCTTGCTGCCATTCCCAGTGTGCAAATGCGGGCAGCGGGGCGAGCACAAAGCGCTTGATTTCGCTGCACAGGTTGTAGCAGCCGGTCGGGAACAGCCACAGGTACAGTTCAGGGTCTTTGGGAACCTCGATCTGTGCGGTGGCGCTGCAGCCTGCCTCATTTGTGAAGCGCACCTGGTAGGGGCCGCCGGCGGTGACCGTCACGGTCGATTCAAACGATCCGTCGCTGCTCTGGCCGTCGCTCCAGTTGAAGGTGCCGGGTGTGCCATCAGGGTTATAGGCATACAATACGACGCGGTACGGGTTGCAGAGCGCGGGGTCTGACGGTACGATGCTCACGACGGGTGCGGGGGGCGGACCGTCCACATACACCAATTTGGTCACCACATCACTGTAGCAGTAGCCGCTGCCGGCGGGTCCTTTGGGTACCCGGATCTTCAGGGTATAGGTGACGAAGCTGCCGATCAGGTTTTCGTCGGCCAGTTGGCCCAGTTCGGCATACGCGGCACTGTAGCCCGTTTCCTCCCCGTCCACCGTCCAGTTGTATTCGGCCCCGGCACCCGCATAGGCCGAGAGCGTATAGGATTGTCCGGCACAGACGCGGTTCGGTGCAGTCAGTTGGATTTCGGGTACCATCACGAATGCGGCGTTCTCTGGATTTGTTTGATTTGTACAACCATAAATGTCCTTAATCTTTACCCAATAGGCACCTGAAATATTATTGGTCAGGCTGCTATCCGCGGTTGAGATTGTTGGTGTTGAGGTAACGCCCACTTGTTCGGTTCCATTCATCCAGGTAAATTGTGTTGCTGTGGCTGAATTACCGGATGGAGCATAACGCAATGTAATCGGTGTATTTTCACAACTGACAGCGTCATGCACTTCGATCGTTCCCAGTAGTCGGTTTTTCTGCACAGTCACCGGTTTTGTCGAGGATACCTCGCAGCCGTTTTCATTTTTTACGGTAAGGGTTATTGAAAATAGGGCAGATGAACTGGTCGTCGGATCCCCATACGTCTTCTCCGGTTCGGGTTGGGTGTTGGTCGTGCCATCACCAAAATCCCACAGGTAGGTTTGCCCGGCTACGGGCGGCTGTGCCAGGTGCATCTTGATCGTCTTGTTGCTGCACACCTCCCCGCAGCCGCTGCTGCAGGTTTCGCTGGTGTAGGTGAAGGCCGGGTTGGGCAGTTCGGGTACCACGAAGCTGTACTCGGCCGTGGTACAGCTCAGGTGGGCCGGGTTGTCGTCGTAGACCTTGAGCTTGTACGAATGGGTGCCCGGTAGGCTGTATACGACCGTTTTGGTGGCGCCCGCCTGTGCATAGGGGGTGCCGTCAATGTAAAACACGCGGTGCGTGATCGTCGTGTTGTAGGTCGGGCTCAGGTCGCGGAGTGTCACGGTATATCCGGTACCCGCCGCGTTGCATTCGATCGCGGCGCTTACTTTGGCAATAAACGGGATCTCGACCAGCGTGGATGCGGTCACGGCACACTCGCCGCCGCCCACCGCAGGGTAAAGGCCCGTGTAGTTCAACCGGTACAACCCGGGCTTGGAGAGCGTGTATCCTACGGCCGTTGCCGTAGCATTGTCCTGTACCGCCGAACACTGGTAACAGTCCGCCGGCAGGGTCCAGGTGGGGTTTGCCGGTGCGGGCACTAAGTTTGCTGTGGCACTGATGTGGCCGCAGCCGTCTAAAGTATAGCCGACTGTCATGGTCGTGGGTGGGCCGCCTGCGATTTCACAGGGTGGTGAACCCGGTCCCCCCGGTCCACAGCCGGGGCGGAGCTCGGTGCCCTGTGTGCGCATGCTGCAGCCGTCAATCGAGATGTTTGCATAGTAAGTCCCCCATGCGGTGGCGTTGTAGGTAGCTGCGGTCGCGCCCGGAATTTCGATGTTGTCCTTGTACCATTGGATCGTGGCGCCGGAACCGGGTGTTGGATTCAATGACAAGGGGAATGTAAACGGGCTGCACAGGTACTGGTCGAGTGCGGGGAGCAGGTCAAATTGAAGCGCACCGTGTACGGTGATGGTCCGTTCTACGCTCACATCGTAGTCGCAGCCGTTGATGTGGTGTACGACGGCCTTTAACAGGTGTGTCGCGGGCATGGTACTGCTGTTGGCCACCTGAATGTTGGTGACCATGCCGCGCGATTCCCCATCGACAAACCATTCCACCGTTTGTCCGGGTGAGGGGGTGTAATCGGGCGGATAGACCACCTGCGGCTCAAAGGAACGGCTTTCGCAAATGGTTTCCGGCACCGTGATTTCGAGCGCAGGGGTCTGCTGGATGGAAACCAGGAAGCTGAATTGCCGCATCGGGCCGCATTTGCGGATGTTCAGCAGTACATTGGTGTTGAGTTCGACGTCGGTCTGGTTCCACAGGATCTTTGCCGAGGGGGTGCCGTTTGTGATGATGCTGCCCGCAGTGGGGTCTTCGCGCGACCAGGTGTACACTT
>NZ_NKJE01000035.1 GCF_002256285.1 Flavobacterium sp. BFFFF1 | reverse complement strand
AAGACCCTGACGCTCGACCAGACGAACAACTTTTTCACCGCTGAAGTGAAGCCGAAAAAATACAACACGGCCATCATCGGTAAAAAAGAGAACCTCGATTTTGAAGCGCTCAAAAAGCTCGGAGACGTCGAAGAAGTGACACTCGAAGAAATATTTAATTACTAAGCAGTCAACCACCATATAAAAACCCGTTCCTTTGAGCGGGTTTTTTATTTTTATGGCGATGCCTCCGGCCCGCGCTCTCCGCGCTGCACGGCAGCTTGCTTCGATCGCTATCGCAGCGCCGTGGTGACGGTCATCCCTTGCTGATCCGGACGACTTCTCCCCGCTCCTTCGCTACGAGACGCCCCCAGCCTGCCAGCGCATCCAATACCGGAATCAACGTTTTCCCAAAATCAGTCAGCGAATACTCCACCCGAAGCGGCGGTTTCCCGGTATAGACCACCCGACGTACCACGCCATCTTCCTCGAGTTGCTTCAATTGCAGGCTCAGCGTCCGCTCCGTGACCACGGGCATCAGCTTCCGCAACTCGTTATAACGCCGTGTTTGTTCTTTTAAGTGAAACAAGATCACCATTTTCCATTTCCCACCAATGTACCCCATCGTGATGCTCGTCGCACACGGATACAGTTTCTCGTTAATCCGGTACCACTCATTGTCATTATCCGTTCCCATAATTTAAATCCCATCCTTTTGAATGATTGTTGCAAAAATAACGCTACGGCACTACATAGGCAACTATAATCTTTATAGTAAATGAAACAATTGTATCGTTCGACGAAATGCACCGGTCGGTATGGGCTTGCTGGCCGACAGCGGTGGTGTGGCAGCCCCGCGCTGTAAGGCCAATATCTGACGGATCATTATACCGCACATCGGGATTTGAAGAAGATTTTCAGGATACTCCAAAGAAAAACAGTTGGGAAGCAGTTTCCCGGCGGTGGGAAGCGTTTTCCATGCCCTGATGAATGCTTCCGTGTCCCTGATGAATGCTTCCGTGTCCCTGATGAATGCTTCCGTGTCCCTGATGAATGCTTCCGTGTCCCTGATTAATGCTTCCGTGTCCCTGACGGATGCTTCCGTGTCCCAGTTGAGTGCTTCCGTGTCCCTGTTGAGTGCTTCCGGGTGCCGGATGAATGCTTCCGCCAGCCGGAGGGTTGCTTTCGCGAACCTGGCCGGGGCAACAGCGCGATTGGCCCATTCAGGACACCGCCCGCAGACACCGTTCGTAATGTTTCTAACTAATTCAACGATCAATGAAATTATCGCCGCATCCAGCACCAATGCGCCGGCTTAAAACCTTTTAGCGCGCTACGAGACAGGAATCCCTAAAATACGTTAAAGCAATAAGGTATTGATGCTTCCAATTTGATTGTGGTGAAACCATCAACCGATCACAACTGTATTGGAACCTGAGAGATTATTAATTGGTATAACGCGTCCTTTTCAACAGGAAGCTGAAGGAAAACCGTCCCATAAACGATGGAAACAGGATAATTGGAATACACAGCATCCGTTACGGGAAGACTAGCTGACTCCGCATTGGTATTAGCGATCTTCTTAATTGTGATGTAGCAAGTGGTTGACGAGCCTACAATAGCGCTTATGTTATTCAACGTAAAATCAAAAACACCGGCAGCAGGGGCTGGCGTATTTTCTTCACCGAAACTGTAGTAGCCGAATAATACCTGACCGACCGAAATTTGAGGATGATTTGCGCTCGCTGCGAATGCCGGAACATTTTTACTTGACAGGACCGCGCTGTCCTCATTAGCCTTTACAGTGCTAACACGGCCAGCAACCCCATCAGCATAATATTTATACAACCAATAAGCAGCTGTTGGCTCGTGCGTATTATGCACAAATAAGTGATTGAAGGTATCTGAATCGCAAGCATTACAACAATGTGCAGGCGTACCAGGTTCCTCCCAACACGCCTTTGCCGCGCTTGCTACTCCTGCCCTTTCCAAAGCGTCCAGATAACTGGCTCCGGCGGCGGGATTAGTACGATACCGATAATTCACAATTTCATTAATCTCAATAGTTTCTATCTTCAGTTTGCTATAGGCTGGATTATTCATGAAGTTTGTCCTGATATAATCAACATGGCCTTTAATAGAACTTATGGGAATGTAAGGTATTTTGGTACGGTCACCTAAATGATCTCCAAATGCATAATCGATTTCATGCCACGTAACCACATTCACTTCAAGATCATTCAAAAGGCAATAGTCAAAGAACTCTTTTAAATACTGCGCGTTGAAAGTACCAATGCTTGGGCCTGCAACCTTTGCAGAGGCGCCCAGTTTATCATATACCCGATGATAAAATACTTTGTAGGTTTCAAAAAATTCCTCCTTTTTCTTTGGCGCCCAATACGAAACATCGTTTTCTAACGATAAATGGCGATTTTCCGTCTTGGTGACTTCAACATCGCCCGGAGTCCAAAATTTGTAGAAGTTGGGTTCGTTCCAGCATTCCCAAACGATGTTTGGACGCGGCAACCCGTTATTATATCCCCAATCGAGTAATAAATCCAAGTTATCGAGATATGCTGACGGTGGAGTTAACGCAGGCGCAATATAATTGTGTGATGATCTTTGATAGTGGTCCCCAGCACACATGTGCACCTTCACCCCGTCATTTATGGCATTAGAAGCGTGATATTTGATTGTATCCCATTGCCTCATCAATCCCGGTTTCAAAGGAGCAGTAACCGCTACCGTCGGAAAGGTTGGGTAATTCGTAAGGCCCTGTAGAAAACCTGACAACGTTTTTGTTGTTATAGCATTAGAAAAATCCACGGCAACATCATCAATTATATTGCTGCCCGTAACATTAGCTGCTGAACCTAGAAATTTGATTTCATTATTGCCTCTCAAGATAATTTCACCGTTCCCGTAAAACGTAATTTCTTTAGTGTAGACGGTAGGAATGTTCTGTACGACCGTCACGCCATTGTCAATCACCGTCACATCTGTGGCAGCATTATTGTAAAAAAGATTCCCGTACCAGGTATTGTAACCATTCCAATACCCACTTGCTATTGCCTCATTGGTATGCTGCGCGTTTACAACAAGGGAGACGAAAAGCATTGTTGATAATATTAACTTTTTCATAGCCTATTTTCTTGCATCTAACCTGGCCTTCAAAGCCTCAACTTCCTTTCTAAGGGTGTCATTTTCCACTTTAAGTTCCTTAATTGATTCTACCAAAGCGGGAATAAGTTTGGTATAATCAATTGACTTAGATTTCATTTCATCACTGGCAGTAAATACTACTTCCGGATAAACCTGCTCTACCTCCTGCGCTATGAGCCCCATATCCTTGCCTTTATTGAATTCTCTGTCTGGAAATTCAGACTGGCGCCATTCGTAATTGTATCCATTCAGGGAACATATCTTGGACAACGAATTTTTAAGCAACACAATATTCTTTTTAAAACGTTTATCGGATGGACCTCTAACGGAATTAGCTGCTATGCTCCCGTTCACTTGGAATTTGCTGTCAAATGCAATTCCTCCCGTTCCAATACCAACATTCCCGTTAGGATAGATAATTAGGCGGTCAGCATTTGCCGTTCCATCCCATATAAAGAAAGCCCCTACATAAGGGTTGGAAGGCTGTAATCCTCCCTGGCTGTTTAAAAAATAAGAATGCGCGTTAGCTGTACCATTTCTTAGCGCCAATATCGTTTTAGTATCATTGCTGAAAATATCAAGATTTGAACCTGGGGTAACCGTCCCAATTCCCACACGTCCATTTCCATCAAAAACAAATGTCCCCGGATAATCTCCTGTCGAAGCTGTACCATTTATTTGAAAAATTGCTCCAGAAGCTATTGAATTTGGAAAAACACCTAACTTAAGTTGTGAATAGGTAGTGATTGCGGTAAAAAGTAACAGTGATAAGGCTATTTTTTTCATATCGTTTCGGTTTATTAAAAAAGAAAAGTTTTTATGGGCTATTTTATAATCAATTTAGCATCGTTAATCAATTGGGTCCCGTCCAGTAGTACTAGTTGTAAAATATATGTTCCCGCGGCGAGTTTTTGTAAATCTATTGAGATTTCGCTGCTATCTTTATCCAAACTAACAGTTTCTTCGAGGATGAGTTGTCCGGAGATGGCAAACAAAAAAACGTTTGCCGGAGCACTTTGTTCGCGCCGGTATCTTATCTTAACGATACCATTGTTGACAGGATTGGGAAAGATTTCAAAGGTGTCCTTGCTTTTCTCTATTTCCGGTCTATTCCCCTGCATCCTGAAAGTGGTTCCCGTCGACACGGTTCCTATTCCAAGTGCATTAATTCCGGGAGGCACTACACCACTAAGCACGCCCGCATTTAAGCCTGAAGTACCCAGATTAATCCAACTGATTCCATTCCACCCTACCAATCTCAGTTTTGTAACATCGGCGTTCCCATAAGCTGATGGTGGAGGTTTCACACTTACATTTACATTTCCCGAAGTATAACTGGCAATCCAATCCCATTGCCCGAATATACTCACAGCTGTAATCGGCGTTGTGAAAGCCGTAACGGTATGTGATCCACCGGCCAAGCCAGAAGGGTCACCGCTGAGCCACGCCGTAGCGATACTATGATTTATTATTTCACCTGTTGTGCCGACAAACGCCTTGAAAGACTCCGACCCGACAGGGTAAACATGCGAGGTATTTCCCGAAGTCGCGTAATGCCTTACGTATCCGTCAACCCATGAATTGGGCGAGCTGATGACCTGAATCGCAGTACCATTGTTTATGAATTTTCCAGCACCATAATTTGTATACTTACCTGCTGTTGAAGACCTGGTCGTGGTGAGCTTCTTTCCGGGTAAAATAGTAGACAAATCAATATTGCCATAATTCCAAAAATTCGAATTATCAAAAAGATAATCCTGAGCGTCAACATGATAAAAAAAACTGAGGGAAAATAATAGTGAGTAAAAATATTTCATAGGCTGGAAGATCGCGCTGGGGCGGCATTTTTTTCTTTTTCAAATATAAAAAAAATTCTCAATTTGAAATTATTCCAGAATGCTTTTTTTAACTATTGGAAAAAGCGTAAGTTTTCGCCGTCAAAACTGGCAAAAACCATGCTGGGATGCGAATCCTGGTGGTACATGTTCCCGTTATGGTCAATGGCGATGGCTCCGGCAAATCCATCATGTAGTGCCAACTCTGCAAAGGTCTTATCAAACGCGTCTTTCAGGGAAAAACCGTCGGTCACCCGCGTCACAATCTTGGCTGCAGTGGCATTCCCGACAATGTCTTCGCCGACACCGGTCAATGAGACGCCGCAATGGGGATTGGCATAGTTGCCGGCCACGGTCGCCGAGTCAGAAATGCGGCCTACGATTTCGAATCCTTTGCCGCCTGTAGACGTTGCGGCTGCAATTTTCCCTTCTTTATCGAGGGCAACACAACCCACAGTACCTGTTCCGGTTGCTTTCAATTTGGCTTCATATTCCTGTCGCCTTTGCGGTATTTCAGTAGAAAAATAGTCAAATCCATGGCTACGGGCAAACGCCGTAGCACCCTCGCCACCCAAAACCTTATCGTCGTAAGACTGCAGCACGGCCGCTACCTGAATGGGGTTTTTCACATCCTGGATGTTGATGACACCGCTCATTTTCTGGGTTGAGCCATCAATCAGCGCGGCACTCATGCGGATTTGTCCGTCACTTTGAATTTGCGAACCGATCCCTGCATTGAACAATGCGTCGTCTTCGAGCAGGCTGACGGCATAGACCACGGCTTCTACCGCAGTGTGTGTTTCGAGAAAATCATAGGCCTGTTTTGCGATGCGGGAAAGCGCCTGCTGTTTCGCAATTTTGGTTTCGGAATTCGTTGAGGATTCAGAGAAGAACCCTCCGTGTATGATTATTTTCATTGGCGTTTAGTCGTCAGACAGGAAACTTAATTTTTCAGCATATTGGGAGGACTGAATGTGCATCTTATACGTTTTCAGGTCAAACGTGTCGTATTTGCTCATGACATGCGTCACGAGATGGTTGATCGAAATCGGCTGTCCGAGTTCCACCTGGGTTAAGTTTGTATCTTTAATTTCACGTCCATCCACAAGGATGACAAGTCCGGATCCAATGGCTTCCATTTCGGAATTGTTCTTAATGAGCAAACCGGTATCCTCTCCAAGGCCGATTCCCAGCACCTTCGGATTGCCTACGACAGCCTGGAACAACCGCCCGATTCGGCCACGTTGCACAAAATGGGTGTCAATGATCACACCGTCAATCAAGCCTAGTCCGCTGGTAATTTTCACTTCACCCTTAAGCAATGCTTCAGAGCTGCTGCCCTGATAGATCATGTTATTCGACGCGGCGGCGGCTCCTGCAGACGTACCTGCATATATAAAGTCTTCGTTATAATACTTTTCGAGCAAAAGATCGTGGAAAGGGGTTCCACCTAAAATAGAAGTCAGCCGCAACTGGTCTCCGCCGGTAAACATGACCACATCGGCATTGCGAAGCCGCTCGAGATACTCAGGCTGTGTGGCCATTTCCCGCTTATCGAGATGCAATACGTCTACGTTCTTTGCACCGAGATAGTTGAGTGCCTTAACATATTCCGGCCCGATTTCACGCGGGATCTTTGACGCAGTGGTAATGACTTCAATTCTGGAATCGGATTTATGTTTCGATTCATTGAGAATTCTCTTTAAAATGCCGGTCTCAAAAAAGTTCAGGTTATTGGCTGCATTTTTGTCCAGGTCCGTTTCTGTAAAACTTCCTTTGTCCACTGCACCCCCAATGATGATTAGTTTTCCTCGTATGTTCATTTTGTAAAAATAACCAAAAACTTAAAATTCACAATTTTGGCCCTGTTTATTTTTACTTTTTTTATGAACCTGAAATATATTCCACATTTAGTAGATTAAATTTTGATTAGTTCGCCAAAAAAATTATTTTAGTTGCCATTATATTATTACTTTTTTAACTAAAACCATACATTTTATCTTAGTCCAAAAACAGGTGTATGCCCGTTTCAAATTAAACAAAAACAAACCGACCGATTTTATGAAAATACTTAAAGTGCAGGCACTTCGCGGACCTAACATCTGGAGTGTGCAAAGAAAAAAACTGATCCAGATGCGGCTCGATCTGGAAGAAATGGAGCAATTTCCAACCAATAAAATCGAAGGTTTCAGAGAACGCATTGAAGCACTGCTTCCGACGATGATTGAGCACCGCTGTTCCGAGGGGACCCGTGGCGGCTTTTTCGCCCGCATCGAGCGCGGTACCTGGATGGGACACGTGATCGAGCACATCGCCCTGGAAATACAGACGCTCGCCGGAATGGAAACCGGTTTCGGAAGAACCCGTGAAACCAAAACCCCTGGGATTTACAATGTCGTTTTCAGTTACACCGAAGAAAATGTAGGACTCTTTGCTGCAGAATCAGCAGTGAACATTGCAGAAGCGCTCATTGCCGGAAACGATTATGATCTGGAAGCCGACATACAGCGCATGCGTGAAATTCGGGAACGGGTACGTCTTGGCCCCAGTACCGGGAGTATTGTGGAAGAGGCCGTCGCACGTGACATTCCGTGGATCCGCCTTGGTACCAATTCCCTGGTACAACTCGGCTACGGTGTAAACCAAATGCGCTTCCAGGCAACCATTACGCAGAAAACGAGTAACATTGCCGTCGACATCGCCTGTAATAAGGAAGAAACCAAACGCATGTTGGAATTGGCTTCCATCCCTGTAGCCAGCGGAAGCATTTGCGTTGACGATGAAGACCTCGAAAATACGATCAAAAAAATCGGATATCCCATTGTGATCAAGCCTTTGGATGGAAACCATGGAAAAGGCGCTTCTATTAATGTAACCAACTTTGAAGATGCAAAGGCCGGGCTGGTCTATGCACAGAAATACAGCCGCCGGGTTATCGTTGAAAAATTCATTACGGGATTTGATTTCCGGGTTTTGGTGATTGACAATAAACTTGTCGCAGCCGCAAAACGGGTGCCGGCACATGTTATAGGCAATGGCAAGGATACCATCCAACACCTGATTGACACGACAAACCTGGATCCAAGACGCGGATACGGCCATGAAAATGTGCTGACGCAAATCGACGTTGATCGGGATACTTTGGATTTATTGGAAAAGTTACAGTATACGCTGGAAACCGTTCCGAAAAATGGCGAAATCGTCTATTTAAAATCCACTGCAAATCTGAGTACCGGCGGTACTTCGGTTGACGTCACCGACATGATGCACCCGGAGAACATCTTCCTTGCAGAAAGGATTTCGCGTGTCATCGGTCTCGACATTTGCGGCGTCGACATCATGGCGGAAAACCTAACGCAGCCGCTGAAGGAAAACGGAGGCTGTATCCTTGAAGTGAACGCAGCACCCGGATTCCGCATGCACCTGGCACCCTCAGAGGGGCTACCCAGAAACGTCGCTGCGCCGGTAATTGATATGCTGTATCCTCCCGGCAAACCGAGTCGCATTCCTATTATTGCGGTTACGGGAACCAATGGCAAAACGACCACAACGCGTCTGCTCGCACACATGGTCAAAAACAACGGTTATAAGGTTGGATTTACGACCTCCGACGGGATATACATCCAAAACCATATGATGGAGAAAGGGGACACTACAGGACCCATCAGCGCAGAATATGTGCTAAAAGACCCCACTGTGGAGTTCGCGGTACTGGAAACGGCACGAGGCGGTATTTTACGCTCCGGGCTTGGTTTCAGCCGTTGCGATATTGCGATTATTACAAACATCCAGGAAGACCACCTGGGATTGAGCGACATCCATACCCTGGACGACTTGGCGCGGGTAAAAAGTACCGTTGTAAAAAGCGTCAAAAAAGAAGGATGGGCGATCCTGAACGCTGAGGACGAGCAGTGCATAAAAATTGCGTCGGAACTGAGCTGCAACGTCGCCTGGTTCAGTATGGATGAGGAAAACGAACTCGTGAAGAAATGCAGCAAGGAAGGAAAAATTGTGGCAGTCTACGAGAACGGATTCATCACCATTAAAAAAGGAGAGTGGAAAATACGGGTAGAACGGGCCACTCACGTCCCACTTACCCTGGGCGGTAAAGCAAAATTCATGATTGCCAATGCCCTGGCCGCCACGTTAGCAGGTTATCTTTATGGATTTAAAACGGAGGACATCAGTATTTCGTTGCAGACTTTTATTCCTAGTGTGGCTCAGACTCCGGGAAGGATGAATATTTTTGAATTTAAGAAATTTAAAGTGCTGATCGATTTCGCGCACAATGCTTCCGGATATAAAGGTGTTGAAGACTACCTTTCCAGCGTCGAAGCCAATAAAAAAATTGGAATTATCGCGGGTGTTGGCGACAGGAGAGATGAAGACATCAGGGAATGTGCAAAAATCGCGGCAAGGATGTTTGACCATATCATTATTCGCCAGGAAAAGCACTTGCGGGGACGAAGCGAAGAAGAAATCATCAACCTGATTATGGAAGGTATTTCAGAATCCGGAAGAAACATCACGTATGAAATCATCAATAAAGAGACTGACGCAATTAAACATGCGATGAATATCGCCGAAGAAGGCACGTTCATCACGGCTTTGAGCGATGTGATTACAAATGCCATCGATATCGTACAGGAATATCTGGATAAGGAAAATGAGGACGGAACCGTCTAAAACGCCTTTGATTCTTCAAAATTAATGTAACAAAGGGTAGAGATAGCAGACCAATCGCCGTCTCTATCCTTTTTAATTAAACAAAATTTATGAATAAAATTTCTATTGCGGCGATAAGCTTCTTTCTCGTTACGCTGGGTTTCGCGCAGACCAAAAAAATTACACTCGAAGACGGCGTCCTTGGCCAGAACAGGCAATTCCGCGCAGACAAACTGCTGGGATTTCAATGGATTCCAAATTCCGATCAATATGTTTACTTTGAAGACAGTGCCCGGAAATTAATGACCGCAAACAGCAAAAATGCACAGGGATCAGAGTTCATTTCGCTAGCCGAAATGAATAAAACCCTGGCAACCAACCTCAAGACCTTTGCAGGTATCACATTCAAAAACGCAAACACGCTGCTCATTACCGAAGGCAGCAAATACTACGAATACGATTTTAAAACAAAAAGCGGTAGAAAAGTTTTGGAATCTCCGGAAGGTGCTGAAAACGCAACCTTTGACAACAGCAAAACTGCGATCGCCTTTACAGAAAAAAACAACCTGTATATCTTAGACAAAGCCGGTAAGAAAATCACCGTAACCAATGAGTCTGACGAAGACATTGTTTCCGGGCAGTTTTTTGCAAGAAACGAATTCGGAATCGACGGTGGAATTTTTTGGTCTCCAAAATCCAATTTGCTCGCTTTTTACCAAAAAGACCAAAATGATGTTGCTGATTATCCACTGCTTGACATTAACGAAACACCGGGCAAGCTCGTCAGCATTAAATATCCGATGATCGGTCAGAAAAGTGAGAAACCACGGGTGGGAATTTACAATTTATCTACAGGCAAAACGGTTTTTATTACCCCTGAAGGAAACAACGATGACTACCTCACCAACCTTTCCTGGACACCTGATGAAAAATATGTAATTATCGCAGCGCTAAATCGCGGGCAAAACGACATGCATCTCAATTTGTACGATGCTGCTTCCGGCACTTTCATAAGGACTTTACTGGAAGAAAAAAACGACAATTGGGTAGAGCCGGAACATCCGGCATTTTTCCCTGATTCCAGGTCAAATAACTTTATCTGGATGAGCGAGAAAGACGGCTTTAACAACTTGTACTATTACTCTATTGAAGGCAAGTTGATTAGACAGCTGACGCAGAATAAATTCGTTACCCGCGAGATTATCGGAACAAACCATGTCGGTAATGAAGTATATTTTTACGCTACAGGACCGAATCCTACGAACATGCTGGCTTACAAAGTGGACCTAAAAGGAAAGCAAACGTTGCTGACCAAAGAGGAAGGCGTCCACACGGTCGCCGTAAGCAGCGACGACAATTGGATTTTCGACGAATTTTCCAATCATTCAACCCCATCGAAGTCCTTGTTGTATGATAAATCAGGCAAAGCGAAAATTCTGCTGACCAGCACAAATAAGTATGACGGATATGTTATGGGTACTGCTGAAATTAAAACAATTAAAGCGGCCGACGGCACAACAGATCTTTACACCCGCCTGATCAAGCCGAGTAATTTCGATCCCAATAAAAAGTATCCGGTGATGGTCTACGTCTATGGTGGTCCACATGCACAAATGATCACGAATTCCTTTCTCGACGGCGCGAATTTGTGGATGTACTGGATGGCGGAGCAAGGATACCTTGTGTTTACGGTGGATAACCGGGGGTCTGAAAACCGCGGTTTCGAATTTGAAAAAGTGATTCACGGAAGATTGGGTGTCAATGAGATGGAAGACCAGTTAAAAGGTGTCGAATACCTCAAATCACTTCCGTATGTCGACGGAAACAGGCTTGCAGTGCATGGCTGGAGTTTCGGCGGTTTTATGACCACATCGTTGATGTTGAGAAAACCTGATGCCTTTAAAGTAGGTGTCGCCGGTGGACCGGTTACCGACTGGAAATATTACGAAGTGATGTACGGCGAACGCTACATGGACACCCCAGCCGAAAACCAAAAAGGTTTCGATGAAGCAAGTACCCTGAATTATGTAAACCAATTGAAAGGCAAGTTATTGTTGATTCACGGTACCAGCGATGACGTGGTGGTGATGCAGCAAAATTTAGCCCTGATAAAAAAATTCGTTGAGGCGGGCAAGCAGATGGATTTCTTTGCGTATCCGATGCATAAACACAATGTTTTGGGTAAAGACCGCGTGCATTTAATGACGAAGGTCCTGAATTATATTATCGATAATAATAAATAAAACCAGTTGAGAATTGATAAAAGCCTGCCTAAAAGCGGGCTTTATTTTTTTGCTATAATGACAATATCGGTGGTCGTGGTTCCATCCGGATTTGGAAAATCGATTCTTTGCGTGTCAAAAACAAGCAATCCGTTTTGCTCCAGCATTTCGATGATATCTTCCGCCAGATAAAAGTGCTGAAAAATCCCATTCTGCCCATCTGAGGACATTTGCAATTTTGACTCACTATAATCCCTTTCCATCGTGCTCACATAAAAAACGCCACCGTCATTCAACATCATTGCAGCGTCGGACACAAACCCAAAAGCCTGTTCCTTTGAAAGATAGGGAAAGATAAAACCACAAATGATTCCGTCATATTTTGTGTTCAGATTTTTAATTTGAAGACAATCCATGACATGAAATTCGGCGTCAGGAACATTGACTTTAGCCAAAGTGATCATATTTGGCGCAAGGTCGATTCCTGTAATTCGAAAATCAGGACGGACTTTTAATAAGTATCGTGAAATATTTCCCGGACCACAGGCCACGTCAAGGATTTTTGCGTTGTCATTTTCTACGCTTCCGCAGAAAATATCCAGCGTAGCATCATACAAATCCAAATCCATATACTTTTCCTGATAGCTTTTTGCGTATTTGTTGAAAACCGCAGCCGCTTTATTGGTATCATTCATGTTCCTGCTTTTTTTCGTCAAAAGTAAATTTACGCAATTGCGGTGCGCTAAACAAGGTGTAGCCCACGACACCCAGCGTTAGGCAGCCTCCAATGACCACCGCGCGCACGGCACCGAAAAAATGCGCCATAACGCCACTTTCAAAATCACCAAGTTCATTTGAAGAACTTACAAACATGGTGTTTACCGCAGAAACCCTGCCACGCATATGGTCGGGTGTCACCAGTTGCAGTATCGTACCGCGGATGACAACGCTCACGGCATCAAACATCCCAGAAAAAAGCAGCATGCAGAACGACAGTATGAAATTGGTCGAAATCCCAAATACAATGATGCTGATGGCAAATCCAGCCACGCATATAAACAACTTCCGGCCCGGTTGCTTTTTAAGGGGAATCAAGGCCAGTAATCCTAAGGTGATGATCGCCCCAATTCCGGGCGCTGCACGCAGTAAGCCGAAACCCATCTCGTTGACATGCAAAATTTCCTTCTGGTACACTGGAAGTAACGCCACCGCGCCGCCAAATAATACTGAAAACATATCCAGTGTCAAAGCAGAAAGCAATACCGGCGTGTTCCAGACAAACCGCAAGCCTTCGGTCACACTTTTCATAACCCGTTCCTTTTCCTTCCTGATGATCGGTTTGGCCGCAATGGAAAACAACGGTACCAACAATAAAAACTCAAGCGCCACTACAATGGAAAGGCTCGATAAAATACAAAGCGAAGCAATCGCAAATCCTGCTGCCAATGGCCCCAATACGGAGCCGACCTGCCACGCCATGCTGCTCCATCCGGTGGCGTTTGGATAGTCAGCACGGGGTACGACCAATCCGAAAAGTGAAAACATCGAGGGACTATAAAATGACCTCAACGCCCCGCCTAAAAACACAAAAAAATAAATCAGGTGGAGCATCCAGGAAGCACCGAGATGCTGTGCAGTCATGGGAACTGCAAGCAGCAATAGGCATATACCCGTGATAATATACCCTGCCAGGCAAATCGTGATCATTTTGCGCTTTTCGTTCAGATCGACAAAATGCCCTGAAAAAAAGGAACAACAAATCGCTGGAATGACCTCAGCCAATCCGACAAAACCCAATGACAATTTATCATTAGTCATCTGGTAAACCCAAAAATAAATGGTGGTGGACTGCATATTCAGTGCGAAGATCACACCGAGCCTTAAGGTCAGATACGACCGGAATTCACGGATTTTTAATGACGGATTTTTGCTGATGAAACCCTTTCGGGGTATCGGCGTGGGCGTTTCAGTTTGCATGACACAAATTTAGGAGTTTCCGCGAAAAGGCTTTCTTATTTAGCATGCTTAAAAAAACACAATTAATAAACTATTATGGCTCACTCAAGTTTTAACAAAATGTACGTATTTGACGTAATGTAATGTAGTGTTTTTTCGTAGGGACAGCACTCTCCCCTTCCCTGAAGGTAAAATACAATTTTTCCCAAACATACCGTTACGTGAAAAGCATACATTTTCTTAAAATTCTAGGTAAAATAAACTGGTAATGCTTTAGGACAATCCATAATATTTCAAATTCGTTTTGTATGACAATCCGAATGCTGTAGCTTTACACAAAATCCTGACGTGCCATTCATCCAATACATTTTTGAAGCCAGTTTTAACGGAATTACCTATACAAAAAACAGCGCCGATTTCACCGATTTCGAGCGTTGTATTTTTAACCACTGTGATTTCAGCGCCTCCGCTTTTGTAGGTGTGACTTTTATCGACTGCATTTTTAATGATTGCAACTTTGACCAGGCCCAGATTAATTATGTAGCGCTCCGAACGGCACATTTTAACCGATGCAGTTTTCGTGAGGTAAATTTTGCCATGGCAGACAAACTGATTTTTGACATCCGATTTAATGATTGCATATTGGATTTTGCCAAGTTTTATACATTGAAAATGAAAGGCACTTCTTTTTCCGGTTGCAGCCTCATCGCTGTAGATTTTATGGCTGCCGATCTTACCGGCGCTGCATTTCCGAATTGCGATCTGTATCGGGCCGAATTTGACAAAGCCACCGCCAATAAATGTGATTTTAGCCTAAGCCGAAACTATACCATTGATCCCGCGCGCACCAAACTCAGTAAAGCTGTATTTTCAAAATCCGGACTAAAAGGATTGTTGGCAAGACACCAGATCGTCGTTACCTGATTTTTTTCTCCATCATATAGTCCTCCATGAGGTAGCCGTTCCCGATGGCGACATCTTCACTACCGACGTTTTCAAAGCCGAGTTTTTCATAAAATCCCTTTGCCGGATTGAATCGGTTTACGTTTAGCGAGAGCTTCTCTGATTGATTTTCTTCTGCCAGTTGTGCTGCCTTATCAATAAGCAATTTGCCTACACCTTTGCCCTGCGATTCCGGAAGCATGTAAATTTTATGGATTCTTGTGACCGGATTTCCTTTATAATTGTGTTCGATACCCAGGAAACCAAGCACCGTATCGTCATCTTTCGCGAAATAAAAATGATGACCGTTTTTAACGTTTTCATTCAGCATCTCTAACGAATAGAATAGCGCGATCATATAGTCCAGCTGTGCCTTCGACAGGATCCTGCCATAAGCCACTGGCCATGTCTCATTGACAATATATTGGATAATGTTGAATTCGTTGGCTTGCGCTTCAGTAATATGGATCATGTGGTGTTTAGGTTTTGGGCATGACCCGGAGGGTCGGGCTGTCCGCTATATCTCTTTTATTCATCACGCGCACTGCAATCAAAACGACTTTCCAATAATAAAAAATGATGCCGCTGCCCCCGAAGCTTCGGGGCCTCAAGCAGTCCGTCGTCAATCAAATCGTAATTCCAGTTGAATGTTTCGGAAATCGTTTAGCCATGAATTGATTCGGATTTCCCATATTTAGCAATCACCGAAGCTTCAAAATCCAGCCATTCCCGCCAGCGTTGCTCGACATCGATGCCATGACCATATTTTCGGGCATAAGTGATAAAAGTAGTGTAATGCCCCGCTTCACTTTCCATCAATTCACGATAAAAAGCCGACAATTCCTCGTCCTGGATATTTTCGGAAAGCACTTTAAACCGTTCGCAGCTTCTGGCTTCGATCATGGCAGAAAACAATAATCTTTCTACCAAACCGGAAACCCTGCTTCCGGTATTGCTTCGTTTCATGTACTGTGCCAGTTCACCCACATAATCGTCCTTGCGTTCCCTTCCCAGTTTCAGGCCACGCTTCTTGATGATTTCATGCACCATATCAAAATGCTCGAGCTCTTCTTTGGCCAACGCCAGCATGTCGGTTACCATATCCGGGAATTCCGAATTGATGGTAATCAGCGTAATGGCGTTCGAAGCAGCCTTTTGCTCACACCAGGCGTGGTCGGTCAGGATTTCTGAAATGTTCTTTTCGACGATATTGACCCAACGAGGGTCTGTGGGAAGCTGTAATCTGAAGGTTGACATGCTGATTTTTTTATCGTGCAAATTTACTAAAAAGTTTATGAGTTCAGAAGTTAGGAAGACCGGAAGTAAGGTACCATTTACAACTTCCGAGCTTCCGAACTCCCGAACTCCCAATCTTCTCTACCCTTTCACCCTACTCTGCTCACTGTCTGCACCCGTACGCTCCTGGCTTTTCGGCTGAAACATCTTTCCAAAAGCATATGTAAATGTCAACGCAACAAAACGGCTGTCAGGCTTGTTCCTCCAGCTCGCGTCGGTAAGTTCAAGGTTGTTGATCACCCCATTGGTGATGCTCATGTAAAAAATATCATTGGCTGCAAGCCTCAGCGTTCCCTGGTCCTTTAGTATTTTTTTCTGGATCCCGACATTGACGCTTCCGCGTGGCCCGATCGTGAATTGGGACGAGGTAACTTCAGACCCGTAGCGCCCGCTCAGTTCAGCCGACCAGCTTTTGCTTATTGTAAAGCGGTTATTTGACGAGAAAAAGAAAAACGTTCCTTTGGAGTTCAGGCCTTCGGTATACAGCTCACTTTTATATCGGTTGTAAGTCAGCTCAGAATACAGGCTTGTCGAAAACCATTTCGCCAACTCAAAATCCGATTGCACATTCAGGCTCAAATACTGGCTCTTTCCAATATTTCCGGGACGGCTGTAATAGATTTCGTCTTTAATCTCAATGGTCTCGTTGATTTCATCTTTCGACTCCCCATAGCTCAATGTCGTACTGAAAACGCCTTTATAACGGTAGGACAATTCCACATTGTGTGCAAATGAAGGATTCAGGTACGGATTTCCGGAATAAAAAGTGAATTTATCCAACGGGCTCAAAAAGGGGTTCAGGTCCTGGTAATAAGGACGGTTGATCCGCTTCCCGTAGGAGGTCACCAATTGGTTGTTGCCGATGGAGTCAAGCTTATACATCAAATAAACAGTCGGAAACAGGTTGGTATATGACCTTGTAAAACGCGAAGCGGAATTCGCGGTACCATTGCCCAATTGGTTGCCTTTTGATACAGTATTTTCCAGCCTGAGGCCTGCCTGAAACGAAAACCGCTTAAAGCTTTTGTTGAAATTGGCATACCCCGCATGAATCACTTCATCATATTTAAAATGGTTGCTGTTGCTTAAATTAGGGATTGATACCCCTCCAATGATATCAGCATAATCGGCAATGTTGTCGGTTTTCGAGTAACTCACTTTGTATCCGGTTTCGAATACAGCTTCGTTTTTGAACGGATGCGAATAATCCGTCTTAAAGGCATAAATCGAAATCTTCGAGGGCAGTTTTCCGGTAGATTGGTCACTGCTGCTGAGACTTCCGTCTGGCTGGTAAATATAATTTCTGTACAGTTGATCGGTTTTGTCGGAATAAGTCAGGAAATCAGCATCGGCGGTAAGCTTTCTACCTTGATTTAAGTCGCGGCTGTAATTAAACGTAATGCCGCCATTCCTGAACTTCTTTTTTTCGAGATTGTCTGCAATAATGGTCGAATCGATTACGGAAGTGGCATTTTTGAGAACGCTTCGTACGTCTGATGCGTTATTCCCCGAAGTAGAGAATCCGCTGAGACTCATCCCAAGAGTCGTTTTGTCTGACACATAATAATCAATCCCAGCCCGGATGTTTGCGGAACCGTTCTTTCCTGTAAGTATCGAATTCTGGTCAAATAAAGTCTTGGTACTTTCATTCGGGTTCTTATACCGCCTGAAGATGAACAAGTCTGTAACGCTTTCACTCGCAGAAAAACCGGCACTTCCATACAAACGGATTTTTCCGTCGGTGTAATTCAGGTTCAGGCTATTCTGATTTCGGGCGCGCTTTCCAAGAGATACCCGTGACGTTGCGCTGCCGTTAAATCCTTTCGTCTTGCTCTTTTTGGTCTTGATGTTAATAACCCCGGCGCTGCCTGCAGCTTCATATTTTGCAGGAGGGTTGGTCATAAATTCGATTTGGCTAAGTGTTGAGGCTGGCAGTGACTTCAGGTAGGCTTCCAGTTCTGCACCTGAAAGATAAGTGGGTTTGTCGTCAATAAATACGGACACACCTGTTTTCCCCTTAAACGTGATGACACCGTTTTGGTCAATGGAAATTCCGGGGGATTTCTCCAGCACATCCATCGCATCAGCGCCCGCTGCCGAAATCATCGCATCTACATTGACAACCGTCCGGTCAATCTTATTTTCAACAAAAGATTTCTTTTTCACAATCACTACTTCATCCAGCTTTTTGTCGGCTGAAGAAGATATTTGAATCACAGGTATGACCACAGCCTGCTGGTTTACTGAAATGGGTTCGCTTTGAAATGACTGAAAGCCATCGGCATCAATAGAAATGAGGTATTGATCGGCAGCTAAATTATTAAAAACAAAAGTACCGTCCGGTTCTGAAAAAGTGGTTTTTTGCAACGTTTTATCCATTGCTGAAAGCAGGGAAATGAGTACCGCATCGACAGGCTGGTTTTCAGTAGTGCTGATTTTTCCACTAATGCTTCCAGTCTGTGCAGCCAGTATTGTAGAAAATAACAGGCATATCGCGGCGTGTATGAGGTTTCTCATAATGTTCGTTTTTTGATTGCCTTAGTTCATAAGAAATCAGGCAGAGATGATTGATTGATAGTGATGATTGAAACTCCGGCTATCCGGCTGGGCTATATGTTGCCCGCATATTCATAATTGTAACATATCGCGCTGATTTTTGGTTTAAAATACTTCTTTTTAAGTTTGGCGTGAACTGTCGCACATTGCTTTTGCCCATTAACAATGAGATTGCTGTCCGAAAGCCTAAATGACAGACCATTGGTATCGCTGATGATATGCTCAGTGATTAAATCTGAAATTATATTGTTGGTAAGATGGTCGACATTCATATCGTCGGGGAGGTCTTCTCCGGTAATACCGGTTCTTAAAGTGGCATGCCAGCGTTTTTTTGGATTGTCTGAGTCATAACTGGTCACTTCACTGTCCAACGTGTGCGCTGTGCTGGTTTTTGAATTGACGGTGTGTGTTGTAACACTGGTGGTTTTCGAAATATTGACAGGTCCGGGTGTTGCGGCTGGTTCAGGTGTGCAAACCGATGCCGTTTGCACTGTCGGATATCCATAATTATTTCCGGCAACAGGGATGGCATGGTTCTCCAGCTCCCTTTGAAGTTCTTCCGCACCTAATGGTTCAGTATTCTCCTTTTTTAATGTTGCTGAAGAAACAACGACCGGTGTTCGCGGATCCTGGACGTCCATATCTGTGGCTGTTGCAGTTCTATTGTGGATATTCGGTTGTGGAACCTTACTGCGGCGACCCCCGAGCTGAAAATCTGCCGATGCAATAATCAACACCGTAAACAGGGTAAGGCCCACCGAAAGAAAGGTTTTCTCTGCAGAATTTAATGATTTGTTATCGTCATAAATAATCCGTTTCACACGTTGCAACAGTTGATTTTTCTTTCCGGCGAAAGCGACGGCCAGTATCTGGTTACGGTATGCTTCAAACGAAATCAGGGCGTGTATAAAATCAGTTTTGTTGCCTATGGTGTCAAGCGCAATATCGTCACAGCAGTGTTCTCTTTCATCTTTGATTAGTGACGAAAGCCACAAAAGCGACGGGTTAAAGAAAAAGAGGGTCTCCGCGACATGCTGCAATAAATTAATGATGTAATCCTTCCTTCTGATGTGGGCGAGCTCATGCAACAGAATGGCTTCTATTTGGTCCTGTGGCAAACTTGAAAGCAGGCCAACCGGAAGCAGGATAATGGGTTTAAAGTAACCCGTCACACAGGGAATCTTTATCAATGCCGATTCAAGCAACACAACCGGCCTGCTCACCTTGATTTGTGATGCCAAGGCTGCCACCTTATCTGTCCAATATGCGGAAGGCAAAAAAGTACTGTAATTCCGGATCCTGTATATTTTCGCAAACGCATTAAAAATACCAAGCAACTTAAATACAGCAATTACCATCCAAAAGACGGCTATGGTATTGGCATTTTGGTTGAGGAAATTAATGAACACCGATAAGTCACCAACCGTTTCAGTATTAAAATTAGCGTTAATCGTTCTCGAAACCAGCGGAAGATGAATAACACCAGCTTCCGACCCCGGAGTGAATTCGTAATAGAATGTCAATGCTACGGTAATCAAAAAAACAACAAATAGCGCAGACAGCAGGTTGTAGCGCAATGAGGAGGTAGATCTTTTTGTCATCAGGACAATCAGTCCCGAAAAACCTGCAAGCAGGATGCCCTGCCAAAGCGAGTGGATCAGCGTCCACGAAATTGCCTGTTCCAAAGTGTCGTTTACTATCATCGCTATTTCCTGTTTTCAAGTTTATCCAGCATGGCCCTGATCTCGTCTAATTCTTTCGCGGACGTTTTGTTGTTTCCAAGCAATTGCATCATCAGGCTTGAACTTGAACCATTGTACATATTATCTACAAATTTCTCCAGCAGGAAACCCTTCGTCTTTTTTTCTTCGATAGCGGCACTGTAAATGTGCTTCATATTCGATTTATCTGTTGTAAGCATCTCCTTCTCTGCCATAATCTGCATCAGTTTTAAAGTTGATGTATATTGAACCGCACGCTTCTGCTCGTTTAAGGTGTCATTCACAAACCTTACAGTAGAGGGGCCAAATTGCCACAATACCTGTAAAATTTCCAATTCTGATTTTGTAGGTTCTGCCTGCATGTTTTCGTTAATTTTCATCATTGTGTTTTTCAAAGGTAAGAAATATTTCGTACGAAAAAATTATTACGATTATTTTTTTCAACAACACCAAAAAAATAAAAACCCACGACTGGCGTGGGTTTTTGAATATATAGGGATGCATCGTTTAGAACACAAACATCGCGCGTTCGCTCATCATGCTATTGACTTGCTCGCCAACCTCGGCAATGATCTCTTCATTAGTATGGTTAGAAAGTACCCTGTCGATCATTTCAACGACAGCCTCCATATCTGATTCCACCAATCCTCTTGTGGTAATCGCCGGCGTTCCAATACGTATTCCTGAAGTCGTGAAAGGCGATTTGTCATCAAAAGGCACCATATTCTTGTTTACCGTAATTTCAGCCTTAACCAAAGCATTTTCTGCTTCTTTTCCGGTAATTCCCTTGTTTCTCAAGTCAATCAACATCATATGATTGTCTGTTCCGCCTGATATCAGGTTGTAATCCCGCTTCATGAAGGCGTCTGCCATGGCTTTCGCATTTTTCTGGACCTGCATCGAATAACGGAAGAACTCATCAGTCAATGCTTCACCGAACGCCACCGCTTTGGCAGCAATAATGTGCATCAAAGGCCCACCCTGATTTCCGGGAAAAACGGCCATGTCAAGCAGATTTGACATCATCTTAATTTCACCCTTTGGCGTTGTGAATCCCCATGGGTTCTCGAAATCCTTACCCATTAAAATCATCCCACCGCGGGGTCCGCGTAAAGTTTTATGCGTGGTAGTCGTAACAATATGACAATGCGGAATCGGGTCATTCATCAAGCCTTTCGCAATCAATCCGGCGGGATGGGAAATATCAGCAAGAAGTAAAGCCCCTACACTATCGGCTATTTTGCGGAAACGCTCAAAATCCATGTCACGGCAATAAGCAGACGCACCTGCGATGATCATCTTTGGATTTTCACGTGTGGCAATCTCCTGAATCTTATCATAATCAAAGCGTCCGGTTTCCTGCTCCACTCCGTAAAAAACGGGCTGGTATAGTTTTCCTGAAAAGTTTACAGGAGAACCATGGGTTAGGTGACCGCCATGGGACAAATCGAACCCAAGGATCTTATCACCGGGTTGAAGACAAGCGGAATATACTGCGGTATTTGCCTGTGAACCGGAGTGCGGCTGCACATTCGCATACTCAGCTCCGAATAAAGCTTTAGCACGGTCAATAGCAATTTGCTCTACAATATCAACGACTTCACAGCCGCCATAGTAGCGCTTTCCGGGGTAACCCTCAGCGTATTTATTAGTCAGGCAGGAACCCGCCGCTTCCATGACCTGGTCGCTTACAAAGTTCTCTGACGCGATAAGTTCAATTCCGTGTATCTGCCTGTCCTGTTCATCAAGAATCAGGTCGAAAATTTCCTGGTCGTGCTGCATGGTATAAGATTTGTTAAAAACGGTTCAAAATTACGAAAAATCGTTTGTTAAATTCACATATAATAATATATTTGATAACTGAATTTTTCAACAAACAAACTACCCTAAAATATTCGCTAATGCCTATAACCGCAAACAATCCAAACCGAAAGTCGTGGTTGGACGTACCGCCGGAAAGTGATTTCCCGATACAAAACATCCCTTTCGGTGTTTTTCTTACAAAAGACGACGTCATTACCATAGGCACCAGGATCGGTGATTATGCTATTGACCTTGGGGCTTTACAGCAATTAAACTATTTTGAAGGCATTGAACTCACCGATGACATGTTTATGCAGGATACCCTGAACGACTTCATCTCTGATGGCAAAAAAACCTGGCGTCTTGTACGAAACCGCATTGCGGAATTGTTTGATGTAAAGAACAACAAACTGAAAGACAACAAAGAACACCGCGAAACAGTCGTCTTTAACATCGAGGACGTAGAGATGCAGCTTCCGGTGCTCATCGGCGATTACACCGATTTTTATTCGAGTAAAGAGCATGCCACCAATGTGGGAAAAATGTTCCGTGATCCGGAGAATGCATTGTTGCCAAACTGGCTTCACATTCCGGTCGGCTACCACGGCAGGAGTTCATCCATTGTACCATCGGGGATTCCGGTGCACCGCCCGATGGGGCAAACGGTTCCATTAGGTGAGTCTACACCAGTTTTCGGACCTTCACGTTCTATTGATTTTGAACTCGAAACAGCTTTCATTACCACTGATGCCAATATCATGGGTGAAAACATCCCGGTGCATGAAGCTGAAGACTATATTTTCGGGATGGTGTTGCTGAATGACTGGAGCGCGCGTGACATACAGCGTTGGGAATACGTACCGCTCGGACCATTCCTGGCCAAAAACTTTGCGACATCAATTTCTCCCTGGATTGTAACGATGGATGCCTTGGAACCTTTTCGTACGAAAGGGCCAAAACAGGACCCGACGCCGCTTCCCTACCTGCAACAAAAAGGAAAACATGCTTTCGATATTAACCTTGAAGTCGAAATCGAACCTGAGAATGGCGAACCAACTATTGTAAGCCAATCCAATTTTAAATATATGTATTGGTCGATGAGCCAGCAATTGGCGCACCATACCTCAAACGGCTGCCGCGTCAATTCAGGTGACATGATGGGCTCCGGAACCATTTCAGGTCCAACACCGGAAAGTTTTGGCTCAATGCTGGAATTGACGTGGGGTGGTAAAAACCCGATTACAATGAAAGACGGAACGGAGCGTAAATTCATCAATGACAATGACTCCGTGCGATTTAAAGGCTGGTGCCAAAATAAGGAAGTCCGCATTGGATTTGGCGAAGTGTGCAGTAAATTGTTGCCGCCTTTCGTCCGAAGCTGAATAAACAGGAGGCCTGTATTCGCTCCTGAACGCAGGCTTCAATTTTAGGGTTTTCCCTAGCCCGGATGGCAGCGGCATCCTTTTTCTTTCTTCTTTAGAAAGAAAAAGATATAGCGGACAGCCGGAACGAGCTCCTGAAAAACAAAAAAACCAAAAACAAACATGAGAAAAATTACCTTCCTATTTTCTTTTTTCATCCTGGTTTCCTGTGGGGTGAAAGAAACTGAGAGCATGCTTTCGTCCGGCGACTACGATGGGGCAATTGACAATGCCGCCAATGCATTGCGGACCAATAAAAATAAAAAAGGCAAACAGCCATACATTTACATGCTTGAGGAAGCCTACGCCAAAGCGCAGGAACGTGACCTGAGGCAAATTGACCTGTTGATCAAAGACGCCAACCCAAGAAATCTGGAACAGGTTTTTACAACTTATCATAAGCTGAACGACCGCCAGGAGAAAATCAGGCCATTGTTGCCTTTGCGCATGATGAAGGACAACCGCGAGGCAAAATTTCTGTTCCAGGACTATTCTGAGCAGATTGTAAACAGCAAAAATGCGCTTTCAAAATACCTGTATGACAATACCAAAGCGTTGCTCGCGACGAAAGAAAAATCAAATTTCAGACGCGCTTACGACGATTTGTTGTACCTCGAGCAAATCAATCCAGGTTACAAGGACGTGCAAAAGCTGACGAAAGAAGCATTATTTAAAGGAACGGATTTTGTGAGCGTTTCGCTGCGGAATGAAACCAACATGGTGATCCCAGCGCAGCTCGAAGCCGATTTGCTCGATTTCAGCACCTACGGCCTTAACGAAAAGTGGGTGGCTTACCACAGCAACAAGCAGAAAGGGATTGATTATGATTACGGTATTGTGCTCAATTTTCGCCAGATCAACATTTCGCCAGAGCAGGTCAAGGAAAAAGAGTTTGAAAAGGAAAAGCTGGTGAAAGTGGGCTTGAAAAAATTACTGGACTCGCGAGGGCATGCGGTGAAAGACAGCCTTGGTAAAGATGTGATGGTGGACGATATGCGTACG
>NZ_NKJE01000034.1 GCF_002256285.1 Flavobacterium sp. BFFFF1 | reverse complement strand
ATGTCCGTCGCGTATTTTGGTGCAGGAGGATATTTATGATAAATTCATGGCCAAAGTGGTTGAGCGCACCAACGCAATTAAAGTGGGGCATCCACTCGATGGCACCGTGATGATGGGCGCTCAGGCCTCCAACGACCAATATGAGAAGATCCAGTCTTATTTAAAAATCGGAAGAGAAGAAGGCGCTGAAATCCTCACGGGCGGTGGTGTAAACCATCTTGGTGGGGATTTGGAAGGCGGCTATTACATCCAGCCAACGATTTTCAAGGGGCACAACAAAATGCGGATCTTCCAGGAAGAGATTTTTGGGCCCGTGACCTGCGTTACCACTTTTAAGACACAGGAAGAGGCCATTGAAATTGCCAATGATACGATGTATGGCCTTGGTGCAGGCGTCTGGACGCGTGATGCACACCAGCTTTATCAGGTGCCAAGAGCCATAAAAGCGGGCCGTGTCTGGGTGAATAGTTACCATGCTTATCCGGCCCATGCGCCATTTGGAGGATACAAGAAATCAGGTTTCGGACGCGAGAACCACAAGATGATGCTCGACCATTACCGCCAGACGAAAAACATGCTGATTTCTTACGACAAGAATAAATTGGGATTCTTTTAATCTGTTCAATAGTTCTTTTGGTTAAATTGAACCCGGAGGCAAGGCTTCCGGGTTTTTTATAAAATATAGTTATGACAGCAAGGGTTCTGATTACTGAGAAAGCGAAAATGCTGATAGAAAAGTTGAAGCAATCGCACGGTGCGTTGATGTTTCATCAAAGCGGTGGGTGCTGCGACGGTTCGCAGCCGATGTGTTTTGAGAAAGGGGATTTTATCCTCGGGCAGAGTGATGTGTGTCTGGGAGACATCGAAGGGTGCGAATTCTGGATGAATAAAGACCAATTTGAATATTGGCGTTATACGCAGCTAACGATTGATATTGTGGAAGGACGCGGATCCAGCTTTTCGATTGAAATTCCGTTGGGCTACCGTTTCCTGACGCAATCGAGAATGTTTACCCCGGAAGAACTGGAAGATCTTGTTCCGGTCCGGTTCGTGGAAGATTAATTCGAATGCAGCAATTGGTATTGTTTGGGTGTAATCCCTTCAAATTTCTTGAACAACCGGATGAAATAATTGCAATCTTCAAATCCGGCGGCATAGCACACTTCATTGATTTGTAGTGCCGGATTCTTCAGCAGCCTTTTGGCGCATTTTATTTTCTCGCTGAGTACAAATTCAATCGGGCTCATGCCCAGTTCCCGTTTAAAAAAGCGGTAGAAAGACGTCGTGCTCATGCAGGCTTTGTCGCTGAGGCTTTTCAGCGTGATGCTTTCCGTGAGATTCGTTCGGATATACTCCATTACGGCCACCATTGGGCTGTTCGAATTGGGGAAAAAACCTTCCTGTGCGGCTTTTACGGTTTGGGTCTGGATGATCCGGATTAATAGTTCCTGCAGCGTTAAATCG
Organism: Flavobacterium sp. BFFFF1; assembly: GCF_002256285.1. Taxonomy (GTDB): domain Bacteria; phylum Bacteroidota; class Bacteroidia; order Flavobacteriales; family Flavobacteriaceae; genus Flavobacterium. The sequence goes on along the minus strand of NZ_NKJE01000034.1, from coordinate 25,840 downwards.
GCGAGGGCATCTTTGGTAATGGCCGTGCTCATGCACTCCTGGATCAATTTGCTTATGGTTGACGCTAATTCCACATTGTTGTAGAAGAAATAATTTTGATAATCCAGTTGCCAGAATTGGTTATGGCCTTCTTTAGGATAGCGCTCGTTTAAAAAATGGAGGGTGTCGTTTATTTTTGCCTGGTCTACAGCCAGGGCGAGGCACTGCGTTGGGTTGTCAGCAGACGCTTCGGGGAAATCGATTTTCATTTCCACATTGGATGGGATGACTACGGTTTCTCCGGGCAGGTAATCAAATCCGGGATCGTCGTAAAGGTGCATTACCTTTTTGCCGCGTAGCATGCTCGTGACCACAAAATCGTTAAATTTCAGTGGGACGAGGTTAGAATGTTCATAGGTTTCAAAGAGGTTCAACTCGCAATTGTTCAACGAATAAATGGTACGATTTTCGACCAATGTCTTGAGTGATTTTTCGCTGGAGAGGCCAGGCGGGCTGATCAGGGTGCGGTTGTTGGACATACTTTGATACGCGGATTAGGGAAGAAATAAATGTATTAAAAAAAAACTTTATTTCAACATGCGGCCATCATAAAATCAGAGCAGCTCTTCGACATGTTTTTTGATGTTCTCCGCAATTTTTTTCATTGGCAGGTCATTTTCATCGGTGCCAAATGGATCTTCGATTTCTTCCGCAATCAGCTCGAGGCTTGCCAACACATAAAAAATGAAGACGACGACCGGCGCCACGTAATACCCAAGACTGAACGCGTAGCCAAATGGTAGCGTCATCACATAAAAGAAAATGAACTTCTTTATAAAAGCGCTGTAAGAGTACGGAATGGGTGTGTTTTTTATCCGTTCACACGCACCACAGATGTCTGTAAAAGATTGTAGTTCGGTGTTTATGACAATGAGCTGGTCCCCGGAAATCTTTTTCTCCGTATACAGTTCGTTGACTTTCCTGAACAGCATGGCTGCGACCTGGTTGGGCTTGTGTTTGTGGTGTTCGATTTCGGGAATGTCTTCAAAGAGTTCGTTTGCAACCTCTTCGTTGGAGAGGTGTTTCTGCAAGATTATTGCATAGGCAGGAATGATTTTCCTGAAGTACAAACGGTCGTGTTCATTATGGACCATCGCCGCTATTTTGAGGGCCAGATTCCTGCTGTTGTTGACCAGGGCGCCCCACATTTTGCGGCCTTCCCACCAGCGGTCATAAGCGGTGTTGGTCCGGAAGACGAGCAACAACGAAATGACAAACCCCATCATGCCGTGCATGATGGTGATGTTTTTCAGGTAACTGCTTTCCGACATCTGCCAATGCTCCACTTCGAGATAGCCGAGTACTGCCGCATATGCTCCAATGGCCATCATAATGGGAAAAAGTTTCCGGAAGGTATCGGCTTTGTGAAATCGGAAAATGAAAGTGAACCAGTCTTTGGTATTGTAGGAAATCATTTGGTTTTTCCACAAATTTAAATTAAAATTTGAGATTTCCGGCGAGTTCTTTCAAAGCGATTTCCGATAACTTTGCCTGAAATTGGGCGTCGTTGTTGCGGGTTTGTGCGGTGATATAATTCAGTTGCGCCGTCCTGAATTCGATTGTAGGGATGGTTCCAATACGGAACTTTTCCATCGTTATGTCAAGGTTTTGTTTCGCAATTTCTTCGTTTTTCTGCTCGAGGTCGGCCAATTCTATGTTGGTAAGGTACGTTTGAAACGCAGATGCCAGTTGGGATTTGATGTTCTCCGTTTGTTGTTCAATCAAAAGCTGAGAATTCTGAACCTGCAGCCGCGCCACTTTTTCAGAACGGTTTTGGTTGAATCCGTCAAAAATATTCATAGACGCGGTAAATCCATACGTCAGTCCATTCGCCGAAGTTTGTGTGGTAAAGCCAAGGCTCGATTCGGTGCGCGCAAAATTGTATCCGGTATTGATGCCAATCACGGGATACCGATTAGCTTTGATTTGTTTCAGTTGCAGCTCGGAAACCCGTTTATTGATGACCTGCGCTTCCAGCTGGGGATTCTGCTTTTGTGCCAAGGCCGTTAATTCACCCAATTGCAGCGTCCGGTCAATCACAATTTCATTTTCGACGATAAAGTCCGTTTGTGGGTCGCGGGCGAGTATCTGGTTCATTGCAATCTTTGTATTGGCGTACAATTCTTTCTGTCGGAGTAAGTTTGTCGTGTCGGTATTCAAATCAACCTGTGCATTGAGCACTTCCAGTTTTGATGCTTTTCCGATCGTGTAACGGTTGTTTGCCAGTTCCAATCGCTGTTTGGAGATGACAATCGTTGAATCCAACGCTGAAAGCTGTTGTTGCTGCTGCGCAATATTATAGTAAGTGGAAATCACATCACTGATGCTGGTCAAGATAGACAGCCGCAATTCTGCTTCCCCCAGCTTTTGTAATTCTTTAAGCTGATCGTATCGGGCAAACATTCCCAACCCATCGAAAATGGTCCAATTCAGCCCGACGCCATAATTCAGGCTGTTATTTTTGGCATTGTCCAATTCGTTTACCGTGCCATCGGAGCGCGTTTGTTTGCTGTTCTGGATGCCGTTGTTGTCGACGACATTTGCGGTTACGGTTGGTAAAATCCCGGCATTTCCAATTGTTACGTTGGTTTTGTCGATTTTGAGGTCGTTTGCTGCAATGCGGATATCAAAGTTGTTTTCCAATGCAATTTTTATCGCTTCATCGACCGTCAGGACCGTTTGTGCTTTTGCAGAAAAAACCGTAAAACACACGAGCAAAAGTATTTTGAATTTATGCTTTTTCATGCTTTATTTCTTTTTCATATTCGTCGATATGGTCAAATTCTTCGTGGTGTTTCCGCGTCCTTGACCACATCAGGTACATCGCAGGAATCACAAATAAGGTCAAAACCAACGAGAAGATTGTTCCGCCAACAATGACGACGCCCATTCCAATTCTGCTGGTTGCGGCGGCGCCAAGAGAAAGTGCAATTGGCAGTGCACCGAGTGAGATGGCCAAACTGGTCATTAATATGGGTCGTAATCTGGCTTCAGAGGCTTCCAGTATCGCGTCTATTTTTGATTTCCCCTGTTCGCGCAGTTGGTTTGCAAACTCGACGATCAGGATGCCGTTTTTTGTCACCAATCCAATCAGCATTACTGTTCCGATCTGGCTGAAGATATTCCACGTTTGTCCGAAAAGCCAAAGTGAAAACAGCGCACCCGCAACTGCCATCGGTACCGTCAGGATAATGATAAACGGATCGATAAAACTCTCAAATTGTGCTGCCAGTATCAGGAAAATCAACAACACCGCAAGCCCAAAAGCCTGGGTCGTGTTGGAACTGCTTTCCACGAAATCACGAGATTCCCCGCCAAGATCGGTCGTGAAAGTATCGTCGAGTACTTTGGCCTTAATCTGGTCCATCGCTTCTATGCCATCACTGATACTTTTCCCGGTGCCAGTCCGGCGGAAATGGTAGCCGATAAATAGCGGTTGTTGTGATACAATTGCGGCGGACTGCTTTTTTCTTCGGTTTTGATGACGTTATCCAGCTGAATCAATTGCCCTTTGTTATTTTTTACAAACATCGATGTTAAATCGAGTGGTGCGGAGCGGTCTTTCTCATCAAATTGGCCAATCACCTGGTACTGTTTTCCATTTCGCATAAAATACCCAAAACGCTGTCCGCTCAGAGACAATTGCAACGTTTGCGCTACATCGAGTACGGAAATTCCAAGGCTTTCCGCTTTTTCACGGTCGATTGTTACATTGATTTCGGGTTTGTTGAATTTAAGGTTCACATCGACATTTGAGAAGGTCTCGTTTTGGTTTGCCAAATCCATGAATTGCGGAATCTTCTCGCGTAGTTTCTCAAAGTTGGGCGCCTGTATAATGTATTGGATCGGCATTCCACCGCGACGGTTTACCGCAATCGTCGGCTGTTCAGACACATTGGTTTTGGCTTCGGAATATTTCTTGGTCCATTTTGTAAGGTCTGCGGCGATTTCTTTTTGGCTGCGTTCGCGTTCGCCGGGCTCCGTCAATGCGATTCGGATTCGCCCACTATTCACTGAAGACGATCCGAATCCAGGCGAGGTAATGACGAGGCTGACTTTCTTTTCCGGAATCGAATCGTTGATCAGTTGTGTCAATTCCTGCATAAACCGATCCGTATAGTCATACGTAGCGCCTTCCGGAGTGGTGACGTTGACGCCAATAAAACTTCGGTCATCATAGGGTGCAGTTTCTTTAGGCAGGATTTTAAAAAACAACACAATTAATCCGATACAGCCGATGATGATTGGAAAACTAATCCATTTCCGTTTCATGAAATTAGCCAGCGATGCTGCGTAACCCTGGTTCATTCTTACGAAATAGGGCTCCGTTAAATTGTAAAATTTAGATTTTTTCTGCTCGCCGCCTTTCATCAGGTAGGCGTTCAGCATCGGTGTCAGTGAAAGCGATACAAAAGCCGAAATCAAGACCGCTGCGCCAATCACCACGCCAAATTCCCGAAACAGCCTTCCCACAAAACCTTCAAGGAATATGATTGGGAGAAAAACCGCTGCGAGTGTGATTGAAATCGAAATTACGGCCATGAAAATTTCATTGGATCCCTTGATAGCGGCCTCGATGGGCGACATGCCTTCCTCGACCTTTTTGAAGATGTTTTCGGTGACTACAATTCCGTCATCCACGACCAATCCTGTCGCCAGTACAATTGCGAGTAAGGTTAGTACATTGACCGAAAATCCACAAAGATACATGATGAAGAAGGTGGCGATTAACGATACCGGAATATCAATCAACGGCCTGAATGCGATGGCCCAATCCCTGAAAAATAGATAGATGATAAGGATTACCAGGATTAAAGCGATGCCTAACGTTTCCGCAACTTCCACCACTGACTTTTTAATGAACACACTGTTATCGATAGCGATATTGAGTTTGATGTCACCCGGTAATGATTTTTTGAGCTGGTCGTACTGCTCATAAAAGTCATTGGCAATGTCAATATAGTTCGTTCCAGGTTGTGGAATAATCGCCAATCCAACCATGGGCAGACCAGATTCGGACATTTTTGTCTCTAGGTTTTCAGGCCCTAGTTCGGCGCGGCCAATGTCACTGAATTTTACGGTTTTTTCACCGTCGGCCAGAATCACGATATTGTTGAATTGTTCCGCTTCGGACAAATTCCCCATTGTTTTTACGGTCAATTCGGTGTTGGCGCCAGTCAGTTTTCCGGAAGGCAATTCTACATTTTGCTTTTCGAGGGCAGTCCGTACGTCTGAAACGGTCACTCCGTAAGAGGCGAGTTTTACCGGATCTACCCATAAACGCATGGCATACTTTTTCTGTCCCCAGATTTGCACGCTGCTCACGCCCGGGATGGTCTGTAATCGTTCCGCGATGACATTTTCTGCATAGTCGCTTAAGGCGAGCGCATCTTTGGTATCACTTTGTACCGTCATCGTGATAATCGGCTCAGAATCCGCATCTGCCTTTGATACTACCGGTGGTGCGTCAATATCCTGTGGAAGGCTGCGGACCGCCTGGGAAACCTTGTCGCGCACATCATTTGCCGCTTCTTCAAGATTTTTTTCCAGCTTAAATTCGATCGTGATGTTGCTGGAACCCTGGTTGCTGGACGAGGTGATGTTTCGGATTCCGTCGATGGAATTGATGGCCTTTTCGAGCGGTTCGGTGATTTGAGACTCGATAATATCCGCATTGGCACCGGTGTAATTGGTCCGAACGGATATCTGCGCGGGATCGATCGAAGGAAATTCCCTGACACCAAGGTAAGTGTAGCCAATAATCCCAAAAAGTACAATAACCAGGTTGATTACTATGGTAAAAACGGGCCTTCGGATGCTTAATGTGGATAAACTCATGGCTTATTTTTTGGTGAGTTTAACCTTTACCGGCGCATCCTGTTTTAGCGACATGACACCAGAAGTAAGTACGGTGTCGCCTGCTTTTAAACCAGAAAGAATCAATACGTCTTTATCGGTGCGGGTTTCGGTTTCGACTTTGTTTTCTTTGGCTTTGCCGTTTTGGACAGTGAATACCTTTTTGCCATCCTGCACCGGCACAATGGCTTCCGATGGAATAACGATGGCATCATTTATTTGCTGTAAAGGCAGCTCAATGTCTGCAAATGTTCCGGGTAGTAGTTTTCCGTCTTTGTTGTCGGCGATGGCGCGAATCTGCAATGTTCTTGTGGCTACGGCGATTTCGGGTTCAATGGCATATACTTTTGCGGTGTATTGCGCTTTTGATCCGGCAACGGTAAATGTCAATGGCGCATTCAGTTTCATTTGGCCGGCGTATTTTTCAGGAATACTGAACGTGATTTTAAGTTGGGAAATGTTCACCAATTTGGCTACAAGAATATCAGGCGTCAAATAAGTACCCGGTGAAATCGACCGCAATCCGACCTTTCCGGAAAAAGGTGCCCTTACCGATGTCTTTCCAATTTGTGCGCGGATTAATTGGGTTTGTGCCTGTGCCGACTTGAAATCGGCCCGTGCAATATCATATTCTTCCTGGCTGATGGCTTCTTTTTTCAATAGTAAACCTGCGCGTCTTTCATTTTCTGACGCTAGATTTTCCTTGGTTTCCTGCTGGCGCAACTGTGCGCGAAGCTCCACATCATTGACTTTAAACAATACCTGTCCTTTACGGACGCTGGCGCCTTCAGTGAAATAGATTCCTTCGACGATTCCTGAGACCTCACTTCGGATTTCAACCTGTTCGTTGGCTTCAATCGATCCTGATAAGGAGAGGTTGTTGTTAAAGGTTTGCGGGACGATGACAATTCCATTGACCGTCGTAGACTTGTTTTTACCTTTTGGGTCTTTGGATTTGTCGTTTTCAGATTTGTTTTCCCTGATGCGGTAAAAAATCAGTGCGCTAATCCCAATAATAAGCGCACCGTAGACGATGTATTTTATTTTCATATGCTCAGAAGGCTGGGGCCTTTTATTCAACGTTATGAAACAAATTTAGGACTTAGCATTCTTAAAGCGGAAAACCTTAGATTTTATTTAACAACTGTGAGGTCAAAAAATCAACTGATATAGTTCCAGATTTCCTGTTTTTTTGACATTTCAACGAATACCTGTCGAAGCGTCGCGTGTGTAGGATGGCTCAAAGCGGCATCGTCTTTTAGTATTTTAATTGCGTAGTGTCGCGCCAATTGAAGGATTTCCCTGTCTTTTACAATATCAGCAATCTGCAGGTTCAGTACGCCGCTTTGCTGTTTCCCCATGAGGTCGCCGGGACCCCGAAGCTTAAGGTCGACTTCGGCTATTTCGAAACCATCATTGGTGCGGGTCATCGTTTCGATCCGGGTTTTGGTATCACTGCTTAATTTATGGCTGGTCATCAGGATGCAATAACTTTGCTCGGCACCGCGGCCGACGCGTCCTCGAAGCTGGTGGAGTTGTGAAAGCCCAAATCGCTCGGCGCTTTCAATGATCATGACACTGGCATTGGGAATGTTTACCCCGACTTCGATGACCGTAGTGGCTACCATGATGTTTGTTTTGCCTTTTGAAAACCGGTCCATTTCGGCATCCTTATCGGCAGGCTTCATTTTACCATGGACGATGGAAACGGCATATTTTGGCAACGGGAAATCCCTCGAAATGCTCTCATAGCCATCCATTAAATCCTTAAAATCCATCTTTTCCGATTCCTGGATGAGCGGGTACACAATATAAATCTGGCGGCCTTTCTCAATTTCGTTGCGGATAAACGCCCAGACTTTAAGGCGATTTGAATCAAAACGATGTACCGTCTGTATCGGCTTTCTGCCGGGAGGCAATTCGTCAATTACGGAAATATCGAGATCCCCGTAAAGGCTCATGGCAAGCGTACGCGGAATCGGCGTGGCAGTCATGACCAGTACATGCGGTGGAATCTCATTCTTTTTCCACAATTTAGAACGCTGTTCAACGCCAAAGCGATGCTGTTCATCAATGACGGCAAGCCCCAGGTTTTTGAACTTTACCTTGTCTTCCAGCAGTGCATGTGTACCAATGATAATATGCAATGAACCATTTTCAAGTTCCTCATGCAGGATTTTTCGGTCTGCGGTTTTGGTAGAACCGGTAAGGATTTTGATGTTGATGTTTAAATCCTTCGCCAATTCCGACAGGCCGATGTAATGTTGGTTCGCGAGGATTTCCGTTGGTGCCATCAAACACGCCTGAAAGCCATTGTCCAAAGCCAGCAGCATCGTCATCAGGGCCACGATGGTTTTCCCGGATCCTACGTCGCCCTGAAGTAAACGGTTCATCTGGGCACTGCCACCCATGTCGTTTCGGATTTCTTTTAGAACGCGTTTCTGCGCATTGGTAAGCGCAAAAGGCAAATGGTTATTAAAGAAGTCGTTGAAATATTCGCCGACTTTTGTAAATGGATGTCCTTTGATGCGTTGCTTCCGGATGATGTTTTTGGTGATCAGCTGCAATTGGATAAAAAATAACTCTTCGAATTTCAGCCTAAACTGCGCCTTCGCCAAATCGTCGTTGCTTTTTGGAAAATGAATATTGAACAATGCTGTTTTCTTTGGTACCAATTTCAATGCGTCCAATAAATAGGCAGGCAGCGTTTCGGTGAAAGCAATTCCGGTTTCCGTGAAAAGCTGTTGCATCATCTTGTTGACCACGCGATTTGAAATGCCGCGGTTGGCTAGTGTTTCAGTAGACGGATAGACCGGTTGCATTGCTGAACGCAGGTTTTGCTCATGTTCTTTCAGCAATTCTATTTCCGGGTGGGGCATGTTGTACTGCCCATTAAACGCACTGCATTTTCCGAAAATTACAATCGGGACGTTGAGTTGCAGGCTTTCGCGAATCCATTTGATGCCCTGGAACCACACCAGTTCCATTTCGCCGGTGTCGTCTATAAAGGTGGCGACGAGCCGTTTTCCTCTTTTTTGCTCAACTGTTTTGATACGGACTATTTTTCCCACCAATTGCACTTCCGCGGGACTGTTTCGCAGTTCATTTATTTTGTAATACCGCGTACGGTCGATGTAACGGTTTGGGTAAAAATTGATTAAGTCTGCATATTTATGGATCCCCAATTCCTTCCGAAGCAAATCGCCGCGCTGTGGGCCGACGCCTTTAAGATATTCGATTGGGGTTTGCAGCAGATTGGACATGGCGGTGCGAAAACTTTTAAGGCGAAGATAACTTTAAATTGGCAAATTGGGAAATGGCAAAATGATAAAACTCGTTATATTTGTTAAGCTTCTAAATTTTACCGATGCCTATGCGCCACCTCTTTATTTTATTTTTTTTCGGAATGGTATTTGCCCAACAGACGCGTTTTGTCGATTTTAAAACGGCGGAAGCGGGTATTTCATTTGGGCTAAATCCCCGAGTCCACGGCGAAGCGGCCTATACATTCAATGTAATCAATAGAATTGACACAATCAGGATAGACGCCGTGAACATGGAATTCAGTCACCTGACCATTAATGGGAAAGCGGTGAATTTTAAAAACTCGAATAAGCAGCTATTGCTTTTCGAAGGCTTTAAAAAAGGGAATAATACGCTTTCATTCGATTACACCGCCAATCCCAAACAAGCCATTTACTTCGTCGGCAAAAATGAAAACACACAGATATGGACGCAGGGGCAGGGAAAATATACGAGCCACTGGTTCCCCAGTTTTGACGATGTGAATGAGAAGGTAATTTTCAGCGTGAATATATACCATCCCAAAAACTTCAATGCCATTTCAAATGGACTGGCCAAAGCACCTGGAAGTTACCTTAAGCCCGAGATTGCAAACAATATGATTTCGAGTTATAAGATGGAAAAGCCAATGAGCTCTTATTTACTCATGCTCGCCGTCGGGAAGTTTGAGCACAAATCTGAAAAATCGTCCAGTGGCATACCACTCGAATACTACTATGCACCGGAAGATTCCGCAAAATTTGAACCAACCTACCGCTATTCCAAACGGATTTTTGACTATTTGGAAAAGGAAATCGGAGTGGCGTATCCGTGGCAGATTTACCGGCAGGTTCCGGTCCGTGATTTCCTGTATGGCGGGATGGAGAATACCACGTCCACGCTTTTCAATATGACATACGTCGTTGACGATATCGGCTACAATGATATCAATTACATCAACGTGAATGCGCATGAACTCGCGCACCAGTGGTTTGGCGACATGGTTACCGCAAAATCCGGGAAGCACCATTGGTTACAGGAAGGGTTTGCGACTTATTTTGCATTGCTGGCGGAACAGGAGCTCTTTGGAGAAGACCATTTCAATTACCGGTTGTATGAGATTGCTGAACAGCTGCAACAGGCCGCGAAGACCGATACCGTTCCCATCCTGAATGAAAAAGCGAGCACCTTGAGTTTTTACCAAAAAGGGGCGTGGGCATTGCATGTGCTTCGTGAAAACGTGGGGCATGAAAAATTCCGGAAAGCGCTTAAGAACTACCTCGGAAAGTACCAATTCAAAAATGTGGAGACCGACGAATTTCTTGCCGAAATCAAAAAAGTCTCCCGCTATGACGTTGACGCCTTTAAAAGGCGCTGGCTCGAAGCCTCCGATTTCCCCATTCAGGAAGCCTTGGCTTTGCTTAAGAAAAACGATTTTATCAACCAATATTTTGCCGTAGCGGAAATGAAGGACACGCCTTTGTCCCAAAAACAAAAACAATTTGAAACGCTTCTGGCCTCAGACGCTTTTTATCCCATCAAGGAAGAAATTGTTTACCAGCTGCAGGATGTTCCCTATAACGATAAAAAGGCATTGCTGCTTCAGGCGATGCGGACCAACGAATGGCATGTGCGCCGCGCAGTGTCCTCGAACTTTCCTGATGTTCCTGCCGATTTCAGGTCGGAATACGAGACGCTGTTGGACGATTCCTCGTATGTCACACGTGAAATCGCCCTGAACAAACTTTGGTCACAATTCCCTGAGGAACGCGTAAAATGGCTGGATAAATCTGATGGCTGGATTGGGCTGAATGACCGGAATCTCAGAATACTTTGGCTCGCGATGGCATTGAGGACGAAAGACTACCGCGCCGATAAGAAATCGGTGTACTATGAGGAGTTGCTGCATTACGCTTCCGCAGATTTTGAGACGGAAGTGCGGCAAAATGCCATCGAAAACCTGATATTCCTGGACAAGAGCGACAAAAACTACTTGCCTTTCCTCGTCAATGGGCTGGTAAGCCACAAATGGCAGTTTTCAAAATTTGCAAGGGACAAAATCAGGGCACAGCTTAAGAAACAAAACCACCGCGAATATTATGAAGCATTGCTGGAATCCCTGCCTGCCAATGAAAAAATCCAACTCGATAAACTTTTGAAAGAAAAATGAGAGCGTTAGTCATTTCAGGCGGTGGAAGTAAGGGTGCTTTTGCCGGAGGGGTTGCCCAATACCTTTTAGAACAGGGGCATCGATATGATTTGTTGCTGGGAACATCGACAGGAAGTCTGCTCATACCACACCTGGCACTAGGCAATGTGAAGAAGATCCACAGCATTTACACCAATGTGAATATGAAGAAGATTTTCGACATCAATCCGTTCGTGGTCAAAAGACGGAAAGGTGTGGAAATTGTCACCATCAACCACTTCAACGTACTGCTGCAGTTTTTCAGGAAACGCAGGACATTTGGCGAAAGCCATAAACTGCGGAAACAGATCAGGAAGAATTTTACACGCAGCGATTTCAACCAGCTGAAGGCCTCGAACTGCAACATCGTGGTTACGGTAACCAACCTGACCAAGAGTGATGTCGAATACAAGGCGATAAAGGATTTTGAGTACGACGATTTCTGTGACTGGATCTGGATTTCGTGCAATTACATTCCATTTATGAGCATTGCCACTAAGGACGGCTGCGAATATGGCGATGGCGGCTTTTCGAGCCTGGTCCCCATACGGGAAGCCATCAACCGTGGTGCAAAAATCATTGATGTGGTCATCCTGGAGACAGAAACGCAACTTGCGCCACGGGTGATTGGAAAAAATCCATTTTCCTTAATGGTCGATTTATTTGCTACGTTGCTCGACCAGGTAGAAAAACATGATATCACAATCGGGAAACTGTCGGCGAAACACCACGATGTAAAACTAAACCTATATTATACACCCACGCAACTAACTGACAATGCGTTGATTTTCAATAAAGAGAAAATGAAGCAATGGTGGAAAGACGGTTACGAATACGCTAAGAACAAGAGCGAGATTATGAGTGATAATCGGTCGACATAGTAAAATTGCGGCGCTTGACTTAGGGTTTTTCAATCTCCACCTGTTATATAGTTTCCCAGGCGCATGGTGGGAAAAATTGCTATAAAAAAGAAGCCTTCGTTTTTGCGAAGGCTTTTTGTTTTGTTGTTGTCCAGGGATTTTCTCCAAATCCATCTCCTTGATAAATTTAAGAAATCTTCCGATTTTGCCGTAAATCAAGTGCAGAAAAAATTGTATTTTACCTTCAGGGAAGGGGCATTTGCGTCCCTACAAAAAAGCTTGATACCTTCAATACGGGAAACCCGGATATTTTGTTAAATTTTTAATATTGCAGAAAAGAATCTAGTAGCAATAGACAATGCAAAGTATTCCTATAAGAACGAAGAAACTTCGTCTTTAAGATAAGCCAGTGCGGCATTACCCGGCGTTTGCTTCTCCAGTAACTCGTTAAGGATGTACTGCCTCAGGCTGTCGGCATCCGTCACCTCAGAAGATAACGCAGCTTTGCGGACCATCTGCATCGTGCTGTTTTTTGCGGTAACAATCAGCGCCCAGCATTGGTCAGACATATAAATCTGTTGTGTCAGGTTGTGTTCGAATTCCTGATCAATGTGGGCAATCAGCAAATTCGCATAATCGTTTTTGTCCGTAGAAATGGGTGCAATCCTGATCAGGATTTTTGTCAGGTTAATGCGCTCCAGGAAAAGTGTCATCCTTTCATATGCCTGCAGTTTTAAAGGTAGTGCCTGTTTCTGGCTGCTGCGGTGAAGTAAGAACTGGCGTTTCTTTTCTTCATTATTCGTATACGTCAGGAAGAAATAATACGCCACGCCGCCAGTGATCAAGGCTGGAAGCGTAAAAAATAAAAGCTCTACAATCTTATCGGTGTTCATTTTATCAGAATTTTTTAGCGAAGCAAATAAACGAATAAACGGATAAAACAAATACATTAGCTTTGATAAAATTTTCAAAAAGTGGATGTCGGAATCATTATACTTCTTTGTATTGGGGCATTTGCCGCAGGATTTGTCGATGCGATAGTAGGAGGAGGAGGGTTGATCCAAACCCCATTGGCACTGATCCTGCTGCCCGGCCTTCCGGTAGCAACAGTAATCGGGTCATTGAAGATTCCGTCATTTTCCGGCACATTGTTCGCTGCAAAGCAATACCTACAGCAAGTCAGAATGGACTGGAAACTCCTGTCGGTAATGATGCTGCTGGCGGTTCCTTCAGCATTTGCGGGCTCAACGCTGCTTACTGTTGTGCAAAACGATTTCATGAAACCGCTGCTACTGGTAGTGTTATCTTTTATGGTGGTGTATACCTATGCGAAAAAGAACTTTGGACAGCATAAGGACAAATCACATTCGACGGCACGGCAATTGCTGTATGCGATTCTTATCAGCCTAACAGTCGGGTTCTACGACGGATTTATCGGGCCTGGTACCGGTAGTTTTTTTGTCGTGGCCTTTATTGCGTTGCTGGGTTTTGATTTCCTGCATGCTTCCGCCAATGCCAAAATGGTCAACCTCGCGACAAACTTCGGTTCGATCTGCCTTTTCATTTCCAAAGGCAAAGTGATTTGGTCCATCGCGATCCCGATGGCGGCCTGCAACGCCGTCGGCGGATTTATCGGTGCTAAGCTTGCCATCGCAAAAGGCAATAAATTCATCCGGCTGTTCTTCCTACTCGTCATCGTTGGTACACTGGTGCGGTTTGCGTATGACGTTTTCAAGCGAAGATAGGCATTGAAATCAAAGCAACAGGGAAGATTTTCCGTCGGAAGCACCAACTTTTCATTCCGCAGCACTTCCGCAGCAGTCAGTTGTGGTGAATTGACGTTCAGAAGCATCTGATTGCCATTCCGAAGTGTTCCATTCGCATTCAGAAGGAGAAAATTCGCCATCAGAAGCATCAAATTTTGACACGGAAGCATCAAATTTTGACACGGAAGCATTCATCAGGGCATCGGAAGCATCAATCAGGGCCAATGAGTCGCTTCGGAGTAGGCATTAAGTTATTCAATCGGGATTATTTTGGATATCTGACAAATCAATCCCTTGGTTCCCAATCGCCCTTTTTGAAATACATATTGTTGAATTTCTCAGAATGAAATACGTAATAGAACGACCAGACTTCCCGGTATAAAGTTGGATTGTCCGCAATAATATGGTGCGTTGGTTGCTTAAAATGCAGTGCGATGCGCGGTGGGGTATAGGTATCACTATAGGTTATCGCCCCACGATAGGTTTTTAAAATCTGATCCTTTTCAATAACATAAAAAAGGAATTGGTCATCGTCGGTAATTTCAAAGCGGAAATGGTCGTATTGCCAATCGGCCTGTTTCCCAGGAAAGAACCCACGGTCTACAACATATTTTCCGCGGATATCATCAATGCCAGGAACGGTCTTACTGCTTACAAATTGAAGTAGCGACACTAAGAATACCGCCAATACGATGAAAAACCAAATGGCACCCATTGTCTTAAGCCATTTTTTGTTACGGGTAAACAACCAAATCATCAGCGCGACGGCAGACAATGGCAGGATTACCAAAATAAAAAGCAGGTTAAATCCGAATCCCATTAGATTAGTTTTTGGTGCAGTTCCAGAAGAAGACCGGCTTGTGCCGGATTGATTTTTACCAAAACCTCTTCGACCGAAAACCAGCCAGCACGGTCAACTTCGGGGAATGATTGCTTCTTTCCCGACTTTGGCGGCCATTCCATATCGAAAGTGTTGCTTCGGAGCGTACTGGTGTCAAAATCCCTTTCTGCCGCCCACGCATAGATGACTTTTCCCGATTTCAGTTTCACCGGCGACAACGGCGTGCAATCCCCCTGCAGCCGAAGCCCGGTTTCTTCTTCCAGTTCCCGAATGGCGGCATCGAACGCATTTTCATCATCCTCGAATTCGCCTTTAGGAATAGACCACGCGCCTTCGTCCTTATGCTTCCAAAACGGTCCTCCGGGATGTACGATCAGGAACCGTAACCCTTCGGGCGTATTTTTATAAAGCAGTATGCCGGCGCTTTTCTTCAAGCTGATTTATCTATGGATTTATTTTTTTGATTTCATAAGCCAGGAGTTTTACCCCTTTAGCAGACAAATGATCGCCGTCTGGCAGGTAACAGTCGTCAGTGAGGGCGAGTGTCGAGAAGTCCGTATAGGCAATGCGGCATTTCATTATTACCGTTTTAAGTTTGGACTGATAGGCATTGGGTACTTTTGAATGGTATGAGGAATGTACAGGCGTTGAAAACAGCGATAATTTTATATTTCTCGACCGACAGAGGAAGATGATGCTGTCAAGATATTGTAGGTCAACGGTAGAAAAACGGCTGATCTTACCCGAATTGAAATACTGGAAGGCAATCCTTTTACCAACTTCTTTTTCGGAAACCGTGGTAGCTATTGCCTTTGTCGGATAACCACCGACAATCGGGAATTTTCCTCCAGTAATTGCAGGCATGGCCCATGATTTTAGGATATTGCGGAAGAAAAGCGGCAGTTCGGCAACATTCCATTTCAAGACGTCCAGTTGCTGTGCCGCGGGTAAGGCATAAAAATAAGCAGGGGAAATTGTGGCTGCGTACCGCCCATCGGTAAATTCATGGTTTACCTTGGCAGAGAAATTATGGCAGCCGATTCCAAGGTTTACAGCGCTAATTCCGGGATTGCGGGACAGTATTTTTTTAAGTTTATAAAACGTAAACAGGTAAGTCTCTGCAGAACGCCCAATATTTTTACAGTTGGGGAGCAGCCGGTCGTCAATGGCCTGTTCGATATGGGAATCGCCGGCAAATAGTGTTTTGACGCTTGGATCAAGCCTGTAAATTGATGAATTATAGCATGCATATACTGAAGTACAGACTGCAATAATCAGAAAGTACATGCCGAGTAAGCCCGCAAAAGACACCAATCTTTTAATAAATTTCTTCATTTCGGGCATAAAAAAATCCTTTGGTTATTCAGTTGACCTTTTAAAAACAGACATGAAAAAAAGCGGTTGGTTGCTGGTGTCGAAGGCCTCAGGATAACTGTCTCCGCCAAGGTTGTAACAAATCGTAAGCAAATCATTTTCTAATTTGTAGATCGCGGTAAAGTGCTTTCCGGCATTGGCACCTTCTTTAACGTAGATATCCATTTTTCTTTCCTCGTAATCAAACTTTCCTTTGTCAGTGCTCTCAGCAGTCATCGAAAAATCGTTGCCGGATAAAATTAATTTCTGTATCGAAAGGAACTTGTCCGGAATTTGCTCACCATTTATTTCCTGTCTGATGGGTAACCATGTACCATCCAGTTGCTGTTGTACTTTCGTTGAAATGGGTAATTGGCCGTTTAAGGAAATAGTCAGAAAAGCAATGAATGTTAACAGTTTCATTTTTTTTTGATTTTAAAAGTTAATGGCCGTTAAATTTAAAAAAAAATGCCGGACATCTCCGGCATTTGGATACTATTTTAAGTCATGCTGCGCGAGCAATTCGTCGAGGTTGCCCAGTGCCATCGTGAATCCTTCTTTAAAGCCCATTTGGATGATCATTTCGAGATCGCTGAGCTTTTCATAGGTCATCACGACCTCTACCACGGTATATTCCCCATCCTGATGAAAGGCCACATCCCATTTTGTCCGCGGAAAATCAGTATTTGTATTCCAGTGTTCATCACAAAATGCGTCCAGTCCTGTAAAGGACTGCTGCGGGCTGATGGTTTGGTAGTCTGCGCGGCAGCGGTGCTCCTCACCCTGCGGGCCGATCATGGCGTAGAACCAGGTACCCCCTTCGCTAAAATCCATGGATCTTGTTTTGGCAATATAGGGTTTTGGTGCCCACCATTGGTCCAACAGTTCGGCTTTCGTCCAGGCGTCCCAGACGTTGTTTACGTACGCGGCAAATTCCCTTTTGACGTGGATTTTGTTATTTTCCTTATCTACGGAAAAGTCCATGGCTAAATTTTTCATTTTCTATTTATTTTTCAAGGTTAATAATAAGCTGTCCAGTTGGGAAAAACGGTCGTCCCACAATTCGCGGAACTTTTGTATCCAATTGTCAATTTCCTTCATACGGATCGGGTTTAACTGGTAATAAATTTCCCTCCCCATTTGTTCCTGTTTCAGTAAATCGCATTCGGAAAGGATTTTGATGTGCTTTGAAACCGCCTGTCTGCTGCTATGAAAGTGGTCAGCAATGGCGTTGGGTGTCATGGCCTGTGAAGCAATGAGCAAAAGGATCGCCCTGCGCGTGGGATCGGCGATGGCCTGAAAGATGTCGCGTCTTGTTTCCATTTCGTTGGATTAATGCAATTATATGGTTGCAAATATATATGCAATTATTCGGTTGCGCAACTGTGTTTCCAGTTTTAACATTAATTCGTCTGGAATGTTTGACTTCTATAACCTTATTGGATTTTAGTTTGTGGGGCTACCGTTGTTATACCCAAGGATTTTTGAGATGGCATCAACATATTCCGGATTGTCGGTCATGCCATTGTGCTTTTGGGCGTGGAGGGTAATCAGTGTGTCAGAAGATTTAAAGTGCGTTTGGAGTTTCAACGACGATCCATAGTAGATGATCTCATCTGCATCACCGTGGAAAATAGTTACGGGCATCCTGCAATTCTGAATACCGGCTGCGGTGTCAAACTTATATTTGAGTAAAAAGGTCGGGACAATCGGAAAACGTTTGCCCATCATGTCTTTCAGGTTATAGTATGGTGCCTGCAGGATTAACATTTTTGGGTTGTTGGCGGCAGCCAGGTTTGCTGCGGGTCCCGTCCCAATGGAATATCCTAGTACGATAATTTGGTTCTCGGGGTATTGCTTTTTCAACGTGTTGTAATCAGCCTGCATGTCAGCATAAAACTGCATTTCGCTATCGATGCTGCCTTTGCTTTTTCCGTAACCGCGGTAGTCCGGCATGAAAACATCATAGTCCATCGAAAGATACAGTTGGGCTACTTTGCCCCAGCTGCGAAGCGAGCCCATGTTTCCATGCAGGTAGAAGATTACGCCTTTTGACTGTCTGGCCTTGAATAAAATGTTGTGTAAGCTGACGCCGTCCGGTGCGTTGACATTTATCTCTTCGAATGGCTGGCTGAAAGCGAACCGGTAATCGGGAGCCAGTTTCTCAGGGAAGAAAATCAGTTTCTCCTGAAAAAAATACAATAAAGTGCAAACGATAATGTATAAGCACACCGTTATTTTGAGCCCTTTAATCAGTAGTTTTTTCATTTGCGGGTACCCATATTTGCCGTTAGCAGTGGTTAAGATATGGATTTAACCATTACAATATTTTCATATTTGTTGACCTCCATCTGAAAGGCAGCGCGGCCAATCGGCTTGTAATGATGTTTCTTGTAAAATGAAATGGCCCGGTCATTGGTTTCAAGTACCCAAAGCCACATTTCGCTGATTCCTTTGGCTTTTACGACCTTTTCCACTTCCTGCAACAGGTTCTCGCCGATCCCTTTGCCACAAAACCATTCGAGGATGTACAGCTTATTAAGTTCGGGTGCAACCAAATCACCGACGGGACATTTCTTATCAAATTCAATTTCGGCGACACCTACAAGGTTGCCCTTATAGGAGGCAACAATAAGGTTATCGGGGTTGTTTTTAATTGTTTTTTTGAGCCGCTCTACCTCAAATTGTTTTGTGATAAAATTGGCAAACTCGTCAGATACCCCTTCGATACCATAGGTTGCGATATAAACCTGCTTGTAAAGAATGGATAGTTTTTTTGCATCCGAGACATCAGCTTTTCGATACGTAATCAACATGGTTTTTTTTGTGAAAATATAAAATGTGTCGGGTTTATTAAAAAAAATCTTCATTTTTCTTACATTTACTCAAATAAAATATATTATAATGAAAAAATACGTACTCATCCTCGCGGCCGTAGCTGCCTTGTATTCTTGTAACAAGGACAAAGCGGGTGATGCCGGATTGCAAAAAAAGGTGCAGACCTATCTTGACGGTTACAACAAGGAATATCAAAAGTTGAATGTGCTTGTAAATGAAACTTCCTGGAAGATGCAGATTCACATTGTGGAAGGTGATTCGACGAATGCGGTGGCAAATAACAAAGCCATGGAGGCCTACGCCAAATACACCGGAAGCAGTGATAATATTAAGATGGCGAAGGCGTTCCTGGAGCATCAGGACGTATTGACGCCGCTACAGGTCAAGCAATTGAAAAGTATCCTTTACAAGGCGGCCAACAATCCTGAAACATTGCAAAAGATCGTAAGCGCGCGCATCAAGGCGGAAACAAAGCAAACAGAGAATCTTTTTGGCTTTGACTTTAAGATTGATGGCAAATCGGTTTCTGCCAATGATATTGATGGGGTCCTTGCCGACGAAACCAATCTGGCCAAACGCAGAAAGGCATGGGAATCAAGCAAAGAAGTGGGAAAAGGTTTGAAAACGGGCCTGGTTAACCTCAGGAATCTGCGCAATCAGACCGTGCAGGGATTGGGGTACAAGGATTTCTTCGAATACCAGGTATCCGATTACGGCATGACGACGGATGAAATGCTGGTAATGCTGAAGCAATTTAACAAGGATCTCTATCCGTTGTTTCGGGAACTGCATACCTATGCCCGGTATGAATACGCGAAAAAGTATGGTGTAAAGGATGTGCCGGATATGCTGCCCGCAGACTGGCTTCCAAACCGCTGGGGCCAGGATTGGAGCAGCCTCGTTGATGTGAAGGGCATCGATCTTGATGCTGCACTGAAACCCAAGGGCGCCGAATGGATTGTAAAGCAGGGAGAACGTTTTTACGTCAGTATCGGCTTTCCGGAATTGCCGAAAACATTCTGGGAGAAATCGGATTTGTACCCGGCACCCGCTGGAGCAAACTATAAGAAAAACAACCACGCATCAGCATGGCATATGGATCTTGACAAAGATGTGCGTTCGTTAATGAGTGTGGAGCCCAACAGCGAATGGTACGAAACTTCCCACCATGAACTGGGCCATATTTACTACTACTTGTCGTATAGCACGCCTGAAGTTCCCTACTTAATGCGGGAAGGCGCTAACCGCGCGTACCATGAGGCTTTGGGAAGCCTGATGGGCATGGCCGCCATGCAGAAGCCATTTATGGAAAACCTGAACCTGATTCCGAAAGGCACTCCGTCTGATGAGATGCAGACCTTGTTGAAGGAAGCGTTGAATTACGTGGTTTTCATTCCGTTTAGTACGGGAACCATGAGCATGTTTGAGCACGATTTGTATGCAGAAAACCTTCCGGCGGATCAATTTAATAAGCGTTGGTGGGAACTTGCGGCACAGTATCAGGGGATTGTTCCTCCGACGGTACGTGGTGAAGAATTTTGTGACGCGGCTACCAAAACACACATCAATGATGACGCTGCGCAGTACTATGATTATGCGCTTTCTTATATCCTGTTGTTTCAGATCCACGATCATATTGCCAAAAAGATTTTGCATCAGGATCCACACGCCACAAATTACTATGGCAACAAGGAAGTCGGTAAGTTCATACAGGACATCATGAAGTCGGGTGCTACCGGCGACTGGAGGAAACTACTGCGTGAAAAAACAGGAAGCGACCTTAGTGCCAAAGCGATGCTGGAATATTTTAACCCGTTAATGGATTACCTTAAGAATGAAAATAAAGGCAGGAAATATACTTTGCCCGCTTTAAAATAAAGCGTCCCCTTGAAAAGGAGCTTCCCAATCGGGAAGCTCTTTTGTTTTGTATTGCTGTTTGAGGAGGTCGTCGAGGTTGATGACCGTCAGTATCGTTTTCCCGTCGGTGTCCGGGACTATCAGATCAAACCCATTTTTAGAAGCGCTTGGGATTAGACCGGTTGGAACGCACCGATGACTAGTCTATTGACTTCTTGCTCGTATTTTTCAAGTACTTTGGGAATGGAATCGCTACAAGGCTGCCCAAATCCATTGCTGGCATAAAGGTCTTTATAGTAGTCTATTCCGCGCAACAGATTTTCGCGAAACGTTTCCCACTTTTTGCATTGTGCGGGTGGCATTTCCGCCATATCGCCCATCTCGTTTTTAAGGTGGTTCACATACAAATGCAATTCTTTCAAAAACATGTGCGGCCTGGGGGTTGCCCCTAACACGGAGGTTTCTCCATAAATGTGCCTGACCATGTCAAAAAGGGAAACTTCCTTATCAAAATAAGCCATATTCGGGCCGGGACAAACCACAACCCCCTGCGCCTGGCCTTTGATTGGGATTTGATTTTCGAGATAAGAGGCATTGGCAAGTCCCACGCACAAGCAGGCTTTTTCGGTGATCCTGCACGCTCTTTTCTCAAGCGAGGCTTCGTCCAGACTGTTTTTTTCAAGCGCGAGGCTTGAGAGTTGGTCTTGCTGGTATTTTCGGGATGCCGTACACACGCCTTTGCCATCTGTCCCGGTATGCAATGCCAGCAGCTTCTTCGGGCAGGAGCTTCCGGGCTTGTTTTCTTTAATCCGTTTGTGGTGAAACGCTTCGTTGGTAGTTCCTTTGATCGTATTGAAAGGCACGCCGAGCGGCGACATGTTGCTCAGGTAGAAATCACTTTCCTTTCCGTTCGCCAATAGGTCACGCGTTGCCTTATCTGTTGATGTTGCTTCGGGAACCAGCAGGAACGGGGATCCCCATCCCACCGAGTCTACTTTATAGTGTTTCAACAGAAAATCATGCTCTGCTGCCGTACCGACCCCACCCTGAACGGTAATTCGGATTGACGGTGCCGTTTTTGGTGCACACAAACCTTTTGAGGTTAATGCTTTGGACATTAAATCAAATGCTGATTCGACGAGCTGGTCTTTTTTCTGCATGAATTCTTCCAATATCGGTCCCAGGAGCAGTCCTTCTGTAGCAAATGCATGGCCACCACAATTTAGTCCTGATTCAATCCGGTATTCTGAAACCCAAAGTCCTTTTTTTGCGAGGAAATTGCCCTGGATCATTGCGGAGCGGAAGTCACTTACCTTAAGGATGATCTGTTTTTCAAAAGTCCCTTCAGCGTTTGGAAAGAAACAGGGAAATTTCTCAAAATAGCTGAAAAGCCTTGGGTTCATTCCGGCGGAAAGTACGACCGATGACCGCAGGCCGCTATTCGCAAATCCGCGCAACGCCGCATGTGCATCGTTGAACTCTACCGCGAGCTTTTCATTTTTATGGAAGTTGTCCTTGTCTACTTTTGTCATGATATTCACATCAATGGCGCCCGGTGTGAGGTGATCGTCAAGGAATTCCCGCAGCATTTTTGGGTTGGAGAAATGCCCCGAAGCAAAATCCTCGAGCTTTTCCCGAAGTGCTGAGCCTGTTGGCAGCATGTCAGAAAATCGCTGCAAGGCCTGGATGCTTCCGGACAACTCCGTCTTAAAGCTTTCCAATTTGCGCTTGACGATTTTGTCCACGAGGTTTAAATAGGATGTAATGCGCTTCGCCCTGTAGTCCAGGTCTTTCAGTCCGGTTTCTACAAAAGGGAGTTGGTAAAGGTTGGTGTAGAAATGGTTCATTTTTTCCAGCAATTCATCATCGACGATGGAAATTACGGAGGAAATACCATATTGGGCGACCCTGATCGGTGAGTCAACAGTATAAGCCAATCCCATCACGGGAATGTGAAAAGTGTGTATCGGTTGTTTCGGCATACGTAACGGCATTTAAAATAACGCAAATATGACGTAAAGAAACCGACCCAAATATGACGAAAGTCACGTTATGGAAAGAATGTAAAAACTACCATCATTTGCCAAAGAGGTACCTGTGCTTACACAATCTCTTCACCTTACCCATTCAGTAAGCGCGCGGCTAACCGCTGATTTTACGCAATAGTACAGCGAATTGCCGCCTTTCAATCCACATTAAAATCGCGGCGCAGACGAGGGTGGCCAACGCGAGGCCAAACAACAGTCCGCCATCATCTTTAACGGCGATTCCCAATACGAGCAGGTGGGAGAGTACCGCACCCAGCATCACACCGGCGGCAATTCCTGCGCCATAGAACGTCGTCCGTGGAATGAGAATCAGCACCGCGGCAATCAGTTCTGCCACGCCGGAGCCGATACGGCCGACGGGTTCCAGTCCCATTGTCGAAAAAATGTACACTGATTCAGGGCTGGCGCTAAATTTAAAAAACAAGGTCTGTAACAGAATGGCTGCGGGGATGATCCGCAAAATCCAAATATAGGCTGGCTGTCTCATTATTTGATGAATTTTTTCCAGTTGTTGTCGGCGGCGGGTTTCAATTTCTTCTCGTCCTTGTTCCAGCTCTTGAGCGTGTTGTTAAAGTAGGCATTGTAAAAAAGATACAGTTTGCCATCGAGGATTTTAAATGTTTCCGGGTCAATTTCGACCTTTTCGGCGTTGGCGCCCATCGCATAAGCGCACCATCCGCCATATTGGGGTTCATAGCCAGCAGGATTTTTCAAAAACAAATCCTTGTTTGACGCAGACGAAAAATAATAGGTAATGCCGTCATGCGCAACGGCAAGGTCTTTCTTCCCTTTTAGGGCTTTACCCTGCTTAAAATACGATACCGGATCGTAACCCTGAATGGCTACATTGTTTTCAATATTGAATGCGGCCTTGCGTTTGGCAGCATCCTGGGCAAAAGCGGTTACCGAGATCAGCGCCGCGATAAATGCAAAAATTCTTGTTTTCATTGTCTGGTTTATTTAAATGATTTCTGTGGCAAATGTATTTCCGATAAGCGGAAGCGAATGTCAGCTACTTTACAAAACCCGTTAATTAACAAAGGATTATGATTATTTACTACGAAAGTAATTTGAAAAAATCTATTTCTTACATTTACGTTATATTTTTACAGGCATGTATGATGAGCTAAAATATTGGTACCTGCGTGACCACAAACTATTTCGGGCGCTGAGTTTCTCCCAGATCAGGCAGCTGTGCATCATCACGGGCTTTAAAAAGGCGGTCAAGGGCGAAATCATCCAGTTTGCTTCTTCGGAAGCGCCACGAATCTTTTTACTGAAAAAAGGCGCGCTCAAAATTGTGTCGCTGGACGAGGACGGGAACGAAACGATTAAGGACATTATCCAGAAAGGCGATCTTTTTGGGGAGCTGAGCCTTGAAAGCGACCAGGACGTCAACGAATATGCCAAAGTACTCTCTGACGAAGTTTCGATCTGCAGTTTCCTGATGTCGGATTTTGAAAACCTGCTGCTGCGCAACCCCAGCCTGGCGTTGTCTTACACCAAATTTGTCAGCCTTAAAATTCGGCGCGTAAAGAACAGCTATGCCAACCTCGTTAATAAAGATGCCAAAACGAGGCTGTACCAGTTTCTCAATGATTGGGCTGAACGCGATGGCGTGAAGCGTGGCGATGGTGTCGTGCTTGAAAATTACCTGACGCAGACCGACATTGCCCAAATCATCTGTACATCGCGTCAAACTGCGACGCTGCTTTTGAATGAGATGGAGAAACAAGGCATCATCATCTATGGACGTAAGGAGATTGCGATTTCAGACGTTTCGAGGCTCGCGACGCATAAGTAGCTGTCAGCTGTCAGCTGTCAGCGATTAGCGGTTAGCGATCAGTTGCAGTATTAACATCTGCGTGCGGATCATCCACTTCTCAAATTCAATAAAAATCAGTGGCTTTGTCAACCAGCTGACAATTCGGTTTTTCATTCGCGGTTACATTTGTGTAAAATAAGCGCTATGAAAAAGTCTCTTTTTGTTGTATGCCTCTTGTTATCAACCCTCCAATACACCCGTGCACAGGGCTGCAGCGATGCAGGAATTTGCAGTTTGCCCGTCACAGCGACCAGCATGCCCACAAAGAACCAGATTGAGGTCGCTGCGGTTTTCGGCGCGGGAGAAGCAGATACTCGGTATATCTCGCCGTACATCACGTACACCAGGACTTTTAGTGAACGGTGGTCGGGCGCCGTAAAGATCACGGCGTCGTCTGCCAGCGGAAGCTTTGGTACGCGCAGTGCGGTCGGTGATGCGTACCTCAGCAGCACTTATAGCCCCGTGACGGAGCGCGTTTACAAATGGAGTTTTACCGGTGGACTGAAAATCCCGTTTCATGACGCCAACCTGAGCATAGACAACCGCCCGTTGCCGATGGACTATCAAAGCAGTTTGGGAACCATCGATTTCCTGGGCGGGGCAAACCTGAACTACAAGATGTGGGATTTTAATGTGGCGGTGCAGGTGCCGGTGATCAACTTCAATGCCAATTCGTATGTTGCGGACTTTTCAGGTACGGACGATTTCCCGACGACAAACCTGTTTGAAAGGAAACCCGACGCGTTGCTGAGGGCCACGTATACCGTGAAGACCAGCAACAAGTACTTTAGTTTCAAACCCAATCTATTGTTCATCTACCACCTTGGCACGGATACGTACGAAGACAGCGACGGCAAACGGCTTTCAATTGCGGGCTCTGATGGATTGACGGTCAATGGCAACCTGATTTCGGCGTATCATTACAAAACGGGCGTCATTGAGTTGTCGCTGGCCACGCCGTTTGCCGTGCGAAAGGTCAGGCCTGATGGATTGACACGGGAATGGACGGTTGGCATCGGCATCAGGAAAGGGTTTTGATTGTACGAAGCGCGCTGTTTAAAAGCCACGGTCTGCAATGCTCAGTACG
>NZ_NKJE01000033.1:9400-28541 GCF_002256285.1 Flavobacterium sp. BFFFF1 | reverse complement strand
CGAAATCCACATTTTCTGGCCGGTGATGGAGTAGTATTTTCCATCATCAGATAAAACGGCTTTTGTTTTTCCAGAGTTGGCGTCAGAACCTGCACCCGGTTCAGTGAGGCAGTAAGCGCCAAACCATTCTCCGGAAGCGAGTTTAGGGACGTATTTTTGTTTTTGTTCCTCGGTTCCATATAAGGTAATTGGCATGGTGCCAATCCCGGTGTGGGCGCCAAAGGCTGTCGAAAAAGAACCCGTCGCTCCTGAAATATAATCGCACACCAAAACCGTATCTACAAATCCCATTCCCATTCCGCCGTAAGCTTCGGGCACGGCGACGCTGAGAAAGCCCATTTCGCCGGCGTTCTTCATACATTCTTCTGTAAATGCATAGTCCTTTTTTTCGAAACGGTCCTTATTTGGCCAAATTTCCTTATCAACGAATTCCTTTACGGAATCGCGCATCATTTTCTGCTCCTCGGTGAAATCTTCAGGTGTGAAAATGTCTTCACAATTGGTTTCCTTTACGAGGAATTGCCCGCCGCGGGTTACGTCTTTTTCGATTGTGTCTGCCATTTTGAATGTATTTTAAATTTTAAATTATAAATTTTGAATTACTTTGCTACGGGTTGTGTGGCCGTCATAATGATTTTTGTTATGATATTTACAATATGCTCGATTTCAATTAGATGAGTGTGAATATCAATCTTTGTTAGGTTGGATTTGTCCAATAGTCGTAACCAATATTTTGTTTCCCGTGCTTCCTTGGAAGCGATGGTCATTTTGCTGACGAAATCTTTTTTGGATTGGGCAGCAATAGCTTCCTCAACATTAGCGCCAATACTTGTTGCTGATCGTAATAGTTGCTTAGAAACAATAAATTCATTTTCTTTTTTGAGATCGATGAAGAGTTGAATTATTGTCAAAGAAAATTCGAATGTCTTGATGGCGATGATGTTCTCCTTTTGGCTCATTTAAAATTTAAAATTCATAATTTATAACAACTCATAGATCCCCGCGCATCCCTGGCCTGTCCCGACACACATCGTAACCATGCCGTATTTGTTGCCTCTTCGTTTCATTTCATCAAATAATTGTACGGATAACTTCGCACCTGTACATCCTAATGGATGGCCCAGCGCAATAGCCCCACCGTTTACGTTGACGATATCCGGGTTCAATCCCAGTTCCCTGATCACTGCGAGCGATTGCGAGGCAAAAGCTTCATTTAGTTCGATGAGTTCGATATCGTTTTGTGACATGCCGGCCTGTTTCAGTGCTTTTGGAATCGCTTTTACCGGCCCAATTCCCATAATTCTTGGTTCTACGCCTGCAGAAGCAAAATTTACCAGGCGCGCAATAGGAGTGAGGTTGAGTTCTTTAACCAGCTCCTCGCTCATGATTAACACGAAAGCGGCACCGTCACTCATTTGTGAAGAATTTCCTGCGGTCACGCTTCCGTCAGCGGCAAAAACTGGCTTCAGGTTATTCAGCGCGGTGATATTGGTATCTGCACGAGGGCCTTCATCTTTGGCTACTGTGTAGGTCTTCGTTTCTTTCTTTCCATTTTCATTGAGGAATGTCTGTTCGACCGAAATGGGTACGATTTGTGCGTCAAACTTTCCTTCTGACTGTGCCTTCAAAGCTTTTTGGTGTGATTGAAGCGCGAAGGCATCCTGGTCCTCCCGGGAGACATTGAATTGTTTGGCTACCGCTTCCGCAGTTAACCCCATTCCCCAATAATAATCTTCGTGCCCGCCTTTGGCGACCGCGTAGTCGGGAGTCGGTTTGTAACCGCCCATCGGAATGTAACTCATGCTTTCTGCGCCTCCTGCAATGATGCAGTCGGCCATGCCAGATTGGATTTTAGCCGTTGCCATCCCAATCGTTTCGAGGCCTGATGCACAATACCGATTAACGGTCACGCCGGGGACGTCAACGATATTCAGTCCCATCAGGGATATTAAACGGGCTACGTTCAGTCCTTGTTCCGCTTCCGGCATCGCGTTGCCCACCATCACGTCATCAATTCTTTTTTTATCGAAATCCGGCAGTTCATTCATCATGTACTGGATGGTCTCTGCGGCGAGTTCATCGGGACGCTTGAAACGGAATACGCCTTTTGGCGCTTTGCCTACGGCGGTACGGTATGCTTTTACGATGTATGCTGTTTTCATCTTATTAATTTCTTAAGGGTTTGCCTTTGGTTAACATGAATTGGATGCGTTCCAAAGTTTTTCTTTCTGTACAAAGCGAAAGGAACGCTTCACGTTCGATATCCAGAAGGTATTGTTCGGATACTAATGTCGGTTCCGATAAGTCGCCTCCTGCCATGACATATGCCAGCTTATTTGCGATTTTTTTATCGTGGTCTGAAATAAACTGGCCCGCAGTCATCTGGTCTGTGCCCACGAGAAACATTCCCAGGGCCTGTTTCCCGAGCACTTTAATATCTTTTCTCCTGATGGGCTGCGTATATCCGGCTTCGGCTAACAGTAAAGCCTGTTTTTTAGCTTCCTGAATTTGCCTGTCCCGATTCACCACAACGATATCTTTTCCTTTTTGCAATACACCCAGGTCAAAAGCTTCATATGCAGAAGTCGATACTTTCGCCATCGCCACGGTCAGGAAATATTCCTGGAGCACGTTCAACTCGACGTCATTTTTACGGAATAAATCAGACGCCCGTAAGGTCATTTCCTTCGAACCGCCGCCGCCGGGAATCACGCCTACGCCAAATTCAACCAATCCGATATAGGTTTCCGCAGCAGCAACAACTTTATCAGCGTGCATGCTCATTTCGCAGCCACCGCCCAGGGTCATTCCGTGTGGCGCTACTACGACTGGAGTAGCAGAATAGCGAACACGCATCATCGTGTCCTGGAATAATTTGATGGCCATATTCAATTCGTCATATTCCTGCTCCACCGCCATCATAAAAATCATCCCGATATTCGCGCCTACCGAGAAATTGGCGCCCTGATTTCCGATGACCAATCCGTTGTATTCTTTCTCGGCAAGGTCGATTGCTTTATTAATTGCCTGCAGGACATCGCCACCAATCGTGTTCATTTTTGACCGAAACTCAAGATTTAGTATACCGTCTCCAACATGCTGAATTACAGCGCCTGAATTGCCCCATATTTTTTTACTTTCGCGAATATTATCAAGGATAATAAATGCATCCTGTCCCGGTTTTTTCTGTTGGGATTTTGATGGCAGGTCATAAAAATAAGTAGTACCTTCCTTGATTGTATAAAACGTTTTATTCCCCGACACGAGCATGTCATCCACCCATTTTGCATAGGTTAGCCCCGCAGCTTTAATCAGTTCAATACCTTTTTCAACACCGATGGCGTCCCATATTTCAAATGGCCCGTTTTCCCAGCCGAAGCCTGCTTTCATGGCATCGTCAATCTTGTACAGGTCGTCCGTAATTTCGGGGATACGGTTTGAAACGTAGGCAAACATCCCCGCAAAATTCCTTCGGTAGAATTCACCCGCTTTATCGGTTCCTTTTACCAGAATCCTAAAGCGGTCAATGGGTTTATCAATGGTCTTGGTCATTTCCAGCGTTGCAAAATTGGCCTTTTTTGCCGCACGGTATTCCAAGGTATTTAAATCTAAAGAAAGGATTTCCTTGTCTACTTTTTTGTAAAAACCCTGTCCGGTTTTGCTTCCCAGCCATTTATTCTCGATCATTTTACTGATGAAGTCGGGAAGTTTGAAAAGTTCGTGTGCTTCATCTTCAGGCACCGCCTGGTATAATCCGTTGGCGACATGCACCAAAGTATCCAATCCAACAACATCAACGGTCCTGAATGTGGCTGATTTTGGCCTTCCGATCACGGGTCCGGTCAGCTTATCAACTTCTTCGATCGTAAGCCCCATCTCCTTTACAAGGTGAAAAAGGCTTTGTATGCCAAAAATTCCAATACGGTTACCGATAAACGCAGGTGTATCTTTGGCAACAACTGAAGTTTTTCCGAGAAACTGTTCGCCATAATTATTCAGGAATGAAAGCACTTCAGGCGATGTCTTTGGTCCAGGAATAATCTCAAATAATTTAAGATAACGTGCGGGATTGAAGAAGTGTGTACCACAGAAGTGCTGTTGAAAATCATCGTTGCGGCCCTCTGACATCAGGTGAATCGGAATACCTGAAGTATTGGAAGTGACCAATGTGCCCGGCTTGCGGTATTTTTCAATCTGCTCGAAGACAAGCTTTTTAATATCAAGCCGTTCGACGACCACTTCAATAATCCAGTCTGCCGAGGCGATATCTTTCATATTGTCCGTGGTGTTGCCCGTGGTAATGCGGCTTGCGAACTTTTGATGGTAAATAGGGGATGGTTTGGACTTCAACGCATTGGTGAGGTGTTCATTGACGATCCTGTTTCGTACGGCTTTGCTTTCAAGTGTCATCCCTTTTTTTGTTTCCGCCTCAGTGAGTTCGCTTGGTGCAATATCCAGTAACAGCACCTCTACGCCAATGTTGGCAAAATGGCAGGCAATCCCTGAGCCCATAATTCCTGAGCCTACAACGGCGACTTTCTTGATAATTCGTTTCATTCGTTATGTTCTTGGTTGAATATATTTTTGTCTAATATGAGTTCGTTAATGGCTTCAGACACCTCAATGAAATGCTTCAGCTGTTCGTCCGTGATTTTGCTTTTTACGGCTTCATTAAATTTGATCACGTTGTTCCGTGAAAGTTCCCGCTTCTCTTTGCCGAATTCGGTAAGGTAAATCAATACGCCGCGCCCGTCATCAGGGTTTTTCTTTCGTACAATCAATCCCTTGTCTTCCATGTTCTTTAAGGTACGGGTCAGACTTGTAGCTTCCATTCCCATTTTTGGACCTAATGTAGTGGAAGGCGTTCCCTTGTCCCTGTCTATACTTAATAGTGCAAATCCTGTAGCCATTGTCGCGCCGTATTTGGCTGCTTCTTCATTATACATGCGTGCTACAGCCTGCCATGTCGCCCTAAGGATATAATCAATTGTTTTTTCTTTCATACTATAACGATTTCAAAGATATTAAAAAATAGTATGCATGCATACTAAAATTGAAAATATTTTCAATAAATAAATGTAGTGAGAAGCAAGCGGATTAACAAACGTTTAAGGTTGCCGTATTCTGTGTGGTCTACCGGAAATGCCTCCGCCTTAGGACGCTGTTGGTAGTTGGCACGATTTTTCGCCCGGCGGCAGGCCAGCATTTGCTTAATATTTTTTTGCAACGTTTTTGATTTTAACGACCAGTTGTGGCTGCACTGTTCGTTTTACAGCAACGGTTCTGATGCGGTTACCAATCTGAAAAGACGATTTTGATTTGTGCTGTTGAGTTGCGGAGCAACTTTGGCCATGCGGCCGCCGTACAGGTCAATGCCACCGCCTCCGACAGTTATTGTCAGGTCTACTTAATCACACCCCATGCAGACTATCTTACCATTCTCGGGATCAATCGTGGCGCCACATTTTTTTCCATAGGTTACCGCAATTTTTCCATCCAGCAGCTGGAAGCTTTTGATTTCCGGAATTCCTTCCTTCGGTACGCCACAACTGGTTATGACGTCCGCGCGCCAAAGCACTTTCTTGTCGCGGATACCAATGACGATTTGGGTACCCACCTGCATGTACACTTTTACTCCGATGGCATCTTCAAGCCGCTCCAGTCCATCAATGCGTTCAATCCGGGTATTGCTTTGCGCCACGTTTCCTCCTGTGGGAGCCGCAATGGTTTGCGCTTGTAGCGTATAGGCACACAGAAAGATTAATAGTATTAGTAGCTTTTTCATTACAAAATGATTTGCGCTGCAAGATATAGAAATTTCGGTAATAAGCAATATTTGAGCTTATTACAAATAGAAAAAGGCGGAAAGTAAATCTTCCCGCCCTGGCTATATAGTGACTGTTAAGAGATTTATAATCCCAATGCTGCCTTTAGCTTTTTGGCCGCCAGTGCCTGTGCCTCTTTCGCCTGGGGCACTACGACTGCCATCCCGAAAAACTCGTGGGTAACGCCTTTGAATAATTCATAATCCGTATCAACCCCTGCATCTTTCAATTTATCTGCGAGCAGCTTGCCCTCTGACAACAAAGGATCGATCTCCGCTGCAATGATGAGCGTAGGAGGGAAGCCTTTCAGGTTCGCTTTCACAAGGCTGATTCTCGGATCTGCTGACTGCGCCGTGCTGTTCAGGTAATTTTTCACAAACCAGCCCATCATAGGTTTATTCAGCGGTATAGCCTTCGCATATTTTTTGTAACTCTCCGCATTCATGTCATTGTTGGCCACAGGGTATACCAGGACGGCATACAGCGGCGTCATAATCTTTTTATCCCTTGCCATCATACTGACGTTCGCCGCGAGGTTCCCACCGGCACTTTCGCCGGCAACAGCAATCTTTGCCGGATTGCCATTAAATGATCCTGCGTTTTTCAGGACCCATTGGTATGCGTCAAAAGCGACGTTATGCGCTGCGGGGAACTTCTTTTCAGGACCTTTTGGATATTCTACAGAAACTACGATAGCGCCTGTTTGCTCGCACAATCCCTGAGCGCCGCCGTTGTACACGTCGATATCTGCAATGACAAAGCCACCGCCATGATAGTAGACTACAACAGGGAACGGTGCTTTTCCGGTTTTGGGCGTATAGATCCTGAGGTGTGTTTTACCTCCCGTCACCGCAATATCTCTTCCGATCGTATCACACAAGGGCAATGGCATCGTCATATGGTGGTCCTGCATCACCGCCATCACCGCGTCGGTAGGGGTGGGCTGCTGGCGCGCTGCTTTGGCATCGAGTGTTTCGATAGGTTTTCCGCCAAGACTGACCAGTTTTTCAATTACGACCGCAATTTCAGGTTTGATGTTTGGTCCCCATTCCGGCGCCATTCCGGCGGGCTTCAGCACGGCGTCTTTGTTTTCTGACACCATGCTGTCGTTTACCTTGGTTTCGGGTAAATCTTTTGCCGGATCTTTTTTACAGGAAAGCGCAGTAGTAGCCAATACCATACACAACATTGGCCCTAAAAAGTATGTTTTCATTTTCATTTCTCTGAATCGTTATAAACGCTAAGTTCTAGCATTGACATGGAATGTTTATGCAGGATTTTGCAGAATCGTTTTAAGATTTTCCGGACCTCACTTTCCAGAATTTGGCATGCGGTTTATTGGCAGTCTCCTCGAAAAATCAGCAATAGCTTGGCTTATTCTTTTAAAGAACCCATATCAATCACATACCGGAAGCGCACCTCTTCATCCTTAATTTTATCCAGCGCCTCATTGATGTCCTGCATCCTGATCATTTCAACCTGGGGCAGGATGTTGTGCTTCGCGCAAAAGTCGAGCACTTCCTGGGTTTCTGCAATACCGCCGATCACCGATGCCCCAACGCTCCTGGAATAGCCCGCCACTTCCATATTGTTCGTTGGGCTCTTGTATGGCCCCAGCAGTCCCACGGTGACGAGGCTGCCACGCGGACCCAGTAGGGAAATGTATGGGTTAACGTCAAATGCATACGGGATGGTGCACAATAGGAAATCAAAGGTGACTTCGTGTGCCTTCATCGCGTCCGCATCTTCTGAAATCAGTACGGCATCGGCACCAAGTTCCAATGCTGCGATTCGTTTGTGTTCCTGCGTGGTAATGGCAACCACTTCTGCACCCATTGCTTTTGCCAGCATGACTCCCATGTGTCCCAATCCACCGATGCCAATGATGCCCACTTTATCACCCGGCTTTACGCCCCAATGCTTCAACGGCGAGTAGGTGGTGACGCCTGCACAAAGGATTGGCGCCGCCTCAGACAAGTTGAGCTGCTCCGGAATGCGGAGAACAAAATCTTCCTTTGCAGTCAGGTGCGTCGAGTAGCCGCCATACGTATTGAACTCGGGAGCATCAGGATTCGGCTTAAAAAAGCCATTGTATGTCATGGTCATGCGCACAGGTCCCGTGCACAATTGCTCCTCACCCTGCTCGCACGACTTGCAGCTCCGGCATGAGTCAATCATACAACCCACACCCACAATATCGCCAACAGAAAACCTGTTGACACTGCTGCCTGTCTCTGTCACCCGACCGACAACCTCGTGTCCGGGTACACACGGATAAATCGTGTTCTTCCAGTC
Organism: Flavobacterium sp. BFFFF1; assembly: GCF_002256285.1. Classification (GTDB taxonomy): domain Bacteria; phylum Bacteroidota; class Bacteroidia; order Flavobacteriales; family Flavobacteriaceae; genus Flavobacterium. The sequence goes on along the minus strand of NZ_NKJE01000033.1, from coordinate 20,421 downwards.
GTTGTTGACCTGGTGCAGGTCGGAGTGGCATACGCCGCAATACAAGACTTCAATAAGTAGTTCGTCAGCCTGAGGCTTGTTGCGTGGAATATCGATTGGTTCAAGTGTTTTCCCGCCAATAAGGCTTCCGGAAGCGCCATAGCCTTTTACTGTGAAATCGCCGGAGGTGTCAATGTGTGCCATTAGTTTGTGTTTTTAAATTTATCGAAACACAAATTTATTGCGGAGGACACCAGAAGATTTATGGGATTTTGGAAATGTGTTATGTAGTTGACCGCTTATGATAGCGTGAGGAGCGCTGCGACTGCGGTTTTCGATGAACCATACGCTGACTGAAATGAAGTAACGTGCTCACTCGCTCCCATACAACAGGACCGCCGGGGTAACAATGTCGTTCTTTGCGGGCGTAGTAAAGAACATGTGTGCAAAATCATAATTAATCATCGCGTTGATGTTGAACAGTCCTTTTGACGGAATCCTGGTTTCGTAATCTACTGTCCTGCAATAGTAGTTGGCGGTATCTGAGATTTCAAATTTAATTTTTGTCAGTTCGGTGTTGGCAGGTTGGACGGGATTGTCATTTTCATCGTAATACCCGAGCAGCTCAAAAACGATAAATACCGGCTTGCCATCCAATACCAAAGCATCCCGTTCCAAAGGCACTTCAATGGCATTCTTTTGCTTTGGATTGAGATACAGTGTTTCTGTGGCATATCGCAACGGGCCGGCATCTGCGATACTCCTGCCGATGCCAAGCAAATCCTCCCGGAACTGGTGGAAACGGATCTTATAGGCGGTCTTGTATTTTACTTTTTCGACGTAGAATACCAGTTTTTGTATTTCGAGGTCTTTGCCATAGTTGTTGGCCAATACAATGCCGTAATCCAGGTCTTTCACAATGGATCTGCTCTGCCGGCGGATGAACCTGTTTTTCTCACCGATAACGAACTGCTTTTTCTTTTCAGAGGTGATGACTACTTCGTCGAGCGTCAGATAGCTTTTGGTTAATAATACCTTGTCTTCTATTTCGCCGCGCCATAATCCGAGGGTTTTGTAACTCACTTTGCTGAATGACACCGAATCGAACGCTACCTCCGGCATGATGGTAACATTATTGTTATTACAGGTCCCTGAAAACACTTTCTCCTTTTTCAGGTAAAGCTGGTAATTCACATCGTCCACAAACTCGAGCGTTTCCTCGTCAAGTGGTATAAACGTCTGGGAAAACGAAGGAAAACTAGCGAAGCATAGCAGGAACAGCAGCAGTGGTTTGTGCATGGGTCTTTTTGGTTTGGGAATAAATGTAGGAAAAAAAAGTTTCTGATGCGCAGTCCCAGTATGCCGTTCGGATGTTTTGTAAACGTAGCGTGTGGTCAACCCGAGCGCAATAGAGGGGCTTTCATAATTTGAAACAGGCAGTTACGGCGAATTTCTGCACTGTTGATTTAGTCGGTATTTCGCAAGAAGTTCTCGGCATCAATTTTATAAAACTCTTTTTCAGAAACATACCTTTCCTGAAACGGCTTTTGGATAACATATTTCTCGTTGAAACCAAGGTCAATTGTAACGGCATAGTAATATAATTTGCCGTTAAAAGTCGCTTCTAATACCAATCCGGGCAGTCCATCCAGTCCCTTAGGCCCGAAAGAAAAGGGGATGTCAGGGGTAAACCATGCGACAGGGTAAAATGTCCGCGTAATGTGCCTGACGTCATCATGGTCCTCTTTCACGCCCGTTGCTTTGTAGCAGGTAAACCCATTAATCACCTTGGTTTCATTTGATATTTCCCATTTGTATTCGTCATAGGGTTTGATCACATTAAACACCTGGCCAAAGGAGGGAATCTGCTCCATTTTTTCTTTTGTCAGGTTATTTTTATAGCATAAACCGCCAGCCATAAGCCGTGCAAACGTTATTTCAAATTCCGCCCCGTTATCTTTTGCTGCATTTTCTGACAGGGCATATAACGATTCATGTTCGCCAAAGAACAAATCGAATGCGAGTGATCCCATCTCTTCGTCAATTTTTTTAAACGATACTATATCGTCTGCTGATACCGGTGCATTGCTTTGAGTGCCCGCATCGTATTTTCCAATTTTGTAAACTACGTGCCCCAGCGCAATGCCTACACGCTGATTGTCATGCGGCAGTCTGCCTCCAATTAATGCCAATATGCCGATAACTAGCATTTTAAGGTTCATACTGCTTGTATTTAGTGGGTTGGAATACGGTCAGGAATAGTCTCTCCATTGTTTATCCTCGGGTTCTGTTGTAACAAATCTGGGACAATAACTACACTGTTCCTAATATTAAGCGTTCTAAATAATACCTATTGCGTATGAAATATCACTTGGAAGGTTTCCTATTTCAGAGAAAAGTGTTTATCCTTGCAACGCCCAAAGCTATCGCGAACAACCGCTATGAAGTATTTTACTTTCATATCGATATGGTCATGGATTCATGGGTTCTAAAAACAATACGGATGGTCAGGATTGAAAAGAATTATTCACAGGATTTTATGGCAATGAAACTGAACATGTCACAAAGCTATTACGGAAGGATTGAGAACGGCAAAGCGACCCTCACCTTCAAAACATTTTGCCAGATTTTACACGTTTTGGACGTTGATTATCTTGATTTCTTCGTCAAAATTAAGGAGCAGGAGCGAAAGAAAGCGGGTCAATGCTAATCGTTGATTTCACAACATTGGGTTGATGCTTTCCGCTTTAGCCATCCCTAAAACTCGAAACAATTTCAGGAATTCTGTAAAATTCCAATCTGTCGTCTCTTTTACCTTTACTCCAACCTAAAACACACACTATGAAATGGTTCGGGCACCGCGAAAGCGGAAATGTAGAAGACCGCCGCGGTATGTCCGGAGGTAAGGTCATTGCTGGGGGCGGGATTATTGGGGTGATCATCCTGCTGATCAACATGTTCTCGGGCAATATCGATTTGTCACAGGTTGTCGATACCCAAAGCGCCGGTTCCGCCCCGACACAACCGCTTACGGCCGCTGACGAAGAGACCGGGAAGTTCATGCGCGTCCTGCTGGCAGATACCGAGGACGTATGGGCAAAGCTGTTTGAGCAGAATGGCCAGGCATACCGTCCCACGACGCTGGTATTGTTTCGCGGCAGCGTAGATACCGGTTGCGGGAGTGCGTCGTCTGAGGCGGGACCGTTTTACTGCCCGGAAGACCAGAAGGTGTATATGGACATGGCTTTTTTTGAGCAACTACGCACGCGCTATGGTGCCCGGGGTGGTGACTTTGCCATCGCCTATGTGCTTGCCCACGAAGTGGGGCATCATGTCCAGCACCTTTTGGGCACTTCTGACGAAGTACAGCAGGCGATGCAGCAATCCAGTGAAACGGAATCGAATAGGTTGTCGGTGCAGTTGGAATTGCAGGCCGATTTTTATGCGGGGGTCTGGGCGCACCATAGCGAGGCAAAGAACCGTTGGCTTGAGGCGGGCGATGTCGATGAAGCATTGAGTGCCGCCAATGCCGTCGGCGACGACGCGCTCCAGAAACGGCTGCAAGGTGCCGTCGTCCCGGATTCGTTTACGCATGGCAGTTCCGCACAACGGATGGCAGCCTTTCTGAAGGGCTTTAACGGTGGTATACTGGACGAAGGCAGCTTGTTTGTGCAGTAAAACCGCAACGGCCGGGGAATGGTTTTAAACAAGACGGTTTCCATGCCTGTAGGCATGGAAACCGGATGCTTTTTATAAAATGGAAACCCGCTATTTGTTGTCCAGGTATTTCATCACCCTGCGGTACAGCCGGACAATCACATAAATGGCAGTGGCGATCAGCAGCACATTCAGTGCCTGCCACAGCATCAGTGGGATGCTGAAATCATTAACTATTGTTTCCATAATCGTGGTTTTAATATTTTGCTTTAATCTGTTTTCAATCCGTTTTGGGTATGGGCTCCCGTTCCCGTTTCCTGGTATTTCTATGGCGTAATCATAGAGTCATAGTATTTTAACGTCTAAACATAAAAAAAATAGACCGTCATCAGTGTGGGAATCAAGAAGCATAAACCCAAATACAGGTACTTTTGTTTTTTAACATTTGGATCCTGCGTGTTCCTCATGTCCAGCAATACAGATGACAAGCTTACGGCGAGCAGGGCGATGTACAGCACCAGTTTCAAATCATCATCAACTTTTGATCCAAACATGTTGATCACCATCAACACAATCAGGCAGAAAATAGGGGCTTTTTTTAGCATATGAACTAGGTGTTAGATTGTTTGGTATTAGCGATGCATACGGCGGAAAGGATAATGATCAACCAAAATAGGCAATTTGAAGCATCCTTAAGCGCGCTGATGCGCTGACCGTATCGCAAAGAGTATACATAGTACGCCGTTCTGATTACAATAGCCAATACGAACATGAGTCCGATTATTGTCCAAACTTTTTTTTGTTAAAAAGGGAACGCCTCATAAACCATTATTAATATTACAAACTTACAAAAACTTCTTTACGAGTTCATCCCTCACCCCATGCCCCTCCCGATTCAAGAGGGGCGTGTTTGCACATAGGAGTGAGTCTGGCCGGAGCCTTCTGTGGTTATGAATTACGGTCCAGGTATTTAATGATTTTTCGGCAGCGTTTAATCACATCATACACTACCGCCAGAATAACCAATATCTGGATGATATCCACAACAGCGCTCCGGATGTAAAACCAGCTGTCTAAGACTGCCACGTCGTCGTTCGATTTTTGGTATGGAATGCGGTCTACAGGTTTTATTTTGAAGGCAGGTTAACGGTATCCGATTTGCGTGCGCTCTCGTTGCCATAACTTAGTGTCACTTTTACAGCACCGGACTCCTCAAATACCCGCTCGATTTTTACTGCCATGAGGCCTTTCAGCACATAAAGTTTACAGTCGACGCCTTCGCCCATTTCACAGCTTGCGAGGTAGACGTCGTTTGTCACCTCGTCGGTCTCGCTGGTTTGGTGTGTGCCTTCGCTTGAGCCTGCGGTGTAAATGCTGACCATCTGATTTGATAGCGGGTACTGTTTAAAGGAGGAAATACTCCCTAATAGATGTGTCAGTGTTTTTTCCTTCACTTCCACAGGACGTAGTTTTTGCGCATGCATTGCTGTGAACGAACAAAGCAGGAGAAAGTAATAAAATTTTGTATTCATAGTAAATATTATTTTAGGACGCCGAAAAGCGTGTGTGCTAATGACCGTCTACCTTGATGGATCCCTCTTTTGTAATCGTGATGTCAAACCCATTGTTTAAGCTGGCGCCATTCGTATAATAGCCAAATCCTTTCTGGGCGTAAATGGTGCCACCGCTGTAGCATTGTATTGCATAGCTGCCGTCCGATTGTAAGGCTTTGCAAAAAGGGATGACTGCGCTACCGGTGAACCCCGCCCCAATGTTCTTAAAGACTGCATGTCCACAGGAATGGGAGGCATACACGAGCACACTGTCAAGGTGGTTGGGGAGCTCCGAATGCAATACGACGGTCGGGTTTTTACCAGTACAGCTGAAAAAGGCCAGAGCGACCAGTGTAAGCACTATTGTTTTCATTTGCGCATCATTGGTTAAGAAGTCAGGATATAAATTGTTTAAGATGAGATCAATGCAAACTTACAAAAATTTCTATACGCTTCCCTCCCTCACCCCATGCCCCTCCCGATTCAAGAGGGGCGTGTTTGCACATAGGAGTGAGTCTGGCCGGAGCCTTCTGTGGTGATGTATTCCGTTCCAGGTATTTGGTGATTTTTCGGTAGCGTCTCATAGTACGTTACTTTCCAATTATAAGAACCTGGACGAGATCCACCACGGGGCTCCAGTAGAACCAAGCCTCTAAGACAGCCACGTCATCGATCGTTACAATCCAAAGAAAGTTTTTCACGAGTTCTTATCAAGGAACCGGACTATTTTGCGATACAGGCGTATGATGAAGTACAGTATTGCAAGTATAACAATAATACTAATGATATTGAGAATGCCATCCAGCCAATAGTATTTGTTGGCTATTACTTCTACAGGATACTCGTGTGTTTCCATATTGTTTTATTAATTAATAATGACAAATAGTTGCGTAGATTCGTCCAGTTGATTTTTCAATGCGAATTTCGATGTCGATGGGTTTTTCGCAATAGGTTCCGAGTCCCTCTACAAAAACCTTTTTAGAACTGGTTCCAATTAGTCTAATTTTAACATGCTCTGTAGAATCATCGACGGAATAATCCAATTGAGTCCATGTATCAAAAAGCGTCAATCCGGATAGTGAAGTTGTTACGTTCAGCACCGCATAAGGATCCAACCTCTGCTTAACATTGACGGCAATATCTGTTGTTGGGTTAAGCTTAACCTTCGTCATCGCCATAACCTGAGTTTCATCAAACTCATATTCTTCCGTTGGAGTAGGTTGTTCGTCTTCCAAATAGTTTTGAAACTCTTCAACAGTATTAAAATTAAGGGCATTTTGCGCAGTTACCGAACTGTCCACAATCAGGTTAACATTGTTTGCCGCTGCCAACGCCACCAAATCCGAAATCTTTAAATCATTATCCGTCGTAAAATGATCCAACAGGTAATTCAACAAAGACAAATAACTGTCCTCATGCGTCTGGGCCCATTGCTGTTGCTCAGTACTTAGGTTGTTGTAAAACGCAATAGACCGTTCTTTGCGAATCGTAAGGGCGTCACTGACCTTGACATTCGGGTCAAAGATAAAACCGCCAGGCGTTACGGTAATTTCGGTCGAGCCGCCGCCGCCGTTGTTTGGGGTTTCAATCAATACGGCGGTCAGGTACGCTTCTGAATCCAGGCTGCACAAACGGAAGCTTTTATAGTCGACACACAGCGAGCAGCCGTCGCAGGTACCGTCCGCGCAGGGTCCGGTGTGTGTGCAGTGGTGGTACTCTGCAAAGATGGTGGTACACCCGGTACCCCGTGCCGTGCTGCTGTACAATTCCTTCATCGTCCCCTTAAAATTATCGGGATCTACTGCGGCTACAGTAGGGTCGTGTACGAGCTCCATGATCGAATACTCCCATCCCGTACCGTTGTTATAAACGATCAGATTGAAATCATTTTTTGAGGTAACGACCTTCGGCATGATGCTAAACGAATAGGTAATTTTCTCATCAACGATCGTTTGCTTGATGTAGTCCATATCGATAATAAAGTTGGTGAGTTCATAAGATCCATCCGCATTGCGCATCGCTGTTCCAGGGTGCGCGGGGATGCTGATGGTATTGGTTCCTGAAATGCCTGTGGCCTCTCGAAGCGCAGCAAGGGCATTTTTTCCTGCAGTGGATTTGTCTGTGGCCTGGGTGTCGTCATTGGTACAGCCCGTGAGCGCGGTAAACATTATGGCGATCGCAAAGGACGCCCATGTCAATTGTTTTTTGTTTGGCATGATAATAATTATGAAAGATTAATAATTGATGTTGCCTCGTCATTGGAGGCGCACCACAACTATTGCCATCAAAGGCTGCAGTCCCTTAATTCAATAGGATAGTGCTGCGAAAAAACGCATGAAAGGTTACGGGCGCATAAGCACGTTCTTTTTTAATTAAACAATATCTAGGGGGACATCTTGCACATCATTCAAACCTGCTTCAATGGTATTTAGGGTACCTTTTGCCGGGTATCTGTAGAGGGGGATACCGCAGCCGTAGCGCGATTGGTTTAAAATGATAAGACAAATATAATAAAATATTTTAATTAATGTCAAATATGACAATTTATTTTATCAAATGTGACGGACTTTCACCAGGTGGAAGACATCAACAAGAAATACAACATCGCTTTTGGAGCCCATCTCCACGACCTCATGGCCCGCCATGGAAGGGATGTTGTCACGGTGGCGTCCATCGGGAACATCGAGCAGAAGCAGGTGTACCGCGTGCTGAAAGGCGAACACGCCGCCTCATTGCGCACCATCATTGCGCTCGCAAAAGGCGTCGGGGTAAAGCCCAAAGACCTGTTCGACTTTGACTTTGATCTGGAATAACCCAAACTGAAAATGGCCCTTTATTTTAGTTCTTCCTTAGGGACATAATGCCTTTTTACAATACGGTCCACAATGGCCTGCGTGTGGTCAGGGTAATCTACCGGAATCCGCTCGCCGTTCTTGAGCCAGGCTTTGATTGTTTCCGCATATTCGGCTTTGAGGCTTTTGACTACCGGCACACCCATCGACTTCAGTGCGGCGGCATTGAGCTGCTGTTCGTATTGGTTCTTCATCGGGATCACCAATAGTTTCTTGCCTAAAAACAAGGCTTCCGCAGGGGTTTCAAAGCCCGCGCCACAGAGTACTCCGGTGGACGACGCCATACTCGATGTAAACGCTTCCCCATTAATGGGTTGGATCGTAATATTCCCACGCTTCATTTTTTTCTTATTGTGCTTTGAAAACACGTCCCAAACCACCTCAGGGAATTCCGCGAGCCTTTTCAGCAGTTTGCGGTCATCGTAGGCGGGCAGGTACACCGTATAATGGCCCGCATCCGTGATCGCATGGCGGCGTACCTGTTGCCGGATCACGGGGGTATTGATGTTGGTGTCATTCGGGAAGAAGTGAAATCCGTACGCGTAATCTGCCGGTGCATACTGCGACAGGATCAGCCTGCCCATTCGGTCCACATTTTCGGCAGCAGGATAACCGGGAGCCTGCACAGCGGCCTGGTGGCTCAGTGCGATACAGGGTTTCCCGCGGAAGTAACACGCCCAGGATGATACCGGTTCAAAATCGCTGATGACGAGGTCATACTCCTGCACCGGCAGTTTTCGGATGTTTTTTACCAGCCTGCGGGTATTGGCTTTCGCAAAAGTTTTCCACAGGTCTACGCCACCGCTTTTTCCAAAGATGAAACTGAGTCCGCGGACTTCATATTTCACCGGAAAGGGCAGCTTAAGGTCGCCCTGGGTACCGCTGATCAATAGGTCCACTTCGCCGTGTTGCTGCAGGCAGGGAACGATGTCTACAGCACGGCTCAGGTGGCCATTGCCTGTTCCCTGAATCGCATACAGTATTTTCATGGTGTAATGTTTTAGTGTCCGTTTAAAAAGTCACGATACCACAAGCCCGATTGCTTGATCGTGCGCTGCTGGGTTTCAAAGTCGACGTGGACCAGCCCAAACCGCGGATGGTATCCCTCGGCCCATTCAAAATTATCGGTCAGGGTCCACACGAAATAGCCGTTGACATTCACGCCTTCCTGCTTCGCCTTCAGGACCTGCCTTAAATGGTCGTTGAGGTAGTTGCGGCGGCGCCCGTCATACACCCGCCCGTTGACCAGCGTGTCGGGGAATGCGGCACCATTTTCGGTTACCATGATTTGGGGAATGTTTTCATAACGTCCCAGGGCCTTTAGCACCTGGTACAAAGCGGGTGGGTACACTTCCCAACCCATATCGGTGGTTTCCACATGGCGTTTTGCAGCCGGGACCAGTGCGGCGCCAATGTATGGAGTGAGCCAACGCGCCCGTACGATTTCGCGCGTATATGCCTGTGCCCCGATAAAGTCAAAGTCAAATGCCAGCTGTTTCTCGTCTCCGGGACGCATAACGCTGTTGATTTTGCGGAGTACCGGCAGGTCATCGATGGGATAACCCAGGCCAAGCAGCGGTTCGATAAAGGTGCGGTTCAGCAAGGTGTCGACCCTTTTGGCGGCAGCGATATCGCTGCGTTTGTGGCTGTGGGGTTCGATGTGGGTAAAGGAAAACGTCGTGCCTACGGCGCCGTTCCCGGTATCTTTGAGTACGCGTGCGCCTGCGGCCGTAGCCATGGTCACGTGGTGTATTGCTTTGAGGTAATTGTTGAGGCCGCGACGTCCGGGGGCATGGATGCCAAGGAAATAGCCCGCGCCGGTAAACACTGAGGGTTCATTCATCACCATCCACTGTGGGATGCGGTCGCCGAAATGGCGCGCACAAATGCCGGCGTAGTCGGTAAACCACCCGATGCTGCTCCTGTTCGTCCAGCCACCAAGGTTTTCCAATGCCTGCGGCAGGTCCCAGTGGTAGAGTGTGGCCCAGGGCGTGATGCCGCTTTCGAGCAGCGTGTCAATCAGCCGGTCGTAGTAGGCGATGCCTTTGGCGTTGATGGTGCCTTTCCCTTCGGGCAGGATGCGTGACCAGCTCAATGAGAACCGGAAATTGGGGATGTGCATTTCCCGCAATAGGGCGACATCGTCGGGGTACCGGTGGTAGAAGTTGCAGCTGGTACGGGCGTGGTGGTTGTCTTTGATCCTGCCTTTGCCCGCGGTAAAAGTGTCCCAGATGGAGGGGCCTTTCCCATCGGTGTCCCAGGCGCCTTCTGTCTGGAAGGCTGCGGTGGATACACCCCAATGAAAGTCGGTCCCGAATTGCTGTCGTTGCAACGGCGCGTGTTTTTCCATTCAGCGAAGCAGCATCAAATCAGTGAAGGAATGACGATTGCATGGCCCTGAAGAACAGCCATTGGCGCAAGCCGCTTAAGATATGTAGTATTGAAAATCCCATTGCCTTATATTTTTAACCAAATTAACCCTGTTGTTGTTACGTGGGCGTGATGCGTTGGTTATGAAATGATTAAATATGTGGTGATTGTAGATTACGCGGAAGGCTAATCTTAAAAGGGTAGGGGCAGCCTGACACTATGCTGTACCGCTGATGCCAGGTATTTGCATTTCAATGAGGTTGGCTATTTTTGTTTCAGGGAATCTTTACCCCAGTTCGACGGATTATCGATAATGTATTGCCGGATGTTTTGGTAGGCGCGGTCGTCCCGGATGATGCGTTCGTAGTAATTGCGTTGCCATAGTTTGCCCATTTTTGTATTGTTCCGTTTATGAACTTCCAGGCAGGCATTGAAGACCAGGGATTTATATGCACCTATGATATTTGAAATTGATGTGGTGGTGGGGGCAACCCTGGCGGTTGCCCTTTCATCATGATTTGCAGTCATGTGATGAGGGGCAACCCTCGCGGTTGCCCTATCTTGAGGGGCAACCGCGAGGGTTGGCACGACAGTCAATTCAAAAATCCCA
>NZ_NKJE01000033.1:0-9390 GCF_002256285.1 Flavobacterium sp. BFFFF1 | reverse complement strand
CGCGAGGGTTGCCCCGACAGTCAATTCAATAATCCCATGCATGTGATCAGGCATGATCTGGAAAGCATCCAATTCGACATTGGGAAATCTTGTTTGTAATTTTTCCCATTCGTCATGGGCAATCTGGCCGCATTCATTCAATATCATTTCCCCATGTTCAATGTGTCCAAACCGGTGTTTCCGGTCCTGGCAGTTCATGGTGATAAAATACAATCCGGACTGGCTGTAGTCGTATCCTTTTAAGCGGATGGACCTGCGGTGGTGGCGTTGTGGGTCGTATGGTGGCATGGCGTATCGTTTATAAAGCAAAGTGCTTCTGTGGCGTTGAGATACAAATATAAGAATTTGTAGTGGGGGCGACCCTTGCGGTCGCCCTTTTCATCATAATTTGTAGTCATATCATGAAGGGCAACCTTTAAGGTTGCCCTTTTATGAGAGGGGCGACCGCAAGGGTCGCCGGTACCGGGATAATGGATGCGGGGGAGGTATCTATTCCTCGCCGCTGATTGCATTCCATCCCACAACGCATATCGCATTAGCCATCTAAAACAATGTCCACCTTTTAACCGTCAGGTTGTTTCCCTGACGCAGTGTTGATTTAAAAATATAAAACTGCAGGTGTTGTGTTTGTGGTTTTGTTTTATTATAGTTGCCAGAATTTCAATTTTGAAATGCGTTATGGGTGTTGGATGCACGCGTCTGGAGCGCATTAATGAAGTAATTATGCGCTATCGTATTGTAGAAAATCTGCACGCTGGTTAAATACCAACAACTTCGACATTGACAATATCTTTAGTAAATGTATTTTTGCTTATTAAATATTCAAGTGCTCTTCTAAAATTTCTTATTTCTCGTTCCTCTAATATAGTTTCCTTGAAATCTTTTCCTAAATGTTGTTTCTTTGAATAAAGCTCAATAGCTTTATTTAAAGCATTTAATGTCAATGGAATGTCAATTAAATGTAATTCCCCATTAATCGCTTTTGAAACATCCACTGAAAAATCATAATCTCTGATTCCTCCGGTGGTTACATTCAATTTATCCCAACTTCCTTTTAACCTTTTTGCTTTAACTTTTGAAAACATATCATCACTAAGATCATCAGGTATCAAAACAGTAAATTTCAAATCCATTATCTCAAAGTCATCATTATTTCCGATTGTAAATTTTCTTTTTTTTGCCTGGTCTTCTAACAAACCCTCAATTGTCCTGACCAGAAAATTAGTAAAATAGCCATAAGCTAAGGCTGTTGATGGTAGGAAGCCTAGATCAAAAGTTTTTTCTTTAGTTTCAATGTGTTCTTTTATTTTGTTTGCACAATCAACAATGGCTGTATCGAAATCAGGTTCTTTTGGTGATGGAAAAAACGGCAACGTAATCCCATACAAATCTGTTGGTATTTTGATTTCTTCTTCCATCATATAAAAGACTCTTGAAGCTCCTAATCCACCAGTAAACAAACCAAATTCGAATAAGATATTATCACGACTGGTTTTTTGTTTTCTTTTGCGAGATACAATTACATCGTCACCGGTTGCAACTAATATTGCATAATCATAAAAAGCAATTTGCCCGGATAGATTTTCAAAATTGCTTTTTCCCAATTCGAAAGCTTGAGTCCACATTTTGCAATCTGCAAAACTTGCCAATTGGTCTTTAATCTTTTCAGCTACTGCTTTTCCTTCAGTAGAAGAGCCTATGAAAATATTTGGTATGAAATCCATAATTTAAATTTTTTTGTGGTCAACATAAGGGTGTAACCATTTCCCCTTTATTTGATATAGCTCATAAAATAGAAACCATTCATGTGTCCAAGGAACAATCGTATCATGAATGTGTGATTTGAAATCATAAATGAAATCCTTTGGATAATAAAGACACAAACTCTTATCAGAATACATGTGAATATCATCATCATATTCAATTTGTGGGCTTATGACAAACACTTTAGGGTTTAAGCCTGGTGCCCATTCAATCCTATAATTAAAAATAGGGGAGAGATCAGTAGGCTGACAAGATCCATAGCAAATCAACTTCCCTTCTCTAATTTGAAACTTTAGGAAAGGAAAGTTGTTTTTTAATAGCTTCATTTCAACTCTAATGGCTAAGTGTTTTTTTATTCCCCGAACAGGAATGTATCTTCTAACCCCCATAATTTCGATGTGTTTTATGATTAACACCAGTACTGGGATTGATGTTTCCTGATTTATCTAAATGTGCTGAACCATCTAAAACATGCGAGGCTGAGAACATTAATGCCCTCTCTTTTGCGTCTGTGTTTTCATCAGCCCCTAATGGAAATCTATCGCCTAGATATTTTCTCCAGGTTTTAGACGATTCTAATTGGTTCTCTTCATCAAGTGCTTTCTTAGCATCCTCGACAAATTTGTCTAGCTCTTTTTTGAACTTGTCTTTTTGATCCTGAGTTAATTTAGATGTAAGGTCATCGTAAGGTTCAACTGGCGAATCACAGGTTACGCCCCATGAGAGTTCCGATTTGATGTTTTTTAAAGTTTGATATAGACTTTCGTCATCCCTATCAATACTTTCTGAAAAATTATTACAAGCCCAAACGGCAAATGCAATACCGCTCGGCATCTTTAAACTACTTTTAGAAGCCCATGCTTTCAGGCACTTGATTACTTTAACTAATTGCCCATTTGAGTCTTTATGTTTAGAAAGCCAGTTAACCATGTGCGAAGGGTCATCTTTTATCCATCCATCCCCTTTCACAGCCATATAAGAATAATCTTCACCTTTTACTTCGTAATAAATGGGAAAGTCTATGTTATAAGCAGATTTATAAAATACGCGTATGCATTTTTTCCTATGCTCAGCACCATCATCGGTATGATCACAAACAGCGTCATAAACATATCCTTGTACTGTTTCGGCAGTTACTGATGGTTTTTCAGGAAGGAATATGCCTCTGTCCGAATCATAAGTCCCATCTTCTTTTATAATTATAGTTTTCATGTCCCTTGCACCGGAACCTTGTGTGTAATATGACGGTGTCATATTTAATTTATCCTTCAGTTTTGTAGTTATTTTTTTCTGAAGTGCTTCCCTCGACGTTTTCATCTTTTTCATTTCTTCTGAAGTGGGAGTAATGACTTTATTAAAGTCTAAAAAGAGTTTGTTGCAATTTGCCATAGCAGTTATTATTTGTAGATTAATATTTTTTATACTACAAATAAAATACTACATGGCGCAACCCACATGCACCATTAAAAAATATTACATATAATTTGAGTTCGCCTTTATAAAACTTGCCTTAAATATTTCTCTGATGCCCGGAGGAGAAATTACTTTTGCATTGCAACAATAACTATATATTTTTGAATAAAACTCATATGATGGTTTCACAATAACTTTAATAGTTAATTGTTTTTTCGTTTCCTTGATTATTTGTTGTGTTGGATGAATTGGTAGTGTTTTCAAATAATCACCTTGCTCAACATCAAATGATATAATCACTTCAATGGGATCTTCATCAGAAACTGTTATCCCAAATGAATGTTTGAAATATTCTGAACTATTGAATTCTATTTTTTCAAATTCTTCGTCTTTTAATAGGACATAATTTATTCTATCCAGGCCAAAAGTTATTATGCTATCATATTTTATATTAATACCAATAAGGTACCACATTAACTTATCTTCTTTTAGCAGTATTGGTTTAATAATATGGGTTTTTGCGGGTTTTCCAAAACGCTGATATTCGAGTTCGACAATCTTTCTTTTAGAAATAGCGTTCAATAAATCAACAATAAATTCTATTCCAGAAATGGGAGGATGCTTTTCGGATTCTAATAAATTTTCAATATCAAATAATTCTTTGCGGTCCTTAGAAATATTAGACCCATCTATAACCTTTTTCATGGCTTTCGATAGGTCTTTGAATATTGGATATTCACTATATTGATTAATTGTTTTAAAGTAAAATAACAACGCATCAACCTCTCCGTCCTTTAATTCTAAAGTTGAGAAAATTTCCTTTGGAATCCCAGTACTATACCATTTTTTCTCTTTATCATCTTTAAATATGCCTAAATTTTTCCCAAATATACTTTCATCATCTCTTAAGTCTTCAAGGTCTTTTTGTATAGTTCTATATCCGACTTCAATACCACTGTTTACACATGTAGTATGTATATCTTTAGAAGAATGCATACCAGTTCTACTTAAAATTTTTAGTATTATCAAATATCGTTTTAATGCTTTTTGATTATTTGCCATTTTTATTCAGCTATTTCTTTAAAATGTTCAAAAAGCATAACCATTGCAAGTGTATCCAATTCGCAATATTTTAAAAGAGCAGTGCTCAGTTCATCCAATTCTGCATCACTAATATCAGTATATTGCATTTTACCATATGCAGTTAAAGCCGCTCCCCCATCTGCAAGTTCTTCCATCCCTGAAACGACCTCATCCAGTTCTTCTTCACTCCAATCTTCAAAGAGTCTAGGCAATTTTTTATAAGGGTTTTCGATGACTTCACCATTGCAGGTGAGCCAAACATGCGAGGTTGGTAAATTTTGACTTGTTAAGTTGATTTTATCTATTGGTTGGGAATATTTATCGCGCAGATATTTACACGAATTAAGGATTGCAGGCAATACATATTTAATAGAATTTGACCCCTTTGTTAACGGATTATAATAATATTTTTTAAGGACATCCCATAAATCTACCATATCTCTTTCTCCGATCCATTTTTCTGCACTATCGCTTTTGGAATGAGATATGCTTTTTATAAATGCGATTAATGTGGCTGAATCCAGTTCGTCAGCTGTCAATAACTGTTCGTAAATGGCATTAAGGATTGTGTTTTCGTGATTAGAATAACGAAAAATAGTACCGTTGTCCTTATCAAGCGCTTCCCTCAAGGCTCTTACGAAATCAAAATTGGGAAAAACGCCTTTGGCGTTATTTAGATATTGTGCCGAGTGCTCAATCCTGCCATCTTGATAGTACGTATGCACTGAGAATTGGAAAGCAATTTGCTCATACGGCCTTCGGCCTGAAGTAAATGGTAAAGGCACAGCGCTTGTCTCAAAATCTATAAAATGGAGCGGGTAATTCCAATCGTCAATTTCCTGCCTAAGCCCCTCAACATCGATATGTATGGAAGTATCCAGATCAACTTCTTTCCTGATTTGTATCCATTGTCGTTCGCTCATCGACAATCTTCCAGCTTCGGGTTTTAAACCGATACTATCTTCGGTCAGTTCATCCATAAAGTAAATACCGCTATTAAACAGTTCTGCACCTTTTCGGAACGACCAGACATCAAATGTTTTGGGTTTACTGAATTCAGGTTCACCCCAATTGTGTTGCTTTTCAAAACATTCTTTAAAACCGGACCTTAAAACTGCTTCCGCATCGTTATTTACAAATTCGCATGACTTACAGCTATAAGAAGTTGGCCAGCTCGAGTAAGTATCACTTAAATAATTTTCTTTCAACATTTCTACAGCACCTGTGAAAGTAAGGTCGGGTGAATAAGGTATCGTATCGTTTATGATTTGAGTAACTACAGCTGTGGTATTCTTTTGCTCCAACACACTGGTTCCAGCATTTTGCAAAGAGTTGATTGTCTTGATAACGCCTGTTCTATTACCAGCTTCTTTACTGACCCTGAAAAACTGGTTAAGTCCATTAATAGTGGTTCGTGCAGATTTATTAGCCATCATTATGAAGGAACTAATCTCCCAATCGGGATAACACAACTGCATTACATATTTTTGAAACGCAACATCAAATAAATATGGCTTCCATGCAGGCACCATTGCCCCACGCTTTCCAACAAAAAGGTAATCGTCATTTGGGTCAAATGATTTGGATTTAACCTCAATAAGTTTAATCACATCGCCTTTTTTGACGAGTATATCCGTTCTTATAAATAACCCGTCGTGTAAAAATGCAGCTTCATAAATCACTATATTTTCTTGTTTTAATAGTTCTTGCGTCTGTTTCCAAAGGAGTTCATATTTTCCATCATCTCCCTCAATCAATACCCCATTAGGATAATGCATTCTGGCATATTCTTCAATCTGGAAACCACCTTCAGCCAACGCAAGTAAAAAAGGGTCTTCCTGTTTCTTATTAGCATATTCTTTTTTACCAGTATAGAATAATTTGTTTGGACATTCCAAACCTAATTTAAACCTTGATTTTGTTAGTACTCTCATTAGGAAAACTGTTTAAAGTTTTAATTTTTCAAGTAAGGCTCCTTCCGACTCCCAATAACCATATTCTTCACCTCCCTAATCCCCCAAACATCATTAAAAGAAACTGCCGCAATTTTTACATTTACCGTAACACCCATGACTGCGTTGTCATTTATGAAAGTCATGTAATACCTTCCTGACAAAGGAGTAGTCATAGACGAATAATCATTAATCACTTTACCTCGTTTCAAAGGATAGAATGACTGGCCGCTGTTTAGCAAATCCAAATTTGCCGCATCGTTTATATAGAAATCGATGTCTTCACCGGATTGCAGTTTTGGAATAAAGGAAATTGCACCTGATGCTATTTGATTAATTGGTGTTTTTGGGATAACGGAGTCAGCGGCCGCCCTTAATAATTCAGCGGCTGCTTCATATGCTTTTTGACCTTCCTGATTAACCCCTATATAATATCCCCAGGCAACAGTATTTGTGGGTAGTATAAAGTCAAAGGTTGTCTTGTTATCATTGAGATTACCAACTGAGTGAACCTTTGCTGCCTGATCTGTAATTATGGTTATTAACGTGTCACGCCTTACCAGATAGTTTTCCTGAGTAGTGGTGTAAGTAGTATCATTCACCGTTTTCCAGTATACGGTAGTATCAAATTTCTTCGTGCTTACAGTAGCGGGCGTCCTCTGGATTTTAAGTTTGCAAATGCGTGGTCCTAATGAAGAATTGTACAATCGGAATTTATAAACAGCCGTCTTATTGATACTAATTGTTCGGTTATCCAGCTTCTTGATTTTATAATCCATGAATTTTGAAGCGGAGGGATATTCCGCTATTTCAAACTCTTTTAATTCCTTTCCATTGGTTTCTTCGAAGTTTACGGTAAGTTGATCCCCCTCGGCGAGGCCGTAATACAGGACTTCTTCACCCAACATCGGGACCTTAATGGTAGTTTCAGCAACGTCAATGGATTGCGCGCTCAAGGGGAGTACTGCTAACAGCAGCAGTAATTGTTTCATCATCTCGTTTGTTTTCGGTTACCAACATCCCGCAGGGCGGCGGGAGCAAAGGGTGGTGTATGCCGCACCAACCCCTGCGTTATAAATATAATGCAATCCACGCAGAAAAGTATTGCCAATTCCGCAAAAAACCATCAGGGTATACCCTGATTTTGTAAAGAATAACGCAACGGAATGTGGTGATTCGGTGCGAATACGCCAAAAACTGCGTTGTCGCGTGCCGTCCCCTTTTGGGGTGTGGGCTGATTCCCAACATCGCGGTTGGCGGATGTGGCACGCTACAGGCCTTGCCGGTGCCGCTACTTCGCGTTAATAATCCGGATGATGTATTGCGCATCCATGTTCATGTACGCCCCGAGGTCAAAGACCGTCAGGGGGATGCCCGGTTCCTTGCGTACGCATATACGGATTTTCTTAATGACTTCCCTGGCGGTTTTGTCGCTGACACCCATCATCAGGCTGACGTCTTTCGTGTAGATAATGACCCTGCTCATAGTGATTAAGTTTTAGTTACTATTATGGCATAGGATTTTGGGGCTCCTTGTATTGCTGTTACGAAGGAATATAATTCCATAATTCATTGATACTGTGTTTACAAAATTTTAACAATATCGTTTTCGTTGTGGTGTGCTTTTGCCAGATTTAACAAGCTATTCTTACAAATGTTAATGTTTTCTAAACATATGCTTAATTGTGACATTTTGGGGTTTCGGCCGGGTTTCGACCGAGTTTCGGTGCAGGGTGTTCGGGGCCGTCGCAAGCTGCCTGCCATCGCTCTCGAAGCTGACTCGAACGAGACTCGAACGAAACTGGAACAAGAGTCTATTCAAAATGGGCGGTAAAAAGCGGTAAAAAGCGGTAATTTTTGCCCTTTTGTTTCCTTTTCCGGTAATAAGCGGAAACAAACGGTAAAACGCGGAAGATAGCGGTAGCGGGCTTTGCGGTCTCAAAAATGCGTTTTAGTTTTGGTCCATCAACGGGAAAGACCCGGCAGTCCTGCAGGCTGATTTTATTCATCCATTTTTCTAAAAATTAAAGATCATGGGAAAATTTGAAAAAGGAATCCTTGGAGGATTCAGGGGCACAATAGGCCCGGTAGTAGGCGCCAACTGGCGCGGTTTAGACGTCATGAGAAGCCGCCCAAAAAGGAGCAGCCGTGTGGCCAGCGCCAAACAACTGCAGCAGCGTATGGCATTTGCACTCGTCATCCGCTTTATCACGCCGATTCGGGCGTTACTCGACAGCTATTTCGGGCAGCCCGCCAATGAGCGCTCCCGCTTTGACCTCGCTTCGTCATTCTTCCTCAGGGAGGCGGTGACCGGCGTATACCCGGACATGTCCATCGACTATGCCAGGGTGATGATCACCAAAGGGGACCTGGCAGGGGTACAGGACGCTGCGCTGACGGCACTGCCTTTGGGTACGCTACAGTTCACCTGGGCCGACAATTCCGGCCAGCCGGAGGCGGTGTCTAACGACCTGCTGCTTGCCGTAGTCTACAATCCGGATAAGGCCAGGTTCCTGTACAGCCACGTGGAACAGCGTTCGTCAGGGCTGCTGAGCCTGTCGGTACCGGATGCCTGGGCGGGAGACGCCGTACACTGCTGGCTCGGGTTTACCGCACTCGGCGGGCACCGCGCCTCCACGAGTGTATACCTGACCGGTACGGTCGTGTAGTGCGACTGCCCATTCCAAAAACAAGACCCTGAAGGACGCTTCAGGGTTTTTTATTTGGTGCCTGTGGGAATGGACAAACGCGTGTGTTTTCGCCGTGATCCATGACAGCCACCTGATGTACTGTCGTCCCATTTTGAAATCACTTTAGCGCCGCAACCGCCATTGTGGGTTGGTGTGGGCTGCCGCTCATCGCCAAAGCCTGGACGTTAAAGTGACGGCCTTCGGAAATTAATCGCTAATTTTGGAATCATTCCCTTGTGAACCAAGCTTCAGGGTCAACCATTAAAACCGATAAAACGGATGAGAATCAATACGACAAAGGGCATCGCACTACTGGTTACGGCATTTCTGCTCGGCTATGGCACGCGAAGCCTACACAGTACAAAAGCAGCCGATTCCTCCCGGAAAGTGACCGGCCTCGGGGGCATCTTCTTCAAATGCAGGGACCCAAAGGCGATGCGGGCGTGGTACAGCACACACCTCGGGCTCGCCACCAACCAATATGGCAG
>NZ_NKJE01000005.1:65245-199343 GCF_002256285.1 Flavobacterium sp. BFFFF1 | reverse complement strand
ATCTCTCATCACCGGCAACCAATCTCTCGCCACCGGCAACAAATCTTTCGCCACCGGCAACGAATCTTTCGCCACCGGCAACGAATCTCTAGCCACCGGCAACAAATCTCTCGTGTTGCGGTATGATTTTGTAAGATTCGGCAAAAAAGAAGTAGAATTTTTAGTTAAAATTTTAACGTTTAATTCGTTTTAAGCGTCTAAATTAGTTTTATTAGTGAAATATTTGTTAAATGTGATGTTTTTACGTAACAAAAAAGTAGGTTTTTTCGTCTTCGCTTTATAATCGGCGTAAGGCCAGACACTTAACAAATAACTTAAATTTTTTTAAATCATGAGAAAATCTCAAAACAGCAGGTTGAACATGTACAGGATGCTCACCGCAATCGAAAACACCCTCGATCCCACCGTAGCCGCAAAAATGCCAAAGTACAGCGACTACATGACCGGCCTCAAAACCACCGTCACCGCCATCGAGAAAACCGCCATCGAACAGGCACAACACAACGACAAGTCTTCCGGCGACAAAACCAGCGCCCGCACCGCCCTCGAAGACTTTATGCTCGAAACCGGCCGCAGCCTCCAGGCCTACGCCCACAACAACGAAAAGCAGAACGTCGCCGACGCGTTCCACTACGTCATCCACGACCTGCAGAAACTCCGCGAGAACGAACTCATCGCCGAAGCCGGAAAACTGCTCGACACCATCACGCTGCTCGAACCCGACCTCACCGACTATGGCATCGACAAAACCACCGCCACCGAACTCGAGACACTGCGCGACAACTTCCACAACCTGCTCCTGCAGCCACAGGAAAACCGCGTCCTCGGCGCCGATGCCACCAAAAAGATGAACGGCCTCTTTGCACTCGCCGACAAACACGTGAAAAGTCTCGACAAGCTGTTCGAAATGCTGCGCAGCAAACACATCGACCACTACACCAACTACCGCAACCGCCGCGTCATCGTCAAACTGGCCTCCCACCCATACCAGGTCATCGGTACAGTCACCAACGCCGCAGGCGAACCGCTAAAAGGCATCAAAGTACGCGTGGAAGCCACTGCCAAACCGATACAGACCGGCCCCACCGGCAGGTTCTTCCTGCGCTCCCTCGCAGAAGGCGTCCAAAACCTGACCCTCAGCGGCAGCGGCTACAAAGACCAGGTCATTACCGTCGCCGTAACACGCGGCATCAGGTGCACCCCAAAAGTCGAGATGCGCGAAAGCTGACACTACTGCCCACACCCCCAACTCCCCGAAACACCGGCTCCTAAAGTCGGTGTTTTTTATTTAACGAGGCGCAAGCGAAACGCGACAATCGCAACCGCAACACGTCCTCCCCACCGCTCCATTGTAGAGCGACCGGGGGTGAGGAAAACTGCCCACTGCGACTTTCGACTTTTGACTTTGTTCTTTCGCCGTTCGACTTTCGACTTTGGACTTTGGACTTTCGCCTTTCGACTTTCGACTCGCCCCCACGATATCGTTATCGCAAAAAAACCACCCCCCCTAACACAACATTTTACCGGAAATTACGATTTTTGCAGGCGAGAAAAAAACAGTTTGCCCCATGAAGCTTACCCGCACACTCCTTTTGGCCTGTATTGCCCTTAGCGCACTGAACGTTGCCGCCCAGACCAAAGACACCATCATCACCATCGAGAAAAAGGTGCTCGTCAAGATCCCGGATTCCGTGTCGCCGTGGCAGCACAAGAACTCCATCGGGTTTGACCTCAGCG
Organism: Flavobacterium sp. BFFFF1; assembly: GCF_002256285.1. Taxonomy (GTDB): domain Bacteria; phylum Bacteroidota; class Bacteroidia; order Flavobacteriales; family Flavobacteriaceae; genus Flavobacterium. The sequence continues at coordinate 197,606 of NZ_NKJE01000005.1, read as the reverse complement.
AAATTGCGTTCGTCAACTGGAGCGCGGGAGGGACCAGCTCCGTGTCCGGCCTTGTCAGGGGCAACTTCACCCGCATCTACTCCAAAGGCAATTTCAAATGGGGCAATGAGCTCATCGTGCGCTATGGCGTCAACAAGCAGGACGGCATCGAGCTGCGCAAAACCGACGATGCATTCCAGTTCTCCTCGACCGCAGGCTACCGCAGGGACTCGACATCCAACTGGTACCACTCGGCCAAATTCAACTTCAACACCCAGTTCACAAACGGGTACAACTACCCCAATACCGAAGTCGCAATCTCGAAACCCTTTGCCCCGGCGTATACGTTCCTGGGTGTCGGTGCCGAGTATTCCAATAAGGAAAAGAAAATCAATTTGTACATTTCGCCGCTCACGCTGAAGAACACCCTCGTGCTCGACCAGCGCCTCGCCGACCAAGGTGCGTTTGGAGTCTCCAAGGCCATCTTTGACGATGTGACGGGCGAACGCCTGAAAAAAGGAAAGCAGGCCAAGACCGAATTGGGTTTCCTGTTCACCAGCCACTTTAAGAAAGAAATCTTCAAGAACATCACGTTTGAGAACCGCCTGACCCTGTATTCCGATTACATCAACAAGTTCGGGAACATCGACGTCGACTGGCAGACACAGCTCGACCTTGTTGTGAACCAATACGTGAGGGCCAACATCGGCTTCAACCTGATCTATGACGACGACATCAAGGCCAAAGAGGAAAAAGACGGCGAGCAAATCACCGTCGGCCCGAAAATACAATTGAAGCAGGTACTCGGAATTGGATTGGTGTATAACTTTTAGCTGACAGCTGATAGCTGACAGCTAATAGCCAATAGCTGGCAGCTCCCTACACGCGCTTCGTCCCATTAATCGTCTCAAACAACTCCAGCGCATTGCCATCCGTCAGTAAAGACACAAAGTGGCAGATGTGCAGCAGCCGCGCATACAGGTCTTCTTTTTCCTCCAGGAATTTTTCCGGCAGCATTTTCAGGATCAGCTTGTCGTAATTCGAGCAGTTGTTTGCCGCTTTGTTGTTGAACGCGGTGATGAACTTATCGAGCAGCGTCTGGATGATCTGGTACCCGACGAGTTCCTTCTCAATCACTTCGCGGCTTTGGTAAATGTTCTTTACACTGAGTTTGATGATGTCATCCATCTGGGCTTTGTACTTGCTTTTATCCGTCAGCGCCTGGTGGAAATCGCCCGCCAATATCGCTTCCTCATTTTCCACAAATACGTTGACAGCATCGCTGATCAGGCTGCCGATGGCGAGCGCCCTCAGGTAGCTGATGCGGTCTTCCTTGGTCGTCAGCGCGTTGTATTTGACAGTATCGATGTTGTCCTTGACGAGTTTGATCAGGTATTCCAACGCATAATCTTCCGACACGAGGCCGAGGTTGATGCCGTCCTCAAAATCGATAATCGTGTAGCAGATGTCATCGGCGGCTTCAACGAGGAACGCGAGCGGATGCCTTTGAAACCCGATGTCACCGCCGGATTTGTTTGGAATCATGCCCAATTCTGTGGCCACTTCCTTAAAAAAATCCTTATCCGACTGGAAGAAGCCGTATTTCTTGTCCGAGATGTTTGGTGTGGGTTTCTTCGGAAGGCTTTCCTTGGGGTATTTCATAAACGCACCAAGCGTCGCATACGAAATCCGGAGTCCGCCTTCAATGCCGGGGCGGCTCGCTGTCAATACCGAAAAGCCATTCGCATTGCCCTCAAAGTCGACGAGGTCCTGCCATTGCTTTGCAGTGAGTTGGTCCTTAAACACCTGCCCTTTCCCAATCGAGAAATATTCGCCAATCGCTTTCTCACCCGAATGCCCAAACGGCGGGTTCCCGATGTCGTGCGCCAACGAAGCGGCAGCAACAATCGCCCCAAAGTCATTCATATGGAAACCATGCACTTCTGCCAGGTACGGATATTTCTCAATGATCTGCTTGCCGACAAGCCTGCCCAGCGACCGCCCAACGACAGACACCTCAAGGCTGTGCGTGAGGCGCGTGTGCACGAAGTCGGTTTTAGACAATGGAATCACCTGCGTCTTGTCCTGCAGGCTTCGGAATGCAGCCGAGAAGATAATCCGGTCATAATCGACCTCAAAGCCGAGGCGCGTATCGCGTTCTTCCCTGCGGAGGCGTTTGCCTTTGTCGCCCTGTTTCTTTAATGATAAAAGTTGTTCCCAGTTCATGATGGTTATTTGTCCAAAAATAATTAATTAAAATTCTTTTTTGACCAAATTTCGCGTGGCGTCCCAAATGATTTTAGAATGACGGCTGTAACGGTGGGTTTGGGCACTCTTGGGGGTAGGATTCACGACGGCCCGAATTCCAAAGTGAAGTGAATCGTTTAGATCTTACTGAGGTCTCCCAGCGATCTGATTGATGGGATCAAACATTGGTTTTCATCGTAAGCCTTTAAAACAGGAAAACTGTAAGAGATCCCTAAATCGAAATCAGAAGGAAAGTCGTCGTACTGGTCCAGTAAAATATATCCCGTAAAATCAGACAGTTCCCTGATATCGAAAAATTCAATCAGATTTTTTGTGGTCGTTTCTTTTGCCACCAATACAATGGTGACGTGGTCACTAATGGATTTGAAGTAATCCAGGTAATTGTTAATGGCTTTGCAGTCCGGACAATCCGTAGTAAAATAGATGAAGACCGTCTTTTTGCCGTAAGGTACGTTGTCATTGGTAAAAGACGCGTTATTGGTCATTGCATACTCAAATGAGGGGAGTTCATTGGAAACATAGCACCTGTCGAATGTGAAATAACCGATGCAAACAATTAAGACCAGCACAATGGCTTTGACAATTTTCTTCAGGGGTTTATTTCTTGGCATAAGTCATTACATTAAATAAAACGCAGGATGATGCGTCGAAATCAGGAGTCGGCTCTTTCCTGCATTTGTTTACAAACACGGCATTCTTAAAATGGCCGTTAAGCGCTTTCAACCCGCAATCGTAGGCGTATTTCACGAGATCATAGTTTCCGTTTTCATTTTTTTCATACCTGATGTAGCTGGATTCATTCAGGATCTGGAAATTCAGGATTTCGTCATGCAGGGCCAGGTTCCTTTTGTAGTTTTGGCCGGGACTGATTTGGGCACTGAATTCATAAACGCCCAGATCCTCCTTGTCGATCATGATGTAGCCGGAATAAGGATAACTTTTGTTGCTTTTTTGAGGCGTAAATGACACTTTATACAGCCCGTCATCCTCGGATATCGTATAGACAAACTCATCCCTATACCTGGCCACATACAGCAACTCGAGACTGTTTATGGGACTGTTGGCATGGGTAAAATTGTTGTTGAAACTGACTTTAAAGTGATCGAGGTCAAAAACCGGAATGTTATTTTCCAGGGTGAAATGGGAGATGATTTGATGTTCCTGCTCGATGAAACACCCTTTCCCTTTGACAAAACAAAGCCTGTTGTTCATAAAGAGCAGGGTGTCGCTGCGGGTGCTCAGTACATTAAACGTGTGGATGTATTTCGGGAAGTTTATGTTTTTCAAACTGGTAGCATGGGCATAAACCTGATCTAAAATATCCTGGATATTCCTTTTTAAAACGACTACTTCAGTGAGTTGGGTCGTGCCTATCTTTCTTAGAAAGATCTGATCTGCGTTTAATTGCCTGAGGTTAATAATGGTGTCATAATAATCCTCTTTGACGACCGTGACGCTGTCGCTGATTGTATTGGGAAGCGTGACGCTGCCATGCGCGTCAGATGTGGCGATTGCTTTTGCATTGGCGTAAAACAACACATGGGGCAACGGCGCGTGATCGCCTTTATCCAGCACCTGGATCAGTGTTTTTTGGGCGTAGGTGTTGCTGACAACCAGCAATGCAAAAAAAAGTAATGATTTAAATAGGGTTCTCTTCATTTGTCTGTTTGCTGTTTTTAGGGTGGCGTTTTTCTAAACACCACCCTATAATGCTATTCCCAAAACCATTGCCATCTGTTGCCTTCGCTGCACTTTCTTGTTTGCAGTTCGTAAATTGGGTTTAGGTTTTGGTCGTAGCCAGTTTGCACAAGCACCTGGTAGGTACCGGAAATAATCGTCACAAATCCGAGGTTGAGCGACCGGCATTCTGCGAATGAGGTGCCCAGCATTAAAAATGCCAATAGTGTGAAAACTGCTTTCTTCATTTTGTCAAAGTATTAAATTGTTAGTAAACTATGTGGAACTAATGTAATACCGTTAAAGCAATCTATTTTACGGGTTTTTCCGTAAATTCAGACACCTTACAACAGCCCCAGGCTTTTTGCTACAAGGATTATTTCCGTGTCCTTGCCATCTTTTATATTCAGGAAATCCCTGATGATTGCCTTCCTTTTCTCGACGGTACTTTCAGAAATCTTGAGAGCATGCGCGATATCCTTTATCGTAAAGCGCTCGGAAATCATCAAAAGTATTTTCCTGTTGATCTCATCTTTGCAGAAGTTTTGCAGGTTTAGCGTCCGGATGGCGTTCCTGGCCGTTTCACTAAAATATTCCTCGCCATTAATCACATTTTCAAAAGCCAGTGTAAATCCTTTAAAATCAATGTCCGTTTTTACCATAAGGCTTTCTGGGCGCAGGGTTTCATAGACATTGAACAAGACTATGGGCTCCCCGTGCATGGTCAGGACGACTAATTTTACTGCCGGGTGTGTCTCGCGTATCAGCTTCCCCAATGCCAGTCCATTGTCAATTCTCTTTTCCCTGAAAGGAGGCATGCTGATGTCGAGAAGGATGATGTCGAATCGTTTGGGCGCTATTTCGTCGAAAATGATCTGATACGCATTTTCAATCGAATACGAGGTGAAGATTTCAATATCTGTTTTTATGGTCTGAAGCAGAATGGTCCTGTATCCCTCAATGATAAGTGGATGGTCATCAACCAATAAGATTCGGATGGGCATCATATTCGTTCGGGGGACAGTCAATTTCAAAGTAATTGAATGCAAATTCCCAATTATTTGGCAACTTTTGGTTGTTTAGCGGGGATATTTATGACGGCAGACCGTTTTAAAATCTTTATCAGGCACATGATGTATATTTTAAAAACATCGCTGCCCTAATTTTGGGTCTTATGGGTTTATCTGCACAAAATGCTGCCGCCCAATTCCTTTAGGCTTGATAAAAAGAATCCCTGGGCCCTTTAGGAATTAGTCTGCGCTGGCATTGATTGGATTTGCCCTCACAAATTGGGTAGCCGCGTTTGCATAAATGGAGCTGCTGCCAGTGCTTCATGGTATTGGTTTTCAAACTCGGCTTTGGCGGTTTTTAGGTCCTGTTCACCCACCACATAGGTATGCGAAAAGCGATCGTGCCAGCCGCGGCACCAGGCACCCAGAAAGGAGAAAGCCTCAAATGGGATCAGCCTGAGAAATGTTCGTGTCAGGATGTTTTGCAGCGGAGGTCTGTCACCATAATCGTCTACGACGACCTAGCAAGGAATTTTCCGGGGCTCTTCCCGAACAGGCCCTCAAAAAAAGGCAGTACCCAAAATAATAAATCCATGCGATGATGCCCGGAAAGCCGCGGCTGTGCCCTGTCGGGTCGGCGGCATTGGATTCGTAAACAGCAATACCATTGTGAGTGGGCACGAATACCATAATAAGTACAAACGGAATGAAGTACAGAATAAAATTATCGACGAAGAAATGCACCATTCGGTTCCGGTGCACGGCATACATGTATTGGGTCGCATAAAATTGCACCTGCCTATTCCTTCAGATTCGACAGGAAAAAGTCCCGTGACTTCTTCGGGTACCAGCCCGCGCTGGCATCGCTTGGATTCGCGATCACAGATTTGATGTTGACTTCGTCACCGACCTTGAATTTGCCGGCTTCGGTGTATTTGTAGTCGAGCAGGTATTCCCCGCAGAAGTAGTTCCCGAATTCGTCTTTTTCTATGAGTCCGGTGTAGACCCCTTTTTTTGGTTTGTCCATGGTTTTATTTCTATGTTCGTTAATCATTGTTCTTGACTCAAAATACTCTTTATCATGTTGAATGATAAACTTTGAGTTTAGGGAATCGCCTTAGCCCCGATTGCAGCGGTTATCCTTTTTCCTGCTCCTTTAGCAGGGAAAAGATAGTAGCGGAAAGCGGGAACAGCTTCAAAAAAACAAAACAGCCGCATTTAATGCACTGGCAAATGTATTTAAAAAGTTTATAACCTTTTCGCCCAGTTTTTCGGCGTGCGTGAAGTATGAAATATACCAATATTCGTGATACTGTCCCCTTTTATCATATAATGTATCCCGTAAGGAAATCTGGCGATATATTTTATCCTAATCGATTTATATTTCTTTTGGAAAGAATCAGGGCTTCTGATTATCTCATCTATTCCAGCTTCGAAACACAATTCAAAATCATAAGACAATCCCTTTCTTTGTTCTTCATACCAGAAAAGAATGTCTTCTACATCCCACAGTGCTTCCTTGATAAAATGAACCTGATACATTATCTTTTCTGCCTCAGATAGTTCTTAACCTCATCCCAGGTATACAATTGCGATTTTCCATTGTCAAGTCTCTCAAGCCTTTGTTCCAATTCCTGCTGTGTTTCCTCAGTCACTGCCAGGTCCTTTTTAGAAACACTGTCCCACAATTGCTCAGCGAGTACAATTTTTTCGGCGTCACTGTATCCTGATAAATCTTTGGTTTCCATTTTTTTCTTTTAAAAATATAACATTTTTAATAAAACAAAACAGCCGCCTTGACGACAGCTGTTTCAAATATACAATTAAAGTCTAAAATCCTGTTTAATTTCAAATTAGGAATTTCAATTCGTAATTATTAATTGTTAATTATTAATTATTACGATCCGCACATCTCACAATCATCCGGCTCCGAGCTTTTCGCACGCTCAATCATCGCGCGAAATTCATCCGCATTGATCGCTTCGACCTCAACGGCGGGCGCAGCTACTTCCTGTTTCAACATTGGTGCCGGTTCCTGTACGGACGGAATGGTTTCTTCTTTCTTGTCGTTGTTCAGCGTAAACTTGATCGCATCTACCGCCGATTTGGTCCTGAGGTAATACATTCCCGTTTTCAATCCCGATTGCCAGGCGTAGAAGTGCATGGAGGTCAGTTTCGCATAATTCGCATCCTGCATAAACAGGTTCAGCGATTGCGACTGGTCAATAAAGTACCCTCTGTGGCGCGACATGTCGATGATGTCTTTCATAGACATTTCCCAAACGGTTTTGTACAGATCCTTTAAGTCCTGCGGAATACGCTCGATGTTTTGTACCGATCCATTGTGGCGCATGATTTCCTGTTTCAGATCTTCGTTCCACAAGCCACGGCTTACAAGGTCTTCCAACAAATGTTTGTTCACGACGATGAACTCGCCTGACAATACGCGGCGGGTATAGATATTTGAAGTATACGGTTCAAATGCTTCGTTGTTTCCTAAGATTTGAGAAGTCGATGCCGTTGGCATTGGCGCTACCAGCAACGAGTTGCGTACGCCATGTTCCATTACTTCTTTTCTTAATGAAGCCCAATCCCAACGACCGGACAACTCTTCGTCCTTCAGTCCCCAAAGGTTGTATTGGAATTCGCCTTTGGAAATCGGTGAGCCTTCAAAAGTGGAGTATGGTCCGTCTTCTTTCGCAGCTTCCATCGATGCGGTTACGGCGGCGAAGTATAACGTCTCGAAAATTTCCTGGTTTAATGCTTTGGCTTCATCCGATGTAAACGGCATGCGCAGCATGATAAACGCATCCGCCAATCCCTGCACACCCAATCCTACCGGACGGTGGCGCATGTTTGAATTTTCTGCTTCAGGCACCGGATAATAGTTGCGGTCAATAACCTTGTTCAGGTTTTTCGTCACGCGTTTAGTTACCGTGTATAACAAATCGTGGTTGAATTTACCGTCTTCGATAAACATGGGAAGGGAAAGCGACGCGAGGTTGCATACCGCAATTTCATCTTTGGAGGTGTACTCCATGATCTCGGTACACAGGTTTGACGAACGGATGGTTCCCAGATTCTTCTGGTTCGATTTGCGGTTTGCCGCATCCTTATACAGCATGTATGGCGTTCCGGTCTCGATTTGTGATTCGAGGATTTTCTCCCACAATTCACGCGCCTTGATGGTTTTGCGTCCTTTGTTCTGCTCTTCGTAAGAGATGTATAGTTTCTCGAATTCCTCGCCGTATACATCATACAGTCCAGGGCATTCATTCGGGCACATCAAGGTCCAATATGAATCTTCCTGCACGCGTTTCATGAACAAATCCGAAGTCCACATCGCGAAGAACAAATCACGCGCGCGCATTTCTTCTTTTCCGGTATTCTTCTTCAGATCCAGGAAATCAAAGATGTCGGCATGCCAGGTTTCGATGTAAATCGCAAAACTTCCCTTGCGTTTTCCGCCACCCTGGTCTACGTAGCGTGCGGTGTCGTTAAACACTTTCAGCATCGGTACGATCCCGTTTGAAGTTCCATTTGTACCACGGATATACGATCCCGTTGCCCTTACGTTGTGGATAGAAAGTCCGATACCGCCGGCAGACTGCGAAATTTTGGCAGTTTGTTTCAGCGTATCGTAAATGCCATCAATACTGTCATCCTGCATCGCCAAAAGGAAGCACGAAGACATTTGTGGCTTTGGCGTTCCGGCGTTGAACAAGGTCGGGGTAGCATGGGTGAAGAATTTCTTGGACATCAAATCGTAGGTCTCAATCACCGACTGCAGGTCATCGAGGTGAATCCCCACGGAAACACGCATCAGCATGTGCTGCGGGCGTTCTACGATTTTGCCATTTATCTTGAGCAGGTAAGAACGCTCCAGCGTCTTAAACCCGAAATAGTCATAATTAAAGTCACGGTTGTAAATCACATGCGAATCCAGGAATTCTGCATTCTTCTGGATCACTTCATGCACTTCTTCTGAAAGCAGTGGCGACGCCATCCCGGTTCTTGGGTTCACGTAGTGATACATCTCGTTCATCGTTTCCGAGAAGGATTTCTTCGTATTGGAATGCAGGTTTGAAATGGCAATCCGGGCGGCCAATTGCGCATAATCAGGGTGCGCGATGGTCATGGACGCGGCGGTTTCGGCTGCAAGATTGTCGAGTTCTGAAGTGGATACGCCATCGTATAAACCTTCGATGACACGCATGGCCACTTTCACCGGATCGACCAAATGGTTTAATCCGTAACACAATTTCTTGATGCGTTCGGTAATCTTGTCGAACATTACCGGCTCTTTCTTGCCGTCTCTTTTTACTACATACATAAGCTTTCTGTTTTGTGAATCAGGGAATCCCTTCCCTGGGTTCGGGTTATTTGTAATTTTTAGCTGTTAGCTGTTAGCTGTCAGGCGTCAGCCATCAGCCATTAGCTTGAATTATGTGAATTTTAGCCTGAATACGACACAACAAAATACATCAACGGGCACTGCATAAGTTGAACGCTGATGGCTTGAGGGGCTGATAGCTGTTTAAAAATCGGCGTCGAAACTAATCTTTTGTGCGTCAACATCGTTACCACTGCCGCTGTTTAACACGCCGGCTTTCTGGTATTCCGATACTTTCTTTTCAAAGAAATTCGTTTTCCCCTGTAATGAGATCATGTCCATGAAATCAAATGGGTTCGAAGTATTGTATTCCCGTTTGCAACCGAGTTCCACCAGCAGGCGGTCGGTAACAAATTCGAGGTATTGTGTCATTAAATTGGCATTCATCCCGATAAGGCTTACCGGAAGCGATTCGGTGATGAATTCGCGTTCGATGTTCAACGCATCTACGATAATTTCGCGGATACGGGCTTTTGGTACTTTATTCACCAGATGGTGGTTGTGTAAGTGCACTGCAAAATCACAGTGAACGCCTTCGTCACGGGAAATCAATTCGTTAGAGAAGGTAAGACCTGGCATCAAGCCGCGTTTTTTCAGCCAGTAAATGGAGCAGAACGCACCGGAAAAGAAAATTCCCTCTACGGCAGCAAACGCAATCAGCCTTTCCGCGAATGATTCCGATTCAATCCATTTCAATGCCCAGTCTGCCTTCTTCCTGATGGCAGGAAACACTTCCAATGCATTAAAAAGATCGTCTTTCTCGGCCTCGTCTTTTACATAAGTATCAATCAACAGGGAATAGGTTTCGCTGTGGATGTTTTCCATCATGATCTGGAAGCCATAAAAGAATTTGGCTTCAGCATATTGCACTTCACTGACGAAATTCTCGGCGAGGTTTTCGTTCACGATGCCATCAGAAGCTGCGAAAAAAGCGAGGATGTGCTTGATGAAATATTTCTCATCAGCGTTCAGTTTGTTGTTCCAATCGTTTAAGTCCTGTGACAGGTCAATTTCCTCGGCAGTCCAGAAGCTGGCTTCCATTTTTTTATACCATTCCCAGATATCGTGGTGTTTGATCGGAAAAATTACAAATCGGTTCTTGTTTTCCTGTAAGATTGGTTCTGGCCTCAACATAATTTGTTAACTTTTGAGTATTAAAAGGGGGTTTTGATCCTGCGTTCGGAGTGATACAAAGATTGTCATTTCGCACGGTTTATGAAAGCCAAAAAAAGCCAAACTTATCCACAATAACGCTGAGTTTTTAACAAAGTGTGTGTTTGCTCAGGAATAACTTATAATTTACAATTTACTGGATAACAGCGGTTTAAAATTAGTGTTTTGACGCCAAGTCCCATAGAATAAAGGAATTCCACCCCACGCCAAATTGAATGTTGAAAGTAAAAAGGGAGAATTATTTCTTAAGCTCTGAAGCGACTTTTTCAAGCTCCATATACCAGTCTTCGCCGAACCTTCTGATGAGCGCTTCCTTTACGAATTTATACACGGGGACTTCGAGTTCGGCACCTAACGCACAAGCCGGATCGCAAATGTCCCAGCGGTCGTAATTCACTGCGGCGAATTCCGTAAAATCCTTCACGCGGATGGGGTATAAATGGCACGACACGGGTTTTTTCCAATCCACAATTCCCTGGTTATACGCCTGCTCAATGCCGCAAAGCGCAGTTTTTCCATCGAAAATCACATACGCACAATCCTTATTGTCAATTAAAGGGGTTTCGAGGTCATTATCCGTTCCGACAATCCAGGTGCCCTGCGCTTCAATAGCGGCAATACCTTCCTTGCGCAGGAACGGTTTTACCTTTGGATAAATCTCCTCGAGGATTTTTGTTTCTTCTTTGCTTAAAGGGGCGCCTGCGTCACCGTCGACACAACAGCCGCCCTGGCATGCGGAAAGATTGCATACGAAGTCATTTTGTAAAATCTCTTCTGAAACGATGGTTTTGCCTAATTGAAACATGCGGCAAATATACGGCACCAAATTGGATTTGGAATTGGGCGTAGCCGAATTGTGGGGTTCGACGTGAAAAATTTCAGCGTTCAGCCCCAGCCTAATGTGAAATAATTAATTTTTTTACTGATTTATTTCCGTCGGCATCTGTCAGATGTATAAAATATACCCCTGACAAATAAGCCGAGACATCGACACCTTTAATGTTGGCCGCTTTTACGCCGCCGATGCTTTTCCCTGACAAGTCAAATATAGACGCATCTGTAATCGCATTCCCTTTAATCTCAAGATTTACAAATGAAGATGCGGGGTTAGGGTAAACGCTACATTCGTCTGCATTAATAAAGTCTGTAGCCAATTGGCTTTGGATACTATATACCGAACTTCGAGATATTGGAAAAATACCGGACTCACTAATTTCGCCAATAAATTTATCTTCGAGTCCCTCGATATGACTGAATTTTAGGTAATATAAATCCGGGAAAGTCTGCAACACGGTTCCACCTTCTGTAACAAGCTTACTTTCATATGCGATTACTGCACCATTATCAATAAACTTTTTACTCCCGAAAATAAAGTCAACTTGTGGGGAATTATTAAAAGTAGTTTCCGAAATGAATGTAATTCCCGTCGGGCTAAATCCTTCAGTAATCGGCAATGCGATATCTTTCCAAAAGGAATAATCGCTATTGTATATCGTAAGAAAGTTGCCATTCATCCTGAAATATTTCTCTCCTGACAAGGCTAATGCTACCCTTTGTATTCCAGGGGTAAAGGTAATTTCAGGGGTTAAATCCGGCAAACTGTATATCGTAGTACTGTAAGTGCTGGATGTAAAATTATTTAATACTTCAAATTTCGTTTCATAACCCTGCAACATACTGAACCAGAACGATCCCGAATTGGGTATCGTAATCAATGTCGACGACTCATTTACAACACGGCTATTTTGTTCAACCACAACCGGGGCTTCGTAAAGCAGGTAACTATAAGCTATCTCAAGTTGAGGATCGGCGTTAAACTTTGTTTCAGACACGAGGTAGTACGTGCCATACTCGAAATTATCCGGTTTAGGACAATTAATGGTTTTCCAAGGTGTATGGTCTGCGTTGAACAAATTTGCGGTACTTGTGTTATTGTCGAAATAGACATACTTCTCTCCTGAGTTTTCGAGATTTATGCGATGCAATTGTTTTGAAGGATATGTATGTTCTAAATTAAAACCCGGCAAAGAATACACCTGTTCGGAATCTCCGTAAGGCATAAACATCTTCGGGGCTAGTCCATCCGTCTGGTCTACATTTATAGTGAAATTGCCGCTGTAAAGTACTGTACCATCGGCAGCCAATACTTGTGAAACATATGTGAAATCAGCGGTGAGATATTCCACTGTTATTTCTATCTGACTGTCTGAATTAAATACGTCCGAAGACACATTGCCAATCTGTAAGTATTGAAAGCCCGGCGCAAGATTCAGTTCAATGGTCATCCAATCGCTATGGTCTGCATTGAAAAATTTTACACGCCCGTTATTACTATCAATAAGGTAATATTTTTCTCCGATCCCAGGGAAATTAACCCTTGTGACCACGCCTTCTTCATAGAGGTGTTCTTCGATAAGTTGAGCGTTCGCAAGGAATCCAAACAACAACAGGACAATCAGCGTAATTTTTTTCACAGGATATGTTCTTTATACTTTCCAAATGTATCAATATTAACGCAATTTTAGCTTCTATACGACTTAAAAGCAATAATTTTGCCGCATAAAACCACACTATGAACTTCGATATCAGGCAAATAATTACGGTCACCATGGTGCTCTTCGCCGTGATCGACATCGTTGGCTCGATACCCATCATTGTGGACCTTCGGAAAAAGCATGGCCGCATTGAATCGGAAAAAGCATCTTTGGTCGCTGCGTTTATCATGATCGTGTTTCTATTTGTCGGCGAAGAACTCCTGAACCTGATTGGGATTGACGTCAATTCATTTGCAGTTGCCGGTGCGTTTGTCTTGTTCTTCCTGGCGTTGGAAATGATTCTCGGCATTCGGATTTACAAAGACGAGGAGTCGGGTTCCGCTTCGATCGTACCACTCGCCTTTCCGCTGATCGCCGGCGCGGGAACCATGACTACGCTGTTGTCGTTGCGTGCGCAGTTTCACACGGTGAACATCATCATCGCTATCGTCATCAATATTGTATTGGTTTATTTCGTTTTACGCGTCTCAGGGCGGATAGAAAAACTACTCGGAAAAAATGGCCTGGGCGTCATCCGGAAGGCATTTGGCGTGGTATTGCTTGCGATTGCTGTTAAATTATTTGCTTCCAATGTTAAAGCTTTATTTGCCTAATTAATTTTTTATTACTTTCGATAAAAATTATCTAAAATAAAATGAAAATTTTCACCACTATACTAATTTTTTTCGCGTTGGCATTGATTGTCTTCAATATTACCATGTTGAACTTCAACAATTTATTTGAAGGCGACAGTCTTGTGGCACTGATTGGAATTCTTGCATCGTTTTGTGCTGTGTTCATTTTGATGATTTTCAGAATGTCGAAAATGATTGAGCAAAAATCAAAAAACCAATAATTTCATGTACGATGTGCTGATCATTGGCGGTGGCGTTTCAGGCGTGTCCTGCGCCCTTGTTTTAGGTTCAGCGGTCAACAAGCCATACGGTTCCGGTAAGAAAATCGGAATTTTTACCCACCAAAAAACCTCAAACCTTCAGGAAGCATTGTTCAATAATGCTTACGGCATTGCGCCCGGGACTACCGGAGCCGATTTGCTCATCAGCAGCCTGAGCCAGCTTTCAGCATTGTATCCTCATGTGCGTCAGCTTCCCAACGAAAAGGTAACGGCAGTATCAGGACAGTTTCCAGAATTTACGGTAATCACCAACAAAAGTTCCTACAAAACCAAATCGGTAGTAGTGGCCATTGGCTGGGTAAATACCTTTGCGATTGACGGTCTAATGGATTTTGTCGAGCCCCATAAAAAGGCCATTCCTGAGAAAAACCGGATTCAATTAAAGAATGTCGACCATAAAGTATCGGAAGGATTGTTCGTAACCGGAACACTTGCCGGATGGAGAAGCCAGCTTGCGATTGCCGCGGGAAGTGGTGCCGCAGTAGCCACCGACATCCTTACCGAATGGAACGACGGCAATCAGAGCCAATCCCACGACAGCATCAGGAAGTAGCGGGCTTGTTCAGTATCGATTTTATCATGGCATCGTGTGCCAATGTAATTTCAAAGTATTTTTGCTCACCAAATAACTGCTGCGCGAACTCGGCGACAATATACCTTTTCACCAATTCCTTAGCGTGATCCAAGCGTACATTTACGCCGTTGTCTACAAGGTATTTTTGGAAATTAGCATAATACACATCACTGCCATTCATGTATTTCAGGAAGCCTTCATAAGACATGCCTTTAAACTGCGAGCGGTTTTTCTCGAGTTGCTCAAAAACAAAATACCCCACAACACCGGACTGCATCATATAGCCCAGGCTTTCATCTCCATGTTCGGTTTCAAGCGGCACAAACACGTCAGGCACAATGCCGCCGCCGCCATAGACAATCTTTCCTTTGGGCGTTTTAAATTTAAGCGTGTCTGCTATCTTAATGCTGTCTTTTTTATATAGTTCGCCACTTTCAAAGCGTCGGTCAAAGTCCTTATAGTATTCGTCTTTGCCTTTTTTATATGATTTCTGGATGGAGCGGCCGGTGGGTGTATAGTAGCGTGCGACGGTTAAACGCACTGCCGAGCCATCATCAAAACCCATTTCCCGCTGTACAAGCCCTTTCCCGAATGTCCTTCTGCCTACAATGGTTCCGCGGTCATTGTCCTGTATCGCTCCTGCGAAGATCTCGCTTGCAGACGCCGAGTTCTCGTTGACCAGCACATAAAGGTTGCCACTTTCAAAATCGCCTTTGGTAGAAGCAAAAGTCTTTTCTACCTTGCCTTTCTTGCTTTTAGTAAAAACAATGAGCCTGCCTTTAGACAGGAATTCGTCAGCGATTTCAACTGCTTTTTCGAGATAGCCGCCGCCATTGTCACGGACATCGACAATCATGTTCTTCGCGCCGGCTTTCTTCAGCTGCATCAATCCTTTATGGAATTCATCATACGTCGTTTCGGCAAACCTATTGATCTTGATGTAACCCGTAGATTTATCAATCATCAACGCCACATCGACACTTTTTATCGGCACGACGTCTCGTTTTACATTGACTTCAAAACGCCTTTTTTCGCTTTTGCGATAAATGGTAAGCTTTACTTCTGAACCGGCTTCCCCTTTGAGTTTGGAAAACAAATCTTCGGTTGAAAGTTTCCTGCCGAAAAGCTTGTCTTTTCCTGCATAAAGTATCCGGTCTCCCGCGATGATTCCGGCTTTCGCAGATGGACCATCAGGCATGGGCTTGATAATCGATACCGTGTCGTTGTACATATAGAAATTCACTCCGATTCCGACGAAATCCCCTTTCATGCTTTGCGATACTTCTTCCATTTCGTTCTTGGCGATGTAGACAGAATGGGGATCTAGTTTATCCAGGATGTTATTGACGGTGAGGTCGACAATAGAATCGGTATTGACGTCGTCGACATACTCTGTTTCTATAAAATCAATAAGCCGGTTGAGTTTGTTTTTGTGGTTGTTTGCGGTAACACTTTCCCTATCGATGGGAATATTCAGCAAAGTGCCAAGCACCATCCCTAAAGCGAGCGTCGTAAAGATCAGTATGGGTAAATAATGTCTGTCTTTTTTCATTTGATTTATTCAGGAAGGTGGGTAACTTCGACGCCGGCTTTGAGTAAAAACTGTATTCCTGAATCGTCCCGGTAACCGTTCGCATAAACGACCCGCTTGATTCCGGATTGATGGATCAGCTTACTGCATTCCTTACAAGGAGAGAGTGTAATATACAAAGTAGCCCCTTCGCAGGATTGTGTGGACCGCGCTACTTTCAGGATTGCGTTGGCTTCCGCATGCAGCACATACCATTGTGTCAGGCCTTCATCATCTTCGCAGCAATTATCGAAACCGCTCGGCGTACCATTATACCCATCGGAAATAATCATCCGGTCCTTGACAATAATTGCACCCACACGTTTGCGCCGGCAATAAGACAAATCGCCCCATTCCTTCGCAATACGAAGGTAAGCCTGGTCATATCTGTTCCTTTTTTCGATGCTCATATTACGGCAAAAGTACTTTATTTTTTATTGTCGCGAAAGTAAACGAATTTCTTTCGAATTACCGTTTCCTGTTGTTAATGTTTGCCCCATAGCCAATGGTTAACGATCATAGGCAGCACGACGCCGGTAACAAAGGACGCCATGACCAGGGTCCAGTCGCGGCGTGAAAATCTGAAGAATGTCTGAACAACGTATGACACAATAAGTACGATCAACACCACGATGATTTGGGCAGACTCGATTCCGAGTGCAAATTCCAGCAGCGGCAGCAGTTTGTCCGATGCTTTTCCCGGAAGCAGGTCTTTGAAATAATTCGAAAATCCGAGTCCATGAATGATTCCGAAAAACAGGGTAATAAATCCAATGATACTGATGCTTTCCGTTTTCGACGACTTGCCAGCGGTAAAAAGATGGAACAAGGCAGTAACCAGTATGGTAATTGGGATCAGGAATTCCACCAGATCTGGTTTGACGGTTATCATGCCGTAAACCGAAAGAATGAGCGCCAGCGTGTGTCCGAGGGTAAAAAAACTGACGAGTATCAAGACCCTTTTCCAGTCTTTAAATGCATAGGGGACGGTCAGCGCAATAAGAAATAAAACATGGTCGTAGGCATTGATATCAAGCACATGCCGCAATCCAATCTGAAAATAATTCCAAAATTCGGACATCATAGGTTATTGTTTTAGGGTGTCCAAACATACAATTATTTTCGAAAAAAGGGGTGTCATTTTAAGGCGATTGTTGTTCAAATTGGGTAAAATCTTTGCAATTAACTTTAATTAAAAACGAAATAGAATTATATTTGCAGAAAACTAAACCAAAAATAATTATGTCATTTTCAGATTTATTTGATAGCGAATTTAAAACAAGGAACAAAGGACATTTTTCAGCGATTGTGCGCGTGGCATTGGCCGATGGCATTATAGCCCCTGAAGAAAAATCATTTTTGGATAAACTTGCGGGAAGATTGGAAATTACCAACGAGGAGTATGAGGAAATCCTTGAAAATCCGTTGAAGTACCCGATCAATCCGCCGTATTTGTATTCCCACAGGCTGGAGCGCCTGTATGATTTGGCCCGTATGGTTCACGTAGACCATCATTTAGGAGATAAACAAGATGTGCTGCTTCGGAAGTTTGCATTGGCGTTAGGTTTTACACCCGGAAATGCCGACCACATCGTAAACAAGGCATTGTCTCTTATCGATCAAAAAGTAGATTCAGATACTTTTATGTATGAGATGGAGCATATGAACAAATAATTAACAATTAACAATTAATAATTGATAGTTAATAATTGTCTCACATATCCGATATAAATCCTGTCATTTTAAAATCTGACAGGATTTTTTCATTATAATTCTTTGAACGCATACACAATATCCCCTACTGTTTTAATTATTAATTGTTAATTATCAATCCCCATAAACTCCTCTGCTTTTTCCACCATATTATAGCTTCCGCAGAAAAATGGCACGCGCTGGTGCAATTCAGTTGGCTGAATTTCCATAATGCGCCCAAAACCGTCTGAAGCTTTTCCGCCGGCCTGCTCTGCAATAAACGCCATCGGATTGCATTCATACATTAGCCTTAGTTTCCCTTTTGGTGCTTTGGAGCTGGTTGGGTAAATGTAGATTCCGCCTTTGATGATATTTCTATGTATATCCGAAACCAGGCTTCCGATATACCGTGAGGTATAAGGACGGTCCCCTTCCTCAAGCTGGCAATATTTAATGTAATTCTTTACGCCTTGCGGGAAATGTACATAGTTCCCTTCGTTGATTGAATAGATGTTCCCGTCTTTTGGAAACTGCATATTCGGATGCGAAAGGTAGAAAGTACCAATCGCGGGATTCAGCGTGAAACCGTTTACACCATGCCCAGTCGTATAAACAAGCATTGTCGATGTTCCATAAATCACATAGCCTGCGGCCACCTGTGCCGTACCCGGCTGCAGAAAATCTTCAAGCTTTACAGGCGTCCCAATTGGTGTAATCCTTCGGAAAACCGAGAAAATCGTCCCCACCGACACATTCACATCAATATTGGAAGAGCCGTCAAGCGGGTCCATCAATACAACATATTTATTGTTGTGTCCATTGTCCATTCCGCAGACCGTAATAAAATCGTCACTTTCTTCCGAAGCGATGCCACATACAATTTCCCGGTTAATCAGGGTCTGGATAAATGTATCATTCGCATACACGTCGAGTTTTTGCTGGTCTTCGCCCTGGATGTTCTGCTCCCCTGCGGCGCCTACGATGTCCACCAATCCAGCTTTGTTGACCTTGTAGTTGACGACTTTCGCCGCCAGCCTGATGGAGTTGATGATTTTTGATAATTCCCCTGAAGAATATTGATGGGCTTTTTGATTTTCAATGATGAATTCCCCTAAAGTTTTGTTGCGTTCTTCCATTACGAAATCGTTGTAGTTAGTTTGCAGCAAAAATATCTGTTTTTTTGTGAAATCGGGATGATTTTGGGAAGATAGTTTTCGGGATTTGTATATTTGTTTCCCATAACGACAAATCGCTAGCCCCGATAGAGCCGATATCCTTTGCGAGGCACGAGCAAAGATAAAGGCGAAAGCGGGAATTAGCTCCTCAAAAAAATGATACGAAAAGGACTCAGAGAAGACATGCCATCGGTTTTAGAACTGATAAAGGAACTTGCGGTTTTTGAAAAAGAACCCGACGCGGTTGTGGTTACCGTAGCCGATTTGGAGCGCGATGGTTTTGGGGAAAATCCGTTGTTCCAGACTTTGGTCGCCGAGGAAAACGGAAAGATCGTGGGGATGGCGCTGTATTATTACCGTTATTCGACATGGAAAGGCCGTACGATTCACCTCGAAGACCTTATTGTGACGGAGTCAATGCGCGGTTCAGGCCTGGGTTTTAAATTATATGCCGAAATAATTGCGCAGGGCAAAAGAGATGGCGTGCGCAGGATCGAATGGAATGTGCTGGACTGGAATACGCCGGCGATAGATTTTTATGAAAAGTCGGGTGCACGAATTTTACCCGATTGGTGTGTGGTGAATATGAATCAGGAAGGAATTGAAGCGTTTCTTTCAAATCTTTAAATCTTTCAATTTTAAATCTTTTAACTAACAGGATGAGAATATTCAAATTTGGCGGTGCGTCGGTAAAAGATGCTGCCGGTGTACGGAACGTGTATGACGTATTGCAGAAAGTGGGTTATGAAGACGTGTTGCTCGTCGTATCGGCGATGGGAAAAACGACGAACGCGCTTGAAGTCGTCATCAGGAATTACTTTGACAAGTCGAAGGAATTGCAGGCATCTGTTCAGGAGGTGAAAAAATACCACAACCAGATTGTACTCGAGTTATTTGATGACGAAAAGCATGCCGTTTTCACAGACGTGAACAAGCTTTTTGGCGATCTGGAATACTTCCTGTCGCAAAACAAATCGCCGAATTACAATTTCGTGTACGACCAGATTGTGAGTATGGGCGAGTTGATTTCGACAACCATCCTCGCGCATTATATGAATTATATGGGCATTAAGACGAACTGGATCGATGTACGCAATTACATCAAAACCGACAACACCTACCGCGATGCCAATGTAGACTGGGAGTCGACGCAGAAAAACATTTCAAAAAACGTGAAGCGCAAAATCCTGAACATTACGCAGGGTTTCTTAGGCTCTGATGAAAACAACTTCACGACGACGTTAGGCCGGGAAGGTTCAGATTACACCGCTGCGATTTTTGCGTATTGCCTGAATGCGGAAAGTGTTACGATCTGGAAGGATGTGCCCGGCGTGATGAATGCCGATCCGAGGTATTTTGAAAATGCGTCGTTGCTGAACCAGATTTCATATCGTGAGGCGATTGAACTCGCGTTTTATGGCGCTACGGTCATTCACCCAAAAACCTTACAGCCACTGCAACGGAAAGAAATCCCGTTGTTTGTAAAATCGTTCCTGAATCCGGAACTTCCGGGAACGAGCGTCTCCAAAGGCGCCGATCTCGATCCGCAGCTTCCGTGTTTTATCGTAAAGAAGCAGCAGTTGCTGATTTCGTTGTCGTCTATCGATTTCTCTTTTATTATGGAGGAAAATATCAGTGAGATTTTTGCGCTGTTGCACCAATATAAGATGAAAGTAAGCCTGATTCAGAATTCGGCCATCAGTTTTTCAGTTTGTATTGAGGATAAATTTGGCAATTTCAGCGAATTGAAAACCGTGCTTTCAAAGAAATTCAAAGTGTCTTATAACGAAAATGTGTCGCTATATACCATTCGCCATTTTGACGAGAAAGCGGCAAAAATTGTCGAAAAGAACAAACAGGTCTTGCTCAAACAGATGAGCCGTGAAACGATGCAGATTGTGACGAAGGAAGTTAATTAGATGATGTGGAAATCAGATAATTTTAAAAGAAATCCAGCTCCATTATCTCATTTTCTAATTGCCTCATTTTCTAATTATCTCATTTTCTAATTATCTCATTTCTAATTGCCTCTTTTCCCAATTTTCTGTCAATCAAATTTTCTAATTAAATCCACGTTGTAACAGATGTTGAAAAAGTTGCTTGCGGTTTTTGCGGTCTTGTTTCTTTCCGGGATGTATGGCCAGGAAATCACGACGCCATATAAAAACAGGAAAATCCGTGCTGTGAGCGATACGATCCGGATTGACACCGTCAGCATCAACCCTACTTTTTTCAAATTACTCGACGGGAATAACGTGCCTTTGGATTCGGTTTTTTACAAAGTCGATTTTGCCAAGGGAAACCTGGTTATCCGCCCCGATGCTCCTTTTATTGGTGATTCATTAACCGTCCGTTTCCTGAAATTCCCGGAATTCCTGACCAAAGAATACAGCATTTATGACCGCGGAAAAGTGGTTGATAACGGCAATCTGTATGCGGTTTCCCGCGATCCGATAAAACGTTTCATACCGTTTGAAGGGCTGAACACTTCGGGCAGCATTACGCGGGGCATCACGGTCGGCAACAACCAAAATGCCACAGTCAATTCTTCGCTTGATTTGCAGATTACCGGAAAACTTTCGGATAAAGTCAGTCTGCGCGCTTCAATCCAGGACACAAATATTCCCCTGCAGGAAGGCGGCTATTCGCAGAAACTCGATGAATTTGACCAGATATTTATTGAACTTTTCAGCGACAAATGGAGCATCCGCGCCGGTGATCTTTTTCTTGAAAACCGCAAATCCCGATTTTTGAATTTCAACAAAAAGGTGCAGGGACTCGCCGGCACTTTTGAGTTTGGTACCGAAGCGAAGAAGACAACTGTTTTTGCATCTGCGGCATTGGTGCGCGGCCAATACGCCAAAAGCAGTTTCACTGGCCAGGAAGGCAATCAGGGTCCGTATAAACTGAAAGGCCCGAACGGCGAGCTTTTTATCCTTGTGATTTCCGGCTCCGAGCGGGTGTATGTCAATGGGATTTTACTGAAACGGGGTGAAAACAACGATTACGTCATCGATTATAATGCGGGCGAAATCACGTTTACCTCGCTGTTTCCCATCAGCTCTGAGATGCGGATTAACATCGAATACCAATATTCTGACAAAAATTACACGCGTTTTGTGACCTATGCCGGCGCAGCGCACGAGCAGGAAAAATGGAGTATCGGCGGTGCCCTCTATTCAGAAAGCGATGTAAAAAACCAGCCTTTGCAGCAGAATTTATCGGCGGGACAAGTTCAGGCACTGGCGGCGGCGGGCGACAATCCGGGCGCGATGACCGCGCCATCAGCCTACGCAGACACGTATTCCGACAATAAAATTCTGTATAAAAAAGTCATTGCTGACGGCATCGAAACATTTGTGTTCTCTAGTAATCCAGATGACGAGCTTTTCAATGTCCGGTTTTCATTGGTTGGAAATAACCTGGGCAATTATGTCCTCAAGACCGTCACTGCCGTTGGAAAAATTTATGAGTATCGTTTACCAATAAACGGAGTTCCGCAGGGAAATTACGAGCCGATTATCCGTTTGGTGCCTCCGGTGAAACTTCAGGTCGCTTCGGTCAATGGGCGTTTTAACCCCAATGACCGTACTGACGTGAATTTTGAACTCGGCATCAGCAACAGTGATAAAAACCTGTATTCTTCACTTGACGACAATGACAATCACGGATTGGCGGGAAAACTGCATGCGAAGCAACTGCTTTATGCGGGTAAATGGACCTTAGATGGCTTCGGTGACTACCAGTTTGTCCAGCAAAAATTCCAGCCGATAGAACGCTTATTTACGATTGAGTTCGACCGCGACTGGAACCTCGTCAATCCAAAAGGAGACCAAAGCCTTGTGGTTGCCGGGCTGGTACTCGCGTCGCCGGAGAAAGGTCAGGCCACCTACCAAATCGAGAAGCTCGACTTTACAGAAAGTTTTTCGGGAATAAGGCATGTGGTTAACGCATCTCTTCGCCTGAAAAAAGTAACAGTCCAGCAAAGCGGCAGTTATTTAAAAAGCGACAGCGATTATGCCGATTCCAAATTCCTTCGCAACCAGACACAGGGCAAGTACCATTTTGGGAAGAATTGGGTAGGCGGGAGTTTGCGCCTCGAAGACAACCAGGAACGGTTAAAGGCAACAGGGCAATTGTCGCCATTAAGCCAGAAATTTAAAGAATATGGCGCGTTTGTTGGGCGTGGCGATTCCACAAAAGTGTTTGTTGAACTCGGTTACCTACACCGCATCAACGACAGTTTACAAAATGGACTGCTCAAAAAAGTAAATACCTCCGATGCTTATTATATCAAATCAAGGCTAATCAAAACGGATAAAAGCGACCTGACGTTGTATGCAAACTACCGGAACTTAAAATATGAAGACACCGCGCGCGAAAATGAGCCTTCGGTAAACTCGAGGTTATTATACAATGACCGGTTTTTTAACCAATTGATCCAGGTGACTACCGCTTATGAAAACTTCTCAGGAACGATTGCTCAGCAGGAGTTTTCATATGTAGAAGTCGATGCCGGCCAGGGCGTCTATACCTGGAACGATTATAATGACAATGGAATCCAGGAACTGGAAGAATTTGAGGTGGCACAGTTTACGGACCAGGCAAAATATGTCCGTGTGTTTCTGCCAAACCAAATCTTCATTAAAACACACCAAAATAAATTTTCCCAGTCGGTAACGTTAAACCCATTGCAATGGCAGAGTAGCAAAGGATACAAAAATGTCCTATCCCATTTTTATAACCAAACCTCATTTTTAACAGAACGAAAAATTGAGAATAATCACGGTAATTTCGATTTCAATCCTTTTGCTTCATCAAACGATCCGGAACTGCTGGGGCTGAGCCTGAACTTGAGAAACAGCTTGTCATTCAATCGCGGCAGGCAAAAACATTCTGTCACTTACAACTATCTGGCAGCCCAGGCAAAAAACCTGCTCTCCTCCGGTTCCCAGAAAACCGAAGCATTGTCTCACCAACTGCAATACACCCATTTGCTGCAAAAAAGCTGGCTGGTAAATTTCGGTGCCCAGTCAGGGACATCGTTTACGGAGTCGGAAAATTATAGCTCGCGCAATTTTAAACTTGAAACTTTCCAGCTTTCGCCTAAACTTTCTTATTTATTTTCAAAAAATGCCAGTTTGGATTTATTTTATGAGTTTGAGCAAAAAGACAATGTCAAAGGAGCACTTGAATCCCTTAAACAACAACGTTTTGGCACTTCATTCACTTTCGCAGGCCAAAAAGAGTTTACCGTTAATGGCGAATTTTCATTGTACCAGAATAAATTTACAGGCGATGTTTCTACTCCGGTAGCCTACCAGATGCTTGAAGGGTTACAACCGGGCCAAAACACGACGTGGAGGCTGCTGATTCAAAAGAACCTCACCCAATTTTTAGATATCAATGTCAACTATCAAGGACGAAAAAGTGAAACAAGTAAGGCGATTCACACAGGAAGTATTCAATTGAGGGCATATTTTTAGTAACCCAAATTGCTATTTATTAAAAAAACCGTTATTTTGCAGCGCGTTTACGAACCAATACCAATGAATTATCGTAACTGTTATATATTTGATAATAAACATGTCAAAGCTTTGGTACTAAGTTTTATTTTATAATTTTGTGGTGTATGAAATTTGTCCCCAATAAGTTATTCATTTTCACAATTTTTACCGCACTCTTCGCTCCGGCGATGTGCATTGCAGGACCACCTGTTGATGGACCGCCGCCGCCAATACCGCCCGGTCCTCCTGGCAATCCAATTGATGGTGGAATATATATTTTACTTATCATGGCGATTTTTTATGGAATATATTCGGTAAACAGATATAAAATTAAAAAGGCTGCCTGATGGGCAGCCTTTTTAATTTATGCATTGCATTCCTTCTATAAATCAAACTTAATCCCTTGGGCTAACGGCAATTTAGTCGTATAATTGATTGTGTTTGTTTGGCGTCTCATATAAATTTTCCATGCATCCGAACCTGATTCGCGACCTCCACCTGTTTCTTTCTCGCCGCCAAATGCACCACCAATCTCTGCGCCGGACGTTCCAATATTCACATTTGCTATACCACAGTCAGAACCCGCTACAGATAGGAAGTGTTCAGCTTCCCGGAGATTATTGGTCATGATGGCAGACGATAGTCCCTGCGCTACACCGTTTTGAATGGCAACCGCATTGTCTACTTCGCCTGTATATTTCAGCAGGTACAGTACTGGTGCAAAAGTTTCGTGTTGCACGATGTCAAAATTGTTGTTTGCCTCTGCGATAGCGGGCTTGACGTAGCAACCACTTTCATAACCCTCTCCAGAAAGCACACCGCCTTCAACCAGGATTTTGCCTCCTTCAGCAACTACTTTTTCCAATGCCTTATTATACAAATCCACTGCCTGCGTATCGATCAGCGGCCCCACGTGATTGTTCTGGTCTAAAGGGTTACCTATTTTAAGTTGCCCATAAGCCGCAACAATAGCATCTTTTACTTTGTCATAAATACTTTCGTGGATGATCAACCTCCTGGTTGATGTACACCTTTGTCCGGCCGTCCCTACTGCGCCAAATACTGCACCGATGACAGTCATCTTGATATCTGCGTCCGGCGTTACAATGATTGCATTGTTACCCCCTAGCTCTAGAAGAGATCTTCCCAATCTTCCCGCAACGGCCTGCGCCACAATCTTACCCATCCTGGTCGATCCGGTGGCGGATACCAATGGAATTCTCGAGTCAGCGGTCATTAATTCCCCGATTTTATAATCGCCATTGATCAAGCATGATATCCCTTCCGGAAGGTTATTTTCGCGGATTACCTCAGCGATGATGTTCTGGCAGGCGATACCACAAAGTGGTGTTTTTTCAGATGGCTTCCAAATGCAAACATCTCCGCAGATCCAGGCGAGTGCTGTGTTCCACGACCAAACTGCCACTGGGAAATTAAATGCCGAAATAATCCCGACCACCCCAAGCGGATGGTATTGCTCGTACATCCTGTGTCCCGGACGTTCTGAATGCATGGTCAAACCGTGCAGCTGTCTTGAAAGACCCACTGCAAAATCACAGATGTCGATCATCTCCTGAACTTCGCCGTAACCTTCCTGTAGTGATTTCCCCATTTCGTAGGATACCAGCTTTCCAAGCGCTTCCTTATTTTTACGGAGTTTCTCGCCAAATTGACGAACGATTTCGCCGCGTTGCGGTGCGGGCATCAGGCGAAAGGTTTTGAATGCCTCAGTTGCCGCAGCCATGGCTTTTTCATAGTCGGCAGCAGTAGACATGCGTACTTTACCGATCAACTGACCGTCGACTGGTGAGTACGATTCGAGAATTGCTCCACCTGAAAAATTTTCGAGGCCTGTTGACGTCCCTTCATTAATATCCTTAATTCCCAATTGTGCTAACGCTTCGGTCATCCCAAATTGTGCTGCGATTGTTGTTGTCATATCGTTGTTATATATCGTTTACTTAATCTGTTTAGCCTGAAGTATTCCAGTGCGAGCGCAAAGGTAAATGATAATTCATAATTGCTCCACCTGTTCATCAATAAATTTGCTTCCTGCTGCGTATCACTGGGTAGATGACCATAGCCCCGATCGCAGCAGCGCTACTTTCTTTCTTTAAAAACAAAGTATTGTCCTAAAATAATGTCTGAAATAAATTTTAAGAAAAAGTCTGGTTTTCCCGTAAGATTACGTTCTGGAAAATTTGTATTTTTACTTTAAGGGAAGGGGATAATGGAAGTATTCCCTACAAAAATCTCGAATCATTTCGATACGGAAATCCCACATATTTTGTTAATGTTTTCATTGGTGATTAAATAATATTGCACACCAATTTTAGGACAATGCCAAAAAAAAGATAATAGCGCAGAGCGGAATAAGGCTCCTGAAAATCATTAAAAACTAATCCGGAGTGGAATGAGTGGTTTTTTGTGTCACCAGGTAGACGCCTGAGAAAATAAGGACCGCAGAAACCGACTTTATCAACGACAACGAATCTTTGCCGAGGCCGATCGCGATAAGGGTCGCGAACAAAGGCTGCAGGTAAATGAAAACCGCTACGGTAACGGGTTTCAGTGTTTTCATAGAGAGCAGGTTCAACAAATAGGTTAGGAAAGTCGAAAAAACAATCACGAAAGCGACTTTCCAGACGACTGCTTCCGGCATCAGATTCAATGTTATCGCATTAAATTCAGCCCATCCAAAGGGCAACACCATCAAAAAGCCGAAAAGGTAAATCCATTTTACAAAAGTAAAGGCATTGTATTTTTCCATCAGCTTTTTCACAATGATCAGGTAAAAACCATACGAAACGGCATTGATAAAAACGAGCAAATTGCCCAAGGTACCATTGGTTGCGGTAGCGCTGGCGTGGTGATTCCCAAAATAAATCAGCGATGCCGTTCCGGCAAGACCAAGGACGATTCCCAAAACCTTGCTTTTTTTCATTCGCTCTTTCATAATGATGGCCGACAGGACCAGTACGATAATCGGCGTTGTGACCATGATGACGGAGGCACTTATCGGTGAAGTGTAGCTGAGTCCTTTGAAGAACGTGAGCATATTCAACGCCACACCAAAAACAGCAGCGGCGATAATCCTCGGGAAGTCGCCCAACGCTATTTTTTCTTTCGGCATAAAAAGCCAGACCAGCCAGAATAGGATTACCGATCCGCCCACCCGAAGCACAATAAACCCATAAGGGTTGATGTACTGGGGCATGACGTCTTTGGCAATTGTAAACGTGACACCATAAATCAGCGACACCATCGTGGCAGCGATGAGCGCAGCAGTTCTTTTTGACATTAGCTTAAGGCTTTAATTACTTCGGCTACATTTTTCGGGCTGTTGCCGATGTAAATTTTGCTATCGATTATAAAAACCGGCCTGCTCAGGAAGGTGTAATGTTCCAGGATAAGGTTCCGATAATCTGCTTCGGTCAGGTTTTGGTCTTTTAGCCCTTTTGATTTGTACAATTGGGCTTTTCTGCTGAAGAGTGCTTCGTAACTTCCGGCCAGATTCCTCATTTCATCGAGTTGCGCCGGAGTAATAGGTTCCTGGCGGATGTCCTGAAAAACAAGGTCGTTTTCCGGAAGCATCTTAATTATTTTACGGCACGTATCACAGGAGGCGAGGTAGAATATTCGGTTCATAGCGTTTCTTTCGGCAAAGAAAAATCATTTTGTACGGATTTTAGTATTTTTAGCAAAAAAATAAACATGCAGCGTACGTTAGAAGTTACCCGAACCAGCCGTAAAGTGTTGGACCAGTATTTTGAAAACTACACCTTGGAACAACTTAACAAGGTGCCGGAAGGTTTTAACAACAACCTGATCTGGAATATGGGTCATATTGTAGTCGTGCAGCAAATGATCATTTACAAACTTTCCGGGCTCCCCATGTTGGTTTCCGATGACATGATTGCAAAATACAAACGGGGGACGCGGCCGGAACGAGATGCGACGCAGGAAGAAGCCGATGAAATTCGGGCACTGCTGTTCCCACCGATTGACAAAGTCGGGGCCGACCTGAAAAACGGTGTTTTCAAAACCTTTAGCGAATTTACTTCATTGTCAGGATTTACAATGAA
Source organism: Flavobacterium sp. BFFFF1 (assembly GCF_002256285.1). GTDB lineage: Bacteria > Bacteroidota > Bacteroidia > Flavobacteriales > Flavobacteriaceae > Flavobacterium. The sequence goes on along the minus strand of NZ_NKJE01000005.1, from coordinate 169,053 downwards.
CAGCGCGGAAGATGCTATTGAATTTAACAACTACCATGAGGCAATGCACATCGGAATGATGATGAGCATCCGGAAATTTATCTGACTGTGAGGTATTTATTGACTTCACTATAAGGGATCAACAATTCCTTAGGACCATCGGCATAAGAGGCGATTTCAAAAACGTTGTAGAATAACAGTAGGCCTTTATCGGTGAAAAAGTACGTCTGCGGCAATTGGAACACGCCGTTTTCAAACATCAGGTTTGTGGCATTTATATACTGTCCTTCAGGAATTTTATATGCTATACGAAATTTTTTTTCGGCAAAAGCCATGAACGCCTTTTTGTCCCTGAACAGGTATTCATTCGGGATAAATTTTCCGGTCATAGCGTCAAAAATCAACGAGTGCCGTCCGCTGTATCCATGCGCGCCACCGGTAAAGGTATAGTGTTTCAGCTCAATATCGATAATACTGTCTGACTGGTAAATTACTTTCCCTTTGATATCCCCTTTCCAATTGAACACGTCTTTCGGATTGTCCGTCTGCATTTTGTCATAAGCGTTAATAAATGCTGACAGCAAGCCGTTATAATCCGTTGCTGTAAATGGTTTCTCCCCCACGTAAATAATCTCCTTCATTGTGGCAAATACCTTTTTGTTGATGCTGTCGGCGACGATGGGTTTGTCTGAGGCAATCGGAACAACGACTGAAATATCCGTACATTCCGCTTTACAGGGCAATGTGGATTTTTTGTAATATTTCTGTTCTTTAAATGACAAATCGTTGTTGCAACCGGCGAATAACAAAAGCAATGGCAGCAGTATTCCAATTTTTTTCATGGCAAAAATGTTAATTTCCACAAAGGTATTAAGATGGGATTGGGTTAAGAAAAATTAAACAATAAATTTGCCATAATTTTAACAACAAAAAACGATTATGAAATTCGATACCAAAGTGATCCACGGGGGGCAGACACACGACCATGAAACCGGCGCCGTGATGCCTGCTGTTTACCAAACGTCAACTTATGCGCAGACAACTCCCGGAAAGCCGGTTGGCGACTATGAATACAGCCGCGCGTCAAACCCAACACGTACCGCACTCGAAAAGGCACTGGCGAGTATTGAAAACGGAAGCCGTGGATTGGCATTTTCCTCAGGACTGGCCGCTACTGACTGTCTGCTGCGATCGTTTAAGGCGGGCGACGAAATCATTGCGATGGACGACCTGTATGGCGGAACGTACCGGATGTTCACGCGGATCTACAAAGATTCAGGAATCAAATTCCATTTTATTGACATGAATGATATCGACGGATTTAGGGCGTTGATTAATGAAAACACCAAGTTGGTTTGGGTGGAAACGCCTACAAATCCACTGATGAAACTCGCCGATATCCAAGCGATTGCGAAAATAACAAAGGCACACAACATCCTTTTCGCCGTTGACAATACTTTTGCAACGCCCTATCTTCAAAAGCCGCTGGACCTCGGCGCCGACATCGTAATGCACTCCGCAACAAAATACCTTGGCGGCCATTCCGATGTCATTGCCGGCGCACTGGTCATCAAAGACGAGAAACTGGGTGAGCAACTGCATTTCCAGCAGTTTGCCACGGGTGCAACACTCGGCCCAATGGATAGTTTTCTGGTTTTACGAGGTATTAAGACGTTGAGCCTTCGCGTTCAAAGGCATTGTGAAAACGGTAAAAAAGTGGCTGAATTCCTTAATAATCATCCAAAAATCAACACCGTATATTACCCTGGACTTGAAAGCCACCCGTATCATGAGATCGCTAAAAAGCAGATGAAAGATTTCGGCGGGATGGTGTCTTTTACATTTACTTCTGCTAAAAAAGAAGATGCCATTTCATTTCTTGAAAAGTTGCGCGTATTTACTTTGGCAGAATCTCTGGGCGGCGTCGAATCGCTTGCAAATCATCCCGCACTGATGACACATGCTTCCATTCCGGAGGACAAAAGAAAGGCAATCGGAATTACCGATGACCTGGTCCGCTTAAGCGTTGGGATAGAAGACATCGAAGACCTGCTCGAGGATATTAAACAGGCTTTGAGTTGATATCGAATAAGAAAAATTGAATACCGTTATAAAAAAATCCCGATCTGAAGAATCGGGATTTTTTATGGGTCGTTATTTTATTGAAGATAGTAAATGTATCCCACGTTAAACCAGACGAGCCAGTCATTCGCCCTATTCTCCGAATAAATGTCGGGGTTAGGATTCAAACCATCTACCCAGTTTGAAAAATAATATTGCCATCTGAGGTCCACCATCAAATCCGAAAGCGGAGAAAGTTTATACCTTGTCCCGACACTACTGACTACCGACCAAACATTCCCGTCTTCAGCTGAATATCCGTGTGGCCGTCCATCAGAAGGTTCGAGGTATTTTGGAAAAGTAGTCTGCGGGATTCCCAATGGTCCTAACAAAGAATACGCTTGAGGATTGTAGTAACTGTAATGCGCACCAAGACTGACATACGGTGCAAAACTTCCAATCGTTGCCGTAAAATCACGGATGCTGAGTGGGAAAAACTCCAACTGTACACCAATGTTCGTAATTTCCGTAGAACCGCGCATCGCCTTCAACTGCTGTACACCCAGATTGTTTGCGCTTGGCTTATCCACCCACCTCCCGAAATGCTGCAACTTTGTCTTGCTGTAAGACAATTCAGACCGAAGCTTAAAGTGATCATTGAAATAGGTATCAGCAGTGTAGCAGTTACAAGTCGCCTGATAAGAGAAATTCAGGTAATGAACAATTCCAATGCCGTAGCCAGTGTTTCCGGCGTTGGTTTCAAGGTCATGGCGCTCACCATAATCGGATTGAAATGCCACCGGACCTGAGATAATCCCAACTTCATGGGAAAATCCAAATTGCGCGTGGACGTTGATAGATAGGCCGAGCAAAACAAAAATGGCGAAGCGGGACTTTTTAAGCATTATTGTTTGGGATTCAAATTGTGACAAAGATATAAAAACAACATTCACTTGTAAAAATAAAATAAGATTTACTTATTTCTGTACGAAAATAATAACATATTAGTTTAAAATCATGTGCTATTTATACTTAACTTGAATTTTGTTTAACAAAAATATAATTCTGTTGAGAATACAAAAAAACAAATGTTTATATTTTCTTAGATACTGTATATTTGTTCCTGCAAACGAAAACGTTTTCATAAAGCGTTAATAATCTAATAATCATGTCACAAAGTATTCAAGCATTTGTAGATTCAGTAGCAAAAAACAACCCGAATGAACCTGAATTTATGCAGGCCGTTCATGAAGTTGCTGAAACAGTAATTCCATTTATTGAACAAAATAAAAAATACCAGGGGAAAATGCTCCTCGAAAGAATGGTTGAAGCCGAGCGTATCATCACTTTCCGCGTAGTATGGACCGATGATGCCGGAAATACGCAGGTGAACCGCGGTTACCGCATCCAGATGAATTCCGCAATTGGTCCTTATAAAGGAGGAATTCGTTTCCACCCTTCTGTAAATTTAAGTATCCTTAAATTTCTCGCATTTGAACAGACGTTCAAAAACAGCCTTACCACGCTGCCTATGGGCGGCGGTAAAGGAGGCGCTAACTTCGATCCAAAAGGAAAATCTGACAACGAGATCATGCGTTTCTGCCAGGCTTTTATGACTGAATTGTCTAAACATATTGGTGGAGATACTGACGTTCCTGCCGGCGACATCGGTGTGGGCGGTAGAGAAGTTGGTTACATGTTCGGTCAATACAAAAGATTACGAAATGAATTTACCGGCGTATTAACAGGAAAAGGCATCTCTTTCGGGGGATCTCTGATTCGTCCGGAAGCAACCGGTTACGGCGATGTGTATTTTGCTCAAAGTATGCTGAACACACGCGGCGACAGCTTTTCAGGAAAAACCGTCGTGGTTTCGGGTTCAGGAAATGTAGCGCAATATGCTATCGAAAAAGCCACACAATTGGGCGCCAAAGTAGTGACCGCTTCAGATTCTGCCGGTTATATTTATGATGCTGATGGAATTGACGCCGAAAAATTGGCGCACATCATGCAGATCAAAAATGTCGATTACGCACGAATCAGTGAATACACTAAAAAATACCCAAATGCTACCTACGTGGCAGGAAAACGTCCATGGGAAGTGAAATGCGACGTGGCTTTACCGTGTGCGACGCAAAACGAATTAAACGAGGAAGAAGCAAAAATGCTGGTTGCCAACGGTTGTTTCTGTGTAGCTGAAGGTGCAAATATGCCTTCAACACCAGAAGCAGTTACCGTATTCCAAAACGCGAAAATCCTTTTCGCTCCTGGAAAGGCATCAAATGCGGGAGGGGTTGCGACTTCAGGTCTTGAAATGTCACAAAACTCTTTGCGTCTAAGCTGGACCGCTGAGGAAGTAGATGAGCGCTTGAAAAATATTATGCTTAACATCCACGCATCCTGTGTGAAATATGGCTCTGATGGAGCAGGTTATGTTGACTATGTTAAAGGTGCCAATATCGCCGGATTCGTAAAAGTAGCCGATGCCATGCTTGCGCAAGGTGTGGTATAAGCTTAAAAGCCAATAAAATTGAAGCCTCCTGAAAAGAAACAGGAGGCTTTTTTATTTCGTTCAGATATGAAAACACACACGTTTGCGTTTTGTATATTTGCGTCACTTAAAAGCCTGAAATGAAATATTTTTTCATCCTTATTTCCGCTGTTTTTTTTTCCTACACTGGCTTCTGCCAGGAAAACCAACTTTGGAAAGGGTATTTTTCTTATACTTCCATAAAAGACCTTGCCACTTCTCCGAACCGCATTTACGCCGGATCTGAAAACAGTATTTTTTCAAAAAACCTGGCAACGAATGAAATAAAAACCACCAACACGATTGACGGATTACCCAGCGAGAGCATTTCCAGCATTTATCACAGTAATGCCTTCAGCAAAACGCTGATTGGGTACCAAAATGGACTAATCATCGTGATTAACGATGCAGACGACGCCATCCTCAAGGTAGTCGACATTATTAACAAACAAATTCCGCCGAACATCAAAAAAGTAAATCACTTTATGGAGTATGAAGGCGTACTTTATATTTCGTGTGATTTCGGGGTCGTACAATATAATTTGAATACGCTGCAGTTTGGTGACACTTATTTTATCGGAAATAACGGAGAGGAAACCGTCGTGTCACAAACTGCGGTCTTTGATGGAAAAATATACGCCGCAACCGCGGATATCGGAATCCGCAGCGGCGACATTACAAATCCAAACCTGAACGACTTCAGTCAATGGAGCACTGCCGCAGCAGGTTCATGGGTGGGTGTGGAAACCTTCGGCAGTAATCTTATTGGTGCAACTTCCTCTGGTGCATTGGCAAAGTTACAAGGCGGAACATTCATCACCTTCACCTCGCTCCCCTTAACCATAAAAGATCTTCGCAAGGCCGGCGACTACCTGTTGGCAACAATACAGGACCGCGTCTACATCTACAACGAACAGCTCATCCAGACCAGGGTAATAGCCAGTTCAGAGATTGAAACAATGAATGTGGTGTTCAACTGTGCCACAATGATTGGTGACAGGGTTTTCATTGGCACCGAAGAAAATGGGGTGTATGGCACCACGCTCGTGCCTTCGGCATTCCAAAACATCACACCGAATGGCCCGCTGCGAAACAATATTTTTGCGATTGCCGCCACCACCGAAAATCTTTGGGCAAGCTATGGAGACTACGACGTCGACTACAATCCCTATCCGTTGGAGTACTTCGGTGTTAGTAAATTTTCTCCGACCGGTTGGCTCAATATCCCATATCAGGCGATTAAAGATGCCGTTGGGAAAGACGTTGCTTCCATCGTAAGGATTACCCCCAATCCTGCGGATGAAAATCAGGTCTACTTCAGTTCATTCCATTCAGGATTGCTTAAATTCCAGGACGATGTCCCAGAAATACTGTATGATGGAACCAATACCACCAACGGTCCCGAAGATCCTCCGGGTACAGGCACCTATCGCATTGACGGAACGGCATTCGACAAATCCGGTAATTTGTGGGTGACCAATAGCATCGTCAGGCATGCCCTTAAAGTACTTCGCCCCGGCGGCGGCTGGCAGTCGTACGACCTGCAGGGGGTTTACAACAACGTCCTTCGGCTGAACATCGGGCGGCTTACCATCGATAAGAACGGGACAAAATGGATGCCCACGCGCGATGACGGATTGATTGGCTTTAACGACAATGGCAATGTCTTTAAGACCATTAAATCCGGTGCCGATGTCGGTAACCTGCAAATTAACAATGTTCGCGTCGCAACCGTAGACAATCGAAACCAGCTGTGGATCGGAACAACGGTGGGCCTACGCGTACTGTCCAGCGTAGACAGCTTCCTGAGCGAAGGGCAACTTACCGCACGGCCAGTCATCATCGAAGAGGAAATCGACGGTGTAAAAGTAGCAGTAGAATTCCTCTCGCAACAGTTTATAACCGATATTGCTATCGACGGGGCCAACAACAAGTGGATCGCGACCGCCGATGCAGGTGTCTTTCATTTCTCCGCCAATGGCGAGGACGTGCTCCACATCTTCAACAGTTCAAACTCACCACTACCCAGCAATTCTGTCAACGATATCGAAGTCAATAAATCCACCGGGGAAGTTTTTTTTGCCACTACCAAAGGACTGGTTTCATATAAAGGAACGGCAATTGCTGCAAATGACGATCTGAAAAATGTGCTCGTGTATCCGAACCCGGTACGTCCGGAATTCAGCGGTACGGTAAAAATTACAGGACTCACCGACAAAGCGACCGTAAAAATTGCAGATATCGAAGGGAGTCTCGTATACGAAGTCGTTTCCGAAGGCGGCTCGATTGAATGGGACACTACGGCTTTCGGGAAATACAAAGTAGCCTCCGGCGTGTACATGATTTTCATTTCTACACAGGACGGTGCGCTGACCACCGTAAAAAAAGTAATGATCATAAGATAGGTGTTGGGTATTAGGTACTGGGTGTTGGTATTTCCGCTACCAGTAACAAAACCCAAAACCCAAAACCCAAAAAACATGTTAGTAAAAACCCGCGCCATTGTGATCTCTTCGCTGAAATACCAGGATAAAAACCTCATTGTAAAATGCTTTACAGAATCCGACGGATTGAAATCCTACTTCGTGCGCTCCGCATTTTCTTCCTCAAAAAACAACCAGAAAATGGCGTATTTCCAGCCGATGACCCTACTCGAAATCGAGGCATCGCACAAAAATAAAGGGACGCTGGAGCATTTTCGCGAAGTCCGCCTCGCCACGCACTATCATTCCATCCCGAATGATGTCGTTAAAAGCACGATTACCCTTTTTATCGCAGAAATGCTGCACCATTCCATCCACGAGGAAGAAAAAAATGAAGCCCTTTTTGATTTTCTGTACACCGCAATGGCTTGGCTGGACAACCACAAAGACACTGCGAATTTCCATTTGATCCTGCTTCTGGAAATGACAAAATTTCTTGGGTTTTACCCGGACGTGTCCCGTATTGAAGATGCGTTCCTGGATGTCCTCGAAGGCGTTTTCACCGATTTCCCGGCGCTGAATTCGCTCTCCGAACCTGAAACAGCCTTGTTCAAAAAACTGCTTGGCCTGCGGTTTGAAGACGGACACAAGGCATTCCACGTGTCCGAACGGCAGGTTTTACTGCGCATCCTGATCGATTACTACAGCCTGCACCTGGATGGGTTTAAAAAACCAAAGTCGTTGGAGGTGCTGCGCGAAGTGTTCTCATAAGCTCGAAACCAGCCCATTTCCAATCCGCAATCGTTCAATCCCTCAATCTTCCGATCTTCGCAATAAAGCGACCAGCACAAAATGCGCACCCTACTGCCGTGTGCATGTCCAACTTTCTGGCTTTCGACTTTCCACTATTCGCGGAAATCACTACTTTCGCAGATTGATTTTAGAAAACGACTGAAAATGAGCGCTAAGTTTAAGGAATATAAAGGATTGGACCTGCCCACAGTGGCATCAGAAGTCCTTGATTTCTGGAAGAAAGAAAACATATTTGAGAAGAGTGTCACCACCCGCGAAGGCAACGAGCCTTTCGTGTTTTTTGAAGGCCCGCCGTCAGCGAACGGCCTGCCCGGAATCCACCACGTCATGGCGCGTGCAATCAAGGACATCTTCTGCCGTTATAAGACGCAAAAAGGATACCAGGTTAAACGCAAGGCCGGCTGGGATACCCACGGTCTGCCGGTAGAACTCGGTACCGAAAAAGAATTGGGCATTACCAAGGAAGACATCGGGAAAACCATTTCCATTGAAGATTACAATGAAGCCTGTAAACGCACCGTGATGCGCTACACCGATGTGTGGAATGACCTCACCGAAAAAATGGGTTATTGGGTCGATATGGAAGATCCCTATGTGACCTACAAATCCAAATATATGGAATCGGTTTGGTGGCTGTTGAAACAGATTTACGACAAAGGCCTGATGTACAAAGGCTATACGATACAGCCGTATTCCCCTAAATCCGGCACCGGACTTTCCTCACACGAGGTGAACCAGCCCGGCGCGTACCGCGATGTGACGGATACGACGATTGTGGCGCAGTTTAAAACCAAACAAGAAACACTTCCTTCGTTTTTACAAGGTTTTGGAGCCGTCCACATTTTAGCCTGGACGACGACACCATGGACACTGCCGAGCAATACCGCTTTAACGGTTGGGCCAAATATAGATTATGTATTGGTGAAAACTTTCAACCAGTACACTTTTGAGCCAGTCAATGTGGTGTTGGCAAAGAATTTGGTTGGGAAGCAATTTGGCAAAGGTTTTACTGAAAGTGCCGATGCCGCCGATTTCGACAATTATAAAGGGGGCGACAAACAAATCCCTTATTCCATTTTAACGGAAGCCAAAGGGAAAGATCTCGTTGACATCCGCTACGAACAATTGTTGCCTTTTATATTGCCTTACCAAAATCCTGAAAATGCATTTCGCGTGATTTCAGGAGATTTCGTCACGACAGAAGACGGAACCGGAATTGTCCACACCGCGCCTACTTTTGGAGCCGATGATGCGAAGGTAGCGAAAGAAGCGACACCAGAAGTTCCGCCAATGTTGGTACTGGATGAAAACGGAACGCCAATTCCGTTGGTTGATTTACAGGGGAAGTTCACTTCTCATGTGGGGCCTTACGCAGGCAAATATGTAAAGAACGAATATTACGACGCCGGCACCGCCCCGGAAAGATCCGTGGATGTCGAGATTGCGATCCAGTTAAAAGAAGAAAACAAGGCCTTTAAGGTCGAGAAATACGTACACAGTTATCCGCACTCGTGGCGGACGGATGAGCCGCTCCTATATTATCCATTGGATTCCTGGTTCATTAAGATCACCGACGTGCGCGACCGCATGTTCGACCTCAATGAAACCATCAACTGGAAACCGAAAGCCACTGGCGAAGGCCGTTTCGGGAACTGGCTGAAGAATGCCAACGACTGGAACCTGTCGCGTTCAAGGTATTGGGGCATCCCATTGCCGATCTGGCGTACGGAAGACAAACAGGAAGAGATCCTGATCGGCTCGGTCGAAGAGTTGTACAATGAAATCGAGAAATCCATCGCTGCCGGTTTCCAGAAAGAAAATCCTTTTAAAGGGTTTGAAATCGGGAACATGGCCGAAAGCAACTATGATTTGGTGGATTTACACAAAAATGTGGTCGATGCGATTACACTGGTTTCTCCTTCAGGCAAGCCAATGACTCGGGAGACCGATTTGATTGACGTGTGGTTCGATTCGGGTGCCATGCCCTATGCACAATGGCATTATCCGTTTGAGAACAAGGAAAAAATCGACGGCAACACCGACTTCCCTGCAGATTTCATTGCGGAAGGCGTTGACCAGACCCGCGGTTGGTTCTATACGTTACACGCCATCGGCACTTTGGTTTTTGATAAGATTGCGTATAAGAATGTGGTTTCCAACGGACTGGTGCTCGACAAAAACGGCCAGAAGATGTCGAAACGCCTTGGCAATGCGACGGATCCTTTTGAAACGATCAAAGAATACGGCCCGGATGCGACACGCTGGTACATGATCTCCAATGCGAACCCTTGGGACAACCTGAAATTTGATATTGAAGGGATTGCGGAAGTACGCCGGAAGTTCTTTGGCACGTTATACAACACGTATTCGTTCTTTTCGCTATATGCCAATATCGACGGATTTAAGTATGCTGAAGCGGAAATCCCGTTGCAGGAACGTCCTGAAATTGACCAATGGATCATTTCAGAGCTGAACACCTTAATAAAAGACGTAGATGGTTTCTACGCCGATTATGAGCCGACGAAAGCCGCGCGCGCGATTTCCGATTTTGTTCAGGAAAACCTGAGCAACTGGTATGTGCGTTTGTGCCGGAGGCGATTCTGGAAAGGCGAATATGCGCAGGACAAGATTGCGGCGTACCAAACGTTGTATACCTGTTTGATTTCAGTCGCAAAACTGAGCGCCCCGATCGCGCCGTTTTTTATGGACAAACTTTACATAGATTTAACAGCCGCTGTTGATTCAGAGGGTTTTGAGTCCGTACATTTGGCCGAATTTCCGCAATTCGTTGAAAACTTTGTTAATAAAACGCTGGAGAGCAAAATGCAGAAAGCCCAGACCATCTCATCATTGGTTTTATCACTGCGCAAGAAGGAGATGATTAAAGTAAGACAACCGTTGCAAAAGGTAATGATACCGATACTTGACGAGAATCATAAACAGGAAATTGAAGCCATTTCTGACCTCATCAAAGCCGAAGTAAATGTGAAGGAAATCGAACTTTTGGACGATGCCTCGGGCGTATTGGTGAAGCAGATTAAACCCAATTTCAAGGCACTGGGACCGCGTTTTGGCAAAGATATGGGTTTGATTTCCAAAGAGATACAAGGCTTTTCACAGGAGCAGATTGCCCAGCTCGACAGGAACGGAAGCATTGCGCTTGTTATTTCGGGAAATAATATAACTTTAACATTACAAGATGTAGAGATTACATCCCAGGATATAGAAGGCTGGTTGGTGGCGAATGCAAACGGAATCACCGTTGCACTGGACATCACGATTTCTCCGGAACTCCGCAACGAAGGCATCGCAAGGGAGCTTGTCAACAGGATACAGAATATCCGAAAAGACTCGGGATTTGAGGTGATGGACAAGATTAATGTGCAGATTGAATCAGGAAGCAGTTCGTTAAAAGAAGCAGTGGAAGCAAATGTGGATTATATAAAATCTGAAACTTTAACTGAAACAATTGTTTTTATGGAAACAGTACCTTCGGGCACCGAAATAGAATTCGACGATATCAAAACAAAAATATTAATTTCAAAATAGAACAAAAATGGTAGATGAAGTTGCACGATACTCTGACGCAGATCTCGCAGAGTTCAAAGAAATTATCCTGAAAAAAATACAAAAAGCACAAGCGGATCTCGATCTGATCAAAAGTGCCTACATGAATGACCTAAACAACGGTACAGACGATACTTCGCCAACCTTTAAGGCATTTGAGGAAGGCAGCGAAACCATGTCAAAAGAAGCAAACTCACAGTTGGCGATCCGCCAGGAGAAATTCATCCGTGACTTGAAAAATGCGCTTTTCCGTGTGGAGAACAAAACCTATGGGGTATGCAAAGTAACCGGAAAACTCATCGGAAAGGAACGCCTGAAAATCGTTCCGCACGCTACCATGAGCATCGAGGCCAAAAACCTACAGCGATAATTCACCGATAATACAATCGTAAATTCCAGATTCCAAATTAAACCTTGGGATTTGGAATTTCTTTTTTGGAATTTAATTACTTTTGCGCCACTAAAATTTCTATAATGTCTTTAAAAAGAGCCTATCTCATTATCATTTCGCTTTTACTGATCGACCAGATCACTAAAATATATGTCAAAACGCATTTTTACTATTACGAAAAGGTACATGTTGCCGGCTGGTTCAAGATTACGTTAATAGAAAACGAAGGCATGGCGTGGGGCGCTGAAATCCCCGGGGATTATGGAAAACTCATCTTAACGCTTTTCAGGATCATCGCGGTGGGCGGAATAGGATACTGGCTGTACAAATCAGTGCAGAACCATGCCTCGAATTACCTCATCGTGGCCATTTCCTTGATCCTTGCAGGCGCTTTTGGAAACATTATCGACTCCGTATTGTATGGCCTGATCTTTGACCAAAGCACCTCAACACAGGTAGCAACCCTATTTTCGCCGGAACCGTATGGCACCCTGTTTCATGGACGGGTCGTCGATATGCTGTATTTCCCGTTTATAGAAAATTATGAATTGCCGAAGTGGGTTCCCATCTGGGGTGGCCACGAAATTACGTTCTTCAACGCCATTTTCAACATTGCCGACATGGCGATTTCAACGGGTGTGGGGATTTTGATTGTTTTTAATAAGAAGGCTTTTCATAAGAATTGAAAGATTGAAAGATTCGCATGGTGGTGCTGAATCGAATTTTCAATCTTTTAATCTTTCAATCTTAAAATACGCAAACACCCCTTGGTGTGACGCAATAATCCAGCCTCACATCGCTTTCAAAAACATCCGAACAAGCGTCCACCGGTTCAAAAAAAGACAACCCGATTTTTATCGTTCCCGGTTTGCATTGGCTCAAAAACCGATCATAGAATCCTTTTCCATACCCAATGCGGTTTCCTTGTTTATCAAACGCCAGCAACGGCACAAAAACCACATCAATCTTTTCGACGGGCACCTGAATCCCATCCACGGGCTCGGGAATATGGTATTCATTTTTGCGGAAGACGGTATTGTCGGTCAATAGAAAATGCGTCATCTCCCCCGTATCAAAATGGCTTTGCGACACCACAACTTCCTTGTCTTTTCCAGACAGCAGGTGCAGAATGGGTTCCGTATCGATTTCGTGTTGCGCTACAATCGTCAGGAAAACGTGGTAATATAACCTATCCCAAATGGACATCCCGATTAATTGGTTTGCGATGGCGAGGCTCATTTCATCGCGATCCAATTCGGAAAGCTGGCCCCTTAACGCTTTATATTTGGTGCGGAGTTCCTTTTTATTCATGTTGTAAAATTTAGGACGATTTACTACCGCTTCTTCTTCCCGGTCTTAGGGAAAAACGGTTTCATCTGCTCGGCTTTGGTGCTATATCCCGCATCCTGTGACGACTGCGTCTTGTACTGCGCAAACCGGTAATCCTTCAGTGCATCGGTGTAATTGTCATGGTCATTGAGCGCCTTCATGTCGCGCAGCATCCCCTCCAGACTCTGTAACCTCGATATCGCCGCCGAAGCATGGGAGCGCGTGGCATAATCGCGCCTGAATTCCTCCCAGTCTACATCGGGGGAACGCAGCTCCGGACTCATTTCAGCGTAATCGCGCACTTTGTTAATCAGCAGCTTGTTGTGTTCTCCCACCTTACAAAGCCCAAGCTTATCCTTATGATTCAGGTTAACGGTAAGTGGCATGACCAAAGCTTCGATTGCTGCCAACGCTTGATTGATCTGTTCCATTTCTACCTCCGTGAGGTGGGTCTTGCCTAAGTTTTCGATCGGCATGGTATCGTATTTTAGAAATTATCCCATAAATATAATAAGTTAATCAATACATTAATTACATAAATCAAAATTTTGATTAACTTAAACAAAGTATTGTTTTACATTATTTATTAATATAATAATATGTTCAAAACATTGATTTATATATTATATTTTTCAAGCAATTTAATTAATAAATTGACCAATTATCTCAATTTTTTAATCATAACCATTTATTTGTATAATTGTATAAAACATGCGTGAATCACGGTATTGGAGTTGTCCTTAATCGAATTGGATTACCTTACGCGCCCGCCCCACCGAAAAACTTTAACAAAATATCTGCGTTTGCCGTAACAAGAAGTGATTATAATTGCCTAGGGAAAACAGTGACCCCTTCCCTGAAGGTAAAATACAATTTCCGCCAAACAGTTGATTACATAAAAGCCGGATATTCTCTTAAATTTTGTATCGCCATGAGTGTCAACTTTAAGGGCAACTTTAACAAAATATCCGAATTTGCAGTAACGAAGTGTGATGGTAATTGCTTAGGGAAAACAGTGACCCCTTCCCTGAAGGTAAAATACAATTTCCGCCAAACAGTTGATTACATAAAAGCCGGATATTTTCTTAAATTTTGCCTGACCTTGATTTCCCCACCCAATTTTGACCTTTCCAAACCTTAAAATTAAAACACCGCCACCACCATGCTTTCTGCAATACCCAGAATTGATTAACTTTACACCATGGTTTCAGAATCCCTAAGCTTACAGGTTCAATCGCTTCCGGACGGCCCCGGCGTGTACCAATATTATGATAAGGAAGGAAAGCTCCTATATGTCGGTAAGGCCAAAAACCTGAAGAAACGGGTCTCCTCCTACTTTAACAAGGTGCATGACACGGCCAAGACGAATGTGATGGTGCGCAAGATTGTTACCATCAGGCACATTGTCGTAGCCTCGGAAAGTGATGCACTGCTGCTGGAAAACAACCTGATTAAGAAAAACCAGCCGCGGTTTAATGTGTTGATGCGCGATGACAAGACCTATCCCTGGATCTGCATCAAGAAAGAACCTTTTTCGCGGATCTTCCCCACCCGCCGGATGATTAAGGACGGGTCTGAATATTACGGGCCATACACGAGTTTCAAGACCGTGCACACCATTCTGGACCTGATCAAGGAACTGTATCCGCTGCGCACCTGCAACTATGATTTAAAAGAAGACAACATTGAAAAGGGCAAGTTCAAGGTGTGCCTCGAGTACCATATCGGCAACTGTAAAGGGCCATGTGAAGGCCATGAACCGCTCGAAAACTACCAAAAACATGTGGATGCCATCCGGCAGATCCTGAAAGGGAACTTCAAAGAAAGCCTGCGCGAATTCAGGAAATCGATGGGGCAATGCGCGGCCGAGATGCGTTTTGAAGAAGCCCAGAAACTCAAGGAAAAGATTGAGGTGCTCGAAAATTACCAGTCCCGATCGATGGTTGCCAACATCAAGATTACCAATGTGGACGTGTTTTCGATCATCTCCGACGAAAGCGCCGCGTTTGTAAATTTCCTGCAGATTTCCCACGGATCCGTAGTGCGTTCACACACGCTCGAGATCAAGAAAAGGCTTGAAGAGCCTGACGAGGAACTGCTTGCACTGGCCATCGTGGAACTTCGTGAACGTTTTCAGTTGCTGACGCGTGAGGTAATCCTGCCTTTCGAGATCGACCTCGGCGAGCATATTAAAGTTACCGTACCACAACTCGGTGATAAAAAACAACTGTTAGAACTGTCTGAACGCAACGCGCGTTACTTCCGCCTGGACCAACTGAAACAACTGCAGATTGTTGACCCTGAACGGCATACGACGCGTATCATGGCACAAATGAAAAAGGACCTGCGCCTGAGCGAGGAGCCGCGCCACATCGAGTGTTTTGACAACTCAAACATACAGGGCAGCAATCCGGTGGCGGCCTGTGTCGTATTTAAAGACGGCAAGCCCAGCAAGAAAGACTACCGCCATTTCAACATCAAAACCGTGGAAGGTCCGAATGATTTTGCCTCGATGGAGGAAGTGGTTTACCGCCGATACAAGCGCCTTCTTGACGAAGGTGAACCGTTGCCGCAGCTCATCATCATCGATGGTGGGAAAGGACAGCTGTCTTCAGCCCTGAAGAGCATCGATGCGTTAGAACTGCGCGGCAGGATTGCGATTATCGGGATTGCAAAAAGGCTGGAGGAACTGTTTTACCCGGGCGATAATGTGCCGCTATATTTAGACAAAAAATCAGAAACCTTAAAAGTAATCCAACAGCTCCGTAACGAGGCACACCGTTTCGGGATTACATTCCACAGGGATAAAAGGAGTAAATCGGCATTGAATTCGTCTGTCGAATCGATTCCCGGTATTGGCGAAAAAACGATGGTGACACTGTTGAAACATTTCAAATCTGTTAAAAGGCTAAAGCTGGCGACTGAAAAAGAGATTTCGGACGTCGTTGGTGTTTCTAAAGCCAAAAAAATTACCGACTTTTACCACACGAAAACAACTTAAAATGAAAAATTTTGCTCTGTTGGTCATGATGTTATGCGCATCGCTGGCTTCTTTTTCGCAAGAGCAACAAAATCATAGGCCCAAGGTGGGATTGGTACTGACCGGCGGCGGCGCCAAAGGTTTCGCACACATCGGGGTATTGAAGGTCCTTGAAGAGTCGGGCGTCGAAATCAGTTACATCGGCGGCACCAGCATGGGCGCTGTGGTCGGAGGGCTCTATGCTGCCGGCTACAAGGCAAAACAAATCGATTCCATTTTTACCTCCACTGATTTCGACGAACTCTTGAAAGATTATATTCCGCGCAGCACCAAGAACTTCTTTGGGAAGCGCAACGACGAACTGTATGCAATCCAACTGCCGTTTAATAAATTCCGTATCGGTATCCCGACGGCGCTTTCCAAAGGCCTGTACAATTATAATTTACTGGCACGGTTGACAGATAAAGTGCGCCATGTCAGGGATTTTAATAAGTTGCCCATTCCTTTCGTCTGCGTGGCCACCGATATTGAAACGGGCCAGGAAGTCTTACTGGATCATGGCTATCTGGCACAGGCGATGTTAGCAAGTTCCGCTTTTCCAAGTCTTTTTTCCCCGGTGGAAGTCAACGGCCGCCTGTTAATTGACGGCGGGGTAACAAACAATTACCCGGTGGAAGAAGTTCGTAAAATGGGCGCCGACATTATTATTGGTGTAGATGTACAGGACGACCTGAAGGACCGGCGGGCGCTGAAGGATGCCACACGCATCTTGGTACAGATCTCGAACCTGGAGATGATTGAAAAGATGAAAGCAAAAATCAAGCTGACGGATATTTACATCAAACCGGACATCAGCGATTTCTCCGTGATTTCTTTTGATGAAGGGAAGGATATCATCAAACGCGGGGAAGATGCGGCGTTTGCGGTATATGAAAAAATCAAAGCGCTTGCAGACCCTGACAAACCATACTCCAAGCCGGGTATGACCAAGCCAAATGACAGCATCTCTCTTTTTAGGATCTCCACAAACAAACTCACCGATTACACCAGGGCCTATATCATTGGTAAATTAAATTTTAAACCTGACACCAAAATATCTTACACCGATTTAAAGAATGGCATCAACAGCCTCAGCGCAACGGAGAACTTCAGCGCCATCGGTTATTCATTAGAGAAAAATGGCGACAAAGATGACCTGAACCTGCAACTGACGGAAAACAGCATGCGTACGTATTTGAAGTTTGGGCTGCATTACGACGGGTTGTACAAGAGTGGCATCCTGGTCAATTTTACCAATAAGAAAACGTTTCTGAAGAATGACGTGCTTTCTGCCGACCTGATTTTGGGCGATAATTTGAGATACAACCTGGATTATTACATCGACAATGGGTTCTATTGGAGTTTTGGCTTTAAATCAAAATTCAACCAGTTCAACCGCAACGTTTCCATTGATTTTAACAACGGTAAATTGCTGGAACTGCTGGGCATCAATTCGCTTAACATCGATTTCTCCGACTTTACAAACCAGGCTTATGTTCAAACGGTGTTTGCCCAAAAGTTCGTGATTGGCACGGGCATAGAACTCAAGTCGCTCAAGATTAGCTCACAGACACTCCAAAACACCTCTCCAACTTTCGAAAAAAGCAATTACGGCAGTGCGTTTGGGTATATGAAATACGACTCTTATGACAACAAGTATTTCCCACACCACGGGTGGTACTTTTGTGGCGACTTTCAGTCGTACCTATACTCTACTGACTTCACCAACAATTTTGAGCCTTTTTCAATAACCAAGGGCAGCTTCGGGATTGCCCAGACGCTTTTCAACAAGGCGACCCTTCGTGTAGAAACTGAAGGTGGATTTGCAATTGGCGAGCGGACAATCGACTTTTTCAATTTCACTTTAGGAGGATACGGCTTTAACGAACTCGATAATATCAAGCCATTTTATGGCTATGACTTCCTGAGCCTGACCGCAGACAGTTATGTAAAGGCTACTTTTACCTTTGATTATGAATTTTTTAAGAAGCACCACCTCAATGTGGCGGCTAATTATGCCAATCTGGGTGATCAATTATTCCAGGATACAGCGTGGATCTCTAAACCAACTTACACCGGATATGCCGTGGGCTACGGACTGGAAACCATCATCGGCCCGATCGAGGTAAAGTATTCCTGGTCTCCCGAATTGCGCAAGGGTTTTACGTGGTTCAGTGTTGGGTTTTGGTTTTGATGGTCCAAAAAATTATCGTTGCTGTTTTGAAAAAAACGATATATTTGGATTTCATTAACAACCATAACACTGAAATATGTCAATCTGGAGAAGAAAACCATTAAATCAATTACTCGAAGAAGCTTCGGAATCTGAAAAAGGATTAAAGAAAACTTTATCTGCCTCAGGATTAGTGGCGCTTGGCGTCGGTGCGATTATCGGCGCGGGACTTTTTTCAATCACAGGACTTGCTGCAGCCACAAACGCAGGGCCTGCAATAACCATTTCATTCCTTGTCGCTGCATTCGGCTGTATTTTCGCCGGACTTTGTTATGCTGAATTCTCTTCGATGATTCCGGTGGCAGGTAGTGCTTACACCTATTCTTTCGCTACCATGGGAGAATTTATTGCCTGGATTATCGGTTGGGATTTGGTGCTGGAATATGCTGTTGGCGCCGCAACCGTCTCGATTAGTTGGTCGCGGTATCTCGGGAAATTCCTCCACGGTTATGGCATAGATTTACCCGATAATTTCATGTTATCCCCTTTTGAGGGCGGTATCATCAACGTGCCTGCGGTACTGATTGTAATGGTGATGTCATTGGTGTTAATACGTGGTACCCGCGAATCTGCCTTCGTAAATGGCGTGATCGTTTTACTCAAAGTCAGCGTGGTATTGATTTTTATTGCCGTGGGCTGGCAGTACATTAAACCGGAAAACTACCATCCATACATTCCTGAAAACACAGGAACTTTTGGTTCATTCGGTTTCTCAGGCATTATCCGTGCAGCAGCCATCGTGTTCTTTGCTTACATCGGCTTTGATGCCGTATCCACAGCGGCACAGGAAGCTAAAAACCCGAAACGCGACATGCCGATCGGGATACTGCTTTCGCTAGGAATCTGTACAGTGCTGTATATTCTTTTTGCACACGTCATGACGGGTGTGGTAAACTACCAGGCCTTTGCAGGCAAAGACGGCATCGCTCCTGTAGCTGTGGCTGTTGAAGCGATGGGTACTGTCGGGGCAAACGGGATGATTACACCAGCTTATCCGTGGTTAAATAATGCCATCCTGCTGGCCATCCTTGGCGGTTATGCATCGGTGATCCTGGTGATGCTAATGGGGCAGAGCCGTGTGTTTTTCTCGATGAGTAAGGACGGGTTGATGCCAAAAGTTTTTTCAGAAGTACATCCTAAATTCAGGACACCGGCAAAAAACAACCTATTATTTATGGTATTGGTCAGCGCTTTTGCTGCGTTTGTTCCCGCCCGCGTGGTGGGTGAAATGACGAGTATCGGTACATTGTTTGCGTTTATCCTGGTGTGTATCGGCGTGTTGATTATGCGTAAGAAAATGCCGGAAGCACCTAGAGCCTTCCGTACACCGCTGGTGCCTTTGGTACCAATATTGGGTATCGTCGTCTGCCTGTTTATGATGGTGTTCCTGCCGCTTGACACATGGATCAGGCTTATCGTCTGGATGATGATTGGATTTGATTTCTACCTGTTCTACGGCATGAAGCACAGTATCCTGAACCAGGGCAGTTTCAGCCTGAAGAATTATAAAACGGTTGCCGCTTCGGGATTCGGTATGGTGTTTGCATTGATCGTTATCGCATTTATCCACCACAATCTGGAAACCGGGGATGATCACTTCCTGTTTTACTTCTCATTGTTTTTCGCCGTGTTGCACGCTATGATATATGCCTACAGTTTTAAAAAAGTAAGATAAAATAAAAATAAAGAATCAGGAAGGCAGTAAATTTAACATTTACTGCCTTTTTTGTTTTTTAAATATTCGCCAATAAAATCACTCGAAAATTAAATTTTTCCGATATTTGTTACAATGAAAACCAATTGGCAGGACTTATTATCGCATCTGAAATTCCTCATCAAGAGAAATCCTGAATGAGTGGAATTAGGAAATTAGGGAATTAGAAAATTAGCAAAGATTATTATGGGCTAAATTCTAAGGAGCCCTAAGTAAATTATCTCATTTTCTAATTGTTCCATTTTTAATTCCAGATTATGCCAATTTATCATAAACTCGGAGATTTCCCGCAAAAGCGGCACACCCAGTTCGAAAAACCAGACGGCGGTTTGTATTATGAGCAACTATTTGGTACCGAAGGATTCCATGGGCATTCCGCGCTGTTGTATCACGTACACCGTCCCACACAGGTAAAGGAAATCACCAAATCCTATTCCGTAGAACCGAAAATCGCCATCGGCAAAAACATAAAATCCTTGCTTTTTAAAGGATTTGACCTGAAGCCGGAAGCCGATTTCCTTGACAGCCGTAAGGCCATGCTTGTGAACCGCGACTGTATCATCGGCCTCGCTGCACCACAGCAGTCCCTGACGCAATATTTCTATAAAAATGCTGACGCCGACGAAATGCTTTTCATCCACAAAGGGAAAGGAAAGCTGCGTACCATGATGGGAAACATTTCATTCGAATACGGCGATTACCTAATCATCCCACGCGGCATGATTTATCAAATCGAGTTTGAAACTTCGGAAAACCGCCTGTTTTACGTCGAGTCTTACGCGCCTTTTTACACCCCTAAACGGTATAAAAATGCATCGGGCCAGCACCTCGAACATTCCCCATTTTGCGAACGCGATTTTAAATTGCCGGAAGCACTGGAAACCCATGACGAAAAAGGGGATTTCCTGATCAAAATCAAAAAAGAGGGTATGATCCACGAAGTGGTATATGCTACACACCCGTTTGATGTCGTTGGGTGGGATGGATACAACTTCCCTTATGGATTCAGTATCCACAACTTCGAGCCGATCACCGGTCGGGTACACCAGCCACCGCCAGTACACCAGACATTCGAAACCGCGACATTTGTCGTGTGTTCCTTCTGCCCAAGGTTGTATGATTACCATCCGAAAGCGATCCCTGCACCATATAACCACAGCAACATTGACAGCGATGAAGTGCTATATTATGTCGATGGCGACTTCATGAGCAGGAACAACATCGAACAGGGACATATCACGTTACACCCGAAAGGCATTCCACACGGTCCTGCACCTGGTGCTATGGAAAGAAGTATTGGCAAAACCATCACTGAAGAATTGGCTGTTATGGTCGATACGTTCAGGCCACTCATGGTGACGGAGGAAGCTATGGCTTTGGATGACGGGCAATATTATAAGTCGTGGGTAGAATAATGAGCTAATTTGAAAATGAAAGCATGAGCCAATTAGAAAATGAGATAGTTAGTCAATTTGAAAATTGACCTTTTCAAGCCAAACAACCAAATTTATACGCCAAACAATATGACATTTAATGAAAAATACAAAGACAATGTTCTTTTGTTGAAATCGTTTGAATTCTCGTTAAATATAATTAATTACGCAGAGGATCTACAGGCAAAAAAGAAATTCGTTCTTGCAAATCAGATTTTAAAATCAGGTACATCAATCGGTGCAAATGCTAAGGAAGCCCAAAATGCGGAAAGCAAGAAAGACTTTATTCATAAATTGAAGATTGCGCTTAAGGAGGCGGACGAAGTTGAATAATGGCTTTTTGTGTGTGATCAATACCATTCGTATCCAAACTGCGGAAAATTATTAATTGATTTATCTGAATTGATACGAATTCTAAATAAAATTATATCAACCTCAAAATTAAATAGTTAAGCAGTTCAAGGAACTGTCTAATTATCTAATTTTCAAATTATCCGATTAAAATGAGTAAAGAAGTAAAATCAGTCGAGTACGGACTCGAAAAAATATTTGAAGGCGCCCAGGATTTCCTGCCGCTTTTAGGAACAGATTACGTTGAGTTTTACGTGGGCAACGCCAAGCAGGCTGCACATTTCTATAAAACCGCGTTTGGCTATCAGTCCTTGGCGTATGCGGGGCTTGAAACAGGAGTGCGCGACAGGACATCCTACGTATTGAAACAAGACAAAATCAGGTTGGTGCTAACGACACCCCTGAATGAGCATTCGCCAATTAACGAGCACCTGAAAAAACACGGTGACGGTGTCAAAGTGGCAGCGCTATGGGTTGAAGATGCAACGAGCGCTTATGAAGAAACCACGAGGCGCGGCGCAAGATCGTTTATGGAACCTACGGTCGAAGAGGACGAATTCGGGACGGTAATCCGTTCCGGAATTTACACTTATGGTGAAACCGTACACATTTTCGTAGAGCGTAAAAATTATAAGGGGGTATTCCTGCCCGGCTATAAAAAATGGGAATCGGATTATAATCCTGAGCCTACCGGACTGAAATATATCGATCATATGGTCGGTAATGTGGGCTGGGGCGAAATGAATACCTGGGTAAAGTGGTATGAAGATGTCATGGGATTTGTAAACTTTCTCTCGTTTGATGACAAGCAAATCAATACGGAATATTCCGCGTTAATGAGCAAAGTCATGTCAAACGGAAACGGCCGCATCAAGTTTCCGATTAACGAGCCCGCCGAAGGGAAGAAAAAATCCCAGATCGAAGAATATCTTGATTTTTATGGAGGCCCGGGTATCCAGCATATCGCAATAGCCACCGATGACATCATCAAGACAGTAACCGAGCTGAGGGCCCGCGGGGTAGAATTTCTTTCTGCACCCCCACATGCCTATTATGAAGCCATTCCCGAAAGGCTTGGCAACCATATGAAAATGATGAAAGAAGACATTTCAGAAATTGAAAAACTCGCGATCATGGTCGACGCCGATGAAGAAGGCTATTTGTTACAAATCTTTACAAAACCGGTACAGGACCGCCCGACGCTGTTTTTCGAAATCATACAGCGTATGGGCGCGAAAGGTTTTGGCGCTGGAAATTTCAAAGCACTGTTTGAGTCCATTGAAAGAGAGCAGGCAAAAAGAGGGACTTTATAAAAACCTAAAAATCATTAAACATTACTCAATCGAAAACGTTCTTGTATAGCCTTTTTTGCGAATAATATGTTAAAGTTGATTTTTAGATTGGAATAATTAAAAATCAACGTATCTTTGCGCTCGCAAAAACAAAGGGGTGGTTCCTGGAGTTTTTATGTAAATTTTCATAATTTATAGTTTTGGTTGGTTAATAGCATAAAAACTCAGTCATTAATTTGACTGGGTTTTTTTGTTTTGGTACTTTTGGTATAGTTTTTGCTTCGCTAGATGTAAAAAATTTAAAATGCTATGAAAAGATATTCGATGATAATTCTGTTAGTAATCCTCACCAGTTTTACTACACAGAAAGAAAGGGCTTTTGACGTTGGAGAATGGTTTAAGTTTCGCATCCACTATGGATTTGTGACGGCTGGCTATGCGACAATGGAAATCAAGCAGGGAGAGAACGATAAAATTTTTCATGCAATCGGCAAAGGTTATACCACAGGCATGTCAAAAATATTCTTCAAAGTGGATGACACCTATGAGAGTTACTTTGACAGGGAGACCGGAAAGCCGTACAGGTTCGTCAGGAAAATCGACGAAGGCGGCTATACAAAGAACCAGGAAGGGTTCTTCATACAATCGTCGGATAAAATTATCGTAAAGGATTACAAGAAAAAAACAGAGAAGACATTCAGCGTGCCAGACGGTACGCAGGACATCCTATCCACTTTTTACTATCTGCGGAATTATCCAACGATTGATAAACTGAAAGTTGGCGAATCCGTGAATATTGACATGTTCTTCGATGATGAGACGACAAAGTTTAAGTTAAAATTTATTGGCAGGGAAGATTTAAAAACTAAATTTGGCACGATCCCGACCATGATTTTCAGGCCATTTGTTCAGGCCGGGCGGGTATTTAAGGAACAGGAAAGTTTGACCGTCTGGATTTCAGATGACGATAATAAGATGCCATTGCGTATAAAGGCATCGCTTGCTGTCGGCTCGATTAAAGCCGATCTCGATGCATTCAAAGGATTGAAATATCCTTTTACAGTAAAAGTAAAACCATAAATGAACACGACACAAACCGACGAGCTTTTAAATAAAATTGACGCCAAATTTCAGGCATTAAATCAAAAAACAGATACCCATCTTGAAGGTTTGCTGTGGTCTAAACCAATTACTTATTGGGATTACATTCAAACCGACGCATTGTTAAACCTGCAGACACAAAGGACGACACTGCCTGACGAAATGGTATTTATCATGTACCACCAGGTCAACGAGCTCCTTTTCAAAATGATCCTTTGGGAAATTGACCAGCTTTCAAATAATGACCACCTTGAAACGGGATTTTTTGTAGAGCGGTTGATGAGAATCAGCCGGTATTTTGATATGCTCACCACCTCTTTTGACATTATGGGTGATGGCATGGAAGTGGAACAATACATGAAGTTTCGCAACACACTTACCCCGGCGAGCGGCTTTCAGAGTGCCCAATATCGCCTGATTGAATTTGCCTCAACTGATCTTATCAATCTTATCGATTACAGGTTCCGGGATACTATTGATAGAAACACGCCATTCGAACATGCGTTTGAACACTTATACTGGCAGGCCGCCGGCAAAGACTACCACACGGGAAAAAAATCCTATTTAATAGAGGAATTCGAACGCAAATACAAAGATTCTTTTATTCGAAAAATGAAAGAATATAATAAAACCAATATCTGGCAAAAATTCCGGCAGCTTCCCGTCGAAGACCAGGCGAATCCTGAATTAATCGAAGCCATGCGCCATTACGATTACACAGTGAACATCACCTGGGTTATGGGACACCTAAATGCGGCCAAAAAATACATTGACAGCGGCCGCGGAAACGGGGAAGCGACGGGCGGAAGCGACTGGAAAAAATACATGCATCCAAAATACCAAAGGCGGATATTTTTCCCCGAGTTGTGGTCTGAGGAAGAGTTAGCCTCATGGGGTGAAGAAAAATAGTTAAACCCCAAATTTTGTGATCTTGAAAAATGTTCCCCTCATTATATTCGCTTTCCTTTGTTTGATTTCATGCGGCAAATCTGAAAAAGACAAAGTCGCTGCGCCTGTAAAAAAACCCAATCCGGTTGTCATCGAATTTGGATTCCGGCTAAATGATTTCGATGTGGTCCACGATACGATTGTTAGTGGCGATACCTTCGGGAGTTTGCTGGACAAACAGAACATAGGCGATGCCAAAGTTCATGAAATCGTTGAAAAAATGAAAGACACGTTTGATGTCAGGAAAATCCGCGTGGGAAAGCCCTACACCATGCTTCGTTCCAAAGACCAATCCAAAAAACTACAAGTATTTGTTTACCAACCGGACCGTACGTCTTATTATGTAATTGATTTACGGGATTCGGTCAGGGCTTATAAGAAAATAAGGCCAATGTCCCTGAAAAGGCGAACCATTGCCTGTGCGCTCGATGGCTCTTTGTCAGAAACGCTGGAACGCCAGAAAGTGCATGCCTCGCTTGCCACCGATATCTCCAAAATATACGCTTGGTCTATCGACTTTTTTAAATTACAAAAAGGCGACCGTTTTGCTATTACATTCACCGAGCGCTACATCAACGATACCGTCTATGATGGCGTTGAAAACCTGGAAGCATCATTTTTTGAATACAAAGGAAAAATTATTTATGCCTTTCCATTTAAACAGGATACCGCTTCCTCCAAAGTAGATTATTATGATGAAGAAGGAAAAGTGTTGAAAAACATGTTCCTGAAAGCACCGCTTAAGTTTGTGAATATCACCTCGCGTTACGCCAAAAACAGGTTCCACCCCGTTCAGCATGTCTGGAAAGCACACAAAGGCACCGATTATGCCGCGCCAACCGGTACACCAATTATGACCACGGCAGCCGGTGTGGTGGAAAATACCGGATACACGGCAGGGAATGGGAATTTTGTAAAAGTGAAACACAACCGGACCTATGAGACGCAATACCTCCACATGTCTAAAATATTGGTGCGCCGCGGTCAAAGGGTGAGCCAGGGAGATGTTATCGGGCGTGTGGGCAGTACCGGGCTTGCCACTGGGCCGCATGTCTGTTACCGTTTTTGGGTAAATGGACAACAGGTAGATGCCTTAAGACTCAAGCTTCCAAACTCTGAACCCATGGCAGCCAAATATAAACCGCGGTTCCTGAAGGAAATAGCGCCATTAAAACGGGAACTTGACAGCGTTGCAAAAGTGAAGCTGAACATGTAATGTTTCCCGGTTCTTCCGAACCCTTTTATCGAACGAATGCCGCAATGTGATGCCTGACCGCGCGAGGCCCCGAAGCTTCGAGAGAAGCGGCATCCTTTTACAAAACCTTTGTTTTGTAAAAGATACAGCGGAAAGCCCGACCCGAAGGGACGCGCCAAAATAATTTTCCTGAAAGATTTATTGCTTGATTTCTGCCGTAACGGTCTTTTCACAAGGTTTATCCCCTGCACATGCTCCATCACAAATCCATTTGCCTGCTGAGACGGTTGGATTGCACGCCTTATTACAGCCTGAGCAGGTCGCAATCCCAAACGGTTCTTCCTGTCCTTTATAAAAAGACAAATAGCCATTTTTCAATTGCAGTGCGCGTGCCACTTTTACACTGCGGTCCTGGTTGCTCGCGAGCAGCATATAGTAGGTGCCGCCGCTGATATTGTCCATTCCGGACTGGATTTCAAAGTTTACAAGATAAGCAGGGATTTTTTGTTCGAGCAGCATTTGCTCCCACTGCCTTTTAATAGGATCAAGGTTTGCGGTAATCCGGAACTGTGCATTTCTGACAAGGCCAATTTGCTGTGCCTGCGACGTATTCATAAAAGCAAAAGCGATAAGGACAAATAAAATCTTTTTCATTTCAATTTTTTACAAAAGTAAAACCTAAGCGTTTTAAAAAAATGTTAAGCGCAATATTATCCCAATAAATTGCTACTACAAGGCTTTCGTTTTATAACTTATTCATAAACTTATTAACTAAAACCTTAAATTTGCGCCTGTAAAAAATAAACCGATGCCATTAGAAAATACGAACCCGACAACGACTTCAGCCTGGAAAAAACTGGGCGAACATTACGCAGAAATGAAATCTGTTTCCATGAAGCGCATGTTTGAAGAAGATGCGGACAGGCCTTCAAAATTCAGCCTTAAATGGAATAATTTTCTAATCGATTACTCTAAAAATATCATCTCAGAAGAAACGGTATCATTATTATTGCAGCTTGCTGAAGAAGTGAAACTCCAAGACGCTGTTTCACAATATTTTGCCGGCGAAGCAATCAACCAGACTGAAAATCGCGCGGTGCTGCATACGGCATTGAGGGCGCCTGCATCAGCAGACGTGAAGGTTGACGGCATCAATGTGATGCCGGAGATTTATGCCGTAAAAAATAAGATGAGGAACTTTTCCGACGAGATTATTCAGGGAAAACGGAAAGGGTTCACCGGTAAAGCATTTACAGATGTTGTAAACATCGGGATTGGCGGTTCAGACCTGGGCCCGGCGATGGTGGTAGAGGCATTGCAGTTTTATAAAAACCACCTGAACGTGCATTTCGTCTCAAATATTGACGGGGATCACGTGAATGAGGTGCTCAAAAAGATCCACCCGGAAACAACGCTGTTTGTTGTGGCTTCCAAAACGTTTACCACACAGGAGACACTTACCAACGCTGAGACGATTCGGGCCTGGTTTTTACAGTCCGCGAAACAGGACGACGTTGCCAAACATTTCGTCGCGGTCTCGACAAATATTCAAAAAGTAACCGATTTCGGGATTGACCCTGAGAACATTTTCCCAATGTGGGACTGGGTTGGCGGGCGTTTTTCGTTGTGGAGCGCCGTTGGGCTTTCCATCAGCCTCGCGGTGGGTTTTGACCATTTTGATAAACTGCTCCAGGGCGCAAACAACATGGACAACCACTTCCGCACCGCAGCCTTCAATGAGAATATCCCGGTGATGCTGGCATTGATCAGTGTCTGGTACAATAACTTCTTCGGATCCGAAAGTGAAGCACTGATCCCATATACGCAGTATTTACAAAAGCTTGCACCATACCTGCAGCAGGGCATTATGGAAAGCAACGGTAAAAGCGTAGACCGTGGCGGAAATATGGTAAACTATCAAACCGGAACCATAATCTGGGGAGAACCCGGGACAAATTCGCAGCATGCTTTTTTCCAGTTGATTCACCAGGGAACCAAATTAATCCCTACCGACTTTATCGGATTTATAAAACCGCTGTACGGCAATCAGGACCACCACAACAAATTGATGTCAAACTTTTTTGCGCAGACCGAAGCCTTGATGCATGGTAAAGACGCAGCCACAGTTGCAGCAGAATTTGAAAAACAAAACCTGCCATCAGCACAGGCAGATTTTCTTTTGCCTTTTAAGGTTTTCAAAGGAAATAAACCGACAAACACCATTCTGATCGAGTCGCTTACCCCGGAAACGCTGGGCGCACTGGTCGCACTTTATGAACACAAAATTTTTGTGCAGGGTGTGATCTGGAATATTTTCAGCTATGACCAATGGGGTGTTGAACTGGGCAAGCAGTTGGCGAATTCAATCCTGGAAGAAATCAACTCAGGAAATGTCAACAAGCACGATACCTCGACAGAAATGCTATTAAAACATTTTTTACAGCACAAATAAATCAACCCAACTTCAAGCCTTACCGAAATGTGAGGCTTTTTTTATGGTTTTTTTCTTATATTTGATTCCCTTAAAAAATTAAGAAATGGACAATCTCTATTATTATATCCAAAAATTCCATGCTGGATGGGCTTATGTCGCCATTGCGTTTTTATTAATCGCCGTCCTGAATTCGCTCGTCGGCCTGACGTCTAAAAAAGAGTTTACCGCCAAAAGCCGTAAAGTTGCCCTTTTTGGACTGGTGTTCGTGCACATACAGTTTTTAATCGGCATTATCCTTTATTTCGTATCGCCGCTGGGAAAAGCAGCGCTTCCGCAGATTAAAGATGCTACCTTGCGATTGACGGCATTAGAGCATCCCCTCATTAATTTAATTGGTATTGTATTGATTACCGTGGGCTGGTCTTTGCATAAAAAGAAAACCACAAGCCACGAGAAATTCAAAACGATCACCATATTTTACGCCATTGGGGCCGTATTGATTCTGTCCCGAATTCCATGGGATTTATGGTTTAAATAAAATCAAGGCTCCCACAAGGAGCTTTTTCATTTAAACGCTTTACATGAAATCCGTAAAAATTAAAGCTTTGCTCATGAAACATAAAACCACAATACTGTTGTTGGCCTTGTTTACTGTTATATTCTCGTTTGGCTTTTCCAGTCATGAAAAAACAGCAGACAAATTCAAACAGGATAAAAAAGTCCAGGATTCCCTAAAAAGAGGTGCACAGAAAGACAGCCTGAAACTAATTTCAAAATTTAAGCTCGTCAAAAAAAATGCCCATGCCTCGTACTACGCCGACAAACTGAATGGCCGTCGTACGGCAAGCGGAAAACGCTTTGACAATTCCAAATATACCGCAGCACACCGCCGGTTCCCTTTTGGAACCAAACTGCGGATTACCAATGAGGCTAACGGCAAATCGGTCGTTGTGGAAGTCAACGACCGCGGACCGTTCACACGCGGACGCGACATCGACCTCACGAAAAAAGCCTTTATGGAAATCGCTTCTTCAAAATATGGTGGTTCACTCGTTGTCACCATCGAAGAAGTCCAATAATCCGCGCCTATGAAAGCCATCCGGATCTTCGCGGCCTCACTGATTGTTTTGCTTTTGTGCCAATGCGGTTCCGGAAAAAAAGCTTCTGGAAACGTCTACAAACGCAATGCCGAAGTTTCCTATTATGCCGACAAGTTCAACGGAAACAAGACGGCGAACGGCGAGAAGTTCTCCAATTCCAAATTGACCGCAGCACACCGTACATTGGCATTTGGTACCCGTTTAAAAGTAACCAATTTGGCCAATGACAAATCGGTTGTGGTAACGGTCAATGATCGTGGACCACAAAAGCAAACCCGCGAACTGGACCTTACCAAACGCGCCTTTATGGAAATTACCGACAACAAAAACCATGGCACGCTCAGGGTTACGATTGAAATAATAAAATAAGCCCGGCCACACAATATTCCAAAAGCACCAACGTTATTAGAGAGGAGTTGCCTGAAACCACAATGCTTCGCCCATCCCCGGGTTTATTGTTTACTTTCCTATTCCGCATCATTTTACATTAAACTTCATCACAAGTTAAATATTCGATTTTAGATTTTTTTTGGAAAAGCCACTGATTTGATCAGTGGCTTTTTTAGTATAAAAAAACCGCAAAGCCGGGTGGCTTTGCGGAGCTGGGTAGTAGACAGGACCTTGACATCCTGCCTCTATTCGTTTGATGCTTTGATGGATTGGTTTATACTTTAGAGTAAGACAAATAGAATTGGTTGCGTCAGGCGAAAAAAAAATTGGGTGATTTTTGAAGTTATTGATTTTTAAAAAGCAATAGTAAATTAAACATAACCCTCGGGAGCACGAATTTTAGTAACTTAGTGAACCGCACAAATAAAATTACTATGAAAGACGACTTTAAAACTGTTTTTGACGCCCTGATTAAAGCCGGGTTCCATCAACTTCCCGAAAAAAATCCAGGTACCGGAAAACCATTCGATTTTAAGATCACACCCTATTCGCTTAACACAACCCTCAGCTTTAAGTTTGAAAATCTCGAACATTTCACTGAATTCCTGAAACGCGCCGGAGTCGACGTTGGAAATCAGCTATTGCTGTTAACGAATACATTTGTCGAACTGGGCCTCGACCCAGCGCAATTCTTCTACGTTAATTTTTACGAAAAAGACAAAGACCTGGAAATGTAAGCGCAATAATATAAAACATCTGCATTTAATTTATTAATTTGTAACAATTTGTGGAGAAATGAAACTAACCTTTCTGCACAGACTTTTATTAATCAACAACTAATGCAACAAAAATGATGAACAAACAAACTGTCTCTCTGCTGATGGCTGCCGGATTGCTTGCAATAACTTCCTGCAAATCCGACAAAGAGCAAAATCTCGGTTCCGGAATTATCGTGAAAAATATGGATAAGTCCGTAAAGCCCGGAGATAATTTCGATGCCTACGTTAATGGCGCCTGGGCAAAGGCCAACAAAATCCCGGCAGACAAATCGTCTTATGGTGTTTTTGACATCCTGAATGACAAAGCGCAGGAAGATGTCAAGGCCATCATCGAGGAATCGGCAAAAGGCAACTTCGCCAATGGATCCAACGAACAAAAAGTGGGCGATCTGTACGATTCTTATCTCGACATGAAAACGCGGAATGCCAAGGGCATCAACCCGATCGTTCCGGAATTATCCCGTATCGACGGTATTAAAACTTACGAAGATCTCGCTGCCTATTTCGGGGAAGCAAACAAAAACGGTAACGGCTCACCAATTGCGGTGGGTGTCACCGAAGATTTTAAAGATCCGACAAAATATGTACTGTATGCATGGCAAAGTGGCATCAGCCTTCCGGAAAGGGAATACTACTTCCTTCAGGACGAAAAGTCAAAGCAAATCCGTGAAAAGTTTAAAGCACATGTGGCAAAAATGTTTACGCTTGCTGGCATAGCCGATGGCGATAAAAAAGCGACAGAAATTCTTGGACTTGAAACCCAGATTGCCGCGCAGCACATGAAAAAAGAACTGACAAGGGATATGTCGCTGATTTACAACAAAACCGCCATTGCTGATTTTAAGAAATACATGCCGACATTCAACATGGCATTGATGCTTGACAAAGCAGGAATCAAAAACCAGAAAGATATTCTTGCCTGCCAGCCAGGTTTCCTGAAAGCAGTTGACGGCATCATCAAAGCGGCGCCGCTTGATACCTGGAAGACCTACCTTAAATGGAACCTTATTGACAACGCTGCAGGTTCCCTGACTGACGCATTTGACAAGCAGAACTTCGAGTTCTACGGAAAAGTACTTTCAGGAACAGAAGCGCAGCTTCCCCTATGGAGAAGGGGTGTCGAAGTCGTAAACGGAAGCCTTGGTGAAGTGATTGGAGAAATCTATGTAAAAAAACACTTTTCTCCCGAAGCAAAGGAAAGAATGTCAGAAATGGTCAAAAACATCCTTGCCGCTTACAAAGAGAGCATTCAGTCTCTGGACTGGATGACACCCGCTACTAAGAAAGAAGCGCTGGACAAACTGTCAAAATTCACTCCAAAAATCGGATATCCTGATAAATGGCGTGATTACTCCTCACTGAAAATCGTCAAAGGTGATTTATATGGTAACCTCGAAAGGGCGACTGCATTTGAATACAACCGCCAGCTTGACAAATTAGGCAAACCGGTAGACCGCAAGGAATGGGGCATGACGCCGCAAACCATCAATGCATATTATAACCCCAGCATGAACGAAATTGTATTCCCTGCGGCCATTTTACAACCGCCTTTCTTTGACCTTACCAAAGATGATGCAGTGAACTATGGTAGTATCGGAGCCGTGATTGGTCACGAAATTGGTCACGGTTTTGATGACCAGGGAAGTACATTTGACGGTACCGGAACCATGAGAAACTGGTGGACTGAAAAGGACAAAGCAGCATTTAAGGAAAGAACAGGTGCTTTGGTATCACAGTACAACGAATTTAAAGTATTCCCAGACCTCAACGTGAATGGTGAATTTACATTGGGCGAAAACATCGGTGACCTTGGTGGAATTACCATCGCGCTGAAAGCATACAAGAAAAGTCTTGAAGGAAAGACAGCGCCAGTACTTGACGGTTTCACCGGAGAGCAGCGTTTCTTCATTGGCTATGCGCAGTCATGGCTTGAAAAATCAAGGGAAGAGGCATTAAGAAACCTTGTGGCTTCAAATCCACACTCACCGGCGCATTTCCGTGTCAATGGAATCGTAAGAAACATTCCTGAATTCTATGAAGCGTTTAAAGTAAAACCTGGTGACTCCTTATACCTTGCCCCTGAAAAAAGGGTTAAGATCTGGTAAAAACAAAACCCCGCGGCCATGCGGGGTTTTTTGCATCCATATTTGGAAAATAAAAAAGCCTGCATTACTGCAGGCTTTCCTTATTTCTGAATGGCTTAGAAATTATTCTTTCACATATTTGTATTCCAACGTACCCGCCTGCATCGTATACAGGTTCGTGGCAGCATTGAACGATGGGTAATTACCGCTAACATCTGAACGCATCAGCGTATTGTTGGTCGCGTCAAACGAATACTCCGTCGTAAATGTAGTATCTCCTGATGGCCTTCTCAGGAAAATCATGTTTCCGGTACGCGTATAGGTCCCGGTGATGTTCTGAGATTCGCAGGTTAAGGCAGATCCCGTAGCATTCACATTGGTGAAAAAAGCCGCTTCGGTATACGTACCATTGTTGCTGAATACGATGTTAGAATCAGTGTAACAATTCGTTTCACTAACCAGGTTCGTAGAACTGTCACCATCGTCATCAAGATCCTGAGACGCCACTGTAAACAATCCCGTTAAACCGAAAGTACCTGAGATTTGGCCTGTAGTACTCACATTATCCGTGTCATCAATACCCGCACCGTTATCGTTGGCGTTGTTCGTATATTTTTCAAATGTCAACTCCAGATTTCCGGTCATGCTGGTCCACAAAGCAGTCGTTGTGTTGAACGCTGTCAATAAACTCGCCGCTGCCGTACGGGTTAACTTGCGGTTTGATGCGTCAAACGTATACGTTGCC
Source organism: Flavobacterium sp. BFFFF1 (assembly GCF_002256285.1). Classification (GTDB taxonomy): domain Bacteria; phylum Bacteroidota; class Bacteroidia; order Flavobacteriales; family Flavobacteriaceae; genus Flavobacterium. The sequence continues at coordinate 135,142 of NZ_NKJE01000005.1, read as the reverse complement.
GTGGCTACGCCTGACCCTGAAGTACGTGTTGTCGTAACCGTAGTTCCGGTAGCCACGTAAGTTCCCGAAGAAACCGCCTCGTTGCATTCTACGCTTAAACCGTTCGCAGCCGTAGTGCTGAATGAGTACACCTCATCATACGTACCATTGTCGTGGAAACTAATCCATGAATCCGTATAACATGTCCCTTCTGTAACAAGGTTTGTCGAGCTGTCGCCGTCGCCATCATAATCCTGTGCCTGTGCAGAAACCGCCGAAGTCAGTTCGTACGTTCCGGTAAGGTCATTGTTTAAGCTGTTGTTGTCATCATCAGAAGAACATGAAGCCATTGCAAGCAATCCTGCTGCTGCAAATAAGTATTGTAATTTTTTCATTGTAATTTATTTTAGTTTACACAGCAAAATTATACCGACCCTTACGGAATCCCTTACAGTTTTAAAACCATTGTTTACGGGATTTGGGCGTGGAAATTGTATAACCCGACGAGCGGAAAACTATAAACTATATTGCCTAGATTGAAAGCGAAAAACTACTTCAGCGTCAGGCGAAAAGTGAATTTGAAAACGATATTGTCCTGAGCGTCAGGCAATGCATAAGCGCCATATCGGTAAAACGCGGCAACGCCCAGCCCCGCATCGGCAATGCCGAAATAATCGAGTTTGAGCAGGCTGTCCAGCTGTAAACCGGATTCTGCAAACCATTTGTCCTTCTTCACAAACGCGATGCCTTCATGCACTTCGGGATTTTTGAGGTCGCCCCAGCCCAAATTGGTGTGCAGCGAAATGCCCGGCTGGAACTTTCCGGCCTTAAACAACAAACCTGAAAAATCGTGTGTCAGGAACACATTGACATAACGGTCAGACAGAAATTCATAGGGCTGCAATGTCTGGAACGTATTCTTAAGCAGGACCGGAATGTCCTTATCGTAGCTGCCTTCACCCGTGAAGTTGAGCCCATACGGCAGCGGCGTGTTGATATAACCCGCCTGGAGCATATAGGAACTGGTCCCGAAGTTCTTCGTATAAAACGATTGCTCCAGCTGCGCTTCTACCTTATGGTAATCGAAATCGCCGTCGCGGAAACCCTTCAGCCCTTTCGTATACGAGACATTCAGCACGGGGAAATCCGTACCGCCACTGGTGCGTTTGTTAAATACTGTCATAAGCTTTTCCTTGTACGCAAACCGCAGGTTCACATTCAGCGTGCTGTTGCGGTACCCCAACGCAGGCTTGTCCTGGTAATTGAAGGCATAATCGTATTTCGGCGCAACATCTTCAGACGCGAGCGTAAACTTCCATTTAAAGTAGCGCATGCTGCGGAATCCCACCGAAGCCGCAAAGCCATCCTTCAAGTCGTATTGGTAGCCCATGAACTTCCGGTAGTCGAACAAGGATTTGCGCGTCAGGTCCATATTGGGCACGCCCGTCTCAAACAAATCGTGGTAATACTGCACGCCGACGCGGATTTCGCGGTTCTTCGAAATATCATAAAACACTTCGCCGCCATACTTCGACTCGTCGTCCTTTAAGCCATAGCCGTAAAAGCCGCCCAGCGTGAGCCGCTTAAACAGCCGCTCGTTAGTGTACAGTCCCGAGCCGAGGCGCAATCCCTCATATTGGTTGTACGTAAACGTACGGTTCAGGTCAATGTCGACGTAACCGATCGGCAGCCTGCCATTGGCAAAGCTAACGACGCCTTTCATCAGTTTATCCATATGGTGTACTTTCCCGACACTGTCGAGCACCCGGTACGTCTTGCGGTCGATGTTGTTGAGTTGTTCGCGGCGGTACGTATTCCAATAAGTGCTGTCTTTGCGTGTGGCATCCGGTTCGAGGTGCACCGTCTCGAGCCCAAAATCGCGCCTGCGCAACGGTGGATTGATGCGCACGCTGTCGACGTAGCTTTTGCCCTCCATGGCCATGGTCAACTTCTTCGTAGGATACTCGTTGAAGACCAACGCAAAGCTCAGTTGCTCCGGAAACCATTGGTTTTGGATGAACTGGTATTGCTGCGTGATGTGCAGTTCGATCTTCTTGCGCTCTGCCGGCTGGGTTACGACGTTCTGCACCGCATACCCATTGCTGTTGATGTACAGCAATCCTTTCAGCGCGTCAAATTTCTTATCCGGTTTCGGGGTAAACGAGATGATGTAGACCGTGTCCTTCCCCACGATACGTTCCTCTTCGAGGTGAAAGCGGTATTTGTTCAGGCTGCCGTTGCTGATCGGGTTCAGGTAGTGCTTGTCGAGCAGCTGGATGTCGTCCTTATAAAACGAGAACGGCTGGAAATCCGTCATGACGGCCGCAAAGAACGGTTCCTGGAAACCCGATACGCGCGAGGCCGTGACAGTTTCCTCACTCAGGTCGGGGCTCAGGAATTTGCGATTTGTAACCGATTCTATCATAAACAGGTGTTTGTCCTTGGCGAGTTTGACATGAACGCTGTCGCTTGTTTTGGTGTTGAGCGTCAATTTGTTGTAGCAGTTGTATGCAAACGAACTGAGGTTCTCCGGGTTGTTGCGTTTCTTGTTCTCGATGACCTTGCGGATGATTGCATTGGCGGGGTTTACGGCCGTGATGACGACCTCATCGAGTGCACTTTCATCCGGCTGCATCGTGATGAAGATCTCGGTGCGGTTACTGACGGCGACCTGCTGCGTCTTGTAGCCGATATAAGTACAGGTCACCGACGACGGCGACTTCGATGCCGGAAAGATAAACTTCCCATTGATATCCGTGCTAACGGTGACGCCGGTATCCGACTTTACATTCGCAAACGCAAGCGGCAGCCTGCTGGCGCCATCGGTGACGGTTCCGGTAACCTGTGAAAAAACGGAGTAAGGCAATACAGCCCAGAGGAATAGGGTGAGGTAAAGGCTTTTCATGTTTGTTGTTTTGGTGGGATAAAAATAATAGGTTTCGTAGTGAACGTATTGTTAAATTATTTATTTCCTGCAGCACACAAATGTTTACAAATTTGTTACTAAGAAAATACAAATGCGGTCAATTGTAGGCGGGTCAATTGTAGGCACAATAATACTTTTAAAATTATGAATATTAAGGAGAAGTTTGGGCTAAAAGTCAAACAATTACGAGAAGAAAAAGGCAAGTCCATTGAGTATTTGGCCAACATTTCCAACGTAGACAGGAACTATATCTCAGATATAGAAAAAGGGAAAAGAAATGTTTCCATCACCATTATTGAAAAAATTGTACACGCCCTGGATGTCGACCTAGTGACATTCTTTAATGATAAAAATTTTAAGAGATGAGCAACGTATTACACTCCGATTTTATAACAGAGACTTTATTAAAGACTAAATTAGTTGAGCCTGAAAGCAATGGCCGTGCCTGTTACACTCATTATCTCCAAAGCTCGCAACAACATCGCGGAACATTTAAAAAAGGAGCATTAAAATTTGTCAAAAAAACACTTCAAAATCAAAATTACACGCAAACCGAAATTACAAATGTGGTAGCCGAGGAGGCTCTTCAATATTCTCTTTTTGACAGAACATCCGAAGTTCCATTTCGCAAACCACTAAATCCTGATTTTGAGTTTATTGATTTATTCGCGGGAATTGGCGGATTCAGAATTGCAGGACAGAAAAATAATGGAGAATGTATTTTTTCGTCTGAATGGGATGAAGCTGCAAAAACCACTTACTATAATAATTTCGGAGAGTTCCCCTTTGGAGATATAACCAAAGAAGAAACAAAAAGGTTTATTCCGTTTGGATTTGATGTTTTATGTGGAGGATTTCCATGCCAGCCTTTTTCTCAGGCCGGTCTTAAAAGAGGATTTGAAGATACACGTGGCACTTTGTTTTTTGATGTTGCAGATATTTTAAACAGAAATATTGAAAATGACACTCCCGTAAAAGTTGTATTTCTTGAAAATGTAAAAGGCCTTAAAAATCATGACAAAGGAAATACTCTTAAAACGATAATTGCAACACTTAAAGGATTAGGATACGAAACCAAATATGAAATTTTAAATTCCAAGAATTTCGGAGTACCCCAGAATAGAGAAAGAATATTCATTGTGGCATTTTTAATAGCAGAAAATAAAGATTTTAAATTCCCACTGGGTATTGATAAAGAAAATAATATTATTTATAATAGAGAAGATTTAAACAACGTTGCAGAAACCTATGTGCGGGATATTCTTGAAGACAATCCTGATGAGAAATACACAATTTCAGACAAATTATATGCCGGCCATATAAGACGTAAAAAAGAACATCTGGAAAAAGGTAACGGATTTGGGTTTTCATTGTTTCATCCTGATTCCACAAACACAAATACTATATCTGCAAGATATTATAAAGATGGCAGCGAAATTTTAATATCTCAGGCTGGAAAAAATCCACGGAAGCTTACTCCGAGAGAGGCAGCAAATCTCCAAGGCTATGGAGAGAATTTTATTATTCATCAATCTAATGTTCAGGCATATAAACAATTTGGAAACAGTGTTTCTGTTCCGGTGATAGAAGCAATATTTAGAGAAATTAAAAGACAATTATTATGATAATAGAAGACATTTCCGCATACTTAAATGACCTTAATAAAATTTCACGTTACAAAGTAATTTTAAATGAAGAGGGAGGTTTTCTGACTTTCAGTAATTCCGGAAGAAGAGACAGCATAAAGTCTTTTTCACTAGGCATAAAAGCTTTTATTCAAATGTTAGAAGACATTAATTCAAACATTAGTGTGTTTCAAAAACAACCCTTATATGATGAGCATACATGGCGTGATTGGGGTAACACATATTTTAAAGATCCCACCGCTAACTCAATGATTACAGTACAAACCAGATCACAGATTTCTACACTAAACAAACTGATAGCATGGGCGAACAAGGTGCCTGTAGAAAAGTATGATGAAAAGACAATATATTTAGATAAAAATTTTATTACAAATACGATAGAGGAATTAAAAAAACTTTTAAACCTTTATAAACCAAAGTCAGAAAATTCTTTAAAGCCGTCAAAAACAGAAATTCTATTGTCTGAAAAGGAATTAAAGCATTTTGCTTTTAAATCTTTTAAAATTTTAATAGACAAATTCGGCTCAGAAGAAATTATTAAAAAAGTAAGAGAAAATGACTCCAAGATTAATGACACGCCTTATGCAGGTTTAAAAATAAAACCATATTTCGGGTCTGGAAATCTTATAGGGGTATTTGACAATCCTCAGAATAAACAATCGTTAAGTTCTGCAAATACGGCTCGTTTTTTTGAAGAAGATTTGGGATTAAATGAATATCCTAATGCCTATTTCACAACACAATGGGGAGATGTTGAAGGAGAAGGAGTTTTATCATTTAACAATCTTCAAAAATTTATTAGTGATTTATCCAATGGGGTTTTAGAAGCTTTTAAAAATGACGGCCAATATTCTTTGCAATCAAGAAATGTAAGTCATGAAATTCTCCAAACAATATTTTACGGTGCCCCAGGTACAGGAAAGTCACATAAAATAGAATCTATACTTAAAGACATCCCTGAAAAGAATAAAGAAAGAATAACTTTCCATCCTGAGTTTGATTATTCCTCATTTGTTGGAGGTTATAAGCCCTCAACGGAAGAAGACGAAATAAAATACAAATTTGTTCCTCAGGTTTTTACAAAAATCTATGTTGCTGCATGGAAAAACCCTCAGGAGAACTTCTATCTCGCAATTGAAGAAATAAACAGGGGCAATTGTGCTGAAATATTTGGCGATTTATTCCAACTATTAGACAGAAACAGTAACTATTCTATTTCGCCTTCTAAAGAACTTTCAGAGCATTTGAATCGCGAATTAGGTGAAGGAAAAGGTGGAATAGAAGGTGGAAAAATGAAATTGCCGCGCAATCTTCATATACTCGCATCAATGAATACTTCCGATCAATCGCTTTTTCCTATGGACAGTGCCTTTAAAAGACGGTGGGCGTGGGAATATATCCCTATCAATTTGGAGGAATATAATGAAGATAGATCCCAAAGAAATGATTCCTTTAGCTACATTGTTATACTTGATGAGAACAGATCGTTCAAATGGATTGATTTTATTGGAAAAGCGAATGAACACATAAAAAGAAATCCGAATCTAGGATCTGATAAATGCATCGGTAATTATTTTATTAAGCCAAACCAAATACAAATTTCTTTAGAAGAATTCATTAATAAAGCCATATTCTATTTATGGATTGATGTCTTCAAGGATGAAGAAGATTCCATTTTTGAACAGGTTGCTTCCAGAACTTCTTATGAAGATTTTTTTCCTATTGCTTCAAATGGAAAGAGTAATTTAGAAAAGCTTCTTGAATTTCTAAAAGTAGAAGTTATTAACAACACCGATGATTCTGTGGTAGCTGAGGAAAAAGAAGAAACATCTGAAGAATGAAAATACTCATTGAAGGTGAACGATACAGTTTAGATTCTCTTTTGGAGATTTTTGACGATCCAAAATTCTTCATACAGGATGGATATTTCGGAACCATCAATTGCGTAGGGTATTACCATTCACTTCTTACTAAAAACGTTGTTTATATTCTTCCAAAAGTATTTATTCAGGAAGGAAAAGTTTTCGGATTTACACCTCAGGATTTATTTGACTCTAATTTGCAAATTTCTTTTAAGCATGATTCCAACTATAATTGGATACGACAACTTTTAGTCTATTTCTACAATAGTCTTGCAGAATTCAAGAAGCGTTACAGAAGTACAATTATTATTGATAGCAGCCAAAGTTTCGAATTAAACTCTAATCTTGGTTTAAATGAGTATTCCTATCTGGACCTCGTTTTAACTTTTACAAATTTTTACAAAAAGAATAAAAACACTATTCTTTACCGCCATATTGAGTTCATCTCAAATCAGGCGAAAAAAGCAAAATGGGAGAAAACAATCCGCACATCGCTACCGATTATCGTATCAAAGAAACTGCCTTTATATACCGAGATTCGGAACAACCAAAAAAAGGTAAATGATGAAGAGGAATTATTAAGTTATTTCTTTTCAATTCTAAATCATTTTAAAACAGAGCATGATTTGCCAATATCGTTTGATAAAACTTACCGAATAATTACAGGACATAACTTTGAAAAATTACAGAGAACCGGGCTTTCCAGGCTTCGTAAAATCAAACACCGATATTTTGCGGATACTCTGAAAAGAATGTATCAATTGTGCGAATTGTATTTTAGTAAAACAGATCTTAGCAGTCCAAAAAGAAAAAAAGAAGAATTTATATCGGTTAGGAATTACAATATAGTTTTTGAAGATATGGTTGATAAACTTTTCACAGAGGATATATATGACAACTCTGTTGATAGTATATCAATACAAAAGTTAAAGCATAACGAAGACGGTAAAATAATAGATCATATTTTTCAATACAAGTCTCTGATTGATACTGAGAATATTTTTTACATTGGAGACTCTAAGTATTACAAGTCTAATGCCGAAGCAGGAAAACTTTCTACATACAAACAATTCACATATGCTAAAAATGTAATTCAGCATAATATTGATTTGTTTAACCGTAATCAACCGTATCCCAATACTCGCTATAGAGATGAAACTACTGAAGGTTACAACATATCTCCGAATTTTTTCATTTATGGACATTTGTATGATGAGAACAATTTTGACACTCCGGAATTAATAAAGTATAGTGCCCCTAAAACCTCTTATCATTTCGAAGGAAGGTTATTTGACAGAGACACCCTTTTTGTATTGCAATATAAAATAAATTTCTTGTTCGTACTCAAATCCTATACCCATTCGAACAGTGGGAGAATCAATCAATTTAGAGAATCTGCGAAAGAAAAATTTAGACATGAATTTTTAGAATACTTCAATGATCCATCTGCATGTCATTATAGATTTTATGAAAAAGATTTCGGTGATTCATTACCTGAATTTGTCAACACGAACTTTAAGATACTAAATGGCAAAGCGATAAAAATCCAAGAAAGTACATTGCTGCTCGCTCTCCATGAAAAAGATGAAATAAATGTGGAACTTCTGAATTTACTTGATGACTTTACAATTAAAATGCTTGAGTAAATGGATCCTCACTCGAAAGAACAACGTTCAAAAAACATGGCGGCCATCAAAGCCACCGCGACCAAAGATGAGGTTCGGCTGCAAAAAGCGTTATGGGCATTGGGATACCGATATAGAAAAAACAACAAAACCGTCTTCGGCAAACCGGACATCACTTTTAAGAAACTCAGGATCGCCATCTTTGTTGATTCAGAGTTTTTCCACGGGAAGGATTTTGAGACCAAGAAGAAACCCGTAAACAACGCTGAGTTCTGGGATAAGAAAATACGCCGCAACATCGAGCGGGATAACGAAGTCAACACCCACCTCATCCAATCCGACTGGACCGTCCTCCGCTTCTGGACCAACCAAATCAAAAAAGACCTCCCCACCGTCATCGCAACTATCGAACACCACCTTTCGTCCAAAAATCCAATCCCATAACGACCCCTCCCCTCCGAACCTCCTTCGACATTCCTTCGGGTTTCACAGCCCTTTACCCCAATTCCTTCGACGAAAATCGGTTTTCGTCGAACAAAACCCCAACAATACCCGAGCGAAATACGAACGAAATATGGAGAAGACACGATGGGATAGTAAGGTAAATAGGTTAGGGAAGTCCCCGCGATAAGGACGCGCCACAACCAACTGGTGCGGCGTAAATTTGACCATCGGGCTGCCCCCGCAAAGCCATGCCGTTGCATGCGCAAGTAATGTTCCCGTAAAGCGCCACTAGTGTACTACTAAAGCGTTACTAATGCGATACTAAAGCGATACTAGTGCGATACTAGTGCGAGTCAAAGCGAGTCCACACTACCAAAACCCAACACCCAGCACCCAGTACCCAACACCCAGTACCCAGTACCCAACACCCAGCACCCCTTTAAATCATAACAAATCCCTAAAATCCTGATACACATACCGGAACGTTTTCTTTTCCTTTGTAAAATAAATGAGCAACAACATGAAACCCTCGATCAACCCGCGGAACCCGTATGTGAAAATCAGCAACGATGTTGTGGACTTCAATTTTAAAGGAAAAGCATTTAGCCTGCCGCTGAATGACATCCACAAAATGCATTTCAGAAAGACAACAACAACCTATTTCCCGGCATTTATGGGATTGATGGTGGATATCGATGACGAAAGCTACAAACTGCACATCCATACCAAAGACCAAAACAGGATCGTTATTAAAATGTCACGCGACGACTGCTGGTATTTTACGGACCTGGTCAACGTAGTTCGCGAACGCCAGCTGCATCCGGCCTCCTAACGCACTTCTATATCTCTATATACATCCGGAAATTGCCGCTTCAATTGGAGCGGCTTTTCTTTTGCCTGTAACGGGCCCAGGACACCACAGCAAACGCGTAAACTGCCTGCCCCGTTTCATACTTCACATTGTTAAAACATAAATCCGCATGGGAATCTTATAACATTTAACATTTGTTTATCGAGACCTTTGTGAATTGGAAAATAAATAATCTTGATTATGACGCCAAATAACCCCTATCCGAACGCACCGTTTACCATCGAGGATGACATCCTCGTTCTGAGTGAAGACAATAGAATACAGTTGTTTCCGCTGCAATCCATCTACAGCATGCACCTGTCCCACCGAAAGGCCCTGCCCTTTTCCGGAATGATCGGCCGGGCGCTGCAATACTACATCACGTCAAGCTACCGCCTGCACATCTTAAACAAAGATGGCACCCGGGCTTCGATCACCATCAAAACTGAGGAACGCGAAGCCTATAAAGAACTCATTTCGTGGTTTCGGCATAAGGAATTTGCCTAAACTGCACCTCACCTCCCATAGAAGCCACCGTTCGCACGTGGCTTTTTTTATGTGCGAGTGATTCAGAAAACACAACCACTATTTCGATATCGCTTATTTTTTTAGGGTATCAACCCATTTAAAACAATATTTTTTTAATTTTACCCCATGAATTATGGGGTATAACTTAAAAATACTGTTATGAAAATCGAAAAACGCTGGATTGTTTCATTTATCGTGATTAGTGTAGTGGCCATCGCCGGGCTGTTTTGGCAACCTTCGCCCGATACTCCGGAAGTGCTGTCCCAATTTGGAACGACCGACCAGATCAATGCCGCCGATGTCGCCTGGATGCTTACCGCCTCCTGCCTCGTGCTGCTGATGACACCCGGACTTTCCTTCTTCTACGGCGGGATGGTCGGCAAGAAGAATGTGATTTCAACCATGCTGCAGAGTTTCATCTGCCTGGGCGTGGTCACCCTGATCTGGATTGTGGTAGGCTTCAGCCTTGCGTTTGGAGAACCCTTAGGATTTTATATCGATGGGCAATTCTACAGTGTCATCGGGAATCCTTTGTCGTTCCCATTCTTTGACCATGTGGGCGTACTACCGCACCTGAAGATGGCATCAAGCATCCCGTTCCTGCTGTTTGCGTTGTTCCAGATGAAGTTTGCGATCATCACCCCAGCGATTATTACAGGGTCTTTTGCAGAACGCGTACGCTTCATTTCATACCTGTTGTTCATCTGCCTGTTCACCTTACTGATCTATGCCCCGCTCTGCCATTCTGTTTGGCACCCTAATGGCATCCTCGGCACCTATTTTGGCGTCAAGGATTTTGCCGGTGGTACCGTCGTACACATGAGCGCCGGTTTTGCAGCACTCGCAGGCGCGCTGGTTTTGGGCAAACGGAAAAACAGCAGCCACATCCCAACAAACATTCCTTTTGTACTTCTGGGAACAGGCATGTTGTGGTTTGGCTGGTTCGGATTCAACGCCGGCTCCACCCTCGCGGCAAACGGAACCGCCGCCCTGGCTTTTGCCACAACAACCACCGCCTCGGCAGCCGCCATGCTCACCTGGATTTTCTTTGAACGCCTCAACGGCAGGAAGGTTTCCGCGCTGGGGGCCTGCGTAGGTGCGGTCGTAGGACTTGTCGCCATTACCCCTGCCGCGGGCTATGTCACCATTCCGCAAAGCATCTTCTTCGGTTTTATCACCGCCATCGTCTCCAATAAAGTCCTGAACGCCAAAATCATGAAAAAGATAGACGACACGCTCGATGTCTTTGCGTGCCACGGGATCGGCGGCATCATGGGCATGATCCTGACCGCCATTTTTGCACAGGGCGAGAATGCCAGCCTGCTGCATGGCGGGTGGGGCGTGTTTTCACACCACATGATGGCACTGGTACTGGTATCGGTATTCACGTTTGTCGGGTCGTTAATCCTGTTTAAAGTCACCAATGTCTTTATTCCGCTGCGCGTGTCTGAGGAAGCGGAACAGCAGGGGCTCGACCTGTCGCAACACGACGAATCGCTGGACCAGCACAAAGCGGAACCGGTGGGCATCTTAAACCTGATACACGAAAAGCCTTAATACATCTGACATAATTTTGTACTTTTAGCAAAATTTAAAGTGATGAAAAAGTTATTGCCTGCCCTGCTGTTGTTCATAACACTGTCGTTATCGGCGCAAACAGAAAAACAACGTGTTGAAGTCAGTGCAGTGCTGGACAGTTGGCACAAAGCCGCAGCGGAAGCCAACTTTGAAGCCTATTTTTCAAAACTGTCAACAGATGCCGTTTTCATTGGCACAGATCCCACGGAGCATTGGACGAAAGATGCCTTTATCGCTTTCGCAAAACCGTTTTTTGAAAAAGGGAAAGCATGGGACTTTAAGGCATTGGAACGCCACATCTATTTCAGTGAAGATGGCAAAATTGCCTGGTTTGACGAGTTGCTGGACACCTGGATGAAGGTCTGCCGTGGCTCCGGTGTCCTGAAAAAAGAAGATGGACAGTGGAAAATTGCCCACTATGTACTCTCCATCACCATTCCAAATGACAACACCGATGAAGTCATCCAATTGAAAGCAAATTTCGACGACAAGATCCTGGAAAAGCTGAAAAGCGAATAGCCAAACCGCAGGGATCTGACTCCTGAATTATTTATAATAAATATAAATTACAGGAATTTTCCTCCCATTTAAAACCCAACCCCTTCTTATTGCGTAACTGTTTCTGATTAGCCATTGTTTAACCAATAATCAGATTTATGAAAACACGCAAAAAAATCAAGATTGCAATCCTGTCGCTGTTGGGAACAGTGCTGGTATTGTTTGTCGTACTCGTTGCCCATATTGCGATGTCAAGGCCATTAAAACTTGACGTTCCCAATATCCAGGTGAGCCGAATCGACTTTAGCGAGCCGCTTGACGCCGCTAAGAAAAAGGATGTCTGCCAAAACCTGCGCAGCATTAAAGGGATTACCTCCGACAGCATTATCGTCAAAAACAACGTGGTCGTGTACTTTCACGACAACCGTTTTACGGATTCCCAGAAAGTCTTTAACCAACTGATGGCAAAGGGCCACTATGATGCCAAAATGTTTACGGTACCCCGTGAACTGGCCTCAAAACAGGTTTGCCCGGCCATGGACCCGAAGAGCTTCAAATACAAATTCGCACTCGCGGTACAAAGCGTATTCAATTAATTCTAAATAATATCTTATGACAAAGTTTAACAAAGGCGCACTATTGGCGATGTTTCTATTCGCCGGCGTAACGTTCGTATCATGTAACAATGATGACGACAATGAACCAGTAACCCCTTCAATCTACGAAAGATTGGGCGGAACGACTATGGTTGCCGATCCGGACAATGCAGGGCAAATGATTGAGCAGGGACGTTTGAGCTACCGCAAAGTGGTAAACTCTACCGTTGGCCTGATTGTTGCCGACGTACAATCCAATGCTTCAGGGAATTTATCGGCGCACTTCGCCCCGTTACTTGCTGAAGTAGGCGCTGGCAATACGACCAACCTCGCCTTCTTAGTAGACAACCTTACCGACTTCTTCTCGTTTAACACAGGTGGCACCAATGCTGTAAATACGTACAACGGACTGTCTATGGCAGCGGCGCACAATCCTGCTATGAACTCGAGGATGGGTGTGAAATCAACAAACGCTGATTACACAAAATTTGAAGGATACGTAGGTGCTGCAGCACAGGCTAATGGCGTTGCTGCAAACACGCAATTGTATACAGACGTTGTAGCCGTCCTGGAATCACTAAGGCCGACTATCGTACAGGCCCCATAATGATTTGAATTAGTTATTCGCAGAACCGCCCCAAAGTATTGGGGCGGTTTTTTATTTTGCTTCGTCTGCCAGATGCTCCAGCATGTCGACGGTCATGGTTTCAAGATCGTACTGATGCGTCCAGCCCCAGTCCCTGCGGGCTTCCTGGTCATCAATACTGGCGGGCCAGCTGTCCGCAATCTTCTGCCTGAAATCCGGCGCATAGGTGATTTCAAATCCTGGGATATGCTTTTTAATCTCGGCGGCAATCTCCGTGGGTGTAAAACTCATCGCTGCCAGATTGTACGAAGAATGTATTTTAATTTGTTCAACCGGTGCCTGCATAATTTTAACCGTCGCATTAATCGCATCATCCATATACATCATCGGCATCCTGGTCCCGGCACTCAGGAAACATTCATACTTCCCCTGGGATAGCGCCTTGTGGTATATATCAACGGCATAATCCGTAGTCCCGCCTCCCGGAGGTGTTGACCAGCTGATCAGTCCCGGATAGCGGATGCTGCGCACATCGACACCATAAATGTGGTGGTAATATTCGCACCACCTTTCGCCGGACTGCTTGCTGATGCCGTACACGGTAGAAGGCTCCATGATCGTGTATTGCGGCGTATTTTCTTTGGGCGTGGTAGGTCCGAAAACCGCAATACTGGAAGGCCAGAAAATCTTTTTGATCTTTTTGGCTTTGCCTAAATTCAGCACGTGGAATAAGGAATTCATATTCAGGTCCCATGCAAATGCAGGGTTTTTCTCGGCGGTCGCGGAAAGCAGTGCGGCCATCAGGTACACTTCCTCGATATGGTGTTTCTCGACCAGGTGCTCAATTTGGTTGAAATCCAGCGCATTGACTACTTCAAACGGGCCCGAGTTCACCATTTCGGTATTGAGCTTCCGGATGTCCGAAGCGATTACGTTATCCGTTCCATAAATGCTTCGGAGTTTTTGGGTAAGCTCGGTTCCTATCTGTCCGCAGGCACCGATAATCAGGATTTTTGGCATGTTGTTGTTGTTTACTGACACAAATATAAGATTTTCACCTGCGGGAGCATTACATATTGAAACAGATTTTTTACGCTAAAAATTCTTTAAATTTACCGGGCCATTTACGCTCTTTTAGAACTAAAGAGTAACTTTGCGCTTCAATTCCTAAAAATGAGAAAAACCCTGCTGATCTTAAGCGTTTTCGCGATGCTGCTGTCTTCCTGCCAGGAGGACACGGTAAAACGCGTCGCGGAACAACAAAGAGACATCAAAAAGAAGGAAGCAGTATTTAACGTCATTGAGCGCTCCTGGAACTTTGCAGACCAGCCCATCAACGCCCAAACCCAGGCTATCGCAGGAAATTGGGGAGAATGGCGTTTATTTCTTACCGAATTGCGCCAAAAGCCAAAGAGCTCCATTGCCGCATTCCAGAAAAAGGCAAAGGAACTATCAACACGCGTGAACGATTTAAACAACAATATCCCAATTAAATTTTCGCAGCCGGAAATCAAAAGCCGGATTGCTGCACTGACGACAAAAGTGCGTTCATTGGACCTATACATCAGCCTTGATGACATTCCGCAGCAAAAGGTGGTAATGTGCATTTCAGACATCAACGCGACATTATTTTCACTTAAATTACAAATGGAGGAATTGGTTGCCAAAGACAACATTCCGGTGGAACAGGGCGAATCAGACATGATACGGATGCTGGACACCACAAGGGCAATCCCCAATAAACCCATGAAATAAAAGAAGCCAGATTGAGTAAAACGGCCCTGTTTAATAAGTTTGACCATTCCGAAAAGACGAACCAGATTGCCGCCAGAATGCAGTTGGGCGACCAGAAACTGCATTTGAAAGGCCTTGCGGGCTCGCAATATTCGTTTATTGTAAATGCGTTGTTCCGGGAATCAGAACACTCCTTTTTATTGGTGCTCGATGACAAGGAACAGGCAGCCTATTTCCTGAACGACCTGGAGCAGATGATCAATGCCGACGATGTCCTATTCTATCCCGGCTCGTACCGCAGCCCTTACCAGATTGAGGAAACCGACAACGCCAATATCCTGTTGCGCGCTGAAGTGATGAACCGAATCAATTCGCGGAAAAAACCTGGGATTATTGTCACGTATCCCGAAGCGCTGTTTGAAAAAGTGGTCACGAAAAAGGAACTGGATAAGAACACCCTGAAAATTGCGCTCGGCGATAAAATTTCAATTGATTTTATCAATGAAGTGTTGTTCGAATATGAGTTTAAACGTGTGGATTTTATTTCAGAGCCGGGAGAATTTTCTGTGCGCGGCGGTATTATCGATGTATTCTCTTTTTCCAATGACAATCCGTACCGCATTGAATTTTTCGGCAATGAGGTGGAAAGCATCCGGAGCTTTGACGTGGAAACACAACTGTCGATTGAACGGCAGAAGAAAATCACGATCATCCCCAATATGGAAAACAAGTTTTTCCGGGAAAACAGGGAAAGTTTCCTTGATTACATCAGCCCAAAATCGGTGCTGTTCTTCTCAAACACGGAAGGATTGGGCTACAAGCTGGACAAACTATACGAGAAAGCCGGCGAAGCCTTTGGGAAACTCAACACAGAGATTAAACATGCCAGTCCTGAGAAACTGTTTATCGACCAGGCCGCTTTCCTGAAAAAAGCTTTGCTTTTTACGGTAATCGAAACGGGTTCAAAAGCGGTATTTAAAACCGACAGGGTATTTGAATTCCATGGCCGCCCCCAACCATCATTTAACAAGCAATTCGATTTGCTGCTGAACAACCTCAGCGACAACCATTTTAATGGCATAAAAAACTACCTTTTCTGTTCCAATGAGCAGCAGGCCAAGCGCTTCCACGATATTTTTGAGAGCCTCGACGAAACCAATTCTGAGGACCTTAGGAAACAATATGAAACCATCGTAATGCCTTTGTACCAAGGCTTTATCGATGAAGAGAATAAGATAGCGTGTTACACGGACCACCAGATTTTTGAACGTTACCATAAGTTCAGCATTAAAAACGGCTATTCCAAAAAACAGACCATTACGCTAAAGGAACTTACCACACTTTCAGTAGGGGATTATGTGACGCATATCGACCATGGTATCGGGAAATTCGGCGGCCTTCAGAAAATTCAGGTCGAGGGCAAGACACAGGAAGCCATCAAGCTCGTCTATGCCGACAACGACATTGTGTATGTGAGCATCCATTCATTGTATAAGATTGCCAAATACAACGGCAAAGACGGCGCTCCGCCCAAGATATACAAGCTAGGCTCCAATGCCTGGAAGCTTTTAAAGCAAAAAACGAAGGCCCGCGTCAAGCACATTGCCTTTAACCTCATCCAGTTGTATGCAAAAAGGAGGCTGGAAAAGGGATTTCGGTACAATCCGGACAGTTACATGCAATTGGAGCTGGAGAGCTCTTTTATTTATGAAGACACGCCAGACCAGACGAAAGCCACGCAGGATGTAAAAGCGGATATGGAGAGCGATCGCCCAATGGACCGCCTGGTGTGTGGTGACGTAGGATTCGGGAAGACAGAAGTCGCCATCCGGGCTGCATTTAAGGCGGTAGACAACGGAAAACAGGTAGCGATCTTAGTACCTACGACGATTTTGGCCTACCAACATTTCCGAACTTTCTCTGAGCGTTTGAAAGACATGCCGGTGACCATAGGTTACCTAAACCGATTCAGGACCGCAAAACAAAAATCCGAGACCCTGAAGGACCTTGCTGAAGGCAGGCTTGATATCGTCATCGGGACGCACCAGTTGGTGAACAAAAATGTAAAATTCAAGGATTTAGGCTTATTGGTCATTGACGAAGAGCAGAAGTTCGGCGTGAATGTAAAGGACAAACTGAAAACCATTTCCGCCAACGTAGATACGCTGACATTAACGGCAACGCCTATTCCGCGTACATTGCAGTTTTCTCTAATGGCCGCAAGGGATTTATCGGTGATTACCACCCCGCCACCCAACCGGTATCCAATTGAGACCAACGTGGTAGGATTCAACGAAGAGTTGATCCGGGATGCCATTTCCTATGAAATCCAGCGAAACGGCCAGGTGTTTTTTATCAATAACCGAATCGAAAACATCCGGGAAGTGGCCGGGATGATCCAACGCCTCGTGCCCAATGCCAGGGTCGGTATTGGCCATGGCCAGATGGATGGAAAAAAACTGGAAGAGCTGATGCTGGCCTTTATGAATGGGGAGTTTGACGTTTTGGTAGCCACTACGATTATTGAAAGCGGACTTGACGTACCGAATGCCAATACGATTTTCATCAACAATGCCAATAACTTCGGGCTATCGGATTTACACCAAATGCGTGGCCGGGTGGGACGAAGCAATAAGAAAGCGTTCTGTTACTTCATCTGCCCACCGTATTCGGCAATGACTGATGATGCCAGAAAAAGAATCCAGGCATTGGAGCAATTTAGTGAATTGGGTAGTGGATTCAGCATTGCGATGAAAGACCTCGAAATCCGTGGTGCTGGTGATTTATTGGGGGGCGAGCAAAGCGGCTTCATCAACGAAATTGGCTTTGAGACATACCAGAAAATCATGAACGAGGCGATTGAGGAGTTGAAGGAAAATGAGTTCAAGGATTTATATGCCGATGAGGAAAGCGACCTCGAAAAAGAATATGTAAAGGAAATCCAGATTGATACCGACTTCGAGCTGTTGTTCCCGGACGATTATATCAACAACATTTCAGAGCGGCTGAACCTGTACAACGAGCTGAGCCTGATCAAGGATGATGACACCCTGATGGCTTATGAACAAAAACTAATCGACCGATTTGGTCCTTTGCCCAAGCCGGCAAAAGCACTATTGAACAGCATCCGCCTGAAATGGATTGCTACAAAAATCGGTATTGAAAAGCTGGTGATGAAACAAGGGAAGATGATTTGTTATTTTGTTTCCGACCAACAATCGGATTACTATGTTTCTGCCCAGTTTAGAAAAGTACTGCAGTTTGTGCAAAAAGAGCCCGCGCTTTGCCGTATGAAAGAAAAACAGACGCCAAACGGATTAAGGCTATTGCTGACATTTGAACAGGTTAAATCGATTGCAAAAGCATTGCAGTTGTTGGAGATGGTTTAAAGAAGTCCGTTTACAAACTATATTTTTTTAAACAGTAGCATACTGTTCCTTATAAACCAAAAAAAAGCCGTTTCATGTGAAACGGCTTTTTAAATATATACAGTTGAATTTAATTACATTTTCAACACTTTGAAATTGGCTTCCTTATCCTGAGATTTCATTTTGAAGAAATAGGTCCCAGCGGCAAATGATGAGATATCTACTGTGGTATCCACAGCATTCACTTTTTTGCTGTAAAGCAGCCTGCCTTCAATATTGTAAACCATTACCTCATCAATAGTGGTTTTAGCACTGATGTTTACAACGTCTTTAGTTGGGTTTGGATAGAATGCAAAATCAATTGTTGTATTGTCAATCACGCCAAGGTTACCCATTGTAAATAGCTTCTCTGAAAAAGTGGTATACAAGTATTCTGAACAGACTGGCCTTACTTTCACACGGTACTGCGCATTGGGTATCAAGTCGATCGCAGTATACGTCATTGTATTGACGATCTCGGACAATTCAAATTCGCTGCTTGCTTCGGTTACAGATACTTCCCATTGGTCAGCGCCATTTGTATCTGACCAGGTAACCGAAACAGAAGTAGTTGAAGTTGGGGAAACCATCACATTGCTGACACGATTTATACACGCTTCAAAACAGGTTGTGCTGAGACAGGATGAATTATTTACGAAACTCACCACAGCGTCAGACACTTGAGGCCCAAATCCATTATTAAATGAAATTCCAACCCCTGAAACGAGGTGGCAGTAACTCATAATCGTTCCTTTTGCAGATGCAGATGGAATAGGCCCTACGGCGCAGTCTCCCTCTGCATAACCCGCGCAACCGTCAATACACGTGTTATTGCCATTCCAGACACAGGCGTGCGTATGCCTTGCGCCAAAGACGTGTCCGTTTTCGTGAGTAGAAACCTGAACAGTCCAAGAATAGGTCGGTACGTCATTGTAGTATGGGTCAATATCTGCGTAGCTATAGTTAGAATTGGTACAGATTCCCCCAATACCTGCTGCCACGCCTCCAAGTCCTCCAGGGTCAACGCCCATTAACTGGCCTACGTCACCATCAAAATTTCCATGCAGGGTTCCGAACTGGTCGCGATAATCAGAAGAGCTTCCCCCACTGTACGGGTCCGGCGCAGTCCACATAAAAACCGATTTCAAGGCGATGTTAACGGTTTCATTTGCATAAAGCGTCTGGACATTGTTAAACATTGCAATGAGCCAATCAGCGTTGGCGTATATGTTATTTCCATTAGCCTGATACATGTTATAGTCCAGCTCATAATACATCGAAACACACTTAAATGTTTGCGGTGTCGCGGCTTCATTACGGTGTGTATCAAGATTGCCCTTGATGTTTTTGTCATCTGTATGACAGTCAAAATCCTGGCTTACCTGCATATTTTGATCTTCATATAGGATGTAGTTGTCCACATTTCCAGCTTGTTTAAGCTTTCCAATAACTAAATTACTGAGCGCCTGATTGGATATGATTGCACTAATCTGGCCGTTGTAGAAACTGAATGAAGCGATTGAATTTTCGTCATCCTTCACCATTCCGCGGTAATACACCCCAGGCGTATAATCGACATTCTTCCCTTTATCCGTATCAAGGTGAAAGCCCTCTGCCAAAACCTCTACACGATAAAGCTGCACTGTAATATTCTCATTGTGGTATGGCACTGAAACTTCAATTGTTGGGTATTTCTGTGACACGACATCGTTTACTGACGCCATATTGATTTTAGCATATGCGGCATCTTTAACGATGTTTTCACGACTTTTATCAATTGTGGTTACAGGCGTTAAAACCTGAATACTTTTGAAGACTGCTTTTTTAGCAATCAACTTTTCAACATCTTTTACTACGGCCTTCTGTGCCTGAAAGCTTATAGAAAAAAGGAATGCTGTTAAAAGGATAATTTTTTTCATAGTATTTTAAAAATTAAAGAAGTCAAATATAATATATAAAATTGTTAAATTTTTGATTTACAAAGTTTTCAGGTCTTTAATTACCTTAAAAGCGATATCAACATCATCTTCGCTGACCAAAACCGTAAATTCATAGGACGTAGAAATCACTTCATTGATAATGATTCCTTCCCACGCAAGCCGTTGGAAAATAAAATAGTAGACTCCAGGAGTAGATACGTTATCTTTCGGTAATTTGATTGTTATAGAGGCCAGATTTTCGAATTTATGCAGCAATTTTTCACCTGCAAAATGTTTGTCTACAAGGTGGCTGACACTGTCACTCACTACGATATTGGTTTCGCTGACACCTCTCGAAGACGTGTAAAATATGTCGGAATAGTTGTTGATTTCCGAAATCAGCTCAGCTTGTTTGTTTAAAATAGTATCCGAAACGGCAAAGGTAAAATCAGACAACGAAGACCGGACGGTAATTTCCCCAAGATTTTTCAGGACCTTTACAATTTTGTGGTTCAATCTGAAATCAAGGTCTTCCGAAAGTCTTTTAAGTGCCATTACGATAGCTCCTTGTTTCACGTCCTTTCCGAGTTCAATCTGCAGTTCAGGGAGCATATTTCTTGACAATGATGTCAGGTTAATGATTCCCTGCGACAGCGCGCTGAGCAGAAATGGCTTGGTCTTGATGTAGTTTTCGACCACAGCAGAAATTGTTTTCATAGATTTTAAAGTAGTGTTGTTGTCTGCAAACATACAATTAAAAAACAATTTGTTACAAATATAACATGCTAAAAATGGTAGAATGCGTCTTCCAAATGCTCCATTACAAAGGTGTTGTTTACGGCGTGAATGGCGATGATGTCGAAACGTACTTCGGCGTTAATATTGTTACTTTCGACATATTCATTAACTGCTTTTACGAGCAATTGGATTTTTTTTGCTTTTACAAATTCCTGCGGAAGGCCAAAATCAAGTGATGAGCGGGTTTTAACTTCAACGACCGCAAGTGTGCCGTTTTTTAGCGCAATGATATCAATTTCGGCTTTTCCAAAAGTCCAATTGGTTTCCAGAATTTGGTAACCGTTTGATTGTAAAAATCCAACGGCCTGTGCTTCCCCTTCTTTCCCAAGCTCATTATGACTTGCCATGTCTCATTCAAAAGTTACTTTGGAACCAATTTCATTTACGTCTACAGAAACTGTTTTCCCAAAAATCATCGCTCGGTTATCCTTGATATGGCCCGCGGGGAAGTTGAATATCACCGGGATTTTGTAATCTTTTAAAATATCCTGAATGATTTGCAGCGCATCTTTACCCCACGGAATATCGTTGTCATTCATCTCGGTCATGCCTCCTATGAGAACTGCTTTTAAACCGTCGAAATATCCGTTTCTCTTGAGATTCATCATCATGCGGTCGATATGGTAAAGGTATTCGTCAAGATCTTCGATAAAGAGGATTTTGCCTTTGTAATCCACTTCTGATTTTGAGCCTAGGATACTATACAAGACCGACAGATTTCCACCGACAATTTCGCCAGATGCCTTCCCGTTTTTGTTGTAGGGATGGTGTGTCATTTTATATTCCAGCTTTTCCCCAAATAACGCTTTTCTCAGCGATTCAATTGCTTCCGGCGTGGCCGTTTTCACGTTCATCGCCATCAGCGCATGCATGGTTTCTATACCCATATTGTTGATATGGCTATGCAGGACGGTCATATCGCTGAATCCGACAACCCATTTTGGTTTCTTTTTAAAGTTGCTGAAATCGATACGGTCAATAATGCGGACTGTGCCGTAGCCGCCTTTCGCAGCCCATATCGCCTTAATCGACGGGTTGTCCAGCATTTCCTGGAAGTCAGTGGCACGAATCCAGTCGGGGCCGGCGAGCTGGTGGTCTTCTTTTCCAATGGTTTTTCCAATGACGACATGCAGCCCCCAGCTTTCGAGCAGCTTGATCCCGGGCTGTAATGTGGCCATTTCGATTTTCCGCGCCGTGGCTAAAATACCCACGGTGTCGCCTTTCTTTAAAAATTCGGGTGTCATCATTTTTCTTTGTGCTTGTATGTTTTGGTGGATGAAAAATCCGCATATGATTAGTAAAAATAACGGGCCTGGCTTTTTCATAGTATTGTAAAACGGTATACAAAAGTATCAATAATTTTCCGGACGAAAAGTTGCATTGTCCGGCGAATCAACTCGCAAAGTATAAAACCGGACTGGAATTCGCATTTCTCTGGACGAGACATTGGGCTGACCGCATAGCCCTGATGGAAGCGGCATCCTTTTTATCCGCTTTTCGCGGTAAAAAGATATAGCGGACAGCAGGAAACAGCTCCAAAAAATCCTTATTTTTGCAATCAATTAAACTGAATCATGTTGCAAAATCCAAAAAGATATACGGTTACGGCCGCCTTGCCTTATACGAACGGCCCCATACATATTGGGCATCTCGCCGGTGTTTACGTCCCTTCAGATATTTACTCCCGTTACCTGAGATTACAGGGCCGCGATGTCGCATTTATTTGCGGCAGCGATGAGCATGGGGTTGCGATTTCGATGAAGGCACGAAAAGAAGGCATTACACCGCAGCAGGTTATTGATAAATACGACAGCATTATCCGTAAATCGTTTCTGGATTTTGGCATTTCCTTTGATAATTATTCCCGTACCTCTTCGAAAATCCATCATGAAACGGCGTCTGATTTTTTTAGAAAATTATATGAAGAGGGCAAATTCATCGAAGAAACGACTGAGCAATTGTATGATGCCCAGGCCAATCAATTCCTTGCGGACCGTTTTGTAATTGGGACTTGTCCTAAGTGCGGCAATGAAGAAGCTTATGGTGATCAATGTGAGCGATGCGGGTCATCATTGAATGCAACCGATCTGATCAATCCGAAATCGACGATTACCGGGACAGTTCCGGTGATGAAATCAACCAGGCACTGGTTTTTGCCGTTGGATCAATATGATGCTTTCTTAAACAAATGGATTCTTGTTGATCATGCAAAGGATTGGAAAACGAATGTTATCGGTCAGGTAAAATCGTGGCTTGACGACGGATTGAAGCCGCGCGCGGTTACGCGGGACCTCGATTGGGGCATTCCGGTGCCCGTAGACGGCGCTGAAGGCAAAGTGCTTTACGTCTGGTTTGACGCGCCGATTGGCTATATTTCTTCCACAAAAGAATGGGCGCAGCGTGAAGGAAAAGACTGGGAGCCTTACTGGAAAAGTGAGGATACCAAGCTGGTCCATTTTATCGGAAAAGACAATATTGTTTTCCATTGTGTCATTTTTCCCGCCATGCTGAAAGCAGAAGGGAGTTTCATACTTCCCGATAATGTTCCGGCAAATGAGTTCCTGAACCTTGAAGGCAATAAATTATCAACATCGAAAAACTGGGCGGTTTGGCTCCACGAGTATCTAGAGGATTTTCCGGGCAAACAGGATGTTTTGCGTTATGCGCTGACATCCAATGCGCCAGAGACCAAAGACAATGATTTTACGTGGAAGGATTTTCAGGCACGCAATAATAATGAACTGGTAGCGGTTTTTGGAAATTTCATCAACCGTGTGGTGGTGCTTACAAATAAATACTACAACGGCATTGTACCGGACCCAAACGACTTTTCGGAAGTTGATATTCAGACGCTCACCGAAATGCGTGCCTATCCTGACGTTATTGCGAGTTCTATCGAGCGCTACCGTTTCCGTGAAGCTTTGACCGAAATGATGAATCTCGCTCGGCTTGGCAATAAATATCTGGCGGACGAAGAGCCCTGGAAGTTGGTGAAAGAAAATCCTGAGCGCGTAAAAACGCAGATGTATGTTGCGCTTCAGATTGCGTCTGCGTTGTCCATTTTGTCGGCGCCGTTTTTACCATTTACATCGGATAAGCTTAAAAAGATGCTTAACCTTCAAACGGTTATAAGCGAAGGAAATGCGTGGGAAGCGGTCTCGGAAGACGAACAAATCCTTCACCCAGGCACGCAAATACTTGAAGCTGAACTTCTTTTTGCAAAAATCGAAGACGAAGAGATTCAAAGGCAAATTGAAAAGCTTGAAGCGACGAAATCTGCCAACAAGGCGGAAAACAAAAAAGCGGAGCCCCAGAAAGATTTAATACAATATGAAGATTTCTCTAAAATGGATTTGCGGGTGGGCACGATTCTCGAGGCTGAAAAAATGCCAAAAGCAAATAAACTCCTGGTGTTGAAAATTGATACGGGTATAGACGTAAGAACAATAGTCTCAGGCATCGCTGAAAGTTTTTCCCCTGAAGAGATCATTGGAAAGAAAGTTACTGTTCTTGCGAATCTTGCGCCGAGAAACCTGCGGGGTGTAGAAAGTCAGGGAATGATCCTTATGACCAATAATTCCGAGGGGAAACTTGTTTTTGTAAGTCCGGAGGAAGCGGGAGTTGCCAATGGCGAAACAATCAATTAATTGCAATATGGATATCAAAGTAATTGCATTTGACGCAGATGATACGCTATGGGTCAATGAGCCCTATTTTCAGGAAACAGAAGAAAAATTCTGTGAGCTTCTGGCGCCTTATTTATCAAGACATACGCTGTCACAGGAGCTTTTCAAAACAGAGATTGCTAACCTTCGCCTTTACGGCTATGGCATCAAGGGCTATATCCTTTCGATGATTGAGGCTGCCCTGGAGATTTCCAACAATACCATCAGCAATGAAATCATCTCGAAAATCATCGTGTATGGTAAAGAATTGCTGGAAAAACCAATTGAATTGCTCGACGGTGTGGAAGAAGTATTGGAAATCCTTAATCCCAAATATAAAATCGTGGTCGCCACAAAAGGTGATTTACTGGATCAAAGGCGAAAATTACATAATTCCGGCCTCGGAAAATATTTTCATCATATTGAAGTGATGTCTGATAAGCAGGAAAAAGACTATGCTGATCTAGTAACCCGGCTTGATATTCATCCCTCAGAATTCCTGATGATAGGAAATTCCCTGAAGTCGGATGTGCTTCCGGTGTTGGGCATCGGCGGACATGCCATCCACATTCCGTTTCACACGACGTGGGCTCATGAAAAAATTGACCATCAGGTGGTGCATGCAAACTTCCGCGACTTTGAAAAAATAAAAGATGTACTTTCTCTTTTTCAATCATGAAAAACTATCTGGAGCTGGAAAGCTGGCCGCGCAGGGAGCATTTTGAGTTTTTCCGAAAATTTGACGAACCTTTTTTTGGCGCGACGGTCACTGTTGATTGTACGCGGGCATATACAGTAAGCAAAGAA
This sequence comes from Flavobacterium sp. BFFFF1, assembly GCF_002256285.1. Taxonomy (GTDB): domain Bacteria; phylum Bacteroidota; class Bacteroidia; order Flavobacteriales; family Flavobacteriaceae; genus Flavobacterium. Next base: position 109,694 of record NZ_NKJE01000005.1, on the reverse strand, counting down.
CGTCGGTATTCTTATTTTCTCTATTATCTGCACAAAACACTTGTAGCAGCCAATGCGGTACCTGCTTTTAAGTACAGAATTTCAGGAGAAAAAGTAATCATTCATGAAGTTATCCACGGCTCTGCCACCATTGGCAGGGAAGATGGATCATTTGGTTTTTCGTTGATTGAGTTTGATCCGGATTTTGACCATTTTGCAAAAAAGGCACTTGTCGAAATTGAGCGTGTCAAAAAAGCCTCAGGCCTTTTCACAAGATCTTTTGATGAGGACAACCTGATTCATTTTTCTGCCTTACCGTGGGTTAATTTTACTTCACTGTCCCATGCCCGGAATTACGCATTAGCTGACAGCTGCCCAAAAATCTCTTTCGGAAAAATGCTCTCAGATGCAGCAGGCGATAAATCCATGTCAATGTCGGTGCATGTGCACCATGCGCTGATGGACGGTTTACATGTTGGCGAATTTATTGACTGTTTTCAGCAGCAAATGAATTTATAATTCCGTAATTTTCAACTTTAAATTTGCTTCGGAATGAAAAATATTGCTTGTCTCTTCATGTTTGTATTCGTTGGCTTTGGCTTTCGCCTTTCTGGGCAGACAGTCCTCAGCGCGACTGCTGTAGAATTAAAAAAAGGCAAAGACCAGTACGTTTCTTTCAATGCTGTTAATGAGCGGAACAACGAAGTATTTGCGCTGCTTTCAGACAAAGAATCTGTTCATTTTCTTCGGTACAACAGTGCCTTATTTCTAAGGGATACGCTCACTGTGGCCAGACCTGAAAAATCATATACTTTCATCCTGGGGTATGCTTTTGAAGACGATAACCCTATCGTATTCTGGTCAGATGATCCAATTAAAAAAATACTTGAAGTCAGTTTTGATGTAAAAAACAAAAAATCTACTTCACGGCAGCATGAATTATTTTCCGGCGATGAGCATTTCGTTTGCAGTTTTACAGAAAGGAATATTTTTTATGCAATCACCGCTTCAAAAAACGCTCAAAATTTAACGGTCCATTATTACGGTAGTGGGCGATTCATTTCTAAAACAATCGATTTGTCGGCATTTGAATTCCTGAATGCTAATAACGCCAAAGTCCCTTTTAATGACCTTATTACCCAAAATCCGATTGAAAAAATCGAACCAAAGAATGTTAACGGCCTTGTGTCCGGCATTCAAAAGATTAAATTGTACGTTGAAAACAACCAGGTTTTTATTACAAACGACCTAAACCATGTCGCCACCCAAATGTTGCGAATTGATTTGGGAAGCTTCGCCGTGACCGAACAAAACTTCCCGCACCAAACGTCTGAAGACAGCTCCAGACTTCATAATTCGTTTCTTAAAAACCAAAGATTGTATCAACTCGCTGTCAGTGACCAAAAGCTGTCATTGGCTTCAAGATCGATTGATAATACCTCAGATATTAAAATTTTCAGTAGCGCTGAGAAGGACACCATTAGTTTCCGGAATTCTCCTTTTTTCAGCGCAACTGGGACGCAGCGGCCTACAGTGATAAAGTCTCTGAAGAAATTTTTTCGAAAACTATCATCTTCGCGAACGGGAATTACTGTCTATGAATACAATTCAGGCCACTTGCTCATCACTGTGGGCGGCCTTCGCGAGACGAACACGACCGGCAGCGTTATTGCTGGGATTGCGCTGTCTGTAGGCACCATTGCTACAGGAACCGATGCAGACGTAACCGATCTCTTCGATAGCGACACGGCGGAAACAGTCTATTTTGAAACTGTCGTCGATGATCAATTTAACCATATGATTGCGGCTGACGAGCTATTGGCTGATGATTTTATCTCACAATTTCTAAACGAAAGTGAAGACGTAATCGTTTCAAACGTATTTTATTACCGGGGTTTCTATGTCCTTTCTTACTACGACAAAAGGGCGAAACAATATGTCCTCCGCAAATTTGAGGACGCTACAATGAATTAAGCTATTTGCCAAGTAGCAGCAAATCAGTTACCACTACTTCCGTTATGTATTTCTTTTCTCCGTTTTTATCATCATAACTCCTGTAGGTAAGCTTTCCTTCGATTGCGATCTCTTTCCCTTTTGTCACATATTTTTCTATTAAATCTGCTTGTTTTCCCCAAGCAATAATTCGGTGCCATTGTGTTTCTTCGACTTTCTCGCCTTTGTCATTCCTGTAAGTCTCATTTGTAGCCAGGGTAAGGCTCGCTTTTTTCTTTCCCTCCCCGAACTCCTTGATTTCAGCTTCTCCGCCAGTATGGCCGATTAATTGTACTTTGTTTTTTAATGCATTCATGGCTTTTCAATGTTGTTAATGTTACTAATCGTTGTGGAAATCCATATCCTGATTTCACTTTGCAAAGATTTTCTGGTTTACAATATTTAATCGGTAAACAAACAATTATTTTCGGTTGTAAGTGTTTACAAGCGTTTGCGAATAAATAATTATTGTTATATTTGACTGACTTTAAAACGCTTACACGCCACTATTTACGGAAGTTTTTCTATTATTTCTTAATCTATACGCCATGAAAAATTGTTTAGAATGCCATGAGAATATTGTCGGTCGCGAGGACAAAAAATTTTGCAGCGACGGATGCAGGAACTCCTACAATAACAGGATTAATAAGGATACGAATAACTTTATGCGAAATGTGAACAATGTACTGCGCCGAAATTATCGTATTTTGTCTGAGCTCAATCCTGACGGAAAATCCAAAACCGACAGGACCAAACTCTTGAATAAGGGTTTCGACTTTGTATTTTTTACCAATATATTAGAGACGAAGACCGGCAACATTTACCACTTTGTGTACGACCAAGGATACCTCGCGTTAGAAAATGGTTACTACATGCTCGTCAGAAAGGACATTTAACATCATCCCAAATGAAGAAAAAATTCGGTTCCCTGCCCATAATATTCTTTCTGACATTCATTATTGGTTTTGTCTTTTACACTTTAAAACCTACACAAAGTTCAAATGAAACGTTGCCATTGTCTGAATTTTCGGCAAAACGAGCTTTAAACATCGTTGCAAAAATTTCAAAAAACCCTCATTTTATTGGATCTAAGGACCATCAATCCGTTTCAGACTATATTATTCGCGAATTAATAACTCTGGGGCTTGAACCTGAAATACAAGAAGGCTATTCGCTTACGGAATGGGGTAATTTCACCAAATCAAAAAACATCATTGCCCGAATAAAAGGCAGTGGAAGTGAGAAAGCGCTGCTCTTGCTATCGCATTATGATAGTGCTCCGCACTCCAAATCCCATGGTGCCGCCGACGATGCGAGCGGTGTAGCGACTGTATTGGAAGGTGTTCGGGCCTATCTGCACAAAAATCCGGCGCATAAAAACGACATCATTATCCTGTTTACTGATGCTGAGGAACTAGGCTTAAATGGCGCGGCCGTTTTCGTTAAGCAACATCTTCTTGCCAAGTCCATTGGATTGGCTATTAACTTTGAAGCGCGGGGTACTTCGGGTCCATCTTACATGCTCATGGAAGTCAATCAGGGAAACTCTGAAATGGTGACACATTTTGCGAAGTCCCACGTGCCATTTCCAGCATGCAATTCGTTGATGTACAGCATTTACAAAATGCTGCCCAATGATACTGATCTTTCCATTTTCCGCGAGCATGGAAAGATACAGGGCTTTAATTTTGCATTTATCGATGACCATTTTAACTACCACACGCAACAGGACGACCTTTCCCATCTAAGCAGTGCTTCGTTAGCGCATCAGGGCAGCTACCTTATGCCACTGTTACACCATTTTGCAAACGCCAATTTGAACAGTCTCAGCACTGCAGAAGATTCCGTTTATTTCAGCATCCCATTCGGATTCGTGAGTTATCCTTTTTCATGGAATTTTCCATTATTGATTATTTCTATTGTTATTTTCTTCGGATTGATTTTTCTTGGATTTGGAAAAAGATTGCTAACGCTTCGGGATATTGGCAAAGGTTCCTTTTTGTTTACAATTGCTTTGGTCATCACTTCGGTGTTTGCGTATGTAAGCTGGGAAATCCTTCGTTATTGCTACCCTCAATATTCTGATATTCAGCAGGGATTTACGTATAACGGGCATTCCTATATTATTGCTTTTATTTCGGCCGGGCTTGGGATTTGTTTTCTGGTGTATCGCAGGCTAATTTCGGCGACACTTACAATGAACTATACTGTTGCGCCCATTTTGTTTTGGGTTGTAATTAATTTAATCATTGTGATCACACTGCCCGGCGCTGGTTTTTTTATTGTACCTGTTATTTCAGCATTAATTGGTTTTGCCTATTTCATAGTGACTCAAAAAACATCGGCGATTTTGAATGCAATGCTGTCAATTCCTGTGTTGGTTATTATCGTCCCTTTTATGGTTACGCTACCCGTTGGACTTGGGCTTAAAATGTTGTACGCAGCGGTTTTGTTTGGCACATTGGTTTTTGGGCTGTTACAGCCCTTATTTGGCACTATGTCTGGGAAACGAAATTTGGCTTTGCTTTTGTTTGGAATTTCCATCGGGTTTATGATATATGCACATTTAAATTCAGGATATGAGGAAGGAAAGGCAAAACCAAATAGCCTCGTATATTATTATGATGCCGACAAGAAAAGTGCGTCCTGGGCGAGTTATGATCGGGAGCCGGATGATTGGACGAAGACGTATTTGGGCGATCACCCCAAGACAGCTGGAGATTTAAACAGGTTTAAGTTGTACAGCAAATACAATGCGGTGTTTAAATGGCGTGCGGATGCACCTCTGAAAGCACTCAACTGCCCGCAAGTGGACTTTGTAAAGGATACCGTAATCGGTAACTTCAGGTACCTGGATATTAAAATCACACCAAAAAGGGATGTGAATCGCTATGACATCTTCGCTGCGGAAACAATGAAAATCTATAATTTAAGAGTGAACGGAATGGCACATGTTAATCAAAACGGTGCGCTTTATAAAAGATCCGGCGCAAAGATCTTATCCAATTATGTCGTGGATAACGAACCTTTCGAATTGCAATTTGCTGTAGAAAAAACGGGTAAATTCGATATGAGTTTGCTGGAATTATCGTTTGATCTGTTAGAAAACCCGCAGTTCGCTGTGAAAAAACGGCCAGCCATCATGATGCCTGCACCCTTTGTCCTTAATGACGCTGTAATCATCAGGCAGGAAATTAAACCGACCACCGTAAAAAAACTAATCGTGGCACCTCCGCCTGAAAATATTATCATACAAAATGCAGAAAATTAGCATTCTTGGCTGCGGATGGCTTGGACTTCCGTCGGCCGAAACATTAATCCTTGGAGGATATGCCGTAAAGGGATCAACCACCTCGCCTGAAAAAATAGAAACGCTTGAGTCCTGCGGAATCAAACCGTTTGTCATTACGTTGCATGAAAACGGTATTGACGGAGAAATCGAACTGTTTTTAGAGGGTTGCGATTGGTTAATTATCGATTTTCCTCCCAAACTACGCACTGGAACGGGCGAGAGCTTCCTGAAGAAGATAAACAATCTCGTTCCATATATTGAAAAGGCACAAGTTCCAAATGTCATTTTCATCAGTTCAACTTCTGTCTATGCTGATGGCGAATCTATCGTGACTGAAGAAACGTTAGCTATGCCTCTAACCGAATCCGGAAAGCAATTGCTCGCGGCTGAGAACCTTTTATTGTCCAAAGATTTCCTGACCACTATTATACGATTCGGAGGACTAATTGGCAATGATCGTCACCCTGTTTTCCATTTGGCAGGAAAGACAGATTTGGAGAACCCCAAGTCGCCGATTAACTTAATCCACCTATCTGATTGCATTGGCATCATTGATTTAATCCTAAAAAAACAACCGGGCAAAATAGTTTTCAACGCGGTCGCTCCGTTTCATCCATCAAGAGAAATGTATTACCAAATGAAAGCGTCTGCTTTGCACTTAGAAAAACCTATTTTTAAAACTGATAGTGAGCAATCTGGAAAACTCATTCTGAGTGACAAGCTTATCACCTTGCTGGACTATCAATTTAAAGTGACAGGAGAGATATAAAAAAAACCGGACTTAAAGTCCGGTTTTTGTATTTCATTGCAATCTTACTTTTTTACTATCAGGAATTCACTTCGCCTGTTTTGAGCGTGCTGCTCCTCTGTACATTCCGTACAACTAATCTTAGGTTCGCTTTCGCCGTAGCCTTTACCAGATATTCTTGAAGCGTCAACGCCTTTTGATATTACATATTGCACTGTAGATTTTGCCCTGCGGTCAGAAAGTTCCATGTTATATTCGTCTTTACCTCTGTTATCGGTGTGCGATTTAACGAAAATAACCATCTTATCATTGTTCTTCAAAACCTGTACCAACTTATCGAGCTCAAACGCCCCTTCAGGAGTAATGTTGGATTTATTATACTCAAAATTGATATCCTTAAGTACAACCTCGGTTTCGGTCACAATGACATCGATAGGACTTAAAGGAGCATCAACTTTAGTTTTTCCTCCTTTGTTTTTAGCGATAGCAAAAACTCCACTGTCGTAACCGTCTTTCGAGGCTTGTATACTGTATTCTTTGTTGCATTCAACCATATACATCACTTCGCCATTTGCGGCAGTGCTGCGCGTCTCAATGATGTTTTTCTTAGCGTCAAGAATTGCCACACGTGCACCTTCAATAGGCTGACCTGTTTTGGCATCTGTCACAATCGTGGTAGCTTCGACACTACAAACCGGCTCCGCAATAAAAATATCATCATTGCCGCCTCTGTTACTTGAGAAAAAACCAATATTTTTCGCTGTGTTAAAGCTAAATGCGAAATCGTCTTTCTCTGTATTAACCGGCTTTCCAACATTCTTTGCCATGCCATCTTCGCCCATTTTATTGAGATCAATTGAGAATACATCCAATCCGCCAAGACCCTGTCTGCCGCTCGAAGAAAAATAAAGCACGTTGTCATCGGTAATAAACGGGAATTGCTCCTTACCTTCTGTATTGATTTTCTTTCCAACGTTTTCCGGTGATCCGTAACTGTCATCACCGTTTACTGATACTTTCCAAATGTCAGATTGTCCCATAGTTCCAGGCATGTCCGAAGAAAAGTACAGTGTCTTCCCATCTTTACTGATACTAGGACTACTTGTAGAGTAGGTTTTACTGTTGAATGGAAGTGATTTGAGATTACCCCATTTTCCATCTTGTTTGGTGGCTTTGTAAATGTTTACAACGCCAAATTTTGTCCTCAATTTTTTATCATTGACAAAATTCTTATCAGCCTGGCTGTCCCTGGCAAAGTACATTGTGTTCCCGTCAGCCGTTATTGACACAGGCCCTTCGTGCCATTTGGTGTTAAGCTCCGTAAGTTCCTCAACCTTTCCGAAAGTAGCATCGGCAGCATTATAAGACACGTAATATATGTCAAGATAAGGCTCGTCATTCCAACCGTCAGTACGTTTAGATTTGTTACGCGTACTGGTGAAATAAACATTATTATCACCGGCTAACACCGCACCGAACTCAGATTTGTCAGTGTTAATTGCAGTGGTTTTGACATTAAACGCCTTTTGCCTGTCTAAAATCTTAGGTAAATAATCTGGATTCTCCATGAATGCCCTGGCCCTTTCGTCATTGGGCATTTTTGAGGCGAAAACCTTCATTTGCTTATTTGACTCTTCGTATTTCCCGTTTGCTTTAAGCATTTGGCCATACTTATAATAAGTTTCAGCATCTTGTGGTGTATCTACCACTTTAGCATACCACTTGGCCGCTTCAACAGTGTTAAACATATTGTAATATGCGTCAGCCAATTGTTTGTAAACATAGGCATCACCCTTTCCTTTATTAACAAGGCTAAGATATTCCTTCACTGCGTCCACATACTCTAGTTGCGCATACAGCTTATCAGCCTTCTGCGTATCCTTGTTCTGTGCCTTTATGGTATTGGCAGCGAACACTAAAATCAATACTATATATAATTTTTTCATTATCCGTGTGGCTTTTAGGTTAGAAATATCTTGGTGAACGTGATACCTTTTTCGGGAAGTTCAGGTCGAAGAGCAGGATGATCTCGTGTGAGGAGGTCGTCACCGTCTTCAGGTCAGAGATGATGTGGTCATACGCATATCCAATCCTAAGGTTTGGATTGATCGCATAATTCACCATACCCCCGAAGCTGTCATCAACACGGTAGGAGGCGCCAATCTCAAACTTCTCATAGAACAAACCATTCAGCGACACATCCAGAGAGCTCGGAGAATTGAATGCGCTCTTAAGCATCGCAAACGGCTTGAGCTTGAAGTCAGGGTTGATGTCAAAAACATAACCTCCAGTCAAAAAGTAATGCTGCGTCTCTGTACCATACTTAATACCGTTATAGTCCAGGTGGTTCGCCTTTAGCATGTTCGGAACCGAGAAGGCCACGTAGTAATGGTCAGTGTAGTAGAAGATACCCGCACCCATGTTAAGGTACACGTTGTTGGTGTCCTCACGGAACGCATCGTCATTAAGATCCGGAAGGCTCGGTGCGATATCGCTGTTCAGGCCAATCCGCTGGAAGGTCGCACCGGCCTTTAGGCCCAGTGCAAGGCGGTGCTCCCCGCCAAGGTTCAGCGTATAGGAGAAATCACCATATGCGTTCTGCTCCTTCACCGGACCGATCTCGTCCGAAATCAGCGAAAGCCCGATACCCACATTCTTGCCCACAGGCGTAGAGCCCGAGAAAGAGAACGTAGAGGGAGCACCATCTACATTCACCCACTGCTTGCGGTACAGAAGACCAAAGGAGAGGTTCTCCTTAGAGCCCGCATAGGCAGGGTTCATGACGTTCATGTTATACATATACTGCGTATAGTGGGGGTCCTGCTGCGCATGTGCGTCAAGGAAGACCAGCAGGAATAATAAGGCGGCTAATTGTATTTTCTTCATTTCTTTGATTTGTTTTTTCATTTGTATAGAAGCTGCCCCGAAGGGCAGCATATCCTGTTTCATCGCTATCGGTTAACGGTTAAGGTAAACCCAGCCTGTCTTCTGTTCCCCATCGGACTTGTCAATAACGTAGAAATAAGTACCGTCCGGAAGCTCATCCCCTGAGTTAGACTGACCAACCCATTGCTTGGTGTAGTTGGTGAGCTGGTACACCTCAGTCCCATAGCGGTTGTAGATCGTAAGGTGCTTAACATTTAGGGTCGTGAGGTCGAACGAATCGTTCTTCGTATCGTTGTTCGGTGAGATACCACGCTGGATGATACAGCTGATATCATCTATCTGGATCGAATCAGTAGACTCGCAGCCATCTGCAGTGGTAATCGTAACGGCGTAGTTGCCCGTTACACCAGCCTTGATCGACTGTGGCTCCAAAGGAACCTGGGAACCACCAGACCAGCTGTAGGTAACAGCAGCAGGATCAAACGAACCATTTACAGGTAAAGCAGTAATCACAAAGTCCTGACCCTCGCAGCCTGCAACGAAATCTATCAACACAGATGTCGTGTTCGCATTGACCATCACTGAGGCAACAGAAGTACAACCCAAAAGGTCTATCGTAAGCTCATACTCCCCAACCTGGTCCGCTACCAAAACATCCCCAGTAGCCGTACTGCCATCAGGTCGCGTCCACGTGTAAACTGCCGTAGGATCGTTGATGTCGAAGTTCGTACCAACAAACGATAAAGTAACCGACTGGTTCTGGCAGATCGTATAAGGAGTATTCTCAAAGCTAACTGCGTAGTTTCCTGTACCCGCTCCAACAGCAAAGGTTTCCGGGCCGCTTGTACAACCGAGGATGTCAACAGTCACGCTGTAGTTTCCAATGTTAGCTCCGGTAACCGGAAGCGTATTGTTGCTCGAGACAACCACAGACGAATCCGGAAGCGTATAAGTATAGGTCACCGGGCTGTTGTTCGTGTTGTTATTTACAGTTACCACCAACGATCCGTTTCCTTCAGAACATAAGGTGGCTGGTCCGGTTACGTCAAAGTCCCAAACCGTATTGCTATTTTCTATAACAAATACCTGGTTGGCGGTACACCCTGAGTTATTCACTGTTACCGAATACGTTCCGTAGTCATAATCCGGGCTTGTGAGGTCAATCAACAATGATTGGCCGGTTTGTCCTGGAATGGCAATATTGTTGAAATACCAGGTGTAAGTCACTAAAGCTGGATCGAAATTACCCGCTAGCGGCTGTACTGTGATCGTAGTCGAGGCTTCAGGGCAAATTTCAGTTGTTCCTGACAAATTAAACTGTGGCGTAAGATCCTGTACCACAATTCCGAATGACACCACCTGATGACAGGTCGTTGACAGCTTGTTTACCCTTACATAAATGGTTTGCCCATTGGTGCCTATAAAATTTGTCAGATCTGTTATTTCGTTTGCAAGCACATTGTCCTCAGCGTCTTCCGGAGTTAAGAAATAATGCACATCATGGGTTCCAGGAGCAAACGGTGCTAATATACCTGCCGTATTTTGCGTAAGGTCAAACGTTGATGTTCCTGAGGCATTACAGTCTATTAAGTTAGCTGGTGTCCCCGCAACTGCATCCTGAAAATACTCAACGGTAACCGAATCAGAAGCGACACAGGTTGTATTGCTATAAGTCGCCTTTACCGTGTAAACGCCTTGTGCTACTACGGTCAGCGTCGGATTATTTTCGTTTGGTATCAATGCATCACCAAGATACCATTCGAAATCGTAATCGTCCGGATCCAATCCTGAAGCGATAGTGACTTCATCACCAAGACATACTGCATTCCCATTGGCCTCAAGGAAATCTTCCCCAAGCTCCACATTACCTATATCAAGACTTCCTCCTTTAAGAAATACTACAGAATCATAAGAGTTGTCCTGCCTGTCTCCAATAACCAATTTGATGTGGTATAATGTTCCAGGGGTAACATCAGCATGGGCGTTAAGGTTTACGGTAATTCCATCGTAGTTGATTGGCGCACCAATCGGATTCACACCGTTGTCCCCATAATAGGTTTCAAAATCACCGGCGTGCTCGGAAGTGCAATTGTCATTATAAAGCTCGTCTCTCACATTGGTTACCGAAACCGGCGTGCCGTCACCCAATACCGCAATATTGGTAGTGATGTTCGTACTGGTATCGGTGAGTAGGAAAGCGAATGCGTCGGAATATTGACATTGAAAATCACCATATTCCTCTGAAGCAAACTTGTATTTGAAATTTAATTCATCGCCATACGGAATAAAATCAAACTCCAAAATGGTAGCGTTATGAGATGGTGCATCCATATTGGTTGCAGTCTCCAGCTCTGCATCTCCGGGCCAGTCATAGGTTCCATCGCTCAACGTACTGTCGTTAGGACCCGGCACACTGTTCGCATTTCCGGTCGAAAGGACGATTCCGTAGTCGTATTCGAAATCCGATAAAGACTTATTAAAATAACCAATACCATTTGTCGATCCGAAATCACTTCCCGTCGACCAAGTAATATTGCTTACTAAAGCACAGTCTGAGCCTAAAAACACATCCTGCACCAATTGTTCAACTGTGTACTGCGTTGTGTTGGTGGTGATTGGAGGCAATATCCTTCCAATACAAAGGTCGAAAGTTACATCCTGTAATGTATTTACATTGGTCCAAACCCGGATTTTATATTTGTCTCCTACAACCAGATTTTCAGCGATACTCTCTTCAGGGTCGCTGCAATAGAGGAAGTCCATCGTTCCACACACATCGCCATGGTACAGTGCGTGTACCAGGTTTGTTGTCGTACCAACAATATTATTAAGGTTGATAATCTGAGTCGGACTGTTACAGGTAAACTCAAACCAGATGTCGTCATCTTCCGCTCCGGCACAGGTACTTGTTTGTGGAGAAGCTGTTGCTCCGGTAATCGACCCCGGTGTCGAGGACACACATTCAATTCCGTTATTTACAACGGCAGTTGTTGCGGTGGCACACTCATCATTGGTAACCGGCGGAGGCGTCGTGATACAAATCCTGAATGACGCAGATTGTGCAGCGTTTCCACCATTTGTGTATACCCGTATTTTATAGAAATTACCAATTACGAGGTTCGTTGCAATACTCACATCGGGGTTGCTGCAATACATTTGCGTCAGCGCGGTACAATCGTTTCCGGAGTATAAGGTGTGGTTAAGATCCGCAGACGCAGGCGCTGTGGCGATGATATCGCTAATGGTAATAATGTGTATGGTCGAAGTAGCCTGAAAGCTAAACCAAACGTCGTCATCCGTATTCCCCGGACAGACCGGTGCCGTGTTTGGCAGCGAACGTGTCGCGCCCAGTGTGGTACCATTCGCGGAAAGCGCGCAATCCCTCGTAGGATTTACAGGAACCGGAGTAGCAAATTCACACTCATCATTTACTGGTTTGGTAGTAAAGGTTTTAGGATTCAGGATGGTCCAGGTACTGATGTCGGTATCTGAACAAACAGCCCGCACATAGTATATGTAAGTTGTTGATGGAAGTAAGCCAGTAAGCGTATAAGGCAGTTCCGTCACAATATGATACGATCCCGTTCCGTTTAACGGCGAGCCGTTTACAGGTGGTGTTGCTCCAATGACAGGCACGGCATAAACTTCCCATTTTATGGCACTTCCGCTTTCGGTCCATGTCAGCTCGACAGAATTTTGTGTGGTTTGCGCAATGTTTACATCTAAAGCAGTCGGTTTTGGACAAGTGGGTGGAACACAATTTCCAAGAACGTTGTCTGCATACAATACGGTCAACGGCGTGCCTGTACCGGGTGCTTTTGTAAACACGATATCGGTAAAAGGATTTTGGATCGAAACTCCTACTTCATCCGGTGCGGTTCCTGGAACACTCCAATAAAGGTCAAATGGAACGTTGTTACAAAGTGAGACATTTACGGTAGTAGGTCCTCCTCCTGCGATGGTCTGACCGATAGTCTGTATAATAATTCCATTTTGTCTTACCTGCATCCTGGCACCGTTCCAGCCGTTTGTGGCTGCATCGGTCATGATGAATTTGTAGACGCATTTGTCAGCAGCATCACAGGTGATCGTATTGAAAATGATCGGCCCTGACCAGGTACTCTTGTCATTGCCTGGACAAATGGTCCTGATATAATAATAGTAAATGGTAGCGGGTTCCAGCGTGCTAATCAAATGTGCCTGTGAATTCGTAGTCTGGAAAAAGAACCCTCCGGGCGGAACAGTAGGATCTGCAGGCGAAGGTGCTGGCGGTGCTGGCGCAGTTGGGCCAGGCAATAACAGGATTTCCCAGAGATTGTCTGTTGGCGTACCGTTAATCCAAGTCAGTAGAGCCTCTGTTGTTGTGATTCCTGAAACCCCAAGGGTTGTGGGTTTGGGGCATGTCGGCAATGTGGTAAACAAAAATGGTCCAGCCCACGCTGAATCGCCGGAAGGACAATTCACCCGTACATAGAATTCGTAAGCCGTATCAGGAGTGAGCCCGGAAACACCGTATGGATTGGTACTTATATCATTATAAGTTGGGGTCGTTGTGCCTATCGGCGCGGTAGACCCTTGTGTTACAAGATAAACGTCCCACGAAGTAGTTGCAGGAGCATCCCAAAACAAATCAGCAGTATTGGTCAGTACATTGTTTGCGCCCAGGCCTGTCGGCGTTAAATCGCATCGGGGTGTGTCACAATTTACAACATCACTGTAGAGGATTGAACCCACCGTTCCGGTTCCCGCTGGTTTCGTATAAATGGTCTGCCCAAATTTATTGATGATGGCCACAATGCGCTGTTGCGGTGTTGTACCTGCAACACTCCAGAACAAATCGAAAGGAACGTTGTTACACAATAGCACCGTGACATTGGTTGGTCCGGTACCTGTTGCAGTAGCGCCTACCGTCGCCACCACAATTCCGTTTTGCCTTACCTGCATCCTGGTCGCTCCCCACCCATTGGCAGTGGTATTGGAAAGCCTGAAAGTGTAGTCACACGTTTGTGAAGGGTCGCAGATTAATGTATTGAACGGGAAAGGTCCAGCCCAGGCGCTAAAAACACCAGATCCGGCACCACATTCTACCCTAACCCAATATTGGTACTGGGTCGCTGGGTTGAGTCCTGTTTTTACAAATTCGGGGTTGCCTGTGACAATGTCATCACCAGGCCCCGTAGGAACAGTAGATCCTAATGGCTGGACTGCCACCTGCCATGAGGTATTGTTACCGGGATTGTCCCAAAATAAATGGGCACTGTTTAATGTAGCGCCGTCAGCACCAAGGCCTCCCGGTTTTGGCGTACAATCTTCTTTTTGGATTAACAGATTGTAGGTAATGGACGGTGTAGTCGGCCCGGACGAAATTACAATAACATACTGTTGCCCGGCAGTAACATTAATGTTAAAGCTCCGCACGTTTGTATTGGCACTTGCAGCACCTGCAAAACAGGTGACGCCCACATTATTACAGCCTGCATAAACAAACACAGACGAGTTGGTCGAGGTATTTCCCAGCGGTGTCATGGTGACACTGATGATGCCGTTATCTGTCGCCGTGTAACTGTAAAAGACTTCATTTCCTGCAAGGTAATTGGTTCCCACAGGAGTAGCGCCGCATAAGGTTCCTTGTGGTGTGTCGATGTCATCACCGTATGTAGCCGTGTTCCCCGTGGTTTGATACGGCAGCGCATTCACAACGAGCGGATCACTGCAAACCGATCCCAAAGGCACGGTTGTCACGATCGTCGGCCCGACAGGTTCGCTGCTATTTCCGGGGCCGCAAATGGCCCGGACATAAAACTTATAGGTGATATCAGGTAGGAGGCCCCCCGCGGTAAAATTTATGGTAGCCTGAGCGGGATTGATGACGAGCGGCGTACCGGTACCTGTCGGTTCCTGACTGGCAGGAACAATTTCGTACTCAAAGTCCGTTGCGAGTCCCGGATTGTTCCAGGTAAACGTCACGCTTGTAGAAGAAATGGACGTCGGTATTACCTCGAGCCCAACGGGTTCCAAACATTTCTGAACCAAATTTACATCGTCGATTAACCATCGGTCCCCGGCCCTTGCGCCGGATGGTTGTGTAAATACCCTTACAAATGCAATATAAACATTTTGTCCTTGTAGTGCGGCTGGAAAGTCTACTTTGACTTCCTGATAATCTGCCAGAGGTTGTGTTGGGTCAATTATCTCGTCCTCTCCCCACGATTGCAGAACGGTATAGGCCGCCTGATTGGTCTGGGTAGCATTGGTGGACACCCGTATCTGGTAAACTGTACCCTGGTCTCCCACAGTGGTCAACCGCGTCCAAAACCGCAACTGCCCATTTGCGGGAATCAGCCGTTGGTCTGTGATAAGCCAATCTTCTTCAGTATTTCCCATGCCGATCTGCTCGTTGTTCACATAGGCTGCATTAAGCACGGCAGTGGGGTCATTGTGCGCCGCATAGGGTGACCGCGGCGAAGTAGGCAACGGCCAGTTACTGGTATTCAGAATCCAAGGCTGGAGCGCTCCAACGCCATTTGCTCCGTTCATCACCGCCCACGTAGAAGGTATCCCTCCTTCAAAAGTCTCTACCTGGCTTAAGGCCACTGTAGAAAAGAAAAGGAAGGTTAACAGTAAAGTAATTTTTTTCATAAAATGAAAAGTTTAGAAATTTGATAAGTTGAAAGGTATTAACTCAAAATTAACGAAAAATAAACGAAAAAAAGAAAATAGGAGTTATTTAACAAAATCCTCAACAACCGATGATAATGTAACATGTTTCTGCGTTTTATTTAACAGTTGTTCGGTTTAACGAACAATTTGAAAATTTGAAAATTCCGGAATCAAAAAGGTTCGTCAACAATTCCTATATTTACCCCAAACTAATAAATGATGCATCTGCCCCACGGTAAAAAAATATACTTCGCTTCTGATCAGCATTTTGGCGCCCCGACCAGAGAACTCAGCATTCCAAGGGAACAGAAATTCGTCAAATGGCTGGACCAAATCAAAGAAGATGCCGGCGTCATATTTTTGCTTGGCGATCTTTTTGACTTCTGGTTTGAATACAAGACCGTCATCCCGAAAGGGTTTGTCAGGGTGTTTGGGAAATTGGCAGAAATCCGCGACAGTGGCATTCCGATTTACTTTTTCGTTGGAAACCATGACTTGTGGATGCACGATTATTTTGAAAAAGAATTGAATATCCCTGTGTATCATGACAATCAGGAATATACCTTTGGAAATAAAACATTCCTGGTCGGTCACGGGGATGGAAAAGGCCCGGGAGACAAAGGTTATAAACGCATGAAAAAAGTGTTTGCCAGTCCGTTTTCGAAGTGGCTTTACCGTTGGCTACACCCCGACGTAGGCGTAAAAATCGCCCAATACCTGTCGGTTAAAAACAAGCTGATCTCAGGCGAAGCGGATGTCAAGTTCCTTGGCGAAGACAATGAGTGGCTGGTACTTTACGCCAAAAGGAAGCTGGAGAAGAAACACTACAATTATTTTGTATTTGGGCACAGGCACCTGCCGATGAAAATCAGTGTGGGCGAAAATTCAACTTATATCAACCTGGGCGACTGGATCGGTTATTTTACTTATGGCGTTTTTGACGGGGAAACATTCGAACTCCTCGAATTTAAAGACTAGTTATTGAATATCCTTCAAACGCAACTGTATACTCACCGATCCATTCCATTCATTCTCATCAATACAGAAAGCTGCATCAAAAGGCTTCTTTCCGGAGGTGATTTCCAGCTTTTTCCCCAAGCCGAAACCAATAGCACCAAATCCTTCCGAACCGTTTTGTTTTACGAAAAGCTTAAGGTGCTCTTTATCGCCTCCTATTGTTTTTGCAAAACCCGTGTCGCTAACATTCCTACTGACAAAAACGGGTGCCATATTCATCGGCCCGAAAGGTTCAAATTGTTTTAAAATCCGCATCAACTTTGGGCTAATCTGGTCAAGACTTACCTCGGCATCGATGGTTATTTCCGGTGTGCGAAGGGGTTCCGGGATACTTTCCTTCACACATTTCTCAAACGCCTGCTTAAAATGAGCATAGTTTTCTTTCTTTAACGTCATCCCCGCCGCATACATGTGTCCGCCAAACTGTTCGAGATGTTCTGCACAGGCATCCAATGCATTGTACACATCAAATCCACTTACGGAACGCGCTGATGCGGCATATTTGTCTCCAGACTGTGTGAACACAACGGTCGGCCTGTAATACGTTTCGATTAACCGCGACGCCACAATCCCAATCACCCCTTTATGCCAGTTTTCGTTGAATACGACGGTGGTAAAATGGTCCTGCTCGCCGTTTGCCTCAATTTGCGCCAACGCCTCTTGTGTGATTTGTTTGTCCAGTTGCTTGCGGTCCACGTTGTATTGTTCTATTTCCGAAGCATATACAATCGCCTGGTCAAAATCAGCCTCCGTCAACAGCTCGACAGCATGATTCCCGTGACGGATTCGGCCGGCGGCATTAATTCGTGGTGCAATGATAAAGACGACATCGGTAATGTCAAATTTTTGCTTTTTGGACAAATACACCAATGCCTTAATGCCATTCCTGGGAAACGAATTGATGACTTGTAAACCAAAATGCGCCAAAATCCTGTTCTCCCCGGTAATCGGGACAATATCGGCCGCAATTGCCGTGGCTACCAGGTCCAGGTACGGCAACAGGTCACCAATGGTTTGCCCACGCTCCGCGCCTACGGCCTGAATCAATTTGAAACCCACACCGCAGCCGCAAAGTTCATCGTATGGGTAACTGCAATCCGATCGTTTCGGGTCCAGCACCGCCACCGCGTCCGGCAAAACGTCTCCGGGACGGTGGTGGTCGCAAATGATAAAGTCAATATTTCTTTCATTGGCATAAGCGACATGGTCTATTGATTTTATACCGCAATCCAAAGCGATGATTAGCGAAATCCCGTTGTCATCAGCATAATCAATGCCCTTGTATGAAATGCCGTAGCCTTCATCGTAACGGTCCGGAATGTAGGTCGCAATATTGGGGTAAATCGTTTTCAGATACGAAGAAACCAATGAAACTGCCGTGGTTCCATCGACGTCGTAATCCCCGAAAACCATGATGTTTTCATTATTGGCGATGGCTTTCTCAATCCGAAGGACTGCCTTGTCCATATCTTTCATCAGGTACGGGTTGTGCAGGTCGTCGAGGCTGGGGCGGAAGAACTTCCGCGCCTGTTCATAGGTTTCGACGCCGCGCTGCAACAGCAACGTTGCAACAAGGGGTTCAACATTTAAGGCTTGTGAAAGCGAGTTTACCTTTTCAGGTTCAGGTGGGGTTTTGATGGTCCAGCGCATAGGTAATTTTGTATGGTGTATAAATAAGTGATCCTTCAAAAATAACATAAAATCCGTAAAAAAATCGTTTCTTGCCGGCTCAATTTATTTTCAAAACCTATGCAAATGGAGCTCAAGGGACAAATCGTCGACATCGAAAACAAGCGGATATTCCCTGGCATTGTCACCGTGAAGGATGGCAGGATCATCTCGATTATCGAAAAGCGGCATTGGGAAAAACAATACATCATGCCCGGTTTTATCGATGCCCACATCCATATCGAAAGCTCGATGCTGGTGCCTTCAGAATTTGCAAGGCTGGCGGCGCTTCATGGCACGGTGGCGACGATTTCTGATCCGCATGAAATTGCGAATGTACTGGGTATTAAAGGCGTGCATTACATGGTTGAAAACGGAAAAGATGTGCCGTTCAAATTTCATTTTGGCGCACCGTCGTGCGTTCCGGCGACTTCGTTTGAAACGGCGGGCGCAGTAATCGATTCAGACGGCATCAAGGAATTGCTCTCCTCTAAGGACATTTACTACCTCGCCGAAATGATGAACTATCCCGGCGTCATCCACGATGATCCGGAAGTTTTGAAAAAAATTAAATGGGCGAAACATTATAAAAAACCGGTGGATGGCCACGCGCCCGCAGTAACCGGCGACGCACTGAAGAAATATGTCGCCGCCGGAATCACCACCGACCATGAGTGTTTTACCAGCCGCGAAGCCCAGGAAAAACTGGCGTTGGGCATGAAAATCCTAATCCGTGAGGGCAGTGCCGCGAAGAATTTTGAAGCGTTGGTATTTTTGCTCTCAAAGCATTACCCGAATATGATGTTCTGCTCGGATGACAAACATCCCGACGACCTGGCTGTGGGCCACATCAATGATTTGTGCGCGCGCGCCGTGGCTAAGGGAATTGATGTGTTTAAAGTATTGCAGGCGGCTTGTGTAAATCCGGTGGTACATTATGGTTTAAAAGTGGGGCAACTGAAGGCAAATGATCCCGCCGACTTTATTGTGGTTGAAGATTTGGTTGATTTTAATGTGTTGCAGACTTATATCAACGGGCAGCTGGTCGCGGAAAATGGCCAGTCGTTTATTGACCGCGTGGTGTTTAAAAAGCCGAATAATTTTAAGGCAAAGCCAAAAACACCTGCCGATTTTGAAATCTCAGGTACGGGCGGAAACATTCGTGTGATTGAAGCGCTGGAAGGGCAGTTGATTACCAAGGAATTGCACCTGAAGCCGTTGGTTAAAGACGGGAAAATCGTCCCGGATACCCAAAACGACATCCTGAAACTGGTTGTCGTAAACCGGTATGACAAAGCGGCGAAGCCAGCGGTCGCTTTCATCAGGAATTTTGGACTGAAGAAAGGCGCTATCGCGAGTTCCGTGGCACATGACTGCCATAACATCGTTGCCGTCGGCGTTTCCGATGAGGAAATCTGCAGCGCGGTGAATTTAATCATTGAACACCAGGGCGGCGTTTGTGCTGTGGACAAGAAGGTCCAAAAAATCCTGCCGCTGCCCATTGCCGGCATCATCAGTGACCTCGATGGCTGGGAAACCGGAAAAAAATACCAGGAAGTCGATGCGTTGGCCAAAAGTTTCGGATGCCGCCTGCATGCCCCGTTTATGACACTGTCTTTTATGGCGCTGCTCGTCATTCCGGATCTGAAGTTATCGGATCAGGGATTGTTTAGTGGGAATGCGTTTCGGTTTGTAGATCTGGAGGTCGGGGACTAAAAATTACAATTTACGATTTTAAGGCCGCGAAGGCAAATGTTCGGACAGAAATGGCGTGTAATTCGACCGCGAAGGCTTGTGTTTCGACCGCGAAGGCAAATGTTCAGACAGAAATGGTGTGTGTTGCACGGTCATCGCCGGTGAATGACATTCGGTTTGTGGATTGGGATGTTTGAGAATTCAATAATATTTTAAAATAAAAACCCGATCTATAAAAACCCCATCTTTGTCCATTTTTTTTAGGCCAATAAGATTATCCTTGTCATCATAAGTATATATTTCAGTGAATGTATATGGCATTGGTGTCAACGAATCCATCGGTGTTAAAAAGAAAATCTCTTTTGTACTTTTCCATGTAGTTGTATAAATTTTTTTCTCTATCATCATGCATCGTTCATTGTATTTATAATCTACTGCAATGGTGTCCTTTCCCCAATATATTTTCATGTTTTGCAAATTGTCATTTTCATTGTAACTGTAATAGGTCTGTACATCAAAAGCTGGTAGACCGATTTTGTATTTTTCGACGCTTAGCCTTTTGTGGTTGTCATATTCAAATGTTTGTTTATCGACAAAATCTTTTAGGGTATCCCGCAGTTGGAATTCCTGCATTTCGCGCAATAACCCATCCTCGGAAAATTGATATTCATACTGCGTATAATTGTGCCGGTTTGAGGTTGAATATTGTCTTAAAACCGACAAATTATCATCGGTGTAATCATATTCGCTATTAAGGCCCATTCGGTCGTCAAATAGATTAACGGTTTTGATCAGTCTTCCTTTTTTATCATAAAGATATGTTCTGGTTTGCCTATTGAGTGTATCATTTGATTTCAGGGTGTAACTGTAAATTTTTTTGTATTCTCCTTTCGAATTATAGGTCGATACGCACACATCTTTCATTTTTCTTGCCTTATTATCCTGTTCCCAACGGTATTGGTTTTTTGGATAACTGGACAGGTAAGGTTCATTCCTTTTGTTATTCTCAAATCTCAAATATTCTACCCTTCGCCCCTGAGGATCATATTTGGCAATGAAGATCGTGTCATTAATTAGATGCTGCCATTTGTTAGATTTAGTTACATAAATAACTTCACTTATGCCTGCATTAGTCTTATTGTCATAATAAGGTTTGCCCAAATAGGGTTTAGGAATAACGTCAAAATCAGTAATATCCTGAGCCTGGACAAAGACACAGGATAAAATCATTAAAAATAAAAACGCCTTGTTTCTGTAATAAACTTGCATTTGATATTTAGGAATTAGAGTGCTTACTTTCTTTTGAAATTGCTTTACCCCCTACCACGACCACAATCTCCCCTTTCGGAGGTTTGGCTTCAAAATGCTTTAATACTTCAGCAGCGGCGCCACGGATGTTTTCCTCATGCATTTTCGACAATTCGCGCGACACACAAATCGGCCGGTCGGCACCGAAATACTGCACGAATTCTGCAAGGGTTTTTAGGAGTTTGTGTGGCGACACATAAAAAATCATCGTTCTGGTTTCTTCCGCCAGTGCTAAAAACCGCGTTTGCCGGCCTTTCTTTTCAGGCAAAAACCCTTCGAAGATAAATCGGTCATTCGGCAGTCCACTGTTGACGAGCGCGGGCACAAAAGCTGTGGCTCCGGGCAGGCATTCGACCTCAATGCCGTGTTCGACACAGGCGCGCGTGAGCAGGAATCCCGGATCGGAAATCGCGGGCGTACCGGCATCTGAAATCAGCGCGATGGTCTCGCCGCCTTTCAGCCTTGAAATGAGGTTTTCCACCGTCTTGTGCTCGTTGTGCATGTGGTGGCTGTGCATGTGTGTGGCGATCTCAAAATGTTTCATGAGTTTGCCGCTGGTGCGTGTGTCTTCGGCGAGGATCAGATCAGCTTCCTTCAGGATGCGGATGGCGCGGAAGGTCATGTCTTCGAGGTTGCCGATTGGCGTTGGAACGATGTATAATTTACCCATAAAAAAGAAAACCACGGCTTAGCGTGGTTGTAAAAATCAGTTGAATTTTCGCTCTACGATGTCCATGAACCGCTGTGCATAATCGTCCTTGCCTTCCCAGTTGTTGTAATCGGGTTTGACCATTTCCTCGATAAAATCGCGTGCCTCCTCAAACGTATCAAACGTGCTGAGCTGCGACACGACACGGTTCATGTCTTCGCCGCTGCCGCCAAACAGGTTTCTCTCAAACCCGATGCGGTCGTTTAATCCGAACGTAAATGAGCGTATGGTTTTCTCCGGTGCGATGGCCTCGATCTCCGGTTGTTTTTCAGGTTCGGCTGCGGGTTCGGCTGCGGGTTCCAGAACGGATTCTTCGGCTGCCGGCGTTTCTTCCACGACGGTTTCCGCTTCAGCGATTGCTGATGCGGGCGCTTCTTCCGCTGAATGCGCTTCTTCCATTTCCGGCTCAGTAACTTCCGGTTCAGCTGCTTCTTCCACAACGGGTTCTTTCTTATCGCTTATTTTCTCAAAGACAGGTTCGGTATAGTTGCCCAGGAAATCCTCGAACGAAATCTGCTTCGGTGTTTCTTTTGCATCGCTTTGGGAGGATTCTTCTTCTTTCCTTTCAAAGGAAAGCTCGAACGACGGCTTTTCGATTTCGGTCTCTTCGGTCTCTTCGGTTTCGACGTCTGTTTCTTCAGTCTCATCTTCTTCAGTCTCATCTTCTTCCGCTGTTTCCTCAGGATTTTCGTCATCGGTCACATCATCCAATTCAGAATCTGCTACCGTTTCATGTTCTTCGTCGGTCGATGCTGTTTCTTCCTCTTCATTTTCAGGCTCGGCGGCTGCTGGTTCTTCCGTAGCGGCGGCTGTGCTTGCGGCGGCTGTCGGCTCCGCAGCATCCCCGATCACTTCAGGCGCTTCAGTTTCCTCGTCAAAAACAACCTGCAGTGCTTCGGTGACTTCCTGGTGCCCGATGGTCGGTTTGGCATCGGCAAAATGGGTTTCAACGAATTTTAAAACAGCGAGTTTTTCATAAAGCTGTTGTGTTTCAAGATACAATTGGTCGAGTTCGGATTTGTTCTTCAGCTTCAGGATCCGGTGTGCGATACTGATCAGGTCAGCCTCGAGCTTTTTTTTCATAGTCTTTTGAATTATAATGAATTTGGCGTGTCTTAAAAAATAATCCTTCGCTGCGATATTTCATCGGATGAAGAAGTAACCTTGGTAAAAATTTTCTACATTTGAAACCAGGCAAACCACCGAAAATATAATCGGTGTGCCGGTGTTACAAAGTAATAAAAACTATTCATTTTTATCCGCAGAAAAATAAAAAATGTTTCTTGAAAATACAGTAAACCATAAAGAGCAATTTGGCTGGATCGAAGTAATCTGCGGTTCGATGTTTTCAGGGAAAACGGAAGAATTGATCCGCCGCCTGAAACGCGCCCAGTTTGCGCGGCAGAAGGTCGAAATCTTTAAACCCGCAATTGATACACGCTACCATGACGAAATGGTCGTATCGCATGACAGCAACGAAATCCGCTCTACTCCGGTTCCTGCTGCAGCGAACATCCGGATCCTGGCACAGGGCTGCGACGTGGTTGGCATTGACGAAGCCCAGTTTTTCGATGATGAGATTATCGGCGTGTGCAATGACCTGGCGAATTCGGGAATCCGCGTGATTGTCGCAGGACTCGATATGGATTTTAAAGGCAATCCATTTGGACCGATGCCTGCCCTGATGGCCACTGCGGAATATGTTACGAAAGTACACGCAGTATGCACCCGAACGGGAAACCTGGCACACTACAGTTTCCGGAAGAACGACAGCGACAAGCTCGTCATGCTGGGCGAAACGGAAGAATACGAGCCCCTAAGCCGCGCTGCCTATTACAACGCGATGCACCACACTCCGGAAAAAGAAGATTTTCAGGAAAAGAACGAACGCAACAAGACCGATTCGATCCTATAAATGTAACTTTGGTTAAAACCAAAAAGCGTGACGCTGAACCTCCAAAATATCATCCCAATCCTGAATGCCAACACAAATGGCGTTCCGGAAATCTCCGAAATCGATTCGGTTTCCATAGACAGCCGTTCGTTACAAAATGGTTCAGGAACCTTGTTTTTCGCATTAGCCGGCCCGAATTACGACGCCCATGCGTACATTGAAAACCTGATTGAAAACGGCGTACGCAATTTTGTCGTTACGCATATTCCGGAGCCGCTCGAAGGCAAAGCGTTTTTTTTAATCGTTGAAAATACGCTTGATGCGTTACAGCAGTTTGCTGCGTATTACCGCAACCTGTTTCACTTTCCTGTGATCGGCATTACGGGCAGCAACGGAAAAACGATTGTTAAGGAATGGTTGAATTTCCTGCTGAGTCCGGATTACAATATCATCCGCAGCCCAAAAAGTTATAACTCACAGGTGGGGGTGCCGCTTTCCGTCATTTCGATTAACGAAAACCACAACCTGGGTATCTTTGAAGCCGGGATCTCGACGGTGAATGAGATGGTAAAACTCGAGCCAATCATCCGCCCGACGATTGGATTGTTGACCAATATCGGATCGGCACATGATGAAGGGTTTTCAAACCTCGGCGAAAAAATAAAGGAGAAATTAAAACTATTTGCGCATTCAGACATCCTGATCTACCATAAGAATAAAACGGTCGAAGCATTCATTGTCCAAAAAGTAAAAACGTTTACCTGGAGCTGCAAAGACGATACGGCGGATGTTTTTATCGCCAAGACCAGCATCGTAGACAAGACAATGCTGAAGGTTTCCTACGCCGGTAAGACCTTTGATATAAAGATTCCATTCCAGGATGATGCTTCAATCGAAAATGCGATCCAATGCATGATGGTGTTGCTGCATTTTGGTTATAGCGCTGAGGCCATTGAGCAACGAATGGCGCTGCTGTATCCTGTGGAAATGCGGCTTAAGGTTAAAAACGGCATCAACAATTCGACGTTGATTGACGACAGTTACAGCTCCGATTTCCAGTCGCTGAAGATTGCGCTGGATTTCCTCGAGAGCCAGAAACAGTATAAAAAGAAAACGCTGATCCTTTCCGATATTTTCCAAAGCGGACTGGACACCACGGAATTGTACTCGCGGGTTTCCCAGCTGGTTATTTCAAACAAGATCAACCGGGTGATTGGCATTGGCGAAACGATTTCGGCATTTAAGAGCAAGTTCGTGAACTGTATCACATTTAAAAACACGGCCGATTTTACAGCTGCTTTTGATACGCTTTCTTTCGGGAATGAAACGATTTTGATTAAAGGCGCGCGCAGCTTTGAATTTGAGAAAATCGTATTGCTGTTGGAGGAAAAAACGCATGAGACCGTTTTGGAAATCAACCTGAATGCGATAACGCACAACCTGAATTTCTATAAATCCAAGCTGAAACCAGGCACCAAAATGATGGTGATGGTGAAGGCTTTCGGCTATGGCAATGGCGGATTTGAGATTGCCAAGCTGCTCGAACACCACCAGGTGGATTACCTGGGTGTGGCGTTTGCCGATGAGGGGATTTCGCTGAAATCGGCGGGAATAAAATTGCCAATCATGGTCTTAAACCCGGAAACGACGAGTTTCCAATCGATCATACAACATGGGCTTGAGCCCGAAATATACAGTATTAAAGGGCTAAAAGCGTTTCTGCAGATTGCAAGACAGAAAAAACTCGAGCATTTCCCAATCCATATCAAGATTGATACCGGCATGCACCGCCTTGGCTTTGAGGAAAACAATCTCGATGAGCTTATCGGGATTTTGAAAGAGCACCAATCGGTGAAAGTGAAGAGCATTTTATCGCACATGGCCACAAGTGATGATTTAGGATTTAAGGATTTTGCGCTTTCGCAGATTGCCTTGTTTGAAAAGTTATCGTCAAGGATGATGTCGGAACTCGATATCGATCCCATCAGGCATATGTTAAACACCTCCGGAATCACAAACTTTCCTGAGGCACAATACGATATGGTGCGTCTTGGCATTGGATTGTATGGCATCTCCAATGACGCTGCGGAGCAGAAACACCTTGAAAATGTAGGCACTTTAAAGTCGGTGATTTCACAGTTGAGAACCATTCCCAAAGGCGACAGCGTGGGTTACGGCCGGCGCTTTGTTGCCGATAAGGTCACGAAAATAGCGACGATCCCAATTGGTTACGCCGATGGCATCTCCCGACATTGGGGTAATGGGACGGGTTTTGTCGTCATCAGCAATAAAACCGCCCCGATAGTTGGCAGTGTGTGCATGGACATGCTGATGGTCGATGTTACCGGTATACCCTGTAAAGAAGGCGACCGCGTTGTTATTTTTGGTGAGAATCCGACTGTAAATTATATGGCGGAGCGACTTGGAACCATTCCCTATGAGGTCATGACCGGCATTTCGCAACGGGTAAAACGTGTTTTTTATAGGGAATAATTTAGTTGTTTGAGATTTTTTGTTAATTTTAATGTACCTAAACAATTAAAAAATAAAACAATTATGGGATTTTTCAGCGATTTTAAAGCGTCTTTGATGAAAGGCGATGTGCTTAGCCTTGCGACTGCGGTTGTCATTGGAGCGGCATTTGGAAAAATTGTCAGCTCTGCGGTTGACGATATTATTATGCCAATTGTAGGATTGGTTACTGGAGGAATTGATTTCACTACAAAATTTATTACACTTGATGGCAAAAGCTATGCGAATTTAGCGGAAGCTAAAACGGCAGGCGCAGCGGTAATTACTTATGGTAATTTTGTACAGGCAATAATCAATTTCGTCATTATTGCGTTTTTCATTTTTGTGGTTTTACGGGCCGCTGAGAAAACGAGGAAAAAAGAAGCTGCTGCCCCAGCCGCTCCACCGGCGCCAACCAATGAGGAAAAATTGCTGATGGAAATCCGCGATGCGCTTCGCAACAAATAGCCACCATACGCTACACTATATGTTCTAATTAAACCACGCTTCGGGCGTGGTTTTTCTTTTTAAGAAATCGCGCTTTGCAAGAAAAATAAATTAATACTTTTGCAAAGCAAAAAATACAAATTATGAGAGTTGCAGTTGTTGGCGCTACCGGAATGGTTGGCGAAGTGATGCTTAAAGTACTAAAGGAAAGGAATTTCCCAATTACGGAGCTGATTCCGGTTGCCTCAGAAAAGTCTGTCGGCAAAGAAATTGAGTTCAATGGAAAGACATACAAGGTTGTCGGGATGCAGACTGCGGTAGATATGAAAGCCGACATCGCATTGTTTTCTGCCGGAGGCGATACCTCGAAAGAATGGGCGCCGAAATTCGCTGAAGCCGGAACAACGGTCATTGATAATTCATCCGCGTGGAGAATGGATCCAACCAAGAAACTGGTTGTTCCTGAAATCAACGCCAATTTGTTGACGAAAGAAGACAAAATTATCGCGAATCCAAACTGCTCAACAATACAAATGGTGCTGGTTTTAGCACCGTTGCATAAAAAATACAACATTAAAAGGATTATCGTTTCGACGTACCAGTCCATTACAGGAACTGGTGTGAAAGCCGTTCAGCAATTGGAAAATGAATATGCCGGTGTGACCGGTGAAATGGCATACAAATATCCGATTCACCGCAATGCGATTCCGCAATGCGATGTTTTTGAAGACAACGGCTACACGAAAGAAGAGATGAAACTGGTTCGCGAAACCCGTAAGATCATTGGCGATGACAGTATCAATGTCACCGCAACAGCCGTTCGTGTCCCGATTGTGGGCGGTCACAGCGAAGCGGTCAATGTAGAGTTTACAAACGATTTTGATCTGAATGAGGTGCGCGAGATCCTGCACCATACGGATGGCGTCGTGGTCCAGGACAATATTGATACGTTTACGTATCCGATGCCGAAATATGCGCAGCACAAGGACGATGTTTTTGTAGGCAGGATCCGTCGCGATGAAAGCCAGCCGAACACGTTGAACATGTGGATTGTAGCGGATAATCTTCGTAAAGGTGCGGCCACCAACACGGTGCAGATCGCTGAGTATTTGGTGAAAAATAATCTCGTGTAAAATAACCAAGGCTTTCTCTACAGAAGGCCTTTTTTGTATTTAAATTTTGTTAAAACAGCGGTGCTTTAGACATCGGCTGATTACATTTGCTGCGATGATAAAACGACTTTCCTATATCAATGTGTGTTTTGCGCTATGCATCCTGCTTTCGATTGTTTTCCAATCGGTGCATGAAGTGACGCATTATGCTGAGATAAAAAGCGAACGCCGCTGCCTGCACAAAAACGAAGGTAAGGAGCGCCTGACGCACCAGCACCACGGACTAGATCATTGCAGCTTCTGCGATTTTGTGTTTTCGAATTTCATTTCGCCTGACATCATGCCGTTTCAAATGCTGCAACGTCCAGCAGGATTGCACGCACCTTTTCCTGATTATAAGGAAATCATTGAACATTTCCGCGGCAGCCTGTTTCAACTTCGGGGACCTCCGTCATTTAGTGTATAACTGTTTCCAGACTGCAAAATCCTTTGCAGTATTTTCTTATTTACACTAAATTCTTCAAAATGAAAAAAATATTACTGGCCCTTTTCATGGGGTCACCACTCTTGTTTTTTGCCCAAAACAGGCTGTCGGGCACCGTTACAGACAGCATCAGCCAACCGATAAAAGGCGTTTCCGTTTTCCTTCCCGATGTGCATAAATCCGCGATCACGGACGACCAGGGGCAGTACCAGTTCAACAATATTCCTTTGGGAACTTTGAAAGTCAGTTTCTCCTTTTTGGGGTACCAAACCAAAACGGCGTCGGCGTTGATAAATCCCGGCGAAAACACACTGTCTGTGACGCTTTCACAATCCGAATTTAAAATGGACGAAGTGGTGGTGTCTACGGTTTTCAACAAACTGCAATCCCAGAATGTGATGAAAGTCGAGCACAGCAGCATCAAACAGTTGCAGCATAAAGGCGCTGTAACTTTGGTCGAAGGCATTGCGACGATTCCGGGTGTTTCCCAGATTTCAACCGGTACTTCGATTGGAAAACCCGTTATCCGGGGATTAAGTGGCAACCGTGTATTGGTGTATTCGCAGGGTGTAAGGCTTGAAAACCAGCAATTCGGCGACGAACACGGATTGGGTTTAAACGACTCCGGCATCGAAAGTGTGGAAGTCATTAAAGGCCCGGCATCGCTATTGTATGGGTCCGATGCACTTGGTGGCGTATTGTATTTTAATCCTGAAAAATTTGCTGCGGCCAATACTTTTAAAGCCGATTTCGGGCAGAAACTGTTTTCGAATACGCTGGGCAGCAGCACGACGCTGGGGATGAAAACCTCGACAGAAAACCTCAAATTCCTTGCCCGTGGAAATTATACGACCCAGTCTGATTATGAAATTGCTGACGGTAAAAAAGTAACCAATACACGTTACAATGAGAGCGATTTCAAAACGGCAGTCGGCTTTAGCAATGACAACTATTCCGGTGTTTTGAGGTATAACTTCAACGCGTTGCGCCTTGGAATTCCCGAAAATGGTATTGCGGAACAGTCAAACAATAAAACGCCTGATTACCCGCGCCAAACGGTATACAACCACCTGCTCAGTTTAAACAATACGCTGTTTTTCCGGGATTCAAAACTGGACCTGGATCTGGGCTATATTTCCAATACGAGGAGCGAATTGGAAGAAAGTGCCACACCGAACCTCAAAATGCAGCTTAACACGTTCAATTACGATGCCAAATACCACCTGCCAAAAATCGGCAAAATGGAAAGTATTGTAGGGCTTCAGGGGATGCACCAATCGAATGTCAATAAAGCCGAGGAATTCCTAATTCCTGACGCTGTGACCAACGATATTGGCTTTTTCGGCACAACCAATTATGAATGGAAATCAAACGCGATTCAGGCCGGGCTACGCTATGACAACCGGAAAATCAATAGCGAGGCGCACGGGATTTCGGGCGATGAAGGCGCTTTTGATGCGATAGGACGTTCTTTTGACAGCTTTAATGCCTCTGTGGGTTATAAGACAAATTTGGCCAAGCCGGTAACGCTACGGCTTAACCTAGCATCAGGTTTCAGGGCGCCAAACCTTGCAGAACTTGCCTCAAACGGTGTTCATGAAGGTACCAACCGGTACGAGATTGGGAATAAAAACCTGAAAACGGAACAGAATGTACAAACCGACATCAACCTCGAATACAACAACAGCCATTTTGAGTTCTTTGCAAATGGTTTTTACAACCACATCAACCGATACATCTACACGTCGCCTACTGGGGAAATTCGCGAGGAAAATGAGGTATTTGAATACATTCAGAACAATGCCGCGCTATACGGCGGTGAAATTGGGTTTCACGTGCATCCACATCCGTTGGACTGGCTCCATTACGAAACCAGTTTTGAAACCGTAACGGGTAAAAAACAAGACGGAAATTACCTGCCTTTGATCCCGGCAAATAACTGGAACAATACCCTTCGTGGAGAATTCAGTGCGCTAAAATGGCTTTCAGATGGCTATGCTTCACTGAATGTTTCCCATACGTTTGCGCAGCGGAACGTGAGTGGTTTTGAAACTGCTTCAGCGGGGTACACGCTGGTCAACGTCGGTTTGGGAGGAAAGGTAAAGCTTGGAAAAAACGCATTTGACGTCAGCCTTAACGGCAACAATCTTTTTGATGAAAGATACATTGCGCATCTTTCAAGGCTCAAAACGGATGGCATCCCGAATATCGGCAGGAACATCATTTTGGGCGTGAATTTTAATTTATAGGTATTGGGTTTCAGGTGCGGGGGGTTGGTTAAGAAATAACCAACCCCCCGCACCAAACACCTAAAACCGATTATCCCCATCAAGCAGATTGCCCAATCCGCCGAGGAGGCTTCCTTCTTCGCGGCTGCTGCCTCCTGCCCGCGGTGCCGACGCGATGATCCTGTCGGCAAGCCTGCTGAATGGCAGGGATTGTACATAGACGGTTCCTGGACCGCGCAAGGTTGCAAAGAACAGGCCTTCGCCGCCGAACAGCGAATTCTTGATGCCGCCGATAAACTCGATATCATAGTCGACATCCTTTGTGAAACCAACGATACATCCGGTGTCCACTTTCAGGATTTCGCCTGACGCGAGGTCTTTCTTCGCCAGTGTTCCACCGGAATGGACAAAGGCCATGCCGTCGCCCTCTAGTTTCTGCATGATAAAACCTTCACCGCCGAAAAGTCCGCGGCCCAGTTTCTTAGAAAATTCAATGCCTACGGAAACGCCTTTTGCGGCACAAAGGAAGGAATCTTTCTGGCAGATGAATTTTCCCTGGAACTGCTGTAGATCAATAGGGATGATTTTGCCCGGATAAGGCGAGGCGAAGCACACTTTTGCTTTGCCGTAATTGTTGTTGGCATAGGCCGTCATGAAAAGGCTCTCGCCTGTCAGGACGCGTTTCCCGGCAGAAAGTAACTTCCCGAATAAGCCGGTTTGCTGGTTGGATCCGTCTCCGAAAATGGTTTCCATCTGGATGCCGTTGTCCATCATCATGAAGCTTCCCGCTTCTGCGACCACGATTTCCTGAGGGTCCAGTTCGATTTCAACATATTGCATTTCTTCACCATAAATGTGGTAGTCTATTTCGTGTGCCTGCATAATATTTATTTTTTGATTGTCTAAGTTAGTAGAATTTTCGAAAGATTGTTACGTCCCTGCTGGATGATTTTTGAAATGCGACCAATCGCCAGCCCTGATGGGAACGGCATCCTTTTTTCCCGTTCTTTAGGGAAAAAAGATATAGTGTACAGCAGGTTTATGCTCCAAAAAATCGACAATATTTTGCAAATGATTTTGCCGTGTTGCGTAAAATAGTATATTTGCCATACGATTTGGGGGATTAGCTCATTTGGCTAGAGCGCTTGCCTGGCAGGCAAGAGGTGACCGGTTCGAATCCGGTATTCTCCACAAAAAGCAGTGTCCCTTTGGCACTGCTTTTTTTATTGGCGACAAATGGCCGGTTCTCCCGAAGCTTCGGGACGGTATGCTCCACAAAAAGCAGTGTCCCTTTGGCACTGCTTTTTTTATTGGCGACAAGTGACCGGTTCTCCCGAAGCTTCGGGACGGTATGCTACACAAAAAGCAGTGTCCCTTTGGCACTGCTTTTTTTATTGGTGACAAGTGACCGGTTCTCCCGAAGCTTCGGGACGGTATGCTCCACGAAAAGCAGTGTCCCTTTGGCACTGCTTTTTTTATTGGCGACAAGTGACCGCAATATACTTTTCCAGACACATTGCCGTTTACCCATTTCCTAATCAGCTGAGACGATGGCCCCGTTGTGGAAATTTTATTTTGATGCCGTACTGTATAATCTGGGATTTACGGTGGTCTACTTTTTTGCCTTTCAGGATTTTATGGGTACGCTTCTGATATTCTGCAGCGTGGGCCCGCTGGTCAGTATCATGGGATACCGGCAGTTCAAAAAAGAACAATACGTTTTTTACCATAATCTCGGGTATTCGAAAAACCGCTTGCACCGCTTCCTATGGACGGTCAGTATCATGGCGGTGCTGCCTTTGTTTTTGTTAATTCTGGCGTTATAATAATGGCAAAACTTGAAATTGTCACCAGCAAACGGTTTGGTCAAAAATCAGTCCTTGCCAATGCTTCGCTGGAATGCGTTTCCGGGACCATTACCGGCATTTTTGGGCGAAACGGATGTGGGAAGTCGACACTACTCAAAATTATTTTTGGAACAGTGCGTGGTGATGCGGTGCAAATTAAGATTGACGACATGCGCGTTGATCCTTCGGCCATTATTCCGAAACAGCTCATTGCCTATTTGCCGCAGCACAATTTTCTTCCGAAGCATTTAAAAGTGCGGGATGTGATTCCGATGTATTATCCTGATGGCGGGTCGCAGGACCGGATTTTCTATGCCGATGGCATTTCAAAAATAGCCAACACACAAACCGGTGCGCTGTCTGCGGGTGAAATCCGGTATTTACAGCTTTTGATGGTGGGCAATCTCGCGCACCCGTTTGTGCTGTTAGACGAACCGTTTTCGATGGTGGATCCGCTGTATCGCGAACGTATTCAGGCGTATCTGCTGGCGTTGAAATCTACGAAAGGCATCATCATTACCGATCATTATTTCGAGGATGTGCTGGGTATCACCGATTTTAATTTTGTGCTGAAGGAAGGGCAACTGCTGCCTGTAAACGGGCGTGAGGATTTGTTGCGGCTGGATTATTTGCGTGGTTAATACGCGGCTGTCACCCAAAACGCAAAGCTAAGCCCATCGGCGGGATCGGCGTTCCATTTTCCCTGGCTGGCGGCGCGTGTGATCACCGGTGTTCCTTTATAATCGGCTATAAAATGCAGGCCGCCTTCGCCCAACCCTTCGATCAATTCTATGGATACAAAAAAGTCGCCTTCTGCCCAAATGTTGTAGGGTGTGAGGTCCACGTCCAACTGTCCCTTTTTCAACGTGCTTGTCACGATGATGTTTTCGCTGAGCAGGCTGTTGTTAGGGAGTCCGTCTTTCAGATCGTAAAAATTGAGCCGGAATTTCAGTTCGCGGTAGCGGTTAAAGTCAATCATAGCATGGAAAGACTTTAAGTATGTCGGTTTCTTTTTTAGCTTAATGGGCACACCGATTTCGTTTCCGAGAACATTGTTTACAAAACCTGCGGATTCGGTTTTTCTCGCGGGCATATTGCCCAGTATTCCGGTGGTCATTTTCTTTTTCTTGATCACGACTTCCTTTAGGTTGGAGGTGCTGCGTTCAAGGAACAGCACAGGATCAGTGGTGATTTTCTTCTTAAAATCGGCAGCCGGAAAAACCAATGCCTTATACCCGACCATGGAAATCCTGATCGTTTCGCCGTCAAAGCTGCTGTCGATGGCGAGCGCAAATTTGCCGTTGGCATCAGTTACGGTACCCACATTTTTATTTACGATCCCGATGTTTACATAGGCGAGGGCTTCACCAGAGGTCTTGTCCTTTACTGTGCCTGAAAATGTGGTCTGCGCATAGTTAAACGCGCTGCAAAGCAGCAAAAAGAGCACGATTGGTATTTTGTTCCGCATTACTGTTTCGTTTCGGTCTCAGCTGGCGCGGCCAAAATCGCCGGAACCTGAGTCGGGGCAGCGGTGGAGGTGGTCGCGGCTTTTGCCGGAGCAGAGCTTAACGGGGCTCCTACCGAAATATCACAGCGGTGTCCGGGTTCTCCGTGTGGTGGATTCATTCCGGGTGCTGTTTTAACGGCTTTGCCCGGCGTCATCGTGATTCCCGGCTGAATGGTTGACACGCCCGGTTTTGCGGCGGCCGCTTTTGGGGAATTCAGCGGTGCGCCTACGGCAATGTCACAACGGTGGCCCGGTTGCCCATGGGGCGGGTTCATGCCTGGCGCTGTGGCCTGTGCCGGTGCGGCGGTAGGTGTTGCCTGAACCGTTTGTGGTTGTTGCGGCATCGTTACGGTCTGTGCAGGCTGGGCGGGATTGGCTGCGGTGGTGTTCGCTTTATTGGGCGTATCGGAGCTTTCCTGCGGCATGAGTTCTTTTTTGCAGGAAACGAATAGTAATCCGGCGGCAAATAATATGGGTAAGGATCTTGACATCATAAATCGGCATTTTAATAATTTCAAATATAACTATTTTGATGGATATTTTATAAATGCAACTGGATTATGGCGCGCGATTATCCAGACTCGCTTAAACACGCACTAGTATCGCTTTAGTATCGCTTTAGTATCGCTTTAGTATCGGAGTAGTAATACACTAGTAACGCAGTATTGTCGTGGGGGTATTTGATCGATTGTGTAAGGTATTTTGATGGATGCAAGGGGATGTTGCTTTTTGGAAGGGAGGGTTGGATTGGATGGAACGACTTTACGAGCTTGTGTAAGTTCCGGAATTGTGCCTTTCAAGCCTGGCTTCTACGCTCTCCTATGTGGCACCTATATAAAACTGATTTAGCAAATTGCTATAGAGCATATAACAAAAATTCATTTTTGGCGTATAAAAAACCCCTCATAAAGAAGGGTTTAAATTCGTGGTCCCACCTGTCCCGAAGCTTCGGGAGAACCGGGGATCACCTGATTATAAGTCAGGCGCGTCTGTATTTTCTTTTTTTTTTAAATAAAAAAGCCTCCCATTTCTGAAAGGCTTTTGTGGTCCCACCTGGGCTCGAACCAGGGACCACCTGATTATGAGTCAGGTGCTCTAACCAGCTGAGCTATAGGACCGGTTAGGAGGTGCAATATTACCACTAATTTTTTTTCGTTGCAAGTGTTTTTCCGGATTTTACTCCAGCCCGGCTGCTAACTGTAACTGCGCCTGTTTGCTACACTATTTCCTGGCAAAGCTCGATCAATACGCCATTGGTGCTTTTGGGGTGCAGGAATGCCACGAGCTTGTTGTCGGCGCCTTTTTTGGGTGTTTCGTTCAGGACCACAAATCCTTCGCCTTTGAGCCGCGCAATTTCCGAGACGATATCTTCAACATCAAACGCGATGTGGTGGATGCCTTCGCCTTTCTTTTCCAGGAATTTCGCAATCGGGCTTTCCGGGTTGGTGGCCTCCAGCAGTTCGATCTTATTGGGTCCATTCATGAAAAATGACGTCTTTACGCCTTCACTTGCGACCTCTTCGGTTTTATAGGCCGGAGCGCCAAACAATTTCTCAAACACGCCATTCGAAATGTCAAGGCTGTTTACGGCGATGCCAATGTGTTCTATTTTTCTCATCTTCGAAGTTTAAAGTCCGTGACGCGAAAATAACTAACAATTAATAATTAACAGTTAATAATTAATAATGATTTGGTGGGATGGTTTCTATCGGTGGTCTTTCAGACTTTCAGACTTTCCGACTTTCGGACTTTCAGACTTAAATCGTACCTTTGCGGCATGGAAACGAACAGACAGAAAAAAATAGGCGGGGTATTGCAACAGGATTTGGTGGATATCCTACAGGGAGAAATTCGCAAAAACGGCATCAGTAACCTTGTCATTTCGGTATCGAAAGTCAATGTCACCAGCGATCTTTCTGTGGCCAGTGTGCACCTCAGCATTTTCCCGCAGGAGAAGGCCGCCGAGACCCTGGCTGCCATCAAATCGAATGGCCCGCTGATCAAACATGATTTGGCGCAGCGTGTAAAAATGCAACTGCGTAAGGTCCCGAACCTGACGTTTTACCTCGACGACTCACTGGACTACATAGAAAAAATCGACAATGCGCTTTCAAAGAAGGAAAACCCGATCGAGAACCGGGATTTGCTCGAGCGCCGTAAAAAATCCTGAGTTGAATTTCCCGTTTTACATCGCCCGGCGGTACCTGAAAAGCGTCAGCAAAAACAACGCCATCAATATCATCAACCGCATCGCGTCGGTTGGGATCATTACGGGCTCCGCGGCTTTGTTTATTGTACTTTCGGTATTCAGCGGGCTCGTGGATTTCAGCCTTTCCTTTTCAAACACCCTCGATCCCGATATTAAGGCCGAAGCCATTTCGGGAAAATCCTTTTTTATTTCACCAAAACAACAGGCAGAATTGCAGCGCGTCAATGGGGTTTGTGCATTCAGCAAGGTCATTGAAGAACGGGTTTTGTTTGTTTTCGACCAAAAATCTGAATTTACTTATATCAAGGGCGTCGACAGTTTGTTCAACAATGTCAGTACGGTACAGAAAAGCGTTGTCGATGGCGGATGGCTTGAACCGGAAAGCAACGAGGCCGTCATCGGTTACGGCATTTACGAGAAATTGTCAGTGGGCGTGGGGGAAATGACCCGCCCGCTTGAAATTTACGCACCAAAACCCGGGAAAGGCCTTATCGAAAATCCCGAAGACGCGTTTCGGAAAACCGCTGTGGTGCCGGTCGGCGTCTATGCCATCAGTGAGGAACTCGATTCGAAATATGTTTTTACGGATTTTAGTGTCGCTTCAGAACTATTGGGCTATCAACCCAACCAGGTTTCGGCCATTGAACTTAAATTGTGCGATGGCGCCAATGAGGCTGCCGTAATCGGTTCGATGCAAAAGATTTTTGGCAACAAACTGCTCATCCGGAACCGCGCGCAGCTGAACGATTCGCTTTACAAAATGCTCCGCACCGAGAATCTCGCGATTTATTTGATCTTTACGCTCGTAATCATCTTGATCCTGTTTGCCTTTTCCGGCGCGATCATCATGATGGTACTGGATAAAAAAGCCAATCTGAAGACGCTGTACAACCTGGGGGCCGAAGTGCGGGACTTGCGTAAGATCTTTTTGCTGCAGGGCACGTTGCTGTGTGTCATAGGCGGCACGATTGGTATCTCGATAGGAAGTGCCGTGGTGTTGCTGCAACAACATTACAAATGGGTGATGATTACGGAAACGCTGGCCTATCCTGTCGTCTTTTCGATTACAAACATCCTGATTGTCCTGGGAACCATCGTTTCACTGGGTTTCCTGGCCTCGTTAATCGCCTCTGGCAGGGTCAGCAAAAAACTGCTGGAGCAATAAAAAAAACGGACCACTTTTCCGCGATCCGTTTTCACTTATTAAAAAAATCTAAAATTCTTGTTTTTTATTTCTCAAGCGCATACCTCCTGGCCACTTCGGTCCAGTTGATTACGTTAAAAAACGCTTCAATATAATCGGGCCTCCTGTTTTGATAATTCAGGTAATACGCATGTTCCCAAACGTCCATGCCCAGGATTGGCGTACCACCGCAGCCTACATCGGGCATTAACGGATTGTCCTGATTCGGTGTGCCGCATACTTCAAGCTTTCCGCCTTTGTGTACGCAAAGCCATGCCCATCCAGACCCAAACTGGGTTGCGCCCGCCTTAGCGAATTTGGCCTTGAACTCGTCAAAACTATCAAAATCCCGTTCAATAGCCGCGAGCAGGTCGCCTGTGGGCTTTCCACCGCCGTTTGGCGCCATCACTGTCCAAAAAAGGTTGTGGTTGTAAAAACCACCGCCATTGTTACGCACAGCAGCATTTTTCTTGTCAAGATTAATCAGGATATTTTCTATCGTCAGGCCTTCCAAATCCGTTCCTGCAATTGCAGCGTTTAAATTCGTAGTATACGCATTGTGGTGTTTGGTGTGGTGTATTTCCATCGTACGCGCATCGATATGCGGTTCCAGCGCATCATAGGCATACGGCAATTTTGGTAATTCAAAAGCCATAAATTGTTGTTTTAAGGTTTATAATCAGAAATCAAATTTAAACATTTAACTTTGGAAAAGGAAATACTATTTGGTTATAATTGAATTAAAATAACTGATAGGAGCTGTATCCCGTTTTCCGCTCATATCTTTTCTTTTTTAAGAAAAAAAGAAAAGGATATCCGCTGCAACCGGGGCTAGGGTCCAGTAGTAAAATAACAACATTCCCTCCATGCAAAAACCTTCTTTTTCGCTGTATGACGCCTCGGCAGGATCGGGAAAAACCTATACGCTTGTCAAGGAATACCTGAAGATCATCCTGACCTCAGAAAAGAATGACGCCTACCGCAACATTCTCGCCATCACGTTTACGAACAAAGCGGTACACGAAATGAAATCGCGTATCGTGGACAGCCTGTCGGAATTTGCAAAAGACGAACCTTCAGAAAAGGCCATGGCGCTTATGGAAACGATCGCGGGGGAAACCAGCCTTTCCGTGACCGCGATAAAACAAAAGGCGCAGCAGATTATCCGGCACCTGATCCACAATTATGCGGCTTTTGACATTTCAACGATTGATAAATTTACGCATAAAGTCATCCGCGCGTTTGCACACGACCTCAATCTTCCCGTCACTTTTGAAGTGACCCTGGACACCGAAAGCCTTTTGACCGAAGCGGTGGATACGATTATTGCACGCGCCGGCGAGGATGAAACGCTTACCAAGCTGCTCGTCGATTTTACGATGGAAAAAACCGACGACGACAAAAGCTGGGACATTTCACGCGAGATCCTTGAAACCGGGCGGTTGGCACTGAATGAAAACAACCGGCACGAAATCGTCCACTTCAATGACAAGACGATTCCGGAATTTATTGCCATCAAAAATAAACTGATCGAAGGCATTCAGGAACTTGAAGCAGATTGTGTCGCATTTGCCGGGACAGCATTAGAAATACTCAAAAATAACGGCATCGATTCCGCTTCTTTTTCAGGCGGCTATTTTCCAAAACATATTGAAGGAATCCGCGAGGGACGCTTCAATCCGAAAAACAAGACCTACCACGAACCGGACGACATCCGCATTAATAAAACAGCAAAGGACCGGCACCTCATCGAAAATTACATTCCGGAATGGCTGGGCATCCTTTCGCAAATCTATAAGAATTACGGAAAAATTGATTTTTATCGCGCATTCCTGAAAAACATCACGCCGTTGTCGCTCTTAAACACCGTCAGCCAACAGCTGGCCGATATACAGAAAGAACAAAACGTGTTGTCGATTGCTGAATTTAACGCCATTATCCACCGCGAAATCCAAAACCAGCCGGCGCCGTTTATTTACGAAAGGCTGGGGGAGCGGTACCGCCATTTTTTTATAGACGAGTTCCAGGACACATCTGAAATGCAGTGGCAGAACTTGATTCCGCTGATTGACAACGCGCTTTCCGGCCAGGATGAGTTTGGCCAAAAAGGCACATTGATGATTGTCGGTGACCCAAAACAATCGATTTACCGCTGGCGGGGCGGAAAGGCGGAACAGTTTATCGAATTGGGAAAAGCACACAATCCGTTTAACAATCCTGACAAAGCGCTTTTTTCGCTCGACACGAATTGGCGCAGTTATTCACAGGTAATCGATTTCAATAATGATTTTTTTAAATTCCTTTCGGAAGCATTTGAGCATCCCGATTACCGTGCTTTATATGAGCAGAAGAGTTTCCAGAAAAGCAACCATAAAACGGGCGGCTATGTCAATATTTCATTTGTTTCCGACACCTCGGCAGCCGACGAGGATGCGCCGGAAAAAAATGATTTGTACGTAAAAGCCACTTTAGACACGATCAACAAAGTTCGTGCGCTTGGGTTTCACTACAATGACATCGCCATACTCACCCGAAAACGCGGACAAGGCGTGGCGGTGGCGGATTTTCTTACCGAGAATGACATTCCGCTGCTTTCTTCCGAAACGCTCTTGATTGGGAATGCCGCCGAAGTGCGCCTGATCATCAGCGTGCTGAAATACCTGCGAAACGGGAAAGACCTTGAAGCTAAAGCGCAATGGCTGGTGTTTGTTGCCGGAAATCTCCAGCAAAACTTACCCGTTCATGACTTTGTCGCGGAAGGAATGGCCCTGGACACCGAAACGGAATTTGAAACCTGGCTTTCCGGAACCGGGATTTCAATGGTATTCCAGGAGGTTCGGCGCAAATCGCTGTATGAAGCCGTAGAGATTATTATCGCCCGGTTTTTACACAAGAAACACAATGCCTACATACAGTATTTCCTGGACATCGTGCTGGAAAGGGATGTACGGGGGCAGGCCGGCATTTCTGATTTTCTCGAGTACTGGGAAAAAAATGCGGAGAAATTCAGCATTCCGTCCCCCGAAGGAAGTGCCGCGGTGCGCATCATGACAATCCATAAGTCCAAAGGGCTGGAATTTCCGGTTGTGATCATGCCTTTTGCGGAAGAGGATTACAGCCGCAAACCGAAAGAGAAACTTTGGCTTGAAACAGAGGAGGATGTCATCGGGCTGCCAAAAGCTTTGGTAGATAACAGCAGTGCAGTCGATGGTTTTGGTGAAAATGCATCAATCGTTTACCAACAGAAAAGACAGGAAGAATTGCTGGATAATGTCAATGTACTGTATGTGGCATTGACCCGCGCAGAAGAGCAGCTTTACATTATTTCGGGTAAAAATATCAATGCAAAAGGGGAGGTGAAGGCCAATGATATGTCTTCGTTTTTTGTAAACTACCTCATCCGGAAAAATCTTTTCGAGGAGCAAACCAATGAATATCATTTTGGAACGCCATCAAAGCTTTCTATTGCAACCGTCAAAAAAGAAGACAACCAGGTTATCGAAACAGTAGGGGAGTCGTTGAATATGGCCGATATCAGGATTGCGCAGCGCGAAGCCGTGATGTGGGGTACCAAACAACAGGAATCAATAGCATATGGAAATCTTGTCCACGAAATCTTGTCAGAGATCCGCACCAAAAAGGATGTGGCCATTGCAGTGGATAAAGCCGTTAGCGAAGGGTTGATTACCAATGCGCAGCAGGAAACGGTGCGGCAAACCATCCTGTCGATCATCGACCATCCTGAGATGACAGCGTTCTTTTCAGGTGAAAACAAAATCCTGAATGAGCAGGCCATTATCCGCAAAGAAGGAACGCTGATTAAACCTGACCGAATGGTGGTTACGCCGCAAAAAGAAGTTATGCTGCTCGATTACAAGACCGGTGCCCATCAGCCAAAATATAAACTTCAACTCGAAAATTACGAACAGGCGATTGAAAAAATGGGCTATAAAGTCACAAAAAAAATATTGGCTTATATCGGGGATGTTACAGAAGTGGTAACTTTGTAGCTGTTAGCTGTTAGCTGTTAGCTGTTAGCTGTTAGCTGTTAGCTGTTAGCAGTTAGCAGTTAGCAGTTAGACTTGTGACTTGTGACTTGAGACTTTAGACTTTAGACTTTAGACTTTAGACCTTAAACTTTAAAAAATAACGAATATATCATGTACGGAAAAATCAAAGATTACCTGCAAAGTGAGCTGCAGGCCATTGAAGACAACGGAATTTTTAAGAAAGAACGCATTATTACTTCTCCGCAGGGTGCTGAAATTACGGTTTCCACCGGGGAGACGGTGTTGAATTTCTGTGCCAACAATTACCTCGGATTGTCGTCGCATCCTGAAGTGATTCAGGCTGCTAAAGATGCATTGGATACGCATGGTTTCGGTATGTCGTCTGTACGATTTATCTGCGGGACACAGGACATACACAAAACGCTGGAGCAAAAAATCGCAGAATTTTATGGTACAGAAGACACCATCTTGTATGCGGCTGCTTTTGATGCCAATGGCGGGGTTTTCGAGCCGCTGTTTAACGAGCAGGACGCGATAATTTCTGACAGCTTAAACCACGCTTCGATCATTGATGGTGTGCGTTTGTGCAAGGCAGCGCGCTACCGATACGAAAACAGCAACATGGAAGACCTCGAACAGCAATTGATTAAAGCCAATGAAGCTGGCGCCAGGTTTAAGATTATCGTTACCGACGGCGTATTTTCGATGGATGGTCTGGTAGCGCCTTTGGATAAAATATGTGACCTTGCTGACCAGTATGACGCAATGGTCATGGTAGATGAGTGTCATGCGGCAGGATTTATCGGCGCGACCGGCAAAGGCACATTGGAGGCGAAAGGCGTTATGGGACGTGTGGATATCATCACCGGGACTTTAGGAAAAGCCTTGGGCGGCGCGATGGGCGGTTACACGACGGGTAAAAAGGAAATTATCGAATTGCTGCGCCAGCGCTCAAGACCTTATCTGTTTTCCAATTCTCTGGCGCCCGCCATTGTCGGCGCGTCGATCAAGGTGTTTGAATTACTGGAGAAAGACACTTCGCTGCGTGACAAACTGGAATGGAACACGAATTACTTTAAAGAGGGTATGAAAAAGGCTGGTTTTGATATTATTGATGGCGACTCCGCTATCGTTCCTGTGATGCTTTATGATGCGAAACTTTCGCAAAACATGGCCAATGAACTTTTAAAGAAAGGCATTTATGTGATCGGGTTCTTTTTCCCGGTAGTTCCTAAGGAAAAGGCACGAATCAGGGTACAACTGTCCGCGGCTCATAATCAGGAGCATCTCGATAAAGCGATAAAAGCATTTACGGAAGTTGGAACGTCGCTTGGGGTTATATAATTTTTTTGATTTGTTATAAAATATAAATTTTATAGTATTTTTCAGCGTTTTTTTTAACATCATATTTTGTAGTTATCTATTAACCGCTTACTTTTGCTCCATATTTAACGATGATAAATCAAATAAAAACAAGTATGAAAAATCTAAACAAAATTTTTGCTGCTGCCTTGTTGCTTCTTGGATTAAGTTCTCAGGCACAGGATGCTGACAACCCATGGGCAATTTCCTTTGGTGTTAATGCAGTTGACACAAGGACCAGCGCCGGTGACAAAGACTTCTTTGCCCATTTTGATCAGCCTTTCCACGTGAAAGATAATTGGAACATCCTTCCATCGGTTTCGTACCTGAACGTTTCAAAGTACATGGGTGGTGGGTTCACCTTTGGTGTAACCGGATCGATTAACAAAATCGACAAATTGGTTTACCGTTCGGAACTAAATCCAAAAGATTTCGAAGTTAGAAATCCTGGAGATTTAACTTACTATGCTGCTGATGCTGTGATCAAATACAGCTTTATGAACTTAATCGGTTCTAAAGTAATTGATCCTTCATTACATGTTGGTGGTGGTTATACCTGGATGGGAGACTACGAAACGGGAACTGCAAATGGTGGTCTTGGTTTGACTTTCTGGTTCTCTGAAACTGTTGGTCTTTCTTTGCAGTCTACTTATAAGCATTCTTTCGAGGATCACGATGACAGGGCGGTTGGCGTTCCTGGACACATCCAGCACTTTGCAGGTCTTACTTTCAAATTTGGAGGAAAAGATACTGACGGGGATGGAATCTATGACAAATACGATGCTTGTCCTGAGCAAGCTGGCCCAAAAGAACTTAACGGATGCCCTGATACTGACGGTGACGGTGTTCTTGATAAAGATGATGCTTGTGTTACTGAGGCTGGTTTAGCTCAATTCCAAGGTTGTCCAGACAGAGATTCTGACGGTATCGCTGATAAAGATGATGCTTGTCCAGATGAAGCTGGTCTTAAGACTTTCGGAGGCTGCCCAGATACTGACGGTGATGGTGTTCAGGATAAAGATGACAAATGTGTTACTGTAAAAGGTCCTAAAGAAAACAAAGGTTGCCCATGGCCAG
The DNA here is from genome assembly GCF_002256285.1 of Flavobacterium sp. BFFFF1. GTDB lineage: Bacteria > Bacteroidota > Bacteroidia > Flavobacteriales > Flavobacteriaceae > Flavobacterium. The sequence continues at coordinate 65,869 of NZ_NKJE01000005.1, read as the reverse complement.
ATACTGACGGAGACAGCGTTCTTGATAAAGATGACAAATGTCCAGACGTAAAAGGTACTGTTGCCAACAATGGTTGTCCTGAAATCTCTGAAGAGCAAATCAATAAATTGAATGCTTACGCTAAAACAATCCTTTTCAACAGTGGTAAATCTACTTTCAAACAGGAAACTTATGCTGTACTTCAGTCAATCACTGCAATCCTGAAAGAATATCCTTCTTCTAAATTCAGCATTGAAGGTCACACAGACAGCGATGGTAAAGATGCCATGAACCAGAAATTATCTGAAGACAGAGCTGCTGCCGTTAAAAATTACCTGATTGAAAACGGAATCGGTACTGAGAGATTATCTTCTGCTGGTTTTGGTGAGTCTAAACCAATTGACTCTAACAAAACTGCTGCTGGAAAAGCCAACAACAGAAGGGTAGAAGTGAAATTGATCAAGTAATTTCTTTCTCCTAAATAATTTAAGAAACGCCTCGATTTATCGGGGCGTTTTTTTATTTTTATGCCATGCAGCAAAACTCCTTTCTCCATAAGCTGGCGGCAGTAATCTTAAAGGATTATGCTGAAAATCTCACCGAAACGACGATTATCCTTCCCAATAAAAGGGCCAAGGTGTTCCT
>NZ_NKJE01000005.1:0-65235 GCF_002256285.1 Flavobacterium sp. BFFFF1 | reverse complement strand
GAACAGGCTGAGCACACGATGTTTTCTCCAAAAATCATCAGCATTGAAGATTTTATACAGGATATTGCCGGAATCCGGGCGATTGACCCGATTGAACTGCTCTTCAGTTTTTATGAAGTGTATGTTTCCATCACCGACAAGGATCCGCAGGCTTTTGAAGTTTTCGCCAATTGGGCCAAAACCCTGCTGCAGGATTTTAACGAAATTGACCGTTACCTTCTGGACCCGAAGCATGTATTGTCGTATCTAAAAGACATTGAAGATATCAAACGGTGGGGAATTGAAGTTGAAAACAAAACGCAGCTGCTTGAAAATTACATCGATTTCTGGAAATTACTCCCAAAATACTACAACGCCCTTTACGGCCATTTATTAAATCTTGGGATTGGTTACCAAGGCCTGATCTACCGGGAGGCGGTACACAACCTAAACCATTTCAGCGCTGCCGAACAGGGAAGCCGATTCGTCTTTGCAGGATTCAATGCCCTGAATGCCGCCGAGGAAAAAATCATCCAGCACCTGATCACTTTGGATATGGGAAAAGTCTACTGGGATGCGGACCGGGCCTTTCTCAACGACCCCCTACACGATGCGGGACTGTTCCTAAGACGTTTCAAGGAAAACTGGAGCTACTATAAATCCAACCCGTTTGAGTGGATCTGGGACGATTTCCCGCAAGAAAAAGCGATTCACGTGATTGGCACGCCAAAAACAGTAGGACAGGCTAAAATCGCAGGAAAACTGCTTGAAAACATAGTAAAGCAACATCCGGAGCGCGGACTTGATCAAACCGCCCTGGTGCTGGGGGAGGAAAACCTATTGATTCCGGTGCTGCACGCACTGCCCTCCTCGACCGCTGCGTTGAATATTACGATGGGTTATTCCGCTAAAAATAATCCCGCGCAGATTTTAGTTTCGAAACTTTTTAAACTACACACCAACGCGCTTTTGAGAAATAACAGTGCGTATGTGTTTTATTACAGAGATGTGCTTGACATCCTGACGCATCCTTTGGTAGAGCCCTATGCCGGAACTGCAAACCTTGTGAATACCATCAACCGCAATAATTATACGTTCCTGACCCATTCAAAATTATTTGATCTGGCAGCGCATCATTCTCCCTTATTTTTATTGCTGTTTGGCAAATGGAATCAGGATTGTATTGCCGCTTTGACTTCAGTAGCCGATTTATTGCAGGCCATAAAAAGCAACCTCAACAACGAAAACCGTGAAGAGAAAATCACAAAAGCATTTGTTTTTGCCATTTTCAAAGTCATCAATAAACTGAGCAGCCATTATTCAAGCCACCCGGGTATCGGAAAAACCGAAACCTTGTATGCCATATACAAGCAGATCATTGATTTGGCCGAAGTTTCTTTCGAGGGAGAACCCCTTACCGGGTTACAAATTATGGGTGTGCTGGAAAGCCGCGTGCTTGATTTTGAAACGGTAATTGTGACCTCGATGAATGAGGGAAATTTTCCTGCAGGAAAATCACAGCAATCGTTTATTCCGTATGATGTGAAGCGCGAACTCGGCCTGCCTACATTCAAAGAGAAAGATGCGATTTACACCTACCATTTTTACCATTTATTGCAGCGTGCAAAAACCATTTATCTGCTTTACAACACCGAAAGTGAAGGATTGGACGCCGGTGAAAAAAGCCGATTTATCACACAGCTTGAAGTAGAAAAACAGCCGGCACATACCCTGACGCATGAGATTTTCAGTCCTTCTTTGCCGGAAAAAGCCTACCAGCCGCTTGTTATTGCAAAATCGGGGAAAGTGATGGAGCGGCTTCGGGAAATCGCCGAAAAGGGCTTTTCGCCATCCGCGTTGACGATGTATATCCGCAACCCGATTGATTTCTATTTTAAAAAAATCCTGCGCATCAGTGACGTAGAGGAGGTAGAAGAGAACATCGCGCTGAATACGCTGGGAACCATAATTCACGAAACCCTGAGGGTGCTTTACACGCCATTTATTGGGGAATTTTTGACGGAAAGTAATGTTAATGCGTGTTTTTCAAAATTAGATGCCACTGTCCTTGAGCAGTTTAAACTGGTGTATAAGGAAGGGGAAATCAAAAAGGGCAGGAATCTGCTGGCTTTTGAGGTAGCAAAAAGGAATATTTACAATTTCCTTAAAACCGAAATGGCATCGCTGCAAAACGGAGATGCTGTGAAAATCATAGCGCTTGAGGAAAATTTCAGCCGGCTATTGGAAGATGGGGCGCTGCCTTTTCCAGTGCTTATCGCAGGAAATGTCGATCGGATTGAGCTTCGAAATGGCAACATCAGGATTGTAGATTACAAGACCGGAAAAGTGGAAGCGCGGGATGTCAGCTTAAAACAATGGGACCACCTTACTGACGAAATCAAAAATGACAAGATCATCCAGGTTTTGGCCTACGCCTATATGTTTGCTCCAAACGTACAGGATCAATCGCTTGAAGTGGGTATTATTTCGTTTAAAAACCTCAAATCGGGATTCCTGCCGTTTAACTTTAAAGAGGATAAGACCGCCATTTCTATTGTGGACGAGACGGTCGTTGAAAACTACAAAGCGCAGCTGATCATCCTGTTGAAAGCCATTTTGGATCCCGAAATTCCGTTTACAGAAAAAATATAACTACCTGATTTCTTTCAAAAACAGCATCAACGCCTTTAGCAATGCGCTTTCATTTTCAATTGGAGACATGTGTCCATCAGGAAATGTGATCAGTTGCACGTTGGTGTTTTCAATTTGATTCAGCTGATCGGCATAATTTAAAACGGGATCTTTTTTTCCCAATACCAACAGCATAGGGTAGGGGGCAAAGTGCAATAAAACCTCACGGTCTTTCCTGATTTTCATGCCTTCCAGCGATGCTACAATTCCCTGAAGTGGTGTTTTTAAAGCCTGCTGTTTCACGCTTTCAATTTCCTGGGTTAGTTTTTCGTGGTTTTCTTCGCTGAAAAGGTTGGCCACCGACAGGCGCACGAAACAACTGTAATCCTGCTTTACCGCCTTAATAGCACGGTCTCGGTTGGCTTTCCTTTCGTCGCTGTCAGCAAGTGATGTAGAATTAATGAGTGCAATTCCTTTTACGGCATCCGGATACAACTCTGCAAATGCCAGTGCCACATAGCCTCCCATGGAATGACCGGCTAACACCGCCCTTCGGATGCGGAGTGAGGACAGTACGGCATACACGGCGTCGGCGTTATCCTCCATCGTCTGAACATAACCCATTGGTTCCGTTTTGCCGTGACCCAGTAAATCAATTGTGATCACGCGATATTTTTTTGACAATTCCGGAACGAACGCGTCCCACATATGGCTGTTTTCCAGAAATCCGTGCAGCAAAATGACCACGGTCCCTTTACCCTGATCCTGGTATGAAATTATGGTGTTTTTGTGAACGATTGTTTTCCAATGTGGCATGAAGCAAAAATAACGAATTTGTACCACTTCCGGCGGCGTTTAAAGTCCCCGCCCGATATACTTGCTGCAATTTATTTTAAACCCATCAATAGCGAAATCTGCATCGACTGTGTCATCAATGAGGATTAGAATTACTTGATTCCGTTTCCCAAAAAGGCGCCTCACTGTGAGCGCACACGCCTTTCTATCATTCCTCATTCTGGATTCTGGCCAGAAAATCCTTTTCGTAGCTTGCGCTAATCGGAATTTCCTCGTCTTTAATGAAAATGACCTTGTTTCTTATTTTCTCGATTTTCGCTATCGGAACGATGAAAGAACGGTGAACCCTTGAAAACTCTGAAGCCGGAAGTTTTTCCGTGATGGCTTTCATGGTCATGCGTGCGACGACTGTCTTCTGGTTCTCGATGTGTATCTTGAGGTAATCGTCAAGCCCTTCAATGAACAAAATATCCTGTAGCGGAATCTTCATCAGGCTATAATCTGCGCGGACGAAAAGGAATTGTTGCTCAATCTTCTGGTTTTGGTTCTCTAACGCGAGTTGTGCTTTGACTTTTTCAAGGGCCTGCACGAAGCGCGTCTGCGAAATCGGTTTTAGCAAATAGTCCATTGCGCTGAGATTGAATCCTTCAACAGCAAATTCAGAATACGCGGTCGTGAAGATAACCATCGTCTTGTGTGGAATTTTTTTATGAAAATCGATGCCGGATATGGATGGCATGTTGATGTCCAGAAACAAAAGATCTACGGGATATTTTCGCAGGTACTTCAGGGCTTCGTCTGCTTTGGTAAACGTCTTCTGCAAATCCACATAGTCCACTTTTCTGCAGAAATTTTCCAATATTGCCAATGCTGGCGGTTCATCATCAAGGGCGATTGCTTTAATCATCATAATATTAATGTAAGTGTTACCGAAAAACTTTCTTCCAGATCTTTAACCGATAGTTCGTATCTTTCAGGATACAGTAATTCGAGCCTTTCGATGGTGTTTTTCATTCCGATACCGCTCTCAGCATGAACTGAATGCACCTTCCTGTTGTAAACAAAAAGCTTCAGTTCCTCGCCTTCCACATCGATTAGTATGTCAATTTCGGAATTTTCCTCGGGATTTACACCATGTTTGAATGCATTTTCGATAAAGGAAATCAAAATCAAAGGGGTGATCTTTTTACCAATTGGGTTTCCACAAAACATATAGTTAATACGGACCGTATCTTCGAGGCGGGATTGCTGCAGCGACACGTAATTGCTGATGTATTCGATTTCCTTTCGAAGATCGATAAGATTGTCATGCGCATTGGTCATGATGTATCGCATCAATTCTGACAACTTTACAATGGAATCAGCGGTCCGGTCGTCTTTCCTGATGGCCAGCGAATAAATGCTGTTCAGGGTATTAAAAAGGAAATGCGGGTTGATTTGTGCCTTAAGCAGTGATAGTTCGGCGGCAAGTTTTTCTTTTTCAGTCAACTGCAGGCGTTTATTAATCGAAAAGAACAGGCTGCTTAACACGCCGACGATGTAAATTAAAATGGTATGTTCGTCCTGAACCGGTTTATCCTGCAAACGTGCCGGACTGAATTTTTGCGAGGGTACCCAGTGTTCCCGTCCTCTTACGACACTGGACGTTTCAAAAACCTCAGCGAAACGGCGGTCAAGAAAATTTGAAACCCATAAGAAGAAAAGCAAGGTCAGTACGATAATGACGACATACAAAAACCGTTTATCATGAAAATAAAGCCTGGGGATAAGCAGGAAATAGTTGATGTAAAAAAAAATAAGCAACGAGATATAGATCCCGAAATAGGTGCGGTCATGACCATTGTTAAGGTCAGGGAGCGTCAAAAATGTGCCTGTAGAACTAAAAACATACGGCAACAGAATAAAGGCAGCACATACACAAATGTGGAACGCATATACTGATAAACTTTTTTTCATACTGCTTTTCTCGGGGTTAGTAAATGTAATTATGCCGGTCTCAATTGTCAAAATTTTGCGGTAAACCGCTATTTTGTGTAGATGTTTTTAATCATTTCCAGTCAAATATAACAGATTTAAATAACAATAGCTTTCAGCGATGGTGGACGGCCCAAGCGAAAATCTTTATTATATTTGTCGCTATGCAGTTTTCACAAATCTTAGCCCAGGAACATATCAAGAGCCATCTGATCAAAAGTGCCGGCTCAGGACGCATTCCGCATGCGCAGTTGTTTATTGGACCTGAGGGGTGCGGTACATTGCCCATGGCCATTGCTTATGCACAATATATTCTTTGCCAGAATACGACTAACGAAAATGTGGGTGGTAACGAATCCTGTAATCTGAAATTCGAGCATTTTTCACACCCCGATCTGCATTTTGTTTACCCGACGGTCAGTACAGACAGTGTGAAGTCGAAGCCGAAAAGCATTGATTTTATTTCCGAATGGCGCCAATTCCTCAATGAAAACCCTTATGGTGGTTTGTTTGATTGGTACCGCATGCTGGGTGTACAAAACAAGCAGGGCGAAATCCGGGTTGATGATGCACAGGAAATCCTTAAATCCCTGGCGCTGAAGTCATATGAAGGCGGATACAAGGTGATGATCATCTGGATGGCCGATAAAATGAACATTGCGGCCTCAAATAAGCTCCTGAAATTACTCGAGGAGCCTTCAGATAAAACACTTTTTATCCTGATTTCCGACAACGAAGAGGACATCATTCAAACGATTCGGTCCCGCTGCCAGGTACTGCATTTTAATGCTTTAAGCGAACAGGTAATCACGGACGCATTGGTTTCACGTGAAAATATAGAAGTAAGGACGGCGGCAAAAGTCGCACACCAGGCGCAGGGAAATTACAACAAAGCGCTGCAGTTGCTGCAGGATGACGGCGAGGATGTCTATTTTGAAAAGTGGTTCGTTGATTGGGTCAGGGCTGCTTTCCGTGCCAAAGGAAACGCTGCGGCTATACAGGATCTGATCGGTTGGAGTGAAATTATCGCGGGCCTGGGTCGGGAGACACAGAAAAAATTCCTGCATTTTTGTACTGATATGTTTCGGCAGGCATTGTTGCTTAATTACCAAGCCACGAGCCTGGTGTATATGGAGCCCAAAATTGAAAAGTTTAAACTCGAGAATTTTGCACCTTTTGTCAATGGTGGAAATATCAATGACATTTTCAAGGAACTTTCTGACGCGATGTACCACATTGAACGCAACGGAAATGCCAAAATTATCCTGACCGATTTATCGATAAAACTGACACGTCTCATCCATAAAAAATAAACCATGAACAATATTGCATCGATACTTTTGTTGATTTTGCTGGCGGTCACCTTTATCCAGTCCGGTTATGATAAGACGATGTACTGGAATGACAATGTGGGCTGGCTTAAAAAACATTTTGAAAACACCCCCATCAGGAATATGGTTCCCTCATCGCTTTTTCTGATTCTGGTCCTGGAGATTGTATCCGGAATCCTGTGCATTTCCGGCTGTATTCAACTGTTGGTGAACAATGGAAGGTCTTTTGGATTGTACGGTGCCATTTTTTCCTGTATCACCCTTATTTTTTTACTCGTAGGACAGCGCATGGCAAAAGACTACGACGGTGCCAGGACCATTGTCATTTATTTTGTTCCAGCGGTAATGGCAGTGTATTGGTTAAGCTAGGACTCTGCGTTCACGGCGGCTTTAAAGAGCCGTAGTTCATCCCATGTAAACCGGTCCCCACATCTTTCTTTTAGCGCGCCAAGCGTTTCTTCCTGATGGTCCTTAAACGCATCGGCAAGTTCCCTGATTTTATCCTGAGGCAGGACTTCGGTGATGCTTATGGCCTTACTTTCAACAAGTTTTGCCAAATGCGTGTTGATGGTTTGGGGTGTAAGCTTTCGGATTTCGGCGATTTCCTTAACGGAATTTTTTTGCATCCACAGCTCATAAGTCTCAGAAATGGTAGATTTCTTTGGTTCTTTCTTCGACTTCTTTTTTGGGGTATAGCGGGTGTCGTCATGATCGTCGTCAACCAGCGCGTAATTAGCGGATTTAAAGTCATTTCGCACCATTGTTGACTTGTTGTTCTTGTATTGCTTAATCGCCTCAGAATGCATGGTTTCTTTGCAGATGGGCTGACCGGAGATAACGGCTTCGATCAACAAACGCGTTTTCATTAGCCTTTGGACCGCCTTTACCTGCAAATCTTCCAGTATAGCCACTTCTTCATACAATGTTTTTGATTTCTTTATCCTGCTGATTTCTTCGAGCTTCCATAGTAAATCGTATACCAATTTGTCCATAACGGGCATAAAATAGTCAATGGCAGCATTCACCCTTTCGCTGATGAAATTAAAGTCCGCGGTTTCATCCCGGAACAATTTGTCGAGTTGGGATTTGAACTTTCCCGCCGGCTCTAATAGCTTCCAGATGATACCTGACATCTGTGCAGCCCATTCGGCATGACCGGTTTTTGTGGACTTCTCCGCATCCGGCTGGTAGCTGAATTGATGGTTTCGCCATTCCTGAGCCAACTCATCCCAGGTAAAACCTGATTTTAAATAGTCGTGAATGAATTTCCTGGTTTCAGATTTTAACGTATGCTCTAACACGGTGTCGTCGGCTTTGTGCGTCGCATAGTCCATCACATCCTGGTCATTCGAAATACCATTCATCTGCAGTGGAGAAAGCAAAATAAGCCCGTTTAACGAACGAAGTCGCGACAAGGCGACATAGGCCTGCCCGGGCAGAAAAACCTGCGATACGTCAAGCGCTGCCTTGTCAAACGTCAATCCCTGGCTTTTATGGACCGTGATTGCCCATGCCAATTTAATCGGATAATGGACAAAGGTTCCTAAAATCTCTTCTTCTATTTCCTTACTCTCGTGATTGACAGCATATTTAATGTTTTCCCATTCATAGCGTTCAATTTCAATCGTCTTATTTTCATCCGGAAAATGGACAAGGATTTCAGCCTCCGACAGCGATTGGACAACGCCCATCTTTCCGTTGAAATAATTTTTCTCTGCAGACGGATCATTTTTCACGAACATTACCTGTGCGCCAACCTTAAGTTGCAGATTGGCATCTACGGGAAAGATCTTTTCAGGAAATTCCCCGGTAATCTCTGGTGTATATGTAAACACTTTGCCTTGTAAATTGGCTAGTGAACGCGCATTTATTTCATCGGCTTTGGCGTTGTGTGTTGTCAGGACAATATAACCCTTGTTTTTTTCAAGATCGAAATCGCGCTTTACGAATTGGTTTAAAACGCCGACATCTTCTTTGGAAATGCTGTTGTTCCGCAGGTTATTCAATATGCCGATAAATTCGCCATCGGTTTGCCTGAAAATTTTTGACAACTCAATGTATAACGGCGGATATTGCTGAACCACATGGGAATGAAAAAAGAATTTCCCTTTGTAATATTGCTTGAGGATACGCCATTCGTCTTCCTTAATGACCGGTGGAAGCTGTAAAAGATCCCCGATGTATAAGCCCTGAACGCCTCCGAATGGCCGTTTGTTGCGGCGGACACTCTGCATCATAAAGTCTATCGCGTCAAGCAAATCTGCGCGAAGCATGCTCACTTCATCGATGATCAGCAGTTCCATATTCTGGATCACTGCCTTCTTTTGACTGCTCATCCTGAAATGCCTGTTCAGCGTATTTTTGTTTTCGAACTTTACTGTTTCGGAAAAATGGGTGTTTAGGTGATCCGGAATGAACCCAGCGAAAGGAAGCTGGAACATGGAATGAATGGTGACTCCACCTGCATTTAAAGCGGCGATGCCCGTTGGTGCCACCACGACGGTGTGTTTATGGGTAGTCCTAATGATTTCCCGAAGGAGTGTTGTTTTCCCGGTTCCCGCCTTTCCGGTAAGGAATACCGATTGTTGGGTCTGGTTTATGAAATTCAGCGTGTAAGCAGCGGCGTCTGTAATGGTATGCATGGCGTATATTTAAGGATATAAAACTATAAAAATATCTGTAAAATACTGTCTAATAACGCCATAAAAAAAGCCTTTACGCTGTGATCACGTAAAGGCCGGTATTTTATCCGTATAAAAAATTACTTAGTCTCTTTCTTTTCTGATACCAATCCTTTTTTTCCAGCTGCTTCATACTTGTCATTCAGCAGCTTAACGATATCTTTTGTAATGTCATACTGCTCTTTGGAGTACAGCAACGCCCCTCCATCCCCTGCTACATAGATGTAGTCGTAACCGTTTTTCTTCCCATAATCCGTTATGAAACTCTTGATGCTTTTCACCAATGTGTCCATCTCAGAACCTTGCTCCTGACGCAATTTTGCATCCACCTGCTGCGCCATATATTGCAGCTGCTGTTGTCTTTGCTGAAGCTCTGCGCCCTTTTGCTCATACCATTCCTGGCCATTCGCTTTGGCGTTTTTCTTGAAATAATTTACGTCTGCATCAAAACTTGCCTGTAATTCGTCCAGTTTTTTGCCTTCTTCCTGTGATTTAGCCTTAAATTTTTCGGTAAGGTCTTTCGCTTCGGTATATTCCTTCATTAATTTTTCAGAATCTACACTGGCTGTTTTTATTCCTTTAGCTTCTGCAGCTGTAGTTTCTTTATTGCAGGAAATAAATGCTGCTGATAACAACAGGATCGCAATTGATTTTTTCATGTAAGTCATTTGTTAATTTTTTCGTTGCCAAAAATAGCAAATTTTTATGAGCTTCGGTAGCTGCGATTTTGCAATAACATTTACCTATAAAGATTTACTATCGATAATTAAGTACTTATTGTTTCCAGCTATAAAAACTGACGCAATTAAAAAGCTTTTAGGACACTATTAAAAAACCGGCGGGGCAAATTATACTTTACGCCATAAACGTTAAATACAGCGTCTAATTTTGCTTTTTAGTGCTTCTAAACACATAAATGTGTGATGAAAATTCAAAATTTCGCTTTGCGTGTCGGTTTGATCTCAATCCAATCAAAAAAGCTTTAAAAAAGTTCATTGATCCTGTTTTGTACTTTTCAGAAAGCAAGCTGACGTAAAACGCGTCAAATTTCATCGGTAGTATTTTCTCCAACCTGAATTCCTGCGTTTCAAAAAGTCCCTTGACAGCTGTTTTGGAAAAATGTGTGAGATGCCGGGGCACATCGAACGCTGCCCAATATTCGCCGTAATATGCTGCATCGAAGGATTTGAAATTTGGAACAGCAATCACAACGGCGCCATTGGGTTTAACCAGCCGCGACAAATCGCTGATTTGCCGTTCAACATCAGGGACATGTTCTAAAACATGCCACATCGAAATGATATCAAAATCGCCGTCGTCCAAATCACTTTCAGCGTTGACGAACTGGGCGCCTTTGGCTATGGCGGTATTTTTTGCCTTTGCGTTTGGCTCAATCCCGACAACGTCCCATCCATTCTTCTTTGCGGTTAGCAGAAATTCTCCTGTACCAGCGCCGATGTCCAACAATCTCCCTTTCGATTTTCCCAATGCGTTGATGAGCGAGAGTTTGTTTTGTAGCGCAATAGATTTTACAACATGGTATGCTTTCTCAAACAACGAGCGTTTCGCGTCCGTGTGGGAAATATAGTCTTCACTTTCATAATACCGTCCCAGCTGCTCTGGTTGTGGCTTGGGAAGTGTAACCAGCATGTCGAGGGAATCATCCCGCCATAGTTCGAAGGTTTCTCCGGAAACGGAGTGGTCTTTAACGGAAAGATAATGTGTAAGGTTTGGTTCCATTATTGTTTGTAGTACGCTTGTTTAAGGTTTTTGAGATAATTTATGGCAACATTTCTGTAGAGCGATGTTTCGGATAAACAGTCTTCGTTGCGATCATTAATCATTGAAATTGCGATGAACTTTGGCCAATTTGCGTCATCCGAGTCGGTATCAAAATGTGTCTGCACAAAGTCTGAGACGCGGAAATACTTTTCGAATTCGACGTTATCATATACGATTACTTTGTATTGCGACCCATCGATGGTCACAGAAAACTCAGGCGCCTTGATATCAAGAACAGCATATTTGTTCGAAAGATAATTCTGAAAAGAGGTCTCTTTGTGGATATTCTCAAACACAAATGCATTCAAGGAGTCGTGGCCTAAAATTTCCTTCCCGTTGGGGAGCACGAGATATCCTTCAATTACAATCTTATTTCTGGAAGCGCATGATACCGCAACCGCAAACATGAAAAATATACAAGCTGTTTTGAATACCATTCGTTTGATGGGTTCCACGTGAAACATCGCCGTCATCTTCCCATGTAAATTAGCAATACTGAAATATCACTTGGTGAAACGCCGCTGATGCGGGAAGCTTGTGAAATGGTAACCGGACGTATCTTAGCCAGCTTTTGTCGTGCTTCTATTGACATCGACTTGATCACACTATAATCAAAATGATCCGGGATTTTCATGTCCTCTAACCGGGTTAATTTATTGGCGTTGTTTCTTTCTTTGTCAATGTAACCAGAATACTTCACCTGAATTTCTGCCTGTTCCAAAACTTCCCTATCGATTTCGTTCTGGCTCAAATACTCCTGAACCTTTGACAATTTAAGCATGTCTTCGAGGTCAATCTGCGGCCTTGAAAAAATCTTAAACATTTTATCTGACTGGTTTACTAGCGCGCTTTCTTTAGATTCCAGTATCGGGTTAATCTCTGCTACTGTGACACTGGTTTCTCTGTAAAAGTTAACCATTTTCTCAGATGCCGTTTGCTTAAATTCCATGCGTTTCATCCGTTCCGCTGAAGCGAGCCCTATTTCAAACGCCTTTGGTGTCAACCTGAAATCGGCATTATCCTGGCGAAGGAGCGTGCGATATTCAGCACGGGAAGTAAACATCCGGTAAGGTTCCTCGGTACCTTTGGTAATCAAATCATCGATAAGCACCCCAATGTAGGCTTCGTCTCTTTTTAAAATTAAAGGATCCTTCTCGTTGATTTTTAAGTGGGCATTAATCCCAGCCATCAAACCTTGCGACGCCGCCTCCTCGTATCCGGTTGTCCCGTTGATCTGTCCGGCAAAATAGAGCCCTTCGACAAGTTTGGTTTCCAACGTGTGTTTTAGCTGTGTCGGTGGAAAATAATCATATTCGATTGCATAACCCGGTCTAAAAAACTTCACCTTCTCAAACCCCACGACACTCCGCAGCGCTTTAAACTGGACATCCTCCGGCAATGACGTAGAAAATCCATTTACATAAACCTCTACCGTATTCCATCCTTCCGGCTCTACAAAAAGTTGATGCCTTTCCTTATCAGCAAAACGATTAATTTTATCTTCAATAGATGGACAATACCTTGGGCCTATACTTTTAATTCGTCCGTTAAACATTGGTGAACGATCAAAACCTTCCCGTAAAATATCATGAACAGCATCAGAAGTATAGGTCATATAGCACGATTTCTGATGCGTCAATGGCTTCGTTAAGTCAGAATAAGAAAATTTATCCGGTCGTGCATCCCCTTTTTCCTCATTCATTTTTGAATAATCAAGCGATCTGCCATCTACCCTTGGCGGCGTTCCTGTCTTCATTCTTCCTGACTCAAAACCTGCAGCAACCAAATCCTCGGTAATGCCAAAAGCCGCACTTTCGCCAGCCCTGCCGCCACCAAACTGCTTTTCCCCAATATGAATCAATCCATTAAGAAAAGTGCCGTTTGTAAGCACAACAGCTCTTGACCGAATCTCTACGCCCAACGACGTTTTAATGCCTTTTATCCTGCCGTTCTCTATGATTAACCCCCTCACCATCTCCTGATAGAAATCGAGGTTCGGTGTTTGCTCCAGCATCAACCTCCATTCTTCAGCGAACCGCATCCTGTCGCTTTGAACCCTCGGAGACCACATTGCTGGTCCTTTAGATTTGTTCAGCATCTTAAATTGAATGGCTGTCCGGTCTGAGACGATCCCTGAATACCCGCCCAAGGCATCAATCTCACGCACAATCTGTCCTTTCGCGATTCCCCCCATTGCAGGATTGCAAGACATTTGTGCGATATTCTGCAGACTCATAGTGACCAAAAGTGTCTTGGATCCCAAATTGGCCGAAGCAGCCGCAGCCTCAGAGCCCGCATGGCCAGCCCCAACCACAATTACATCATATTCTTCCTGAAACATTTGTTATGTTTTAATATTGTTCCACGTGAAACATTATACGCGATAAAACAATCTAGCGTTCCACGTGGAACATTGCGATTTTCTCATTTTCTTTTTGGCGCATCAGCAACACGTCCTCGTCAGACTTGTCTTTGTACCCGCTGAAATGGAGTATACCATGCGCCATCACTCTTAAAAGTTCCTCTGTAAAAGAAACGTTAAATTCAACCGCGTTCTCCCTAACACGCTCCACCGAAATAAAGATATCCCCGTGCAGCTCGTTCCCGAGCGAATAGTCAAAGCTAATAATGTCAGTAAGCGTGTCGTGGTTTAAATATTGCACGTTAATTTTATGTAGGTACGCGTCGTCACAAAATATGTAATTAACATCACCCTCCTTCTTCGACTCCGATTGGATAACTGCTGAAATCCAGCTTTCGTGTCGGGGTTCATCTTCCAGGGAAAATGCGGTCTCGTAATTAAAACTAATCATCTTTCTTAAAATATTCCTGAACCTTCTGGTTAAAATTGGCGCGCAAAGGTAAGCTTTGTCGGTTTAAAATCTCCACACTATTTAAATATTGTTGCAATGCTGGGCTCAACGCATTGGTCTGGTTATTAAAGTCCTTTTTACTGGTCTCTGACTGGCGCTTCTTTTCCTCGCCCTGTTGCTGCATTGCTTTATCAAGCTTCAGGAGCTCCTGCTTGACGTTTAAGATCTTCTGTAATACCTCGTTCTTAAACCCTTTGTTCAAAAGCTGTTTTTCAATGTCCTTCATCTGATCGAGCGTTTTCTGGCCATTGCTGCCCATTCCATTCTTTTCAAGCTCTTTTTGCAAGGCTTCGCGAAGCTGTCGCTGCTCCTTATAAATCTCCATGATTGCTTTGGCATTGCCCTCGCCTTCTCCCCCTTCACTTTCAGTATCGCCCCCTTTGCCATCCTTTCCACCTTTGTCAGGTTTGCCGTTTTGACCGGGCTTGCCACCTTCACCAGATTTTCCTTTGTCGCCAGATTTGTCTCCAGGCTTATCACCTGGTTTATCACCTGGCTTTTCACCCGGTTTATCCCCAGGTTTGTCTCCAGGCTTCATTCCCTGTTTCATCTTTTCACCCAAATCACCCTGCTTCATAATGATATCCGGAAGCTGCATTCCTTCTCCCTGTCCTGGTTTCGGTTTGCCAGCGCCCATACCCGACATCGACATCTGCATACCGTTAAGGATATCGCTTAACATGTCGGCTAATTTGTTGGCAGAACTGACCGCGTATTGCTGATGAGAAACCCCTTTGGGCACCATACCTTCCACCAGCGTTTCCAATGATCGGTCTAAGTTGTAATGTACATTCCCAATTTCCTTCGTAATATTCTCCCCAATTTTCGGGTTGCGAAGCGACATCGCAAACAGGCTGTCGTCTACATGCCTAAACTGTTGCCTAAGGTCTTGCTGGATCTTCAGGCTCTTGTTAAATGACGGCGCTGACCGCTTTAAATCCTTAAATTGTTTCATCAAATCTTCTTCCGAAAACGAGAATGCAAGTAGATTATCTAAAATCTGCCGAAGCATTTTCAGGTCCTCATCCATCTGCTCCATTTCGCCCCCTTCCATACTTTCGCTCATCTTGGCCCCCATCTCCCGCATCTTCTTTGACGCACTCTTTTGTTTTGGCTTAGCTTTCGATTTATTGTTCTTTTTCAATTCTTCGGAAGCATTCTTCAAATCCTCATCGATATCTTTTTGTTTTTGCGCATCATTTGGGATGTCCATCGGGGACTTCAACTCCTTGTTCCCCTTATCCAGTTCTTTCATGTCCTCCTGGATCTTATCAAACTCCTTGTTGATTTCCTCTTGCCTCTCGGCATTATTCTCCTGGTCCTTTTCAGAAAGTGCATCCTGCTTCTCGGCAAGTTTCTCCAACTTGTCCGCCAACTGCTCCGCTTTCTTCTGGACATAATAACGTTTGGTCAATTCCACCAATTGCTGTAAATTCTTCGTCTGATTTTTTGAATTCTGTTTGAGCTTATCCATTTTCTCCATAAGGTCCTCCTGCTTAATCTTGTCATTCAGTTCCTTCAATTCATCCAGTAGCTTCTGCGTTTCTTCAGACACTTTCTGAACATTCTCCATCTTCTCCAGCAAATCTTTTTTATCCTGATCTTTGGGATCCGATTTAAACTTTTCAAGATTCTCCTTCATCTTTTCGGAAAAACGCTTCATCATCTCATCCTGCTCTTTCTGCTTCTTGATGAAATCGTCCACCTTCTTTTGGTCTTTAAAATCGAGGTTGTCTTTCTCTTTCGCAAGCTTTTGCAACTTCTCCAATTCGCTAATCTGTTTGTCCTGGTTCTTTAGCGATTTCTCCATTCCGTTGATATTGCTGTTTTGCTCCTGGAACATTTCGTCCTGTTTTTCTTCCTCGGTAGTAATCCGCTCTGAGAAAACAGACGACTTCGTGCTCTTGTAGTGGTGCACAGCGTCATTGTCAAAAACTTCGAAATAGTATTCGTACGACACGCCTTCTTCTACAGGAAGATTACCGGGGAAACTAAAAACGAATTGATCAAAAACGTCCTTCTTGACATTCAAACCAGCCTTCGTGCCATTTTGCGGACTGTTTTTCGGATAATACACGATCTGTAGTTTTGAGACGCCGTAATCATCCGAAACCTGTCCAATAACCACATTACGGTCTACTTTAAGGCTGTCAGGCGCATTTCCAGCATTGATGGTCGGAAACTGATCCTTGATGACTGAAATCTGATAATTCAGTTTTTCATAGTGCTTCACTTTCGAATTCGACGTAAGTATCTGGTAATCTATATTTTGAGATATCGTACGCGTCAGGCTGAAGTTGTTTTCATCCGCAGCGAAAGGCACTGCAGCGTTTGCGTCCGACCACTCTACTTTCTGTGTAGCCAATGTCGCAACCTTCCATGTAACGCGGGTACCTTCCGGTACAATGGCGTTGCCAGTTCCCTGCACCAATTCCGCTTTTTTTCCAAGATACGACGGAAAATTCAACACCATCTGAAAATTTGCAATCGTGGGAACCGCAACGACATCAAGCGTGTAATCCAGTGACGAAATCTCATTTGCCTCCACGTGGAACGAAATGTCCCGAACCGGCTTTTCGAATCGGAATTGAAAGATGCCCGGTGCTACCGTTTCCATTGAATAACTTTCATCGCCGATAAAGATCATCGAATTTTCAGGAACGATACTGCCTTCCGTCTTTACCTGCAAAACAAAATCGTTTCCCTGCTCTGTCTGCAAACTTTTGTTTTCCACAGTGAACTTAAACGGCGCCGGCGGAAGGAATTGCTGTTTAAAATGCACCACGCGATTTAAACTTTGGGAAATCATCCCACTATTGCCTGATATGTAGAAAAAAATAAAAAATAAAATCGGGATAATGGCAAGCGGGAGGTATTTTTTATTCTTTCCAAAGTTTACGGCATTGCTGAACGGCACAGGCTTCAAAGAATTGGCTTTCTGTTCTATTGAGGCCAGCAACAATTCAGATTTGTTATTATCATTCGAAAGCTGCAGAAAATTCGTGAGTTTATCGCTGACCTCGGAAAAATGACTTCCAATGATTCTGGAAGCATCATTATAGTCGATTCCCTTCCTGATGTTTAGTAATTTTGACACTGGAAAAAAGATGTATCGGACCAGTAAAAAAACCTCCACGGCGACAAAAAGCCAGAAAAGAACCGTACGGCCCACTGGTTTAAGCCAAAGGAAGTACTCTACAAAAAGCGTGAACAGCAGATAAATCAGTCCAAGACCTGTAAAGAAAATCAATCCCCGGAGCAGTTCGTTGGTATAGTATTTTTTAATAAAGACTTCTAACTTCTGGTAAATGAGCGACGTAGTTTCCAATTCTTTCGGCATTTTATTTATAACCGATAAAAGTAGTAATTATGAGGTTAGCAAAATGTTAAAACAATTGGTCAATTAGCAGATCATAAAATAAGCGAATGAGCACAAATTTGCTAATTCTCTAATCCGCTAATTATCTAATTGAAACCGTATCTTTGCCAAAAATTTCTAAAAAATGTCGAAGCCCATCCGCGTGCGTTTTGCACCAAGTCCCACTGGCCCGCTTCATATCGGAGGCGTCAGAACAGCACTGTTTAATTACCTGTTTGCTAAAAAACATGGTGGTGTTTTCTACTTACGCATCGAAGACACCGATCAGAATCGCTTTGTACCCGGCGCTGAAGCGTATATTCTGGAAGCGCTGGAATGGCTGGGAATTGCTCCATCTGAAACCGTTGGTAAAAATGAAAAATTCGGACCATACCGACAAAGTGAAAGAAAACACCTTTACAAACAGTATGCAGACCAATTGGTGGATTCTGGCTGGGCGTATTATGCCTTTGACACACCGGAAGCTTTGGATACGCACCGTAAACAACACGAAGCGGAAGGGAAAACGTTCATTTACAACCACCACAATCGTGAGAAACTGGACACTTCCCTCGTGATTTCGAAAGAACAAACGGAAGCAAGAATTGCTGCCGGAGAAGATTTCGTGATCCGATTTAAAACACCTGTTGACGAGACATTGCATTTAAACGATATCATTCGGGGCGATATTAAATTTGAAACGAACCTGCTTGACGATAAAGTGCTGTTTAAAAGCGACGGCATGCCGACCTATCACTTGGCCAATATCGTAGACGACCATTTGATGGAAACCTCTCACGTGATCAGAGGGGAAGAATGGCTTCCGTCTATGCCATTACACGTGTTGCTTTACCGTGCTTTTGGTTGGGACGCTCCTGAATTTGCTCATTTGCCTTTAATCCTGAAACCTATCGGCAACGGAAAATTGTCAAAACGTGACGGTGATAAAATGGGTTTTCCCGTCTTTCCTTTGGAATGGAAGACAGAAGAAGGCATTTCATCAGGCTATCGAGAAAAAGGATTTTTCCCGGAAGCGGTCATAAACTTTCTGGCGCTTTTAGGCTGGAATGACGGCACAGACAAAGAATTGTTTACTCTGGAAGAATTGTCTGAAAGTTTCGACCTGAATCGTGTGCACAAAGCCGGCGCCAAATTTGATCCGGAAAAAAACAAGTGGTTCAACCACCAGTATTTAATAAAGCAGGACGACGAAACGTTAGCCAAAGCTTTCGCCCCTATCGTTTACGAAAAAGGCATTGACGTCGATTATAGCACTTTGGTAAAAATCGTTTCTTTGATTAAAGAACGTGCTCATTTTGTATCTGAATTTTGGGATCTCGCTGATTATTTTTTCATCGCTCCAATGTCTTACGACGAAAAAGCGGCCAGGAACTGGAAAGAAGATACGCCGGAACTTATGAAGCAACTGATTTCAGTATTGGAAAAAATGGAAGGTTTCCACTCCCAAAACATAGAAGAGGTTGTAAAAGATTGGATGGCGAAGAACGAAATTGGGATGGGTAAGATTATGCAGCCGTTCCGACTCAGCCTTGTCGGCGCGCTAAAAGGCCCGCACCTTTTCGATATTGCTGAAATTATCGGAAAAGAAGAAACGATAAAACGCATTGAAAACGCAATCGACAACATATAAAAAAGGCTCCGTAAAGGAGCCTTTTATTTTAAAAGTACAAAATAAGATTGGCATTCAACACACCTGGATGCCCGCTGATGTGGCTTCCGTAGTCTTTGTTCACTTTTTCAAAGGTATTCAACACACCGTACTGGTACGAAATGTTTGCCCTGAAGTTCAGGAAGCCACCCGTAATTCCGACACACGGTGAGGCGTTAAACTTCGAAATATCGCGCAGCTGCTCTGCCATCAATGGAGTACCAATGATGATATTGCCCTTTTTATCGCGCTCATATTCAAGCTTGCCTTGAAAGTGCAATGCAGGACCAAATTCAATACTTAAATGCCGCGGAATAATCTTATAACTGGCTTGCAATGAAATCTGTCCGCCGGACATTGTATAATCGACATCCTGGGGAACACCTATTGCGTTTGAAGTCGCCACCTTAAAATGATTTTCACTAAACTGGAATGTGTAGACCATATCCCAGTTGTTGTAGAAATTTCCGCGCACAGACAGCCCGGCGTTCCAACCGGTTCCTCCCTTAATATCAATGCCATCTGAAAACATGGTGGTCTGGTTTACGCCGCCGATAAGCCCAATCATATTGGAATCTTTATAATCGTATTGTGCTGAAACGGCCATCGATAATAAACCGGTGATTAAAAATGCAATTTGTTTCATGGTGTAGATTTTTAAGCAAACGTAAAATTAAATACAACAACTGGCACAATTCCCGACAAATATTATTTGTAACATTTAAAACTTCTGTCCGTATAAACAGTATTCAACCTTAAAACCCAGAAACAATGGCATTTGAAATTTCATTAGCGCTGATCGGATTTGTTTTCCTATTTATTTTCTTCTCCTCATTCTTTACCGTCAAGCAGCAGTCCGCTGTTGTCATTGAACGCTTTGGGAAATTTCTTAGTGTACGAAACTCTGGGCTTCAATTAAAAATTCCCGTTTTCGACCGAATTGCGGGCCGTGTGAACCTGCGCATCCAACAATTGGACGTCATCATCGAAACCAAAACAAAAGACAACGTGTTCATCAAAATGAAGGTTTCGGTGCAGTTTAAGGTGATCCAGGAAAAAGTGTACGATGCGTTTTACAAATTGGAATATCCACACGATCAGATTACGGCTTATGTTTTTGATGTTGTCCGCGCAGAAGTACCTAAACTCAAACTTGACGATGTTTTTGAAAGAAAAGACGATATCGCAATCGCCGTTAAAAGGGAATTGAATGATGCGATGATGACCTACGGGTACGACATCATCAATACATTGGTGACCGATATCGACCCGGATATTCAGGTAAAAAACGCCATGAACAGAATCAACGCTGCCGATCGCGAGAAAACTGCCGCCGAATTCGAAGCGGAAAGCTCCAGGATCAGGATTGTCGCAAAAGCAAAAGCAGAGGCCGAAAGCAAGCGTTTACAGGGACAGGGTATCGCGGATCAAAGGCGTGAGATTGCACGCGGACTTGTAGAAAGTGTCGAGGTTTTAAATAACGTAGGTATTAATTCCCAGGAAGCCTCGGCGTTAATCGTCGTAACACAGCATTACGACACATTGCAGGCGATTGGCGCAGATACCAATTCGAACCTAATATTATTGCCAAATTCACCTCAGGCGGCTACCGACATGCTGAACAATATGGTGGCCTCTTTCGCGGCATCTAACCAGGTGGGCGAAATGATGAAGTTAAAAACACCGAGGATAAAAAACGATAACAAGCCTAATAAACAGCTTCCTCCTGCACCGGAAACGCCCGACGCACCCGATACGCAAATTTAAACCATAAAAAAAGAGGCTTAACGGCCTCTTTCTTTTTTAAAACCTAAATAGTTTCTTCATAATAAACGATAAGGCCATGCCTTTGATCGGGCCTGAAAGTCCGCTGAGAATATTCACGGCCACTTTTGGTAAACTACCACCAATGATGTGGCCCGGCGACAAACTGTCTTTGGTCTTGCCGAAACTCTGTGAAAGCTTTTTAAACTGAATTTCCTTTTCCAATTTCAGGATTTCAAGATCGCGGTCGATTTCCTCGTAAGAGCTGTATCTTTTATTTTCCATTTCGTTAATCGTTAAAAAAGAATTCAGAGAATTTCTCCAGAACAGGACCTTCGACAATTTTATCCTTGATGCGATAAACAAAAATCCCAATGATTACGTAAAAACCACCGACAATCAGGAATCCGTAGGCAAAATTGTGGAATGCATATCCCAATGCCAATGCACCTGCAATGGAAAAAAATAAAATCACCATGACCAGCACAACGCTTAACAGAAAAATCTTCAGCAACATCGTCGTTGATTTCATGGCTACTTTAAACAGCCATAATTTGTAATACGACACATTGCTCTCCAGAAAAGCCTTGGCTTGTTCCTGAAGGTCTTCAGCGTTTTCTTTTATTTCATCAAAAGCCATTGGTTATTTTTGGGTTTTTGCCGCTGCTGCAGATTGTTTCAGCTCAGCGAGTTTTTTCTCCAATGTCGCAATGACATCTTCCGTCTGATCATCCACATTTGCAACCAGGTGATCAAAACTTGATTCAAGGTCTGCTTTGGTGGCTGAAAATTTCGATTTTACTTTTTCCGAAAACTCATCGAATTTATTCTTGAGTTCGTCCTTTTTGTCGTCAAAACCGCCTTTGATTTTTCCGCGGGTATTCGCTCCTTTATCCGGTGCAAACAAAATTCCAAGCGCCGCTCCGATTGCTGCACCTGCCAAAACGGCTATGATTGTATTTCCTCTGTCGCTTGCCATAATTTTTATATTTAAAAGTTATTAGTTTTTTTAAAGTTACAAATATTAACATTTCTGGCTGTTAACTTGCCGTTAAAAAAATGAAGGCGTGAAAACCGACATCCAATTTGTGTAAAGTTAAAATAAAGCCTCGTATTGTCTTTTTGTTAGGTGACCTATATCAATTATTATAAAAATCATTATTCTTTCTTAAATCCAATATATGAAGGCTGGTTTTAATTAGTAAAATCAATACATATATAAAATTTGATAGGATTTGGATATAATAAGAAAACCTCCGGATTAGAGGAGGTTTTGATATGTAAAATCTATTTGAGGTTTACTGCATCTTATCGATTTCTGTTTGGAATTTCTCGAAACTCAAATCGTCATTTTTCAGATTCCTGATTACTTCGTTTCGGACAAAAGCGGATTCACTTCTTAAAGACATCGCATATAACTTTTCGAGCACTTCGGCATCAACATCTGAAAACTTAATTTTATCTGAATATTTCAAAATGAAGTTTGTGAAAAGCAATGACGATTTGTTGTTGTTTACATTTTTGCGGATGGCATTTTGCAAAAGGCTGAAATTCGAAATTGATTTAATATTTTCAGCGATCATGTCTTCAACCGCCTGGCGCTCTTCTTCTGTCGCAACTTTAAAGTATTTATTAATTTCCTTCAGCGAATTGTTGATGGCATTTTCCTCTTTCTTGCCTTTTTCCTCCCAGGCATCTTTCAATCCAACCGTCTTATTAAAAACGGGTTTTTCAACCGTAGCATCCTTATCCACAGTGAAATACCCCAGCCTTTGAAACTGGAATTTATCTTCGTACTTTGCGTCTTTAAGGCTTGGTTCAAGGTATCCTTTGACAATTTTCAACGAATCCGGATTTACGAATTCAAGGAAATCCTTCTCTTTATGAGAATCGGGTGCCTCATCGGTAAAAAGCCGGTCGTACAAACGGACTTCCGCTGGAATCGCGTGTGCAATCGACACCCAGTGCAATGTGCCGGAAACCTTCCTTTGGCTGGCTTCAGTACCACTTCCGCTTAAACTGTCAACGTCGTATGTAGCGTGGATTTCAGTGATATTACCGTGGGCATCCTTCACTACATCTGTTCCTTTGATGATATAAGCATTCTTAAGCCGGACTTCACGATCAATACTCAAACGGAAGAATTTTGCCGGCGCATTTTCCATAAAATCTTCCCTTTCGATATAAATCTCCCTCGAAAACGGCACTTTTCGGAAACCGGCAGATTCGTCTTCCTGGTTATTTTCAGCATCCAACCATTCTTCCTGGCCTTCAGGATAATTCATAATGATCAATTTCACCGGGTCCAATACCGCCATGACACGCGGCGCTGTTTTGTTTAAATCTTCCCGAATACAAGCTTCGAGCCTGGAAACATCAATCAGGTTGTCACGTTTTGCAATACCAATCACTTCGGCGAAATTCCTTAAAGCTGTTGGCGTATACCCTCTCCGCCTCAATCCGGAAATCGTAGACATCCTTGGGTCATCCCAGCCCGCAACGTGTTTGTCTTCTACCAACTTCAGCAATTTTCGTTTACTGACGACGGTATGGCTTAAGTTCCTCCTTGCAAATTCCCTTTGTTTTGGGCGCACTTTGGTCTCATCATAAATCTGATCCAGAAACCAATCATACAATTCGCGGTGCGGCAAAAACTCCAGTGTACAAAACGAATGTGAAATCTGCTCGAGGTAGTCGCTTTCGCCATGTGCCCAGTCATACATAGGATAAATGCACCATTTGTCCGCGGTACGGTGGTGGTGTTTATGTAAAATACGGTACATAATCGGGTCACGCATCAGCATATTGGTTGACTTCATGTCGATTTTTGCCCTAAGGATATGTGCACCTTCTTCAAACTCACCATTTTTCATGCGTTCGAAAAGGTCCAAATTTTCTTCGACGGACCGGTTTCTAAACGGACTGTCGGTACCTTCTGTAGTAGGCGTTCCCTTTTGCTCCGCCATCGCTTCTGAAGTTTGGCTGTCGACATAGGCTTTGCCTTTCTTGATAAAAATTACTGCCCAATCATACAACTGCTGGAAATAATCTGAAGCATACCGTTCCTCAGCCCATTGGTAACCAAGCCATTGTACATCGCGTTTGATCGCATCGACATACTCCTGTTCCTCTTTCGCAGGATTGGTATCGTCAAAACGAAGGTTTACAGGCGCATTGTAACTTAAGCCCAAACCAAAGTTCAAAGCGATCGCACTGGCGTGACCAATATGAAGATAGCCATTGGGCTCCGGCGGGAAACGGAAACGAAGTTTATCATCGGCGAGTCCGTTTTCACGATCATGCTCGATAATCTGTTCTATAAAATTCAGCGATTTCTCTTCAGTTGACATCTTTTTAGTAATTTCGGGCAAAGATAGAAAATGAAAGCTTATAGTGTAAGGTTTGCCATTATAACCTCGTTACTTTAAAGTATAAAACATCAAAAACAATCGACATGGGAACTATAAAGCTTAAAAACATCAGGACACATTCGTTTCACGGCTGTCTGCCGGAAGAGGGCATTATCGGCTCTGATTACTTCGTAAACCTGGAAATCAAGACCGATTTAAGGAAATCTTCCGTAACCGATGCACTCGAAGATACGGTAGACTATGTGCTTTTAAACCGGATTGTGATGGAAGAAATGGCGGTCCGATCGAAGCTTTTGGAACACGTAGCCCATCGGATTATCAAACGCATTTTCAGTGAAATAGCATCTGTTTCCAGAATTATCGTAGCAGTTTCTAAAGTAAATCCGCCCATAAATGGCGACGTAGAGCAAGTCACTATTGAAATGGAAGAATACAGGAATTGATGAATATTTTGAATGTAGGATGATGAATTTTAAATGATTTTATTTACATTTGCCGTCCATACAAATTATGGCGTCGTGGCCGAGTGGCTAGGCTGGGCTCTGCAAAAGCTCCTACTGCGGTTCGAATCCGCACGATGCCTCAGAGAAAGCTTCCTTTTTAGGAAGCTTTTTTATTTTCTCTTCCTCGATCTTTCTAATAACTTTTTGTCCTTTTTGATTTTATCAAGACTGTCTTTTACAAATTGCTGACTTTCATAGTAAGCAATTTCCGGTTCAACTATCATTATTTTTATAGGTTCTATTGGTGGGTAACATCCATTACCGCCCCGAATAATCCTTGAAATTTTAAAAATGCTTCCAATTTTTAACTTGTTTATTATTTTCAAAGTTTCAGCGTTAAACTTATTTCCTTGGTTGGTGCGTATGATTTTATCCTGGTAATTAAAATCAAATCCGTATACATGAAAAGCGGGAGGATCTATATCAAACGCAAAATTTTCAACCGCTAATGAAATAATTGCTTGTTTTAAATCCTCTTTAGTCATTTCAACAATACATCCAACGCAATTTTTCCCATCAATCAATCCAGAAAAATATCCTATATTTTTGATTCTGAAACGGTGTTCTTCAATTCGTTCAGAGTCATTTTTTAACTTTATATGTAAAATTATAACACTCTCCAACCCCACTCCCGGCGATAAAGTATAGTGCCCTTCCGAGACCTTCGTCAACCCGGGTGCCTCAGCAGTAAAGGATTTACAGTCCGGAACCGAAATTGAGATGGGGTTCGCTACCCCGCGATACACCACATTCATCCGATCGGCGGCAACCACGCCTGTCGGCTTGCTGATGCTGTCATGCTGTGCATAGGAACATGAAAAAATGAAGAGTAAGATGAAATGCCATTTTTTCATTGGGCGAAATTTTAGCGGCTTTTCTCGTGCGGACCGATGATGTCTACCGCATCCTTCACAAACTTCTGGTCGCTTGGAAACCAGCCCTGCAGCATGATTGAAATCCCAAAAATGATTAAAAGGATGCTCGTGATTTTCTTGATTTTTAAGATGTTTTCAGGGGTCATCTTATTCTTGAGCTTTTTCGCCAACAACATTTTCATGATGTCTACCACAAGATACGTCCCGATGACAGATGCAAAAAACAAAGACATCCGTGAGTAATCCAATTGCAGTGAAGGCCCAAAAGTGATGAAGATCAACACCCAGAATCCCAGTACACCCACATTGATGAAATTCAGTAAAAAGCCCTTTAAATAAAGGCTTCCATAGTTTTTCTTTATGATCTCAAGTTCCGGTTCTTCTGTTTGTACTTTGGCATTCCTGCGTAATTTAAGAAACGAAATAATCCCATAAGTTACCATAATCAATCCGCCAAAAATGAATAAGGCCGGATCATCTTTTATCCTGTTGATCAACCGGTAACTGCTGAAAAAAGCGATCGCGATAAATACAATGTCCGCGGTGACGACACCCAGGTCAAAAACCATTGCCGCTCGAAAACCTTTGGTAGCGGCAGTTTCAAGCAATACGAAAAACACCGGACCTATCATGAAACACAATAAAATGCCTAAAGGAATGCCTAATAAAATGTCATGAATCATCCGTTGGAAGTAAATTTTGTTTGTGCCTGTTTTTGTCTAAACACAAATATAAATCAAAATTTAAATAAAAACCGAATTACTGTTTTGATTCGACAATGTCGCCACCAAGTACGGTTTTCTTATTAATTTGTTTCGGGCTGCCATAAATGGTAATCGTTCCGCCTGCCCTGACTTTGGCATCTACAAGTTCCGTCGCACGCACATCCGCTTCACCACCCGTCGTAATCGAAACCGTAGTCTGCGTCGTTTTCAGGTCTGCGGCTTCCAAAACACCGCCGGTACCTAAAGAAGCTTCCTGATTATCAGCACTTCCCTGAATGCGTACAATGCCTCCGGTAACAGATTTTACTTTCGCTTTGGAGACATTCAAAGAGAGCCTTATTTCAGCGCCTTCCTTTGCGATAATCTCAAAAGAAGTCTGTTTAAAAGTGGCATCACTGACAATGTATGACCCTTCACTCGCATCGACACCTTCTATTTTTTTGAAGTATAATTTGGCCGTAATGTCGTCACCTTTGAGCAACTTACCAAACTTCATCCGGATTTTTAATTCGCCGTTGCGATTGACAACTTCAACTTCTTCGCTGCGTTTTCCATTGATTTCAATCTTGTTTTCCGCAGCTGGAATCAGTTCTACATTGATGCGGTCAAAAACGCGCACATTATCAAAATCGCCAAGATCTTTACTGACCTGTGCAAAAGTGAAACTGGTAGCCAGTGACATCAAAATAAAAGCTAACTTTTTCATGGTAATCAATTTTTTATTCTTGTTCGTTTCGCCTGATAAAATGAAAATCAAGCTGTTTTTTAACCAAATCTGCATTTTTCACTTTTACAAAAACCTCGTCTCCAAGCTGTAAAATATTTCCGGAAACTTCACCCACCAGTGCATATTGCTTGTCGTCAAAGGTGTAATAATCGTCTTTAATTTCGCGGATACGGCACATGCCTTCGCATTTGTTCTCCATGATTTCAACATAAATGCCCCACTCGGTCACACCGGAAATCACCCCAAGGAATTCCTGGTCCTTGTGATCCTGCATGTATTTGACCTGCATGTATTTCACACTGTCACGTTCTGCACTGGTTGCCAATCCTTCCATGTTGGACGCATGGCCACACTTCTCTTCGTAAACTTCCTCGCTGACAGAATTTCCGCCGTCGAGGTAATACTGCAGTAAACGGTGCACCATCACATCGGGATAACGGCGAATAGGCGAAGTAAAGTGTGAATAATATTCAAAAGCCAAACCGTAATGGCCGATATTGTGTGTGGAATATTTTGCCTTGCTCATGCTGCGGATCGTTAGCGTATCCACAAGGTTCTGTTCTTTTTTACCGTTTACGTTTTCCAATAATCTATTCAAAGACTGCGAAATATCCTTTTTAGACTTAAAGTTAATGCTGTATCCAAACTTAGAGATAATGCCCTGAAGGTTAATTAATTTGTCTTCGTTTGGTTCATCGTGAATCCTGTAAACAAAAGTCTTTTTCTGCTTTCCGATGAACTCTGCCACTTTTTTATTGGCCAAAAGCATAAATTCCTCAATGAGGTGGTTGGCATCTTTTGATTGTTTAAAGTAGACGCCTATTGGTTCTGCATTTTCGTCTAGATTAAATTTAACTTCCACCTTATCAAACGAAATCGCACCATCAGCCATCCTTTTGTTTCGTAAAATTTTAGCGAGATCATCGAGTTTCAACGTGGCAGTTACGATTGGATCAGGAACTACATAGGCTTCGCCGGTAATCGAAATCTCCGCAGGAATGGTTTTATCTTTGGTCTCGATAATGTATTGCGCTTCCTCATAAGCAAAACGCTGATCGGAATAAATGACAGTTCTTCCAAACCACTGGTTCACCAAAACGGCTTTTTCGGTCAATTCAAAAATGGCAGAAAATGTATATTTTTCCTCATGCGGGCGCAGTGAACACGCAAAATTTGACAACACCTCAGGAAGCATCGGTACCACGCGGTCTACGAGGTAAACTGAAGTACCACGCTGGTAGGCTTCATCATCGAGGATGGTGCCTTCTTCAAGATAATAGGACACGTCGGCAATATGGATACCGATTTCGTAATTGCCGTTTTCTAGTATTTTAAACGACAGGGCATCGTCAAAATCCTTGGCATCTTTCGGGTCAATTGTAAACGTGAGGGTATCGCGCATGTCACGGCGCTTTGCAATTTCCTCCGGATGGATTTCTGTATCCAGCTTTTGCGCAAAAACCTCTACTTCAACCGGAAAATCGTAGGGTAAACCATATTCTGCTAAAATCGCGTGAATTTCAGTATCGTGTTCCCCTGGTTTTCCTAAAACTTTGATTATCGATCCGAAGGGGCTGTCGGCTTTCTTCGGCCAGTCTTCGATCTTCGCTATGACGACATCGCCTTGTTCCGCTTCGCCAATTTTATCCTTTGGAATGAAGATATCGGTGTACATTTTGGCATTGGCGGTAGAAACAAATGCGAAGTTCTTTTGGATGTCAATCACCCCCACGAACTCTGTTTTCTTGCGTTCCACCACTTCAATCACTTCACCTTCCGGACGTTTTCCTTTACGTCGATTATAGACATAGACCTTAACGGTATCACCATCTAATGCGCGGTTCAGGTTATTGGTAGGAATAAAAACGTCTTCTGCAAACTCATCCTTGCAGATAAAATAGGCAGTTTTCCGGCTGGTCATATCAATTGTGCCTTCGTAATAATCCTTACTAATGGCTTTCACGAGATATTTTCCGGGTTCTGATTCGATGATTTTCTTTTGTGAGGCGAGGATTTTGAGATCTTTTATAATCTCGTTCCTGCTTTTGGTATCGTCTACATCGAGAATGGCTGCAATTTGCTTGTAATTAAAGGCTTTATTTGCATGTGTAGCGAGAATCTTTTGTATTTTTCCTGAGAAGTCTTTCTCTTTTTTCCCAAACTTTTTTGGTGTATTACTCATAAATCTTTTCTTAAAAACGGAAAATTACAAATAAGAATCTACAACACTCCCATTCCGCTTTAACATTTATAAAAAATATAACGATTACAAAAAGCGTTGAAACGAGATATTCAAAACATAAGTTTTCAACAACAACTAAAAACATCAGAAAAAAAGAAAATTGAAATTTAAAATTTTGATGGTTATTATAGCGTGTTAATAGTGACAATAATTTTATCGGCAGGAGCGCCAATATCCCAATTTAAGTTGTTATAACAATTTACTAACATAAAATTTACATTCCAAAAGCTTGTGGATGAGCCTATTTTAATATTTAATTAACAAGTGTTAATAACCAAAAACAAGGCATATTTGTTCTTAAATTGTTTTCCGAAACCTGTTGATAAGACATAAAAAACTATGGATAACTCTTCAAAAAATTCCGCAAACATTTCTTGCGTTTCTCATTTCTATTTTGGATTAGCAATTAAATTGATACCACAAAAAAAAACTTCTAAAATTCCATCTGAACTTATAAACAAAATATGTTAATTTAAAGTTAGTTGGATATCAGCAATTTATAAAATGTATTAACATTGAAGTATTTTAACATTTATTTCAAATAATTTGTGGTAAACTTAAAGGAGGATTCAAATTGTTGTTGTAAAAGATTGTAGTTAACTTTGCAAGACACAACTAATCTCACAAAAATGAAAATCTCCATCGGAAACGACCACGCAGGCCCTGACTACAAAAAGGCGATCGTCGAAATGCTTGAAGCAAAAGGACATCACGTAACCAACCACGGAACAGATACTTTTAATAGTGTGGATTATCCTGACTTTGGGCATCCCGTTGCTGATGACGTAGAAAGCGGCAAATCTGAATTCGGGATTGTCATCTGCGGCAGCGGAAATGGCATCAATATGACCGTCAACAAACACCAGGGTATCCGATCGGCTTTGTGCTGGACGAAAGAAATTTCGGCGCTGGCGCGCCAACATAACAATGCGAACGTCATCAGTATTCCAGCGCGGTTTACTTCCATACCACAGGCAGTCGAAATGGTCGATACTTTCTTGAATACGGCTTTTGAAGGCGGCCGACATGCAAACCGCGTCGATAAGATAGCCTGCAGCTAGATGGCACACGATCACCACCACCATCATTCCCACAACGGCGATCAAAATCTCTCGGTTTCAATTGTGCTTAATATTGGGATTACGGTGGCGCAGATTGTCGGCGGCATTATTTCCGGAAGCCTGTCTTTAATGTCGGATGCCCTGCACAATTTCAGTGATGTGATTTCGCTGTTCCTAAGCCTGGCAGCACATCGACTGGCCAAAAGGAAAGCAAACGCGGCAAGCACTTTTGGCTATAAACGTGCCGAATTATTAGCGGCCTTCATCAACGCGGCCACATTGATTATTGTGGCATTTTACCTGATTTATGAAGCGGTTTTGCGTTTTTCAGATCCTGTTGCCATTGGTACAGGATTGGTAATCTGGTTGTCTTTACTAGGAATATTATTCAATGGTTTTTCTGCTTTGTTACTTCGGAAAGATGCTCAGAAAAGCATCAATATGAAATCGGCGTATCTCCATCTTTTTACAGATATGATGGCCTCGATTGCTGTTTTGGCTGGCGGTTTGCTGATGAAATATTTTCAATGGTTCTGGGTAGACAGCGTGATTACTTTTGGCATTGCGGTTTATCTGATCATCATGGGTTTTGGCTTACTAAAATCATCCACTAAAATGCTGTTGCTCTTCACTCCCGAAAACCTCAAAATAGAGTCGATTGCGGAAGCGGTTCATCAAGTGACCGGCGAAAACAGACTGTACCACATCCATCTTTGGCATTTGAACGATAATGTGCTGCATTTTGAGGCACATCTGGACTGCCGCAGCGACATGAGCATCTCAGCATTTAACGAATTGGTCAGTAAAATCGAAGAAGTTTTATTCCATGACTTCCAAATCAGCCACTGTACCATCCAGCCCGAATTTGAGAAAGCCTGTCCGAAAGATTTTATAATCGAAGAGTAAATTCCCAATGGAATAAGCGTTTCGACACAAATGCCGTACAAATGTCATATAAAAACCGTCATCAAATGCCACGCTCCGGTTCTAATTTTGTCCAAACCTTAAACAAGAAAAACATGGAATCTATTGGAGAAAGAATCTTAAAAGTAAGAAAGCAAAAAGGGATGTCCCAGGAGCAGTTGGCAGATTTATCAAAAATCAATTTGCGGACGTTGCAACGCATCGAAAAAGGTGATAACGAACCCCGCGGAAATACCTTAAAACAAATCTGTGAAGTGTTAAACATCAACATTGAAGAGCTGGTGGATTATGGAAAAATAGACGACCGAAAGTATATTATTTTTCTCCATTTGTCGGTAATGACCGGAATGATTATTCCCTTGGGAAACATCATTCTCCCCGCAATTCTATGGCTTAACAAACGCGACAGGATCATCAATGTCGATGTGCATGGAAAAAGCATACTCAACTTCCAAATCCTTTTTACGATATTGGTAAATGTATTTTTGGTCATCGGGGTCTATGGGAAAATATCGCATGAATACTATATCCCTTCCTTTTTTTACATCTATTACCTGTTGATCATAGTGGCGTTGCTGTACCCCATTTTTATTGCCGCAAGAATCAATAAAGGAAATAATAAAAAATTCTACCCGAATCTGATTAGATTTGTGAAATAGGAATCATTTTTTTTATTTTAAATTTTAAATGCTGAATTATAAATGATTGTTTTGTACTACGATGCCCACAGCCATTTAAAATTTATAACTCACAATTCAAAATAATCCATGACCGCTGTCCAATTCATACAAAATCAGGTAAATACTGCGCCTAAGAATATTGAGAACACGCTGAAACTTTTGGCAGAAGATTGTACCATTCCTTTTATTTCGCGGTACCGCAAAGACCAAACCGGCAATCTGGATGAGGTCGTGGTCGAGCAAATTGCGAAACTGAATTCCAATTACGAAGCCATCCTGAAGCGCAAGGAAACAATCTTGAAGTCCGTTCTGGAACAAAATGCACTTACGCCGGAATTCCGCCAGAAAATTGAGCAGAGTTTCGATTTGCAGGAGCTTGAGGACTTTTACCTGCCGTACAAAAAGAAGAAAAAAACCAGTGCCGATGTCGCACGGGAAAATGGTTTGGAACCCCTAGCCAAAATCATCATGGCGCAGGGAAATGACGATGTTGATTTCATCTCTACACGTTTCCTGAACAAGAACGTCAAAAACGAAGACGAGGCGTTGCAGGGGGCGCGTGACATCATTGCAGAATGGGTGAATGAAAACATATACGTCCGGAAACAGCTCAGGAGGCTGTATCATAAAACCGCGCAGATTGAAGCCAAAGTGTCAAAATCAAAAAAAGACGACGAAGCCGCGCAGAAATTCAGCCAGTATTTCGACTGGTCCGAAAGCCTTACCAAGGCGCCGCCGCACCGTTTGCTGGCGATGCTGCGTGCGGAAAGCGAAGGATTTGTAAAGCTTAAGGTCGAATCGGATCCGGAAGAGGCGTTTCACCTTGTAAGGGAGATCATCATTAAGAAGAACAACGATACCACGCCGCACATCGAGCAGGCCATTGAAGACAGCCTGAAACGTTTACTGGCACCGGCCATTTCGAATGAAGCCCTGCAGGAAGCCAAAGCCAAAGCCGACGCCAATTCCATACAGGTATTTGCCACCAATTTAAGTCAGTTGCTTCTGGCGCCGCCATTAGGCGAAAAACGCATACTCGCAATTGATCCGGGTTACCGTAGCGGCTGTAAAATTGTTTGCCTTGATGAGAAAGGGGATCTGCTTTACAATGAGACGATTTATCCGCATGCGCCACAAAACGAAACCGGCATCGCCATGAAGAAAATCAAGTCGATGGTCAATGCTTATAAAATCGACGCCATCGCCATCGGAAATGGAACTGCCTCAAGGGAGACCGAATTCTTCATCAAAAAAATTGCTTTCGACAAGCCTGTGCAGGTTTTTGTGGTGAGCGAAGCCGGCGCTTCGGTGTATTCGGCTTCAAAAATTGCGCGCGAGGAATTTCCGTCTTATGACGTGACGGTGCGCGGTTCGGTATCCATCGGAAGGCGGCTGTCCGATCCGTTGGCAGAGTTGGTTAAAATTGACCCGAAGGCCATCGGTGTCGGTCAATACCAACACGATGTTGATCAGGGAAAGTTGAAAGGGGAGCTGGATACGGTGGTGGTGCGCTGCGTAAATTCGGTGGGTGTCAATATCAACACGGCGAGCAAACACCTGTTGTCGTATGTGAGCGGAATTGGGGAGAAACTCGCAGAGAACATTATACAATATCGCTCTGAAAATGGACCCTTTGAAGACCGAAAACAGCTCAAAAAAGTACCACGCCTGGGGGACAAAGCTTTCCAGCAGGGCGCGGCATTCGTCAGGATTGCTAACGGGAAGAATCCGCTGGACAATTCGGCTGTACACCCGGAAGCCTATCCCATTGTAGAAAAAATGGCCAAGGATTTAAAGTTGTCTGTACATGATCTGATTGCGAACAAGGAGAAAACAAAACTGATTGCGCCGGAAAAATACATTACGCCTGAAATAGGACTGCTTGGGTTGAAAGACATCATCCGCGAATTGGAAAAGCCGGGACTTGACCCCCGAAAATCGGCGAAGGTATTTGAATTTGACAGCAATGTCCGCACGATGTCCGATTTGAAAACAGGGATGGTGTTGCCGGGAATCGTAAATAACATTACGAATTTCGGCTGTTTTGTTGATATAGGACTTAAGGAAAGCGGGCTGGTGCACATTTCACAACTGCGCGCAGGCTTTGTTTCCGATGTGAATGAAGTCGTGAAATTACACGAGCATGTTCAGGTTAAAGTAACTGAGGTGGATGAAAGCCGGAAACGAATTCAACTGAGTATGATACTATAAAAAAATCCCGGTCAGTAGCCGGGATTTCTTTAAATTTTTTCTTCTTCCCTGCGCGGAGCAGGTGTTTCGTCTTCACCTTTGGCGGCGTTTTTAAATTCTTTTACGCCACTTCCAAGTCCTTTCATCAGTTCCGGAATTTTCTTTCCACCAAACAACAAAAGTACAATCGCAAGGACCAGGATTACTTTCATAGGAGTGATTTCTCCCATAAAAAAATATAGTGCATTCATAATAAATATTTTAGTAATACCAAATATAGGTATTATAGTTGTTAAACTGAGGTTAAAAATTACGCTCTATCGTCTTCCTGTGGCGAAGGCGGTGGCGTCAGGGGTGAGGTGGGCGCAATGGGATCCGTAGAAACTGGTTTGTTCGGAACAGATTTATCATCCTTAGTAGCGTTTTTAAATTCTTTAACACCGCTTCCCAAACCTTTCATCAGCTCCGGGATTTTTTTACCACCGAAGAGCAGCAATACAATTATAAGTACAAAAACTATTTCCTGCATTCCAAAGTCACCCAGGAAAACCATTGAAGATATCATAATAAACAATTTAATTAAAGGCAAAGTTATGAAAAAACTTCCCCGAATGTCTAAACCGGATTTTAATTTGTGATTATTTTAGACTTTACGAACAAACGTTTCGTTATGTTAACAGCCTATTTCCGATAGGCCATGATAAATTTCTATATTTGTAACACAAATAAAAACCATGTCTGAAAAACGGCTCAAGAGACAGCGCATCAAGAAAAAACTGTTTGCCAAAAACAGGCTTGTCATCCTGAATGACGAGACTTTTGAGGAGATTTTCTCATTGAAGCTCACACTGATGAACGTTTTTGTCGTGGCGACCGTTGGTGCCGTACTGATTATTTTTATCACCACTTACATCATAGCGTTTACCCCGCTCCGCGAGTATATCCCGGGTTATGCTTCCTCGAAATTAAAACAGGACGCCACCGAACTGGCACTCAAGTCTGATTCGCTCTCCAATGCTTTGCGCAAAAATGAGGCCTACATCAATGCGATCAGGAAGGTTTTGACGAACAACCTCGACTATGCGAGACTCAATAAAGATTCTATCACTGCAGGCGACATTGTGGATGCCTCAAAGCTGAATATGCAGCCGGGTGAAGAGGATCTTAAACTGCGAAAGGAAGTGGAACAGGAAGACAAATACAATCTTTTCGAACAGGCCTCTTCCAGGACGGGAATTGTCCTTTTTTCGCCTGTTAAAGGAATGGTGACGGAAGCCTATAGTGTTAAAAACAGGCATTATGCCGTCGATATTGCTGTTGCAAAAGATACTCCCATTAAAGCAGTGGCGGCTGGCGCCGTGATTTTCGCAGACTGGACGCCGACAAATGGAAACGTCATCATCCTGCGCCACAATGACGGTTTAATCTCCGCCTATAAGCACTGCGAATCACTGACCGCGGAACAGGGCGATAAAGTCAAGACCGGCGAAGTGATTGCAGTGGCCGGTTCGACAGGAGAACAATCAACAGGCATACACCTGCATTTTGAACTTTGGAAAGATGGCTATCCGATCGATCCGTCACAATTTATCGAATTCGAATAACTATGGCTTCAATCAAGGCGTTAGCCGCAAAAATTTTCGCTTCGCGGGTTTTCAGGAATACACAAAAGTGGTCGCGCAATCCGGAGGCCACGCAGCAGAAGGTTTTCACCCAGCTCATTCAGAAGGCCAAAAATACCGATTTTGGCAGGGACCATCATTTTGATCAGATCCAAAGCTTTGAAGATTTTTCGAAACAGGTTCCCATCCGAGATTATGAACAGCTCAAAGACTATGTGGAAAAGGTGGTGAAAGGACAATCAGACATACTCTGGCCCGGCAAGCCGTTGTATTTTGCCAAAACTTCAGGAACCACTTCCGGTGCCAAATACATTCCGCTAACAAAGGAGTCAATGCCATTTCACATCCAGGCTGCGCGAGATGCTATCCTGCATTATATCCATGAAACTGGCCACGCCGACTTTGTGAACGGGAAAATGATTTTCCTTCAGGGAAGCCCCGAACTGGAGGAAAAAAACGGGATAAAACTGGGAAGGCTTTCCGGAATAGTGGCGCATTATGTCCCAAAGTATTTACAGAAAAACCGGCTGCCCTCTTTGGAAACCAATTGTATCGAGGATTGGGAGACCAAAGTCGACGCCATCGTGAAAGAAACCATCCAAGAAACCATGACTGTAATTTCCGGAATTCCGTCGTGGGTCCAGATGTATTTTGAAAAATTGAGACAGCAGTCCGGAAAGCCCGTCGGGGAATTGTTTAAGGACTTCAATCTATTTATATACGGAGGCGTCAATTACGAACCATATCGGGCAAAATTCGAAAATCTGATTGGGCGGAAAGTAGACAGTATCGAATTGTTTCCTGCATCTGAAGGTTTTTTTGCCTATCAGGATTCACAGCAGGAAAAAGGCATGTTGCTGCTATTAAATTCCGGTATCTTTTATGAATTTGTAAAAGCGGACGAATTTTTCACTGAAAACCCTAAACGGCATACGATTGGAGAAGTGGCGTTGGGTGTAAATTATGTAATGATCATTTCGACAAACGCCGGGCTTTGGGCATACAATATCGGCGATACGGTTCAATTTACGTCACTGAAACCGTATCGGGTCATTGTTTCCGGGAGGATTAAGCATTTTATTTCGGCGTTTGGAGAACATGTCATTGGGAAGGAAGTGGAAAGTGCCCTGCAGGAAGCCATGGAACATACCGAAATCCGTGTGAATGAGTTCACCGTTGCACCACAAATTAATCCACAAAAAGGATTGCCGTACCACGAGTGGTTTATCGAATTTGAGAATCGGCCAGACGATATTGAAGATTTCGCCTTGAAAATCGACGCAGCCATGAGGAAGCAGAATACCTACTACGACGATTTAATTTCCGGAAGTGTGTTGCGGACGCTTGTCATTTCACAAGTGCCCAAAAACGGCTTTCAGGAATACATGAAATCCATAGGGAAACTGGGTGGGCAAAATAAGATTCCGCGGTTATCGAATGACAGGAAGATTGTGGAGGAATTAGCGAATGGGATAATTAGATAATTAGCAAATGTTTAGGATCGCACTATTTTTTTTGATCGGTATATCGGCCAATGCCCAAATTCACGGCATCGTAAAAGACAGCATTTCCGGACAACCGATTCCATATGTGAACATCTGGGTTGAAAACGGGAACATTGGGGCGACTTCGGAACAAGACGGAAGTTTTAGGATTGGCGCAACGCAAACCGATAAACTTGTTTTTTCGGCGGTTGGATATCAATCAAAAACAGTTAAAACCTCAAATACTACCATTGTTAACCTTCAGGAATCAGTGCGGCAGCTTGATGAAGTGCAGGTTTCAGTAAAGAGGCCTGAAGCTACCAAAACAATTGAAATCGGGGGTTCAAAAGAAATAGCGCATACTTATTTATCTGGCGCAACACCGTGGATTTATGCCAAATTTTTTCCTTCAGATAGTTTGTACGCCGCCACACCATTTATAAAAAATGCGATTGTGTTTACGAAAAGCAACATCCGGAATGCGACATTTAAGTTAAGGATTTTTTCTGTGAGTGATGAGGGTTTTCCGGAAAATGATTTGATCGGTGAAGACATTGTCGTCAGCGTGAAAAAAGGATGGGAAAAAAACACGATCGATCTCACCAAATTTCACCTCACCGTACCGGACAATGGGATTTTTATTGGGTATGAGTGGATGATCATCGCAAAGAATAAGTATGTTATGAAGTATAAGAACCTGGAGGGTAAAATGGAACAATTTGACACGTACGCTCCGGTGGTAGTTTGTAATCCTGTTGATGCGGTAAATACCTTTCATTTCATCGGAGGAAATTGGTATAAAAAGCAACCTTCAAAACAGGGAAGCGAGGATACCGGAAAAATCACTGAACCCGCGATAAACCTTACATTAACCAACTAAAAGATAAAAACCCTACATTTGCGGGTTAGAAAATAATATTTAATGAGTGAAGTTAAAAACATTTCGCGCTCCAGGGCGCAAGAATCGTCAGCAGCTATTGAACGATTGTACATTACCATCAGGCACCTGTTCAACCGCGGTTTCTACAAGCCGATGGGTGTTTCAGGAGAAACATTGCGGGAAGCCCTGCTGGATTTAAGACCAGAAATTTATGGCTCCATAGCCGAAGAAAAAGTAGAACTCAGCGGCCTTTTATACGTTATTGAAAGGCTTCCGGTCGGAATTGAGGAATGCCGTTTCATCAACCTGATTTCAGATGAAGGGTATTCGAAATCACATTTCAAGGCCATCATCCCGCCAAAAAGGAAACGAAACTGTTATCGCATAGACGACGAGCAGATGAATGTTGAAATCACGCGCGGTCGCTCAGATATCTATGATATCCTGACACACCTCACGTTTATTTTCATTGAATCACATAAGATTAAAAACAGGATTTTGCTGGATGAGAGCGGTGAAGTGTCGCGCGATTGGCAGAAATTGGAACAAACCGTCCTGCAAACCAAAAAGCTGGCACAAATTGAAAAGGAAAAGGCAATATCCCATACGGCCAATATCCTTGGACGTTCGTTTGCAGAGATTCTTGCGATTTATGACGGATTTGGAACTGCCGAGAAACCGGACCGTTTCCTGCACATTATCTATTGGCTTGGAAAAGGCGCTTTGGAAGAAGTACTCGAAAGCAACAAACGGACCATCACTTTCAGCCCCATCTTGAGGGAAAGGCTGGGGCACCACATTCACGGGGAAATCTGGGCAAACAACATTAAGCAGACATTGAAGGAGAACGACCTTCTGGACAGGCCGATACACATCATCAGTGCCAACATGCACAGTGTGATGAATTCGATTTTTGCGCCATATGTACACCGTTTAAAATACAAGGATAAACCTGATTTTCATGTGTATGAGGAGTTAAGTAAGCCAGGCGCACACGACGTTCGGGATAAGGTTGAAGATTTTGCAAAATTGCATGGGATGATTTCGCTTCCCGATACATCAGGTACCAACATTGATGTACAGATTTTCGACACGGCTAAAATCGACTGGAAAAAATCGGCATTTTCAAAAGCAAAACCAAGCGGCAGCCCTGTGATCATTGTGATGGATTATGCGTTTGGCGAGCAGGCTTATGAAACCATTGACGAATTACTGAAACCTTACCAGGAATCAAAACACAAAAAGCATTTCCTTAATGTCGAGTCGGTGTCCATCATGGGAAAGGCCGGAATTTTAGAGGGCGGCAAAGGCGATATCATGATTCCTTCAGCGCATATCAATGAAGGAACCGGCGACAATTATCCATTTGAGAACGAGCTTACGGCCGCCATGCTCGAAGGCAATGACATCCCGGTTTTCGCAGGCCCGATGGTGACCGTTTTGGGCACATCACTTCAGAACAGGGATTTATTAAAATTCTTCCACGAATCGACCTGGGGCGTGATCGGGCTTGAAATGGAAGGTGCCTATTACCAGAAAGCGATACAATCAGCATCAAAAATCAGGAAAAGCATCAATCCCGATGTAAAAGTAAGATACGCGTATTATGCTTCAGATAATCCCTTAGAAACAGGAAGTACTTTGGCTTCCGGAGGACTGGGAACGACGGGTGTAAAACCGACTTACCTGATTACAATCAAGATATTAGAACAAATTTTTAACGTAAACAAAATTTAAGTATGAGCCAAGTAAGTAAAAATTCTGGCGATCCGGAAATCGACCTATCGGTAATTTCTAAAAAAATCGGAGATTTTTTTAGCAGTATTGCTACAGCTGCTTTTGAGGCGATCCTTTTCGTAAAACGAAACCTGATTGTTTTCAGTTTCTTAGTACTCGCTGGGGTTGTGATAGGTTTTTTTCTGGATAAATCCGAGGATAGATTTAACACTAACATTATTGTAGGGTCTAACTTTGGCAGCACAGAATATCTATATGGAAAAGTGGAACTATTGAACTCCAAGATAAAGGACGGCGATACAACGTTTTTGAAATCAATCGGAGTCAAACATCCTAAAAAACTTCGGATTATTGAAATTGAACCCATAGTCGACATATACAA
This sequence comes from Flavobacterium sp. BFFFF1, assembly GCF_002256285.1. Classification (GTDB taxonomy): domain Bacteria; phylum Bacteroidota; class Bacteroidia; order Flavobacteriales; family Flavobacteriaceae; genus Flavobacterium. Next base: position 24,995 of record NZ_NKJE01000005.1, on the reverse strand, counting down.
TTTTGTGAACAATAGTAGTCCCAATATGCCCAGCGGTGCACAAAATACCCAAAATTTTGAACTCGTAAAGCTCCTATCGGAAAGCAGTGATATCAATAAGGTAATCAAAGAAGAAACCACCAGTAAGAATTATACAAAACACATGATTCATGTTGAAAGCAAAGGGATGATTTCGAATTCCGATAGTGTAGACCCTATATTGAAATATCTTAATGAAAATAGTTATTACAATGCCATACAAGCGTCGCTTGTAAATAATATTTCAAAAAAAATGGTCGAAAACGAAGGAATAATCCGGCAGATTAATGCATTGTTGGATCAATTTTCCAACGAAGCCGCGAACAACCAAAGAAATGATAAATTGGTATATTACAATAATGAAAATAATCAAATTAACGATATCATAAATACAAAAAACGGACTGATCGCAGAGCTCGGAAATCAACGAATTCAGTTAATTAATTTTGATAAGACTATAAAAGACTACAGCAGAATCATTAATTTCCGAAAGAAGCAAGGCACGCTTGGAAAAATGAAGGTTGTTTTGCCGATTCTATTGATGATTTTATTCATTTTGTTTGTCCGAATTAAGAGATTTTATAGATATCAAATGCGTAAAAGAACAACATAATGAAAGGTATAATTTTGGCAGGCGGATCCGGGACCCGGCTCCATCCGTTGACATTGGCGGTCAGCAAACAGTTAATGCCGATTTATGACAAACCGATGATTTACTATCCGCTGTCAACATTGCTATCCGCGGGAATCAGGGAAGTACTTATCATTTCAACGCCGCATGACCTGCCGCTGTTCAGGCAGTTATTGGGCGATGGGTCACGACTGGGATGTCGTTTTGAGTATGCAGCACAGGAACATCCAAACGGACTCGCGGAAGCGTTCATTATCGGAAAGGATTTTATTGGTAACGATAAAGCCGCATTGATCCTTGGCGATAATATTTTTTATGGAACGGGACTTGCCGAACTGCTTCAATCCAACAACAATCCGGACGGAGGTATTATTTATGCCTATCATGTGCATGATCCTGAAAGATATGGGGTTGTTGATTTCGATGTGGACGGAAAAGTACTTTCTATTGAAGAAAAACCAAAATGCCCAAAATCCAATTATGCCGTTCCCGGTATTTATTTTTACGACAACGACGTTATTGAGATTGCAAGTAAAATCAAGCCAAGCCATCGAGGAGAGATCGAGATTACGGACGTAAACAAAGAATACCTCCGCCGCGGAAAACTGACAGTCAGTATCCTGGACAGGGGCACGGCCTGGTTTGATACCGGCACATTCAACTCGCTGATGCAGGCGTCACAATTTGTGCAGGTTATTGAAGAGCGCCAGGGTCTTAAGATTGGATCAATTGAAGAAGCCGCTTATAAAATGGGCTTCATAAATGCGAAACAGCTGCAGGAAATTGCCCAACCACTGCTCAAAAGCGGGTATGGGAAACATCTTTTAGATATAATTTAGTGCGACATGAATTTTATAGATACTCCACTTGAAGGTTGTTTTATACTTGAACCGAAAATTCATTATGATGATCGCGGCTACTTAATGGAAAGCTACAACGAAAGACTCTTTTCGCAAAAAACAGGGCTCGACTTTCATTTTGTGCAGGACAACCAATCTTTTTCAACGAAAGGCGTGTTGCGTGGATTGCATTACCAGACCGGTGCACATGCCCAAGCCAAACTTGTGCGGGTTATTCAAGGGGAAGTACTTGATGTTGCAGTAGATATCAGGCCCGGCTCGAAAACTTACGGGAAGCATGTGTCCGTAGTATTATCGTCAGAAAATCAAAGACAGTTTTTTGTTCCCAGGGGATTTGCCCATGGGTTTCTTGTGCTCAGTGACACGGTAGTATTTTTTTACAAATGCGACAATTTTTACGATAAAGCGTCTGAGGGAGGAATTATTTACAACGATCCGGAAATAAACATTGACTGGAATTTTGACGCATCAGAGATGATTATTTCAGATAAAGACCGAAAGCTTCCTAAACTTTCAGAGGCAAGACAAGCATGGTAGTATTAGTCACTGGTGCAGATGGGCAATTGGGGAAGTCCCTGCGGTATATTGCGGAGGACTATCCACAGATTCAATTTCTGTTTTTTAATTCTCAACAATTGGATATTACGGATAGCCGCGTCGTAAATTCAGTTTTCGCAGTTGCACATCCCGACTTTTGTATCAATGCAGCGGCTTACACTGCAGTTGACCGGGCTGAAAATGAAGCGGAAACGGCACATCAGATCAATGTGATAGGACCTCAAAACCTTGCTTACGCCAGTAAAAAGGAGGGCACCATTCTGATTCAAATTTCAACCGACTTCATTTTTGATGGAAATAGTCAGGTTCCCTATACCGAGCGCGACCGTCCAAACCCTATGAGTGTGTATGGGCGTACCAAGCTTGAGGGCGAAAAAGCGGTTGAAAAAGAAATGGAACGGTTTTTCATTATACGGACGTCGTGGGTATATTCACAATTTGGAAATAATTTTATGAAGACGATGATGCGGCTGGCTTCTGAAAGGGAAAGTCTGAACGTCGTAGACGATCAGGTTGGAACACCTACACATGCTGTTGATCTGGCGAAAACACTCTTACGTATAATTATATCAACAAAGGAGAAACCAGAACACAAATTGTTCGGAATATATAATTTTAGCAATGAAGGACAATGTACGTGGTACGAATTCGCAAAAAAGATTTTTGAAATTAACCACGTTGAAATTCAGTTAAATGCGATTGTGACGGAACGTTATCCCACACCCGCAAAACGGCCAAAATATAGCGTATTGAATAAAGATAAGATCAAATCGTGTTTTGGAATCGTGCCAGAATATTGGGATGTTTCCCTCGAAAATTATAACGGCAGGTTGTTGTAATTAAATTTCCGGTTTGTGATGGAAATTCACACACAAAAAAAATTGGTACCGGAGAAGAATAGTTTATTTTGCCGCTGCTAAATCAGAAAATTCGCCGGGCAGGTTTTCAGGCGAACAGAATTTTGTAAATCGGTTTAATCGGTTTAAAGTTTGTAATTTTGGGAGCTATTTTTAACATATAAAATTTAAAAAATGCGGGAAGCACCCCATATTTCAATTGTGAGTCCAGTTTACAAGGCTGAGGCTATTCTTGAAAACCTGGTTTCCGAAATACATTTGGCGATGAAGCTTGTCGGAAAAACGTACGAAGTCATTTTGGTTGATGACCGTAGTCCGGATAACTCATGGGATTTAATGACCAGGATTTCTGCCAATGACCCCAATATAAAAAGCGTAAGACTGAGTAGGAATTTTGGCCAGCATCCGGCGATTATGGCTGGCTTAAGCTGTGCTTCCGGCGAATGGATCGTGGTTATGGACTGTGATCTGCAGGATCAGCCTAAAGAAATTACAAAGTTGTACCACGAAGCAACCAATGGATATGATATTGTTTTGGCCCGTCGGAAGAATCGAAAAGACGGTTTTTTAAAGAAAATCTCTTCAAAGCTTTTTTCAATAGCCTACAGTTATCTAACTGAAACAAAATTTGACAATACCATTGCTAATTTCGGAATTTTTAATAAAAAGGTCATTTCCGAAGTTTTATTGATGAACGATTATATTAAATCGTTTCCATTATTTGTAAACTGGGTCGGGTTCCGGTCAACTGTTGTTGATGTTGAACATGCGGGACGGGAATCAGGGAAATCTTCGTATACTTTCAGCAAGCTCCTTAGCCTGGCATTTAACACCATTATATCTTTTTCAGACAAGCCATTAAAGCTTTTCGTGAAATTTGGGATGATCATGTCGTTGTTTTCCTTTGTATTTGGACTGGTGACGGTCTACCGTTATTTTGATGGTGAAATACAGGTACTGGGATACAGTTCGCTGATGGTTTCCATTTGGTTTCTATCCGGAATTATTATTACCACTATCGGGATTGTTGGAATTTATGTGGGGAAAATATTTGACCAATCCAAAAACAGAAAGCCTTTTATCATTGACCAGATCTTAAATTAAACAAAAAATGAATGATTTTATCTTAAGGTCTCAAAAGGAAAGTGCCCGTTTCAATATGAACATCCTTCGTATCGGCATGCAATCAATCAACATCAGGGAACTTGGCAATGCGCTGATTTCCAATGACACCGATATTGCGATTTTGCGCATTCCCTGTGAGAAATTATCCCAGATATCAAAACTGTCGCTTTTGGGATTTACGTATTTCCAAGCCGACACACTGGTATATTACCATACGGACCTCTCGAAATACGAGCCGAAAGAATTGGTCAACAAAGACCTGGAGTTTGTTCGTGCTGTAAAAGATGATGCTTCGTTACTCGGTGCGTTGGTTGAAAGGATTTTCCCGGGCTACACAAACCATTATAATTCAAATCCCTTCATAGAAAAGCAAAATATCCTGGAAGGCTATAAGGAATGGGTGGTCGATTTTATTACACAGGATGATAAAAGGGTTTTCCTTGTCAACAGGAACGGTACCACGATTGGGTTTGCGACGTGTGCGATTGAAGGAAGTGAGTCAGAAGGTGTTTTGTATGGAGTCCTCCCTGAAGCCTCAGGCGGTGGCGTTTACTCGGATATCATCAGGTTTACGCAAGCTTATATGAAAAACCTGGGTATTGGTAAGATGAAGGTGTCAACCCAGGTCCAAAACTATGCTGTTCAGAAAGTTTGGAGCAGGGAAGGTTTTTTTATGACGGAATCTTTTGCGACCATTCATATCAACAGTTTATTAAATTATTCGAGGCTGCCCAAAATAGCGTTCAGTATTTTTATTACTGATGAGGATATTAAAAACTATGGAAATTTAAGTGGCGACATTAATCCGGTTCATTTTGATGATCTGTTTGCACAAAAGCTGGGTTTTACACAAAGGATTTCGCATGGACTGATTGCGAATGCCGAAATGTCAAAATATTTTGGCACCGAATTCCCCGGGAATGGCACGCTTTTCATGTCTTATTACTACAAATTCCTGAAACCGCTATATCCAAACCGGCACTACAAAGTGACGATCTCGACGCCTTATTTTGATGAGGAGAAGCATATTTATATCTGTCTGGTAAAGATTTTGGATGCCGATGATAATCTTTGCTTACTATCTTATAATGACCTGATTAAAAAATAACAATAATCAAATGGCAATCCCATTCAATAAGCCCTACCTGACTGGAAACGAAACGCGTTATATCGAAAACGCTGTCAAAACCGGCAAAATTTCCGGCAACGGACATTATACTAAACTTTGCCAGGACTATTTTGAGAGAACATATGGAATCCATAAATGCCTGCTGACCACTTCCTGTACTGACGCACTCGAGATGGCAGCTATTTTAATCGATATACAGCCAGGCGATGAGGTAATCATGCCCTCGTATACCTTTGTGAGTACTGCCAATGCGTTCGTACTTCGTGGCGCGAAAATCGTGTTTGCTGATTCGGGAGAGGACAATCCTAACATGAATTGTGAGCTGATTGAAGCGCTGATTACAGACAGGACCAAGGCAATAGTTCCGGTTCACTACGCCGGGATGGCATGCGATATGGATAAAATCATGTCGCTTTCTGTAAAATATAATTTATTCGTAATTGAAGATGCTGCCCAAGCGGTTGATAGCTTTTATTTAGGTGAAGACGGAACAAAAAAGGCGTTAGGGACTATCGGCCACCTTGCAGCATTTTCCTTTCATGAAACCAAAAACATTATTTCGGGAGAAGGGGGTATGCTGGCTATCAATGACGTACAGTTTTCAAAAAGAGCTGAAATAATCTGGGAAAAAGGCACAAATCGTTCTGCTTTTTTCAGGGGCGAAATCGACAAATATGGTTGGGTAGATGTGGGAAGTTCATTTCTGCCATCGGAGATTATTGCGGCATTCCTGTGGGCGCAGCTGGAAAATCTGGAACGGATTCAGGATAAAAGAAATTCATTATGGCGAGATTATTTTGACCGCCTTGGAACATGGGCTGAAGCGAATGGTATTTTGTTGCCTGTGGTCCCGGAGTTCGCTACCAATAACAGCCACATGATGTATTTAATCTGCAAATCAGCAGCACAACGTACTTTGTTAATTGAGTACTTAAAAGCGGCGGATATTCTTGCGGTATTCCATTATATCAGCCTCCATCGCAGTCCGTTTTATTTAAAAAAACATGACGGCCGACTTTTAGCGCAATCTGACAGGTACAGTGATTGCCTGCTGCGATTGCCCTTGTATTTCGAATTAGACGTCAATCCAGTTATTGAACGCCTGATACATTTCAAGGATGAAGGTTGATTTTTTCAATTTTATAGGCAGGAACAAATGGATTCTGTTGATAATTGCGGTCGGGACAGCATTTCGGGTATTTCGGCTGGATTTTCAAAGTCTTTGGCTTGACGAGATTTACACCATGAACATCTCGAATCCAAAGCTATCCTTGTTACAGATGCATAAGCAAATTCTGGCACGGGAAGGTTTTCCGCATTTTTATTTTCTGACGCTGAGGGGACTTTACTTTTTATTTGGTTACACGCCGGTTGTCGCACGTGCACTTTCAGTAGCAGCCGGTATCGGATCGATTTATGCCATTTACCTTATCGGAAAAGAGCTGTTACACAAAAATGTGGGATTGTTTGCCGCATTGCTTGTATCTGTTAATTTTTATAGTATTCAGTCATCTCAGGATGCACGGCCGTACAGCCTTTATTTTTTCTTTGTGATAGTGTCTTTCTGGCGCCTCACCCTTTTTCTTAAAAACCAAAGCTGGCGCAATGCGGTTTGGTATGGTATTACTTCTGGTTTGGTGTTGAACGTAAGCTTTTTTGGCATGTTTAACGTTTTGACGCAATCATTTATAATACTCTTTTTCCTTTTTATTTTACCTGCGGCGCAAAGGGCAGCGTTTTTTAAGAAAGCTGCGGTTTCGGGAATTATTATACTCGTTTTGCTGGCACCGAATTACCTTATGATCTTAAAACTGATTCGTTTTCCTTCTTTTTGGGTACCCAGTCCTAAGGCCGATACATTTTCAAATATATTTAACTTATTGACTGGAGACTCGGAGGTTGTCCGGTTTATAATTACCCCACTTATCGTTTATTATTTTCTGACCGTTTTCAATAACAGCAACCATAAAATTAATTATAAGGATATTGTCGACAATAAGTTGGTTTTCAGTTTTTTAATTCTGTTTGGCTGGTTTTTTGCGTTTTTTGTCATCATCTATACTAAGTCATTTGGAAAAATCTCATATGCACTGGCACGATATTTTATAAGCATTACGCCGGTGATTTTTATTGTACTGGGCATTTCGCTCTATAGCATCAAGAACAACCTTATCAGGGCGCTGGTGTTAATCAGTCTTGTTTCATTTATGACAATTAACCTGGTATCGGTCAAAAAGTATTTTACCAAAGTCAGTAAGCCCCAATTTAGGGAAGCGTCTCAATTTGTAATCAGCAACCACAAACCGGGAGAGAAAATTTATACCAGCCAAAAATATTGGTTCGACTATTATTTCACGAACGATAAGTCCAATATCCAGGTCACGAACATTGAATTTGAGAAATTGATTTCGGAAATGGGTAAAGACTCGGCGAAGGTGAAAGCATTTTGGTTTGTAGATGCATTTAAAAAGGGCTATAAACCTTCTTTGCAAGCACAGCGTTTCATTGATGATAATCTGTATGTCGACAAACAGTTTACAGGATATAGGGCTTGGGCAAAACATTTTATTCGGCTTAAAGACAAACCAACAAGCCAGAGGATCAAGAAAAGAGTTAAAAAAACATTTTGAAATGGTCTACCCAAATCTGAATCGCGATTCAATGGCTTACCGGCAACCATTTTTTTTTTAACCATTAACTCTTTTTAATTATAAAAAAAACATACTTTTGTCCAAAAATTTATTTAAATAATGAAGACAAACGTTATTCTTACCTCCGTATTTTTATCATTGGCGCTTTTTTCATGTAAAAACGACGATAAAAAAACAGATGAATCGGAGAAACCAAAGGTTGAGACATTTGATGTATCAGTTGATTTAATCATTAAACAGCAGGATGAATTGATTTTGTTTTATAGAGATGGAAGCAATCAATGGTTTGATGAAGCCCACGCGATTTGGTATGGGGTGAAAGCAAAAAATGAATTACAAACGGCTAAGTTTAGTCTCCCTGAAGAATCCCTTGCAACAGATCTTCGTCTGGATATTGGGCGCAACGAATTTAAAAATCAGGAGCCGGTAGAAATAAAAAAGATAACGATTTCTTACAAAGGAAAGTCCTTTGAGGTTAACGAGGACACCATGGAAAATTACTTTAAACCAAATGAGTTTATGGTTTATAATCCCGAGACAAAACTTTATTCATTTAAGAAAAATGCAAAAGAGGAGTACGATCCGTATTTTGTTGCCACTCCATTGCTTAACCAAGAGTTAGCGAAAATCACAGGGGGTATTAAATAAAGAAATGTATCGTTATAGTTTTAAACAGTTAGTCGCTAGATTAACTGTTTTTTGTTAAATATACATGCAATTTTTGCTTGCATTGCCGCTTGTACGGCTGCTTAACTAATCTGAATGTTATGAATGAACTATATACCGCGGAAAACGGTGAATACCTGAAAAAAAATCCAAACTGGCACGTTGAGGATTCATCATGGAAAGCTTCGAAAATCCTTAAGATATTAAATCAAAATAATATCGTCCCCGAGAGCGTAGCTGAGGTCGGCTGCGGTGCGGGTGAAATACTCCGCGAACTTCAAAATAAAATGCCGAAGAACGTGAATTTTAAAGGATATGATATTTCTATCGATGCCTTGTTGCTGGCGAAAGAAAAACAAAATGATAAATTGACATTCCTGCAAGAGGATTTTACCAAGCTTGAAGAGAATTTCGATTTGGTATTGATGATTGATGTTTTCGAGCATGTCGATGATTATTTTGGATTTATAAGGGCATGTCGCTTAAGAGCTAAAAATTCCGTCTTTCATATTCCTTTGGATTTGTCGGCACAAGCGGTTCTAAGAAATCAAATGCTGAAAAACAGAAATGCTTTTGGACATATCCACTATTTTACCAAGGATACTGCGCTCGCTACGCTAATTGATTGCGGCCATGAAATAATGGACTATTTTTATACTGGCGCCTCGACAGAACTTCCTCCTAAGGCATGGAGGACCAAAGTTGTTAACGTCTTTCGAAATTTAATGTTTAAGATTAACAAGGATTTAACCGTTAAATTGTTCGGTGGTTATTCTCTAATTGTTTTGACAAAGTAATAATAACAAATTTTGCTGTGCTTAAACAGATATATAGAAGGAGTTTCAAACACTTGTCGCTTGCTGTAATCATAATTGGTGCCGGAAGCTTTTTTGTTTCAAACATCCTTTTAAAGGGCATTTTCACTGCAACCACTTATGGTTATTATTCTATTGTCGTAACGTATATCTCGCTTGTATTCGTCGTTGGGATATTGGGCCTGGATCAGGTATTCATACGATTTTCCAAAAATGTGTCGAAAAACCGAATTGAAACTCAAAGAGCACAAATTGTACTTGCGGTAATATCAATATGCGTTACTTCTGTGTTATCATCCGTTTGGTTTCACAATTATTTCCCTCAGATTCCAGTCAATAATTATTTGCTTTTTTTTTCGAGCCTCAGTATGATTGGACTGTTATTCCTTTTCAGTATACTGAGGCTTAATTCTAATTTTGTTCTTGCACAGCTGGCATCAAATTCATGGAAAGTGGTAATGTTGGCATTGGCGGGGTTTTATTATTTCCGTTGGCTTAGCGGTTTTACAAACTTTGTCAATATCGTATTTATAAGTACTATCGTATTCTTTGTCATTTGCCTCTGGTATGTTTTACACTTTATAAAATTTCACTTTAACAACGAAATTTCCAAAAAGCAAATCGTGGTATCAGCATTCCATTTTTTTATTTCATTGTTGTCGGCATCCCTTATTCTATTTGCAGATCGATTTATTATTGAAAATAAATTTAGTATCGAACAATTTGGAGACTTTTTTTATTTAACCAATTTTTTTCTGGCGCCATACTCTATACTACAAAATTACATTTCGTTTAAACAGTTAATCATTTTCAAGAAGAAATTCGATTTAGATTATTTTGCCAGATACAACCGGCGGGTATTTTTGATTGGAATCGTATTTGGGCTTTTTTTATTAATTACGGCGATTGGGATGCAACAATTTGGACTGGTAAAATTTGATTTTAAGAATCATCTTTTGGTTGTTATACTCTTATTGTTAACGGGAACATTGCGGATATATTCATCGTCAATAAATTCAGCCTTCGAGGCAAGGGTTACAATTAGAATTCTTCAGAAATCAAATGTTTATATTATTTTTGTTACAATTGCAACCCTTTTGGCAGCCTATTTTGTTGCCAGTTCCATTAGCATGATATTAATTTGTGTAATGTTTATATGGCTGTTTCGTTGTTTCATCCATCAAAAATTTCTAATAAAATAGCCTGATGAAAATTAACTTAGCGAATGTATACACTAGTTTGTTTTTTGTGGGATTATTTTTTTTCCCTTTCAATTGCTTCACTGGGATTAAAGCTTTAGGCGAGTTTAAGAATGAGTCGGGCGCATATTTTTTTCTGGCGGGATTTCTTATACTATGTTTTTCGAAGAAAATAAGAATCCCTGTTTCCAGCCCGGTATTTAGGATTATCATGATTTTTCTTTGTTGGTGCGTTATTTCGACAATTTTAAATGCAGGTGCTGTCAACAGCAGTTTTTTTAAGCATACGACAGGATTGAACCGTTTTGTGCGGCAGTTTTTTGCACTTTGCATCTCAGCCTTGATTTTTTTCCTTTTTTACTACAATGTGATGGTCAAAATGTCTCTCCGGGATATCCTTACAAAAATAAGGAAGATTTTTCTTTACTCTTTGATGCTCGCATGTGTATTCAGTTTTTTCGAAGCCCTTGTTGGATTTTATGGAATTGGTATTGCGAGAAAGGCGTTTGATATTTTTAATTACTTTCCTTTTTTCGAGAAGAGGAACATACAGGATAGGATTTCCGCATTCGCCGATGAACCTCCCTTTTTTGCGGTGTATCTTATAACGGTGTCGGGATGGATGTTTAGTTACATTATTACAAATAAGGGAGTGACAAAATATTTGCCGACTTTAGCAATTTTGATATTGACCTTTTATTCGGGTTCCAGGACTGCTCTTATTGTAATCCTGATTCAGGTACTAATATTTTTTATCACGATAATTCCGAAAAAAAAGTTTGTTCGATATGGTATCAATACCGTTTTAATAGTATCCTTTTTCACAATTGGCCTTTTCGTGTTTAAGGGTGACAAGATTATCAAAGCCTTCGAGGAAAAGATTGAATCGCTTGATTTTAAAAGTAATCTTACTAAAACCGTTTCAAATCAATCCCGTTTTGGGATGCAGTATGCTGCACTTCAAGTATTTTTGGAACACCCTCTAATCGGGGTTGGATATGGACAACAGACGTATTACAGCAGGTTTGAATATCCGGGTTGGGCAACAAAGCATAATTATGAATTTTCCTTATGGTATAGAAATCCTAATCTGCCTGCATTTCCCCCAAGCTACAACATGTATACCAGATTACTTGCAGAAACGGGGCTTGTAGGGATTTCTATTTTTTTAATACTGCTATTTTTTTGCATAAAGAAAATCAAATATTTGATTCGAACACTCCATGGTGACGGGCGAACGCTCGCCGTGATACTTCTTGTAGTGCTTTCCGGGCTGTTCATAAATTTATTGCAGATAGATACATTCAGGTTATATGGGCTTTGGTTATCTTTTGCAATTCTGATAATTTTGTCCTCGAAACAAATTGCACATGAATAATATTGCCTTATTGATTCCGCATTTCAACAATCCAATTGGAATTGTTACGTCTCTTCAGTCAATTAATGAAACAGAGAAGATTGATGTCGTTATCGTCGATGATGGAAGCATTGAAAAAATTGACGAATTGGCGTGTGTACAAGCCTTTAAAGGATCTGGAAACATAAAGTTTTTATACCTGGAGCAAAACCAGGGAATCGAACACGCATTAAACCATGGACTTGAATACATTGTGGACAACGGATATCAATACACTGCGAGACTTGATGCCGGCGATATATGTATAGGAAAGCGATTTGCAATTCAGTATGACTTTCTTATGAAACACCCGAGTATAAAATTGCTTGGAACTAATGCCGATGCACATGACATAAACGGAAAATTTTTATTTAAATACGATTTTCCACTGAAGCATGATGAGATTAAGAAAAAAATAAGTGTGAATGCAGTATTTGTGCACCCGTCTATTATGTTCAACAACAACATTCTTGATGTGGTTGGATATTATCCGGTGCACTACAAAGCAGCAGAAGATTTTGCTTTTACTACAAACATTGTAAAGCACTTTGAAACCGCTAATCTTAGCGATTCGTTAATTCACGTAGAAATTAATGAGGGTGGAATCTCGCTTACCAGAAGGAAACAGCAGATTATGAGCCGGATGAAGGTAATTTGGGATAATTTTTATCTTGGATATTATCCGATTTATGGGCTATTCAGAAACTTAATTCTGTATTTAGTACCGGATCAACTTACTTTTTTTGTAAAGAAGATAAAGAACCAAATGCTTTACAGACAAAACGATGAAAGAAAATTAGATGAAAGAGAAAATTAAATCGGAATATTTTGACTGGTTATTTTGTGGACTAGCCATTATTCTGCCGTTTTCTACTGCAATTCCAAACATATTGATTGGCGTAATGCTGGCGCTCTTTATTTCTCAGAGGGAGAAATTAGATTTCAGTCCCCTTAGGACACCTTTAGTATACCTTCTCTTCAGTCTATTTGCGTATCTATCTCTGAAATCATTGATAAACGGAACTTTTTACGTCGATTCTGCAATTTATAGCCGGTATTTCTTTTTTCTTGTTCTTCCGGTGTTATTTTTAAAAGTAAAGGCACTCGATAAGGTCAAAATTGCTGTAATTGTTGGAGCATCGGCTTTTATCATCAAATCACTAGTACTTATATTGAATTTCTACTTTATTTTTCACACTTTACCCTTGGGGAATGGAGAAATGATCAATAAGCTTTTGATTTTGGAGCGACCGTACGCCGGATTTCTTGCATTATTAAGTATTTTGCTGTCTGTAGAGCAATTCCAGAACAAGTCAAAACACAAATGGATCTTTATCATTTCCGGGATCTTAGGCTTCGGGTTTATTCTGTTCATATCTGCGAGGAATTCACTATTGACACTGTTGTTGCTATTTTTTATTTATCTGTTTTTCTATTTGCGCCTTCCATTGGTGAAACGGATTTTTCTTTTGGGATGTATATTGATCATGATCGCGTTGACCGCGATTTATAATAGGAATTTCTTAACCCGTTTTAATATTGGATCAGATTTGAAAACAACACTCAGCATGTCTTCAGATCTGGAGCCAAGATTTATTATCTGGCCTTGCGCCTATGAATTGTCTAAACAACAAGACTTTAGTCCTTTTTTTGGCTTTTCAGGTGAAAGCGATATTCGTGACCGACTTGCAAATTGTTATGGAGTATCAATAAAGGGTAATGACGTAAAAAGGGATTGGTTCGTAAAAGAGAGATTTAACACCCATAGTCAGTTTATCGCAATCTTTCTCGGGGGAGGATTGTTAGGACTACTGGTTTTTTGCGCTTTTTTATTTATTTCCTTGAAGAATGCATTCAAGGATTTTTATCAGTTTGCGATCGTGCTTGCGATCGGATTATTTTTTGTTTTTGAAAATGTTCTTTTTAGGCAGTTTGGTTGTTATATTTTTGGATTTATACTCTGTTTTTACTTTAGAGATGCGGACAAAAAATATATTTCAAAACTTAGCCGGCACGAAGTTTCAGACTGATGGTTATTAAAAATTCGCATATATTTACATTCGATGAAAAAGATTAAAATTATTCATGTTTTACATTGTGTCGGTGGAGTTGAGACGTCATTGCGATTAATATTAAAAAACATAGATCCGGAAAAATATGAAAGTATTGTTATCCACGGATTAATGGACACTAGTTCACCGTTTGAGGACAAGAACGGAGCTTCAGTAAAAGAGTATAAAATTCCGATCTATCGTAATATTTCTTTGTGGAATGACCTCATAGCCTTATATCGCTGCTATAGTATCTTAAAACATGAAAAACCTCGCGTAATACATGCACATAGCGCAAAGGGCGGAATTATTGGAAGAGTCATTGGCCGGCTTTTGGGTATTAAAGTATTATTTACGCCACAGGCGTTTTCATATTTAAGTGAAACTAAAGGTTTAAAAAGAAACATTTTCCTGAAAATTGAGCGTTTTTTTGCTAATGCCAATAGTTTGCTTTTGGCATCTTCCCAATCTGAATTAGAGAGAGGGATTAACGAGGTTGGTTATAAGAGGGAGAATACATTGCTATTCAACAATTGCATCAATCCAATTTTGTCAGTTTCGCCTTTAACAATAGAAAAAACATGGCCAGATCGCTACATTTGTACTGTGGGGAGGCCATGTTATCAAAAGAATATAGACTTCATGATTAAAGCATTTAGTGAAATCAAAGACAGTGAAATTCATTTGGTTGTTATGGGCGTAGGCCATCACGTCGATCAACTTGATATCGTCGAAAGGCTTATTGCAAAACTTGGCCTGAAAGATAGGGTCACGCTACTAAAATGGACTTCTCGGGAAGACGTGCTCCATATAATTAATAAGGCTGAACTGTACATTTCAACCGCACGTTATGAAGGTTTACCTTATGCTGTGATTGAAAGTCTCGCCTTGGCAAAAGCCTGCATAGTTACTGATTGCGATGGAAATCGTGATCTTATTTCAAATGGCTTCAATGGCTATGTTGTGCAAGGTGATGATTACAAAGTATTCGGGGAAGCAGTATCAGGTGTGTTAAAAGATGATCATCTTAAAACAAGCTTTGGAAATAACGCAAAGGAACACTTCATGAAGTATTTTAATATAGAAACCAATGTCTCAGCAATCGAGTCAATTTACGACACATACAAATAATCTTCAATCGTTTTCATGATAAATTTTATCCGCGAAATAATACAGAAAGAGAAATTCAATCCGGGCATCATAGGCCTGTTTATCAACCATAATTTCCTTATCAGAAAAGCGCTTAGAAAGGCTATAAAAAATAATGCCCAATACCTTTCCGGTTCCGTCATTGATTTCGGATGTGGCAGCAAACCGTATATAAAACTGTTTAAGGATGCCCAAAGTTATATAGGAGTGGACTATAAGATTGAGGGAAGGGAAGAGAAGCAAAAAAGGGTAGATGTTTTTTATGATGGAAAGCAGATCCCCTTTGATGCCAACCATTTTGATTCGATGCTCTGTACAGAGGTTTTAGAACATGTTTTTAATATTGATGAATTGCTTAGAGAATTCCATCGCGTGCTTAAACCTGGGGCATATGCTGTAATCACCACACCTTTCATGTGGGAAGAGCATGAAATGCCATATGATTTTGCGCGATATACCACACCAGCGCTACAGCATCTTTACACCAATAATGGATTTGAAATTGTCCACAACTTTAAAACAGGCAATTACATACAGGTAATTTATCAATTTAGAATAAATTATATTAAAAACATATTGCCGGAAAATAAAATTATCAGACACTTGATCCTGCTGCCTTTTATTTTCCTGTATAATCTTTTCGGTGTTATTTTCAGCAACGTGCTTCCAAAAGACAAAACAGCTTACTTTAACAACGTATTCATTCTGCGTAAAAATCAGATTTTCGCTAAAACAAACGGGAGTCAGGAAAAATAGATATAAATTGCAATTTTTTAAGGAGAAGTATTGCAGCCTCCAACCGCAATGATAATGAAATTTAGTACAAATTTTTTAAAGGAGAAATATTTTAAAATCAGATACTTGATAGAGAAATATGAAATTATTACAATTGCTCTAGCCACTAGCCTGATTACCATCCCCTTAAATTTCGCGTACGGATCTATTAGTTGTATGTTACTGCTTGCCTCGACATTGTTATCTGTACGGAAAGAAAATCTACGCCTATCAGGTGAATTGCTGCTGCCAGTTTTGCTATATGTTTTGATGATATTGTCGTTATTCTGGACCTTTGATTTTAATTCTTCCGTTTCGGGAATCAGAAAGGAATTATTGTTTTTGCTTATGCCAGTCGCCTTCTTTTTAATGCCAAGGCCGAACAAAGAGGGTATCAGGACCATTTTAAGGGTTTATAGCTTTTCAATGGTTTTATACACAATTTATTTTATTTGTCGCGCTATTGCGCACTACCTTCGGGACGGAAATTCGGATGTTTTTTTCTTCCACAATCTTGTAACATTGGATTTAAGCGCAATATATATGGCGTGCTTTGCATCGTTTGCACTTTTTCATTTCGTTGCGGAGAAAAAGAAGGGGCTTTTGGAAAAGGGATCTATAGCACTGCTTATTACTTTTGTCATCTTATTGTCTTCGAAAAGCATCATTTTTATAGATGTATTGCTAATAATCTGCTATTATATTTATTTTTCTAAAACACCCAAAAGTGTGAAAGCGCTGACAATTGTTGTAAGTAGTCTGTTTTTAATTTTTTCAATTGTTTACATAAAACAGGTTAGAGAGCGGGTTCTGTTAGAATATGAAACCGCTTTTGTGGACAACACAATAAGTAAAGACGCGGGAAACGCAAGGTATAAAATGTATAACATAAGTCTACATCAGGCCTGGAACGAGGATAAGTTTCAAAATAATAATTATCTGCCGGGGACCGCTCTCCGAATTTTCCAAATAAGGATTTTTAAAGAAATGCTTTACGAACAGGACATATTTTTTACTGGTTTCGGATTAAGCGCGTCTCAGGACCAGATCAGAAATAAAGTGAAAGAGCATAACCTTTATCCGGGCAATGGGGAATTTAACTTTCACAATCAGTATGTCCAGACCTTTGCGGAATTAGGGGTTTTTGCGTTCGCAATTTTGTTACTAATGATGTTTCTGAATATTAGAAATGCCTTTTTAAAAAAAGATTTCATACATATTGTTTTTGCGTTCACAATGATAATGCTATTTTTGACAGATTCATTTTTGACCCGTCAAAGAGGAATCATTTTTTTTCTGACCCTTTACTGTCTTTTCAATACTTTAAACGGTTCTAAACGACTTTATATCTTAAATAACAAAATATGAAAAGAGTTCTTATCACAGGAGCAGCAGGGTTTTTAGGTTCCCACCTTTGTGATCGATTTGTTAGCGAGGGCTATCATGTTATCGGAATGGATAATCTGATAACAGGAGACCTGAAAAATATCGAACATCTTTTCAAGCTGTCAAACTTCGAGTTTTATCATCACGATGTTACAAAATTTGTACATGTTCCGGGAGAGCTGGATTATATCCTACATTTTGCTTCTCCTGCAAGTCCAATCGACTATCTTAGGATCCCAATCCAGACCCTTAAAGTTGGATCTTTAGGAACCCACAATCTTTTGGGACTTGCGCGTGTAAAGAAGTCCAGAATACTCATTGCGTCTACATCGGAGGTATATGGAGATCCGCTGGTACATCCTCAGACCGAAGATTACTACGGAAATGTCAATACGATCGGACCACGTGGCGTCTACGATGAAGCCAAACGATTTCAGGAGTCCATTACAATGGCGTATCATACATTTCACAATGTCGAAACCCGAATTGTAAGGATTTTTAATACTTATGGCCCAAGAATGAGACTTAATGATGGCCGCGTTATACCGGCTTTTATCGGACAGGCCCTTAGAGGTGAAAATCTGACAATATTCGGCGATGGAATGCAGACGCGTTCTTTTTGCTACGTTGACGATCAAATCGAAGGTATTTTCAGGCTACTGCATTCTGACTATCATTTTCCTGTTAATATTGGTAATCCAGACGAAATTACCATCAAAGATTTTGCGGAAGAAATAATTAAACTGACAGGAACAACGCAAAGAGTCGTTTACCATCCACTTCCCATGAATGATCCGCTACAGCGTCAACCCAACATTACCCGCGCAAAAGAAATTTTGGGTTGGGAACCAAAGGTAAACAGAACAGATGGGATGAAAATCACTTTTGATTATTTTAAATCATTATCAGCAGAAGAACTGCAGAAAGAAGAGCACAAGGACTTTTCTAAATATATTTTGTAATGAAAAATAAAACAGGAAGATATTCCGGTTACATCAGGCCTTTTTCCTACATATCGGACCTGTTAATAATCAATATTTTTTCCTATTTTATTCTATCCGAAATTTTCTCGCTGTATTTTGAGGTATTTATCTCCCTTTCTTGGATTATAATCGCTTTAAACCTAAATTTCTATGAGGTTTATCGTTTTACAAAGATTGTGGCAATTCTGAATAATCTGATTAAACAGTTCGTGTTATTTACGATATTATGCTACTCTTTTTTAGGTATTTACACGACTGATCCAAATCCCAGGGTTATTTTTTCCTTTACGGTTCTTTCAGTACTAACTGTTGGAACGCTTAAATTTCTGGTCTTTTTTTCATTGAAAAAATACAGGGCTTTTTTTGGAGGGAATTATAGGAGGGTAATTATAGGAGGAGATGGCGCAAACATTAAGAATCTTTCCGGATTTTTTGTCAATAACCCTGATTATGGTTATGTTCTGGTAAAAACTTTTAGCTTTTCCAGTAATAGGCATCAAAAAATCGAAGAGACCTTTCAGTTTGTATTGGATAATCATATTGATGAATTATATGTGTCAATCCATGAGCTCACGAGAGATGATATTGAAATGCTGATTGATTTTTCCGACAATAACCTCAAAGTAGTAAAGTTTATACCAGAAAATGAAGAAATCCTGTTTGCAAATAATTTAAAGCTTGATTATTACGGATACGTACCAGTATTATCGATGCAACGAACAACATTGCACGACCCGATTACAAAAGTTTTTAAAAGAACATTTGATATTATTTTCTCCCTTGCCGTCATAATTGGATTGTTGTCGTGGTTAGTTCCAATTTTGGCCATTCTGATCAAATTGGAATCCAAAGGCCCCGTGTTTTTTAAACAAGGGAGACCGGGAATCGATAAAAGCGAATTTTTCTGTTATAAGTTTAGATCGATGCAGATAAATAAAATGACCGAAAAGGAAGCTTCTAAAAACGACCCAAGAGTTACCAAGGTCGGCAAGTTTATTCGTAAAACCAGCCTCGATGAAATGCCCCAATTTTTAAACGTACTGTTGGGCGATATGTCTGTGGTTGGACCAAGGCCTCACTTATGGGCTCAAAACAAAGTGTATGGTAATAAGATAAAAAAATATATGGTCCGCCATTACGTAAAGCCCGGAATTACCGGTTTGGCACAAGTAAAAGGTTTCAGAGGCGAAATCGAGACTGATGAGGACATGATCAACCGAATCAAATTTGATGTCTTTTATATCGAAAACTGGTCGCTTCTATTGGATTTAAAGATCATCGTGCAGACCGTCATCAACATTTTCAAAGGCGAGGAAAAAGCATATTAAAATGGAAAAAGCATTGGTTTCCATTATTACACCCTCCTACAACTCCGGAAAATTTATTGCGCAAACCATCTATTCAGTGCAGGCACAAACCCACCGCCATTGGGAACTCCTGATTACTGATGACTGCTCTACCGATACTACCGTAACGATAATTGAAGCTTTTGCCGCCGCCGATCCCAGGATCAGGCTTTTTCGGTTAAATGAAAATGCGGGTCCCGGGGTGGCCAGAAATCATTCCATACAAAAGGCCAGAGGAAATTATATCGCATTTCTTGATGCAGATGACCTATGGAGACCAGAAAAACTCGAACGGCAGCTAAAATTTATGCATCAAAACGGCGCGCATTTTACCTTCAGTTTTTATGATTGTATGGATGAAGACGGAAAGCCGCTTGACAAGCGTGTAGCAGCGCCGGAGTTCCTTTCATACCGACAGCTGTTCTTTTGCAATTATGTAGGGAACCTCACCGGAATCTATGATGCCGACTTTTTTGGAAAAATACCCATCTCATCGATTAAGAAAAGACAGGATTGGATCGTATGGCTGACAATACTCAAAAAAATACGATTTGCCCAACCTGTTCCGGAAAGTCTCGCAGTATACAGAATCCGGAAGCAGTCCGTTTCTTCGTCAAAATTGGATTTGCTGCGGTATAATTTTAAAGTGTATCGTGACTTCCATCGGTTAAATGGGATATCCGCATTTTGCTGCATGGGTATTTTCCTTTTCACGCAATTATTAATCAAACCGCGCTATACCAAAAGCTTAAAGTAAAGACTTAAACTGTTTCAGTTTTCCGCGGCTGCTTCGGTCAAGCACTGTTTTGCGCTCAAAATCAAAATGCAGCCCAGGCTCCAGGTAAATGGAAATAGCCTCCGCAATGTTTTTAATCTGTGGCGCACTCAGCGGCTGCTCACTAACGTATTCAATCCGGAATCGCTCCGGCGCGGTTTGGAGAATGATAAATTCTTTCACATTTCCATCGTCTTCAATAATACTTTTGGTAACATAATAGAAAGTCAGGCCCGGTGATTTTTTTCCGCTGGGTAAAATGGCAACGTCATTGGTACGGCCGGTTAGCTTTTTCAGAATTGGTTTTTGAAGTGTGCTGCTTTCGTCTAAAACCCCGATGTCGCCAATATCGTATCGGATAAACGGATGTGCCTTGTTAAATAGCGATGTGATGACCACACGGCCTTCTTTTCCATAAGGCAGTACATTATTTTCATCGTCCAGAATTTCAACATACAACGTTTCGGCGTTTACCTGCCATTCCCCTTCAGGATTTTGGAAGGCAATCAAATCAAGCTCCGATGCCCCGTATTCATTGACTACCGGAATGCCGAACTGGGACTCCAGCAGGAATTTATCACTTTCAAAAAGCATTTCGGAAGTCACCATACACACTTTCAGCGTAGGGCAAATGTCTTTTAAAATGAGGTTTTTCTGCTTAAGAAACTTCGCAAACAACACAATCGAACTCGTGTAGCCGTTGATGTAATCGAATTTTTTTACACGGAAATGGTCCAGAAAACCCTCGAGCACTTTGTCTGAAAGATCAAAAATCGGAAACCGGTATCGGTGCGACAACAGGTCTTTAAAACGCTCTTTCCTGTAACCGAAAGAATCCAGTGGAATACCGTAAAACCTGGCCTGTAGCGAATGGTTGAAGTTAATGCCGTACCACCCAAAACGGTAGATGTTTGAAGCCCATGTGAGCGCATGGCTGAATTTGTCCTTCGCGAAAACAAACGGATCCCCAGAAGACCCGGAAGTTTTATTAATGTAAATGTTTTTATTGGAGAACCCTTCGGAAAGCCGTTCGTTTAAGGGGCACTGTAGGTTTTTCTTTGTGAGTACCGGCAACTTTTCCCACGCGTCAGAGGCAGCCGACCCATGCAGGCTTCTATAAAAAGTATTGTGTTTCAAATGAAAATCAACAATTTCGTTTTTTTTGTTTTCCACAAATTCACGGTGCTCTTTTTCATTCATCCCCACAATGGCAGACAACGCGGTTTTGGCTTCCTTCATCGGGAAACCATTCAATGCAAGCGTAAGGTCAAAAAGTCGGAACACAGCGTCTAGTTTGACCAAAAATACTAAAAGCAAACGCAATTAAACACAACCGTTAAACTTTTTGATTATTCGTTTCTGATTCTTTCGAAAACAGCCTATTTTTGCGCAAACACAACGAAAACACAACAGATGAGAATTCTACTTTTAGGCTCCGGAGGCAGGGAACACGCACTCGCTTGGAAAATGCTTCAAAGCCCGCTATGCTCAAAACTATTTATCGCCCCCGGAAATGCGGGAACGGGATTGATTGCCGAAAATGTCAACATCAACCCCACTAATTTTGAATCTATAAAGGCCTTTTCTATCCAGGAAGAAATTGAAATGGTTGTTGTGGGTCCGGAAGATCCGCTGGTAAACGGGATTTTTGATTTCTTTAGGGATGATAAGGAACTGGAGCATATTTCAGTGATTGGGCCATCGAAATTAGGGGCGCAATTGGAAGGCAGCAAAGAATTCGCCAAGGAGTTCCTGGTAAAAAATAAAATCCCAACGGCGGCTTATGAAAGCTTTACCGCTGAAACCGTTGCAAAAGGATGGGCATTTCTTGAAACGCTGCAACCACCATACGTTTTGAAAGCCGACGGGCTTGCTGCTGGGAAAGGCGTCTTAATCATCAACGATCTTGCTGAAGCAAAAAAGGAATTACACAACATGCTTGTTGATCAGAAATTTGGCGCGGCGAGCACAAAAGTTGTCATTGAGGAGTTCCTGGACGGCATTGAGTTGAGCTGTTTTGTGATTACGGACGGGCACAGCTATAAAATCCTCCCGACAGCAAAGGATTACAAACGCATCGGTGAAGGCGATACGGGATTGAACACTGGCGGTATGGGTGCTGTTTCACCAGTTCCTTTTGCAGATGCTGTTTTGCTTGAAAAGATAGAAACACGTATTGTAAAACCAACCATCGCCGGCCTGCAACGTGACGAAATTACATACAAAGGCTTTGTGTTTATAGGGCTTATCAATGTGAAAGGGGAGCCGATGGTCATTGAATATAATGTCCGTATGGGTGATCCGGAGACGGAGGTTGTTATTCCAAGGCTGAAATCGGATTTAGTGGCGCTTTTTAAAGCGGTTTCAAACCACGAATTGGAAGATTTTCCACTCGAGATTGACGGGAGAAGCGCCGCTACGGTCATGTTGGTTTCCGGCGGATATCCTGAAGATTATGAGAAAGGGAAGGAAATTACAGGCATTGAAACGGTCGCAGACTCCATAGTTTTCCATGCCGGAACGATTGAAAAAGACGGAAAAACATTGACCAACGGTGGGCGCGTATTGGCAGTAACGTCTTATGGAGCAGATTTTGATGAAGCCATAAAAAAATCTTACCAAAATATAGCAAAACTAGATTTTGATAAGATGTATTTTAGAAAGGATATCGGCTTCGACTTATTTTAAGAACGAGTGGGCCGTGGTGTCCTGGTTTTCCTCGCCATTTTTTTCATGCAACTGCAATTGCTTGATCCAGTAAATCATAAAGTAAGCGCAAATGCCCATCAGGATCCAGCTAATTCCATTTGAAATCCACCAACCGTACCAGCTTTTCTGTTCCAGATGCCTCATGAAATCAAGCGGCAAAAAAAGGACGTCTACAAAAAGGAACTGGATCGCTTCAAAAAATGCTTTAAACATGGTTACAAATATTATATTTACAGCTACAAAAATATAAAATATCCGCATGATTACAACTATTTTTAGCAAATCAAGACCATTTAATTATATTTTGGTGACTTGCCTGCTGACAGTATGCTTTGTGGTAATCCAGTCAGGGCAGGTCGACGGGATTGGTTTCGGGTTGGCGTTGGCTAAAAAAGCGGCATTCCTCGTTATTCTTGTCGGGTCACTCTTCATCACAAATTTTGTAACAAAACGCAACGGACTGAGTAAAGACAGTACTTATCCGTTCCTTTTTTTCTTCCTGTTCCTTATTTTGTTTCCTTCGGTGCTGTTGGATTCCAAGATTGTAGTGTCCAATTTTTTTCTGTTGCTGGCCATGCGGAGACTCGTTTCGCTGCAGTCGCTGATCACACCCAAAGAAAAAATATTTGATGCTTCGCTATGGGTTTTTGTAGCAGCACTGTTCCATTTTTGGGCCATTTTATTTATCCTGCTCGTTTTTATTTCTATTTTCTTCCACGTTTCGAGGGATTACCGCAATTGGATCATACCCTACATCGCTTTTTTTGGTGTGGCTACGACTTATCTGCTGTTTGCTGTAGTTTTTAACAAGACGCTGATCAGCGACATGATTAGTCAGGCGCAGATTGACCTGACATTTACGTATTTCAGGAATAAATTTGAAAATATTGCTTTTTCAATTTTCACCGCTATTGCGTTCCTGTTCTTTTTCGCACAATTGATTTCGCTCCCTGGGAAACCGCTAATCCTGCATGCCTCTTATAAAAAAGTGGTCTTTTGCTTTGTCATAGCGGTGGTTGTTTTCGTAATCTCTCCCGAGAAAGACAATAGCCTGCTCGTATATACTTTTATGCCGCTGTCCATTATGGCTACGAGTTATATTGAAAGCCTGCAGATTAAAACGGTACGCGAGGTAGCGCTGCTAATCCTCATTGCCGCATGTCTGTTGTCCTATTTCGCGCAATTATAGTTTATTGCCGTACGCCAGGTCACCGGCGTCGCCCAATCCCGGAACTATATAATTCTTTGCATTTAGTTTTTCATCAAGCGTTGCCACCCATAGATGACAGTTGTCAGGAAGCTGGCTTTCCAGAAAAGCAACTCCCTCCGGAGCAGCGATAACAACCGCAATATGGATTTCTTCAGGCGTGCCTTTTTCAAGCAGCGTATTGAAGACAGCGACCATAGAGTGCCCGGTGGCAAGCATCGGATCAATAAGCAATAGCGTTTTCTTATCGATATTAGGCACAGCCTGGTATTCTACTTTTATGACAAAATCATCATCGTTATTGTAGTGGTGCCTGTAAGCAGAAACAAATCCGTTCTCGGCACTGTCAAAGTAATTCAGAAAACCCAAATGCAATGGCAAACCGGCGCGAAGGATAGAGCACAATACCAACTCGTTTTCAATTTCCGTCGTCTTTTTAATTCCGAGTGGTGTCGTGATTTCTACGTTTTTGTATTGCAGGTCCTTGCTCAGTTCATAGGCCATAATTTCGCCAATACGCTCGATATTCCGCCTGAAACGCATGCTGTCTTTCTGCACATGGATATTCCGGATTTGTCCCAAAAAATGGTTCAGGACGCTATTCGCTTCAGAAAGGTAATGGATTTGCATAAAGGGTTCAGGGTTTTAGAGTTCAAGGTTGGCTTTCGACTTTCGACTTTCGACTTTCGACTTTCGACTTTAGACTTTCG
>NZ_NKJE01000066.1 GCF_002256285.1 Flavobacterium sp. BFFFF1 | reverse complement strand
TTTGTGGTTACGTTGTGTTTGTGTCGTCGGAAAAATTTGTCATTTTTGGTTTGCGATTCTTGTCACCGAGAGTTTTCTGCGATACTTAATCAGAGCTTGAGTATTGTGTAAAATGCGTGCGTTGAAATTCTAGCGCAGAAAACAGTGCGTGTAAACTTGGGGATTTAAAAAACTAGGAGTGGAATTTCTTTGTGGTTACGTTGTGTGATTTTGCTAATGTGTCGCGACCCACATAACAGCGGTTTCACGCAATTGCTGCTTTTCGTGTAAAATGAACTTCTTTTTTCCATAACTTCGTTTCGTCCAGCCGAGAATACTCAGTTCCAAATGCCGCAACTGACGTGAAGCCGCCGGACGTTATGCACAAGCTCGCTGAAAATCGTGTCCGAATCAAATGAGAAAACCTTATTACTTATTTCTAATTGCTGGCCTAATAATTTGCACAATGATTTTATCACTTTGTGATACAGTTGTGCTCAATTTCTATGACACATATTATGTTATGACTGCTACAACTGCAGTAATTATTAGTTCCATAATTTTCGGATTGTATGCAGCTAACTATTTTATTCTTAGAAGATATTCCAACCTATATTTTGGCATAATCAACTTATTATTCATTTCTGCGCCTTTGATTTACCTAATCAATCAGCAATCTGAAAAAACTGTGAAAAACGAACTCGCAAATTATCTGGAAAATCCTGCGTGGGAAACCTGGAAAATTTCAACTTTACCAAAAGTTATGCTAGCTTTATTTGCATTAGGCTTAATTATGTTTTTCGTGAATATCATTTTCAAGTTCCGAAGTAAAAATAGAGCCTGTGCATAACAGCGGTTTCACGCAATTGCTACGTTCCGTGTAAAATGAACTTCTTTTTTCCATAACTTCGTTTGGTCCAGCCGAGAGTACTCAGTTCCAAAAGCCGCAACTGACGTGAAGCCGCCGGACGTTACCTGCAATAGCGCCAAAATTGCGCATAAAATTGGAATCAATATGGGATTAGACTATACGATTAGAACCTACACTAAAAAGGAAAATTTATCTAAAGTGTTAGTTTGGCTCGGTAAAAATTCATGGGCAAACCAGGAGAAACTAACTTTCTATATTGGACATAATCAACTTTATGTAAATGGTCATGAACTAAAAATTGACGGTAAAAAAGCAAAAGACAATGATTGTTTTATATCCGCCAATAATATTTCGTTTTTGACGTCATTAATATTTGATATTGATTCAGAAATTGTTGCCAGCTTTGAAGATGATTTTTTTCCTGACTTCGAACATTTAGCAGAATGCATTTTGGAAAATGGAAAAATTAGAGTCGGTGGATTTGATTGCTATATCTCTGAAAGTGAAAACAGCGACTTTTTCCAAATTAGTCTGCATGCAGTTACTAGCAAGATGAGTATTATGCTTGCACGCTCACAATCTGTTAAAAGGTGGATAATTGAATTTTCCATTGCTTGTGAAGCTATTTTATCTTTCGTGGATCAGGAATCAAGTGAAAGAATTATCTATTTTTACAATGGTAAATCTACCCATATTACAATTCCAAATGACTTTGATGAAGAAGATAAAAAAGATTTTAAAAATTTATTAGGTGATTATTTTGAGTTGGGAACATAAATATAGCTACTGCAGGTAACAGCGGTTTCACGCAATTGCTGCTTTCCTTGTAAAATGTAACCGCTTTTTCCATAACTTCGTCTTGTCCAGCCGAGAGTACTCAGTTCCAAAAGCCGCAACTGACGTGAAGCCGCCGGACGTTACACGCCATTGGCTCCGTGAAGAAATCACGATTCGCGTCATTGAA
>NZ_NKJE01000032.1:16545-29815 GCF_002256285.1 Flavobacterium sp. BFFFF1 | reverse complement strand
AGGAAAGCGATGGACACACTGAGTGAAGCAGCGAATGAACGGAGTGAAGCAATGGACGCGCGGAGTGAAGCGATGGACGCCCGGAGTGAAGCAGGAAAAGACCGGAAGGAAACGACGATTTTTCGGACGGAAATATTGAGTTAACGGAGGACTTCCTCCGGCAAGCGGAAGGATAATCGGGGCCGTTACCCATCAACACCAACGGGTCTTAAAAATTTATGGCTAAATTTACGCCTTAAAATTACGCTATGAAACTCGTTTTCGCTTCATCCAACAAAAACAAAATTGCCGAAATCCAGGCGATGCTCCCACCCCATTTCAAAATCCTAAGCCTTGAAGACATCGGCTGTACCGAAGAGATTCCCGAAACCGCCGACACGATTGAAGGCAACGCGATCCTGAAAGCCGACTATGTTACTGAGAAATACGGTTATGACTGCTTCGCCGACGATTCGGGACTGGAAGTGAGCGCGCTGGACGGTGCCCCGGGCGTGTATTCGGCACGGTATGCCGGCGAACAGAAAAACGCGATGGACAACATGCAAAAGCTGTTGGAAGCGTTAGCAACGGAAAACGACCGCAGCGCGCAGTTCAAAACCGTGCTCGCGTTAAACCTGAATAATGAAAAGCACTTGTTTCCCGGTATACTCAGGGGAACCATTACCAATACGATGCGCGGCACCAACGGATTTGGCTATGATCCGATTTTCCAGCCGGAGGGTTATGAGCGAAATCTTGCAGAATTCACAATGGAAGAAAAAGCGGCGATCAGCCACCGTGGGATTGCGGTAAAACAACTGGTATCATTTTTGGAAGCCTTACAAAAACCGTAAGTTTCTGGACTGAAATCTTTTAACACGGTCGCTTTTCAGCAGTGCAAAACGCAAAGCCCGGTACGATCTGTTTCAAGAAGTCTGCTATATTGCTGATTTTCAATAATTAATAAATCAACAATTCTGGTAGGCATATTAGTTATTGCGAAATATTAGCAGTACTTTTGCAAAATATTTTAAAATACTTTATGAATAAATTTGAACAATTAGGATTGAAAGAATCGCTGCAACGTGCGATTATCGATCTAGGATTTGAGAATCCGACCGAAGTGCAGGAAAAAGCGATTCCACTCTTATTGGAACAAGACACAGATTTAGTTGCGTTGGCTCAGACAGGGACAGGGAAAACAGCAGCTTTTGGTTTTCCGCTGATCCAGAAAATTGATGCCGACAACAGAAATACACAGGCGTTAATCTTATCACCTACCCGCGAACTTTGTTTGCAGATTACAAACGAGATTAAGAATTACTCGAAGTACGAAAAAGGGATCAATGTCGTGGCGGTTTATGGAGGCGCGAGCATCACCGAACAGGCACGCGACATCAAACGCGGCGCACAAATCATTGTGGCTACACCGGGAAGAATGCAGGACATGATCAACAGGGGTCTTGTAAACATCAAGCAAATCGATTTTTGTATCCTTGATGAGGCCGATGAGATGCTGAACATGGGCTTCTATGAAGACATCGTTTCCATTTTATCCGACACACCAGAAGGAAAAAGTACCTGGCTTTTCTCTGCGACAATGCCTGCTGAAGTGGCGCGCATCGCGAAAAAATTCATGGAAAACCCATTGGAAATTACTGTGGGCGCCAAGAATTCGGGCTCGGCTACCGTGTCCCATGAGTTTTACATGGTGAATGCACGTGACCGTTACGAAGCGTTGAAACGTTTGGCTGATGCGAACCCGGATATTTTTTCGGTGGTATTTTGCCGTACAAAAAGGGATACGCAACAAGTCGCTGAAAGGCTGATTGAGGACGGATACAATGCCGCTGCTTTGCACGGAGATTTGTCACAGGCACAACGGGATTCCGTAATGAAATCGTTCCGTGGCCGTCAAATCCAGATGCTTGTCGCTACGGATGTTGCCGCACGTGGTATCGACGTTGACAATATTACGCACGTGGTAAACTACCAGCTTCCTGACGAAATTGAAACCTACAACCACCGTTCCGGAAGAACAGGACGTGCCGGTAAACTGGGAACTTCGATTGTGATTGTGACCAAAAGTGAACTGCGTAAGATCTCTTCAATCGAAAGGATCATCAAGCAGAAATTTGAAGAGAAAACAATCCCATCCGGAATTGAAATCTGTGAAATCCAGTTGTTACACCTGGCCAACAAGATTAAGGATACGGAGGTAGACCACGAGATTGACAACTATCTTCCGGCAATCAACAATGTACTGGAAGGGCTTTCAAAAGAAGAACTGATTAAGAAAATGGTATCGGTGGAATTCAACCGATTCATCAATTATTATAAGAAAACGCGTGATCTTTCTGCACAATCTGCAGGAAAACGTGAGGACAGGGAACCACGCGAGAGCAATGGCGGGGCTGTGCGTTACTTCGTGAATATCGGATCAAGAGATGATTTCGACTGGATGCAGTTGAAAGATTTCCTTAAGGAAACATTAGACCTCGGCCGTGACGATGTATATAAGGTAGACGTTAAAGAAGGATTCTCATTCTTCAATACCGATCCTGAACATACTGATAAGGTAATGGAAATCCTGAATAATGTCACCCTTGGCGGGCGACGCATTAATG
This sequence comes from Flavobacterium sp. BFFFF1, assembly GCF_002256285.1. GTDB lineage: Bacteria > Bacteroidota > Bacteroidia > Flavobacteriales > Flavobacteriaceae > Flavobacterium. Next base: position 27,209 of record NZ_NKJE01000032.1, on the reverse strand, counting down.
TGGAGATTTCTAAAAACGACGGCGGCGGACGCAGGGACCACAACGGAAGAAGTTCCGGTGGTGGATTTGGCGGAGACCGTGGTGGCAGAAGTTTTGGTGGCGGAGATCGTGGCGGAAGAAGTTTCGGTGGAGATCGTGGGGGAAAAAGCTTCGGTGGCGGATTCAAGAGCGACAAACCAGCGCCAAGATTTTCCTCTGACCGGGCAGCGACGAGCGAGAGTAACTTCAGCAGGTCTGAAACGCCAAGAAGAGAAGGAAAATTCACTTCGGAAAAAGCACCAAGACGTTCTGAGAGCTTCAGCGACCAGTCGAGACCGAAGCGTCCAAGGAAAAGCTAACCCGATTTGTTAATTTTCCCATAATTTATATGGAAACTGCAAAATATCATGAGAGTTTTATTACTTTTAAACCGCTTAAAACGGGTATGAGATATTTTGCAGTTTTCTTTTTTTTCATCGCAACACTTGCAGTTTCCGCTCAGGAAAAACAGCAGGAGCAGGTGGTCAGTGGGACCATCTTAAACGACAATACGCTCGCGCCGATGTCGAATGTGAATATCATTAACATCAACAAGGTGAAGGGTACCGTTTCCGATGATAAGGGAAGTTTCCAAATCACCGTCAGTGTAAACGATACGTTGCATATTTCATTCCTTGGGTTTAAATCCATTAAGGTCCGTGTGACAAACGACTGGATCAAAAACAAAACCACAACCATACAGATGACGGAAAAGGCTTATGCTTTGGAAGAAGTCGTTGTGCGTCCTTATAATCTGACGGGCTACCTTGAAATTGATGCCAAATTGATTCCGGTAAAGGAAAATTACCGTTACAGTATCTCAGGACTTAATGCGGCTTACGAAGCTGGCGATGCGTATTCCCCGAATGCTTTTGGGCGTGTGTTGGGCTCTATATTCAACCCTGCGGATATGCTTTATAACTTTTTCGGCAAAAAGCCCACGGAACTTCGCAGGCTTAAAGAAATGAAGAAGGACGATGCCGTTCGTAATGCGCTTGAAACCCGATTTGACCGTGAAACCATCGCGGTACTGCTTGGCGTAAGCAAAGAGGAAATTGGCGAAATTATGTCAAGGTGTAACTATTCCGAACAATTTGTCAAAACGGCCAATGACCTGCAAATCATGGATGCCATTAGCGCTTGTTATGAGGAATATAAAATTCTCAAGAAAAAATAGCCTTCCGGTTTAGCTGATTTCCGGGTTTTCCAATTCTTTTTCGTCTTTACGTCCGTTTTCACGCAACGTTTTCCTTTTTATGTGTCTTTAGAAAAATCCTCCCTATGAGAAAAATTACTTTTATACCGCTATTCCTGTTTTTAACGTTGTCGCTTCAGGGTTGCTGGACCTGGAAAATTGAAGACAACCGGGAATCTGCTTACGAGCCGGTAGTGATGAATCGTACCGATTTTGAGCAAGCCGTAAAAATGAAAGTACAGGAAAACACCATCAAAGCGGGCAAAATCTATATCAAAGACAATTTACTTTTTATCGCCGACGTAAATCGCGGTTTTCACATATACAACTATTCGAACCCTGCAAATCCCTCGAAAATAGGTTTCCTCAACATTCCGGGCGCAACAGACGTTGCCATTCGTGATAATATCCTGTACATCAACCAGGCAGTTGATTTGGTGGCGATTGAATATGATCCGATACAAAACCGCATACAGGTTACGAACCGGACAAGAAACGTTTTTCCACAAAAGATCTCTCCTGACGGATTTACTTATGAAAATAGTTCAGCAAACAAAATTGTAACCGACTGGAAAGAATAATTATGAGAAAATACATCTTACTTTCGATAATGGCCCTAATGTTAATTAACTGCTCGAGCGATGACGCATCATCCGGCTTGAATTCCGGCGATGGGCAGGGCGGGTCACTGGCTACATTTGTACTGAAAGGCAACTACCTTTATGCCGTTGACGATTCAAAAATAAACGTATTTTCACTGATTAACAGCCAGACTCCGGTTCAGGTCAATAATGTGCCCGTGGGCTTTAGGGTGGAGACGCTTTCCGCGCAGGACAATTACCTTTTTGTGGGTTCTCAGACGGGAATGTTCATTTACAGCCTGGATAATCCTGAAAACCCTGTATTGATTTCATTGGCACAGCATTTCACTTCGTGCGACCCGGTCATTTCAAACGGCCCGCTGACATTTGTATCATTGCATTCCAATACGGTTTGCGGTGGTAGTATCAATGTCGTTGAAATTTATAACACTGTTGACGTGTACAATCCGTTGTTGCTGACTTCTATCAACTTAATCGAACCTAAGGGTATCGGATTATACGGCCATTACCTTTTTGTATGTGATGATATTGTAAAGATCTTTGATATCCAAAATCCAATGGCCCCTGTTTTCGTGAAGTCAATTAACGTCGCCAGCCACGATGTCATTATCAAGGGCAATGATCTTTTTGCCATAGGCAACGGTGGACTATACCGATATGAGTTGCATCCTAATGATATTAATGATATCACTGAGAAGAGTACTATTGACTTTTAATACGGCCTTGTTCTTCATAGTAACGCGCTTCGATGCGTTTGATGTCCTTAATTGAATTTCTGGACCATTCGAGCCGTTTTTCCAGATATTCCGCTTCTGACAGGTTCCAGTTTACGTTCGATTTCCTAAGCCTTTCCGTAATATTCTGGATAATAATTGCCGCTGAAACGGAAATATTGAGGCTTTCGGTAAAACCAACCATAGGAATTTTAAGGAAACCATCGGCTTCACGCAGTACTTCTTCTGAAAGCCCGTTGATTTCTGTACCAAAGAAAAAAGCGCTTTTTTGGGAAACATCAAAATCTTCCATCAGGCAGTCGTCTTTATGAGGCGTCGTTGCGATGATCCTGTAGCCTTGTGACCGTACCTTCGCTATACAATCTTCGATACTTTCATACCGATTGATGTCGACCCACTTCTGTGCGCCCATCGCAATTTGCTTGTCGACCCGTTTGCCGTATTTCTCTTCGATTACGTGCAGGTTCTGTATGCCGAAAACCTCACAGCTGCGCATCACGGCACTGGTGTTGTGCAATTGAAACACATCCTCAATGGCGATTGTAAAATGGTTGGTTCGGTTTGCGAGAATCTTCAGGAATTTCTCCTTTCGATTGTCCGTCAGGAACCCTTCAAGATAGTCCAGATAAGCGGTATCGGCCATAACTATTTTTTTGCCAAAAATAATAAAAAGCTTAGTTTTATAGGGCGATTTAAATTGATATGGAAAAGAAAAAAATAGTTGTGCTCAGTGGCGCGGGCATCAGTGCTGAAAGTGGCATTAAAACATTCCGTGATTCGGACGGACTGTGGGAAGGCCACGATATCTTGGACGTAGCGACGCCTGACGGTTTTCGTAAGAATCCGAAATTGGTCCTTGATTTTTACAACCAGCGCCGCAGGCAGCTTCACGAAGTCCAACCCAACAAAGGCCATCTGATCCTGGCGGAGCTCGAGGCATATTTTGATGTCCATATCGTTACCCAAAACGTAGACAACCTGCATGAACGTGCCGGCAGCTCGAAGGTGTTACACCTGCACGGAGAATTGTTTAAGGTAAGAAGCGTCAGAAACCAGCATCTTATCTTAGACTGGGAGAAAGACCTCTTATTAGGTGACACGGATCCGAATGGCCACCAGCTTCGCCCGCATATTGTTTGGTTTGGTGAGGAAGTTCCAGCTTTGGAAGAAGCCGCGCAGATTGCCATGGAAGCGGATATTTTTATTGTAATCGGTACATCATTGCAGGTATATCCCGCGGCGGGTTTGATCTCCTTTACATCATCTCATGTTCCTGTTTATTATGTTGATCCGAAGCCGGCGCAGATTCCGGACGTACGGAATCCTTTGGAAATTATTGCTGAAGTGGGTTCGGAGGGAATGGAAATCCTGAGACGGAAACTTCTTAAATAACAACAGATGTTTTAGATGCTTGTCCTGACCTTAATCCTTTATGATTTTTACGGTTTTACTGCCATGAGCCGTTTTTACCAGCAAGAAATAAACTGCGTTGGGTAATTCATGTACTCCGATTTGACATTTAGAACCGCCTCCAGCTTCGCTTTTGACCAAACGTCCCAGTACGTCGTAAAGGGAAAGGGATTTTATTTCGGAATCGGGAATTTCAATGTGGACAATTCCGTTTGCAGGGTTGGGGTATATGTTGACAGAATCATCGGCAAGTGTATTTCCAATTCCCAAAGCCCCCTCATTTGTCATGAATAGATAGAAAAACTCTGCCCTGTTGCTGTCTCCGTAATGGTATGCTATTTTGATGATATCATCGCCAACGGTAAGCGGCAGGTACGTAATTTCATTATCCTGAATTGTTGCGGTTCCGGATGAATCGTTATTTTGCAGTGAAATCAGATGTACCGAAGGTGGGAGATTTAAGTTTAATGGGTATGCCTCGCCAATATTTACCTGAAAATCATACGGGGCGATAAAATGACTTTCCAGAATCTTGTCTGCCCTTGTAATTTTCAATGTCTTGAAACCGGCATCCGCATAGGAATAATGCTGTGTATTTGTATAGCTGTCACATTGCAGGTTTGTTGCTGTATTTCCGTCGCCGTAGTCTATGGTAAAAGGGCTGCAATCATTTGTGCTATCCCAAATATTATATTTTACTACCGCCTGTCCGTTGGGTTGTGTCAGCGTGAATAGATTATTCATCAGGTAAGTCGGCGCGGCGCCATTTTGCCTTTGATCACCAACAGTCACCACATTTGAAAAAGTGGCCGGATTCAGAAAATTAAAATCTGTAATATTATTATCGGAAACGATGAGTTTGAAATGCCGCTTGTCTGAAAATGCAAACGTAGAGATGTTTTTGATGTTATTTCCTGCAACATTCAGGATTTGCAAATGTGGTAACGATAATAAAGGCGATAAATCCCTTAACTGGTTGTTTGATAAGTTCAGTTCCCGGACTTTTCCAAGATAGATTACATCATTTACATCACGGATACCCAAACCGCTTAAATCAATTTTCCTGATCGTATCCATTGATGTTGTTGTAAGTATTGCAGTTTCGTTCACATTCAAATGACGCCTGATCCCTGTTTCAAATGCGCTCGATTTGAACTGGATCTGAGCAAAAAAGAGATTTGCAAAACTTAAGAAAACCAGACAATATATTTTTCTACTCATATTAATTAAATTTAACCGTCGCATATTTTTTAATATTTGCAGCATTCCCGCCTGCCTTTTTTGCGTCCAATTCAAAGTCATAATAATTACCTCCGGCCTGCACAAATTCTGAATATTCTGAACTAAAAGGGATTAATGTAATTTTATTATTTGTCCATACAATTTTGATGAAGTATTTATCTAAATTGTCTCCGTTTGGTTCCGGCGTTTTTACGTATAAATTTTCGGTGTCAGCAGGATATGGATTCTGAATGTCGCAAGGGGAAGCTGACGAAGAAGCATTATTGATATTTAAACCGATATATTCAACCGATTTTATCTGACTGATAAAGTCTGTTTTGTTGTAATAAGTCCGCACGCCAAAAAAACTCTGGGTTTTAAGTACCTTAAGCCTGAAAAATGAAGACCCGTTGAAATTGCCTTCGGCATAACCTGCGAAACTCAGATTTTCTATATCCTCTATTTCCTGAATGGCCACATTTGCGACATCCAGGTAAACTTCTAAAAATTTGCACAACACGGTGTTATCGCAAAAGCCCATTAAATTCCTGATGGCTTTCCAGTAGTCTTTTTCATTTTCAGCATTAACCAATGCATTGTAAGTATTGAGTACGTTGATGGTATTAGTAATCTTTTCAATTGCATCGGCAGAAGTTTCTAATCCGTCAGAAACCGATTGGAAGATTTGATTTAACAGCAGGCCATCAGTTCCTGTTTGTGAATCATCCGGCTGTACAAGCAAATTTGTAAAAAACTGTGTTCCCTCCAGAGTTAATTTTAATAAATCCAACGCTTCATGCAGCGTTTGAATATTGGCAATATTGTCAACTGTGATATTGTTATTTTGATTTGCTATACTTTCATTAAGCATCACATCCTGAATTGTGGAATTCAAATTGCCGTCAATCCTGTAGGCCAAAATCTTAAGGCTGTAATCGCCTGGTTGCAAAGCCAGCGCTGATGTTGTAAACTCCAACAAGCGCTCCTGTCCTGCTCCCAGGTTAGAAACCTGCAATTCGTCTATAATCGTGTACGGATTCCAGCCCGCCGAAGCTGTTTTATTCGCAACCAAATGGATCTTGCCACTCCATGCAGTCAATCCGATATTTTTTATCGTTACGCTGGTTTCAAACAATGATTTGTATTGAGGATCCGCGGTTAACGTCATAAAACCAGTGGTTTGCCCTAAAGCAAAAACCTGGGTGTTTTCGATTGGATTTGCTGTGTTTTCAGAGGTACCAATAAAAGCGAGATTCTGCAAAGGTTCATGAATATCATAACCAAAACTATTCACCGCCGCAAAACTAAACCCCGGCTTTGACAAGGTTATATTGCCCTGCGTTCCGTAAAGGATCCCGTCCCGTTTAAACTGTCCTAAATTGCTGTAAACGCTATAGCCGTCATGCGAATATGTGATCAAAACATCGTCGATCCTATTGCCGGCAGCATCGGTTATCATGCCGTTTAAAGTGCCGTACAAAATGGTGTTTGCGGGATTATCCTGAGCATCAATATCACTTTGATTGATGGTTTCATCGGCGGTGTTGCTTGTTAAACCGTTTGGGTTCAGGTAATTTTTTGCTACAACATAATAAGAATGGTTGCCTAACGGTGGGAAATCTGACGCTTCCAGACTTTGAGGATGATGGGAATTTTCTAACGAACTCCAATACTGGCCATCGCGATACAGTAGGTATAATTTGGCATTTTCAACCGAGTTCCACGTCAAATTAATTTTACCTGCCGGCAGCTTTGATGCGGACAAACTGATGGCGCCAACCGGAGCCGGCTCAATCAAATCACCCTGATAATCAGAATGAAAGGAATAGATACTGCTCCAACGATTCGTTCTGTCTTTGTAACGCAAATGAATTGTTTCCTGAACATCAGTATTAATTATCAGTTGCCGAAGATCCAGGTAAAATGAGTTGTTGGTCCCGACAGGAATGATTTGTCTTGCTTCAAAATCATCGTTGAGCCAAAATTCGGCAGAGGAGATCTGGTTATTCCGATTTTCTATCGCATCAATATGGGACGATTGAATCGCCGACCATTGGATGTATTTGCTTTTGAAACGATAGTAAATGGTTTGTGCGTTTGGCTGCCAGTCGATATCTGCTTCCTGATGATCGAGACCATTATTTCCCATAAACTGGGTGGGTAAAACGATGGCCCTATTGGCAAAATCACTGTCAAACCAGTATTCCATTTGTATCAAATAGGCATTTGTATCCTCAGCGTCATGCATTTGCTGCGAATAAACAGCACTCCAATTGCCGTTGCTGTCATTAAACCGAAAATGAATAAAATCATTAATCTGATTGGTATCGTTATCCGGAAATGGAATGCTCAAATCGGTTTCGTCATTGCCATTTACGGTAACTGCCTGCAAAACCCTGTTACCAAAATCATTGCCAAACCAATATTCTACCTGTGTTATCTGCTGCGAAAATGAGCATTGACAAATCAATAAAAATAGAAAGTATATTTTTCTCATCGGTTAATTCGTTTGAGGCACCACTTTCACGCGCAATTTGAACTGTTCGTTCTGAACATCAAGAAAACTGCTGTTTTGCTCTATATTCGGACTGATTGGTAATGAACCGTTCTTCCATGGATACTGGCCTCCGTAAATACCGATATCGGTTCCGTCATCACCAGAGTTATTGCCCTCAAATGTGGGTAACAGCTGGAAATCAAAGGTTGGGTTGAAAGTGAAATCGGCAGCATTTACAAAAACCTCTGTAGCACTTGAGTTGTAATATAATGGGCTTAAATTAGATAAAACTCCATCGCCTAAAGTTGAAGAATTTCCAGAATAAAATACATTATTATTAAAAGTTAAATTTGCCGAACTCGTTGTTACTGTGCCTCCAACTCCCGACCCTGAATAGTAGGAAAAAATACAATTTTTTAAAGTTAAGTTTATACACGAGTTTATGGAGAAGTTACTGCCTACTATGCAATTTTTTATTATTGAATTTTGTAATCCAAAAACTGTATAAATAAAACTATTTGAAATTACACTGTTGTTTAAATATCCTCCGGCCCAATATGGGCTAAAATTAAATCTCAAATTTTCTCTTGCAACGCAATTGGTTATTTGACAATTTGTCCAACTAAAATCAAAATTTCCTGAACCAGCAATCCCGTTAAAATTACACTTTTTAATCACTATATTATTAGCGGTAACTTGAGTTCCACATCTAAAATAACCAGACAAGTAAAAACCTTCAAAAATTGAATTACTACCTTCACTGTTCAATATAAAATCTCCATTTATAATTGTATTCCCATCAACGTGCAAACCATTTTGAAATCCGATACCGATGATGTGAACCGGTTTTTCCAATGATCCTGTATACTCAAAATTTCCACCGGGTAAGTATATTTTATCGCCTGGCTGCGCAATAGCGATCGCATCGTTTAAAGTAGTTGCAATGGCATCAGTTGCGGCACCTTTAATCGCAATGAGCTTTTGCTGTGCGGTGATATTACTAATACATAACACAGCTGACAATAAGGAAAATAGTAGTTTCATTGGTATATTATTTTCGTCAAACCTCTAAAAAAATTTGACATCAAAAAACCGACAAGTCATCAAACCGCCTAAAACTGGCACGAAACCTTTCTCATACCAATTTTAACACAACAAAACATATATTTTTGTAAGATGGTTAGCAGGTTGTTTTTCTTTTTTCTGTCTGTAGGACTATTTGCACAGGACCTTCCGGTGTCTGAAAGCAATGCGTTCATCTATAACTCATTTAATTATGGTAAAGATTTTTTCAACGCAGTAAATCCGATCACCATGGATGCCGACGGTTCTGTCTGGTGTCAGCCTTATATGGGTGAAATCCTGAAAATTAACAATGCTGACGCCAGCGTTGCCGCCGACCTAAACGGACGGAATTACGGCACCCTTGAAAAAGTACTCTGTCTCAATGACTGCGAATACTATTGTACCTCTCAATGCATTCTTGTTGTCAGGGACAAAAAAATAGTCCGGCAAATCAATGTGGCATCGCTAAAAGAAATCACGGCGCAATTCGTATTGGTTCAGGATAAAATTTATTTCGTCAAAGTGAATGCAATCAAAGGCAGAGCATTGGAACTACTGTGCTTCGACGGTACTACGGTCAATATTGTACGCAGATTCCCCGCAGAAACTTTGTCGGTTTTTCAATACACACACAATGGGAAACATTATTTATTTGAAAACCAGATAACGCAATCAACAAGTTATGCGTTTGAGAATAATATGTTCAGGTTGGCTAAAAAATATCTTTTTAATCATAAAATACTCCGCGTCATCGACTTTAAGGATTTAGACAACTTCACCTTTATTGATTTTCAGAACAAGGCTTTTACCTTAAAAAAAGGAGCGATTAAAATTGAACATCCCGACATTCCCTTTCTTATTGTAAGCGACACCATTGCATCGAACGTCTCGGGCAATCAAAAATATATTTATAATTTTATCTCGGATCAATTCATCCCGGTTGCCAATTCCGGAGCCGGTGACACCTTTTTTTCAAAATTGTATTCTGATCAAAGCAACAGCTATTATTGCGGAACGAATACGAATTTTCTACGGCTCTTCCCGCACATCAAAAAGTATCCGCGGCTTTTTTACAATGGCAATTCCAATTCGGTTTTTACTTTACAGCAGGATGGCAAAGGCCAAATATGGGCGGGGAGTTATCAGGCGGCGTTAAGTATCATTACCAATGAAAACAAAGTGGTTCAGGTTAAAGACAACCGAACCAGGTTTTTAAATGGCGGAACCACCTACAAAGACAAAATGCTGCTCCTGGGTGAAAGCAATGGTGGGCTCATTCTTTATGACAACCCAACCAAACACCGGATTATTGCCGACAGCGTGTCTGGCTATTTTACCTATATAAGTAAGGATAAAAAACTTTATCTGGGCACTTCGATGAAAGGGATATGGCACACCGACGTAAGCAGCCTGGACTCGGGAAAGAAAATCAACTGGCACAAAATAAACGAAAAACAGGGACTGGATCTCGAGAATATCCTGACAATTTCAGAAGACCGGTTTGGAAACTTATGGTATGGCAGCGGGCGCGGTATTGGCGTGTATGACATTCAATCACGCCGATGCAGGACGTGGAAAACAGATACCGATAAGAAGGCTTTTGCAGGAACGCGTGCCATACTTCTGGACAGTTACAACACATTATGGATTGGCGCGAGGAACGGCGAACTGCTATTTTACAATGGTAAAAATGCGACTGACTATGCCATGAAAAATTTTATTTCGATAAAACACCCTCTATTTGAAAACGGTAAAGCCATCACATTTATACACCAATGGGACGACTATCTTATCTTGGGCGCATCCGACAAAATCTTACTTTTTAACCTAAAACAATGGCATAAAAATAAAACGGTTTCCGTACGCTATCTTAATCCGATGGAAATTAACCTCAGTAGCGATACCGAGCAAAATACCATTTT
>NZ_NKJE01000032.1:0-16424 GCF_002256285.1 Flavobacterium sp. BFFFF1 | reverse complement strand
CCGATATGTTATACCAGTGGGACATAAAAAAGTGGCTTGCGTTGCCTCAATTTAAAGTAATTCCAACCGTCCTTGTCGACAAAAAAAACTCAGAAACTGCATTTTCATCAAATACAAATATTGATTTCAAGCCCACCGAAAACAGCTTTGACATCAGGATCAGTTACCAGACGATGGACAATATGCCACGCTTCATCAGTGGCGCTTTAGCGGTTAAAAATGAGACACCCCAGTTTGAAAGCCCTGGACTGAAAACGAAATTCCAGTTTCGAAACCTGTCTCCCGGCGACTATGTATTCTATATCCGTGTGTGCCAACAGGATGGCAGTTTCAATGTTTTCGAATATCCAATAAAAATCCACGGTTTTTTTTGGCAGCAATGGTGGTTTTGGGCGTTAATTTCACTGATCCCAATCTGCTTTATGCTTTTTTACTTCCAAAAGCGCAGTGAAATCGAAAAGCAGAAAAAGAAGTTATCGCAGCTGAACCTCGCGAGCCTGAGCAATCAGTTCCGCCCGCATTTTATGCTGAATGCATTGAACAGCATCGGGTCGCAGATGGGTGACAAACCACATGCCGAAAAAGTCATTAGCCGACTCGGCGAAAGTATCAATATACTGTACAGCTTCACGCAGAAAAATGACTTTGCGCATCCGTTTGAAAACGAATGGAAACTCGTTGAAAATATCATCGAAATCCAACGTTTGCTTTTCATTCCCGAACTCGAAGTGGTTGTTAAAGGACTGTCCATTATTCCGGAAAACACGAAAATTCCTGTAGGACTGTTGCAGATTCCCGTTGAAAATGCGCTGTTACATGGTTTGCGCAACAAGACAGATGGCTATAGTAAGCTTGCCATACGTTTTGAAGAAACCCCGACCCATTACCTTGTTTCAATTACAGACAATGGTGTGGGACGGGAAAAAGCTGCGAAAATCAATAACTTCAGGAAGCACGGCAACGGCCTGCAGACGGTGTACGAAATGATTGCAATCATCAACCGCATTCAAAAGGATGCCATACATTTTGAGATTTCAGATCGGGAACAGGCGAAAGGTACTGTAGTAAAAATTTCAATGCTTAAATTAGTTGATTATGGAAAGATCAGGTTATAAATTTCTTGTTGCAGAAGATGATTTGCAGGTATGTGACGACATTAAGAACCGGATGTCCGTGTATCCTGATTGGAATTGCATTGGATTATTCGCCGGTTATGACGAAGCCATGAACTGTATTCTGGCACACAAACCCGACTTACTATTCCTTGATTATTCTATCCGCGGAGGCAATACTTTTGACTTACTGGATGTGATTGCAAATACGCCGGATTACCGGCCGTTTATAATTTACTTTACCGGTTATGGCAGCGAAAACACCTTTATTTCAGAGGAAATCGTGAACAGGTACCGCGTAAACATTTTCCTGAACAAGCCCATTCAGGAAAAACTGACTGCCCATCTTGCCCAATATGTACAAAAAGCCACACAGTGGATTAGCACCTCCCAAAATGAGGGGGTCTGGATTACCAGCATACGCAAGGAAAAAATCAGGCTTATTCCTAAAAATATTTTATGCATCTCCCAGTCGGAAACCAACCCCAGGTTTAAAATTATACACCTTGCTGATGGAAAACAGGTCGAATTCAGGGCAGGCTGGCACGAATGTGAAGCGATTGCAGCACAACATCGTATCGACTATTGCTTTACCAATGCGCGGTATACGCTGATTAACAAATCATTTATTTCAAAAATCCAGAGGCCGTTCGTCTGGCTGAATGACGACCAGCTGAAAGTCGAAGTGACAAAGGAACGGTGGAAAAATCTGGAGTGACTTTTACCAAAAAAATAACATTTATTAAATTCGATTTCTTTCCTGTTTGAAACGTAAGGGTTATATTTGCTTTTAACGCAAAAACAACACACAATGCAAGACCTTACCGCGCTAAACGCCATTTCGCCAATCGATGGAAGATACCGCAGCAAAACCATTTCCTTGTCAAAATATTTTTCCGAAGAGGCACTGATCCGTTATCGGGTTTTGGTTGAAATAGAATATTTTATCGCCCTTTGCGATATTCCGTTGCCGCAATTGTCTGGCGTGGATAAAAACCTCGCCGAAAAACTCAGGAAGATTTACGAAGATTTCTCGACTGAAGACGCACTGTGGATCAAGGAAACCGAGAAAACCACCAACCATGATGTAAAAGCAGTAGAATATTTTATTAAGGAAAAGTTCGATACGCTTGGCTTGGCAAAATACAAAGAGTTTATCCATTTTGGCCTTACGTCACAGGACATCAATAATACCGCAATTCCACTTTCGACGAAAGAAGCGTTCCAGGATGTTTACTTAAAGCTGCTCATTGAGCTCATCAATAAACTGAAGGAACTCAGCATCGAATGGAAAGATGTAGCGATGTTGGCGCGTACCCACGGCCAACCTGCTTCCCCTACCCGATTGGGTAAAGAAATCGGAGTTTTTGTCGAACGGCTTGAGGAACAGTTGCGTTTGCTGTTCAATGTTCCCTTTGCAGCTAAATTTGGCGGCGCAACGGGAAATTTCAACGCACACCATGTGGCCTATCCCGCGATTGACTGGAAGCAATTTGGAAATCAGTTTGTAGAAGGCGTTTTAGGCTTACAGCATTCCTTCCCAACAACCCAGATTGAGCATTATGACCATTTTGCGGCGTTTTTCGATGCACTGAAAAGAATCAACAATATCATTATCGATCTTGATCGCGACGTTTGGACCTATGTTTCAATGGAGTACTTCAAGCAGAAAATCAAAGCGGGAGAAATCGGGTCTTCAGCAATGCCACACAAAGTGAACCCAATCGACTTTGAAAATTCCGAAGGAAATTTAGGAATTGCAAACGCTATTTTTGAACACCTGTCCGCAAAATTACCTGTTTCGAGACTGCAGCGTGATTTGACTGACAGCACCGTTTTAAGGAATATTGGCGTACCTATCGGGCATACATTAATCGGGTTTGAAGCGACATTGAAAGGCCTGAATAAACTTTTGCTCAATGCCGATAAATTTGCGGATGATTTAGAAAAAAACTGGGCTGTGGTAGCAGAAGCAATCCAAACGATTTTACGCCGCGAAGGCTATCCGAATCCCTACGAAGCACTGAAAGGGCTAACCCGAACAAACACGACCATCGACAAAAAAGCGATCCATGATTTCATTGGAACACTCGAAGTCAGTGACGCGATAAAGGAAGAACTATTGAGGATAAGTCCATCAAATTACCTTGGAATTTAAAACAATGATATGATTGCAGCCACCGCAAACACGCAGCACCTTTACCCGCTGATCAGCGATCTGGGTTTGATATTGATGACTGCGGGCGTGGCAGTTTTGCTGTTTAAGAAAATTAAGCAACCATTGGTGTTGGGTTACCTGATTGCAGGATTTCTTGCCGGAAATCATTTTGATTTTTTCCCTTCGGTGAAAGATATTAAGAGTGTTGAAGTCTGGGCGCAGATTGGTGTAATTTTCCTCCTGTTCAGTCTCGGACTCGAATTCAGTTTTAAAAAGCTGATGAAAGTGGGCGGTACAGCTTCCGTCACAGCGACCGTACAAATTGTGTCCATGCTTTTCATCGGCTATTCTGTCGGGAAATTTATGGGATGGCAAACCATGGATAGTATCTTTCTCGGGGTAATCCTCTCGATTTCCTCGACCACGATTATCCTGAAAACCTTCGATGAATTGGGTGTAAAAGCACAAAAATTTGCAGGAAATGTGGTGGGCGCATTGATTGTACAGGACATTATCGCGATCCTGATGATGGTTTTGCTTTCCACGATTGCGGTAAGCCAGCAGTTTTCAGGCACCGAGTTGGTAAAATCCGTAGCGAAACTGTTATTTTTTCTTACGATTTGGTTCGTTTCCGGCATATTCTTTATCCCCACATTATTAAAAAAAGCCAAAAGCCTGCTGAGTGACGAGATGCTATTGATTGTTTCCATCGCATTGTGCCTGATGATGGTGATTCTTGCCGATGGCGTAGGATTTTCACCAGCTTTGGGCGCTTTTATTATGGGTTCCGTTATTGCAGAAACTACTCAGGCTGAACATATTGAACATTTGGTAAAGCCGGTCAAAGATCTTTTTGGGGCCGTGTTTTTTGTGTCTGTGGGCATGTTGATCAATCCAGACACACTGCTGGAATACGCTGGACCGGTGATGATTCTGACATTTGTGACGATTATTGGTCAGTCATTAAGTTCTACTATAGGTTCTCTCATTTCCGGGCAACCGTTAAAACAATCTGTACAAACCGGGATGAGCCTGTCACAGATTGGGGAATTTTCCTTTATTATTGCTACGTTGGGCGCGACACTGAATGTGACCAGCAATTTCCTTTATCCGATCGTTGTAGCAGTTTCAGCCGTGACCACATTTACCACGCCTTTTATGGTTAGGGCCGCACCCGCGTTTGCTACGCTTCTTGCCCGAAAACTTCCACGCAAATGGATTAAAAAGATTGAACGTTACAGCGCAAATGCCCAATCCATAAAATCGGTGAGCAACTGGCAGGTGGTGTTAAAGGCATACATGGCGCAGGTCGTTATCCATTCGGTGATTATTGTCGCCGGCATTCTACTGTCTGCCAAATTCATCCTGCCGCTTGCCAAAGATTCGCAGTTTGGCAATGCACTGGTCGCATTGGGAACGTTAGTCGCTTTGTCTCCTTTCCTATGGGCACTTGCGTTACGCCGCGTCAAGGCCGACGAAGTACTGGTGTTATTACAGGAACGAAGGTATCGCGGGCCTCTTATCATGATGATCCTGTTCCGTTTTATCCTGACATTGCTGTACATCGGATTTTTACTTGATAATTTTTTCTCTCCGGCAGTGGCCTTGATCGCTTTCGTGTCGGCGGTAGCGCTGTATATTATGTTCCCCAAAAAACTTAACGCACAATACCACCGGATTGAGAATCATTTCATGAAGAACCTGAATGCGCGCGAGATCATTAGGGCGAAGTTTACGCGGAGCGACCTAACGCCCTGGGAAGGGCACATGGCTACGTTTGAGATTAAGAAAGAATCTAACATTGTAGGGAAAACGTTGGAAGAACTGCGGCTTAGGGAAGACATTGGTATCAACATTGCCTTTATAAAACGGGGCGACATTACCATCAATATTCCAGGGCGGGCAGAACGCCTTTTCCCAGCCGATGAAATTTGTGTCATCGGGACTGACCAGCAGGTAAAGGACCTGGAAAAATTCCTTAATGAAAATGAAATAGCGATGCCTGAGAAAATCACCGAACCTGATATCGTATTGCGCCAGATCGAAATCAGCCAGGATGTATTTATTGGGAAAAGCATTCGTGAGTCGGAGCTGCGTGAAAAAACCAATGGTCTTGTAGTGGGTATTGAAAGACGTGGGAAACGAACCCTAAATCCGGAATCCCAATTAATTCTGGAAAAAGACGACATTTTATGGATTGTGGGAAGTAAGAAACTACTTTCGGAGCTGGCGCGGAGTTAGTCGATTTTTAGCTTCAACACCAATCAGATCATCAATTTACGGAAAAACAAATATCACTGTTTAAAGGTTCTGTGGCCCATGAATACGAGCCGCAACTGTTAAATCCAATAAAATAATTGTTGTTCGGATTGACATATTCTCCGATTATATCGAAATTTCGATCGGCGTTCTCCAGCACAACCTCGGAAGAAAATTTAAATAGGTAATCGCCGGCAGCATTTGCCTTAAAACCAACCCGTAAAGCATAAGCCGATCCGTCCTGAGTTAAGGTAGGATATACTGTCATCGTCGAATTGTTGCAGACATCAAGAAAATCTACTAACTCAGCGGGATAGATGATCTCAAATTTATTGATCGCATCCACCGCATTGTAGTTTGCCGTTGGACTGGCAAATCGGTAAATGGACATCTGCAATGCATAAGGATAATCCGAAAAAACAGAATCTTTGGTTTGTAAGTCGTACACCCTTGAGGACACTTTCCCGCGAAGCCAGATGGTATCATTTACGTTTAAATTCAACGGCGAAGTAATCTTCGCTTTGATATTGTTCCTTACAATTGTGGGTTCTTTTTCGTCGTCACACTGGAAGGCCATGAGCAGGGAACCAATTACCATCAGCATGATGATTTTTCTCATATCATTTTAAAATTACTGTTTAAAAGTTGCCTTAAAAAAGGCAATAAATGGCTAAAACTTATCGGGAATAATTCGGCGCTTCCTTGGTGATCGTTACATTATGCGGATGACTTTCCGTGATTCCACTCGAAGTGATGCGCACAAAACGACCATTTTCCTGTAATGTCGGGATATCTTTGGCACCACAGTAACCCATTCCAGCCCTAAGCCCACCGATGAATTGCTGCATACTTTCGTTCAATTCGCCTTTGTATGGCACGCGGCCTACAATTCCTTCCGGAACCAATTTCTTGATATCGTCTTCCACATCCTGAAAATAACGATCCTTAGAACCTTCCTGCATGGCTTCGACAGAACCCATTCCACGGTACGACTTGAACTTCCTGCCTTCAAAAATAATGGTCTCGCCCGGAGACTCCTTTGTTCCCGCTAAAAGGGAACCCATCATGACGCTGTCGGCACCAGCGGCAATGGCTTTCGGAATATCCCCGGTATAACGGATTCCGCCGTCAGCGATAACCGGTACGCCTGTGCCTTTGATGGCAGCAGCGACTTCGAGAACTGCAGAAAATTGGGGAAAGCCAACACCCGCAACGACACGTGTCGTGCAAATCGAGCCTGGACCGATGCCTACTTTCACGCCATCGGCGCCATGGTCAACCAAATATCTGGCTGCTTCGGCGGTGGCTATATTTCCAACGATGACATCGATATCCGGGAATTTAGATTTAACCAGCTTCAACACATTTACGACACCTTCAGTATGCCCATGGGCTGTATCGATGATAATGGCATCGACTCCCGCGTTAACCAGTGCCTCTGCCCTGTTCACTGCGTCCGGCGTTACACCGATGGCAGCGGCTACACGAAGGCGCCCATAGACATCTTTATTTGCAATGGGCTTTTGTGTTAGTTTTGTAATATCTCGGAACGTAATCAGCCCAACAAGCTGGTTGCTGCTGTTCACGACCGGAAGCTTTTCAATTTTATGTCCCTGCAGGATGACTTCCGCTTCCTGCAACGAAGTGCCTTCAGCGACCGTTACGAGGTTTTCGCTGGTCATGACTTCTACTATAGGCCGGGCATTGTTCTTTTCAAAACGCAGGTCACGATTCGTCACGATACCTTTTAGGATTTTGTGCTGATCGACGATCGGGATACCTCCGATACCAAATTCCTTCATCACATTTTTTGCATCTGCCACGGTAGACGTAAGCGGTAACGTGACAGGATCAATAATCATTCCGGATTCGGCGCGTTTTACCTTACGCACCTTCGCGGCCTGTTGTTCAATGGTCATGTTCTTATGCAATACGCCGATACCCCCTTCCTGGGCCATAGCAATCGCCATAGCACTTTCGGTAACGGTATCCATTGCAGCGGAAACAATCGGGACATTTAACGTAATATTTCTCGAGAACCGCGATTGGATGCTGACATCGCGTGGCAGGACATTAGAATAGTTGGGGACCAGCAGGACGTCATCGTAGGTGAGGCCTTCGCCGATGATCTTAGAGTTGTGTGCGATCATTGCAATTTGTGTTGTAGTTAAATTGCGTGCAAATATAGTGAATTGGATTAAAAGATTGAAGATTTAAAAATTGAAAGATTGGCATCCGATGAAAAACAAAATTAAAAACTAAGTTAAAACCCATACAATAATTGGGCTTTGGATTTACTTTAGCCAAAATTTACTGATATGCTCGTCACGGGAATTATGCTGCTGGTCTTAATCACTGCCGTTTATCTTTTTTTACAGCATCCGAAATTCGGAAAATTGCCTTCAGGTACACGGCTTGAAAAAATAAGGAAATCTCCCAATTACCGCGATGGGAAATTCCAGAATTTGAGTTTTACACCTGATCTTGCCGAAGGAGAAACTTTTTTTAAAGTACTTAAAAAAGTATTGTTCGAAAAAGACAAAAGGAATAAGCCAAAACAAACAATGCCGTCGCAAAAAACAAATCTGCACGGGCTAAATGCACAGGAAAATATACTGGTGTGGTTTGGGCATTCTTCTTATTTTTTACAGATTGACGGCAAAAAGATTTTGGTCGATCCGGTGTTTAGTGGTGCCGCCTCTCCCATTCCGATTACGACTAAGAGTTTTAAAGGAGCCGATGTTTATACCACAGATGATATTCCGGAAATAGATTATCTATTTATCACGCATGACCATTGGGACCATCTGGATTATGATACGGTTACAAAACTAAAACCAAAAGTAAAGACGGTCATTACCGGGCTGGGTACCGGAGCCCATTTGGAACATTGGGGCTTTAACCCGGATATTATCATCGAAAAAGACTGGGATGAAACCATTGAATTACCCGACGGATTCACGGTTCACACGGTTCCCGGGCGTCATTTCGCAGGGAGGCTGTTTAAACGGAACCAGGCGCTTTGGATGTCCTTTGTGCTGCAAACACCGAACCGGAAAATATTCATTGGCGGTGACAGTGGCTATGATACGCACTTCTCTAAGACAGGAAATGATTATGAGCCATTTGATGTGGCCATCCTCGAGTGCGGGCAGTACAATGAAAGCTGGAAAAATATTCATCTGATGCCGGGCGAAATCGTGCCTGCTGCCAGATACCTAAAGGCAAAAGCGTTGATGCCGGTACATTGGGGGAAATTTTCATTGGCGCTTCATGCGTGGGATGAGCCGGTAACGCTTGCTTCCGCTGCTGCCCAGGCTGTAAATCTCCCGTTGTGGACACCTTTGATTGGTGAGAAAGTTAATCTTGATGCCCCAGGCACCTTTGAACCGTGGTGGAAAGCCGTTGATTAATGAAATTCTCCGAATAACTTCGTGGCTTCATTGTAAGCACTTTCAAAACCCATTGGGCTCGTTCCCGTAGATTCCTTTTGTGTAGTGAAATAAGACAACAGTTTTTCCGTGGGCATGTTTCCGGTTAAGTCGTCTTTTGCCATCGGACAGCCGCCAAAACCCTGAATGGCGCCGTCAAATCTGCGGCAGCCCGCCTTGTAAGCGGCATCCGTTTTTTCAAACCATTTGTCAGGTGTCGTGTGCAAATGCGCTCCAAATTCGACATTGGGGTACTTCGGGATTAAGTTGGAGAACAGATAATCAATGATTTCAGGCGTTGAACTGCCAATGGTGTCTGAAAGGGATAAAATTTTCACGCCCATTCCAGCGAGTTTTTCAGTCCATTCCCCTACAATCTCTACATTCCACGGGTCGCCGTAAGGGTTTCCAAAACCCATGGAAAGATAGGCGACGACTTCCTTATTGGTCTTGTCGGCTATATCAAGGATTTCCTGTAATGTAACCAGGGATTCGGCAATCGTCTTATGCGTATTTCGCATCTGGAAATTTTCTGAAATGGAAAAAGGGAAGCCCAGATACTGGATTTCCTTATGTACTGAAGCGGTTGCGGCGCCTTGCGTATTGGCAATGATAGCCAGCAGTTTGCTTTTGGTTTGTGACAGGTCGAGGCTGGCGAGCAATTCGGCGGTGTCCTGCATTTGCGGAATCGCTTTCGGGGATACGAAACTGCCAAAGTCAATTGTATCGAAGCCTACACGCAGTAGCGACTTTATATAAAATGCTTTGCGCGACGTCGGAATAAAGGGCTTAATTCCCTGCATGGCATCGCGAGGGCATTCGATAATTTTTATTGGTTCCATCTGGAGTCAAATATAAGAAAGTATTGGATTGTACGAAATCGTTTTTTTTGAAAATTAGCATGGAATCTATACCTCAATTAGGTAATAACAATATATATGACTTAATAACGTCATATGTTTTAATATGATTTAATTTGATCATTTTTAAAATTATGATTAAATTTGGTTATATTCAATGTGAATTACTTTTTATATATTTGAATCATGACTGCAATTATAACAGGCGACATCATCAATTCCAGAAAACTGGATTCCGGTTTCTGGATGGAAGGTTTGAAAAAAATCTTAAATACCAAAGGAAAAAATCCGATCGATTGGGAAATTTTCCGTGGCGATGAATTCCAGCTGGAGATTGGAAACCCAGAAGATGCATTATTTGCCGCCATAGAGATAAAAACATGGCTGAAGACGATTCGTCTCGATGCGCGGATAAGCATTGGAATTGGCGAAAAAACGTTCAGTGGCAAGAAAATTTCCGAAAGTAATGGACCGGCATTTATCCGTTCCGGCGCCCTTTTTGAAACCTTAAAAAAGCAAAAGCTGACTTTGGCAATTCACACCGGAAATGCTGATTTTGACGAACAAATGAACCTGTTGTTCAAACTTGGTACTTGTTTAATGCAGGGCTGGCTGCCCCAATCCGCCGAGTTTGTACTCACAGCCATGAAAAACCCGGGATATTCGCAGGAGGAAATCGGACAGCAATTGGGAATCACACAAGCTGCTGTAAGCCGCAGGCAAAAAAGGTCTCAGTTTGAACTCATCATGGAAATCGAAAGGTTTTACAGGCAACAGCTCCAAAAAACGACACTATGATGTTATTTGTAAAATTACTATTGGCGCATTTACTTGGGGATTTCCTGCTACAACCGACTGCATGGGTTGTCCATAAAGAACAAAGGAAACACAAAAGCATTTACCTCTATTTTCATATCATCCTACATGGTTTACTGGCCTGGACCATGGTCCGTGAAATCCGCTTTATCTGGTTTGCCCTATTCCTCGCATTGACTCATGGTTTAATCGATTGGATGAAATTATATTTCCAGAACCCAACGTCAAAACGCAGCTGGTTTATTGCGGATCAAATTCTGCATCTGTCAATATTGGCCGGTATTACGCTCATTTATACCGGCAATCCCATCGACTTCACAATCTTCGACAACCGCTTCTGGCTGGTGTTCACCGGAATGCTGTTGCTAACCAACCCTGCATCAGTTCTCATTAAAAATATTATATCGATCTGGACACCCGAAAGCAAGGAAAAAGGAGACGATTCACTTGTAAACGCAGGAAATTATATTGGTATACTGGAACGGCTGTTTGTCTTCTTTTTTCTGATTACCGGTCACTTTGAGGCGGTTGGCTTTTTACTCGGCGCAAAATCGATATTCCGCTTCGGCGATCTGATGCAGGCCAAGGAACGAAAGCTCACCGAATATGTATTGATTGGCACTTTACTGAGCTTCGGAATTGCGATGCTGACAGGATTTATAGTCAATTACTGCTTACCGCTGATGTCTTAAAATAGCCTTGTTTATTGATTTTACCAATGCGGGGCCTTCATAAATAAAACCAGTGTAAAGCTGTACAAGGCTCGCGCCGGCTTGCAGCTTTTCCAATGCATCCTGAGCGGTATGAATGCCCCCTACTCCGATAATGGGAAAAGCGCGATTGCTTCTCTCTGACAAAAAACGAATGACCTCGGTTGCTCTTTTTGTCAGCGGTTTACCCGACAAACCACCTGTCTCTGCTTTGTTTCCTGATTGAAGGCCTTCGCGCGATAGTGTCGTATTGGTTGCTATAATTCCCGCAATTTTTGTTTCCTTCACGATATCGATGATGTCTAAAAGTTGCCCGTCGGTAAGATCTGGCGCGATCTTCAGCAGGATTGGCTTTGGCTTGTACTTTGTAAAATTTTTCAGTTGCAACGCGTTCAAAAGCGCCATTAACGGTTCCTTGTCCTGAAGAGCACGCAGGTTGGGCGTGTTTGGCGAACTGACATTTACCACAAAGTAGTCTACGTGGTCATACAAGGCGTCAAAGCAGATCTCGTAATCGGAAACGGCGTCATCATTTGGTGTTTCCTTGTTTTTACCGATGTTTCCGCCAATTAACACACCCTTGTTCTTTTTCAGCCTTTGCACTGCCTCCGCTACGCCTCCGTTATTAAATCCCATACGGTTGATGATGCCGGAATCTTCCCGCAGTCGGAACAGCCGTTTTTTGGGATTTCCGTCTTGTGGTTTTGGCGTCAATGTCCCGATTTCAATGAACCCGAAACCAAAATCAGACAGTTCGTTAAAAAGTTTCGCATCTTTGTCAAAACCAGCGGCGAGGCCTACCGGATTCTTAAATTTAAGTCCGAAGACTTCTGTTTCCAGCCGCTTGTCCTTCACTTCATACAATGACCTGAACAGTGCAGGGACACCTGGTATCTTACAAAGAGAACGGATCAGTGAAAACGTAAAATAATGTACCTTTTCAGGGTCGAACCAAAAAAGGACTGGGCGGACGAGCAGTTTGTACATGGTTGTTGTGTTGTGGCACAAAAGTACTCGTTTGTGCCAAAACTTCAAAGTGTTACCACCGTTAATCATTTGGTTGATGTGGCCTTTAACGCGATTGACTTTCAATCCACAAATTTTGATTATCGCAGTGGAACCCCAGCCCCGATGGAAGCGGCATCCTTTTCCTGGCTTCTTTAGCCGGGAAAAGATACAGCCTTATCGAATTGAAAGCGAGAGTTTTCAATGAAGATACCTAGCGAAGCGATGCGGGAAAAAGCTGCCAAAAAAACTTAACATGAATCAACTCGCTGAATTTGTATCTTTGCACCAAATCCAACCCATATGCAACACCTGATTGACCGATTTATAAGTTATGTCACGATTGACACGGAATCTGATCCGAATTCAGAAACCACTCCAAGTACTAAAAAACAGCTCGTACTCGCAAAGAAGCTTGCAAAAGAGCTCAAGGACATCGGGCTTACCGAGGTAACGATCGACAAAAACGGCTATGTGATGGGCACGCTGCCTTCCAATGTGGATCACGAAGTACCGGTAATCGGATTTGTATCGCACTATGATACAACGCCAGATTTTACCGGGGCAAATGTAAAACCACAGATTGTGCCGAATTACGACGGAAAAGACATTGTGCTCAATGCTGAACAGAATATCGTGCTTTCTCCTAATTATTTTAAAGACTTACTGCAATATAAAGGCCAAACGCTGATTACCACGGACGGAACGACGTTATTGGGTGCAGATGATAAGGCGGGACTGACCGAAATTGTGTCGGCGATGGAATTCCTCGTCCAGAATCCAGGCATCAAGCACGGAAAAATTCGCGTTGGCTTTACGCCGGATGAAGAGATTGGCCGTGGCGCGGATTTATTTGATGTGGCTAAATTTGGCGCCGAATGGGCTTACACTATGGATGGAAGCCAAATTGGCGAACTTGAATACGAGAACTTTAATGCTGCGGGCGCGAAAATAACCTTTAAAGGTAAAAGTGTGCACCCGGGATATGCTAAAGGGAAAATGATCAATTCCATGCTGATTGCAAACCACTTTATCAACGAGTTGCCAAAAGGCGAAACACCTCAGGAGACAAAAGGATATGAAGGATTTTTTCACGTACATCATTTAACCGGAAGTATCGAAGAGACGGTGCTGGAATTAATTATCCGCGACCATAGTGCGAAGCAATTCAAGCTGAGAAAAGAGCTGGTTCACGAAATCACAAAGAAAATCAATAAAAAATTTGCGAAGCAGTTCGGCGAAGATATTGTAACCACTGAAATCAAAGACCAGTATTACAATATGAAGGAGATGGTAGAGCCAGTAAAATTCATTGTTGACCTTGCTGAAAAGGCCATGAAGGAACTCGGGATAAAGCCCATTATTAAGCCGATTCGCGGAGGAACAGATGGTTGCAGGCTATCTTATATGGGACTGCCGTGCCCTAATATTTTTGCAGGTGGACACAATTTCCACGGTAAATATGAGTACGTTCCTGTGGAAAGCATGCAGAAAGCGGTAGATGTGATCATCCGAATCGCTGAGCTGACAGCGGCCGGTGATTTTAAACGAAAAGATGTGCGTAGTGACAAAAAAGTTCACGCCAAAGAATCCAAAAAGAAGAAAAAGTAAAAACTTTTTAAAATAAAAACGCCGGTTGAAGCCGGCGTTTTTCCTGTTTTATTACCAACGAATTACTTCGCAGGAGCATTCAATTTGGCTGTCATTTCAATAGAGATCGCGGAACGTTCCATTTTTAGTTTCCCAGACATGGTTTCAATCACCATAGTGGTGTCAGCCAATTCTGAAATCTTGCCATGGATACCACTTTTTGTAACAATCTTATCTCCAACTTTAAGATTGCTCTCGAACTCGCGTTCTGTTTTTGCACGTTTCTGCTGCGGCCTGATCATAAAAAAGTAAATGATTACGATCATTAAAACGATTTGGATGTATATTGGATTTCCCATAATTTATGACTGTGTTTTACTGCTGTGTGCGCTGATTCCCGAAGTATTGCCGCCTTCAATATCGGCTTTAATATAGATTTGTTCTTGTTTTTTGATGGTGTTCGCTGTTATCGTAACAGATTTCCGATTTTTTCCGTGTTTATTTGCGGAGTTAAATGACACTTTGATTTGACTTTGCTCGCCCGGTTTTATTGGATTTTTAGGATAATCAGGTACTGTACAACCACATGAACCAATGGCCCTCGTGATCAATAAATCTTTGTCTCCCGTATTCTTAAATACAAAAGTATGTTCTACCTTGTCACCTTGCTGGATGCTTCCGAAATCAAACTCTTTTTCGGTAAAATCCATGACCGCAAAACCTTTTGTGTTCGGGCCCTTTGTATCAGATTCTTTTTTGCACGATGTTGTCATTACAAAGGCAGTAATCGCTGCAAGACATAACGCTTTTTTAATCATATTTTTTTTATATTAAATTTTACATTAAACCTCTTCCGGTTTTCTTAATTTTATTGGTGGTTTCGAACTCCCTGACAAGATTATCAAGAATTCCGTTAATAAAAATACTGCTTTTAGGTGTTGAATATTCCTTGGCAATTTCAAGATATTCATTAATGGTGACTTTGACAGGAATAGAGGGAAACTTCAGGAACTCACAGATCGCCATTTTAAGGATAATCGTGTCGACTTCGGCAATCCTTTCCGTATCCCAATTGGGTGTTTTGTCGATGTATTCCTTGGCAAGTTCCGTTTCATTCAGGATGGTCTTCCTGAACAACTGACTCACAAATTCCTTGTCCTCCGTGTCTTTGTATAATTTCGAAACACGAAAGACTTCTTTTTCTTCTGGCTTAAGGGTTTTCAGCTCCTTAATAATCTGCGTATTTACGACGGGAATGTCATCAATCCAGGTTAGTTTATTGTCTTCGAGATATTCGTATAATTTTTCATTCGGAACAATTACTTCCATGAAGATATTCAGGATAAAATTCCGGTCAATTTCAAAACTTTCCTTAGGTTCCGCCATATACGACGCGTAAAATGTACTGTTTTTTACTGCGGTCAGAAGAATTTGGATGTAGTCTTCATTTAGATACCAATTGTTGATTTTGCGATCCTCCAAAGAAGTGTTCAGCGAATGATTTTCTGAAAGCATCCGCAACACCGAATTGTTGACGAATTTTAAATCCGGGCTGCGTTCAGCGGCCGTGGCGAGGTGTTTTTTACTCGAAAGATCAAGGAATCTCTCTTCGGCATTTTTAATTTCCACCAATGATGAAAGCATTATCAGGTAAAGTTCCTGCATGTTGTCGATGCTGTGAAGCAGAAATTTTTCCTGGCCTTCAATATTATCTGAACCGTTTTGATGCATTGCATAAATGGACTGCATCACTTTAACACGTATATGTCTTCTATTTAACACCTGTAAGAACTTTTTTAAAAAATTAGCGGAGCGAAAAAGCATTTTTCTTTCGCTCCGCAAAAATAAGAATATTATTGTAAACCGGTTTATTTCGCCGCGTTTTCTTTTTTCCTGTCATCAATGCGCTGCTGTGCGATAGACATGGCCGCAGCCTGGGTGGTGATGTGGTTTTGCTCTGAAAAACTAAAAATCTCAAGCGTCGTGTTGTAGATATTTTCCGTCCTTCTCATAGCCTCTGCACTGTCATAACCAACAATTTCAGCATATACATTGATGATGCCACCGGCATTAATTAAAAAATCGGGCGCATAAAGGATTCCCCTATCTTTTAAGATCTGACCATGCACTGTTTCATTGGCCAACTGATTATTTGCCGCTCCTGCAATTACTTTAGCCTTGATTTTATTGATCGTGTCCATACCCGACACCACGCGGCCAAACACGGTGTAACCATCGGACTGGCCCTTGGCGTTCAGAAAAGGGTTTTCCTTCACGTTGACAAAGAACTGGGCGCGTGCCGAGTTGGGGTCGTTGGTGCGAGCCATGGCGATGGTGCCCATCTCATGCTTCAGGCCATTTTGTGCTTCGAGTGGCACGGGCGGGCGCGTAATCTTTTCCTCGTACTTGGCGTTGTAGCCACCACCCTGCACCATGAAGTTGGGAATCACGCGGTGAAAAATGGTGCCGTCGTACTGTTTGGC
>NZ_NKJE01000031.1 GCF_002256285.1 Flavobacterium sp. BFFFF1 | reverse complement strand
TTTAAAAGTATAAAAAAACTGCAACGGTTGCATTGTAGTTTTTCTATGCGTGTGGGCACGGATTGCAAATCCGCGCTATCGCTCCGAGATATATCCGAGCCATCTGGTTTTATTTTACACCGATGTAACACAAGAAACAAATCATCTTTATAAATTGAGTACCGCAGTTACCAAATGCATGATGAAAAATTTATTTGATGGACAAGTAGAAAGACAAATGCATGGCATGATTTATTCCAGTATGATGAGGAATAAAACTGACTACAATATTGTTTTAAGAGCGGTTCATGCAAGGACAATCTACAAATTATTTCAAGTTCAAACCTTTGAAGTATTAGAAACTACTGAAACGAAAATCAGACTAAAACTAGTGCGTGATGGTGTGACTATAGGAACAAAAAATTCAATATTCGATTTTTTTCAAATGGCATGGTGTAATATTGAAAATGGCGATGTTGACGAAATCGATAATATTAAGGAATAAAAAAACCACACCGTTAAAATGTGGTTTTGTCAGCTTGTCCTGTAAATTTTCGGTGGCAATATTTGGTATTGTTATATTTGATTTGTATAGGTTAAAAAAATTATTTTCTATATTCTATATCAATAATTTTCCAGTTTTCACCTGCGTCTAATGCCAATGAATATTCAATGGCTTTAATTCCTTCATTCGGTCTTTTTGAAGTGAAGGTGATTTTCGATATCTTTTTTGAATTTTGTTCACTTATTGTATAGTTATAGAATTTGAAATGCGGTGTAAACTTTTTATCATTACTCAAATTTGACAAAAAGGCGATTCTATTCTCCCAAACTTTCTGAGCGGAGGCATTTTCATTATCAATGTATTTGCTATAAACCTTTTCAATATCAATATATTTTTTGGCCTCAACAGTATCAATAAAAGATTCGGAAGAGATAAACTTTACAACTGTTGATAATGGCGTTGAATCAACATTAATTTTTTTACTCATTTCACAGGAATAGAATTGTAGTATAATCAAAGCGAGGCAAATTTTTTTCATTTTTTCATTTTTTAAGGTGTCCTGTTTCTTTTTCCAAAATACTCTAAATAAGGCTTAGCAGTAACGCTACTCGGCCCTTTAATACTAGTTGCTCCTTTAACTTTTAAAGCTGCATTATAAAGGTTGTTTGGTGCTACAGTATTTGCATCGTTATATAACGCTCTCAACATTCCCGATGGCCTTATGGGTTGTGAAGCGTTAATATTAAAAACACTATTAATTACTCTTTGAGCAAAGGTAGAGCAATTATTATAACATCCATTATAGTCTTTATTGCCCGCAATTTCACCAGCGGCTTTAGCTTTAGCAATAGCATCTTGTCCAGATGTTGTTGTAAGTTTTACAATCCCGTCCGCTGAGCGACCTTCCCCATTTTGGCTTACTTTACCTCTTTCCCCACTTTTGCTAACGTCCGTAAATTTTAAATCATTTAGGCTTTTGATGACTTTTCCATTATAATCGGCCTTTACTCCTGTTTGCAACTCAGTTTGTCCTACAGGCTGGTCTGGCCATAAATCATAATAAGTCATTGTGCCGTCTTTTACCCAGATGGCGCGGATATATCCCACGGACGATAGCGCGGATTTGCAATCCGTGCCCACACGCATAGCAAATCGCAATTCAAAACAAATATAACACCTCCACTTCCAAATCATTCTCAAGCCCCGAATAATTCCTTGCCGAACTAAAATAATAATCCTCAGGATTTGACACAACCTTTTCCTTTACAGGATTGAAGTGAATGTAATTGACTTTTTGTTTTATAAACCAATTCGTTTGCACAACCTCAGCGTGATACCCATCCTGCCATACCTTGAATTGCTGATTCCTTTTTAAATGTTCACATGCTTTTTTAAAATAGTCAAGCATCCATTCCCGTCTGCTTTCCGGTTCTTCAACGATTGTGTCAATGATTTTCTTTGAAGTATATTTCTTAAAATCCCTGATAACATCTGACAATAAAAAACCATTCGTTGCTTTGCACAACAAATGGATATGGCTGCTCATAATGCAATACGCATAAATCTCCAGGCCTTTATTGTTTTGGCAATAGCGCAGCGCATTAATAATAGTATACTTCTGACTCAATCTGGTAAATACGTCTATCCAGCCTACCGTGGTAATGGTGATAAAATAGGCTTCCTCTGTAGTCGCGGCTTTGTATTTTGTTGACATGGCGTTTAGTTTGATTTAAAAGTATAAAAAAACTGCAACGATTGCATTGTAGTTTTTCTATGCGTGTGGGCACGGATTGCAAATCCGCGCTATCGCTCCGAGGTATATCCGAGCCATCTGGTTTAAAAGTATAAAAAAACTGCAACGGTTGCATTGTAGTTTTTCTATGCGTGTGGGCACGGATTGCAAATCCGCGCTATCGCTCCGAGATATATCCGAGCCATCTGGTTCGTGACGCTCGCGGGAGTACCAGTCTAGTATTTATCATCAAGGAGTAAATACCTCTTCAATCTCAATGATTTTTTCGCTTTCAATTGTTAATAAAAACAGTTTGTCTTTATAATCGTTCGTAAAATCGTCAAATGTATTTAACTCTTTTTTATTTTTAGAATCGTTAGAACTAACTAAATCTAATTTTACATTATCAGATACAGCTAATTTTCTAATTTTATTATGCTCATTAACGATATAAAAATCGCCAGGTACTGAATACACTTTCTCTCCATTGACAAGACGAGTATCGGCATCGCCATTTTTCTTGGCTTCTTCAATAGCTCTATCACCAGTAACATATTGAACATAATCTGCTTCAACATAATTGATATTATTTTCCGAATATACTTTCAAAACAAAAGCATAGTTTCTACTCACTTGAACCTGTTTTTCTTTTACGCAACTTCCAAAAGACATGAAAAAGACACAACATATAATTAATACATAATTTACCATAATTAATTCATTTTAATTAATCCCCCCCGCTGGCGCATTCTATGATAAACAACATCAGATGCAAAATTATTAGCAGGGTGTTCTCCGTGGTAAACAGAAAAACACCTTTTATAAACACTTATAAATTTGCTGCTTAATATTTGTTTTTTATCATAGAATGCGCCAGCGGGGGCCTAATTTGATAAATTGCCCCAACTATCTATAAAAATTTAAAAGTACTAATTGCATAATTATAATCTGGTAAATCTGATTTCGCAACATTCAAATACATAACAAAAAAATTATCTTTAATGCACTTCAAGCCAAAATACTTATTCTTGTTTAGTGTCTTTTCTTTTACAAAATAACTAATGCCTATTTCTTTAAGCACTTCAATAAACCTATCGTGAGTAATATCTGATATTTGTCTGCATGTTTCATATTTATCTGTTGGCACATACAATACTATCAATCGTTGTTTATTACCAAATTCTAAATCATGCATAAAACATGGTCCAACCGTTTCAGTTTTGACAATGATTTTGCCCGGAATTTTCATTGTGAAATCTAAATCTTTGACAATAGATTCGTCAAGGCTAATTGTTTTTTGATTACGATTTAGAAAATCTGAAAATTTGCTTTCGTTCACTTGACTCCCGATTGGTTGAACACTTACACAACTTTCAAGAATAAAGAGAATAGCAAGAAGGGCTTTATATTTTGACATATCAACTTTTATTTATTTTTTTTACTGTTCTCTTGAATTTGTTATAGTCGATAATGGGACCAACTCCCCCGGTGCCGTTATAGAAGCCTATCATTTTACTAACGTTTGTGTAAGTACTTGAGCCAAATTTATTTGAAGTTGTCACCTCCTCTACTTTAAATCCAAGGACTATACTCAGGCTATTGTTGTTCCCATTTCTACCGTAACTTTCAACATCTCCTGGCCGACCGTCGGGTGTAGTTTGACTGCTAGAAGGTCTAGCGCCGCCGGTTGTATTTTTATCATCTTTTTCGAGAGTGTGAACGTGGGCATCATAAGATGTCGTTTTTCCAGCGGCTGTTAAATCATCATACCCTTCTGATAGATTAACGTAATCCTTACTACCTTCTATTATTTTTGAAACACTGCCATCTGTTGCTGCGACAAATCCAGTTTCATTTTTGGTGTCTTTAGATTTATCATATGAATCATCCATAGCTTTTATAGCTTCATTAGAAGGCACTGTTATAAATTCTCCATTTTTAATACTTTTGTTGACCTCATCTTCGTTACTAGTTTTTCCTGATATTATGAGAAACTTTTCGTCTGGACGTTCATCGTCAACGTGTTTGACAAGCGTACCATTTAAATCGTAAAAATAGGAATCCACGCCCATTCCATCTGGATCTATAAATATAATTGGATTATCCAGACAATAATTATAAGGTGACCATTTCCTATACTGTTCCGCCAACGGATCCATATTCATCCACCTCCCAATACTCGCATCATAATTCCTCGCTCCATAATCATTCCAATTCAATCCCATTTCCCCCTGATATTCCTTCCCGTTATACTGGTATGCATAACTTTTAGAACTCGTCCCCTGCAACACCACCGCATTACTACTATCCTTCATAAACTCACTTGTCGTAGCATTATAATCATGCTTTAACCCAAAAGGATAGTAATTGTTCTCACCCAATATACTAAGAACGTTCGTCGCCGGGTCCTTCGCATAGCTCAGCCGCACATTGCCCACATGGTCCGTGTAATTAAACACATAATTAAAATTGTTGTTGCCGCCCACCACCGTATTCTTCACATACCCCTCCGGGGTCTGCATAAAATCAAGTACGCCGTTCGTGTACTGCACACCGCCTTCAATATAGTCAGTCGTCGTGACCGTGCTGCCCTGCGTCACAATCTTCAGTACCTTCGTGCCTTGCGAGTCATAAAAGTATTCTATTTTATCGCCATTGCCAAACGAAACTTTATGCGGTAAATTCATTTGGTTGTAAGTAATGCCACTAATGTTTTTGTTGGCATCCGCTATCATATTGCCGTTGTCATCATAGCTATAATCGTTTCCGCTCGTATTGCCATCCTTAAAACCGGCGATGCTCGATCCCCAGGGCCCCTCACTAACGCTGAGCAACTGGTTCGGGTTTGAAGAACTATAAACATAGTCGAGATCATCGATTGCCGGGGTAAATACCCCCGTATCATTAATGCCACCATTTCTCAAAAGTCCCGTGATATTCCCATTCTTGTCATAACCCGCGATATGTTCGCCATAGTAATCACGCGCGACATTCTCCAGCGGCTTGCTGTAGGTGGCATCAAGCAGCCTGTTCAGGTTGTCATAGACATAATCATACCGCCTCGGCGTGTCATCGCTTCCCGTCTGCCAGTCAATCCTGGCAATGTTCCCGTTATACAGCGGTGCGCTCCCGCCATTGTACGTGATCCCCATCGCAAAAAGGTCCTTCGGGTCCGAGCCAATCGTCAGGTCGTCCGCATCATTAATGCCCGTCATCCAACCGCGGATGTTGTACTTGTAATTTACGTTTTGGAAGGCATTGGCACCGGTCAAATCCGTTCCGCCCACTTTCTTCCCAATAAGCTGGCCGAGATGATCATAATGGTGGTAGGCCATCAGTTGGACCGTACCGCTGCTGCCAATCTTCTGGGTCACCGCCTTCACCCGATTCTCCGGGGTGTAACTGAAATAATCCCAAACCGCAACCGGCGTAGCACCCGTAGCCCTGCGGTGCAGCGTATAATTGTAAAGCACTTTCCCGGTAAAGTCATATTTGGTGTTAAAGGTCCTGTACCCGCCACTGATATAAAACGTCGTGTACTTTTGCACCTGCCTGCCCTGGCTGTCATAAAAATAGGTCGGGTAATTGCCCTTCATCTGGTTCTCTGCACCATAAATCTTGAGGAACTGCCCCGTGAGCAGTCCCTTGACCTGCGAGGCAGTTCGTATTGTCTGGTCCTCTACCTTACCATTAGAAGGGATAGGAGCGACATTCGGGAAACTGTAGTTGTCATAATAATTCACCGTGAGCAATTTGACCACGGCAGGCGTTACATCATTAGTATAATACACAGTTTTGCCATCAATGGTCCTGCTCACCACCCGGGTTTCATTGATCGTAGTGGCCCCGTTATTCGTGCCCTGCATTGTCTTACGCTCAGCGCTGCTCACCGTTCCGGCATTCCAGCCCGTATACACCACACGGTTAAATAGGTCATATTTTGTGATCAGCCAGCCCACATTGTTGGGAGCCACTGCTAAAGGGGATGAGGCCAGGGCCGGTCCAGTCGCCGTGACCCGGTCCAGTTTGTCATACACGATAAATTCCCATTGTTTGCCGGGCAGTTTTTTCTCGATCAGGCGGTTGCGTTTATCATAACGGTACTGGTAGCACAATCCATCCAATACCGCAGTAGTAACCGAGCCCTCTGCCAACGGCGGCAGGACAAAGCTCAGGTTACCATATTGGTCATAAATATAATAGGTGTCGAGCTCCTCGCTTCCGTTATGGTTGCGCTTGAGGACGACCTGTCCTTCGGGGTTTTTAAACTCGGACGTGGTTTGCCCGTTTTCATCCGTCGTAACGGTTTTGTACAATTCACCCCCAGCATAGTTGCCAGGGCTGCTGACCGTGGCTTCATACCGGTCGTTAACGTTGGGATCACTACTGAGTGCCGAAACGCACTGAAACAACTTGACCTCGTTGCCGCCATTGGTAAGGTATTCCATCTTCACCGTATGCCCGGAGCCCCGTTTCCAGTCCGCCCCTGGGGCAGACTGTTCCGTAACCCTGTTCAACGGAGAACCATCAAAAACAGTTTCGCTGTAAGCATAAGCCGTTTGATCAAAATGGGGATTACCCGTAACGCTTTCATCCGCCTGGTAGAAGGTCTGCTGTGCGTTCTCCGTCGCGTCAAACGACAGCGATGCCGTACCCCGCACATAGGGCAGCCATTTTTTGGACTCCCTGCCCAGCAGGTCATACCCCACCGGCGTAATGACATCGCCGCCACCATCGGCCTGCTTGTAGGCAATATGTTGCTCAGGCCGGCCTAAGCCGTCAAAGAAGGATTTGGTAGTGGTTTTTAAGTTAGATGGTGATGAGCCATAGGCTACGCCCTCCTGATACAAATCGGTTTTTATCCAGTTCCTGGGGTCAGCTCCCCCCTGTGAAGCATAATGATAATCGTTACTTGATATTAGCATTCCCTGATCATCGACGATCCCAGTAAGGCGTTCAGAAGCGTCATATTTAAAGAGTGTGGACTTCCCATTCTGGTCCGTAATCGAAGCTACCAGGCCTCCGGGTGCATAATTCAGGGTCGTAACCATCGTATTGGCAAAAGCAGGGTCGCCGCGCTGGCTTTCAGAGAACATCAGTCCGGAAGTGGCAGCTGTTAAATTGGCAAAAGTCATATTCTCTACTTTCGCCACAGGAAGATTTCCAGTCCACAAATAAGCTATTGGCGCGCCACCCGGTCGTGATACCTCCTGTACGTGGCCATAATCATCGTAGCTGCCATAGATAATGCGGTCTTCCGGGTTACCGGTACCCTTTCCCACCTCAACTTCTTTCAGTAATCCATTGCTGTAATATTTGTTAACAACACGCTGTATCACCGCGCCGTCCCTATAACTCGTAGTAATCAGCGGCGCATTAAGCATATGAAGCGATACCATGTTAGCGATACAGGCATTTTCATCGAGAGCGGGGTCCGCATTTGAAGTAAACAACGACGTGTCATAACCATCGGCAGGATAAACGTAGCTGGTCTTAAAGTTTAAGGGGACTCCACCTTTAGTGATGGTCGTCTGCTGCTCGCTGAGTTGATAATTTATGGTGTTGTAAACATAGCTGACTTTCGTGTAGACCATATCCGTTCCATTACCGTCATCGAAATATTCGGTTTTTTCTGTACTCGTGAGCTTCGCCCATTCTGAATTAATGGCAGTCCCATTGAGCAGGTAAGGACCCACAAACCGTGGAGAGCCACAGGAGCCGTAATCATTATTGAAACAATCTTTATATGAAGGCGAACCCACACACAGTATATTAAAATCGGGCTGGATAGGTGTTGCGATATAATGCTCATAATTTTCGAAAAACGGTTTCCATTCACACGGAACCTCTGAAAGGGTATAATCTTTTGCAACCAGCGTTTCCTTAAATGTATACTGGTTTACCGTTTCTGAAAGCAGGGTCGCATTGTCATCGAAGACCTTGGAATTCGTCATCAATCCCCGCCGATAATCGACATTCTGCGCTGGCGTGAAAGGATAGGCGAACCAACCGTTAGGAAAACTGGGGAAATCTCTCGGTGAATTGTAGGTAAAGTCACTGTAACCATTCCCTTGCTGCGATACACGCACATGCTTATAGCCTACATAATTACCCCTGCTAAGCTCCGCCGCGACGCCTTTAAGGGTAATTTCATAAGAGACGTTCAATTTCCGGAGACATTCCACAAAATTCTCGGAACAGGTAAACAAGAAGCGCGGTTCACTAAAGACATATTTTTTAACGAGTTGGTCCGCCCTCCCGTCAATTGCCCCCGATGAATGGGACGTTTTGTAAAATGAAGGTTGGTGAATACCGGAAGGAATGACATCACCGTCCCCTTCGTCGTAATGATATTGCTCGCTTCGCACAGGAACCGATGCGGACGGGTCTTCCATAAATAAAACTTCTTTTATCCTGACCCCACCCCCGGCAAAATACCGTTTGTAGTTCTCCCCGGTTTTAAGCGTCGTGTAAAAAAGGTTAATATGCGCATCGATAGCAGGATTTGTCGTATCGGGCTCCTGAACTTCTGGTTCAAGGCCATCCCATTCTGTCAAGCCTTCTGGAAGCAGAAAGCCATAGGTGAGTGTATAGTAATAACTTCCCGCCTCCAGAGTGACAAAACCGGTATCCACTTCCTCAAGGCTGATGTTAGCATAAATCCTTGGCTGATGGGTGCCATCAGGATTCATCCTGTAAAACGAAAGCATGTAAGGACTTAAGGCACCGGAGTGCAGGTTTACCGTTGCATAGACATCCTGCTTATGTGAGAGCGTGACAATGGGAGTACCACTGCCCAATAAAGTAATGACGGTATTAGCTGCTGAAAAATGACTGCTTACGGACTCCTGGTTCTTATTGAGCGGCTCATCGTCAAAACTTTCAATAAGCAAATTGCCTTGCCAGGAATAGGTATGGGGCTCAAAATGGAACACTTTCCTGCCTCCTGTTGGATATGAAATACTCGACAGCAATCCTCTTTTATATGCGGTTGGATCATAAAAGTTGTTGCCATGCACAGTAAGCCCAGGAAAATAAGAGACCTCATAGCCCCACGCATCGCTGGCTCCGGAAAAAGCGGTAAGCCTGTCCTTTTCAAAATAATCAAAATTATAGTCAAGCCCATTTTCAGAGACCTTCATGAGCCATAGCCTATGATTGGATAACTCCGTCTCGTACGTAAACGAATAGTCCTTAATAGCTAAACCATCGTTATATTTTAGCCCGGTAAGATAAACACCTCCTGTTTCGGGATGGGTTCCCGCACCTGACGAAGTAAAATCAATAGAGGTACCATCAGAAAAAGAAATATGGCCTAGTTTTTTGGTCCCCACAGTAACGTGGGTGTAAGTATGGACACTAAGTGGTTTAAACTGTTCCTTATTGTAGGTGTTGATGCCATAAATATAATACATCGTTCCCCTGTACAGCAGCCTGTTCGTAGTCACATTCTCAGGCAGGTCATACGATTCATCAGTTTCGGAAGCAAATTCTTCAGGCTCGTCATCCCCGACATAATTAAATGTGGCCAGCAAAACCCCGGTGCTACTGAATATTTGGGTGAGATGCCAGGCCGTTACTTCTTTCGTTTTAGGATGAACCGACGAGGGCGCAACCGGTTCAAAATACTGCTTATAGGAAACCGTGGACGAAGTACTCTCGGTGAGCTCCCTTTGGGTAAACAGGTATTGATTCCCCATGCCGTCCGTGATCGTAAAAGAATTTATTTTGAATGTGACAGGATCAT
This sequence comes from Flavobacterium sp. BFFFF1, assembly GCF_002256285.1. Lineage (GTDB taxonomy): Bacteria > Bacteroidota > Bacteroidia > Flavobacteriales > Flavobacteriaceae > Flavobacterium. Next base: position 21,097 of record NZ_NKJE01000031.1, on the reverse strand, counting down.
AGTCTAAACCAATTTCTAATTTTTGATCGGTGGAAAGTAATTTCGGGACCAGGACAGGACCTTCCTTGACAATAATGAAGCGGCCCGATAATCCGAGTACGCTGAATTGATAAAGATCCATTTGCGAGTCATATTTATCAAGATGTGTACCGTTTGTATTCCATGCAAACCTGTTGCGTGTAATGTAATCCGCTTCGGTTACTGCAGTTTGCGGATAGGACCAGAACGAATCAAGGTGGTAAATTCCGGTTTGGTTATTCTCGGACCCTATACCCTTCATCTTTTCATCGGCAACATCCCTTACTGTGCGGGAAACCACGCCACCCGCCTCTAGCGACCAGCCAGTACCGGTCCATCCAGACCGGCTGTCTATTTTAATACTTTGTGTATTGTAGCGCAACGCAAGGTTTAAATTAAGGCCAAATCCCAATGATTTTGAAACCAATGGTACCGAAATATCCGGCTGCCCCGTATAATTGTCTACAGGCACTTCCTCGAACTGCATCAAATTCGCTACCGTTGGCGAAGGCGGAATAATATTGGGTAGTTCTGGCGGCTGTGAAGTGGTTGTGATTTGCCCCCGCATTCCCACTACCCCAAAAAGCAGCATGACTAAAAATAATCTTAATATATAGTGATCGGTCTTCATTGTTCTGTATGTTTATCTTATCGTAATTCTCAATTCGTAATTCTCAATTCGTAATTCTCAATTCTTAATTCTCAATTCTTAATTATCTTCATACTCCCCTCCCCCTTATTCGTGCGCACCTTCACAATATAAATCCCTTCAGGGTAAGAGGAGAGGTCAACAGGCACCGTCCGCGAATCAATCTTAAACGATTGCAACTGCCTTCCCGCCAGGTCATACAGCTCCGCCGTGCCCTTGTCAAAATCAAACCCGATCACCACATTCGTAAACGTTGTCGCCGGATTCGGGAACGCCTCTACCGCCTTAGGGTCCTTGTCCTTTTTGTCCTTATCCTTGAGCTTCACAATCCAGAAATCCTTCCCGCCGTAATTCGTAGTCTTATCTCTTGAAGCGCTAAGTCCCGGTTTTGGGCCTTGCTGTGCCGTGCCACTTCCTCCGTTACCGCCTTTGTCGTTACCACCTTTCCCACTGCTTAACACATCACCCACAGGGCCAACGCCCACCTTCACCCTCGAATGGTTATCCTGCCCTACCGCTTTTTTCGCACCATCCGCAACCCCGTTAGCCTGGTCTTTAACATAATCATTCGCCGTTTGTGTCGCATCCTGAACCGCGCCATCCACCGCCGCCTGTGCCTTCTCCGCACCCGCCAGCTGCCCGGAGGTATCCACACCGCCAACGGTCTTCTTACTTTCGACTTTCGACTTTCGACTTTTGCCTTTGTTCTCAGGGTTGGAAGTTCCCGCCAGCAAATACCCGCCATCCCGCGTCATGATCGCCTTCCGCAAGATGTCCTCGCCGTCACTGCCCACACTCTTATCCCAAAGGTTTTCGCCCTTTTCCGAAATCTTAAGCACGATATAGTCATTAATCCCTTCATTGTCTTTAGTTTTTTCACTCTGTGCAAATCCACCTATGAGAAAGCTGTGGTCCTCATTCTCCACAACCGACGTCAACACATCCGCCTTCCCGAAATCATACACCTGCTGCCAGTCCGTGTTGCCCTTGTCATCAAGCTTCAACACCCAAAAATCCGTACCGCCCTTATTGGTCGTGCTTTTATTCCCGGTCGCACCCGAGTTCGAGTTCCCGCCCACGATGTAACCTTTGTCATACGTCTGGTGGATCGCAAACAACTGGTCGTCCCGGTCGCCACCCAGCGTCCGTTGCCATTCGATATGCCCGTCCTTATTTAATTTCAATATCCAGAAGTCATTCCCCTTCCCAAAATTATCCTCGGTCTTCTCATATCCCCCCGTCACCCCAAACGTGGTCGACGAACCTTGCGCCGTCGAATTCCCTTGCGCCGTCGACGAATTCGAATACCCACCCAAAATATACCCGCCATCCACCGTCTGTTCCATCGATTTCAGCAAATCCGCATATTGACCGCCATAAGTATGCTGCCATTGCACGTCGCCCTTGCCGTCCACCTTAATGATCCAGTAATCCATATTGCCACGCGACACATCCCATTTTTGACCTTTCGGAGTTCCGCCTCCCGGCTCGGATGGAGCCGGGCCAGCTGGTGAAGAGGCCGAATTCCCCCCAATCAAATAGCCGCCATCACGCGTTGGCACCACCGCCACCAGGTCATCCTGACCCGAGCCGCCATACGACTGCTGCCACTCCTGCTCACCCTTGGCATTGAGCTTGATCACCCAGTAGTCGTTGCCACCAAACGAAGGCGCCGTTCTACCCCCCTCCCGATACTTCGGGGCGTTGGAGAGGGGCTGGGGGTGAGGATAAACAGGTGAGGAGGAAGTACCCCCCAATACAAACCCACCATCCGCCGTACACCGCACCGACATTAAAAAATCAGAACCCGATCCGCCAAAAGTCTTTTGCCAGTCCTCCTTGCCATGCTCATCCATCTTCCAGATACAATAATCGAGGTCGCCGTTGGACGCCTGCGTCTTGTTCCCGGACGGCACAGAAAGCGAACTCCCGGCAATGATAAATCCATAATCAGCCGTTGGCTGCACGTCAAATAAATAGTCGGCCTGCCGACCGCCGTATGACTGTTCCCATTGGATGTCCTGGGCTTGTCCCGCAAGGATGCAGAACGGCAGCAGCATAAGATAATGCTTCATAGTGAGGATGTGTTAGTGGTTTATGGGTGCAAAAGAAGGATGAACACACCCGAAAGTTACATTTTGAAATGTATTAAAAAAACAAAACGCTTTTTACCGTACATGTTAAAGTTTTATTAACAAATTACAAACATTGTGATTTCATAAGAAATAGATTTCGCAAAACGACAAACGCCAATCCCCCGAATTTAAAGGGACTTGAAGCAAAATACACCATCGTTTTGTCTACATATAACACTCATAATTAATATGTTAATAATTTTAACCTAGCGATAAAAATTTGTTAAACCAGTTTTTTGTGAGGATATTTTTTACAAATTCGTACCAACCAAAATGTGAATATTAATCTTTAAATTAAATATTTATGAAAACAAATGCCAGAAATTACAATGTCAAAGATGTAAACCTGATGATCGCCGCGGACACCATCGTCTCCCACGCCATCAACCACAAGGAATTCCTGCAGTCCAAACGCGCCGTGTGGGCAGACCCGTTCTTCGAAGACTTCCAAACACGCATCAACAACGCCATCCAAACCTACCTTGGCGCCGACAACGCCGCACAACTACGCCAATCCACACAAAAGGTGCATGAAATCCTTGAACCAGTCCGCACACTGCTTGCCGAAATCCGCATCCAGATCGTCGAGGACTTTAAAAAGACACCTGCAACACGCGACGAGATCTTAAATACCCTTGGATTCAGCAGCCTGTATGGCAAAGTAAGCAACAACGACCAGGAAGCCACCGTCGAATTGCTCTACCGCTTCAAAAACGGCCTCACCGATGAACTGCAAAAGAAAATTACCGAAGCCGGCACAGCGGCAGAAAGCCTCAATGCCTTGAAAGACCACGCTGAAAAATTCAAGGATGCAGAAGTAGCACAGGAAACCAATAAAGGAAAACGTAAAGTAATTACCGCCGAAGCTGTCGCAGAATTCAATGCCATCTACGACCAGCTCGTATCCGTAAACAGAATTGCATCAAAATTCTTCAAAGGAGACAAATCCCGCCAGGAACTGTTTAGCTTTAGTAAAATTACAAAATCACTAAGCGGACCCACACGAAATACACCACAACCCACTTCATAAATTAAAAAGCCCACTCCAAGTGGGTTTTTTGATGCCTTAAAAAAAGACAAGCGCGATTCAAAAATGTGTTCCGCCAGCAACCAATCGAATGGGGCGCTTCAGAAATTACTTTTTAGCCTTCAGAAAATGTTTTTTACGCTTCAGAACTTTACTCTTATCCGTCAGAAACCATTTCTTATCCTTCAGAACTTTATTCTTATCCTTCAGAAACTAATTCTTATCCTTCAGAAACGATTTCTTATCCTTCAGAAATCATTTCTTATCCTTCAGAAATCATTTCTTATCCTTCAGAAGCTTATTTTCATGCCTCCCTGTTAGCTGTCACCTACTAGCTGTAAGCTGTTAGCTGTTAGCTGTAAACTGTCAGCCGTTAGCCGTTAGCTGTAAGCTTTTAGCTATAAGTTGATCGCTAACCGCTAAAAGCTCTAACTACATATTAAACAACCAACTCGCCGGATTCTGGTAATTCGTGTTCTGAGAAATCATAAACTTGATCACCGTCTTCCCGGTGTCCGTATTCGTGCGCACCCGCCCGATATTCTGTTTCGTAGATACCTTGTCCCCTTTGTTCACCGAAACACTGCTCAGGTTCTGGTACACCGTAAAGAAATCCCCATGCTGGATCATCACCGCCATGTTCACCGGCGACAGCCTTTGGATGCTGTACACCGTGCCGCTATACACCGCCCGCGCACTGGCCTCTTTGTCAGTAGTGATCTCGACACCACTGCAATGCACCGTCAGCGAACTGATCAAAGGGTGCGGCTGGTCGCCAAAACGAAGGCTCACCGTGCCTTTCTCTACCGGCCACGGCAGTTTGCCCTTATTTGCTTTAAAATTATCCGAAACAAGCTTCGCCTCCGGCGTCAGCACGATTTTCGTCGCCGTTTCTGTTTTCTTCGTTTCCTCCGCAGTCGTCGTCTTAGGATTCGCTTTCAGGTTGGCCGCGGCCGTTTTCTTATTCGCTTCCGCAATCGCAGCCCGGATCAGCTTGTCGATCTGCCGGTCAATATTGCGGCTCTCCTGTTGCTTCTTCTTGATCTCGGCAATGGTCTTCTTCTTGTCTTTCTTGATCGAATTGACCAGCTTTTCCTGCTCCTGCTTCTCCTGCTCCAGCTTTTCGCGTTCCTTCTGCTGTTCCTCAACGAGTTTCTGCTTCTCCGTTTTCTGGACCTCAAGCTTGCCGTTGTAATTCGCCAGCTCCGATTGTTTTTTCTTAATCTGCTCCCCCTGAGCCCGGCGGTAGTTCGCATATTGCTTCATATACTGCGCGCGCTTATACGCCTGCAGGAAATTCTTCGACGACAATAAGAACATCGCGCGGCTTTGCTCCGAACGGCTTTTATACGACTTGACGATCATCCTGGCATAATCCGCCTTCAGGTCGGTCAATTCTCGGTTCAGCTTGTTGATCTCAAGCTGGTTGATGTACATGTTGTTTTTAAGGAGCTTCGCCTGCTTCTCGGTAGTGTTGATCAGCTTTTCACGCAGCTTGATTTTCTCCAGCTGCTGGGCGATAATAGTCGTCACCGACTTCTGCTTTTGGTTCTGGGATTCCAGCAAACGCTCCTTTTCACGGATTTCCTCCTGTATCTGTGCCTTACGCTGTTCCAGTTTTTCCTGGTCAACCTGGCTCCAGCCCACAGCCGAAACAAAAAGGAAAAACAGCGCTACAATAATTTTTGGCATACCAAGTTAGGTTTTTGCAAATCTAATCAATATTCACACGTTCGTAACCATCCGGCGCGCTGTAAGGAAAAGAAATTTCCTCGTTAAAAGTCGCCGAATTGTATTCAATACTGATCGACGTTTTCTTCTGGTTGTCGAAAGCCTCGATCTTCACCTCCGACGGCAGCGCCATCTCAGGATATTCCTTATAGTTCGGATACGTCACGTGCAGCATGCGGTTTTTAGCCGGCTGCTCGATATCCTGCTTCTTAGTTAAGAACTGCGACGCCTCAAAATAAAAATCCTTTTGCGTTCCTTTTGGATTCAACAGTTCCAGCTTGTACAATTGGTCTTCAATCGTCGCTTTGTACTTGCCTTTCGTGAGGTCATCCATCGCCTGCCCCAGCAGAATATGCTGCAATTTGAAGAAGTCGAGATCCGTACCCAGCCATTTGCTCAGCGTGGTATAATCGCCTTCAAAAAACTTCCCATTGAGCTTGTCGTAATATTTTACTTCAGTTGGCGTAATCAGGCCTTTCGCCATCGTAATCCCCAAAACCCGGATGCTGATCAGGATTTTCTCATCCTTCTTGATCTTGATCTCTGCATTCGCGTGTTGCGATTGCTTGTTGTCCTCATACGAAACATCAGCCTTGATGTACAGCGTTTTGAAATCCCGCTTCGTATTGTAATGGTTCTCAATGATTTTTTCAGCAGTCAGCGCCGTAGTCGCACGCGTTTCTGAAAGCGTCCCCTTTGTCGATTTACATGACACCACGATTGCCAGCAACGCTATGCTAAGATATTTTTTCATTATTTTTTCTTTTTAAGCAACTGATCCGCCTTAAGGAAATACTGCTCCTTTTTCTTCGCATCACCAAGTCCGTTATACGCTTCACCCAACTGTATGTTGAAGTTGATCTCCAAATCTCGATTGTCAACGAGGTAATCGATTCCGGTCTCGAGCGTCTCTTTCGCCTTTTTAAATTCCTTCAATTGGTTGTGCGCCAATCCAGAGAAATAATACAGCTCCGGCTGCAACGGAAACAACTCAATCAGGTTATCGGCCTTTTTAGCCAAAACATCAAATTGCTTATTTTCAGTATACGCCTGAAGCAAAAGTACCGTCGTTTCGATATCATCGGGATGATTCGCCGCATCAATCTCATAATATTTCGCAGCCTTTATCCAGTCTTTCTTATTCTGGTAAAACTTCGCAATCTCCTTCGCCGCATTCACCGATTTATCATCACTGACATACCCGATCGCTTTCTCAAGGTCCGCATCGTATTTCGGGTTATTCTTGGTGAAGATCAAAAACTCATTGATCATCCTTTGCTTTACCTTGTTGTCTACCTTCGTGCTTTTCAGCGCCTGGTTCATCGACACAACCGCCTTATCCCCATCATTATTGTTCAGGTGAAACTTAAAAAGGCTCACCTGCGCCCAGTCTGAAGTAGGGATTTCCTTTTCCAGCTGCCTGGCAATTTCCTGCGCCTTCTCTTCCTGGTTGCTGTTGGAATACAGGTAAATCAGCGATATGTAATTGGATTCTTCCTTAGGGTTTTTCTTAATCTGCGCGATCAGGTTGTCCTTTTCAGAACCCTGGTATTTGGAATCCTTCAGGATATCAGCCTTGTACAAATCGCGTTTATCCGAATGTCCCACGGTTTCATTCAGCTCGTTAATCACGACCAAAGCCTTGTCAAACTGCCCCGTTTTCATGTACAGCGAAGCCAGGTCCTCTTTGTAGCTCTCCTCAAACGGAATGAGCCGCTGCACCAGTACAATCGAATTGTTATAATCCTGGGTTTCATAAGTGACATCATACATTCCGGCGAGATACCAACGGTTTTTAGGTTCCAGCTTCGTCGCCTTTTCATACGCATCATACGCTTCGCGGTAACGTTTCAGGTGCAGGTAGTTTTTACCAAGCTCACTCAGCACCACAGCATTATCCGGCTCAAGCTTCAGGCATTTTTCCAATGATTCGATGGCCTTGTCATAATTCTCAATCGCCTTTTGCTTCAGCGATTCAAAAAACGATTCCTGGAATGCATCTGATGCCGAGGCAATGTCCTCTGGTTCAGCCTGCGCATGCAACGCCACCGGATACAATCCGACCAGCAGCACAATCAATAATAGAAAAATCCTTTTCATTGTCTTTTTATTCTAACACCGAGTAATCCCCGATGCTGATACTCGTAAATTTTCCGTCAAAGGTAGCGTGGCTCCCGACCATCGCGTTGTCAAGATTCGCATTGCGTATTTTTGAATGGGTTTGGATCAGGCTGTTTTTAACCGTACTGTTGATCACGTGGCAGCCTTTACCTAAAGACACGTTTGGACCTACCGTCGCATTCATCAAAATCACATCCGGACCGATATAACACGGTGGGATAATCTTGGAGTTTTCCGCCTTGACATGCGCGTCGACAAGATCTTCACCATCCTGATGTAAAAAGGCCAGCATCCTTGAATTCGTCTCCACCGTGACATTCTTATTTCCGCAATCCATCCACTCATCCACTTTGCCCGGCACAAACTTCATGCCTTTGACCTTCATGTTTTCCAACCCGTCCGTCAATTGGTATTCACCGCCTTTTACAACATGATTATCGAGTAAATATTGTAACTCCCCGCGTAAAGTTTCGCCGCTCTTAAAGTAATAGATCCCGATAATCGCCAGATCAGACACGAATGTCTGCGGCTTTTCGACGAAATCCACAATCTGGTTTTGGTCATTCAGCTGCACCACACCAAACGCGCTTGGATCTTCCACCTGCTTTACCCAGATCACACTGTCGGCAGTCGTATCCAAAGTAAAATCAGCACGGAAAAGCGTGTCGGCATACGCGACGACAATCGGTCCCTGCATGGAATCCTTCGCACACATAATTGCATGCGCGGTTCCCAACGCTTCGTTCTGGTAATAGATGGTTCCTTTGGCCCCCAATTTCTCGGCAATCGCAACGAGGTCCTTCTCCACATGTGCCCCGAAATCCTCATGGATGATAAAGGCGATTTCCTCGATCTCCTGATTGATTACGCCGGCAATGTCTTCCACCAGACGGTGAACGATCGGTTTTCCTGCAATCGGAATCAATGGTTTTGGAACTGTTAAGGTATGCGGTCTTAATCTTGAGCCGCGTCCGGCCATGGGTACTATTATTTTCATATTCTATATTGAAAGATTTAAAATTGAAAGATTCCGGTATTTGCGGACACTCCCAATTCTTAATTATTAATTGTTAATTGTCAATTACTTCACGCCCGTACTCCCAAACCCGCCTGCGCCGCGCGAGGTTTCGGTTAGGACTTCCACTTCTTCCCAATCGGCCCTCTCATGTTTGGCAATGACCAGCTGTGCAATACGCTCCCCATTGTCCACCGTGAAATCGGTATTGGATAAATTTACTAAAATCACCCCGATTTCGCCACGGTAATCCGCATCAATCGTTCCTGGTGAATTCAATACGGTGACGCCATTCTTGGCCGCCAGTCCACTGCGCGGTCGTACCTGTGCTTCAAAGCCAATCGGCAATTCGATAAAAAGGCCGGTTTTAATGATGGCCCTTTCCAGGGGTTTCAGGGTTATCGGCTGGTCAAGGTTTGCCCGTAAATCCATTCCTGCCGAAGCAATGGTTTCGTAATGTGGCAATGGATGCTGTGATTTATTGACGATCTGGATCTTCATCTGGATTTTGGGTGTTTGGTATAATGTCTTTTACTTTTGGTGGCGCCGCCTTTCTACCGATTATACTGAGCAGCATCGCCTTTTCGTTGTAATATATGAAACTCAGGAATACCAGCAAACAAGCTGTTCCCACAAAGTAATTCTCCCTGAAATAATAAAATGAAACGACGGATAATACGATGGATAGCCCGAGGTAGCCGCCAATCCGCTTCATGTCATACGGAATCGGATAATAATGATTTCCCCAAAAGTACGAAATCAGCATCATGCTGCCATAAGCGGCAATCGTCGCAATAGCCGAGCCCATGTAGCCATCCAGCCCTTGGCTTTCGAAAAAAGGAATCAGCAGGAAGTTTAACACCAGCGTAATGATGGCACCGATCACAGAGATGTAAGCCCCAATGTAAGTCTTGTCAATCAATTTATACCATACGGAAAGGTTCGTGTAAATGCCGAGGAAAAAATTTGCCAGGATAATCAACGGAACGACTTTCATTGCTTCCCAATATTGTGGATTGGGGATCATCAGGTACTTGAACACATCGGCAAAGACAATAACGAACAGTAAAATAAAAGACCCGAAGATCACAAAATACTTGGTGATGGTGGCATAGGTTTCATTGGCCTTTTCGTTTGACGCATGGCTGAAGAAGAACGGCTCTATGCCTAGTGTGTAAGCCGTACGGTAAAGTACCATAAAAAGCCCGAGCTTATAACAGGCGGCATAGACACCCACTTCAGATTTGGCGATGTCTGCCGGAAGGAGTTTCTCCAGGAGAATCTTGTCAAACTGGTCATTGATCGCAAATGCAATTCCGGCAATCAGGATGGGGACACCATAGCGCATCATCTGTTTCCAGAGCTTAAAATCAAAATGCCATTTGATCTTAAAGTAATGTGGCGAAAGGACCAAAAATGTGAGCAGGCTTGCAATGATATTCGATACAAAAATATATCCCGCCCGAAAATCAGCGTAGTAAAACGAACTCAGGAACGAATTGGGATAGGCTTTGGCGATCTTCGGAAGGTAAATCAGGAAGAACACATTCAACGCCAGATTAATCGCGACGTTTCCAATCTTAATCGCTGCGTACACTATGGGCCTCGCATTGGCGCGGAGTTTTGAAAACGGGACTACAGCCAGCGCGTCCAGCACAATAATCCAAATGACGTATGTAATGAACCGGACGTCAAACCCGATCAGCTGTGCAAGCTTTTCCCGGAAAATTAGTGCCGCGCCCAGGAAAACGATTGATGACCAGAACAACGAAATCGTAGACGTCTGGACCACATTGTCTTTGTCTTTCTCCTTGTTGTAAAACCTAAAAAACGAGGTTTCCATGCCATAAGCCAGGATCACATTAAAAAAAATGAGATAGGCAAAAATGACATTTACAGCACCATACTCTGCTTTGTCAAGTAATTTTACATACAACGGAACGAGCAGGAAACTGAAAATTCGCGGCAACACCGTGGCGATGCCATAGATTGCGGTTTGCTTGAAAAGGTTTTTATATAGGCTCAAAAGACTCCGTAATTGTTTTCTGGCTCAAAAATAACCAATCTTTAGTTGCTGTTGTACTGATGTCAATAATTTGTTTGACTTTAATCGGGTGTGTTGTGGCTCAATTGTACCAAAACCTTGGTATCAGTTACCATTTCTGACGAATACCTATTTTGTAGATATAGACTGCCAATAAAAATTATAGTATTGCTGATACCAAAACCACAGACCTTGTACAAAAGGCAACACCAAAAAAAAAGCCGATCAACGACCGGCTTTTATTATAAGTAAGAATAAGTTATCCTTTTAATGCTTCTGCACCACCAACGATTTCAAGAATCTCGTTTGTAATCGCAGCCTGGCGTGCTTTGTTGTACGTGAGTTTCAATTGATTTCTCAGCTCCGTCGCGTTATCCGTCGCCTTGTGCATCGCAGTCATACGCGCACCATGCTCAGACGCAAATGAATCACGAAGCGCTTTGTACAACTGTGTCTTCAGCATCTTTGGAATCAACGTCAATACGATTTCTTCTTTCGATGGCTCAAAAATGTAATCCACATTCGAATTTACCGAACCTGAAACAACGGGTGCCAAAGGCAGGAATTGCTCCGTTTGGATAATCTGTGTCGCTGCATTTTTGAATTGGTTGTATACCAAGACGATTTTGTCGTATTTGCCTTCGGTAAAAAGCTGCACCAATTCCTCAGCAATCACAGCAACATTATCAAACGTCAGGTTGTCAAAAACCTGATTGTGGTTTGACAATACTGTATTGTTTTTGCGGATGATGTCATTTCCTTTTTTACCAATTGTAATAAAATCAACCTGCTTTCCGGCGTATTCATTCTCCAGAAGGCGTTTGGTCTCCTTCACGACATTCGAGTTAAAAGCGCCACTCAAACCCCTGTTTGAAGTAATCGCCACAACCAAAACACGTTTCACGATGCGTTGGGTGGTAAACTCCCCTCCTGCATCGCCGTCGAGCGTTGAGGAAAGATTCTGAAGCAGTTCCGTTAACTTTTCGGCATAAGGGCGCATAGCGGTGATTGCATCCTGTGCTTTCTTCAGCTTGGCCGCAGAAACCATTTTCATCGCCGATGTGATTTGCATCGTGGATGAAACGGAGGTAATTCTATTACGGATTTCCTTTAAGTTTGCCATTTTTTATAAGTCTAAAGTCTAAAGCCTAAAGTCCAAAGTCTTTCGACCTTCGACTTTTGACTTTCAACTGGTATTAATTGTATTTTGCTGAAACTTCTTTCGCTACTTTTTCAATTACGTCCGTAATCGAATCGTCAAGTTTTCCTGCTTTCAATGCATTCAGCGTGTCTTTGTGCTGTGCGTTGAGGAATTCAAGGAAATCCTTTTCGAATTCTTTTACTTTGTTTACCGGAACGTTTCTCAACAGGTTTTTAGAACCTGCGTAGATAATCGCAACCTGGTCTTCCACTTTATAAGGATCGTTTAATCCTTGTTTCAGGATCTCTACGTTTCTTTTTCCTTTTTCGATTACGTTTAGCGTAACGGCATCAAGGTCAGAACCGAATTTTGCAAACGCTTCCAATTCACGGAATTGCGCCTGATCCAGTTTTAACGTACCAGACACTTTTTTCATCGATTTAATCTGGGCGTTACCTCCAACACGTGATACCGAAATACCTACGTTGATGGCAGGACGAACCCCTGAGTTGAACAAATCTCCGTCAAGGAAAATCTGTCCGTCAGTAATCGAGATTACGTTCGTCGGGATGTATGCAGAAACGTCACCAGCCTGTGTTTCGATGATTGGTAAAGCGGTCAAGGATCCACCACCTTTTACGATTGGTTTCAGGTTGTCCGGCAAATCATTCATCGCTTTGGCGATTTCGTCGTTGTTGATTACTTTACAAGCTCTTTCCAATAAACGGCTGTGCAGGTAGAAAACGTCTCCAGGATAAGCCTCACGTCCCGGTGGCCTTCTCAAAAGAAGCGACACCTCACGGTAAGCCACGGCTTGTTTTGACAAATCATCATACACGATGAGTGCCGGACGACCCGTGTCACGGAAATACTCCCCGATAGCAGCACCCGCAAGCGGAGCATATACCTGCATTGGAGCAGGGTCAGAAGCATTTGCAGCAACGATTACGGTATAAGCCATAGCACCTTTTTCTTCCAGCGTTTTTGCAATACTCGCGACAGTCGATGCTTTTTGCCCGATGGCAACATATATACAGAATACAGGCTGACCTGCATCGTAAAATTCTTTTTGGTTCAAAATTGTATCCAGACAAACGGTAGACTTCCCTGTCTGACGGTCACCGATTACAAGCTCCCTTTGACCACGTCCAACAGGAATCATGGCATCAACAGCTTTAACACCTGTCTGAAGTGGTTCAGTTACAGGCTGACGGAAGATGACTCCCGGCGCTTTCCTTTCAAGCGGCATGTCGTAAAGCTCACCTCCAATAGGACCTTTCCCATCGATTGGCTGGCCAAGTGTATTGACTACACGTCCTACGATTTGCTCACCAACTTTCAAAGAAGCGATACGCTGAGTCCTCTTCACAATAGAGCCTTCCTTAATCCCGGTTGATGGCCCTAAAAGTACCACACCCACGTTGTCTTCTTCAAGATTCAGTACGATACCTTCCATACCGCTGTCAAAAGAGACAAGCTCACCGTATTGAACATTTGATAAGCCGTAAACACGGGCAATACCATCTCCAACCTGAAGTACAGATCCCACTTCTTCAAGTGTGGCTCCAGATTCAAAATTCTCAACCTGTTTCTTTAATATTGCTGAAATTTCAGCCGGTTTAATTTCCGCCATAATTATATAAATAACTAGTTACTTAATTCTCTTTTTAATACCTGTAATCTGTTGGCAATAGAAGCATTATATTGCTGATCGCCAATTCTCAATATAAATCCACCGATGATCGCCGGATCCACAATGTTTTCCAAAACTATTTTCTTGTTGGACAACGTAAGCACTTTTGACAGCACTTTAGCTTCCAGTTCCGGAGTCATCGGAAAAGCAGTCGTTACTGTCGCTTTTTCGATTCCGTTCATCTCATCAAAAAGCCTGGCGTATTCTGAAGCAATAGCGCCTAAAATCTCAAACCTTTTATTTTCGTGTAACAAATGGAAAAGATTTTTGGTTACGCCATTGACATTGGCGAAAATTTCTGACACCGCACTTTCCTTCACAGATACTTTCGTCGTTGGATTCTGGATAAAAGTAGTCAATTCTGCATTGCCTTTGATGGTTGACGCAATGGTATCCATGTCGTTGTTCACTTCGACTGCCACACCTTTTGAGTGTGCGAGGTCAAGGATTGCCTTTGCATAACGGATTGCTGCTCTGCTTCCTGCCATGATTAGTTCAGTTTAGCGTCACCCAACATCTTCTCTACCAATTTGGTTTGAGCTTCTTTGTTGGACAATTCATCTTTTAATAATTTTTCTGCAATGTCAAGAGACAATGACGATACTTTGGCTTTTAATTCGGCCATAGCAGCATTTTTCTCACTCTCAATTGCGGCTTTAGCCTGCTCGATCATTTTCTGTCCGGCGGCCTGCGCTTCATTTTTAGAATCAGCAATCATTTTTTCCCTGATTTCCCTGGCTTCTTTCATCATCGTATCACGCTCAACACGTGCTTCCTGAAGAATTCTTTGGTTATCAGCCTGAAGGTTCTGCATTTCTTTTCTTGCATTTTCAGCAGAAAGCAACGCGTTCTTAATGCCTTCTTCTCTTTCGTTAACTGCATTTAGGATTGGCTTCCATGCAAATGCCCTTAAAAGGAATATCAATCCAACGAAGATAAGCATCTGCCAGAAGAACAAACCGAACGAAAAATCCTCTACTAACTTTCCCATAACTATTTATATAAGTAAATTATCTTTTTATTGTCAATGTAACTTTTAAAACAAGGCCGCAACCAACCGTTGCAGCCTGATGTTTTTTCTACTAGTTTTCAGCAACTGCAAACAATGCAGCAAAACCGATACCTTCAATAAGCGCCGCTGCAATAAGCATCGCTGTTTGAATTTTTCCTGTAGCTTCTGGTTGACGTGCAATAGCATCCATAGCTGATCCACCGATTTTACCGATACCGATACCAGCTCCGATAACTACTAAACCTGCTCCAACGATTCTAGGAATTTCCATAATATATGTATTAAAAATTAAACATTCAATTTAGTCCAAAGTCCAAAGCCTTTGGGCTTGCGACTTTCCACTTTCGACTATTTAGTGGTGCGCTTCTTCGTGATGGTGTTCTTCCACGGCTGAACCGAAGTACAGCGCGGAAAGCATCGTGAAAATATACGCCTGCAACAGGGCAACCAATATCTCGATTGTTGAAATGGCAAAGGAAAGCAGGAACGACAAGGTTCCTCCAACCCAGCTTTTGAAAATGAATATCAATGCGATCAGACTCATCAATACGATGTGGCCTGCAATGATGTTTGCGTACAAACGGATCATTAACGAAAATGGCTTAATCAACACGCCCAGCAGTTCTATTGGTGCTAAAATAATCTTCATCGGAAGCGGCACGCCCGGCATCCAGAAGATGTGTCCCCAGTAATTTCTGTTTGCTGTCAGGTTTGTGATCAGGAAGGTGATTACGGCCAAACCTGCGGTAATGGCAATGTTTCCTGTGACATTAATTCCAAGTGGCGTCAATCCAAAAATATTCAGGAACCAAACAAAAAAGAAGATTGTAAGCAAATAGCTCATGTATCTCTTGTAGTGCTTTTCGCCAATATTTGGAATCGCAATTTCGTCACGAACATACAATACAATCGGTTCGAAAATCCTTCCAAAACCTGAAGAAATCCCTCCGTTTTTAGCAAATGATTTTGCCAGGCTTGCAAAAATCAGGAACATCAATATGGCTACTACAAACATGGACAACACGTTTTTAGTAATTGAAAAATCCAATTTAACCTGTTCGTTTGTAGGATGGTGCTCGTCGCCCGACAATTCTGCAGTAGCGCTTTCGACCTTATAAATTTTCTCGTCGTGTCCTAATCTGTAGTAGTTCCCGTTTGACTCAGCAACAGCGTGGCCATGCTCAAATTTTGAGGAAGAAAATATGTGCAGGCCATTATCCCAAAGAATAATAGGCAATGGAAAACCATAGTGCTTACCTTCCTTTTCATCTGAAAACAAAGTAAACTCATGGGAATCTAAAACGTGGTGATTTTTGTATGCGTCAATTTTTGATTTTAAATCGTTCGGTTCATGACCTTCATGGGAAGTTTCTGATGCCGCTGCTTCATGGCCGGCTGATTCGCCGTGTACTTTCAAAGAGTCTGATTCTGTGTTGGCAAAACCAAAAAACGGAAGAGATACAGCAAGGACAGTGAATATGAATTTGTGTAGTTTATTCGAAAACATCATAACCGATAATTATCTTAATTGTACTTTCTGAAATTTGGTGCAAAGGTACATTTTTTATTTATACGTAAAAGCATATAAAAAATATTTTTTTGCTGAAATAGCCGGTTTAAAATCGTTTTATTGATTTTTGTTTAATAAACGTATGGCCAAAATTGTTTCTATTGCCAAAAACAATAAAAATACGATTAAAAAGCTGGACTTTTCAAATGACATTCCAGACCCTTCGTTTTCCAAACCTGGAAAGAACAGCGCAAAGCACAATCCCATTTCGATAAAGGTCATCAGCATGATTGATTGACCGAAACTATTGACGCTGTATTTTTTAACGAATACCGAAACCAGCATGATGATGGCAAAGCAGGTTCCAAAGAAGGCATACATCTCCCAAATGGAAAACGTAAATTCGCTTTCTTCGCTTTTAAAATAGGTGCTCAGTACCAATTTATGGACCAGCAAAAGTGCAGCTGAAATTACAACGCTCCAGCATACCGGCAAAAAATCCCTGAAACGCATTATTGGTCTGATTTATTGATTTCCTTAAGTTGGCGGTTGATGTTGTAGAAGGCGATAGCGATACCCGAAAGCGTGAGTATCTTCACATAAATGTCGTTGGGATTCACGTACTTTCTATCGAGCCACTTGCCAAGCCAGGCAAATGCAAATATGATGATTCCCATTTGTATGGGAATATTGATCAGCGCCAGCCACTTATTGGGCTTTTTCTTCGGGGTATTGTCTGGTGTCATTTGGCGGCTGGTTTTTGATATTGGGTTTCATGATGCACGAAGCACTAAAATCTGCTCCAGGTTCTACGGAAAGCTTGCCGCATATTACTTCACCGTGAATGCTTGCTTTAGATTTTATATTCAGGATTTCCGAAACCTGGATCTTCCCATCGAAAACACCTTCAATGTCGGCATTTTTGCAAATAATATCGCCCTTTACAACGCCTGCAGGACCAATAACAATTTTGCCTTTGGAGGTAAAATTTCCTTGCAATTCTCCATCCAGCCTGAAGTCGGCCTGGGAAATGATATTGCCCGTGATGGTGGTTCCTTCCACAATCCTGTTGGTCTTTCCCAGAAGATCCGTATATGATTTTGGGCTTTTCTCAAACATGGTTTACTATTTTCCTTTTACCGGTGCGGGTGGGTTTGGCGTTTCCTGTGGGTCGTCTGAATCAACCGGCGCCTGCATTTCAGGTTCTTTTTTCTGCGTTTCACTGTCCAGCTTCCTGCGTTTCTCTTCCGCTTCCCGAATTTGCTGTTCGATCATTTGCTGCCTTTTCTGTTTGGCATCATCTCCTGATGGCGGCATCGTTCCGGGAGCCGGTGGTGTGAGCTGCTGCGGGGTTGTCTGCGGCGGTGTCACCTGCTTATCCGTTTTTCCTTTGTCATCACTTTTCGGTACAGGTGGAGCTTGCGGCAATGCTGGCGTTGGCTTCAGGTACTCTGCAAGGTTTTTCTTGATTTGGACGATTTTGTAATTCTCATTGGAGATTACGATGGCTTCCAACGGAATCTTATATTCTTTATAATCTTTCAAAATCGTCGCGATGTCTACCGCCTTTTGCTCGTTCCCGATGCCGTGGATTGCGATAAAGTCTTCCGTCATCGTATACACGTCAACCGACAATGTTAACTTTTCCACTGTTCGCTCTGAAACGAATTTTTTAAGTTTATCGGCAACGGCTTTAACTGCAGGCGTTTCCACATTGCTTATTTTGTAGATAATTTTCCAGCTTAACGGTTCCTCCTTGTCAAACTGCAAACGCTCCAGCGCCGGAATGTCTTTTGAGATCATGCTTTCTGCCTGCTTTCCTTCCTCGACATTTGGATAGTTTAACGCAACGTAGTTAAGCGCCTTTTTATACTCTGCCAATCCTTTTAATTTCCCAATAACAGCAGCTTTCAGCAATTCCATTTTGGGAATAATTTCTTCTCCAGTAAACTGTTCGACTGCTTTTTCAAGCCCGCTGAGGGTAGGTATAAATTCTCCCCGTTCATACGTTTTATACAAACTTTCATAGGCCGCCTCGGGCGAGAGATTCGCATTGTCCTGGCTTGTTGCGCCATTGCTGAGGATTTGGGCGTAACGCGATTCCGGATATTGGTTGATAATCCTGTTCTTCATCGCTTCAGCCTTAGGCTTGTCGATAATCTCGTAGATCTTATAAAGATTGTACATTGATGGCAACACCAGTCTCTCTTCGGGTTTATTCAACAATAACTGCTCCAGTTTTGAGGCTGCCAGCTTGTACTCCTTAAATTTCTCTTTGTAAATAACGCCGAGCTGATAGTACGCAAAATTTCTTTCTTTGGCGAGGCTGTCCAGCACTTTCTGTGACTCCGGAAGTTGTTTGAGGTAGAAATCAGGCGTGTAACGCTCATCAATTTTGTCTTCTTTCGAACCCGAAATACTGTCTTTATTCTCCGCATTGTCTTTTTTATCACTGTCTGCTTCTTTAGAAGATGAAATCCTCCAATCGTCTTTTAATCCGCGGCTGCCCCATTTCTTTTTAAACTCCAACTTCCCATACGCGACGGTTGACGGGTTGTAAAAATAAAACGCATCGCTTTTTCCTGAGGCAGAAGACGACGACGACTGTCCAGCAGCAGCATTTCCTTCCTTAAATGGAGAAGTACCCCCTGAAGGTTTACTGCCGGTTACAGAACGTCCCGCATTACCTGTTCCGGGCCCGACGGGTAGTCCCGGGCCGCCTTTCGCTCCTGCGATGGGATCAATAACATCATCATTGCTATTGACATTACGGGCGAGTCTTTCCATCTTCTCCCGCTGTTTCTTTTCAGCTTCCGCTTTCTCAATATCAGCCTTTTTTAACCTTACGATATAATCCTCATAAAAACTTTTACGTTCCGCTGGTGAAAGCGATACTACGTTCAATATACTGTCATTGTGTTGTGCGATGCCCTCATATTTGATTACATCGGCTAAATTGTCACGCTTGTTTTTGATGTACCGGTATTCCCTTGTTTTCGCAACGAGCCTTGTAAGGGTACTGTCATAATATTGTCCCGCAGACTGGTACTTGGCGTTATCAAAATAGATTTTGGCAAGGTTGCGGTAATTCGAAGCCATTAAGTATTGATCGGAGGACTTTGTCCGCAGCGATTTGTTGTAGTACTTAACCGCCTGCTTTCCCTTCGATCTTTTGTCATAAAACAACGCCATCTGGTGGTTAAGCACATCGAGGTAAGCCCTGTTTTCGCGGTCTTCCATCAGGCTCTTGTATTTCTTAAGAAACGCTATCGTGTCTCCTTTGTTAAAATCAAACTGTGCCGCCTGACGCGCGTGTGCCTGGATGATGTAACGCCTCGGAGCATTCCTGCGCATGTCAATCACGGTCTGGAATGCTGCATAGGCACTGTCTTTCTCTCCCGCTTCATCATAAAGCTGACCAAGGATAAAAGTGTACCTTGCTTTTTCTTCTTTCGATTTCGTAAAATCTGTCGCTACTTTCAGTCGGGCACGGGCACTGTCGCGCTCTTCAAGGTTTAAGAATGCCTGCGCCAGTGTCGCGTTCACATCGGCATAAGTCTGCGGCTTAATTTTTGTCTTAAGCTTCATGTCAATTAGCAGCTTTCTAAGGTTTTTTGCCGCCAAAGCATCGTTGTCCATCCGCATATTCGTGCGTTCACGCCAAATTTTTGCTTCGTAAATCTTATCGCTTTCTGGATACTTGTATAGGATGTAATTGAATGCTTCAAGCGCCGGCACAAAGCGGTGGTCGTAATAACGTGCCTTTCCCAGCAGTAAATGTGCCTCGTCCATTTGCGGATTTTTCTCCTTCCCATCAATGTTCATCGAACGTTTCTGGATGGCTTTTACCGCCTTTTCCTCCGCACGGGCAAAGTTAGCATTCTTGTTTTGGCCGGGAAGAATATTCTCAGACGACACCTGCATGCGCTCAACCGGAAGGATTTCCCAGAAATTATCGCTGTAGGTCTGCTTCACCTCTTCAATGCCTTTGTCCAGCGCCATATTACCGTTGTAAAGCACGTTGTACTTGGTGTTCAGCGCCTGCCAATTCCTGTTCACCCATTTGTCTTTTTTAGTCGAACAGGCAATCAGGACAAACAGTAAAAAGAGAGAAAATATATATCGTAAGTGGTTATTCTTCAATTTCAAAACGTTTTTAGGCATAACTTCCAAAAGCTATTTTTAGTATACAACCGGTAAAAATACGTTTCTTTTTGATATGAGGAAAAAAATGGCCGGTTTTTAATAATCCTACGGTTTTTGCCGGTGTTGATTCACTTTTCCGCGAATATTATACAGGGCGCCTCCCTGCGGGCCGGGCTGTCCGCTGTATCTTTTTTCGGGAACAGGAAAGTACATTCAAATCCTTATTAGAAAAAAAGGATGCCACTTCCCCCGAAGCCTCGGGGGGGAAGCGGCATCATCTGATATGATGTATGCTATTAAATCACAAAAAACAAACGGCCTGAAATGGAATGTTTCGGATTATACGGCGAAGAATTCCTCGAGTTCCTTCAGCGTTTCAGCCGATGTATTGATGTCTTTAACCACCTCTCCCTTATGCAGGGCGACGATGCGGTCTGAAACCTCAACGGTGTGCATCAGGTCATGGCTTGATACCAAAACGGTCACCCTCGGGTCGTCTGCCAGTTCCTTGATGATTTTCTTTAACCTGAACTGCGTGGTCGGGTCAAGGTTTGCAAATGGCTCATCGAGGATAATCACTTCCGGACTGCCAATCAATGTGGCGATAATCCCAACTTTCTTTTGATTTCCTTTTGAAAAATCGCGGATGTATTTCTTGCTCTTTAGGATTTCGCCGTTAAAAAATTCCTCGTGTTTTGACAACAGGGCATCGACATCGGCTTTGTTTTGTCCGCGCAGCTCGCCGATAAAATAAAAGTATTCTTCAGGCGTGAGGTAACCGATAAGAAAACTCTCGTCAAGAAACGAAGCGGTAAATGGTTTCCATTTTTCACTGGTGTTGATCTGTATGCCGTT
>NZ_NKJE01000030.1 GCF_002256285.1 Flavobacterium sp. BFFFF1 | reverse complement strand
TGCCATTAATGGTGAACCCGGAATGAAATACATGGCCTCAGATGCCGGAAACGACGGGGAAGCTTCGATCCAGGTGGTGTTTAACCTGGGTACTGACCCAAACCAGGCGTCCATAAACGTGCAAAACCGTGTGGCTTCCGTGGTCAATAAACTGCCGCCGCTGGTCGTACGCGAAGGGGTTAAGATTACGCGTGAGGAGTCGAACATGCTGTTGTACATCAACCTCTACAGCAAAGACCCGAAGATGGATGAGAAATTCCTGTACAACTTCGCCGACATCAACGTGCTTTCTGAACTCCGCCGCGTTGACGGTGTGGGCGATGCGGACATCCTTGGAAACCGCGAGTATGCGATGCGGATCTGGCTGAAACCCGACCGGATGACCGCCTATAAGATTTCGGCAGACGAGGTCATGAAGGCGCTCGACGAGCAGAGCCTCGAGGCCTCGCCGGGCAAGACCGGCGAAAGCTCCGGAAAGCGCTCAGAAGCATTTGAATATGTGTTGAAATATCCAGGAAGGTTCACA
Source organism: Flavobacterium sp. BFFFF1 (assembly GCF_002256285.1). Taxonomy (GTDB): domain Bacteria; phylum Bacteroidota; class Bacteroidia; order Flavobacteriales; family Flavobacteriaceae; genus Flavobacterium. The sequence goes on along the minus strand of NZ_NKJE01000030.1, from coordinate 31,887 downwards.
ACAAAGGAAGGCTATGAGAACATTGTCCTGCGGTCGAGCCCCGATGGTGAAATCCTACGCCTCAAAGATGTAGCAAACGTGGAATTCGGGAGTTCTTTTTATGACATTTACTCCAACCTGAATGGAAAACCTTCCGCGGCGATTGTACTAAAGCAGTCCTACGGCAGTAATGCAAGCCAGGTGATCAAGGATGTGAAGGCAAAGCTCGCGGAGATCAAGCAAAGTTCTTTCCCTAAGGGAATCGACTACGAAATCAGTTACGATGTGTCGCATTTCCTCGATGCGTCAATTGAAAAGGTAATTCATACACTCGCCGAGGCATTTATCCTTGTCGGACTGGTAGTATTCCTGTTCCTGGGCGACTGGCGTTCGACGCTAATCCCTGCGATTGCGGTGCCCGTATCGCTCGTGGGTACGTTTATGGTGATGCAGATGTTTGGCATTACGTTAAACCTGATTTCATTGTTTGCGCTGGTACTTGCGATTGGAATTGTGGTAGACAACGCAATTGTCGTCGTCGAGGCGGTGCATGCGAAAATGGAGGAAAAGCACCTCTCCCCTTTGCTGGCAACGCAGGAGGCGATGCACGAGATCAGCGGGGCCATTATCGCGATTACATTTGTAATGGCGGCAGTGTTTATCCCGGTCGCGTTCATGTCCGGGCCTGTCGGGATTTTCTACCGACAGTTCTCGATTACGATGGCGACGGCAATTGTACTCTCCGGCGTGGTAGCATTAACGCTGACGCCTGCGCTGTGTGCGATGATGCTGAAAAACAACCACGGCAAACCACGCAAACAAACACCTTTAAACCGTTTCCTCGACGGCTTCAACAACTGGTTCAACCGCCTGTGCGGCCGCTATGCAGGGCTGCTGGGAAAAATCGTCAACAAGCGGTCGGTGACATTTATCCTGCTGCTCGCATTCTGCGCGGGGATTGGGTTACTGAACAACAGCCTCCCTTCCGGCTTTATCCCAAATGAGGACCAGGGAATGTTTTATGCCGTGATCCAGACGCCTCCGGGTGCTACGCTCGAACGTACGAATGAGGTCGCGGGCGAACTGCAACGCATTGCGCAGCATGTCGAAGGCGTGCAATCGGTGTCGTCGCTTGCGGGCTATGAAATCCTTACGGAAGGTACCGGATCAAATTCAGGCACCTGCCTCATCAACCTGAAGAACTGGGACGACCGCAAACATTCGGCGGCGGAGGTGATGGAAGAACTCGAGGAAAAATCACGTGACATCAAAGGTGCCACGATCGAGTTTTTCCAACCACCTGCCGTACCAGGTTATGGGGCCGCGGGCGGCTTTGAGCTGCGATTGCTCGACAAGGCGGGATCGGGTGATTACAAAAAGATGGAAACCGTCAGCAATGACTTTGTGAAAGCGCTCAGCAAAAGGCCGGAACTCGCTTCTGTGTTTTCGTTTTACAGCGCGAGCTTCCCGCAGTATATGCTTAAGATTGATAATGATATCGCACAGCAAAAAGGCGTCAGCATTGACAACGCGATGAATACGCTGTCGACACTGGTCGGTAGTAACTATGAGACAAGCTTTATCAAATATGACCGGCAGTATAAAGTGATGGTGCAAGCGCTGCCGCAGTACCGCGCGATGCCGGAGGACATCCTGAAGTTGTATGTAAAGAATGACAAGGACGAAATGGTGCCGTTTTCAGCATTTATGAAACTCGAAAAGGTATACGGATTGTCGGAGATCACGCGACACAACATGTACAACGCCTCTGAAATCAGTGGTGCCGCCGCCCCGGGCTACAGTAGCGGTGCGGCGCTAAAGGCCGTGGCCGAGGTCGCAAAGACGAGCCTGCCACGTGGTTTCGGGATTGACTGGGCGGGTATCTCTGCGGATGAAGTCGCGCGTGGCAACGAGGCGATCTACATCTTCCTGATCTGCCTTGCGTTTGTCTACCTGATCCTGGCCGCGCAGTATGAAAGTTTTATACTGCCTTTTGCGGTGATCCTTTCGCTACCAGCCGGAATCTTCGGGGCATTTTTGCTGCTGCAGCTTTTTGGGTTGGAGAACAATATTTACGCGCAGGTGGCAATGGTCATGCTGATCGGGCTGTTGGGTAAAAACGCTGTTCTGATCGTTGAGTTTGCGGTACAAAGGCACCGTGCGGGCGATACCGTACTCCAAGCCGCGGTAGAAGGTGCCGCAATACGGTTCCGGCCAATCCTGATGACATCGTTTGCGTTTATTGCCGGGCTGATTCCGCTCGTGTTTGCCACTGGCCCAGGCGCTACCGGAAACCGCACGATCGGATCGGCGGCCGCTGGCGGGATGCTGATCGGTACGGTGTGCGGGGTGATTGTAATCCCGGGGCTGTACTACCTGTTTGCGAAAATCTCGGAGCGGAATATCATGATTAAAGACGAAGAGGAGAATCCATTAACTGAAGAAATTGACCACAATGTATAAAACGAAATGCAAGCTGTATGTGATGGCATTGGGCGGCTGCCTGATGCTCACGGAATGTAAGGCGCCGGCTGTTGCCACATCTACGGCATCGAACCCCACTGTTCCGGGTTCTTTCAACACGTCGACCGACACGACGAACACCGCAACAGTAAAGTGGCGTCAGTTCTTTACCGACCCAAAACTGGCCAGCCTGATTGACGTCGCGCTGCAAAACAACCAGGAGCTGAACATCACGCTGCAGGAAATCGCAATTGCCAAAAACGAGATCCGCACCCGCAAAGGGGAACTCCTGCCGACCGTCGGCATCAGGGCCGGAGCAGGCGTCGAAAAAGTGGGACGCTACACCAGCCAGGGTGCCGGTGATGCGAGTACGGAGATTGCACCCGGCGTTGAAATGCCGGACCCGCTGACCGACTTTACCATTGGCGCCTACGCGAACTGGGAAGTCGACGTGTGGAAGAAACTGCGCTCCGCGAAAAAAGCAGCCGTGGCGCGTTACCTGTCTTCGGTTGAAGGCAAGGATTTTGTGATGACAAACCTGATTGCCGAGGTGGCAAATTCGTACTACGAACTGCTGGCGCTGGACAACCAATTGGCCATCGTTAAACAGAATATCGAATTGCAGCAAAACGCGCTCGAGGTGGTAAAGGTGCAAAAAGAAGCCGCGAAAACTACTGAACTCGCCGTGCAGAAATTCCAGGCCGAGGTCCTGAAGTCGCAAAGCCTGCAGTTTGACCTGGCGCAACAAGTCACGGAAACAGAGAACAAAATAAACCAACTGCTCGGGCGTTACCCGCAGCATGTAGACCGCAGCACCGATGACCTGCTTGGTATGGCGCCTGCGATCGTGAGCTCCGGCGTGCCGTCGCAGCTGCTGGCGAACCGTCCCGATATCAAGCAGGCAGAGCTTGACCTGGCTGCCGCGAAGCTCGATGTAAAAGTGGCGCGTGCGGAATTCTATCCGTCATTAGGAATCTCGGCGGGAATCGGCTACCAGGCATTTAAGACGTCGTACCTGTTCCGGACACCTGAGTCGCTGTTGTATTCGCTGGCGGGCGATTTGGTGGCGCCGCTGGTAAACCGCAATGCGATCAAGGCGGCATTCCAGAGTGCCAATGCGCGGCAGCTACAGGCGCTGTACAACTACGAGCGCACGATCCTGAATGCGTATACCGAGGTGGTAAACCAGCTATCGAACAGCGACAACCTGTCAAAAAGCTATGCGTTGAAAGCGCAGCAGGTGGACGCGCTGAATACGTCCATTTCAGTGTCGAATGATTTGTTCCGCTCAGCGCGGGTCGATTATTTTGAGGTGCTGATGACACAACGCGATGCACTGGAGTCGAAACTCGAGCTGATCGATACGAAGAAAGCGCAACTGATGTCGGTGGTGTCGCTGTACCGCGACCTTGGCGGCGGGTGGAAATAGCAAGCTATGGTGATACCCCTAAAATGAACACGTCCTGAAAATATCCAGGACGTTTTTTATTAGTATCGATTTATTTTTAATACTTTAACCGCTGTAAAATCTAAACCCAAATACTACAGATGAATCTTTCCAGTAAGACCACTTACCTGTTCCCTTGCCTGATCTTATACCTATCCTGCATTTACATCAGCTACAGTTGTTTCTCTGACCATTATAGCGGGATCGATTTTATCAGGAAAGATTATATGATCTTCCTGTGGATCCCAGTGGTCATTGCAGGCGGTATGTTTTTTGTATTCAGGGGATTGGCAAAGGGGGCTAATCTACATTACACCAAATACCTGCTTATTGCGGTGCCTGTTGCGCTGGAAGGCCTTGCGGGCTATGTGACCAAAGACTATTACCCGATGTCAATATATCCCTCGATTGTAGATGGCCTGCTGCTGTATTTCGCGTTTATGGAGTTCCTGCGCCGATGCACGGCATTCCTAAGAGAGGACGCGATTGTGTTTAAAAACCTATTGGGCTACACCGACGAGATTCCGCTCACGACGATCGTCAAGCTTGAGCAAAAGGCAAACCTGCTGTCGTTCATCCGCGAATTCAGGATATTGAACTTGGCGAGAAAGACCATCGTGACATACAAAGACGAAGCTTTTCAGGAATTTGAGATAAAGTTCTTTACAAAGGTTTTTAAGGAACACGAATTTTTTGACGAGATCATCGCGCACGCAAACGCCCGCGGAAACCTGAAAATAAAAATGTACAGTTATTAAAAAAGCCCCGATAATCGGGGCTTTTGTTTGTTTATGCGGCAGCGTCGCGGAGTGACCTGACGCGGTCATGGTCGGCGCGCAGCCTCGTTTGCTGTTCGCGGATCATCGTGACCTGCTCCGGGGAGAATTTACTGCTGTCTTTCAACGCTTCTTCATACGCTTCGAGGGCTTTGTCTTCGCCGAACTCGCACGAAGCCAGGATCTGGTGGCGGTCATTGCCGGTAAGGGCAGCTTTCACGTCCATCCAGGCACGGAAGAACTTTCCGGTGATGCGGGTGCTTGCCGTAGGCTCGCCGCCCAGCCTGAGTACTTCTTCGCTCAATGCATTGAGGTTGTTCTGACTGGTGCCAATCAGGTTTTTAAACAAGGTTTTAAGGTCGGCAGCATCCGTTTCCTTTAAAGCCGTTTCATACCCTTCCACGCGGTCGTTGTTGATTTCGACGAGGTTATTCAGCGCGTCGATTGTTTTGTTGGTTTCCATAACAAATATTTTTTAGATTATTGTGACGTAAATTTCCAAAATCGGTACGCGGAAATATTACAGGATTCGCCGGAAATGTATTGATGTTGAAGGGTACAGTACAAATTCCCGCCGCTGGGTGCATATCACCCGTACGCACAAGAAACAAGCATGCCGCGCCCCCTGCTCTGTCAGGCCACAAATCGCAAGCGGAAGTGATGTCGAATGGGCTTCAGTAGTGCTTTACCAGTACACAAGATTGCTAAAAGTTATAGCCAAAATGAAGCCCCGGCTGAATAAAATAGTTCGGCCATTTTTCCTCCACCAATCTAAAAGATTCCGGAACATTATTTCTTATAGGCCAATAACTACATCCAATAGCGGGTTCGAAAAAGAACCGGTTTTTAAGAAACTTAAACTGGTAGCCTAAATGGAAGTTTAAATACAACGTGTATCCATTTCCAATCTTTTCGTTATGCTCATCCAGGTATTTCTCAAAAGCATTTAAGGCATAAACCGAGGTATAGATTCCTTTCCACCAAAAATGTTGATACCCTAGTGTAGGCGCAAGTATGCGCGCATGTCCGGGATAGTTTTCTCCAGGTTTATCAAATGATGAAGATCCAAACGGAATCCCTATCGGGAAAGAATAAATGGATCGCTTAAACTCGATTGAAATAACATCTTTACGCGTTATCCTATAGCCAACGTTAAGTTGGACATATTCAGGGCTATTTGCCCTGTCAAAATTTCCCAACATCAGGAGTGAACTCCCAATATACCATTTCCTGTAAGTAGTATCCTGTTTGACATCCTGTGCATTCATTTGCATACTAAACGCCGCTAATGCGACCAGTGCAATCGATAAAGTTTTCTTTCGCATATCTTTTTTAATTTCAATAATGCTGCAAAAGTAGATTGCACAGTACCCTCAATTCGTTCACTTAAGTTAAGAAATGAACCTTACCCTTTGTTTTTTTCTATGATCCTTGCCCTTAACCTGCTCAATGATTGCGGCTTTATCCCTAAATAACTGGCCAGTTGGTGTTGTGGAACACGTTGGATTAAATCCGGCCTGTTCTGTAGTAGATTTAAGTATCGTTGTTCAGGGGAAGAAATCTTAAATTCGTCGAAATTAAATTGTTGTTTGGCCAACAATTCTTCCGACAATAGCCGGCACATTTTTTCAAATTTTGGAAATTTAGCAAGCATTTCAACCTCCATTTCCGGGGTTGCAATTGTTACTATCGTATCTTCCACACAACTTATAAGATATTCTGACGGAGCATTATTTTTTACACAATGTGGTGTCAGTTCTTCCATTTCAGTAAAAAAGGCAGTAGTGCGCTCTTTACCGTCGATCATGTAATATTTCCTGATGCATCCTTTTAAGACGAAATAGGAGTCTTTTGATTTCTGTCCTTCTTTAAGTAAAATTGTCCCTTTCTTAAAGGAGTGGAATATGTCTAATGCAAGTATGGCTTGCTTCTCATCATCGGTCAGGGAAATGTATTTTGAAATAAAGTCTAATAGGATATTCTGCATTTTTGGTTTGTTTATCTGTCGTTAGATTCCCAAATGCCCCGTTGGTTGCTTCAAGCGTCCCGCTCGTGCCAGCAATAAATGAAGTATTGTGAGTACAGGCACGAACCAGGCGTTGGCCGGAACCTCAAATTGTATGGAAAAAATCGTTTACATTTTATAAGGAAAGCAGCTCCCGATCGAACTTTTCCACCGCTGCTACCCGCATCACGCCCGTATGCAAAGGATGACGGATTTTACGTTCGTTCACGAGCGTTACGCTCGCAACAGCTGGAGGTTAAAAGCTTCTTCACAATGAGCTTCTGTAATGTGGCAGGCAGGAGAAAGGCATATAAGGAGCGCTGGCATGTAAACCCCGATAGTGACACAAACGCAGCTGGTTAAGGCGCAAAGCGGATAGAAATATCAAGACGACATTTCTATCCGCTATGGTACAAAGATACGGACGAATACTGTATTAACCCATAGAATGGAACCCTACCCTGTTCCCTTCTGTATCGATAAAAAGGGCAATAAAGCCGTTGTTCCCAATTGAAGTTTTCGGCAGAATAACTGTTCCGCCGGCTCGTTCTACCCTGCCTAACGGAACGGAAAGGTCATTTCCGCCATCTAAGTAAACCGTAGTACCGGTTATTGCAGGAACAAAATTTTCACCGCAGGCAATTGCGCCGCCAAATCCGCCTTGTTGTGGATCAGACGGCAAATAGGCATATTGCATATGAGGATTAGGATCCGCATGAATTGGAGCATCTAACACTGTAGCATAAAATGCCTTTGCTCTTTCGAAATCTGTAGCTGGTATTTCAAACCAATTTAGAGTATTTACCATATTTATTAAAGTTTATTTGTGTTGTTTTTTAGTTGTTAAGGATTCAGCACAATTTTACCTGATCCGATTTGTTTCACAATTTGAACAGGTAATGAGTCGGACATTAATTTTCCAATTTCTGAACGGGGCGAACTTCTACTTTTCCGTTCTCTTCAAAAATAGGACACCCCTTTGCAATCGCTACTGCCTCGTCAATGTCATTTGCATTAACGATGAGGTAACCACCGACCATTTCTTCGGCTTCTATAAAAGGACCATCCGTCACGACTTTATTTTTTCCGTTCACCTGCTTGCCAGTGGTTTGAAGAGGTTCTCCCCCTGCAAGGATCCCTTTCTGACCAAGACCTTGCATCCAGGTCATCCATGATTGAATGTATGCCTTAGCTTCTTTTGAATCTTTGGCAACGTGGACGTGAGTTTCTCCGCCTCTGAATAAAAACATAAATTTTTCCATTTTGATTTGATTTTAATTTTTTATTTAGTTTTGCAGTACAAATATTCAGAGTTAAATTTATTCCCACAAGTAGGACATTTAAAATGTGTAAGTATGAAAAACAATACTATTATAGATAATCAGGAAGTTATAGACGAAAAAAAAATTGTTTTTGATGAGAAATCTTGCCCGGTAACGGCAACAATGCAGGTTTTAGGTGGAAAATGGAAGCAATTTTAATTAACGCCATCTATCATACCGCTCCTGCAAGGTTTGGGGAGTTGAAGCGAAGTGTAAAGGGAATCACGCAATCAATGCTTACGCAGCAGTTGAGGGAATTAGAAGATGATGGGTTAATAAACAGGAAAATTTATGCTGAAATCCCACCAAAGGTTGAGTACACTTTAACCGAGTTTGGTCTCACGTTGTCGCCCATAATGTTATCAATGGCGGAGTGGGGAAAAGAATATAGAATCAATAAACAAAAGGCGTGAAGCAAAAAAATTGCTAGTGAACTTGTCTCTAAACTACATGCTACATCTAAATCAGCACCCGCACGTTTTTTAATTTTATTTTTTTTAACTATAGGGTTATTAATTGTAACTTTTTGCTTTTCATAGTGGAATTAGTGGCAAGCTTATCATCCAAATTTACATACCCATCATGATGCTCAGAACGTTGTTTATTTTGGTTAGAAACCACGACTTTTATTCCATTCCAGAAAGATTCTAACAATTTGACATCCAGATTATCAGTTCCAATATAGAAAGCGTATTCGCCTTCTTTTCCCAAACCTCCTTCTACAAAAATCTCGAATGGTTTCAATTTATTTTGCTCCTCAAAATTTTTCACGAAATCAGTGACAGGCTTTTCAGATGGCGGTCCACAACAAATACTTGAATAACCAACAGTGATATAATTGTTATTGGTTTGCGAGTAGGCAAAAACAGGAATACATATTAAAACAATAATGATAAGTTTAAGTACTTGTTTCATATTTTAATGTTTTCATGATGCCGGTCGGTTACGTTAAATGTCCGCTACCGGCTGGCGCCCGTTGCAATTAGTTTATATTTTTCAGGTTTAATCTTGGTGCGCTCAATCATCTTTCGCGCTTCAAGATCCAGTTTAACCGTTTCTCCATACCATTGAACGCCACCTTCAAAAGTGTCTTTTAACCTGCTGTATAAATTTTCCATAAGTTCCGTATGGGTAGGCTCGCTATCTTTTAAAATCAACAAAATATTTTCTTTGATGACGGTGTATTTCCCTAACGAAATATTTTTGTTTGTTTTACCAGGTTGTGGATGAAGTGTTTGTATTTTCTCTTCTTTCATTTTGCAGACTTTTTAGTTTTTCTGAACAATGACCGCTGACGCTCAAATGTACGCAAAATATGATATTTAACATGTGGGGGCGAGCGTAGGAAGGGGATTTCTTCGGGAACTAAAAATTTCCGGCTGCCGATATCCCGCAATGACGGCTAGCGGTGGATGGCGGCAGCGTATTGTAAGGCTTTAATAAATTTTTTCATTTCGCCCATTTCACCCACTGTAATCCTCGTCCATTTACCTTGTTCTTCATATATTCTTCCTCCCTGAATGTTATTGTTTGCCAATTGCTTGAAATAGTCCTTGTTGTATTTTGAAAGTGAAAAATAGATAAAATTCGTATCGGAAGCAATGCACTCACAATTTAATTTTATAAGCTCGCGCATAGTATATTGTCTTACATTCTCATTGAGCAGGTAGCAATTGGAAACAAATTCATCATCTTTCAACGAAGCTATAGCCGCAAGTTTTGATAATACACTTACACTATTATTGGTATTGGATTGCAAATTTGCCAAATCATCAATGACCGTTTTGTTCGCAATGGCATACCCAATCCGTGCTCCAGCCAAACCATATATTTTGGAAAATGTTTTGGCGATAATAATATTTTTATGCTCATTGACCATATTGCTAAGGGATTGCTGTGTAGTAAACTCCAAATAGGCCTCATCAATTAATACAATTGTATTTTGTGAAATCTTGGTTACAAATTCCACTAACGCTTCTCTTTCACAAAGTGTTCCAGTAGGGTTATTTGGATTACAGATATAAACAAGCTTCGTATCTTGGTTTACAGCCTCCAGCATAGTTTGCAAATTAATTTTCTTGCCGGTTGTAAGTGGTACTTTATTTTTAGCCAATCCTAAATAATCCAATGTAACGGTCCAATAATCATAACTTGGGTCTGCAATTACATAATTTGCGTTGCCAGTCTCCTTCGATTCGGATCCTTTGTTTAATGAGGCAAATTTTGCCACCAGATCTAAAATTTCAGTCGAACCAGCGCCCAACAATATGTTTTCGTCTTGAACACTATTCTTTTTTGCAAGCGCAGCAATCAGTTGTGTTGCGACATCCCAATGATATCGGTTACTCCTATTCGCATGGTCTGCAAATACTTTCCTGGCCAATGGAGACGGACCATAGGGGTTTTCATTTGAGCGTAAAAAAATTAGTTCAGCATCATTCTCAAAACGATCAACCAAATCTTCCGTTACTGGAGGAGCAGCAAATGAATTAAAATTGATAAGCCCAATTCCAGCCACTCCAATTCCAATTTTTTTAAGCCAAAGCCTTCTGTTCGTTTCCATACGTTCTTTTTCTTTAACTAGTCTTTAGAAAAAACAGTTTGTTACAACCGGGGAGTTTAAAATGGCCACGCACGCCCGGCGCTTTCACGCCAGTTTACTGCATTTAGAACCGAGTATTCTCGGCGTGGACCAAACGAAGTTATTAAAAAAGCACTTACATTTTACCAGAAAACCACCACCTTCGCGAACTTTCCCTATGTAATAGGTAGCAACAAGTTCTGTGAGCAAACAGCGCGACGCCAACGTGTGAGGCGATGCCTCAATTCATTTGTAAAGCCAATTTTTTATGAGTTTCGTGTACCTTGGCATCAGTAGATAAATCATAATAAAAACAACGACACCTGACACAAAAAACGAATGAATAACCTTGTTTTCTGGAATGTTGAATAGGTTTAATACAGGGATAACCCCCAATGGAATGAGCATTGACAAAGGAAAAATCGCTGACCATGTCACTAAATATTGTTTCCATCTAACGGGACTTTTCACTGGTTGATCCTCTGCCTGAAATAGAAAATCCAAACCTGATCTGATAGCATAATGATCGTCCCTTGCAAAAAATGGTTTGGCTTTATCAATGAGTTTTTTTCTCGTATCCGATTCCATCCAGGTTTTCAGGTTTTCAACCGTATCATATCTGATAATTACAGTATAATTAAATGTCAGGTTCGGAATAGGTCGAATAATTTGCCAATCAATATGCACAACAGACTTTCTACATATCGGCTCAATTTCATGCAGCCAATCCTCATATAAATCTTGCTTCCCATCCAGTATATGATGACTGATTACCACGGATGCGCCTCGTATTTCCATAATCTTTAGAATTTCAATTTACCTGGCATGACACGGAGCTTGCACACAAACTCCGGCGGCCTTTTTCGCCTCCCGAAGCGCCGGGACGCTTCTCCACCTCACACGAGGCCACAGGCCAAACAAAACGGAGCCAAAACGAAGTTATTAAAAAACCCTTACATTTTATAAGAAAAGCAACTACGGCTATTGCGATTGGATGAATGCGCTGCAAACGAAGATTGCTCCTGCGTCGGAATGACAATCCCGTACCGTTTGCGTTTGGAGTACAACATGCCCGTAAACCGACCCCGAAACATCAATTTATCTTCCGCGCGCCGGTGTGGCCATTGTCATCCTGACGCAGGAGGGATCCCACAGGCGCATCTTCACGCTACGCTTGTCACACGGCTATTGCGATTGGATGAATGCGCTGCAAACGAAGATTGCTTTGCCAGTCGGGCAGAGCCCTCTAGTCCTCCTGCGTCGGAATGACAATCCCTTACCGTTTACGTTTGGAGTACAACGTGTCCGTAAACCAACACCAACACATCAATTCACATCGCTCGTGCGAGCGTCTCGCTCGTACCCACAATAAATGAAGGATTTTTGTTCGAGCACAAGCCTGATACTCGCCGCAGCGGCTAAGCTCAACCACCATGAGCAGCTGGCTTAATCTTTGAAATCAGCACGCCCGGTAAAGTCTTTTAATTCGGAATAGATTGTGATACCTAAAATTTGCCATTCCAAAATCCCCGAAACAGTATAGGTACAAGTATCTTCAAAAGATGACTGGTCAAAATGTATGGTTTGTATCTTCCAATTTGTACCGCTGACGAAGCCCGTTCTAACCGTATAGGCCGAAATCGGCTTTTTTAGCAATTCCCTTTTACCATACTTTATGTGAAGGCTGATGGTGGAAGCCAAATCCTTTTCAAGTGTTAAGTTAGCTGTATAGGCATGTCCATTGAATTTGTCCTTCTCCAAATGCGCTTCATGAAAATCAAATATTTTTGTTTTTGAATTTTCAGCACCCGATTTGGAAACAAAAGACAGCAATACCAACAATCCAAAAACGAAAAATAATGCCGCAACAAAACCCTGCTTTTCTCTGATTGATTTTCCTAGTGTAATGCAGTAGGCAACAAAGAAGAGAAAAACAGAAATATTTAAGATTCCCCAAATAATTTGAATCATATTAAATTAGTATTCGTTGGTTATTGTCTGCGCACGATTTTTCAAAGCTTTATGCTAACGTCCCGCTGCCTGGTTCGCCTCCCGAAGCGCCGGTACGCTTCTCCACCTCACACGAGGCCACTGGACAAACAAAACGGAGCCAAAACGAAGTTATTAAAAAAGCATTTACATTTTATAAGAAAAGCAGCACTCGGGCGAACTTTCCCTATGGCATATCTGGAGATGCGTTCGGTGAGCGAACGGAGCGAAGCTAATGGATAAAGCCGCTGTTACCTGCTGTTTAATTAGTAGTACTGGATTTCCCTTACACATATTTCAGTAAGTTTTAAGTCACCTAAATTTTTACCCTGTTCTGTTTCCATTCTAATCCAGTTATGGTGTTTGTCATAAGAATATTTTTTTCTGACAACTTTAATTGCTGATCCGTTAACCGTTAGGTATTCGTCTAAAATCATATTTTGGAAATTATCATATTTGGTGCGTTGTGTTTTATATTTTTCAAACCCTATCATTCTATAATTTCCGGTTAGTTCTTCTTCTTTAATTCTATTATTAAATTTGTCATACGCTGATTTATAGTCGTAACCAATCATGGGATCTTTACCTGGATAAATATAAAATCCCTTGACTTCAATTTCGTTTCCGCTATTATCGTAGATATAATGTGTGTCAGTATTGTGAGGTGAGAATTGAGCTAATTGAAATTCACGAGTCAATTTATTTTGGAAATTATATTCATATCCAAAGACAGGTTTGCATTCGCAATCTCCTGTACCATAGCTGATACAATTTCCTTCTTCAATCAAATTGCCCATCCCGTCATATTTGTATTCTGTTTTTTTCTGAGTCTTGTTTTCACGAAAACTGTACGTACGCTTTACAATGAGAAGGTCACTGGCATCATATTCATATTTTTCAATTTCGTATAAATACCCCTCCTTGCCTTCCTGTGTTTCTTCATTATAGTCACTAAATCCGCCATATAAGTATTCGGTCTTGTCTTTCTTTCTTCCCTTTTCGTCATAGGTCAAAACAGTTTCTTTTACCAAAGTATTGTTCATGTAATTTTTAAGCAACAATAAATTCATATTTTTATCATACGTATACAAATCTCCATCAAGGCCCTGAGCAAGCTTGTTGAGTTTAGATAGTAATTTTCCATCTTTAAAATCGTATTGCACTTCTTCTGTTCTGAATTTTCGTTCAATTACGTCAACTCCCAAACCGTAGTAAGCAAGTTTAGTTAGAATGCCTTTATTGTTGAAGATATATACCAAAGAATCACCACTCATATTTTTTATATCGTCAGTTTTTTTAATTTTTACAGACTTTACCTTCCCTTTAAGCGTGACATTTAGATTATCATCTTTTTCAAACTCAAATTTGGTTTGGATCTCTTGACCTAAGCAAATTGAACAGAAAAGAAAATAAATTATAATTGATTGCAAAGTTGCGTTTTTCATGGTCGGTCAGTTTAAAAATAGCAGTTAACGTCCGGCAGCTCCACATCACTTGCGACTCCCGACCCTTCGGGATACAACTGCCCCGACGCTTCGGGGTTCGCCTGGACAAAACGAAGTTATCAAAAAAGCATTTACATTTTACAAGAAAAGCAACTACGGCTATTGCGATTGGATTAATGCTATGCAAGCGAAGATTGCTCCTGCCTCGGAATGACAATCCCGTACCGTTTGCGTTTGGAGCACAACGTGTCCGTAAACCGACCCCGAAACATCAATTTATCTTCCGTGCGCTGGTGTGGCCATGGTCATCCTGACGCAGGAAGACTAGAGGGCTCTGCCCGACTGACGAAGCAATCCCACACAGGCATCATTACACCACATTTATCACATCGCTGGTGCGAGCGGGGGGAACAGAGCGAAGCTATACAATGCTAGGCGACGTTTACTTTACGTCATATATAAATCCTTGATCTAGTTTTTCTTCGAATAAATCCTGAAAATTATTCTTTTCTAAAACAGTTGTATCATTTTTATAAATTGTAATTTCTTTAATCAATTTAAAGTGTGGTTCATATCCGCGTTCAAATTCAATGATCAAAGAATCTTTAGGTGACATTTCAATAATTGAAATGAAATTTACACTGTCAAGACTTTTTAAGGAACCTGACTCATTGGCAAACTTATTTAAATAGGTTATGGTTTTATCTTTGTACTTCTCAACAAAGAGTTCTTTATCATATTTTATTTCAACGAGAATATTTTTCTGAGACGCGTTTACAATTTCAGCGACAGAAAAAATATCGCACGAATAGCATATTGTAAAACAGAAAAATACTATAAAATAGTTAAGGTATTTGCGCGAAAAGTTTCTCTCTTTCATAATTTCAAGTGGATTGCTCCTTAAATGTCGCCTAACATCCGGCGGCTTCACCCCACTTGCAACTCCCGACCCTTCGAGATAAAACTGCCCCGACGCTTCGGGGTTCGCCTGGACAAAACGAAGTTATTTAAAAAGCATTTACGTTTTACAATGAAAGCAGCAATTGCGTGAAACCGCGGTTGTGTGCTGTGTTAATGAACGTCTAACAAATTTAGTTGATTGCTCCAAATTATTTTCCAGAGACTTTTATCATCCATACTCGAACTACCATTGCTACTAAATATGTCATCAAATACAATAAATCCTAATTTTGTTGTTTTAATCTGTTCACCAAACCTGCAATTACCTGGATAATCAAACTTTATTGATTTCATTAAAGTTAGTGAATATTCAAGTTTTTCACCAGCTTTAATTTCTTCTTTTTTGAGATAATTATGGTCGCACGTAAATTTTGAGAATAAAATATAATTATTATTTATCTGAAAATTGTCATACCAACTACAGGTATACATCCAAACGTAGATTGCTTTAGATGTTGTATTAACAATGTTTACCTTAATATCAAAATATCTAACATTAACGGAATCTTTCGTCACTGAAATACACGATTCTTTAGCGATATAGTATAACAAATCTTTTTTGGCAACTAACGTAACGTAACTTTTATCCAAGCTAATTGTTACATCAATAAACTTATCCAAATCTGTTTGACCAAATAAATTTGTGCTTATCGCTACAGTGAACAAAATAATTGATAGTGTTTTCATGCATTTAGTTGTTTAACCATAGCACACAACATCCAGCTTCTTCACCTCAATTCCGGCATTTGGAACTGAGTATTCCCTGCCGGACAGAACGAAATTATGGAAAAAGCGGTTACATTTTACTTAGGAAAGCAAGTCTGTGGCCTTGATGTCCGATATACTTTGTAGACACAGAATGACAGATCGTTATTCTTTAATAATGTTAGTATTCATTATTCCTTTTTCAGTATAAACTTTTAGAACATAATTTCCTGATTGTAAGCTACTCAAATCAATTTTATTTCCAGAAACTGAATTTGAACTAATTATTCTTCCTATAATATCAAATATCTGCACTTTTAGGACGCTGTATTCTGTTTTAAAATATAACAAATCTCTTACCGGATTCGGATAAACTGTAATTTCATTATTAATTTCATTTTCCTGTAAGCCTAATGTACTCTGGATTGTTGTAGTATAATTGTTTGTTGCAATCGGAAAATTATAATCAAAGTAAATTTTAGCCGAATTGCTAAACGTATTTCCAACAACTAAATTTGGGTTGGTTTTAATTTTAAAAATAACATAACCATCATTATTGGCGTCATCAAAAGGGAGGTTGATGCCTTCAAATATAAATTCTACTTTGTTGGTGTTGGAAATTCTGGTTACAAAATTATGGCTGCTGTGTAAAGGAATAAGCGTGTTGATGTCAAATTTTGCAGTGTCTATGTTGTCTACAACTACCACGTTTTGAGCAGGATACGTACCGGTATTTTCAAAACGGACGACATAGTTTACATATTTGCCGATGTTGGCTGGGTCGATCGTGGTGCCTTCTAAACAGGTTTTATCGTTAGGATCATAAGAACCTACTACTATTTGATTGAGCTGAGCATAATTATCAAGGCTATTGGCATCATTTTCCAAAGGACCAATAAATGCTGTGTATCCAAGTTTAGTGCCTATGTTTACCTGAGGTGTTTCCTGGGGCGAATTGACATTGAAAACAAGATTGATAGTCCTGGTTTCAAATGGCAGCAAATTGCTGTAAGCCCACGTCAGTTCATTGATTTGTTGGCTGGTAGTTGACACACTTGATGACACTAAATCTAAAATGTCATCCCTGAATGTAAGTGTAACATTACCATTGGCTACCTGATTGCCTTTATTTTTGTACATTAAAGTGTAAGTGGCATTGAAACCAGGACGGGCAGGACCTGTAGGCGCCATAACTACTTCCAGGTCTTGCATATTTCCATTGGGAGTAATACAAAAATTTTGAATATGTGGGCTTGTGGTACCCGGGAAGGTAACCTGTACGTCAATTGGATTTACATTGAAATAAGTGGGGTTCTCCAGTTGCGGGGTGATGGTGTATGTGCCGGATTGCAATGGAATAAAATAATTACCCGATTTATTTGAAATAGTGCTACCAATGACAGAACCATTTGTAATGTTATATTTTAAATTTGGAAGAATGAGGTCATTTGAATCGCAGCCGTCCGTATTGTTGTCAAATTTGTTGTTTCCCTGTATTGCATAAAATATACCGCCGGGGGTAAAACTGCAATAGCTATTCACGTTACAGTAATTGTAAGCATAAAATAAAGCCCTGTTCTTCACATAAGTCAAATCGTCTTCATCGGCGCAGATGTAATCTATCTGGTCATTACTGAAAAAATCTAAAGTTAACCAGGAATCAGGATTGTTGTTTTTTATGTTAAGGGAATTTAGATCATTGATCTGGCAACTCAAAAACCTTAAATTCATTAAACCGGAAACATCCAAATCTGTTATTTGATTACTGGTGCAAATAAAACACTTCAGATTTATAAATTCATTTATACCCGTGACATCAGTAATATTTGCAGTGCTGACTTTAAGCCACTTAATTAAAAGTGCCTCGCTCACCTGAATTTCCCCATCATTGTTTATATCAATTTTATTGTATGAGGGAACATATCCGTTGTCATTTGGCATCGAAGTTGATGCAATGGTGTTATATTGAGTCGCCTGTAACAATCTCGCCTTAAAGTTCGCGTCTGGTATATTTACAATTTGTGCGTTGGCAATTGTCGAAAAAGCTATAACTAAAAAAAGAATTGTTATTTTCATTTAGGTTAGAATTGATTTTAATTGGATTCGTTTGTTAAAAATGTCTGCCCACTCACCAATAGGCGCAAATCATGCCACAAATGTAAACATTTACAATTGGTTACGACTAAAAAGAAGGCGTCTCAACACCTTCTATTCTTTATCTAAATCAGTTTTTAAACCCCTAGGCCGGGGCTCGGCTGGACACCCGAGGCCAATGGCCGAACGGAGCGTTAGCCAAAACGAAGTTATTAAAAAAGCACTTACATTTTACAAGAAAAGCAGCACCCGAGCGAAATTCCCCTATTTCATATGCCGCTACAAGTGCTGGGAGCGAAGGGAGCGATAGCCAATTAGCTTAACTCAGTTCGTCCATTGGCCTCGGGTTCGGGACACCGCTATTAGCTGCTATTTTTAATCTTTCCACCAAATTTCTTCAGGCGACGGATTGTGGATTCCGTTAGAATCACAATATGGCATACTATGCGCTAGCATATAAGTTAGCCAACCATTTTTGACATATTTTAGATTAACAGAGAACTCACCTGCTCCAATGTCTAAATCGCCACTTTCGAAAATCCTGAAATCTCCCCAATTGCACGTTTCGGTCTTAATATTCACAAAGTCTTCGCGTGTCCCGGAAAATTGGTTATTATAAAAACCATCGCTTGAAAAATCACTGGTACAATATTCAATTTCATCGTTTTTTAAGACATATCGGGAAGTGAAAGTTCCTTCATATGCTGCAGTTATTTTTTCATTATCGATGTATTCATTAAAATAGTATTTCCCGGCAATTGTTGTGCAACCTTCATCAGATGATGCTGACTCTACCTCAATTGTCCCTTTAATTTTTGACTTGTACCCGTTAAACATTATTTTTCCATTAACTAAATATTGACTTGGATTTGGATTTTTTTCGTCTTTTTCAACCCGCAGCAATTTGATAAAAAAGCGTTGATAATTGTCGCCAATAAATCCTACTGTTTCCGGATAAAGTTTTGTTTCGTTGTCCGCGACTATCTCATTACCAAGCCAAAGGCTTGAAAAATCATGTTTAAGTAACTTACTATTTTCAGTTTGTGAATACAGTGAGAAACTTAATAAAATAAAAATCCAATTTTTCATAATTGGTCGACTAAAATGGTAGGTATCATCCAGCTTCTCCACCCCACTTGCAGCTCCCGACCCTTCGGGATACAACTGCCCCGACGCTTCGGGGTTCGCCTGGACAAAACGAAGTTATTAAAAAAGCACTTATATTTCACAAGGAAAGTAGCAATTGCTGAAACCGCTGTTAACGGCAGTTTTTGATTAGGGGTAATCTAGAACTAAGCCCTTACAATTATTACGTATCTTTTCTAGTTCGTTTAAAATTTCAGTTAAATCCAGCAGTTCGCCACGAAATATTAAAGTGTCGTTAAATGAATTATAACCGCGGTGATGAAATTTTTCAAACTCCCTGCCATTAAAAGACGGATTCATTACTAAATCAACGTAAACTCCACCCGAGTGATTGCTAAACCAATCCTCAATTCGACTATCGTAGTGTTCGAAATGATTGCGAAATACACGATTTGATAAAGGATTACTATCTGATACGTTTAGTGTTTTCCGCAACCGTTCTCCACGTTTTTCATGTTTTTTGTAAGTGGGCCAAAGAATTTTTGAAACGTTCGCAACCGACACAAGGATAGATTGGATTGAACACCATACTTCTAATCTGTCGAAATTGTCTTTGGTTGCTTCTAACCGTTCATTTGCTCTCAATGCAATTTTAGATTGAAGTAGAATTTCACCTAAAAAAATCAAATCTTTAAACTCATTCATTCTATTTTTATCTAGATTGATGCTTTATAAAATCTCTGCTAACATCCAGCTTCTCCACCCCAGTTGCAGCTCCCGACTCTTCGGGATGGCATTGAGTATTTCGCCTTAATAAAACGAAGTTATTAAAAAAGCACTTCCGTTTTACAAGGAAAGCAGCAATTGCGTGAAACCGATGTTATGGGCAGTAATTTAAAAATTATAGATGAACAAACTTAGATTTATAAGCATCTAATTTTCCATAAGTTTTATAATCGTATGGCAACTTAAAATGTTTCATATTTTCATAGTAATAAGACATTCGAGTCAAAGAATTAATAAAATATTGTTTTAGCCATAAATACTTTTGATATGTTATCTGGCTATTGTATAGTTCATTTTGAATATTAATATAAATAACTTCGAGGTTATCGATATTTTCATAAATTATGCGTTCTGCAAAAGCTACAAAAATAGCCTCGTTTTCAATCGACTCATTTTGTTCTAAAGAATCATGAATCAATGGGGCAATTCTATTTTTTTCGTTATCATAATTGAATCTTTCGATAAATAGTTTTCTGGTTCCAAAACCATATTCTGTCTTAAGAATTTTTGGGTCGATAATGACACGGGGAAATTTTTCTTGAGATTCTAGTAAATATGCATCACTCAAACCATTTCCAACAACTATATTTAAATCTCTATTAAAATAGATGTCTCCGATTGTAATTGCGCCGCGAATCCATATGTTTTCGAGTGCACATCTAGCCTGAATAGTTTGAACTGCTTTAAGTAGAAGTTTTAAGTTTTGGCTGGTAAAATCACATGCTAATATTGTAGAATCACTAACCAGTTGAGATGTAATTTCTTTCTTATCAGATTGTATATCAATAAGTGCATTTTCGATGGTTGTAAAGTAGCGATTTAATTTTTCTCCTTTTGTTCGAACAAGCTCTTTGAATCCTAATACATCCAAAAAAGCAACATATTTTTTATCCTTTAGATGATCTGTGATATCCATTTGTCAAATTTAGACGAGTTTCCTGTATTATTGCCCACAAAGTCCGGCGGCTTTACACCAGTTGCGGCATTTAAAACTGGGTATTTCGCCTGAACCAAACGAAGTTATTAAAAAAGCACTTACATTTTGCAAGGAATGCACCAATTGCGTGAAACCGTTGTTATCTATGGTTTTGCTATTCAAGTAATCTTTCAATTTCGATTTCAAGTTTTTTCAATATTAATTTTTGTTTTTCTGTATCTAAAAATTCACAAACAAAATCACATAGTTTAGTTTTGTCTAATTCTCTTATGATGCTTTCTGCACCATAATCGTCTATTTTTGTCCTTTGTTTGTAAAATGATGGAATATCAATATTTTCATCGATTGTAAAAAGATTCTCAACACCTATTTTAAAAACTGTATTTTCGCTGTTGACACTCATCTTCCTAATAGACAATTTTTGAATATCTTCTTCAGGTTTATTAGTGTCACTATCATAAAATAAAACTATTTTGCTTTTTATTTGTTCCATATTTGCGGTAAAGAAAGCCTTTGCCTGATTTAACGCCGAATCTCCAGTGTTTTCAACATTCCCTTTTTCATTTATCCTCCCAATCCATTTAAACTCTATCGGTAACTGTGTTCTATTGAAAATTTCAAGACATTTATTGTAATACTTCTCGTCTGTTTCTCCTTCTAAAAAAACAGTTATTTTATTGTCCGCTAAAACGTGATCAATATTAAAAGCTTCTTGAATTAATTTTTCAGTTGACCAACCAAAGAATTTAGCTTCGTTAGGAATAATTGTCTTCCCTGTAGAATCTTTTTGTAAAATAATCACTTTATCATCGTTCCGATTTGAATTATGAATTATAAATGGCGAATGAGTTGAAATAATAATTTGTGAGGTCTGCTCACCAGAATTATTTGTGAAAAGTTTTTTGAAAAAACTTAGAACTTTAAGTTGCCAATTTGGATGTAGGCTGATTTCAGGTTCATCAATGAGTATAAGGGCTCCTTTAGAACTTTCTTTGTCTTTTAAGAGAAAACTGCCCCTAAATACTATTTGTTTTTCTCCAGAACTTAGTTGACCTATTGACATTTCATTGCCGTTTTCTTCAAAAATTATTTCCTTCCTGTTGTCAACATTTTCAATACGTTTATATCGTTTTTGAGAAAACATAAAATCAAATGCCGATGTAAATCTTTTAATCCTAACGTCAATTTTGTCATCATCGATTGTGTTCCCGCTGTTATTTCTCGCCCATTCTGTAAACTCTAAAGCGTCCAAGCTTTGTACATCAATTAATAGTTGTGTTATTTGAGTAGCCAAATTTGAATCAGATTTTTTGCTTTTAATGTCCTTTCTATCAATATTTGTTGATGTTACAGCACTGATTTGTTCAGGAGTAAAATTTATTTCAACATCGGAAAATATGGCCCTTAAGACTTTATTGGTATCATTATGAGCGAATAAAGAACCTGTCAATGTTGGCGAAACTCCTGTTGCTGTTTTTCCTTTAATATCAATTTGATTCCAATTATCTGTAATATTATAATCTATTGTTATGAAAAAAATATTTTCTTGATAGCTTGTTGTAAAATACTGCTTTGAATATTGTCCAGCTTTCAATATTTCAATTTCCTCATTGGAAAGTTCAATTTCAAATTTTCTCTTTTCATCTCGTCTTTCAGAGTTTAGGTTAAGATTAGAAAATTCAAAAATATTGTTTAGCAATAGCGATTTACCCACGCCGTTTTCTCCAGCTAAGATAATTGTATTAATTGTCTTCCCATTTTCGTCTGTAAAGTCAAGCTTTAAATTATTAAAGATTGGATGGTTTGTGAATTCTATTTTTCGTATTTTCATTTTTAATGCAGTTGGAGTTTAAAATCATAGCTAACTTTCAAGTATACGCAACACAAGCTATTTAACCACTAGCGCTGCGCGTGTCACGCTCATAACCAAAATGAAAAAAGCATTTTGCATTTATGCCTGAGCGTGATGCTCGAACCAGCAAAGTAGTCTAGACTAAAATATCTTCAGTAAGGTCTAATTTTATCATTAAATGTCCGATGTCTAGATTTCCATTACTTTGTCGATTAATACTTTTAAATATTTCAAGAAGGTAATCGTTTTCCGCTGGATTAATAATTGAGTTTATTTTTAATTTAATTTCAATTCCTTCTCGTTCGTATAAGTTTTTTTGATTGTACGCGCCAAAAATGTAGTTATTATAAAAAAGTATAAAATATGCCTCAAACCAAATTAAATTACGCTGGTTGTCTTCATTAATTTTATTTTTTAAAAATAGAAAAACGCGATCTTGTAATTCATTGATGCTTAACCGTTTTAGTTTTATATTGTTGTATAAATCAGGGGATAAAATTTTTATATATGACAAGAAAAGATAAACCTCGGGTACCACATAATGATTAATTTGAAAACTTCTTAACGCAAGTCTAGCAATAGAAAATACTTTTTCTTGTTGTCTCAATGAAACTGCGGAGTCACCAAATAATAAGCTAGACATTTCTAAGAATTGCTTTTCGTCAGAGGCTA
The DNA here is from genome assembly GCF_002256285.1 of Flavobacterium sp. BFFFF1. Taxonomy (GTDB): domain Bacteria; phylum Bacteroidota; class Bacteroidia; order Flavobacteriales; family Flavobacteriaceae; genus Flavobacterium. Next base: position 8,788 of record NZ_NKJE01000030.1, on the reverse strand, counting down.
ATTCTGGATACTCTCTTCTTTTTACAGATTTAAAAAAATCCGCAAAGTCGAAATAATTATATAAATATTTATAATACAATCCCTTTTCAGGTTCAGGAATTGAATATTCAATGTCGATAAAACGCCTCAGGTATTCATCAGAATCAATATTATCACTGCCGTAAACTCCCTTAATGGCATATCCAAGTTGTTCTTTATCAATAGACAAAACAAAAATAATATTAGGTACGGAAAAGAAGTGTTTAATTTGCTCTAAAATTAATACCGCGTAGTTCGGTCGACAACGATCAAGCTCATCAACAATAAAAACCAACGGTTTTCCATCGTTAGTATTAGCAATAAATTCCGCTAAGCATTTTCGAAATTCAGAGATGCTTTTTTTCCTTTCAGCATATTCATTTACGTCTTTTTCGAAAATATCTGTAACTCCTTTTGCTATGTCAACCAACGCATCTTTAAAATTATCAGTGTCGAAGTAATTATCCGCTAAAGCTTTTACGAGAGTTGGAATTAAATGCTTTGAGATGGCAGCAGCATTTTTTAATGCCCGTTTGAATGTTGGTTCATTTTTTGCTGTGGTTAGTGTTTTTAACTCTCCCATTAAGGCAGTTAATGGGTTATTTTCGAAATCATTTTCCCAAGCATTAAAATATACAGTTTGATAATTATTATCCTTTAATTCTTGCTCCCACATCTTGACGAATGTGGTTTTTCCAGTTCCCCATTTATTATTAATCGCTAATACAAATCCATTTGGATAGGTCTTTATAATTCCCGTTAAAACATTTGCATATTTTTGTCTTCCGAGCTTACAATTTACAAAGGGCTGTCCTGCCAAAACTTGTATATCGTTATGTCTAATCATCTTTTATATTTTTTTTTCGTTTTCACAAACATTTAGTAATCCCCAGTTTAATCATGAAATGTGTTGCTAAATGTTTAAGGGTTTATTATTGACGTTAATTCAAATTCTGATACAAGTTAAAAGAAGACCATTAACGTTGTGAAACAACTGTTAGCTACAGTGTTAATCTGCGGAATGGATTTTTAATTTTACAAACGCTCTCATCATTGGATTAAGAAAAGTATAACGGGTACTTTTTCCTTTCCCCAATTTATTTAAAATCTCACCTCTATCTTCTTTAGTAAGTTGATTTAGATTGTAATTTAAATTTCCATTTTTCACAGCTCTACCAGTCACTTTATTATACTCTTTGATTACATCGCTAACGGTAAAAGAATTGAATTCGTCAATATCAGCATTTGCACATGCAAATAATAAATCTCGCCATCTAGAACTATTATTTGAAGACAATATAGCCTTTTTATAAGAACCTCTTAATTGCTCGGAAGTATTTTCGATACCGGCTCGTATTGCTATTGTTAGATAACTTTCGGAAAAATTATTTTTATCGTTTTGAATTAGTTCTTTTGCACCAAATTTGCAGAGTAAATGGATATAATGTGGAAAACCGGACGAGAATTCAATAATCTTTTCCCGAATTTTATTCTCGATTTTGATACCTAATTTTTGCATTCCTTTGTTGATAATTTCTTCACTTTCTTCTTTCTTCATTCTTGGCATTTTAACTTGCTTAAGACATCTTTCAAGAGATTGATGATTTCCAACCAAAGATTCTATGCTGTCTGCAATTCCCACCAAAACAACTGTTGTATTTATATTATTATCAGACAAAGATTTAATTAAATCGGCAAATGCTGCCCTAGTCTTTTCAGCTTGGATATTATCAAATTCATCAAAAATGAAAAGCATACGATAACTTCCAAAACTATTAAGAGCATTTAGAACATGTGAGGGGCGTAGATTGACAATGGATGAAATTTGATTACCCATATTAACAATTTGGGTAGTTGTCTGTGCATTAAAACCCAACCCTTGAGTTGTTTTTGCAAATTGAATACTTTCAAAGGCAGATTGCCATAATGTCTTGAACGCATCTTGGCGATTGCACGTAATTTTTACCGTGTAAATATTTGTGTAACCGGCAACCATTATGTTCGCAAGTGATGTTTTTCCAACCCCTCTTTCTCCATACAATATTGCGTGTTGCCCTATTTCGTTTATCGCTTCAGCAACTTTTTCTAATTGTGTTAAACGTCCTGAGAAAAAGTCTTTCTGTCTGATTGGAGACATTGGTGAAAATACGTCACGAAGTAATTCTAGTTTTTGGTCTTTGTTCATAATGTTTTGTTATATAACTAATGACACCCCCATCGCTCGGATATCTCCCCCACGCCAGCGCGGATTTGCTCCCGACGCTTCGGGACATACCCACACGCACTTCAAAGCATTTATAACGCGCTGCAATAGCGTTCAACTTCGCGCTTAACCCAGAACGATGCTGCGCCTCCCCCCTACCGCCCTTTCAGTAAATGGATCCGGCGCAACAACATTCTATGGCATTGCATCTGAACAAACCTACAAACCCCACACCACACCCACAATACCCGATACAGGGTATTTTTTGCCCAAAATACACCCGCGCAGCATGGCACATAAACGCCGCAAGCCGGTCGACCGCCGTCGCATTGCGGTCACTCACTTTCGCACGCTTGTCATACGCCATCGCACGCGTGTCAACCGTCATCGCAAGCCGGTACAGGACCATCGCAGCCGTGTCAACCGCCATCGCACGCGTGTCCGCAGCCGTCGCACGGCAAAACGCCCCTTTTCCGTAAGAATTCCCAGATTTGGCGCGGGATTCGTGTTTTATACCACTTAATACACTGACCGTCAAACTCTTAAAATTTTAACAGTACGCGTTAAAAAAATGATAAAAGTGCGACACCGTAACAAAATGTTAACATTTAATTTTTTTCCTTCGTTCTAAAGTTGTCAGAAGCAACCTACTAATTATTAACCATTTAATACCGCTTTTCTATGAACCGTAGACAAACAAGCAAGCTCGCGATGTACACCGTTACCGCCAGCCTCGAAACCGAAGGGGACCCACAAATCCTCGCCATGATGCCGAATTTCATCACCCACGTCGGCAACCTCAAAGTGGCCATCGCCACCATCGACACCGCCGCAAAGGCACAAATGCACTACACCGCCACCGTGAGCGGCAACAAACAGGACGCACGCACCCGCCTCGAAGAACGCATGTTCATCACCGGCTCCGCCGTACGCGCCTGGGCCATCGGCAACAACGACTCAAACCTGGCTGCCGAATGGAACCTCACCCTTCCCGGCCTGTCCCGCATGAAGGACAAAGACCTGCTCCTGAAGGCGCGCAACCTGATTGAAGCCTCCGTACCGCTCGCAAACGAACTCGTCCCTTTCGGCATCTCGAAGGAAGAGTCAAACGCACTCTACGACGCCGCAAACCTGTTCGACAACCTGATGCCGTCCCCGCGCAAGAACCAGATCAGCAAAGCCGATGCAACCAAGGCGCTGGAGAGCGGCTTCGCACACGCCGAATCAGAACTCGGGCACATGGACGTCCTCGCCGAGCTGCTGCACACCCGCGAACCGGCTTTTTACACCGACTACCAAAACCGGCGCACCCCCATCAAGCCCGCCTCACGCCCACTCGCGCTGTTCGGAAGCATCCGCGACGACAACGGAAACCCGCTCAAAAACGTCAGCATCACCATCGATGGCCTGCCGGACACCGCCCAATCCACGGCCAGAGGCAACTTCCGCTTCCCCACGCTGCCCGACGGCGTCCACAACCTGCACTTCAAGCGCCACGGCTACCAGGAACTGATCCACACCGTCGCCATCACAAACGGCCAACGCGCCAAAATCGACATCGAGCTAAGAACACTATAATGATAAAACCATACCCCTAAAAAGCGCCTGCTCCACGGCGCTTTTTTTATGCGCCGAAATCACAATGGCCCCGCCCACAACTTCAAAAGGCAACAGTCGTGAATCAACATTACAACTTCCGACCACGGGCACTGCCATTGCGACACCCCACCTAAATTTCATTTTCAGCCCCACAACGCCATTTCATGGCGCAGTTTTTTTACATTAGCACCATGAAAAAACAGGGGCTCCTTTTATTCATCCTTTGGTCAGGTCTTGTAGCCGCACAGCAAAACTACGTCAGGGAGCAGGACACCCGGAAGGGCATCGCGTTTGCCACCGTGCTGTTTTACCTGGACAACAAGCTCGTGAACGGCACCTATTGCGACGCCGGGGCCAATACACCCACCCTGAACACTTTGACACCATCGTGATTTCGTGTGTCGGGTATAAAACCCTGACGGTCGAAGGCAGCACAGCCTCCAACGAAATCATATTGGAAAAGCAATTTTATGACCTGGAACAGGTAACCATCAGCAGCAAAAAATACGAAGCAGGGTACATTCACAAAGACCGAATGCAGTACGTCGGCCTATCGAATGGTTCCGAAATAGGATCATACATCAAAAACACAACCGCAAAAAAAGGCAGGATAAGCAGTGTGAAATTTAAGGTAGGAAAGATCGAAAAGGATACAGAGTACCGCATCCATTTTTATGCCTATGAAGAAAACGAATTTGTGCCCATGGCCGAACGCACCAAAAAAAATACGATCCACATCCTGAAAAAAGGAACCAAAGGACTTGTTGAAGTGGCCATAGAAGACGAGGACATAGACTTCCCTTTGGAAGGGATCTACGTGACGTTGGAATGCCTGAGCGGCGAAGAAATAGGCAGTTATAAATACTACCAGCGAAAGAAAAACGCGGAATTCAGTATCGAAGCGCACCAATCCAGTGCGTTCCATTTTGTATCCACAAATAAGATCAATGGCGTCGGATGGGTCAATATGAACAAATGGATTCCCGAAAACTACAAAGCCACCTTCGGCACCAACTATGAACCATCCATATTATTTGTACCCTCCATCGGACTCGAAGTGGTCGAAACCGAATAAGGTCCCCAAATTGGCATGGCGGTTTCTGCAAACGAAAAAGATTTTTCAATACCTTCGTTTTTAACCTCAACCATGATGAAGTATTTCTTGTTTCTTTTTGTGTCTTGCACATTTTCAAATGCCCAGGTAAGCGATACCTCCACATTTCGTGTGAAAAGCGATGGCACTGCTGATCCTGTTGTTGCCACTGTGTCAAACGGTGATGCAAGCGACATATTCGCAAGGGCATTGATTTGGGCTCAGGAGCAAAAGGAAAGTAACATTATAGTGGTTGACAGTGTCAAAAACAAAATGATAAGATTTCACGGCAATGATGCTCCAATTTTTTATACATACAACGAAAACGACGAAATGGTACCTTATGGAGAAGATTACCTGCTTGAAATAAATATCCTGGATGGCCGCTATACGGTAAATTACACCCACAATTATTTTACACTAGATGGTAAGAGAATAAAACTCAATATGAGCGATGTGTTTAACAATGCAATCCATCAGGACGGATTGATGCAAACATTAGAACGATATGAGCTGAGTGTAAATACGTTCTTATTTGGACTCTTTAACACGATTACGACACCACGTAGTAAATGGTAAGTAATCTAACCGCACTAAATCCCTCCCCCTATGACCCGTTTTTACAAGTTAAACAAGAACAAACTATGGCTTGGCTTTAAAGTGATGTCCTTCTTTTTTACATTGGCAGCGGGCGTGCTGCTGCTCGTTGCCTATTACCAGCATAATTTACCCTCCACCACCACCATTTTATGGATCCTGATGGGTAGCGCCGTAGGTTTACCGGTATTGTCCATCCTGGCATTGATGGCTCCCTATGTGGTCAGGGAATTGAAGTGGAAAGCCCTGAATGACGCAGAAGCAAAATTAAACCGCATCGGGTTTGTCACGACACAGGTATTTTCCGAAACAAATTGGCTTTTTACCGAAGAACAATTTTACAAAGAAGACGCCCGTTTTGCAATTTCGGTATCCATCGCACAAAAAGGCACATTTGAATTTTATATCTACAACGACACCTACGATCGCTGGTTTAGCCTCACGTTAAAAGCATTAAACCAGTATTCCGAAGAGGCGATTGCCCAACAAATCGACCAGCATAAAAAAGGGTGATGGGGGTTGTCAAATAGCGTAGAATATTACAGGGCTGCTGCTTACAGGCAAACCTTAAAATATTTGAATATGAAACGCCCACCTTTGAAAATGCAACACCCATGGTGCGTCATTCAAAGTTCAAAAATAGGGAACAATGAATTTTAAATGAGGAACATCGGATTACATCCCCGCACCCGTTTCAAGGCGGTAGCCTTTACCGCGTACGACCACAATTTTGATATTGGGATCTGATTCCAGCTTTTTCCGAAGTTTGGAAATAAACATATCGAGGCTGCGCCCCACGATCACGCCTTCGTCTTCCCAGATTTCTTTTTGGAGCCGGCTTCGTGCAATGGTCTCATTCGGCGACGACGCGAAGATTTGCAGCACCCGGGTTTCGGTCGCGGTCAGGTCAATCGTAGTATCCGGACCGGTGAGCGTCCTGTTTTTGGCATCGAAAGACAACGATCCCAACGTGAATGTGTTTTCGGGAGGATTTTTGGATAAGGCCTTCCGCCGCTTCACCGACCTTGAGATGAACAGTCCTCCAAACGCCAGCAGCGACAGGCTTCCCAACAGCAGCCCCTGCTTTGCGAGGTCCATTCCAGCAGTCCTGAACCGGATGCGGACGACATAACACGCCCTGGGCTGTACCCTCCCGATACAGGACACGATATCATCCTTTTTATCTTGCGACACCGCAAAACCATACACCACACTGTCGCTGCCGCAACGCATCACGTTGACGACATAATCGCTGCCCTGCGGGTCTTTTGCCAACACGCGCCGGGTCGTATTCACCAATAGGTCCGGCCGGAACGTCAGCTCATTTTCAAACCGGATCTCGTATTCCTGGTCCGACACTGTCGCAACCGGGAGCACACGCGAAGTACTGTCGCCGGACTGCAGCAACAACTCATGCCCGACCCTACGCAACAGGATTTCCCTTCTCGCGCCTGCGAAACCGCCGTCATCGCCAATCGTAAACGCAGCGCATACAAACAACAGCACCGAGAGGCACAGCAATACCAACGCGTAATGGCGTGTGGCGAAGAGGTGATGGCGGCTAAGGTGCATAGGGTCAGTTTATTATTCTGCAAAGTTTACATTTTTATTGACAATCCAAATGGTTTCAGGGCAAAATATCAAATTAATTTCGGTGCATTACAGGCCATTTACTGCGGCGATGCGTTTCAGGCGTCGCGTCGCGGGTCGGGTAAAAGAAACCTGTTTTTTTCATAACTTCGGCGCGGATGACGTGAGCATGTCCTGCGTTATCCCTAAACAATCCAGCTATGAAATACCTATTCTTCGCTTTTTTTACCTTATCGCTGTCTTTTGCGCAATCCCCTAAAAAGGTGTTGAAGAAACTCGGAGACAATCCCGTATTCTTCATTGACAGTGTGAATGTAGACAAAGAGACATTACAGCAATATGACCCGAATGACATCAGCTCAGTCACGGTTTACAAAGATAAAAATGCGGTGGAGCTCATTGGAAGCGAAGGAAAAGACGGCGTCATTTATATAGAGACGAAAAATTTCTGCAAAAAGCGGTACTGGAAGTACTTTGTTTCCAAATCGGATGAATACAGGCAACGCGTCACCGCACCGGATGGCGACGCCAATGTGCAGTATATCCTGAACGAACGGGTTTTAGACGGAAATTATGAAGGAAATCTGGCTGCCATTGATGATACGGTATTTAAATCAATCAAGTTTATCTCCAAAGAAGAGCTGCTCCGAAAATACAAAATCGACAACAAAGATTATGGTTTCCAAATCATTTCAGCCACGCCAAAAGATTTGTACCACGGCAACAGGAAGTTCTAGATGACAACAGGAAAGAGAACTTATTCAATAATGTTTAGGCAACACCAATACTTTGCAGGCAGCGGCAAACGGGATACAGACCGAAGTATTTTTTATCTTAACGATAATACGAAATCGAACGCCGTTAGACCCATTTTAATTCGTCAAATCAAACTGTCATTTATGAGCGGTATTGCGTTGTTCGTCATGCTGACCGCTATGGGCGTTACGGCACAAACTACAGTGGCCTTACGCGACGTGACATTTAGTGTGCCCAGGGAATTTAAACAGGTGAGCAGGCAGAATATTCCCATGAAATATGACGCTTTTTATGAAAATGGAAAGATTTTCATCGATTCTACAGATATCGAAAACCCACCCTTGATCTTATACCAATACTACGAAAATCCGGATGCCGGTGCGGAACAGAGTCAGGCAGTGCTGCAAAACCTCAACGCCATCATGTCGAAGGATATCGCATCGGATACTTTGATTATCAATGCGGCACGCGATTATTCGGTGGCCCGATACCAAATTGCCGGCAAAACACTGTACGAAGTCAAAAGCCTCGGCGAAAGAGGATGGCTGAATGTACAGCTTATGGATAAAATCGAAAACGACCAACCCAATTTCCAAAAAATGCTTTTTATCGCGGCCTCAATCAAACATTCCGGGGCGTATGGCCGAAAATATAAGGAGCAGGTGGATTATTCCGTGACCGCATCAAAATGGTTTATTGTTGTATTTGGAATATACCTGTTGATTTACGGTCTCCGGAAATGGCATCAGAAAAATAATTCCTGATTATTTTTTACCACCGTATTTTGGAGGCATGCCCGCAGGCAGTTTTTCCCTACATTCGCTTTGTAGTCTGCCTGGCCTGTCACTGTAATCGCATCGACAGCAAGTATTTGCAGGGATGAAAGACACGCAGCTGGAAGCAGTTCAAAATGAGGTTGCCCCGATTGATGA
>NZ_NKJE01000065.1 GCF_002256285.1 Flavobacterium sp. BFFFF1 | reverse complement strand
TTTTGGGTGATTAAATTCGTAATAAATAACTTTTCTGCTTCTTTTTCAATTTCTTCTTTATATGCAGCACCATATTTTTCTTGCATTTTTAGATCAACATAACCTTTATAACATCCTTGGGTTTGACCTAGAGCAGTCACGCATCCAAGTTCTTGCACTCCTAACTTAAATTTTTTCTTTTTTAAGACTACATTTAATTCAGTTTCGTAAGGTTTGACGCTGCATCCAAAGCAAATCGTTTTTACATAAACCCCGGAGAAATTTTTCAAATCCGTTTTTCCACGCTCAATATCGTTGATACATAAACTGTCCGTTTTATCAGGGGTTAATAAGTATTTTGCATCTTGCCCCTTTATAGTAATCTTTTCAAGTGTGTCATTTTCTATACCGTTATTTTGTAAATCACTCACAGAATTATTTCTACAACTGGAAATTGCAATCAATAGAAGAAAGTAAAATTTGGGGTAATTTTTCATAAAATGGCAGTTAACGTCCGGCGGCTTCACGTCAGTTGCGGCTTTTGGAACTGAGTACTCTCGGCTGGACAAAACGAAGTTATGGAAAAAGCGTTTACATTTTACACGGAAAGTAGCAATTGCGTGAAACCGCTGTTAGCTGCCGTTGTTTCCAAATTCATCGTTTTCCAAATCATATAATGGGATGGGGAATTTGCAAAATTCGATAAGGAGTTCTTTTTCTTCAAAAGTCAAAAGGTTTTGTTCAATATCATCTTCTTCAACAGCGCTCCGCAATGCACAAATAATAGTAAAGATTTCTTTCTTTTTTGCCAAATCGGTTACTTCTTTAAACGTAACAAATTCAGAATAAATGCTTGCAATTTGTTCCCAAATATGTATTTCATCTTTTGGATGCATGTCGCGTTGAAATCCTTCTACCCAATAACTGAATGAATGTGGATATACTTCAAATAAAGCAGATCTAATAAGACGAATCCTAGTAATTAAATCAATTGAAAATGTTGCATGTCTAATTGGACCGAACTTCAATTGTTTGGCTTCATCGGGTGTCAATTTTGTAACGGGACTCTTCTTGACGAGTTCATCAAAAGCTTTTCGTGTCATAATATTTTGAAATAAATCTTCTCGAATTACTTCAAGTACTTCCACTACAACATCTTCGATGAGTTTGTTTTCAGTAACGATAGCTAGTTTATCTGATAGATATGGACTAAAATCTCTAACTTCTTCAAGTGTAACTCCATGCCAAATAGGAATAATTATTCCAGGGTTGGTTATCTCGTATGCATTTAAAGCTCGAAGTTCATATTCTGTCCAATTTTTTTTGAAAAATGATTTTGAAAGAACAACTAAACCGAACTGAGACTTTTTTAAGCCTTGCTCGATTGATCTACTAAGGCTAACGCCGGGCTTTAATGTAAATTCGTCGTACCAAATTTTGGCACCAAACTCAACAACTTTTTTGCATAGTGGTCTTACAAAATATTCTTTATCTTCTGATGCGTGGCTTATAAATGCGTCAAATTCCTTCATATTGTTGATAACGTCGTTTTACAATGGCAGCTAACGTCCGGCGGCTTCACGTCAGTTGCGGCTTTCGAAGCTGAGTATTCTCGGCGTGGACAAAACGAAGTTATGGAAAAAGCGGTTACATTTTACAAGGGAAGTAGCAATTGCGTGAAACCGCTGTTAACTGCCGTTTTTATTCGAAGCGGATTCGTAGTGTATTTTCGGTACGAGCTACGTTTCCTTTATATTTACCTGGTTTCCAATGATTATAATCTCCTTTTAAAATACTTATTGCCTGATCAATAAAAACTTGTTTATGTTCTTCGTTTTCTGGATTTTCGTTAGCCCAATTACTTAATTTAATATTGCTAATTGTTCCGTCTTTTTCTACTATGAATGACATATCAATTGCAAAGAATTTATTATTGACAACAGGAATAACTGTTTCCATTGTTGTGTAATAATTGCTTTCAATATTTACTTTAGAACTTATTATTTTTGGTTTTTCGGCTTCGTCTAAATCATACACACTTATTATTTTGTTTTGGGTGATTAAATTCGTAATAAATAACTTTTCTGCTTCTTTTTCAATTTCTTCTTTATATGCAGCACCATATTTTTCTTGCATTTTTAGATCAACATAACCTTTATAACATCCTTGGGTTTGAC
>NZ_NKJE01000004.1:149744-227157 GCF_002256285.1 Flavobacterium sp. BFFFF1 | reverse complement strand
TATCCGTGGAAGATTGATTTACCAAAGGGATTCGATCAATGCCAATGAAACGGTGTTGAACGACCTAAGGGCGGAGGAGCAGGTATTGCTTGTCCAGATCACTTCAATAGACAATGAGGTTGTGACCAAGAAAGTGGCTTACTAAGTTTCACTGAAACATAAATAAAAGAAAACCTCCTGAGCAATCAGGAGGTTTTTTTGTTCGTAAAGACGATTAAGGAGTAGTATCTGTATTGGTTAACGGTTGGTCATCAGCAGATGAATGGTTTGAAAACATTCTGTACTTTCGATTCCCATGCTCTTGTTGATGATGCCTGGATGTCTTTTCATCAGCAATTTCATCTTCTTCCTTTTTCGTAAACCGTTGATCAGATAATTCATTTTGGTGATTGCCTTGATTTTCGTGATCCGGCGGATCTTTTTCGTTAGTATTCATAATTTAGATGTTGTGTTGATGCCTAAAGTTACGAAATGTTGAAACCAGCGCGATTCTAATTGGCTTAACATTATGATTTTAAATTCATTAGTCTCCGAAATTGTACTGTTCTCCGCCAAATAACACGCAGTCAAAAAGGTTTACCGCAACAATTTTGCGTTTTACCTTTATTTTTTTTCCATCAGGTTTTTAGAAGATATATTTGCTTTATAAATAACAAAATAATGCTAAAAGAAATCATATTTAAAGAGACAAATTTCCTAAGACTAATTGCTGTTTTTGGCTTTGGTCAAAAGAAAATAAAGCATTATTAATTTCGGATTTTAGATTTTTTAAATAGGAATGTTATGTTCCGCTGCCAAAAACAGTGACACTTTGATTCCAGACAAACATCCTTTCCCAGGATGTTTTGTTTTTTTATGACATCAGTAAATGGTTTTGTTATAAATTTTTTTTTTGCGCCTAAGTCCATTTTTACTTCGTAAATTAGATAATAGATTTCGTAATCCTACGTTATGGAATTGTAAAATTTTATTTTTTGCTTTTTTATTAAATGCCTCTAATGTTTAAAATTGCACAAAATGTTTAAAGAAATTATTTTCAAAGAAACCAACTTATGCGAATTACTCGCTATGCTTGGCATTAGAATTAAAATGGGAGTTTAAAATGCCTGCTAATTCTTTTATTGAATCATTTTCAAAGTAAGGTCCGCTTTACTATTGGCTAATTTATACGCGGCAATTATCTGCGTTCCAATTTTTTATTTGCGCTTTAATCTGTTTCGCAGATAAGTTTTCGGCAATCGCTTTTTCTACTATTGCAGGCAAATCGGAGTCCATACAAAACCTTAGTGCGAAAAGCTGGCTGTCTGTAAATTTTTCTTCTACGTCGTCAAGTCTTTTTCCTGTGACTGTAAAATAGCGATAACGTAACTCGAGCCTTATGATGCGGTCCTGCAGTGTTAAGGCGTAATGTTGCCGCATCATAAATGAAAGCCATCCCATCAACACAATAAGTATTGTGATAAAAACCCATGAAATTTTATCTGTGGACGTAAAGAGATAGTAGAGGCTAAAACCCAGCAAACCTGTAAGCACCGGATAAAACACAAAATGATGTGGAGGATAAAACCGTAAATGATTCTTATAAGATTGTTCTGCCATGTAATATAGTTTTTACTAAAGATACTAAAAAAGCTTTTGCTAAAATGTACAGGTGCTCCAGGATTGTTTTTTGTATTTTAATTCGGAGATTGTCATTTCCAGAGTTAATGCTAATTAGGAACAGTAATTTGACATTTACCTTCATTTTCTAAGTGCCTGTATCTTTGTTTTTTATGTTATTTTTGTTGTTAAAGATTTTATAAATTCTAATTTTCCCATACCTCACATAATTTTAATTCGTTGTTTTGAGTTAATATTAATAATAAGTAAAATTTTATGAAAAAAGCGATTTATTCCGTGATGTCAGCGGCGCTCATGTTAAGCGCTATATCATGCAACTCCGATGACGACAGTTCATCGACAACTTCGACTACAGAAATTTCAAATGCTGTTGCTGCGGGTGCCTGGCGTGTCACCTACTTTATGGACAGCGATGCAGACGAAACAGCACATTTTACCGGTTATAACTTTACATTTGGTTCAAACAATGTCCTGACTGCGACCAATGGCACCAACACCTACACCGGGATCTGGAATGTGAGTACGGAGGATCCAACTGATGATAACCCAAACCTCGCAGACATTGATTTTGATATTATATTCAATGCTCCTGTTGATTTTACAGACCTGACAGAAGATTGGGAAATCATTGAGCGAACTGCGACAAAGCTCAGGCTGAAACATGTGAGCGGCGGCGACGGAAGTGTTGATTATCTCACATTTGAAAAAAATGCTTAACAATTACAACCGGCTTTATTGCCGGTTTTTTTAACTAATAAGACTGCGTAGGGAGGCGCTTTGCAACCTGAACTGAATTTGTAAACATGCGTATGATTACACCGGCTTCAGAATTCCACTCTACTGTGATCGCGTTGTCTTTCGCGTTTTTTGAAACCTGCGGATCCCATTCAATGACGTAACAGCCCGCTGTCGGACGTTCTTTCTCAAGTTTTTCAGCAGCCTCTAAAATGGCATTTCGAGTGTCTTCCGGCATCATTTGCGAATCATAATTGTTTAATTCAGATACCATGACGTCGTTTAATCTGGAATTGTACTCGAAATATCCTTTCATTTTATAATTGGAGACGATTTCCGATTGTTTTTCAGAATAGGTATAATTTGTACCGTAGCTGCAGGATTGCAGCAGTGAGAGCGTCATCATTAAGCACAAAATATAAATACTAAATCTCATTGTATACGGTCGGGTTTTGCGTTTGACGCAATCTTTCATGATTTGTTACCTTTAAAGATGACTTTTATGAAAACGCAGCAGTTTGCGTGTTAGTGTCTGAAAATGAAAAAGCCCTGCACAAACAGGGCTTCAAACCGTTAAATCAACTTCTTGGAGATTGCTATGCTGTTTCGTCAGTAGTGTTTCGGTCTGGGGCATCATCAGACGAAATTGAGTTTGGCTGATCCTCATCAAGGTCCAGATTGTCCCTTAATATATAATCGTCCTGACTGAATGCCTCAGCATTCCTGCTGTTTTGATGATGGCTTCTGAATTTATCGGAACGCTGTTCGTCATTATCGTACTCCAGGTAATCTGAGTTACTCGTATGCGGCTGCTCCTGAGTATAAACGACGCCCGGCTGTTCCAAAGCGAGGTATTTGTCAGGCGATGTATATTTAGAGTCGCCACCTTCATTGGTATCGTCTTTTTGTGTCTTTTTTGCCGGCCCATTTTTGGACGGATTTTGACTGTCGTTTGGGTTTTTATTATTAGTTTCCATCAGAAAAGTATTAGATTATTGATATTATTGTTTTCAAGCAATATCCGGTTTGTGATCAGCATATTGTGGATGTAAAATTTTGTCTTTGCAAGCCCGATATTCCTGCGTGCCGATTTGGGACGGGTTGAACCGTCGCCAACTTTCTTTGTGGTATGGCGTTCCGTTTCCATGACCAAATGGCTAAAGGTTTATTTTGCCTTCCACGCCGCCATCGTCTGATTTTGCGTCCCGAAGTCCCGCAGCTGCAGTGACTATTTTAAATAGCGCAATGAGTTTACCGTCTTTGGTATCCCAATAGTAAGCGTCTGCAGGAGCTACTTTAATTACGGTCACTTTTGGGTCGTCTTTGCCTTCTTCAAACCATGCTTTCGCAATGGGCGTCCATACTTCTTCGATTTTTGCCTTATCGCGGTAGATTGTTGCTGTCCCAAAGACCGACAGATATTCGCTGCTTGCGGATTTGGCGAAAAATAGTTGTACACGATTGTCTTTTAGGATTTCGAAATTTTTATGGCTTTCCGCCGAACTCATAAACCAAAGGTTGCCGCCTTCGTCTACTTCCAATACGCTCATTGGTCGTGAATTAACGGGCAACTCGGTTAGCTCGGTGCAAAAGAAACATATTTTAATATCTTCGGCCAGCTTTTTCAATTTGGCGATTGCTTCCTGACTGCTCAGGTCTTTGTGATTTCCCATGACAATTTTATTTTTAAGGTTGATAGGTTGATATACTGTTTAAATTTTCTCGAGGATTAATTTCAGGTCGACGGCATCGTTGAAGAAGTCTTTCCATAAATCACCCTTTTCCCTAATCCGTTGCGGTACGGTTTTGATGTTAAACGCTTTCAGGTCCAAAGAGTCATTGACTTCGTCCCAGTCGAGTGGCGTGCTGACTCCGGCTCCTTCACGTGGTCGAAGTGAATAAATGCTCGCCATTGTTTTCCCTTTTCCATTTTGCAGAAAATCGAGGTACACTTTACCTTTGCGCTTGGCGGGCATGCGTTCGAGACTCGTAATGTCCGGCAAATCCCTATGAACCATTTGGCTGATAAGATGAGAAAACTCTCGGGTTTGCTCATATGTATATTTGGGCTTCACCGGGATGAATACGTGTAAGCCGTTGCCTCCGGATGTTTTAATGTAACTGGCAACCTGAAGCTTATCAAGCACCTCTTTCAGCTTTTGCGCCGTTTTCACAATATTTCGCATCGGAGCACCTTTCGGGTCAAGATCGAAAATGATGTAATCCGGGTTATTTAAGGAACCCACACGACTACTCCATGGATTGATTTCAATGCACCCCCAATTTGCGAGAAACAACAAAGTCTCTTCATCATTGCAGATCAGCCACGTTATACTTTCGGCAGCGCTGTCCGATTTGATTTTTTTTGTCTTGACCCATTTCGGAACTTTACCGGCAACGTCTTTCTGGAAGAATCCGTCGCTGTGAATGCCGTCTGGTGTGCGCCTGAGTGATTGCGGGCGGTATTTCAAATAGGGTAAAATATATTCCGAGATGCTGCTGTAATAGGCAATGACATCGCCCTTCGAAATGTTTTCCTTAGGCCAGAATATTTTATCCAGGTTTGAAAATTCAACCCGGAAGGTGTCCTTTTTTTCATCCAAAATTCGTTTGTCACCCTCAGCTTTTGTCATACGCACCAACGGTTTTTCGATGCCGATTTCCTTGGGATTCTTGTCGTCCCGAAGTCCTAAAAATACCGGATGGCGCATGCTTCCGCTTTCAGTTATTTCAGAGAACTTCAGTTGCGCAATCAGCTTAGGGCTTACCCAATGGATATTTTTCTCTTTGGGAGCGACTTTAAATGGCGCACTTTTTCGTTCCAGCCGATCCAATCTTTTTCTCAGGTCAACAAGCGTGCGTTCCGTGTACCCGCTGCCCACTTTTCCGGAATAAATCAGATCATCGCCCTGATAGTAGCCGCAAAGCAGCGCGCCAATGCCCTTCCGGCTTCCTTGTGGCTCGGTAAAGCCTCCGATGACCATTTCCTGCTGTTTCTCAATCTTAATTTTTAACCAATCTTTGGTGCGTTTGGCAGTATTGTATTTCGAATCCGATTTCTTCGCGATAATTCCTTCACCGTGATTTTTTTTGGCTGTTTCGTAAGCAATATGTCCATGTCCACGGCTGTGTTCGGAATACACGACGTTATCGATTCCGGGCAAAACAGCTTTCAGAATTTTTTTACGAAGCAGTAAGTCCAGACCCCGTAAATCATACCCTTGAAAATAGAGGATGTCAAAGGCATAGAATTTAAGCGTTCCTTTGGTTGGGTTATCTTCAAATTTCTGAAGCCATTGAAAATTGCTCTTTCCATTGTCATTCTCTACAACAATTTCCCCATCAATGACCATATCCTGCGGGATGCCATCCATTGATTTCACAATTTCTGGATACTTGTTATTGAATTTCAACCCATTTCTTGAGATTAAGGTTGTTCGTTTATTTTGAATTTGGGCCATTGCGCGGTAGCCGTCATATTTTGTTTCGAAAATCCAATCTTCGTTGTCGAACGGTGCATCAGTAAGTGTAGCCAGCTGGGGGCGCCAGTCATCTGGAAAGCGCTCTAATTTTATAGCATCTGTAAGATCGTCGCCTGAGAACTGTCCGTCAGACTTTGAAGCGTGCGCCATCTTTTCTTCCTCTTTTTGCTCTTTGGAAACGGTTTTGGTTTTGAATCTTTTATTGCTTTTCCAAACGTCGTTTCCTTTTGAAATTTCATTAAAATCACGTCCTGTAAGTATTGAGTTTGCTTTAAACGTCTTGCCGTTGGCAAATTCGTCAACGCCTTTCATCAAGAGCCATTGCTTATCGTCTTTAATGCTAAATAAGTGATAGGAACCTTTTAATTTGCCGCCTTCAAGCACGACTTTTATCGATTGGTCTTTCAGCTGTTTCTTCATAAGCTGGTTGTCTTTCGACACATCATCATTTCCCTCGGCGTGGTAGGTGCCAATATCCCAAACCATCACTGTGCCGCCACCGTATTCCCCTTTTGGGATGGTGCCTTCAAAATCAATGTAATCCATGGGATGGTCCTCTACGTGCATGGCCAGTCTTTTGATGGTATGATCTGACGACGGCCCTTTCGGAACCGCCCAACTCACCAGGACGCCATCAATTTCCAACCGAAAATCATAGTGCAAATGCGAAGCGGCATGTTTTTGTACCACAAAACGCAAAGCGCCTTTGGAAGGTTTTCGGACTCCTTTGGGTTCTTTTGTTTTGGAGAAATTACGTTTGGTATTGTACTTTTCCAGTGCCATGTCCTTAATTTTTCATTGCTTCGAGACTTGCCTTGAGTTGCTCCAATAAATCGTCCGCATCCGTTTTTGTGGGTTTGGTTTTTGGGGTGTCGTTTTCGACAACCTTTTTTCCCTTTGGTGCAGCGAGTTTCTTTTTAATCATTTTGAGCAATTCGTCTTTGTACGTGTCTTTGTACTTTTCGGGCTCGAATTTCTCGGTCATTTGGTCGATGATGGTCATGGCCATATCGAGTTCTTTTTTCTGTATCGTAATATTTTCAGGTATTTTAGCCTCGGATGGATCTCTTAAGTCCTGGTCGAACCGAATCTGAATCAGCAGGATTGCATCGTCTTCAACTTTAAGGATGCCAAGGTGCTCAGCACTACGGATAACGAACTTTGCCAAGCCCACCTTCCCTGATTTTTTCAACGCGGCGCGCAACAAAGCATATGTTTTCGAAGCGGATTTTTCAGGCTCGACGATGTAGGGTTTTTCAAGATATTGCGAGGGTATTTCGTCTTCAAGTACAAACTCAAAGATTTCGATGGTCTGGGTTTTCTCTGGCATGGCTTTGGCAAAATCATCTTTATCGAGGACAACATAATCGCCATCGTCGCGCTTATAGCCTTTAGCGATTTCATCCCACGGAACCTCCTTGCCATCTTTTTTACATACGCGAACATACTCGATGGCACAATGGTCCTTTTTCCTGATCATATCCAAATCGATGCGATGGCTCACCGAACCACTGTATAAACGCACCGGAATATTGACAAGGCCAAAGCTGATTCCGCCTTTCCACAAAGCTTTCATAAGCGCAATTTTAGGTTGTCTTACAAAGTTTGTGATTCTATCAACGCCAGCGCTTACGGAATTTTATGTATACATTACAATATTCTGAAAGCGGGGAATTCATAGATGGATTTATAAGATGTTTCCATCGGAATTTTTTGGAAAACCCAAGTTATTACGCGGGAATGTAAAGGTGAAATGTAGTGCCGTGGCCCAGTTGCCCCTCGGCGACAATGTGGCCGTTGTGGTTCAGGACGATTTTCTTCACTATGGCTAACCCAATGCCGGTACCGGAAAATTCGGTTTTTGAATGCAGGCGCTGGAATACTTCAAAAATCCGTTCACTGTATTGAGGTTCAAAGCCGATTCCGTTGTCAGCCACTGATATATGGCAGTATTTTTCATTGGCCTGTAATGAAGCGATGCCTGTTGCGCTTCCTTTAACTATTTCGCTTTTTATCGTTATCTCAGGTGGAACATCGGGCTTTTGGAATTTCAGTGCGTTGCCAATAAGGTTTTGCAGCAACTGAATGAATTGAAAAGGAACGATTGGAATGGTGTCGAGATGCCCAACATGAATTTTGGCCTGTTTTTCTTCCATTAGTTCCTTAAAGTCTTTTTCCAGCTCTCCCACGATTCTTTTCAGATCCGTATTCTCAAATTTTAGATCTGAAGTGCTCGTCCTGGAATAGGCGAGAAGGTCCAGAATAAGTGTTTGCATTCGGCTTGCCGCCTGTTGTATGCGGGCAAAATAATCTTTGGCATTTTCGGATAATGTATCGTATTCCCGATCAATAAGTCGGCTGGCAAAGGTCTGTATCTTTCGTAATGGTTCCTGAAGGTCGTGGCTCGACACATAAGCGAACGATTGTAATTCGGCGTTCATCTTTTCGAGATCAGTGTTTTTTCGCTCGAGTTCTTTGGTTCGTTCGCGTACCTGTTTTTCAAGTTCGTCCACAAACATTTTCTGGTCGTGGACATCGGTACTTGTTCCTACCCACATCTGGACATTTCCGAATGCATCCCGCTGAGCGATACCCCTGCTCAAATGCCAGCGGTATGTTCCATCGTAGCGCCTGAATCGGTGTTCGAAAATGAAGTCTTTTCCGCTAATGATGCATTTAGCCCAGACTTTTTCATTCGTTATTTTATCGTCCGGGTGTACAATGTCCATCCAGCCGTTTTGGTCGAGATTTGCTTTAGGAAGGCCCGCGTAGTCGTATACTGCTTTGTTATAATAACTTGCAGTGCCTTCAGGATCTGTGGTCCAGATGTGCTGGGGCAGCGAATCGGCAAGCAGCCTGAACTTGGCCTCACTTTCCTGTAGTTCGTGTTGCCACAACTTTTCTTCATTTATATCCCGTAGGGTTCCCAACATTTTTATCGGTTTATTTTCCTCGTCGAAAAATACTTTCCCTTGTGTTCGTATCCAAACAATTTGACCATTCGGCCTTACGATACGCGCCTCATATTTGTAGATACTGGTTTGCATTGCTTCATCGAATGCCTTTTCAACAATGCTTATATCGTCACGATGAATCTGGTTTCGCATGTCGCAATGAAGAATTTCTTTAGATTGTTGATGCCCGAAAATTTCGGCAAGCCTCCCCGAATAAATGATTTTCCTGGTCACGAGGTCAAGATCCCAGGTGGAAAGTTCTGTTGCTTCAGTCGCCAGTCGCAGCCTTTCTTCTGCGTCCTCAACTTTTTTACGGGCTTCCACGCGTTCAGTAACATCGTTGACCGTAACCATGATTCCGGAAACCGAGCCGTCGGTTTCAAATAATGGTGCATATTGGTAATCAAGATAAAATTTCTTTAAGCCGTCATCGCCTTCAACAAATGCAACAGATTCAATTTCTTTATGGATTTCTGCGGTATCCATCACTTTTTGCAGCAAGGCGCTGTATTTTTGTTCGCGAAGTTCTGGAAAGGCGTCAAGTAATTTCCTGCCGATAACGTCTTCTTCTTTCCTGCGCCAGATATTTTCAATCAGGATTTTATTGGCCATTTCGATAATAAATTCTGGTCCCCTGAATATCGTCATTGCAATGGGCGACTGCATCACGAGGCCCCGGAACTGCTTCTCGCTTTCGACCAACGAGTGTTTTGCTTTTACCGAATCGGTGACTTCCATCGCAACGACCATGATACCAGAAACTGTGTTGTCTTCTTCGCGGAGCGGATGATAAACCAGATTGAAGTAACCGATTTCCTCTTTACCATAGCGGTTTAGGATGACCGAAAGTTCTGGTGCATTAAACGCAACGCCGGTTTTAAGTACATTGGTTAAAAGGGGTTCAACAACCGACTTGACGCTTGGCAACGATTCAAACAGCGGCCTTCCGACAAAGTCTGATTCTTTTTGATCGATTAACTGAAGATAGTTCTCATTGGCCATTTCGGGAATAAAATCGGGTCCCCGCAGTATGGTAATGCCTAAAGGGGCCTGATTTACGGTGTTCCGAAAGCGCTTATCGGTGTCCCCCAGCTTTTTCAGGGCTTCATTGAGAGATTTCTCGGTTTTCTGTAATGCTGCAATGAGATTTACTTTGTCGGTGGTTTCGTTGCACGTAACAAAAACACCACCCACATTTCCGGCTTCGTCAATTACCGGGCTGTAGCTGAACGTCCAGTAAACGTCTTCAATTTTCCCATTTCGGAAAATCGGAATGAGTTG
Source organism: Flavobacterium sp. BFFFF1 (assembly GCF_002256285.1). Lineage (GTDB taxonomy): Bacteria > Bacteroidota > Bacteroidia > Flavobacteriales > Flavobacteriaceae > Flavobacterium. The sequence continues at coordinate 217,085 of NZ_NKJE01000004.1, read as the reverse complement.
GTCTTCCCCCCAAATGGCCTCACCGCCCTCCAGAACCTGCCCGATCAACGGGTGAACCATATCCCAAATTTCTTCCCATGCAATTTCGCCTTTTTCCCCGAGGATGTGTGGGTGTTTGCCGTTTTTACCAAGGCTGGGGCGGAATGCGTCATTGTAAAAGGAAACAAGATGTGGGCCCCAAAACAACAACATTGGAAATTTCGAATTGAGTAGTAAGCTTATGGTGGTCCGTAGGCTTTGTGGCCAACTTTCAATAGGGCCGACAAGCGAGTGGTTCCAATCTTTCTCTCGTGTAAGCTGTGCCATTTCACCGGCTCCTGAAAGGAAACTAAAATTAGTGTTTTGGTTGTCGGTCATAAATTAAGAGGTCAGCTTGCTGTTGATGTGTGGTGTTGGGATAAGCGGGGAATACTTACTCAAAATTTAGTTACTAAATGTAATAATTAAATTCAGAAGTTGCACAAATGGCAAAAACTAATCGAAATGAACCCGCCAAAACTGAGGTTAACTTGCCCTTTTTCCTTTCATCAGCAAATCTAAAGCATCCTGAAAGGAACCTGCCCGGATGATTTCACCGGAATTTACAAAAAAGATCACATCGGCATCTTTGATTGTGTTCAAACGGTGTGCAATAATAATCCTTGTGGTGCTTTCCGGAAGTTTGGCTAATATTTCCTGGAGCAATTGTTCTGTCACCGTGTCGATATTGGCAGTCGCTTCATCGAGGATAAGCACTTCCGGCTTCCGGATCACCGCGCGCATGAAGGCAATCAGTTGTTTTTGGCCGAGACTGATGCTTTCGCCGGACGAAGATACCATCGTTTCCAGTCCATTTTCAAAAATGTCAAGCAGGCCCTTCAGATTGTTTTCTTCGATTATCTTTTCAAACTGTGCCGTACTGAAGTCCTTATATTGTTCGTTTCCATAAACAATATTCTCTTTTACGGTTCCGGTAAACAAAAAGGGTTCCTGAAGAATAAAACCAATCTTAGCAGCCCTTTCTGACGGGGTATATTGCCGAATGTCCTTCCCGTCAAGAAACACGATGCCGCTTGTAGGGTCGTACAGTCTCGAAAGTAGCGCTGCCGTAGTTGATTTTCCACCGCCGGTCGGGCCAACAAATGCGTAGGTTTTACCGCGTTCCATTTCGAGAGAGACATTGCGCAGTACGTCTTTTCCCGTTTCGTACGCAAAATGAACATTCCTGAATTCAATAAATGAACCGGAAATTTCTTTTTCCGAATCTGTGCTGGTTTCTAAATCGGTATCGAGTGCCAGAATCTGATTTACCCTGTCCCAGCCCGCCATGGCCACCTGGAAGCTGGTCCATAATGTAGCTAACTGTCGCAACGGATTGTAGAAATTGACGGAATACGCAAGATAACTAACAAGCAGTCCAACCGAAAACTGGTTTTGGGCAATGAGGTAAATTCCGTATGCCAGTACAATCAACTGGGCCAAGCTTGAGAATAGCGTCGAAACCGGTAGAAAAAGATTGTTTGCCAAGCCCGCGCCAACTGCGGTTTTATAATTTTCGAGGCTCGCCTTAGCAAAGCGATCCCTAAAGTAGTCCCTGCGGTTGAAGGCGATAATAACGCGGAAATTTGCGAGGCTTTCCTGAATTTCGCTACTCAGGCCCCCAGTACTTTTCAGGTTCGCGGCATTTTTCTTTTTGACCCAAGGCGAAATGATTTGCGTAAAAATTAGAATCATCAGTCCCGGCACCAACGTCGCCGCACCCAACTTCAGGTTAATCGACAGCAGGAAAATTCCCGCCCCGGTCATCGTGGCGATGCTTCCTATGAACTGCATCAGCGATTGCGAGAAAAAGGTATTGATTTTATCGGTGTCATTATTTACCCGCGAAATCAGGTCGCCCGCCTTGTTTGCGTTGAAAAACGCAACGGGTAATGATTGCAGCTTATTGAATATGGCGTTTCTTAAGGTAAAAAGCATGCGTTGCCCCACGCCGCCCATCAGTTTTGTCTGGAAATAACTTGTAAATAATGCGAGCAGATACATCGTGAGCAGAATCCCTGAGTAGAGCCATACACCATGATAATCTTTGTTGACAATGTAAGTGTCGACAGTGTGTCCGATCAGATAAGGGCCAAGTAAGTTTAATGTCGAGTTCAGCAGTATCGCGATTAACGCGATAATTAGATTTTTCTGCTCGTGTTCGATCAGTTTCAGCAGGCTTCTGAGGCCCGCAAAAGTTGATGGTTTTTTGTTTTCGGCGCCCAGAATTTCGTTTAGGTTATACTTCATAATGGCTGGTACTTTTTTGCGAGTTGGCTAATTGAACATACTCTGGGCTGGATTCCATGAGTGCCGCATGCGTTCCGGAAGCGATTACTTCTCCCTGCATCATCAGGATGATTTGATCAAAATGGGCTACGGCTGCGATTTTTTGGGTGATGGAAATGAGCGTCATATCGGGATAATTTGCGCTTATATTGGCGAGAATTTTTTCCTCTGTTTGCTGATCAACGCGCGCTGTAAAATCATCGAGTAAAAGGATCGAAGGATTCACTGCCAAAGCCCGTGCGAGCATGATGCGCTGTTTTTGCCCTCCGGAGAGGCTCGATCCCCTTTCAGACACGATGGTGCCCAATTTCTGGGGAAGCCCATTTATAAAATCACTGAGTTCAGCAGTCTGGATCGCTTTTTCGAGCGATGCGTCCGTAACAGTATCGCTGAAGGCAATATTCTCACGTATGCTCATGTTGAAAATGATACTGTCCTGAAATACAAAGCCGATGTGGCTGTGGAAAATATCGCTTTTGTAATCCTTCACAGGATGCCCGTCAAACAACACGGTTCCGCTGTCGGCATTGATTAAACCCGTCAGCAAATAAAGCAATTGTGTTTTACCGGCGGCGGTTGGTCCGATAATGGCTGTTTTTGATTTGGGTTTGATTTCGAAGGATACGTTTTTCAAAACCGGTGTCTGCCCATAAAAGAAATTGACATCAGATAAAACAATGTTTCCCGTAAGTTCGTCCGCAATAAATCCACTTTCGATAACATCAGGGGTTTCGATAATAGTCGAAATCCTTTTATAGGATGCCGTCGCCTGCGCAATAATATTGCTCATGAATCCAATGACCAGAATCGGAAAGATTAACATCGCCAGGTAGCTGTTAAACGCTGCGAAATCGCCTAAGGTCATGCTCCCGGAAATGACAAAATGCCCGCCCAGCGCGAGGATAGCGAGGCCAGCCATGTTGGCGGTAAACGTGATCACCGGAATTAAGCCGGCAAATAGGCCCAGGATGGAAAGTCCAAAATTCCGGGCTTTGGTGTTCAGTTCGAGGAATTTCTGATATTCCGGAATCTGGGAATTGACCACACGGATGATGGCGGCACCAAGGACACTTTCGCTGATTACCTTATTCAGGCTGTCGGTTACGGCACGGCTTTCAATAAACAGCGCGCGGACTTTTTTCAGTACCATAAAAAAGGTGATGCCAATGATTGGAATAATTGCAATGACACAAAGCGCCAGTTTCCAATTGATCGAGAACAAAAGGATGCTCGCCCCAATGATTATGAATAAAGAAGAAACCACTGCCACAATTGCCTGTGATACAAACATCTTTATCGAATCGATATCGGCGGTAAGGTTTGTGAGCAACTTCGAAGGATTTGCCTCTTCGATATAGGCGTAGCTCTGGCGGGAAATTTTATCCGAAAGCCTATTGCGCAGGTCGCGTGCGACTTTCTCTGATGCGTAAGTTTGGATGATACTTTGCAGGTAGCCAAAGATAAAAATGGCGACAACGGCAATGGTGAATTCAATCAGCACGGGACGGAATTCAAAGTCTTTTTTCTCAAAGGCGTCAATGCTTCTTGAAATGATCTTTGGCAGCCAAAGGTTGATGGCATTGCTGAATAATGTAAAAAGCAGCAGTAGCATTAACATGCCTTTGTAGGGCTTTAGCAGCTGCATTATTCCAGGTTTTTTCGGTTCTTTCAAAGCAAATTTTTTAGCAGCACTAAAATACGCAAAATACGGGGTAAAAAACCTGTAACGTAATTCAATAATTTTGTAATGGGAAAAGTTGTCCTTGAGGATACTTTTGTAGTAAAAGTTTTAAAGACAAAAACATGAAACCGATAAAGATTGTAGCCATTTATGCCTTCATTAGCCTGAGTTTTTTCTCCTGTAAAAAGAAATTTGATGTAGATAAATTATCCATCGATGAAACGAAATCCGAAACATTTTATGAGCGGTTTCCGGAATTCGCTCCATTCGAGGAAGAAATGAATGAACTGTACGAAAAGCATCAGAATCACTTTATATGGTATGACAATGACGGCAGGGTAGATTTTGCCGAAGTCTTGTTCAACCGTGCGAACCAGATTAAGGCGGAAGGCATCGCTTCCAATTTGCCATACAGAAACCGAATCGGGGAGATTTTCGATTTGGACGAAAAGAAGAAACCTGAAACGGACAATGATATGCTGATCAGCGCCATGTATTTTTTCTATACCAAAAATGTGCTCGAAGGACTTGACCCCGACAAGAGCAAGCAAACTGGCTGGTATCTGCCTAGGGAAAAAAGCTCGTATGTGGATTATCTCGACCAACTGATTAAGGACCCCGATTTAATAAAAAAGGACGAATCAGAGATGATCGGACAATATTATAACCTGCGTAAAGGCCTGCAGCGTTATCGCGAAATTGAAAAAAAAGGTGGGTGGGGCATAATTACTTGGCCCTCAGGCAAAAAATCATTAAAGCCGGGCGACAACGATCCTGCCATTGCACAGATACGCAGGAGACTTGCTGCCGTTGGGGATTTATCAACGGATTCAAAAAGTACGGTTTTTGATGGGGAATTAAAATCAGCTTTAGCTAAATTCCAACAGCGTAACGGCCAAACGCCGGCCAACGCTGTTACTCCGGAACTGGTTAAAGAAATGAACGTTTCTGTGGCAGATCGCATCAAAACGGTCGTGGTAAACATGGAGCGGTGCCGTTGGATTGACCCAGATATCCTTGATTCAAAGGAATTGGTAGCCGTGAACATTCCTTCGTACCGGCTTGTCTACTTTCGGGATGGGAAGCCAGCGTTGGAATCTAATGTGGTTGTGGGTAAAGAGCTGAATAAAACGGTGGTTTTCAGTGGGAAAATGAGTTATCTGGTTTTTAGTCCGTACTGGAATATTCCGCCGAGCATCATCAAGAAGGAAATCAAACCAGGTATTGACGCCGATGCGGATTACCTTGAAAAACACAATATGGAATGGAATAATGGTCAGGTACGTCAAAAACCAGGGGAAAACAATTCTTTGGGACTGGTCAAGTTTATGTTTCCAAACACGAATAATATCTACCTCCACGATACCCCGGCAAAAAGTTTATTTGGCAGGGATGAAAGGGCGCTGAGCCATGGTTGTGTACGCGTTGAGAAAGCACGTGATCTGGCAATCAAAATCCTGGATAACGACAAAAACTGGTCGCCGGAAAAAATCGACGAGGCCATGCGTGCCGGAAAGGAACGCCAATATGCGCTGAAAAGAAAGATCCCGGTCTATATCGCTTATTTCACCGCACGTGCCGATGAAAATGGGAATATAAGCTTCTACAATGATATTTATCAGAGGGATAACAGGCTGGCGCATTTGCTCTATAATGAATAAAATGCGGGCCAACTTTTTACCGTAGGGAAACTGCCAATTCATTAATATGATAACATAAAAAGCAATTAAATCCTGGCGACACGCCGGGATTTTTTATTGATTGCTATCGGCTGTAGGATTGAGACAAAAGCAAGCCGATTCCATTTGGAATAAATTATTTTCGAGAATAAAATTTTATTAAGTATCGGAAAATCAATTATATTTGGTGAAATAACTTCCAAACCAATGAAAAAACAATTACTCCGATCATTTCTTGGATTCTTTTTGCTGTTGTCTGTTTCGGCCTTTGCACAGCCGGGTATAAGCTGTGTAAATCCTATTCAAATCAATTCGCTTCCTTTTCAGGACAATAACAATACTGCTAATTTTGCAGATGATTTTGACGTAACGTCAGCAGGCAGTTGCGGTGTTTCGATGCCTTTATACACAAGTGGGAATGATGTGTTTTATAGTTATACACCTGTTTCAGACGGTTCAATCAAGTTTTCGTTGAAGCCGGTTGGGAGTGAATCTACCTATTCTTCGATATTTGTATTTGATGGCTGTAATAATGTAGGCGTTAATTGTCTCAGTGGCGCCGCAAACGGTGGTACATCTGAGCGGTTATTTAGTCTCGGCGTACTTGCGGCGCACAACTATATTATTGTTGTTTCGTCCCGTTCATATACACAGACTGTTTCTTACAGCCTTTTGGTACAAAAAGAAGACTGCCTTCCTGAACCCATACAGAACACAGTTTCGGTACTCGGTTCTACAAGCGCATCCTTCAATTGGAATGGCAGTATTTACCTTTCTTCAGAAATTGCCATACAGCCGCTCGGAATGCTGGTGCCTCAAGGCAATGGGGAGACCGTGACCTCACTCCCGTTCACCAAACAGGGATTGACACCGGGCACGCAATATCAGTATTGGGTGAGAGGACAGTGTTCTGCCGGCGTATATACTTCGTGGGCCGGCCCCTTTACTTTTACTACGCCTGTCTGTGAAGCATCACAACAATGCAATTACACGTTCCGGCTTTCCAATATCAATGCAATTGGCTGGGGTACAACACGCATGGAGGTGCGGCAGAATGGCATTGCGGTTGCTACACTTGGAGCAACAATGACTGCTTCAGCTCCTGTTGATGTAACGGTTCCGCTATGTAACGGTATTCCTTTTGAACTGTATTGGAGTGTTGCAGGCACTTCTCCACAAAACAGGGCGATAGCCATTATCAATCCATTTGGTCAGACACTATATTATAAGGGTCCGGGAACTGGTGCTGCCGGCGATATTTTATATTCCGATACGGTAAATTGCTTAACCCCTGTTTGTCAGGCGCCAAATGCGATTATTGCGACTAATGTTACCGGTAATGCAGCAACGCTCGGATGGAACGCATCGGGAGCTGCTGCGGTGGATATTTATATTGTGCCTTCCGGGAATCCAGCTCCGGATGCGTCGACGGTTCCTACCTATAATAACGTAAATGCCTCGGCGCAATTTACGACTACTGCCCCGATGTTAAGTGACCATGAATATGCCGCTTATTTCCGGGGAGATTGTGGCGACGAAACTTCAGCCTGGGTTGGACCGTTCGTTTTTCATACGTTGGAAACCTGTTTCAATCCGGTGAACACGCAGGTAGTGACAAGTAGTATTACCACTACCACCGCAACATTCACGTGGCAACCGGGAGATGTTTCAAGTACACAGTTTGAACTGATATTGATACCAGGCCCCCTTACACCATTGATGCCGCCGGACAATGATACTCCGGCCAGCTATCCCGTTATTACGGTGCCTGCAGGCGGGCCATATACATTTACCGCAACAGATTTACAGTCGGCAACAATTTATTACGGCTATATAAGGACAATATGTGGTGCAGGAGACGTAAGTATCTGCACCCCTTTTCCCGTTTTCAACACAGCAACCTGTGCGGAAGCAGACAAATGCAATTACAAGTTCATCATGACAAATACTGCAGGAAATTCGTGGAATAACGCCAGGATGCAGGTACGACAAAATGGTATAGTAGTAGCAACTATAGGCGCTACAGGTATTAACAGCCCGGCGGGAATAACCGTCGCTTTATGTAATGGTATTCCGTTTGATTTATTATGGAGTGAGGAAGGGCTTCAGCCCACAACAATTGGCATTTCGATTCGAAACCCATTCCTGGATGAAATTTATACAAAGGTTCCGGGAGATGGAACGCCAGGTAGTATACTGTATGCTTCCCTGGGTAATTGCATACCTGACTCCTGTTCCAAGCCGACAAACATCACTGCATCTGATATTACATTTAATTCAGCTATTTTGCAATGGACCGATCCTTCTGTGCCAATTGCGCCTGCGTACGCTTTATACGTTGTTCCAACGGGACAGCCTGCTCCGTCTAACAATCCGTCGACACCGCCGACAACCTCTCCGGTGCCAAATCCTTATACCCTTACCGGACTTACTCCGTCCACGTCATACACCGTTTATCTGAAATCCCTGTGTTCAGATTCTTCGCAAAGCAATTGGACGACATTAACACCGGTTACTTTTGTCACCACGCCGGTTAATAACAGGTGTGTTGATGCCATAGCAGTTGGGGTGAATGCGGGACAAGCTTGTGCGGTTCCTTCGATACACGGTAATACTTACGGCGCGAATTCAGATCCGTCAGATCCTCAAGGAGGTATTTCTACAACTGGTTGCGGTACCACTGATGATGATATTTGGTTTAAATTTGTAGCAACGGCAACATCGCATGCGATCAATTTCAACAATGTGTTGGGAACCCCTGCTGCGGCTAAAATAAACCACAGTTTCTTCTCCGGAAGCTGCGGTTCATTGACACAGCGCTATTGTAGTACTGCCCTCAGTAGTACCGCAACCGGCCTTACGGTGGGTGAAACGTACTACATCAGGGTTTACACATCGGGTACAAATTTGGCGCAATTTGTAGATTTCGATCTCTGTATTACTTCACCACCTGCAAACGATGAGCCTGATACCGCGACCACTTTGCAGATTAACCCGGCTTGGGTGTGCAACCCGACATTGGATACCGCTGGAAATACCTTAGGGGCTACTCCTTCGCCACCAACGGTAACCGGAACAGCATGTGGAGGCACAGATGATGACGTCTGGTTCCGTTTCGTAGCGACGAGTAATATTCATATTATAGACATCAACGATATTGTTTCTACCAGTGCCACCGTTGTACTTAATCACAGCCTTTTTTCAGGAAGTACTGACAATTTGGTTAAACTGTATTGCAGTGCTACTTCAGAAAGTGTTGCGACGGGACTAACTGTTGGTGCCACTTATTTTCTAAGGGTGTATACTTCAGGAACGACCGCCGGACAGTCGTCAACATTTAACGTTTGCTTAAGTACACGACCACCACCAGCCACAAATGACGAGTGCGCGGCGGCAATTACGGTGGAAGTAAGCTCAAATTCAATGTGTGAAACTACGACACAAGGCAGCATTATAGGCGCGACGCAATCTATTAACGTTCCAGCTTCCTGCCTTACAGGGCAGGACGATGATGTGTGGTTCAAATTTACCGCTGTCTCGGCGCAACAAATCATTTCATTAATTAATGTTCATGGTACCACCACGAACCTTAACCACGCTGTATATACGGGCGACTGTGGCAATTTGGTATTGAAATATTGCGGTCATTCCAACCAACTTACAAGTACAGCGGCTACTTTTGTTCCAGGCGAGATTTATTACCTTAGGGTCTGGTCAAACGCGACCTCGAGCCAGGTAGTCGTTTTTGATGTTTGTATAAAAACGGTATCTTCCTGCCAGAATGCAGAATCGTTTTGCGGTTCTTCGCCTGACGATCCATATATTTATGCCAATACTACTGGTGTCGCAAATACCAGCCAGGTAGCTTGTCTGGGTTCTACTCCAAATCCTGCCTACTATGTTTTAAAAATTGACGAACCTGGGGATTTGGTTTTCAATATATTGCAAAACACGGCCTTTGATGTGCTGGGCAATCCAACTGGCGCAAATCTCGATGTGGATTTTGTCCTTTGGGGCCCGTTCGAAAATAATTCATCATTTTGCAGTGATATCGACTTCAGCGACTGCACCACCTGCCCAAATAACACTAATAACCCCGCATTTTATCCTTTTGGAAATATCGTGGATTGCAGCTACGACGGCTCATACACTGAAACCATGACCATCAACGGCGCTGTTGCCGGACAATACTATGTAGCACTGATTACCAATTTTAATGGTGCCGATGGATACATTAGGCTTACGCAAACCAATGCGGCAACTCCGGGGGCAGGGACGACGGTTTGCACCGATAAAATCCGCCTCATTGCGTATGTCGACGCAAATAACAACGGTGTAAAAGACGTCGGAGAATTGAATTTTACCGAAGGAACTTTTGCGTACCAGAAAAATGATTCCGGACCATTTGGAAACATATCCTCTCAGACAGGGGTTTACGATTTGTTCAGCGATAACCCAGCTGATAGTTATGACTTTACCTACCATATTTTCACGGAATTTTCGGCATATTACTCAACTGTATCAGCCGGTTTCAACAATATCACCGTACAAACTGATAGTGGAAGCCAATTGTTGTATTTTCCTATCGTTCAAACCCAACCATACAACGATGTTTCCGTGACAGTCGTACCTATGAACGTTGCAAGACCGGGTTCGAACTATGAAGTCAAAATTGTGTGTAAGAACGAAGGGCTTCAAACCGCCTCCGGAACTATAAATTTCGTCAAGGACCCCGAACTTGAAATAGTCAATGTGAGTCAGCCAGGAATTGTGAACAACAGCAACGGATTTAGCTATGATTTTACGGGATTGGGCGCTTATCAGACAGCAGTAATTTATGTCAACATGAGCGTTCCAGCCATACCGCAAGTAAGTCTGGGACAAATAGTAATCAACTCGGTATCGGCTACTACATCTGTAACGGATGTCCACCCGGCGGATAATTCCTTTTCTGGAACCAGTACAATTGTTGGCTCATATGATCCGAATGACAAAATGGAATCACATGGCGGAGAAATAGGCATCAATGAGCTTGACAACGGCGGGTATCTTTATTACACTATCCGTTTCCAGAATACTGGGACTTACTATGCTACTGACGTAAGACTTGAAGATACGTTGGACGAAAAGCTGGATGAAAGCAGCGTACGGGTATTGTCTACAAGTCACAATTACAGTCTTATTCGCACACTAAACCAGCTGACCTGGCAGTTCAACAATATTTATTTGCCTACAGCTTTCGACAATGAACCGGAAAGCCATGGTTATGTTACATTTAAAGTAAAGCCTAAACAAGGTTACGCTGTTGGTGACATTATTTCCAATACCGCTGAAATTTATTTTGATACCAACCCTGCAATTGTTACAAATACAGTCCAGACGGAAGTTTCAACACCACTCGGAACTCCTGTATTTGATAATTCAAATGTGGCTTTGTACCCAAATCCGGCAAATACTATCGTCAACATCAACCTCCAGTATACTTCAGAAAATTTGGTGCAGGTCACCCTGTTTGACATGCTGGGTAAAGCAGTAAGGCAGGTGAAAGCAAACAATCCACAACACACAACTGTCGATGTTTCTGGTCTGGCAAAAGGAATGTACATGGTTGAAATCAAAACAGAAAGTGATTTAAAGCTTATTAAAAAGTTGATACTGAACTAGTTTATCAATGCTTCAGGAAAAGCCCGGCATAACGTCGGGTTTTTTTTGTGGCGAAAATGCCGATTTTAAACATTTTCCTGAATTGTTGTTGCAAATACAAATATTGGTTGTATATTTGCACCCGAACAGCGCGGGATAGAGCAGTAGGCAGCTCGTCGGGCTCATAACCCGAAGGTCACAGGTTCGAGTCCTGTTCCCGCTACTAAACTCAAAGCCACTCATTATTGGGTGGCTTTTTTGGTTTTTAAAATTTTCACTATGGCACACAAAGCTGGCTTCGTTAACATTATCGGCAATCCAAATGTTGGAAAATCAACCCTCATGAATGCATTCGTGGGAGAACGTTTGTCTATCATTACCTCCAAGGCGCAAACCACAAGACACCGCATTCTGGGCATCGTCAACGGCGAAGATTTCCAGGTGGTCCTTTCAGATACGCCGGGAATTATCAAACCTGCTTACGAAATGCAGGAGTCCATGATGACTTTTGTTAAATCCGCCTTTGAAGATGCCGACATCCTGATTTACATGGTGGAAATAGGGGAGAAGGAACTCAAAGATGAGGCTTTTTTCAATAAAATTATCCATGCTAAAATCCCAGTGCTGTTGCTGTTGAACAAAATTGACAATTCCAATCAGGAACAGTTAGAGGAACAGGTAAATTTCTGGACGGAGAAAGTGCCTAACGCGCAAATTTTTCCAATCTCTGCATTAAAGAATTTTAACGTGCCGGAAGTTTTCGGGCGCATATTGGAATTGTTACCGGAATCGCCACCCTATTATCCAAAAGACGCGTTGACCGATAAACCGGAACGTTTTTTTGTAAACGAGACCATCCGCGAGAAAATCCTACTGAATTACAGTAAGGAAATTCCGTATGCCGTGGAAATTGAAACCGAAGAATTCGTTGAAGACGATAATATTATCAGGATTCGTGCTGTCATTATGGTCGAACGCGATACCCAAAAAGGAATCATCATCGGGCATAAAGGCGCCGCATTGAAAAAAGTAGGTATCGAGTCACGCGCGGATCTTGAGAAGTTTTTTGGTAAGCAGATTCACATAGAGCTTTACGTAAAAGTCAATAAAAACTGGCGCAGCGACGCAAGGCAATTGAGGCGTTTCGGGTACAATCAGTAAGATTGAAATTACACTTACAGCTTGGCAGGAAATGTATCCGGACGAGCGTTTTAAAGGCGTCTGCATCGTTGAAATCTTGTCGAAATAGAGTAACTTTTTCTTACAATTTTGTAACCTATTCGTTGGCATCATTTCGGAAATTTACCACTATAAATTCCTAAAATGCAATGTTATGAAAACGATAATTTTAATCGGAATCGCGGTTTTGTCCACGGCGGCCGTGATGGTTTCCTGTAAGAGCGACGATAAAAAGCCGGTTACCGAGAGCAATTCGACCACCACCACCACCACCACGGTTACAGAAACAACGATTACCGATCCGCCCGCTCCCGCAAATGGAGTTACCACAAATATGAAATCCGGAAGCAACAGTGCGGCTAAAAAGGATGTCACTGCAAATACGAAGTCCAAAGCTACTGTCAAATCAGGCAAAAGTAAAAGCAACGAAGATCCCGATATCCTGATTACGCGTACCAAAGATGGTACTGATGCGGAGAATCACGACGGCAACCCTTATACTAAGAATAACCAAACACCACAGCCAACTGGTCCGCCGATTAAATAAATTTAAGATCTGTTTTTTTAGCCCGAATTCTGATGGATGCGGGCTTTTTGTTTATTTGTGGATGCCTTGCACACGCTGCATAAAGTCGCCTACAAGTGTGTCTGCCGAAGGGCCATATCCGTCAACCAATGTGCCTTTTTCATTATTATTGGTTTCAATTGCATATAAAATCGCACTGTCGTCCTGGTTGGATTCCCCTTCAAATCGATAGAAATGCGTCACGCAGAGTTCATCCGGCGAAAAAGTATAATGGCTTTGTAACGAAAGCAATCCGGCTTCAGTCGCTTTAAACTGGTTGGTATAACCCTCAGATTCAAGCCGGGCGAGGATTGAACTGAGCGTAGTCATGTTCCTTTTTTCCATTTTTACTGTTTTGATTTATAAAGATAGTAAATCGAATTAGAAACCGCACGGTTGTCATAGCCGATGTAAGCGCGAATCGCCTTTGCCGCAACCAATTAAAAACACTACCTTTGCAAAATATTTGAAAAAAGACCATGAACAATATTGTTGCGATAGTAGGAAGGCCAAATGTAGGAAAATCAACGTTGTTTAACCGATTGATCAAGAGGAGGGAAGCGATCGTAGACGCGGTTTCCGGGGTAACCCGCGACCGTAATTATGGTAAAAGCGAATGGAACGGAAAGGAATTTTCGGTTATTGACACAGGCGGTTACGTAAGAGGATCTGATGATGTATTTGAAGGAGAAATCCGTAAGCAGGTAGAACTGGCCATTGATGAAGCCGATGTGATCATTTTTGTTGTTGATGTTGAAGAGGGCATTACACCAATGGATGATGCCGTGGCAAAACTGCTGCGCAAAGTCACGAAACCGGTATTGTTGGCTGTGAATAAAGTGGACAATGCGATGCGTGAAAAAGACGCAATCGAATTCTATAATTTAGGTCTTGGAGATTACTATACATTCGCCAGTATCTCAGGAAGTGGCACAGGAGAACTTTTAGACGCATTGATTGATGCCTTTCCTGAAAAGCCGGAACCTATGCAGGAGGAAGTCGAATTGCCACGGTTTGCTGTAGTAGGACGCCCTAATGCAGGAAAATCAAGTTTTATCAATGCGCTGATTGGTAAAGACCGTTATATCGTTACTGATATTGCAGGAACCACACGTGACTCTATTGATACCAAATTTGACCGTTTTGGGTTTGAATTCAACCTTGTGGACACGGCGGGAATCCGGAGAAAAGCAAAAGTAAAGGAAGACCTTGAGTTTTATTCTGTAATGCGGTCCGTGAGGGCTATCGAACACGCCGATATCTGCATATTGGTAATCGATGCTACGAGAGGATTTGAAGGGCAGGACCAGAGTATTTTCTGGCTCGCAGAAAAAAATAGAAAAGGAATTGTGATTCTGGTTAACAAATGGGATCTTGTTGAGAAAGATACGATGTCCACCCGGGATTACGAACAAAAAATCAGAAAGGAAATCGAACCCTTCACTGATGTTCCGATTTTATTCGTTTCAGTACTTACAAAACAGCGGTTACTTAAGGCACTCGAGGCTGCAGTTCAGGTGTTTGAAAACCGGAGCCAGCGTATCGCCACATCTAAGTTTAACGACCACATGTTAAAGGTAATCGAAAGCTACCCACCACCTGCACTCAAAGGAAAATATGTGAAGATAAAGTATTGCATGCAATTGCCTACACCGACACCACAGTTTGTTTTCTTTGCAAACCTTCCACAGTATGTGAAAGAAGCCTATAAGCGTTTCCTCGAAAATAAAATCCGTGAGCAATGGGATTTTTCCGGAGTGCCTATCGATATCTACATCAGGGAAAAATAGTTAATTTTCCGTTGGTTTATCCTGGTTTCAGTCAGAAAACGTTTTTGTGCTGTGGGAGGCCTCTTTCAGGACTTTAATGACCATATATGGAATTAACAAAATCCCAAGCGAAAACATCGCCATAATTATTTCTACCGATGGCGCTGTTATTGCGACGAGTGTGGAAGCGACAACGTATAAGGAAACGATCCATACTGTTCTTGTTGCTGTGGTATTCATTGGCTTGATTTTTAAAGAATTAAAATTAGCAAACCGGCATCACGTCCTTTTATATGATTTCCTCCGAGTTGTATGTTTTTTCAATATCAGTTCTAACGCCATTCATTTTAACAGATTACGAATACTAATTCGCCATTTTGGGTGTTAAATATTTTATAACGGAGTACTGCTTCACGCCAGAATTTCCTTATTTCGCCAAACCTTAACCAAAACCAAAACAAATGAAGAGACTACTCTGCCTCTCGCTAATGCTTTTTTGTTTCATTTCCCATGCCCAAAATGTTACCATCCGTGGTAAAATCTCCGAAAGAAGTTCCAAGCTCCCCCTCGAATCCGCAACTGTTTACCTGACTACAGTAAAGGATTCCACCATTGTTGACTACACGATTTCGAACAAAAACGGCACATTCACTTTAACTACGAAAAAAATAAAACAGCCGGTCTTCCTTAAAGTTTCGTTTACCGGTTTTTCGGAATATAAACAACAAGTCGATGAACTGGTCGCTGATAAGGATTTCGGGACTATTGAAATGGCGGAGTCTGAGCGCACGCTCAATGAAGTAGTCATAAAATCAGAAGCGCCACCCGTTAGGATCAAGCAGGATACCCTCGAGTTTAACGCGTCTTCGTTTAAGGTCCGTCCGGATGCCAATGTGGAATCTTTACTGAAACAATTACCCGGGGTAGAGATTGATGCCAATGGGAAAATTACAGTAAACGGTAAAGAAGTGAATAACATCCTCGTCAACGGAAAACCTTTTTTCGGGAAAGATGGGAAAATTGCCACTGAAAACTTACCCGCGGAACTCATCGACAAAGTACAGGTGACTGACACCAAGACGAAGGAGGAGGAGCTTTCCGGTCAGGCCGCCAGTAAGGATGAGAAAACAATTAACCTGACAATCCAAAAGGACATGAACAAAGGTCTCTTTGGAAAGTTCAGTGCTGGGAAGGGTTCAGACCACCGATACGAAGCCAGCGGACTCCTTAATTATTTTAAGGATGAGCAGAAGTTCAGTTTCCTCGGCTCGTCAAACAATGTGAATTCCATCGGATTTTCAATGGATGAGGTTTTTGACTCCATGGGCGGCGGTCGCAATGTGTATATGAGTGGAGATGGCAGTTTTAACATCGATGGGCAGCAGTACGGTGGCGGAAGCGGCATCACACAGTCGGCGCTTGCTGGGGTTAACTACGCGGATACTTACGCTAAAAAGCTGGAAACAAATGGCAGCTATATGTATACCAATGCAAAAACCGCGAATGTCTACAAAAGCAGGACGGAGCGGTTGTTGACCAATACAGCTCCCGGAGAAAGTAAATCGTTCCTTACAGAATCGGCAGGAAAATCAGACAGGCTCCATGAAGGACACAACATGAACCTTGAATTTGAATATAAAATCGACTCACTGACAACACTTTCCATCAGGCCGCGTATTAAAAGGAGCTTCGATCAAAATGAAAATACTGAAACCAGAAAGGCGATCAACGATCTGGGAGTGGTCTATGATAACAGCGGCTCAGAGCGTTCTACGGCAAACGACGGCGAAATTGGGGATGAACTTTACTTCAACAAAAATTTTAAAAAGAAGGGTCGTACGTTAGGGATTACCTTCAACAACACCCATCAAAGCAGCGAATCAGATGAATTCAATGACTCGGAGACCTTTTATTACCAGGATCCCGACCGCACCAGCGATATAAGGCACCAACGCCAGCTCGAACACAACCGGTCGGACGATTATTATACGCGTATCGGATTTTCGGAACCGATTACCGATTCTGTGAGTGTGACTTTAAGGGCGAGTTACAACTGGAAAAATTCAGGGAATTCAAAGAATACGTTTAGCCGGAATGATTTTACGGGAGACTATACGAATTTTCAGGACGCCCTTTCCTATGGACTGCAAACTAACGCAACGAATTTTATTCCATCTGCGTCAATTTCTTTACGAAAAAAGAAGGTAAGTGCCGGGTTTACTTTGGGGACCTTATTCACATCATTGGATAACAGCCGAGATTTTGAGGGAGTTCATACCGCTTTGGGTAAAAAATATATCTATGCCGACGCCAGTGGATGGTTTAATTATCGTCTTACGAAATCAAAATCCATTTACATCTATTACGATTACGATGTGCAGATGCCAACGGCAGATCAATTGTTAATTCGCGATTTTAGTTCTCCGTTAACCATCTTGACAGGAAACCCAGACCTTGACCCATCGGAGACGCACAATTTTTACCTGAACTACAACGACTACGATTATGCATCGCGCTCTGGTTTTTATCTGTATTCCGGCATTAACTATAAAACGAAAGATATCATCAGCACCAGTATTTTCGATGAGACCAATTTAATCAACCAGATTTCATACGCCAACATCGACAATTCCTATTCCGGCTATTTAGGATTTAGTATGGATAAGTCTATTAAATTTGGCGCCCACAAGCTTAAGCCAAGCGGTGGTTTCAGTGGCAATTACAATTACAACAGGGGACTTACCAATAACAAATTGTACAAGGCGTTTGGTTACAGCATTACACCCGAGTTGGGGCTTTCGTATGAATACGGCGAAATCCTGACGATTCAGCCAAATTATCGTTACGAGTTCAATCAGACAGATTATGAAAATTATGCGGTGGATAAATCCTCGGCCTTCAGGCATGTGTTTAAAATGGAAACCACCGTGCGCTGGCCGAAGCATGTTGTTTTCGGTACCGATTTCGGTTATACTTACAATTCGAATATTGCCGATGGATTTAAAAAGGATTTCTATTTGTTAAATACAAGTTTCGGCTACAATTTCCTAAATGACAAATTGCTGGCGAAAGTAAAGGTTTACGATATCCTGAACCAGAATACAAACACCTCGCGCCAAATCACACCGGAATTTATTTCGGACATGCAGAACACCGTCTTAAAGCGCTATGTGATGTTTTCACTGACGTATAAGATTGAGAAATTCGGCGGAAAGAAAAAGAATGAATGGGAGATGGAAGAATAATTCATAATTAATAATTGACAATTAATAATTAATAGCGCCTTGGCAGTGATAAATGAAAATCCGAAATCAACCTCCCCATTTTTATATCTTAAAAATAGTTATTCATTGTTAGTCAACTATTGATTATCGATGCCGTTGAGGGTAGAAATCGAAAAGCCGGAATCAACTCCCGGCTTGTGTGTATATTTCTCGACAATTATCAATTGTTAATTGTCAATTATTAATTGATAAGTTACCAGCTTCCCCCGGATCCACCGCCGGAAAAACCGCCGCCGCCAAACCCGCCGCCGAAACCGCCGCCGCCGCCGAAGCCGCGCCCAAGGCTGCTTAGGATAATCATCTCGCCGAGGCCAATTCCGCCGCCGCCGCCGCGTCCACCGCGACCGCCTTTGCCTTTTGATGCGGCAATAATGATGAAAATGATAACGAAAATGATCACGCCAAACGGGATCGATTTTCCAGAATTGCTTTTTTCTTTCCTTTCTCCTTTATATTTTCCTTTGATGACTTCAAAGATGGCATTAGTTCCTTTATCAAGACCCGCATAATAATTCCCGGTCTTAAATTCAGGGACAATTACATCTCGTGTAATTTCGCCTCCGATACCAGCGGTTAAACGGTCTTCCAGTCCATAGCCAGCCGAAATCCATATTTTCCGTTCTTTCTTTGCAAGTACAATAAAAACGCCATTATCATCTTTTTCGGTCCCGCCAACACCCCATTTGTGCCCCCAATTAGGGGTAAGGGTTTCTATGTTTTCACCTTTAAGGCTTTCAATGATGGCTATTACGATTTGGTTGGATGTAGTATCCGCATACTTAATCAGTTTTGCTTCCAATTGGGCTTTGTCTGAATCGCTGAGCAGGTGTGCATAATCATATACACTGGTTTGGAACTCCGGCTTCTCCGGAATCTCAAACTGCGCACTGATGATATTGGTAATGAAAAATACCAGTATAATTCTTATTGTATTTTTCATTTAGCCTCGGGATATTTCGTTAGACAATTCGTCTTTGTCGTCGTCAGCACATGGAAAATGCGATTGCAATTGCCGGCCTGCTTTACGGATACCGTCAATAAGGCCTTGCTTGAAGTCTCCATTCCTGAAATGCGCCGCCATCGCTTCTTTGGTGCTGTCCCAGAAATGCTCGGGAACCACATCGTCGATGCCCTTGTCGCCACAAATCGCAAAAACCTTATCGTTTACGGCGAGATAAATCAAAACACCGTTTTTAAGTTTCGTTTTATGCATCTCAAGCAAATGAAAAACTTCCACCGCGCGGTCTACCGCGTCGATGGAAGTTGTTTTTTCAATATGGACCCGGATTTCACCTGAAGTCTCTTTTTCAGCAGCCTGAATGGCCTGCACGATTTCCTGCTCTTCTTCTTTACTCAGGAAATGGTCAATGTTCTCCATTGCTTAGAAATTTACTTTAGGGGCAGCACTCGCACCTTTGTCAGCAACGAAATATGCTTTTTCCTTAAACCCAAACATACCCGCGAAAAGATTGTTCGGGAATCTTTTGATGTGGTTGTTATAAGGCTTAACGTTTTCGTTAAAACGCGTTCTCGCGGTCAGGATCATGTTCTCTGTGCTGGCCAATTCGTCCTGTAATTTTAAGAAGCTTTGGTTCGCTTTCAGTTCCGGATATTTTTCTACCGTAACCAACAACCTTCCTAAGGCAGAGGAAACACCAGATTGTGCTTGTTGGAACTGTGCAAATTGCTCAGGGGTAATATTCGATGGATCTACAGTTACTTTAGTGGCATTAGCACGTGCCTGTGTCACTTCAACCAAGGTACTTTTCTCAAAATTAGCAACTCCTTTTACGGTATTCACCAGGTTCGGGATTAGGTCTGACCTTCTTTGGTAAGCAGTTTCAACATTTCCCCACGATTCTCCAATGTCTTCGTTCATCTGTACGGCCGTATTGTTAATTCCCTTAATCCATACAAAAAGGATCAGCACTACGCCAATCACGATAATCCAAGGCAAAAATTTTCTCATTGTTTTTTTGTTTTTAAATTGTGCTTATTAGACGGATACCGACACCAAAAAGTTACAATTCATTTTTAATCTGTTGCAACTGTACCTTGATACCCTCGAGTTTACTGATGATTTCAAATTTATCCAGCGTTTTTTTCTGTCCCTCTTTTAAGTGCGTTCGCGCACCGTCAAGCGTAAAGCCTCGCTCTTTCACCAAATGGTAAATCAATTGAAGGTTTTTCACATCCTCAGGCGTAAACATCCTGTTGCCTTTGGCGTTTTTCTTCGGTTTAAGGATGTCAAATTCCTTGTCCCAGAAACGGATCAAAGAGGCATTCACATCAAAAGCCTTAGACACTTCGCCTATGCTGTAATATCGTTTTCCCGGTGGTAAGTCTATATGCATTAATCTAAAGATTGGTTTTCCTGGTTTGCTAATTTTGAAATGGCCACATATTCTGCTGCCGAAATATTGCCGTAATAAAAATTAATTGGGTTTACGACTTCCCCGTTCTTGTGTACTTCATAATGTAAATGGGGTGCTTCTGAGCGCCCCGTACTGCCTACAAACCCAATCACATCACCGCGCTTCACGCGTTGCCCTGCACGCACTTTATATTTGCTCAAATGGCCATACAATGTCTCATAGCCGTAACCATGCCGGATCACAATATGGTTGCCATACCCCGATGCCGTATTGTCTGCACGTTCCACCACGCCATCACCTGTCGCATACACCTGCGTACCCGTTTTTGACGAGAAATCCATGCCGGCATGGAACTTCCTGACTTTGGTAAACGGGTCATTCCGGTATCCAAATCCTGACGCCACCGCACGAAGGTTCTCATTGCGCACCGGCTGTATCGCAGGAATTGCCGCGAGCAGGTTGTTCTTTTCCTTTGCGAGTTTCATGATTTCATCCAATGATTTGGACTGTACCACAAGTTCTTTTGAAAGCACATCCACGCGTTTAGTGGTGTTGATCACCAGTTCCGAATTGTTATATCCTTCGAGTTCCTTATACCGGTTTACACCACCAAACCCTGCTTTACGCTGTTCTTCCGGAATTGCCGAGGTGTTGAAATAAATCCTGTAAATATTGTTGTCCCGTTCTTCAATGCCCGCCAAAACCTCGTCGATCTGGTCCATCTTCTTATTCAGGATCGCATAACGGATCTTCAGGTTGTCAATCTCGCGCGCCTGGAGCCTGTCCTTCGGCGTCTCAAAGTAGGGCGTGTTCAGGAGTACCACAAACGCCAGCACACCAAACAACCCTGACGACAATAAAAACAACGAAATATAGGCAAAACTCCGGCGCTTTTTCGGGCTGATCTTTTTGTAAGCCAGACTTTCCGAATCGAAATAATATTTTACCCTCTTCATATAAATTATGCTATTTTTGCACCTTATAAAAATTAAGGATAACAATATTACGAAAAGATAATTAGATTATAGGATAATTAGACAATTAGAAAATGCTTGCGGGGACGCATTAGGCTTGATTATTTCTCCCTGCGCCAATCTATATCGATACACAATTATCTCATTATCTCATTATCTCATTATCTCATTAAACCCATGAAATCACAGGAAGTAAGACAACAGTTTCTCGATTTTTTTCAAAGTAAAGGCCACCTCATTGTACCATCGGCGCCCATCGTCTTAAAAGACGATCCCACCCTGATGTTCAACAACTCCGGTATGGCACAATTCAAAGAATACTTCCTCGGCAATGCCGTCCCGAAAAGCAAACGCATCGCCGATACCCAGAAATGCCTGCGCGTGTCCGGAAAGCACAATGACCTTGAGGAAGTCGGTATCGATACCTACCACCATACGATGTTCGAAATGCTCGGCAACTGGAGCTTTGGGGACTACTTTAAGAAAGAGGCGATTCACTGGGCCTGGGAACTGCTGACCGAAGTCTATAAAATCGATAAAGACATCCTCTACGTTACCGTTTTTGAAGGCAGCAAAGAGGAAAACGTGCCTTTCGACCAGGAAGCCTGGGACATCTGGAAGACGCTGGTCTCTGAAGACCGCATCCTGCTCGGAAACAAAAAAGACAACTTTTGGGAAATGGGGGATCAGGGACCGTGCGGACCCTGCTCTGAGATCCACGTCGACATCCGTTCTGCCGAAGAGAAAGCGCTGAAACCCGGAAAGGAACTCGTCAATGCCGACCACCCGCATGTCGTTGAAATCTGGAACAACGTGTTCATGGAATTCAACCGCAAAGCCGACGGTTCGCTTGAAAAACTGCCTGCACAGCACGTCGATACCGGAATGGGCTTCGAGCGTCTTTGCATGGTGTTACAAGGGGTACAATCCAACTACGATACCGACGTATTCACGCCGCTGATCCAGAAAATCGAAAGCGTGACCGGAAAAAAATATACGATGAAAGCGGCCAACGACGCCGAAGGAAAAACCAATATCGCGATCCGTGTCATTGCGGACCACGTGCGTGCCGTGGCCTTTGCCATAGCTGATGGGCAACTGCCATCGAATACGGGTGCCGGCTATGTCATTCGCAGGATTCTGCGCCGTGCCATCCGTTATGGCTTCACGTTTTTGGAAACCAAGGAAGCGTTCATATACCAATTGGTCGAAACACTGGCCAGCCAGATGGGAGCGTCATTCCCAGAGATTGTTTCTCAGAAATCCCTCGTGATGAACGTGATTAAAGAGGAAGAGAATTCGTTCCTAAGGACACTCGATCAGGGATTGCAACTGCTTGACAATGTCGTTAAAGGCACTGAAGGCAGCGAAGTTTCCGGAAACAAGGCGTTCGAATTATACGATACATTCGGTTTTCCAAAAGATTTAACCGCGCTGATCCTGAAAGAAAAAGGCATGGCGTACAACGAAGCCGATTTTGACAAGGCGATGTTCGAACAGAAAACCCGTTCCCGCGCCGCTTCCGAAGTGTCTACCGACGACTGGACCATCCTGACCGAAGGCAATACCGAAACATTTGTAGGTTATGATTTGCTGGTCAACGAAGTCAAAATTACCCGATACCGCAAGGTCGACTCGAAGAAAGACGGCCAATTGTACCAGCTCGTGCTCGACCACACGCCATTTTATCCGGAAGGAGGAGGGCAGGTAGGCGACAAAGGGACCTTGTCGACAGCAAATGAAAGCATCGACATCATCGATACCAAAAAAGAAAACAACCTGATCCTGCATTTTACACGTACGTTGCCCGAGAACGTCAACGCGACGTTTATCGCCAAAGTAAACCGCGAACTCCGCGCTGAAACCGCCGGAAACCATTCGGCCACGCACTTGATGCACCAGGCACTGCGCACCATTTTAGGTACACACGTGGAGCAAAAAGGTTCGTTGGTGAGCCCCGATTACCTTCGTTTTGACTTTTCACACTTCTCAAAAGTGACCGACGAGCAGCTTAGGGAAGTCGAAAACTTCGTCAACGCGCGCATCCAGGAGCATTTGCCTTTGGTAGAAAAAAGAAACATGGCCTTTAACGATGCCGTGGCGGAAGGTGCCATGGCCTTGTTCGGGGAGAAATACGGTGACCATGTACGTGCCATCCGCTTTGGGGACAGTATCGAACTTTGTGGCGGTATCCACGTGCAGAACACTGCCGATATCTGGTACTTCAAGATCATCAGTGAAAGTGCCGTAGCCGCAGGAATCCGCCGTATCGAAGCCATTACGGGCGAAGCGGTACAACGGTTTTTTGCAGCACAGGAGAAAGCATTGGACGATATCAAAGCCGCATTGAAAAACCCGCAGGATTCCCTAAAAGCAGTACTCTCGTTACAGGACGAAAACGCCAGATTGGCGCGCCAGGTCGAGTTCCTGATGAAGGACAAGATCAAGAATATGAAAGGTAGTTTTGTGTCGCAGCTCGAAGAGATCAACGGGGTGCAGTTTTTGGCGGCTCAGGTCGATCTGGATGCATCCGGCGCGAAAGACCTGGCATACGAAATCGGCGCGACCGGAAGCAACATCTTCCTGGTGTTGGCCACCGCCGATGAAGGCAAACCGATGCTGACCTGCTACATCTCCAAAGAACTCGTTGCGTCCAAAGACCTGAACGCAGGAAAAGTAGTGCGCGAACTCGGAAAATATATCGAAGGCGGCGGCGGCGGACAGCCATTTTTTGCCACAGCCGGCGGGAAAGATGTGTTGGGCATCGCGGAAGCGTTGGAAAAAGCCGCCGATTTTATAAAATAATACCCTATCGGTGTTCTTCGAAATATTGATGGTACCGGCAGCCCCGTTTGCGGCGTCAAAGGCTAAGTGCGTGGCGTGACATACCCCATGCGTGGCGTCTGTAACCCCGTGTACTACGTTGGGTAACGCCATCAGTGACGTTCGGAACCCCGTGTGTGGCGTTCGGAACCCCGTTTACTACGTTGGGGAACCCCATCAGTGGCGTTCGGAACCCCGTGCGTGGGCCTCAGTACCCCACTTGTGGCGTTCGGAACCCTGTTTACTACGTTGGGTAACCCCATCAGTGGCGTTCGGAACCCCGTAAGTGTGGCTCAGTACCTCGTTGGTGTGGTTAGATACCCCATTTGTGGCGTGTGGCAACGCGATCGGTGGGGCTTTAGACCGACCTGGTGTGGTATTCATTAAAGTAGCAACGAAGATTTTAACTATTTATATACGCTCGATCCTATGCAGTTCACCACCCAAATTACCATTCCGGAAAGTAGTCATAAAATCGGTTACCATTCAGCAGTCGTGTCTTTGGGGTCGTGTTTTGCAGAAAATATGGCGGATCAATTCGGCTATTATAAGTTCTCGAATACCGTGAACCCGTTTGGCATCATCTTCCAGCCGTTGGCATTGGCGAAGATCATCAGCTTTGCAGTGACTGGGAAACAGTTTACAGCCTCGGATGTGTTTATGCACCATGACGTTTGGCACTGTTTCGATGCCCATTCCGCACTAAGCAACAGCAACAAGGCGCAGTTACTCGACAATCTCAACGATGCGGCACAGCAATTGAGGCAGGCATTGTCCGGCGCGTCGCACCTGATTGTGACGCTGGGGACTTCCTGGATTTACAGGCATAGTGACACAAACGAAGCGGTGGCCAACTGCCATAAGCTGCCCGCAAAATCGTTTCGGAAGGAATTGCTTTCGGTGGATGCGATTGCGGAAAGCCTGCAGGAAATCATCGCCGGCGCGCGGTTTCTGAATCCCGATTGCCACATCATCCTGACGGTATCACCTGTCCGGCACATCAAGGACGGCTTTCCCGAAAACCAATGGAGCAAATCCCATTTGATTGCCGCGGTCCACACGGTTCTGAACGGCTTAACCGACAAGGAATCGGCGTCATACTTTCCGTCCTATGAAATCATGATGGACGAATTGCGGGATTACCGTTTCTATGCGGAAGACATGCTGCACCCGAGCCAGACCGCGGTCGACTACATCTGGGAACGGTTTAAGACGGCCTATGTGGACCAAAAAGCGTATGCGGTTATGGACAAAGTCGACCGCATCCAGAAAGGATTGGCACACCGGCCTTTCAATCCTGAAACCGCCCAGCATCAGGCTTTCGTTGCGCAGCTGCAAAACGAAATCACGCAGCTCAAATCCGAGTTTCCTCACATCCGATTTTGATTGATGTCCAGGAAATGGACCTACAGGCTTTTGAACTTCCGATTTCCCGATCTCCCAACTCCCGATCTTAAACAAAATACGAATTTCTACGTATTGAATCCGTTTTCCGATTGTCGCAGATTTGTCAAATAAATAATCACAAATCTTTTACATCATGAAAACAATGAAAAAATTCGGATTCACAGCCATGGCAGCATTAGCAATTGCACTTTCTTCGTGCAGCAGTGACAGCGACGGCGGAAGCGGCAGCAATGCAGCCACGTACATCAACGCGAGCGTAGATGGGACAGCTTTTGAGACTTTTGAAGTGCAGGGACAGAGTTCTGCGAGCGCCTCGAGAATTGTCAGCGGTTCAGACACTTTTATCACCATTACGGGCGTATCCTCTACTACGGATGCTATGGAGATTGTGCTGCACAACATCACTGCCACGGGTACTTATCCTGCAGGTCCAAGCAACGACCTGACGCTGGTTTACAGCGCTACGTCTTCGCAAATGGCCTACGCCAGCGATGCAGATTGTACGGGTGCTACGGGAACAGTCACGGTAACTTCGATCAGCGATACGAAAATCGAAGGTACTTTCAGCTTTACCGGAAAAACAGACGACTGTACCGGACAAAAGGCAGTGACCAATGGAAAATTCAGAGGGACTTTCGCAAACTAACAACAGTCTTCAGTAAGGCGCCTGATCATACAGGCGCCTTTTTTTATGTGAAAAATACGACATATGTCGTATTGCACCCGTACCCAAATAATCGGAGTTTCGTAAAAGCAATCACCCATAAAAACAACTACGATGAAAACAAAAAAAATAATCTGGAGCTTTTTGCTGGTGTTGGTATTTGCCACCGGAGCTAATGCCCAGAAAAAACAGACATTGACGGATGAGGAACAGGTTCAGGAAGCCGTCACCAACGAAATCAATACTTTGTTCACCTCGAAAGAGTTCCTGAAAGTCAAGGCAAAGAAGTTTGCCGATGTGAAAGGAACGATGGTATTTGATGTGGGCGTCGTACAAAACGGAAAAGTATCCACTTTCTTTAAAGTAGACAGTGACATCAAAAATATCGATTTCATCAACTGGATGTCAGATTATATCCTTGACCACAAGTTCTTCTTTAAACTCCAGAAACAGCAGCGTTATAAAGTACGCTACAACGCCATATTTGAATAACCAAAAACATCAATAACCATGAAAAAATTAACTTTTATAGTGCTATCGCTGGTAGTGGCCGGCACAGCAAGCGCCCAGTTTGGAAAGCTACTGGGAGGCGGCAGTAAAGCCGGAAAAAAGACCGGCGATTTTACAACGGTCTGGGAAGGCGAGTTTGACAACAAGGCCACAAGGCTCGCATTGACAGACGGTTCGGGAAAATACATTATTGGTACCGATGACAACTCGGCAACCGTATTGAATTCCGAAGGCAAAGTAATCTGGAGCGGTGATTACAAGAAAATCACCACCAACAAAACCAACAAATGTGAATTCCAATACACCGTATGGACAGACAAGGGCGGTTACCTGTTCCTGTTTGACGAAAGGAAATTGGGTACAGACAGGGTTGCCGTAATCGACATCCCGACCGGTAAGGAATTGTGGAATTCAGAACAGTATCAGAACCTTATCCCCAAAGGCGGTGCCGATGGCGACCAGGGGGAACTGGACACGGTAAAGTATATATTTGAACTCGATGCCTTCCTGATTTCACAGCGCAATTCGGTGATCCTGATCAAGGCGGATACGGGTGAAAAGATCTGGGAAACCAACCGTTTCAAAGGCGGTGTCGGGAAATACATTTACAATGCCGAAAAGAACGAGATCGTCATGATTAACTTCAAGCCGACGGCGCTCGGAGCCTTGTTTGCGGGCTATAAAAACCAAATGGTACGCCTGAATGCCTCAAATGGTGAAGTACTGTGGGATGCTACGTTTACCGGTATTATCGAGAAAGAATTGGTAACACGCAAACCCATCGTCGACATGTGGATCAAAGGCGGGAAACTGTATTTGCACCTGAACGGGCTTACCGTTTACGATTACAGCAACGGGCAACAACTTTGGAGCGCCATTTACGACGATGATATGGGTGGATCTAATGGCGGCGGATTGTTTGGCAGTAAAAAGAAAACCATGTATTACCATCTGATTGCAGAGCCATTGTTTACGGACAATGCGGTGTATCTGGTTATCCTTGGGAATCGCGATAAGACGAAATACATTGAAAAACACGATCTTGAAAGTGGGAAGCTGCTTTGGGCATCAGAGAAAATAACCGGGGCATTTTGTATGCCACATATTTACCTGGCCGGTGACAAGCTGATGGTGCAGGTGGGCGGAAAATTCCAGGTACAGGAATTGCGGTACGAAGAAGTATCTAGCGGGCTCTCAGCCGGATTGGCAATGGGTGGTTTTGGCGGCGGCACCTACAAATCCTGGGTACCTTATATCTTCTGGGATTACAAAAACCAAAAGAACAGCGTCCTTGCCATTGACAACAACACCGGAAAGACCGCATGGCGATCAGAACGTTTTGACAAGCGGATCACTGACCTGATCCTGAGCGAAGATAAAAACACGTTGTTTGTAGGCGATGGCGATGAGTTTTACGGCTACGATGTGAAGTCTGGGAACCAGCTTTTCGATGTGAAACACAACGATGCCAAAGTAGGAAAAGCCACTGACGTGATTGACTTCGGGGATAAGGTGATCGTCCTGTCAGAGAAAGGATTGGCGTCGTACAACAAAAAAGACGGAAGCCGTGCGTATGCTTCTGAGAAAATTAAGGGTGTGGATTACTTCTACCACATTGGAGACAATTATTTCCTTCGTGACCAACGCAACAGCAAAAACATCATTTATGGTATTGACATGGCGAACGGTGAAACCAAAGGATCGGTGCAGTCAAAAGGAAAAGGGGGAAGCCCGGCCTATGGTGACGGTATTGACATAACGACCGACGGAGAATTTATTTTCGCTTTTAAAGGTAAAAAAGTGGAAAAAATTAAAGTCAACAATTAGTTTTTTGGGTTATGTTTTTTATGGTGGGGGCTGATGAATTTATTTGTCAGCCCTTTTTTTAAAGGCAATCAATATGAAAAGTAAACTACTAATAATAAGCTTGATCCTTGCATGGAATGCCCATGCCCAGCAGGTGCAGTGGGCCAGCAAGCTGATCAAATTCTCCTCGGATCTCGGCGGAAAACAGAATGGGATTAAGCGTATCCTGGGCAAACCGGATGCGTTTCCTCAGGCGGGTCCGAGTGCCAACGCCTGGATGCCCAAAAAGGCTTTGGACGGCAGTGAGACGGTTGAAGTGGGTTTTGAAAAACCGCAGACAGTCAGGCAGGTCGCCGTATTTGAAAACATGAATGCCGGCTGCGTCACCCGTATTGCCGTGGATGACGGATCCGGAAAATACAAGACCGTCTGGACGCGCAACATCAATTGGAAAACGGATGTGTATGCGGCAACATTCCAGGCGGATCGCCGGTATTACTATAACAGGAAGCGCAGGAGAATCCAAACTGCACCGGACGTGGATGTAAATCCGGGCGTCGAGAATGCCATTTTGGAACAGCCTGTCAATAACGTGGTCGCGGTACGCATCGAATTCAATTTTGCGCTGGTTCCGGGGCAAAAACAGGTGGACGCCATCGGTATTTCAGATGCAGGAGTGCCTATCGTGGCAACGATCAATACGACACCGGCATTCGAAAACCTACACCCGGCCGAAAGCCTGAATTTAGGAACGCTGTTGCCGGCGAATCCATTGGTTACCGATGAGGGGAACAAAATGTACTTCACCGAATTCACGAATGCAAAAGAAGTCGTTTATTCCTGCGTAAAAGAAAATGGAAAATGGTCTGAACCCACGATGGAGATGAATGCGCTGAATGATGATGACCAGCTCAATTATCTTTATGCTGCCCGCGGTGACTGGGCGTTAAAAGGCGGTAAAAGCTATAATCGCGGAACAGGAGAAACCGGCTATATGTTTTACCACCGCAATGGAGAAGCTTTTGAGCCGTCGGGTGTATTGAAAGTGGCGGCTTACAACAACTATGACGACACTTCCGAAGCGAGCATTACCGCTGATGCGAAAACCATTGTCATGGGAATTGAAACAGACATGACGCAGGGAGGCGCCGATCTTTATTTCTCCAATCGGAAAGAAGACGGCTCGTATGGATTTCTGCAGAATATGGGCAAGGTAATCAACAGTGCCGGCGAGGAAAGTATGCCCAGGCTGCTCTCGGACAATAAAACAATGTTGTTCTCCAGCAATGGCTTCAGTGGTTACGGAGACTATGATATTTACGTTTCTTACCGCCTCGATGACAGTTGGAAAAACTGGTCTGAGCCGGTAAATCTGGGAAGTAAAATCAACAGCGGAAGTTTTGATGGATCGCCCTGGTACGACGAGAAAAACGAAGAGTTATTTTTCATAAGAACTGTGGACGGCAAAACATTCATCTATCATGTGCGGTTGCCAAAATCACAGCTCATGAAAGTGTAAGCACGTAAAATACGTAAAAAAGCGTATTTCACACTGCGGGACAAAGCGTGAAATTTGTAATGATATGCTGCATACTTTACAACAGCGGCAGCCAAAACCAAAGATACACACTTATTAAATTTCCTGCTTATGCTCTTTGTACTGATTGCCATTATTCTGTCCCTATTTGCGGCGATTATTTACCTCGGAATTGACTTCCATCGCGAAAAGAAACTGTTTCGAAAAAAAATTGCCGCGCTAGAAGAAATCATCGTCCAGATTACCCGCAAGCAGATGCTTCAGTCCGGACAACTGAAATTGTCTGATGAAATGAGTGAAAATCTGAAAAAGACCAAAATTGTGCTCAACGAAGACATCTTCGGGTTGAACTATGAGCTTTTTGACCTGCTCTCGAAAAATGACCTGCTCAAAGATGAATCTGACAGGTAGAACATGCTGACTTTAAAATCGATTCTTTAATTTTAAGGAACGAATACCGGATTATGAAAAAAATAGTACTGCTTCTTTTGTTCATGCAGACCTTGGTTTCAGCACAAACTACTGATCCGGATAGCGTGATGCAATGGTATGAGCGCGACCATGTCAAGTACCCTGAAAGGGCACACCAGCATATCCTTAACGGAATCAGGCAGGCGCAAAAGCGGAAGGATAAATACCACGTCGCCACGTATCTCGTCAAACTAATTGAAGAAAAGAATTTCCAAAGGGATTACGCAGGGTCATATGTTGCGTTTAGGAAAGCTGAGAAATATTGTAAGGATCATAAAGTCTACGAACAGCTCGCGTGCGCCTACAGCCAGTATGCAGAAGCCTGTTTCAACAAAGAGGACCTGGATCAGTCGATGAAATATTTCCGGATGGCAGATGCTGTTTTTGAGTCGCAGCAGGACGGTATTGGCGTTGCCATATCAAAGAATAATATTGCCAATATTTATCAGGTGAAGGGGAGGTACGACCTCGCGATTAAGAACCTGCTCGATGCAGCGAAATATGTAGACACCACAAAGTACCGGTACATTAAAGTGTCGCTCTTCAATAACGTTTCAGAACTCTACCGGACAATCGGTGACAATACAAAGGCAGAAGGTGTGGTGCGCAAGGCCCTGCATCTCGCCCTGAGTGCGAAGCAGGACAATCCTGAGGGGCTGCTTACGGCGTATGCGCTGTTGTCTTCGTTGCTTGTGGAATCTGGAAAAAATACCGAAGCGGAAAAGTATATCTCAGCAGGATTGCAGCTCGCTGACGCCGAGCATCTCGGTGGTTTTAGATTTGAATTGCTGAAGTCAAAGATCACTTTGGCTATGGCGAAAAATCAGATTACCGAAGCAAAAAAGCTCATTGGAGAGGCATTACTGTTGGCAAAAGAGTATAAGAAAAACACGTACGAAAAGTATCCCGTCAATACAAACCTGGCCAGAATTTACCTCCTTGAAGGGCAATCGGCAAAGGCAATTCGCCTGCTCAACGAACTTTTAGGCGAAGCCACACAAATTGACCGTAAGGATGACATTGCTGAAATCTATAACGAACTGTCACAGGCGTACGAAACCACCGGGGATTATAAGAAAGCAATCCACCATCATAAATTATACGTCGCTTACAAGGACAGCATTCTGGGTAGGGAAAAGCAGCAATTCTTTAAGGATGCACAGGTAAAATATGAAACGGCAATCAAGGAAAAGCAACTCGCGGAAAGTAAGGTTGCGCTGCTAAAGAAATCGACAGAATCCAAAAAGAAGACGACGACGATCATCATGCTTGCGGCGCTGGCCTTTTTCCTGATGGTATTGTCTTACCTGATTTACCGCCAGCAAAAATTAAAAGTGGGGCAGCAGCAAAAGGAATACCAGCTCAGGGAAGCCATTTCGCTGATTGAAACCCAAAACAAACTTCAGGAACAACGGTTGAGCATTTCACGGGATTTGCATGATAATATTGGCGCACAGCTCACCTTCATCATCTCCTCAGTCGACAACGTGAAATTTGGATTCAATCTCCAGAACACGAAACTGAACGAGAAACTGGACAGCATCAGCGATTTTACGAAATCAACGATCGTGGAACTTCGCGATACGATCTGGGCGATGAACCACAGCGAAATTTCATTTGAGGAACTGCGTTCGCGAATTTTCAATTTCCTTGAAAAAGCCAAATCTGCCCAGTCCAATATTGATTACCGTTTCCACCTCGATGAAAGCCTCAAACACCTGAGCTTCTCCTCGCTTCAAGGAATAAACCTGTACAGAACCATTCAGGAAGCCGTAAACAACGCCATGAAATATGCGCACGCTTCTAAAATTGTAATTGAAGCGAAATCAGAGCGCAATACGACCATTATTGAGATCAGAGACAACGGGATCGGATTCGATATGGCGGAAAGCAATGCGGGAAATGGACTTGGCAATATGAAAAAAAGGATGAAAGAAATTGGGGCAAAGTTCGATATCAAATCGGAATTGAATGAAGGCACTACAGTAACGGTTTCACTACAAAACAATATTGATCATGCTTAGGAAAGAAATTGCTTTTTTCATTTTTATGGCGCTTTTCGGAACCGCTAATGGCCAAAATACGAAAGTAGCCATTGAAAAGCTGAAGGCCGGCTTGAAAAACAGCCCGAGCGCAAGGAAAACGGCATCGATATATTCTGACCTGACTTGGTACTATGCCAACGTTTCTGTAGATTCAGCATTGTCGTATGGAAAGAAAGCTGAAAATGCGGCGATTAAGTTAGCCGATTCGACCCTGTTGGCTCAGGTGTATAGCGACATTGGCGCTGTGTATTACAGCAAAGGTGATCTTGACAATTCCGAGCAAAACTACCTGCACGCTTATGCCATAAGAAAAGCGAAAGATGACGTTGCCGGTGTTGCGAAGATCAACAACAACCTGGGGAACATCTACCGCGACAAACACGAATACCAGAAGTCGATGAAAACGTTCTTGGAAGCGCTCAACTACTTCGAGAAAACCGGCGATGAAAAAAACAAAGTCGTTGCGAAAAGCAATATCGGGCTATTGCTGGTTAAACTCAGGGACTACCGCAAAGCGGAAGCGTATCTTAAGGAATCCATCAATTATGCAGAAAAGAACAAGCTAACCGACCGGCTTTGTGAGTTTTACATCAATCTCGGCACGACTTATATGGAGCTCAACGATACTGTAAAAGCCAAAATCAATTTCGATAAAAGCCTTAAAAATTGCAAGCTTGCCGGTAACGAAAAAGCCATTGCGATCGTTTACCAGAACCTGGGACTGGTGAAGGCGCGCCAAAAAAATGTAAAGGAAGCACAAGCCCTGTATGAGAAATCAGCGGCAGTACAGAAAAGCGTGAACTCCGACGCCGACCAGGACAACCTTAAAATCAGTATTGCAAGGAATTACGTCAAAACCGGGAAGTACCAGGAGGCATTGAAGTTATTGAACGAAATCAAGGAAAAATTTCTCAAAGAACAAAAAGATGAAAGCCTGTTTTACACCATCGAGTTGCTCATTCCAACCTACGCCTATCTCCAACAGCCAGACAGTGTGAGCTATTATCAGGACATCTATAAAAAACTCGATGGACACCTGACGCGGTTGAATATGCTGAAACAGACCGCGGAGCTCGAAACAAAATACCAAACCGCTAAAAAGGAAAAAATAATCCTCGAGCAGCAGGCAGAAACGCGGCGCAAAAACATCCTGTTGATTGGGATGTCTGTACTGGGATTTTTCATCGTTCTGGTATCGGTATTGATTTACCGGCAGCAGAAACTTAAAAACCGACAGCAGGAACAGGAGTTCAGGCTCAAAACGGCGATTGCCCAAATCGAAACCCAAAACAAATTGCAGGAACAGCGGCTCAGCATTTCGAGGGACCTGCATGACAATATTGGCGCACAGCTCACATTTATCATTTCTTCGGTGGACAATATCAAGCAGGGGTTCGACATCCAGAATATACGCCTTAGCGACAAGTTGAGAAGCATTAGTGAATTCACGAAATCGACGATTGTGGAATTGCGGGATACGATTTGGGCCATGAACAATACCGGGATTACATTCGAGGACTTGAAGGTCCGGATCCTGAATTTTATTGAAAAGGCAAAAATCGCTAAAGAAGACATCCATTTTTCATTCGACATCGACGAAAGACTGTCAGCGATAACGCTCACCTCCATCGAGGGCATGAACATTTACCGTACGATTCAGGAGGCAGTTAATAACGCGATCAAATATGCTGACGCGGAGAATATAACCATTGACGCTTCCGCAGAAGACAGCAGGATACATATCACGGTAACCGATAACGGGCTGGGATTTGATCCTGAAACCATCAGCCACGGAAACGGACTGCACAACATGCGCAAACGAATCGAGGATGTCGACGGTATTTTCGAGATTAAAACCCAGATTTCGGAAGGAACGAGGATCAGCATTTCACTAAAAAACCAAAACACTTAAAAACAAACACCATGGTCAAAATT
Source organism: Flavobacterium sp. BFFFF1 (assembly GCF_002256285.1). Lineage (GTDB taxonomy): Bacteria > Bacteroidota > Bacteroidia > Flavobacteriales > Flavobacteriaceae > Flavobacterium. The sequence goes on along the minus strand of NZ_NKJE01000004.1, from coordinate 182,431 downwards.
GTAATTGTAGACGATAATATTTTCCTACAGAAAGCCATCGCTGAGAAGCTGTCCTTTTTTGAAGACCTTTCGTGCCGTTATACCGCTGTCAACGGGATTGAGTTATTGGAAAAGCTCGAGAAAAATCACAATATCGACCTGATATTGATGGATATTGAAATGCCCAAAATGAACGGGATTGAAGCGACTGAAATCGTGAAAAATAAATACCCGCATATCAAAATTATCATGCTGACGATTTTTGACAATGACGAGAATATTTTTAAATCCATCAAAGCCGGCGCCGATGGCTATCTCTTAAAAGATGTCGCTCCCAATGACTTAAATCAGGGTATCGTTGAGACGCTTAACGGCGGTGCAACAATGACGCCGTCCATCGCGTTGAAGACTTTGAAATTGTTCCGCAACCCGATGGCGTTTGATACCAAAGGAAACGACGAGGACATCAGGCTTACCACAAGGGAAATCGAAGTCCTGGAACAGCTGAGCAAAGGCCTGAAATACAATAATATTGCAGACAACCTGATCTTGTCTTTGGGGACGGTGCGCAAGCACGTCGAAAACATCTATGCGAAACTGCAGGTACACAACAAGCTTGAGGCGATTCAAAAAGCAAAAAACAATAACCTTATTTAAGATCGGAAGATGGGGAGTTCGTATGATTTGAAGTTCGTAAGAAGAAGGATTGAGTATTCACTACCGAGTAGTTTTTACGTTTCGTACTTCCGATCTTCCGATCTTCCGAACTTTTTAACTCTTTCAAAATACGGCAAATGCCTTATTGAATGGCTTTCATGATAATTGCAATTTTGGAGTATAACTAACAAAAAAATCTACTATCATGAAAACACTAAAAATGATCTCGAAAATCGCCCTTTTTACAGTAATGTTCATTGCGTTTTCCTGCAGCAGCGACAGCGACGGGGGCGGAGGTGCAACAGCATCAGCAGGAACGATTACGGCGAGTATTGCCGGATCAGGCTTCACTTCAATAGCGGCGGCCACGCAGGCAGAACGCGTGAGCGCAGGCGGAACGACGACCATCACTTTACTTGGCGCAAATGCTTCCGGCAAGACCATCAGCCTCATCTTAAACGGCGTTTCAGCAGCCGGAACTTATGACATTGGCGGTGACAACTTAATTGCAATCGTTGGGACTTATGTAGATCTTGATATGCAAAATCCACAGGGTTCGCCAACGTATGTAGCCCCTACGGAAGGCGGTGCGGTAAAAGGATCCATCACAATTTCGGAACTTACAGATACTAAAATTGTGGGAACATTCCGTTTCACCGGAACCAATCAAAACAATGCTAACGACACCAAAGAAATTACGAACGGTGCTTTTAATCTTGAATTCAACTAAAATATAGCTGGCAAAATGCTGCATTTCATGGCGGTAACTGCCTAACGTACTTGTTTTGTGTGATTTTGTCCTTTCCAGGCGGAAACCTACACCGGTTTGGAAGGGACATTTTTTATTTCTTTATGTGCTTATGACCCCTTTCCTAATTGCATTATTAATATTGAACATCCTGTTCATCGGAATTTTAATTATCAATTCCTACAAAGCCAAAAGGACCCATCGGCTTCAAACGGCGGCCTATGAGTCAATTATTGTAACCTTGTTGAAAAGCCAGAATGAACAGCAAAGCAGAATTGAAATGGCTGATGAACTGCGGGAAACGTTAAGTGTGTCAGGAGCCCATATCGGAGCCGAAATTTTGTCGCTCCAATACCAATTGCTCGAAAAACTATCCGAAAACAATTTGCTTGAATAAGTGTTTTGTATATTTTAACAGTTTTTTAACTACTTTTATAGGAAAACCAAAACAGTTACGATGAGGCAACTTACAACCATGCTGCTGCTCCTTACAGCCTCATGGATGGTCGGACAGGTAAACCCCAATTCAAAAATCGACAGCCTGAAAGCACTTGTCAGGACACAGCATGGGGCTAAGAAATTTAAGACGTTGTGTTACCTTTCAGATGAATACAGCAGCAGCGATCTTGAGAAATCATTATCCTACGGAAAACAGGCACTACTTGCCGCGAAGGGTATTAAGAGTGATTCCTGTCTGGCGCTCGCTTACAACACCATTGCAAATACATTTCAATACAAGCTGGTACTCGATTCGGCACTCAGTTACCACAGAAAAGCCTTAAAGGTTAGGGTCGCCATCAAGGATTCTCTGGGAATCGCTGACACTTACAATAATATTGGCATCGTATATGATACAAAAGGCGACTTCGAAGAAGCGCTGAACAATTATTTCAAGGCGTTATACTACTACGACAAAAAGAATGATATCGCGAAACAGGGAATGACCTACACCAACATCGGGATTGTTTACAAAACGCACCTTGACTATCCGAAGGCCCTCGCCTATTACAGGAAGGCTTATGCGTATTATTCGAAGGCGAAGGATGCATTCGGGATCACGGTTTCCTCCGGGAATCTGGGTTCAATCCTGATTAATTTTAAGCAATATAAGGAGTCGCTGAAGTATTCCGAGATGGCTACAAAAGGCTATCGTAAACTGGGTTATGACCGGTATATCCCCTATCCATTAGTCAACATCGCGGTGGTTTATGACAGCCTTCATCAATTCGCCTCAGCAGAAAAATATTACCATCAATCCATCGCGCAGCATATCAAATTCGAAAATTGGTACGAGGCAGCAAACGGCGGAAACGGTTATGCACTTTGCCTAATCAAACAGAAAAAATACAATGAGAGTATTGCGGTATCAGAAAAAGCAAAAGCCAACGCGATGAAGTCGGACGCGGAATTGCTAATTAATGCAGCAAACGAGAACCTCTCCAAAGCGTATGCTAAGCTGGGAAATTTTGAAAAGGCATATAAATTTTCAAACCTCTACGCGATGGGCAAAGACAGCCTGTTTGTCAAGGAAAAAACGAAAGCGATCTTTGAACTTGATGCCAAATACCAAACAGAGAAAAAAGAGAAATTGCTGCTTAAAAAGGAAATTGAGGCGAGGCAGCGAAACCTTTGGCTGCTCATTCTCGGTTTTTTGGTGCTCACCACCATCGTGGCCGCTTTGATGATTTACCGGCAGCAGAAACTGAGGAACAAACAGCAGGAACAGGAATTCCGTCTCGAAACTGCGATTGCTAAAATCGAAACGCAAAACAAATTGCAGGAACAGCGGCTGAGCATTTCTCGTGATTTGCACGACAATATTGGTGCACAGCTGACATTCATCATCTCTTCGGTCGATAATTTAAAATATGCCTTTGACCTAAAAGATTCAAAACTTAACGGAAAGCTTGATAACATCAGCGATTTCACACAGTCTACCATTATAGAACTGCGGGACACCATTTGGGCAATGAACAGTGAGGCAATCAGTTTCGAGGATTTGCGAATGCGCATCATGAACTTTATAGAAAAGGCAAAGACTGCGAAAGAAAGCATAGCATTTGGCTTTGATATCGATGAAGGCTTAAGCGATTTAAGCTTTTCGTCTGTCGCCGGAATGAATATTTACAGGACCATACAGGAAGCTGTAAACAACGCTGTAAAATATGCCAACGCGATCCGGATAGGAGTTCATATTTATGACAAGGGGGACGAAATTCGCATTGAAGCGATTGACGACGGGCTTGGGTTTAATCAGGATACTGTCCTTAACGGCAACGGGTTGCACAATATGAAGAAACGCATCCGGAGCATAGGAGGCGTCTTTGATATTAACTCGGCGCCGGGTTCCGGAACTACAGTTAGTATCAATATTCAAAAAGCACTTTTAAATACGAAGAGATGATTAAGATAGCGATAGCCGACGACAATTCATTCCTGATCCGGACGGTCCAGGAGAAATTGTCTTTTTTTGAAGACTTCGCGGTTCGGTGTACCGCCTGTGATGGACGGGATTTGTTGGATAAGCTCCAAAACAATCGGAACATCGACCTGATCCTGATGGATATCGAGATGCCGGAAATGAACGGTATCGAGGCCACCAATATTATCAAATCAAAATATCCACACATCCGCATCATCATGCTGACGGTTTTTGACAACGATGAGAACATTTTCAATGCTATTAAAGCGGGCGCCGATGGCTACCTGCTGAAAGAAATCAATCCCAGAGACCTTTACCAGGGCATTATTGAAACCATGAATGGTGGCGCGGCGATGCATCCGTCCATTGCATTTAAAACCTTGAAATTGCTTCGAGACCCTAACCATTTTGAAAAAGAGAATGCCGACGAAATAAAACTTTCCCAACGCGAAATCGAAGTACTGGAGCAACTGAGCAAAGGCCTCAATTACAACAATATTGCCGACAACCTGATTTTATCGCCGAGCACCGTTAGAAAGCATATCGAAAATATTTACACCAAACTGCAGGTGCATAATAAGCTCGAAGCGGTCGAGAAGGCAAAAAACAACAAGCTTATTTAGGCGTTTTGTTCTTTAATTTAAACAGAGGTTAAACAATTAAAGCCACGACTAATGAGCCTTTAACTTTTTTTTCTTTAAAAAATCCCTGACCGGCTTTTCAAACAGCACATAGCTCGCAGATGAAAAAACGATTAAAATGAACAAGGTGGCAAAAAAGATTACTGTGTTATTTTTAACGTCCATATAAAACAGCCAGTATTTAGTGAAGTAATATAACGGAAATTGCAGTATGTAAATTCCGTAACTGATTTCGCCAAGGAACACCGGCAGTCTGCCGCGCACGATTTTAGTTATGATTCCATTGTTGGCGGCGATAAGATATACCAAAGGCGCAAAGAAAATTAATACTAGGCCGCCGAATAGATTAATGTCCTTATTCAATTGGACTGCAATAAATGTTAGTGTCAGTATCAATATTATGGGGAGGTCATAGTTTCTTCCATTGCTGGCGTGTCTCCTGATAAACAATAACCCAACCATGTTGCCGACCAGGAATTGGTTCAGGTGCATTAAAGGAAAGAAACGCAGGGTATCGTATAGATGAGGCAATCCTTTTAAATTTAATAACAGCCCGGGTTTAAATAGAATCAGTACCAATTGGGTTATCACCCAGACTGCAGCAATTGCTATGAAGACCTGACTTAATCCAGCGGCGCGCTTTGTATAGAAACGGTTGAAAAGAAAAGGGAAAATCAGGTAGAAAAATAATTCAACAGATAATGTCCAGGAAGCGATATTATAAGTCAGCTGATATCCGGGAATCCACGCCTGGAGCATGCTTAAATTCAGTAATAGCCCCTTTAAATTCATATGGCCTTCCTGCTGAATGATTTTATTGAGCAGGATTAACATTGCAGCCAGCAAAAAAACAGGGTAGATCCTGGCAAATCTGTTTCGCATATAATCTACAAACGAGACCTTGTTTTTATATTGGTACGCAATTATCATTACAAACCCTGAAAGGAAAAAGAAAAAACTCACCCCGATGTCACCTTGTTTAAAAAAGTTATTGAAATAAGGAAGATTAAAAGGGAATACGTCACGGCCAAAGTGAAAAATTACTACCCAGATAGCGGCTAGAAATCGAAAAAAAGTTAGTTGTTCAATCCTCATGTTTTTATGCCGCTCAATTTTTTTTGGTTACTGAAGCGAATCCGAAAAATATAGTTTTATTTCTACAGATTGCCTGACGAAAGGGAATTTCAAATATACTATGTTCATATAAAAACACACTAAAAATCCTATTCTTTCTGAGGTGATGAAGGTTTTGTTGTAAAAAGAGACGGGTGTAGGCTTAAGTTAAGCGATTACAAAGAATAAAATTCCCCAAAATGCCACAAGATTCCTGAAGGGTCGTGCAGGAAACATTCCCTTCCCCAGTGTTCGTTGCGTATTGGAATCAGCTTAACGCCATCATATTTTGAAGGTAAATTCAAAGCCGAAAGCATGTTCCAATAACGTTCCGTATCATCCACTTCGAGAAAAATCATGCTGTTGTCAATCCAGTCTTTTATGTAGTAGTCCTGAAGATAGAAAGCAAAGTCACCTGATTTAAAAACCGACATATTCGGGCCGAGTGATACCTCTTCAAAACCCAATTCGGTATAAAATTGCCTTGATAATGCAAAGTCTTTCGCCCCAATAAATGGACGTAGTGATTTGATATGATGTTCCATGCGCGGAGGTTGAGGTTATTTTTTGTTGTTGTCACGCGAAGTTATGAAAAATTAGGATTCGATATTCTTCACGCGAAAACTGTTTTCAACCACGATATATGTTACGCTGCAAGAGTGCGGCGGCTCGTTTGTCATTAACGTCCACCAGTACTTCCTGTCGAAACCAATTAATAACCGATGGACTATCATTCCGTCGCTTCGTCGCTTCGTTACCCAGTTACTTTGTGACTTTGTGACTTTGGACTTTGGACTTTGGACTTTGTAACCAATATACGAATTACTACGTATTTCCGCAACCACATCCAAACCAAAACTTTATTTTCAAAATTAGCACTGAGCGTTATGCTCCTGTTTGTGTTCGGAATTTCCCGCGCAAATAATGTACAGATTACCGGGACATCAGTCACCGGATCCAACATCACATTTACCATCAGTTGGGAAAATAGCTGGAATGCGAATGTTGCTCCAGCCAATTGGGATGCCGTTTGGGTGTTTATTAAATACCAGGATTGCAATACGCGTATTTGGGCCCATGCAGGCCTAAGCACGGTGGGGTCAGATCATACGACTTCAGCGCCACTGCAGGTGGATCCCGTGACTGATGGTAAAGGTGTATTTATCCGTAGAAGTTCTATTGGCGGAGGCACTGTCGCTCCAACACAGGTCACCTTGAAAATGGCCATTCCTGCAGGTACTTATAACTATAAAGTGTTTGGAATTGAAATGGTGAATGTCCCTCAGGGTAATTTTGAATTGGGCGATGCTACCAGTGTTTCTACCTTCAACAACATCAACGTTACGGCGACCTCACAATCCGCAGGAATTTCAGCAGCAGCAATCGGCGGCGGCTCATCAACGATTCCAAATACATTCCCTACCGGATACAACTCCTTCTACTGTATGAAAAATGAAATTTCGCAGCTACAGTACGTAGAATACCTGAATTCCCTTACCTATGACCAGCAAAAAGCACATACTTACAGTGATCCAATAAGCGCTGCCGGCACCTACGTGATGTTCGGAAGTTTTGCCTACCGAAATGGAATCGTAATCTCTACTCCCGGAAGTAACGGGGCAATTCCTGCCGTATATGCTTGCGACGCCTCGAACGGTGTAGAAAACAACAGCGATGACGGGCAGAGTATCGCTGCGAACAATCTTAGCTGGGGAGATCTTGCAGCATATCTCGATTGGGCTGCACTAAGGCCTATGACCGAACTGGAGTTCGAAAAAGTGTGCAGGGGCTCGATGCCACGTGTTGCTGGGGAGTATCCATGGGGAACAACAGACATCAATCAGGTGTACAGCACCCTGGGTGGACTGATCAACGATTATATGTCCAATGAAACCTTTACTCCGGTGGCAAACGGCACTTGTGTGTACGGTGTTGGCAGCGGTAGTGGTTCGTTCGGACCGGTTCGTGTGGGCGCTTTTGCTTCGGGTACTTCCGGTAGGGCTTCATCTGGTGCGGCCTTTTACGGTGCTATGGAAATGGGAGGAAACTTGTGGGAACGCGTAGTCAATACGAGTGCAGCAGGCGTCTCTTTTAACGGGACAAATGGTGATGGCACAATCGCACCGAATGGCGATGCCAACCAGGCAACCTGGCCTTCAGTAACGACTGCCGCAGGATCTGGTTTCCGTGGCGGCGATTATATTAATGTAGCAGCGAGGGTGCGTACATCTGACAGGAATACCGTAACTGTTGCCGACGCGACAAGATACCCAAGCTACGGAGGAAGAGGCGTGAGGTAATCATTTAGTTTGAGCCGATATCCCATCGAGGGATATCTCGTTAAAAATGACAAACAATTTTAAATTCAAATTAGATGATGAAAACAATTAACTATTACATAATTGTATTCGTGACTTTTATGTTGTCAGGCACATCATCGTATTCCCAGTACCATGGCGGGGACGCTGCAGCTGCAGCCACCGACCAATTGGGGATGACTTCCTGTCCGGTACCCGCGCATTTTTATGCCTATTTCGGAAGTACTGACGATAATGTAACTGTCGATGTATTGATGAATACAAGCTGTAGCGCACCTCCGCCATCATTCTTCGCCTATATGGGCGGGGACAATGATAGTGCGGGAGTGGAAGAGCTCAGCGCCGTTTCCTGTGGGATACCGCCATCATTTTTCGCCTATATGGGCGGAGACCAGGACAGCGCCCACGTAGATGACCTGTTGGCCATTTCCTGTGGTACACCAAATCAGTTTTACGCTTATTTCGGTGGCATGGACGATAGTTTTGCCATGGAAGCCATAGGCAGCTGCCCTGTAACACCACCTGTCGCAGATTTTACCGCTTCAACACTGGCTACCTGTGTGGGCGGTTCGATAGATTTCACTGACACGTCTACGAATGTTCCATTTGTATGGAGCTGGACATTTGCAGGGGGAACTCCGGCCACATCAACTGTGCAAAATCCTTCGGTCATTTACAGTACACCGGGAACTTATGCCGTAACACTGACAGCGACCAACTACAACGGAAGCGATACCAAGACCGTCGCTGGCTACATTACCGTTACCGGTGTGCCCACAGTGGCTTCGACTACGCCTGGAGCACGCTGTGATGCTGGAGTAGTGCAACTACAGGCTACGGCCAGCGCGGGAGTGCTAAGATGGTATAACGTCCCAACTGGCGGCGCCATTTTAGGCTCAGGCCCATTCTTCCCAACGGGAATAATCAACAGCACAACGACCTTCTACGTAGAGGCCGCAAGCGGAAGCTGTGTTTCGGCACGGACTCCTGTTACCGCGACCATAAACGTAACGCCGACCGTAGCTACAACCACACCAGGCTCGCGCTGTGGAACTGGTTCGGTCACCCTGAATGCCACCGCAAGCGCAGGTACTTTAAGCTGGTTTGCAAATGCCAGTGGAGGAACTGCATTAGGTACAGGGACATCGTTTGCAACACCTTCCATTAGCAGTGATACCACGTATTATGTGCAGGCTGCCAATGGCTCGTGTGTCTCTGCCAGGACAGCTGTTTTGGCTACGATAAACGCAACACCTGCTGTTGTCTCCACCACACCTGGAAGCCGCTGTGACACCGGAAGTGTAACCCTGGGCGCCACAGCAAGCTCAGGAACTTTAAATTGGTATAACGTCGCCAGCGGCGGATCAGTTTTGGGTACAGGAACCACATTTGTTACACCTTCGATCAGCAGCAATACGAATTTCTACGTCGACGCTACTAATGGCAACTGTACTTCCGCAAGGACCGCCGTTTTAGCATCCGCAAGTCCTTCGCCTGCAATCACCAATACAACCCCTGCTGGCAGGTGTGAGGCCGGTACGGTCACGCTGAGTGCCACCGCCAGCGCGGGAACCATCAGTTGGTTTGATGCAGCCACAGGCGGAACTGCTCTAGGAAATGGAACAAATTTTATCACACCTTCTCTTACAGCGACCACCACCTTTTATGTGGAAACTGCCAATGGAAGCTGCGTATCAACCCGTGTCCCTGTCATCGCAACGGTGACAGCGACGCCCTCAGTTACCGCTACTACACCGGCAGGCCGATGTGGAGCAGGTAGTGTAACCCTTGGTGCAACAGCCAGCGCGGGAACTTTAAATTGGTACAGTGCTGCGGTGGGCGGAACGCTTTTAGGTTCCGGAACCGGCTTTGCTACGCCAAACATCGGCGCTACAACAGTATACTATGTAGAGGCGTCAAACGGAAGCTGTGCTTCTGCCAGGACACCGGTTACTGCAACGATCAGCATCATGCCTACGATAAATGCCACGGTTCCAGCGAGCCGTTGTGATGCGGGTAGTGTGACGCTAAGCGCTACCGCGAGTGCAGGTACGTTAAACTGGTTCGACGTTGCAAGCGGCGGAAGCTCTCTGGGAGCAGGCAATAGCTTCGTTACACCTTCACTAAATGCGACAACGACCTACTACGTTCAAGCGACCAGCGGAAGCTGCGTATCGCCAAGAACTGCAGTAACCGCTACGGTGAATGCAACGCCAATGATAGGTACAACTACGCCAGGCAACCGCTGTGGGTCAGGATCGGTGGCATTAAATGCTAGTGCAACCTCAGGGATTATCAATTGGTATAGCGTGTCCACCGGCGGAACGGTCTTAGGGACTGGCACTTCCTTCACTACGCCTTTCCTCAGCTGCAGCACAAATTTCTATGCTGAGGCAGTTAATGGAAGCTGTACATCCGCGAGGGTCGCTGTATTGGCTACAATAAATACGATTCCAATGATTATTGCGACGATGCCGGGAAGCCGTTGTGATTCAGGAACGGTCACTTTAGGTGCTACTGCGAATGAGGGCACGCTGAATTGGTATAACGTACCCACAGGAGGATCAGTCCTGGGTTCGGGAACCGCTTTCATAACGCCTTCTATTAATGCCACGACGAATTACTATGTAGAAGCCACAAATGGAAATTGCACTACGGCAAGGACCCTGGTGACTGCAACGGTAACCGGTACGCCAGTGATCACCGGAACTACACCTGGCAGCCGTTGCGATACGGGTACGATGAGCCTACAGGCTGCGTCGGATTCAGGCACGATCAATTGGTTCGCGGCCGCTTCGGGCGGAACTGCTCTGGCAACCGGACCTACGTTCGTAACACCCTCTATCGCCGCCTCAACGACTTATTATGTTGAGGTGACCAATGGAACGTGTACTTCAGCAAGGACTGCCGTCACGGCATCTGTAAATGAAACGCCAACCGTTACTTCGGTTACCCCTGACGCACGCTGTGGATCTGGCACATTGACACTGAATGCCACGGCAAGTGCAGGCTTCCTCAGGTGGTATGCCGCCCCAACCGGCGGTGCACCCTTGGCAACCGGTACTTCGTTCATAACGCCTTCAATTGCTGCAACAACAACTTACTATGTTGAAGCGAAAAACGGCACTTGTACTTCTACGAGGACAGCCGTTACAGCCACGGTCACTCCAGTTCCTGTAATTGCTACCGTAACACCAGGTGCCACCTGTGGCACGGGTACTGTAACATTAGGCGCTACGGCGACTTCAGGCGTGCTGAGCTGGTATGATGTACCGACAGGAGGAACCGCGCTATCTGCCGGAATCACCTTTGTAACTCCTTCGATTGGCACTACAACGACCTATTATGTCGAAGCATCGAATGGTGCCTGTACCTCAGGAAGGACAGCAGTTACGGCAACGGTGAATAATATCCCGTCCATTACCACCACAATTCCTGGCGAGAGATGTGGCTCAGGTATCGTAACGTTGAGCGCTACCGGAGCAGGAACCATCAATTGGTATGGTGTGGCAAGCGGCGGCGCGGTATTAGCGACCGGGACATCGTTCCAGACGCCTTCACTGGCTGCTACCACAACATATTATGTGGCAGTCGATAATGGCAATTGTGTCTCCAATAGGACCGCTGTTACTGCGACGATCAACGCAATCCCGGCGATCATCTCCACATCACCCGCCACCCGCTGTGGTACTGGGGATGTAATGCTCGAAGCTGTTGCCAGCGCGGGAATCGTAAATTGGTATGACCAGTCTGTGGGTGGCACATTGCTGTCATCGGGCAGTTTATTCCAGACCAATAGTCTAAGCGCGACGGCGACTTTCTATGCCGAAGCCGTAAACGGAGATTGCAATTCAACCCGCGTTCCCGTTACCGCGACGGTGAATATCGTGGCGCCGCCAACAGGCAGCAGCAACCAGAGCTTCTGCAACGGGCAGATTGTCGGTCAATTGATCACTGTCGGGACTGACGTAAGCTGGTATGACGCCCCAACCGGCGGTAACCTGGTAGCCGATGGTGCATTATTGGTGGATGGCACGACATACTACGCATCCCAGAACGATGGCTCCTGTGATAGTGACGTAAGGCTTGCAGTGACCGTCTCTACGGGTGCATGTCTCGCCGTCGACCAGCCTGAAAGGTATGAATTGAAAGTGTACCCTAATCCGGTATCCGATTTCCTTAATATTGCCTACGAACAAAATATCTCGCAGGTAGAAGTAGTCAACATGATTGGACAGCTTGTAATAAGCAGGAAAGTGAACGGCACAGAAACCAAACTGGACCTGTCAGCCCTTGCGGCAGGCACATACCTGGTAAAAGTTTCTGCAGACAACCTGTTCAGGACCATCAAGATTATAAAAAGGTAACCTATTAATTGTTCCCTGTTTTGTTAAAAAGCCACCTTCGGGTGGCTTTTTTTATTGGTGACACTGCGAACGGAATCTTTCTTTTGGCGCGCCCTTCGGGCCGGGCTGTGCGCTTTATCTTTTTTATTTTGTCAACCTGAGCACAGTCGAAGGGCTTCTTCCAAAATAAAAAAGGATGCCGCTTCCATCCCTCGCGCGGTCCCCGTATAAGTTTACCGTTCCGGGGCCATAAAGTGCGTAAGTGACTTCCGATCTTCCGATCATTTCAACTTTCGAACTAAAACCTTACATTTGATTTAATGAAACCCACCGACCGAAAATCCGACATTGTCAACATTGCAGCCTCGCTTTTTAAGGTAAAAGGCTACAGCGCCGTTACAATGCGTGACATCGCCCAGGCTTTGGACATCAAGGCCGCAAGCCTCTACAACCACATCAAGTCCAAACAGGAAATCCTCGCGCTGATCGTCATCGCCATCGCAGAGGAGTATACGAACACCATCCGTACCATCGCTGCTTCAGAAGACTCCGCAATCGAAAAACTCGGAAAAGTCATCCAGCTCCACATCGATATCACCGTCCGCAATCCTGATGCATTGGCTTCGCTGAACAACGACTGGATGCACCTGCCTGAGGAAGAACTCAAGTACTTTCTTCACATGCGGGAAGAATACGAAGATATTTTCCGAAGCATCGTTAAAAAAGGCATCGCCGCGGGAGAAATTAAAAACCGCAATGCCGAAGTTATCATTTTTACAATCCTTTCGACCATCCGTACACTGTATTTGTGGTACGGGAAGAAGAAAGATTTCTCGGCTAACATCCTGAAAGAGAATTTGAAGGATATTCTGTTGCATGGTGTAATTTAACTTTCATATTAAGAAATAATCATTAAATTTGCATTGTAAACTAACAAGTGTTAGTTGCGACTAAAACGTTTGAGTACCGCATGGCAAAGTTTCATAATATCAGGGTCCAGGATGTTTACAAGGAAACCAAAGATTGTTCCGTAGTATCTTTCGACATTCCCGAAGAACTCCGTCAGGATTTTAAATATTCACAAGGACAGCACCTCACGCTGAAAGCAACAATAGAAGGACAGGATGTACGGCGTTCGTATTCTTTGTGTTCCAGCCCGGTAGAGGACAAATGGAAAGTGGCCGTCAAGCGAATCAACGGTGGCTTGTTTTCGTCGTATGTCAATGAGACGCTTAAAAAAGGCGACGTGCTCGAAATTATGGCGCCCAATGGTGTATTCAATACACCGATCGAATTAGAAAAAGCCAAAAACTACATCGTTTTTGCAGCAGGAAGCGGCATTACGCCCATTCTTTCCATCATGAAAACCCACCTGGCGCTGGAACCGAAAAGCAGGTTTCAGCTGTTTTACCTGAATCGAAGTGTCAAATCAATTATCTTTAAGGAAGAAATTGAACAACTCAAGAACCGCTATTTCGGAAGGCTGGAGATTTTTCACTTTTTAACGAAGGAACACCGCAATTTCGAATTGCTGAACGGGCGTTTTACAAAGGAAAAATTACAGGCACTCACCGATAAAATCATCCATGTGCCGTCAGTAGACGAGTGTTTTATCTGCGGCCCTGAACAAATGATTTTCCTGATCCGTGATGAACTGATGGCGGCAGGATTGTCAAAAGAAAGAATTCACTTTGAACTGTTCAATACGGGTACATCTGAGGAAGACAAACAACGCGTCAACAAAATCCTCGAAAAGAAAGTAGAAGGCACAGAGGTTACCATCATCGACGGCGGAAAGGAATTCCATTTCATCATGGATGACGATTACGACAACATCCTCGATGGAGCCCTCGCCGCAGGAGCCGATTTGCCGTTCGCGTGTAAAGGCGGTGTATGCAGTACCTGCCGTTGCAAAGTCATCGAAGGATCGGTAGAAATGAAAGTGAATTACGCCCTCGACGAAAACGAGGTGGCGAAACATTATATATTGAGCTGCCAGGCTGTTCCGACTTCAGAAAAAGTGGTCGTGGACTTCGGCGCTTAGGTTAATGAATAATTACAATGAATAATTAATAATTGGGATGCCTGAAAGCTAACGACCCATTTATGAAGCATTGTTAATTGTTAGTTATTAATTATTAATTAAAAAAGTTATGTCAGAACAGGAACTGGAAGCGGAATTCGAAAGAAAGATCGCAAACGATCAAAAGATTGAACCAAAAGATTGGATGCCGGAAAAGTATCGTAAGACACACATCCGCCAGATTTCCCAACACGCCCATTCCGAAATCGTCGGGATGCTACCGGAAGGAAACTGGATCACACGTGCCCCTTCATTAAGAAGGAAAGTCGCTTTGCTCGCCAAAGTACAGGATGAAGCCGGCCACGGTTTGTATCTCTACAGTGCCTGCGAAACGCTCGGTGTCTCCCGTGAGGAATTATACGACCAGTTACATTCCGGCGAAGCGAAGTACTCCAGCATCTTCAACTATCCAACCGTGACCTGGGCAGATATGGGCGCCATCGGCTGGCTCGTTGACGGTGCCGCCATCATTAACCAGGTGCCATTAACGGCTACCTCTTACGGCCCGTACGCCCGTGCGATGGTGCGTGTTTGCAAGGAAGAAAGTTTCCACCAGAGGCAGGGTTTTGAAATCATGATGACATTAGCCAATGGAACACCGGAACAAAAAGCCATGGCACAGGACGCCTTAAACCGCTGGTGGTGGCCATCGCTGATGATGCTTGGGCCAACAGATGCAGAATCCGTGCACACCGAACAATCCATGAAATGGAAACTCAAACGCAAAACCAACGACGAATTGCGCCAGCAGTTTGTAGACCAGACGGTACCGCAGGCAGAACTCATCGGATTGACAATTCCGGATCCGGACCTGAAATGGAACGAAGAAACCAAACGCTATGATTTCGGCGAAATGGATTGGGATGAATTCTGGCAGGTCGTCAAAGGACATGGCCCATGCAACAAAGTCCGTATGGACGCCCGCCGCAACGCCTGGAGCAAAGGCGAATGGGTACGCGATGCGGCTATGGCTTACGCAGAGAAACAGGAATTGAAATTAGAAACAGCAGTTTAACAGGTATTGGGTTTTAGGTGTTGGGTTTTAGTACCAACACCCAACACCCAGTACCCAACACCCAACAATATGAAAAACTGGCCACTTTGGGAAGTATTTGTCCGCTCTAAAAACGGACTCGAACACCGCCACTGCGGAAGCCTTCACGCGAGCGACGCAACAATGGCGCTTGAGAATGCCCGCGATGTCTACACCAGGAGAATGGAAGGCGTCAGCATCTGGGTGGTGCCGTCAAGCGAAATTACGGCATCAAACCCTGAAAACAACGGCGAATTTTTTGAACCGGCAAAAGACAAGGCTTACCGCCATCCGACATTTTACGAATTGCCGGAGGAGTTAAAACACATGTAAACAGGTTCTGGGTTTTAGGTGTTGGGTTTTAATACCAACACCCAACACCCAACACCCAATACCAATATTGATGAACAACCTCGTCCAATACATCTACGGCATCGCAGACAACGCGCTAATCCTTGGCCAACGCCTCGGGGAACTTTGTGGCCATGGCCCAAACCTCGAAGTGGATATCGCGATGACCAATATCACGCTCGACCTGCTTGGCCAGACGCGCAGCTACTATCAATATGCTGCAGACATCATCGGCGGAGATGCGACTGAAGATACGCTCGCCTTCCTGCGCAGCGAACGCGAATACAAAAACGTGCTTTTGGTGGAACAGCCCAATACCGATTTCGCCTATTCCATCGGCAGGCAGTTTTTATTCGATGCGTTCCACCTGTTGCTGTTGCAGCAATTGCAATACAGCCAGGACGAGACACTCGCCGCCATAGCCAAAAAAAGCATCAAGGAAGTCAGTTACCACCAGCGTTTTTCCTCGGATTGGATCAAAAGGCTGGGCGACGGCACCGAAGAAAGCCACCAACGGATACAAAACGCCATCAACGATTTGTGGACGTTTACCGACGAATTATTTTACCAGACGGATGCCGATAAAGCGATGGTGAGCGAAGGAATCGGGGTAGATGTCACCCTGCTGAAACCGGAATTCCATGCTCACGTAGCGGCGGTGCTCGAAGAAGCGACATTGCAGGTACCGGACATGAAATATTTCCAGAAAGGCGGCAAACAGGGCATCCATAGTGAACACATGGGGTACCTTTTGGCCGATTTACAATACATGCAGCGCACGTTTCCAAATATGAATTGGTAATTTTTAGAAGCCGGGAACCTGCTGTCCGCTGTATCTTTTAGCGTCAGTTCGAGTGTGCTTGTAAAGCACGTATCGAGAACCGCTAAAAGGATGCCGCTTCCATCAGGGCTAGGGCCTCCAACTAAAATGAAATGACAGAAACGCAACAACATATCGACCCAAAACTTGCCGAAATCCTCGCTTCGGTCTCCGATCCTGAGATTCCGGTGTTGTCAATTATGGACATGGGTGTCGTGCGGTCTGCCGAAATGAATGATGGCATTGCAGAAATACAAATTACACCCACGTACAGCGGCTGCCCCGCGATGGATGTGATTGGAGACGATATCAAAAAAGCGCTGATGGAGAAAGGTATCGAGGCCAAAGTAAAATTGGTGCTGTCACCAGCCTGGACCTCCGACTGGATCACACCGAAAGGCAGAAAAGCCCTCGATGATTACGGCATCGCGGCCCCGCTCGAACCGGAAGCCGATGTCGAAGCTTTACTCGGAAACAAGAAGATAGTAAAATGCCCGCAATGTGGCTCACAAAATACAAAAATGATCAGCCAGTTTGGCTCCACAGCATGCAAGGCATTTTTCCAATGCCAGGACTGTCAGGAACCATTTGATTATTTTAAATGCCTTAAGTAATTAATAATTGATAATGAACACCCGAGGCGCGGCCGAATTGTATGGAGCGCAGCAAAATAAATTAATAATGAGTAGCATCCTTCTAAAGATTGAAAATAACATCGGTTTTATCACGTTAAACCGCCCGGAAGTATTTAACAGCTTCAATCGGGAAATGGCGCTTTTGATGCAGGACACTTTAGACCAATGCGCCAAAGACGACAACGTTCGTGCAATTGTAATCACCGGAGCCGGAAAGGCATTCTGTGCCGGACAGGACTTAAAAGAAGTGACCACACCGGAATTAATGCCGGGTTTCCGTAAAATCCTCGAAGAGCATTATAACCCGATTATTCAAAAAATAAGGACGATTGAAAAACCGGTCGTAGGGGCTGTAAATGGCGTCGCTGCAGGCGCAGGCGCCAATATCGCATTGGCCTGTGACATTGTTGTCGCTTCCGAAAATGCAGCCTTCATCCAGGCATTCAGTAAAATAGGTCTCGTACCGGACAGCGCAGGAACGTTCTTTTTGCCAAGATTAATCGGCTTCCAAAAAGCCATGGCGCTGATGATGTTAGGTGACAAAGTATCGTCTGCGGAAGCGCTGCAAATGGGCATGATCTACAAAGTGTTCACACCAGAAACATTTGAAGCAGAAGTTTTGAAGCTCGCGACAACACTGGCAACCATGCCCACAAAAGCGTTGGGCCTGACCAAAAGATTACTCAATGAATCCATGACCAACAATCTGGAACAACAACTCGCCCTCGAATCTAAGTTGCAGATCGAAGCCAGTTCCACCAATGATTACAATGAAGGCGTAACCGCTTTCGTAGAGAAACGCATACCCGAATTTAAAGGAAATTAAAACAAAATTGAATTTCAGGTTTCGGCCCAAAACCCGAAACCTAAAAACCAACACCCAAAAATGAAAGTAGCAGTAATCGGTTCCGGAACCATGGGAAGTGGCATCGCACAAGTTGCGGCTACGGCCGGCTGTTCTGTAAAAATTTACGATACGAATCTGGAAGCGATTGCAAAAAGCAGGGCCGCTCTTGAAAAAACGATGGCGACGCTTCTGGAAAAAGGCAAAATCAACGCCGAAGAAAAAGCGAGGATTCATGGAAATATTACTTATGCCAATGCCATCGAAGATTTATCTGATTCCGATTTGGTTATCGAAGCCATCATCGAAAATCTGGACATCAAGCGCAAATTATTTAGCGAACTTGAATTAGTTGTCTCTGAAAATACAATTTTAGCCTCAAATACCTCGTCATTATCTATTGCATCCATTGCCGCTTCCTGTAAAAAATCGGAGCGTGTCATCGGAGTCCATTTCTTCAATCCTGCGCCATTAATGCAGTTGGTTGAGGTAATTCCGGCGGTACAGACAGGCATGGAAGTATTGGATGAAACAGTAGAAATTATTTCCGGTTGGAATAAAATCGTTGCCGTAGCCAAAGACACACCCGGATTTATTGTAAACCGCGTGGCCCGTCCATTTTATGGCGAAGCGTTACGCATTTACGAAGAAGGAAAAGCCGATTTTGCCACGATAGACTGGGCCATGAAAACCTTCGGTGGTTTCCGTATGGGGCCTTTTGAACTGATGGATTTCATCGGGCATGATGTAAATTATGTCGTAACCGAAACCGTTTTTACGGCATTTTATTTTGACCCAAGATACAAGCCCTCTTTTACACAAAAGCGTTTAACGGAAGCCGGATTCTTAGGCAGGAAAACGGGCCGCGGATTTTATAATTACAATGAAGAAATGCCAAAACCCAAAGAAGATGCGGCTTTAGGCAAGTACATATTCGAGCGCATTTTGGCTATGCTGATCAATGATGCCGCCGAAGCCTTATTTTTAAATATCGCTTCCGCAAAAGACATTGACAACGCCATGACCAAAGGCGTCAATTATCCAAAAGGACTACTCGCCTGGGCGGATGAAATGGAAATCGGCTGGTGCGTGGCGGCGATGGATAATTTATACCATGAGTACCAGGAAGACCGTTACCGCTGCAGTCCGTTGCTGAGGAAAATGAATCAGGAAAATAAAATGTTTTTTTAAATGGCACCGAACGAAATCGTACATAAAATGTTTGACAACGATGCCTTCAGCCAATGGCTGGGGATTGCCGTTGAACACGTTGCTAAAGGCGAATGTACTTTGTCCATGACCATCAGGAAAGACATGCTGAATGGCTTCGGGATCGCGCACGGTGCGATTACGTATGCGATTGCAGACAGCGCTTTGGCCTTTGCGTCAAATTCGCATGGACGACAGGCGTTGAGCATTGACACGTCGATCAACCACATCGAATCGCTGAAGGAAGGCGATCTAATTTCGGCAGTGGCCAAAGAAAATGCATTAAAGAATAAATTCGGTTTTTATACCGTCGAGATAAAAAAAGGAAATATTACCGTCGCATTGTTTAAGGGAACGGTGTTCCGAAGCGATAGGCAATGGACAATTAATAGTTAACAATTAACAATTAACAATGTATAGAACGGCTGAAGTCAAATTTACTGCTCACGCCACTATTCCTTATTAATTATTGATTATTATTTAAAATAATGGAAGCATACATCATAGACGGCGTACGGACGCCGATCGGGAATTACCAGGGAACTTTAGCCGCAGTGCGCGCTGACGACCTTGGCGCTTTGGTCATAAAGACTTTGGCTGAAAAACATCCCGAAATTCCGCAAAGCGATTACGACGACGTGATCATGGGCTGCGCAAACCAAGCCGGTGAGGATAATCGAAACGTAGCACGTATGTCATTACTATTGGCGGGTTTACCGCAAACCGTTCCGGGCGAAACCGTGAACCGACTTTGCAGTTCAGGGCTATCCGCGGTAATCCATGCGAACCGCGCGATTAAAGCGGGCGATGGCGATTTGTTTATTGCGGGCGGTGTCGAAAATATGACGCGCGGACCGCTCGTGGTGTCCAAGCCATCAGCTGCTTATGGAACGGATTCTAAAATGTACGACTCGAGCTTCGGCTGGCGTTTCATCAACCCAAAAATGCAGGCGATGTATGGCGTGGACGCGATGGGCGAAACTGCTGAAAACCTCGTTGACCAATACCAGATTTCAAGAGAAGACCAGGACCAATTCGCGCTGCACAGCCAAATGAAAGCGGCGAAAGCACAACAATCGGGACGTCTCGGAAAAGAAATTGTAGCGGTTGAAATTCCACAGCGCAAAGGCAATCCAATCGTATTTGATAAGGACGAATTCATCAAACCGAATTCCTCCATGGAAGGACTTGCCAAATTGCGTGGCGCGTTCCGAAAAGAAGGTACGGTGACTGCGGGAAATGCCTCAGGATTAAACGATGGGGCGGCGGCAGTCTTAATAGCTTCTGCGGAAGCGGTAAAAAAATATAATTTAAAACCATTGGCGCGAATAGTAAGTTCAGCGGTGGTTGGCGTCGAGCCAAGAATTATGGGTATCGGCCCGGTTGAAGCGACGAAAAAGGCGTTGGCAAAAGCAAACTTAACGTTAGACCAAATCGATATGATAGAACTCAATGAGGCGTTTGCAGCACAAAGTATTGCGTGCATCCGCGCATTGGGATTAAAAGATGACGACCCAAGGATCAATCCAAATGGCGGAGCGATAGCCATCGGACATCCGCTTGGCGTTACCGGTGCGCGGATTGCGTATTCGGCCGCATTGGAGCTGAGCCTGACAGGCAAGAAATACGCATTGGTCACGATGTGTATTGGCGTGGGGCAGGGCTACGCGATGATTATAGAAAGAGCATAAACCCAGTAACAGAAAATGTTGCGGTTAAATTTATAGGTATGAGCAAATTACAGAATTATGTCAACGGCCATTGGATGGAAGGCCTTGGCGAAGGGGTCCCATTATTTGATTCGGTGACAGGAGACGTTATCGTAAACGCCTCCGCAGAAGGACTGAATTTCGGCGAAATCCTCCATTACGGAAGAACCACCGGAGGTGCAAAACTACGCAAAATGACGTTCCAGGAGCGCGGCAATATGCTCAAGAAACTGGCTTTATACCTCACAAAGAAAAAGGAAATCTTTTACGAACTCAGTTACAAGACGGGGGCTACGCGTGTAGACAGCTGGATTGATATTGAAGGTGGTTTTGGCAATTTGTTTGCCAATGCGTCATTGCGAAAATTATTTCCAAACCAGCCTTATGATGTCGAAGGCGACGCGATTGATTTATCCCGTGGCGGACGTTTTATGGCACACCACATCCTGGTTCCTAAACCCGGCGTTGCCATACACATCAACGCATTCAACTTCCCAATCTGGGGCATGCTTGAAAAATGTGCGGTAAACTGGATGGCAGGAATGCCCGCAGTTGTCAAACCGGCCACTTCAACGTCGTACCTGACTGAAGCGGTTGTAAAAGAAATCATCGCCTCAGGAATTTTGCCTGAAGGCGCACTGCAACTCATCTGCGGAAGCGCACACAACATTCTTGACTTTGTGGAATCGCAGGATGTAGTCACTTTTACCGGATCTGCCGATACCGGCCGTAAACTAAAATCAAACGCCAGGCTGATCAATGAATCCGTGCCATTTAATATGGAAGCCGATTCGCTGAACTGCTCCGTTTTAGGTGAAGATGCTATTCCGGGAACACCCGAGTTTGATTTGTTCGTCAATGCAGTGCGTTCTGAAATGACCGTGAAATGTGGGCAGAAATGTACCGCGATCCGCCGTATCATCGTTCCGGAAAAACTCATCGAAGATGTCCAGATCGCACTTGGCAAAGCGTTGGATAAAGTCACAATCGGTGATCCAAGGCTGAAGGAAGTCCGTATGGGATCGCTGGTAAGTCAGGAGCAGGTCAATGAAGTCAGGTTAAGGACGAAAGAAATCGCTAAAACGGCCTCGATTGTGTATGGCGATTACGATAAAATTTCAACAGTAGGTGCCGACGCTTCAAAAGGCGCGTTCATTAGCCCGATGTTGTTGCGCGAAGACCATCCGTTTAAAAATACCCTGGTTCACGAAACCGAAGCTTTCGGGCCCGTTGCCACACTAATGCCTTATAAAAACATCGAAGAAGCGGTAGAATTGGCGAAACTTGGCAAAGGTTCGTTAGTGTCTTCGATTGTTACCAATTCAGATACAATAGCTAAAGATTACGTTGTCAACGCGGCATCACACCACGGACGAATCCTCGTGCTGAACCGCGAAAACGCGAAGCAAAGCACCGGCCATGGTTCGCCATTACCTCAGTTGGTGCACGGTGGTCCGGGACGTGCCGGAGGCGGTGAGGAAATGGGAGGCGTGCGCGGTGTGAAACATTATATGCAGCGTTGCGCCATCCAGGGATCGCCAACGACTTTAACGGAAATTACCGGCATTTACCAACCGAATTCGGCGTACAAGGAAGCACCGGAACATCCGTTTAAATATTATTGGGATGATATCGAGCCGGGCATGTCGTTAAAAACACACAAACGTACCGTCACCGACACCGACATCATCAATTTTGCCAATTTAACCTGGGATCATTTCTATGCCCATACCGATATCACCTCCCTGAAAGGAAGTATTTTCGAAAAACGCACCGCGCACGGTTATTTCATTTTAGCCGCCGCTGCTGGCCTATTTGTATGGCCCAATAAAGGTCCGGTGGCTGCGAATTACGGACTGGAAGAATGCCGTTTCCTACGTCCGATTTACCACAACGATACGATGTATGTGCGTTTGACGTGCAAACAGAAAGTGGAACGCGACAGCCGCGGTGAGGAATTGCCAAGCGGAATCGTAAAATGGTTCGTGGAAGTCTTCGACCAAAATGACGAACTCACCGCGATTGCCACCATCCTGACGATGGTACAGAAAAAATCGCCATTTCAAGAGATCAACAGAAGTAATATTGACGAATACCTGACGAAGCTTACCGTAAACCACAAAGCCAATTGGGGTACGATGACACCGCAGCACATGGTCGAGCACATGGAGCACCAATACCGTTTTGCCGCAAATCAAAAAGGTGATTTCGAGATCGCGACACCGGCAGAACATCTGGACAAATACCGCGAGACGATTTTCAACCACCGCCCGATGCCGCTGGGCCACAAGCATCCGTTAATGAAAACGGAAGGCAATGAGGACTTGGTACATGCAGATCTGGCGACTGCCAAGTTGAAATTGCTGGAAGCGATGGACGCTTATGAACAGTATTTTAAGGAAAATCCGGAAGCCCGCACCAAGAATGTGGTGTTTGGCATGATGGATAAATTTGAGTGGGATTTGTTGGCTACGAAACACTTTAACCACCATTTTAAGCAATTTGGGATTTTGGATTAGGAGCTATTCCCGCTTTCGCCTTTATCTTTTCAGTAAATTCCTTCGCTTCGCTGCGGGGATTCCTGAAAAGGATACCGGCTCTATCGGGGCTAGGGTTTCAAGTATAAATTAAATATCGACGACATGTCAACAGAAGCATACGTAAAATCAAACATAGAAAACAACATTGCGACAATCGAATTCTTCCATCCGGAGCAGAATTCATTGCCGGGAAATATTCTCGCGCAATTGGCGGAAACGATTACAAAAACAGGAAACGACGACAATGTCAAAGTCATCATCCTCAAAAGCGGCGGCGACCGCACGTTTTGTGCCGGAGCCAGCTTCAAGGAATTGATCAACATCAATGACGCTGCGACCGGAAAAGTATTTTTCTCCGGTTTTGCGAATGTCATCAACGCGATGCGCAAATGCCCTAAATTCATCATTGGACGCATTCAGGGAAAGACGGTCGGCGGCGGCGTGGGGATTGCAGCTTCCACCGATTATTGCTTTGCAACGAAATTTGCAGCGATAAAGCTGAGCGAACTCAACGTTGGGATTGGCCCATTTGTGGTTTCACCCGCAATTGAAAGAAAGATGGGCGTTTCAGCGATGTCACAAATCGCTATCGATGCCAATACATTTTATGAAGCGGAATGGGCGAGGAGCAAAGGGCTTTTTGCACAGGTTTTTGAAAGTATAGACGAAATGGACGCAGCTGTAGACGCGTTTGCAAAACACTTATGCACCTACAATCCCGAGGCCATGACCGAAATGAAGAAAATATTCTGGAAAGGCACTGACGATTGGGACAACCTTTTAGCCGAGCGCGCCGCCATCAGCGGACGTTTGGTGTTGAGTGATTTTACGAAGAAAACATTGGAGAAATTTAAATAAATATAGTTGAACGTCTAAAGTCAAAAGAGGAAAGCCAAAGCAGCACTCTTTAGACTTTAGACTTTAGAATAACCATGGTATACGAATTCAAAGGGTTTATTCCCGTCATCCACGAAAGCAGCTTTATCCATCCGCAGGCTGCAGTTACCGGCAACGTGATTATCGGTAAGGATGTGTATGTGGGACCTGGCGCCGCCATTCGGGGTGACTGGGGTGGAATTATCATTGAAGACGGTTGTAACGTGCAGGAAAATTGTACGATCCACATGTTTCCGGGAAAGAATATCACGTTGAAAAAAGGAGCACACATTGGTCATGGCGCAATTATTCACGGCGCCAACATCGGAGCCAACAGTTTGGTTGGGATGAACGCGGTGATTATGGATGACGCCGAATTGGGTGACGAATGCATCGTCGGGGCGTTGACTTTTATCAAGGCTGAAATGAAAATTCCGAACCGCAAAATGGTGGTTGGAAATCCGGCGGTGATTGTCAAGGACATCAGCGATGATATGATTGCCTGGAAGACCAAAGGAACACAGTTGTACCAACAGTTGCCAAAGGACCTGTATGAAACACTGAAAGTGGTTGAACCATTACGGGAAATCCCAAAAGACAGACCGATTCAGGAAACGAATTACATGACGTTAGAAGAGTTCAGGAAGAAATAATTAAGTCGAAAGTCAAAAGTCGAAAGTCAAAAGGCTTTCGGTAACTGGCGTTCCACTTTCAAATAAAATATAAATCAGAGAAGTCAAAGGCAAAGATTAGCCGCAATGCCAGATCTTTCCACTTTGCACTTTCAACTTTCGACTATGATTGTAGAATTTAAAATGCCCAAAATGGGCGAAAGTATTTCGGAAGCAACCCTCATCAACTGGCTGAAAAATGCCGGGGACAGCGTGGAGGCTGAAGAAACGTTACTCGAAGTTGCGACTGACAAAGTAGACAGCGAAGTGCCGTCGCCGGTAACCGGTGTCATTACTGAAATCCGTTTCGGGAAAAATGACGTGGTGAAAGTCGGTGAGGTATTAGCACTTATCGAAACGGACGGAAAGACGCCGGGAAAGAAAATAACCATTGGAAAGACAGAGCATGGTACAGGGCGGAACGCTCAGGGAGAGAAAGTAGTTGTGAATGTTGAACAACCAGCAACGAAATTGGAGCACGCCAACTACCAACGCCCAAAGTCAAATCCGGAGGCATTCCTTTCACCATTAATCATCAGCATTGCACAAAAGGAAAACCTGTCATTGGAGGAAGTGCAACGCATTCCCGGTTCAGGAGCTGACGGAAGGATTCAAAAAAGTGATGTTTTCAATTATCTGAAAAATCGAAAATATCCGTTAAAAAGTATCGCTGCCACTGTCACCCCGAGCGCAGTCGAGGGGCTAAAATCTACTTATCCGAAACCGGTTATTAATTTTACGGAAGGAAAAGACCGCATTGTTGAAATGGACCGCATGCGCAAGATGATTGCGGACCACATGGTCTATTCGAAACAGACCTCGCCGCACGTGACCTCTTATATTGAAGTGGATGTGACGAATCTGGTCGAATGGCGGAATAAAAATAAAGATGTTTTTGCTGAAAAGCACAACCAAAAACTCACGTTCACACCGATTTTCGTGGATGCTGTCGCCAAAGCCATTGTCGATTTTCCGATGATTAACGTATCTGTGGATGGTAAGAATATCATCGTGCACAAGGACATCAACATCGGGATGGCAACCGCACTTCCTAATGGGAACTTAATTGTTCCGGTGGTGAGGAACGCCAATGAAAAAGCGTTACCGGAATTGGCAGCCACTGTAAATCATCTGGCAGAAAGTTCGCGTAACAATAAATTAAAACCCGATGAAGTACAGGGCAGTACGTTTACGATTTCAAACGTGGGGACGTTTGGAAGTTTAATGGGTACCCCGATTATCAACCAACCTGAAGTTGCGATTTTAGCGTTGGGGATTATCAAGAAACGCCCGGAAGTGATCACAACTGAAAGAGGTGATGAAATTGCGATACGCAGCATGATGTATTTATCACTTTCATTTGACCATCGCGTGGTCGACGGATTTTTAGGAGGATCGTTCCTGCGTAAAGTAGGCGATTATTTAGAACAATTTGATATCAATACCGCAATCTGATTTGCATAAAATATAAACACTATGTCTTACACCATCAAAGAGACCAGAGCGACCGCTTCAAAATTGCATGAAGTCGATATTAACAATATTGTCATGGGGCATGCCTTTACGGACCACATGTTTATCTGTGATTATGAAGACGGCAAATGGCAAAACCCGCGCATCGAACCGTTGCATGAGATTCCGACACATCCCGCAGCAATGGCTTTGCACTACGGGCAGGCGATTTTTGAAGGCATGAAAGCGACTTTAGGAAAAGATGGCTCGCCGTTACTTTTCCGTCCGGACGAAAATGCAAAACGACTGAATTTCAGCGCGGACCGTATGGGAATGCCATTATTTCCAGAAGATTTGTTCGTGGAAGGACTGAAACGATTTTTAGCGATTGAGCATCATTGGATTCCGACGAGTGAAGGAAGCGCATTGTATTTACGCCCTTTTATGTATGCCGATGAAGCGTTTATTGGGATGCGTGCCGCGACGAAATACAAATTCATCATTTTTGCGTCGCCCGCCGGACCATTTTTCAGTAAACCGATTAAGTTGTGGGCGGAAACCAAATTTATCCGTGCTGCGAATGGCGGAACAGGAGAAGCCAAAGCTGCGGGAAATTACGCGGCTGCCATCCGCCCGACGGAGTTGGCAAAGGCCAAAGGTTACGACCAGGTGTTGTGGTTGGACGCAAGGGATTTTGAATACATACAGGAAGTCGGGACGATGAACATCTTCTTTAAAATCGCTGGTAAATGGATTACGCCGAATCTTGGCGGTTCCGTTTTGGCAGGAATTACCAGGATGAGTGTAATTGATTTATTGCGCGATAAAGGATACGAAGTGACGGAGCGACCGATTGCGATGCACGAGATTATTGAAGCTTCGGAGCAGGGAAGCCTGGAAGAAGCGTTCGGGGCTGGAACTGCAGTTGGTATTGCGATGGTAGAGGAAATAGGGTATCAGGATATGAGGATTACCTTTCCTGCCGGAAATCCGGTGTCGGAGGATGTGAAAGAAACACTGAATCAAATTAAGTTGCAGGAAGTGGAAGATAAATTTGGCTGGATTGTTCCGGTGGAACTGGGAATACCGCAGCCCCGATAGAGCCGGTATCCTTTTTTGCTTGCGGGATCGCCTCGACTGCGCTCGGGGTGACAAAGCAAAAAAGATAAAGGCGAAAGCGGGAAATGCTGCCCACATAAAAAAAATAAAAATGGAGATTGCGGAAAGCACTTTAAGTAAGATTATTTTAGAAAAGGCGTTTGCTACGATGGCAACGGCGAAAGCGATGACGGAACTGTATGAGGAGAATTTCAAGACGGTTTCGAAATACGTACATGCCACATCCCGTGGCCACGAAGCCATTCAGATTGCAGTAGCGATGCAGTTATTGCCGCAGGATTATGCCTTTCCGTATTACCGGGATGACGCGATGTTGTTGGGTATTGGAATGCAGCCTTATGATTTAATGCTGCAGTTGATGGCGAAAAAAGACGATCCGTTTTCGGGCGGAAGGACGTATTATTGCCATCCGAGTTTAAGGGCTGCCGATAAACCGAAAATTCCGCACCAATCGTCAGCGACTGGGATGCAGGCCATTCCTGCAACGGGCGCAGCTATGGGATTTTGGTATAAAGAAAATATGGGGATTCAGGACGATGTTAAGGAACTGCCGATTGTCGTTTGCTCGTTAGGCGACGCTTCAGTAACGGAAGGTGAAGTTGCAGAGGCGTTCCAGATGGCAGCGTTGAAACAATTGCCGATATTGTATCTAGTACAGGATAACGGTTGGGATATTTCGGCGAATGCCAAGGAAACCCGAGCACAAAATGCGTTTGAATATGCGAAGGGATTTCACGGTATTGAGGCCATTACAATTGATGGAGCGGATTTTACGGAGAGTTACCTGACGATACAGAAAGTGTTGAAAACGATGCGTGAAGAACGCAGGCCGTTTTTGGTGCATGCGAAAGTACCGTTGTTAAACCACCATACTTCGGGTGTACGAATGGAATGGTACCGCGATGATTTGGAAGAGGCGAAGTCAAGGGATCCGTTTCCGGTGTTGAAACAACAACTGTCAGATGCCGGATTTTCTTCATCGGAAATAGAAAAGATAAACCGCACGGCTGTATCGAAAGTACAGGCCGATTATGATAAAGCTTTACAGGCCGAGGATCCGAAACCCGAAGATTTGTTTACGCATGATTTCGCCCCAACACCGGTAACTGAAGAGAAGGGAGAAAGAAGTCCGGACAGGGAAGATAAAGTTGTCATGGTGGATTGTGCCTTGTTTGCCGTCGAGGAATTGATGAAAGAACATAAGGAATGTTTGTTATATGGGCAGGATGTTGGTGGAAGGCTCGGTGGTGTATTCCGGGAAGCGGCGACATTGGCGCAGAAATTTGGTGACGACCGTGTATTTAATACGCCCATCCAGGAAGCCTTCATCGTGGGTTCCACGGTGGGTATGTCGGCAGTCGGTTTGAAGCCTATCGTAGAGGTACAGTTCGCCGATTATATCTGGCCGGGATTGAACCAGTTGTTTACTGAAGTCAGCCGTTCGTGTTATCTAACCAATGGCAAATGGCCGGTATCGATGATCTTGCGTGTGCCGATTGGGGCTTATGGCAGCGGCGGGCCTTATCATTCGTCATCGGTGGAAAGTGTTTTGACGAATATACGGGGCATCAAGATTGCTTATCCAAGCAACGGCGCTGATTTAAAGGGATTGATGAAAGCGGCTTATCATGACCCGAATCCGGTTGTAATCCTGGAACATAAAGGGTTGTATTGGTCTAAGGTGAAAGGCACTGAAGAGGCGCGTGTGAATGAGCCATCGGAAGATTATATAATGCCGTTTGGCAAAGCGAATGTCATCCAGGAGATCTGGGCGCAGGATGCCGAAGAGACGATGACGGTAATTACCTATGGTATGGGTGTGCATTGGGCATTAAACGCATCGAAAGACATGAAAGATAAGGTCGAAATTATCGACTTACGGACGTTATATCCATTGGACGAAGAGGCCATCTTAAAGTCAGTTCGGAAAAGTAAAAAATGCCTTGTGGTAACGGAAGAGCCGGTGAACAATTCGTTCGCAAGGAGTCTTTCTGGCCTGATTCAGGAGAAATGTTTTAAATACCTTGATGCGCCGGTGATGGTTATTGGTTCTGAAAATATGCCTGCAATTCCGCTGAACATGACTTTGGAGCAAACAATGATTCCGTCCATGGAGAAGGTGAAGGTTAAGATGGAGGAGTTGTTGTCGTATTAAACTTCAACATGCATATTCGTTAGTCAACATGGAACATTGTTTTAAATGTTGAACATTGAATGTGGAACAACAAAAAATGAAACTTTAAAATCACAAGGGCTGTAGCGATCGGAATTATTGGTAGCCAATTGCATCGCCCGTTCGCTCTTTTTTGGAGCTCGGGTCGGCTTTTCACTGCGGGTTTTTTCAAATCCCCTCTTTTTTGCAGGCTTTCAAAAGGGCTTCCGCTGGTTGCTTTTTGAAAACCGCAAAATGCGGCGTCTTTTCAAAAAGCTTTCCATTACAATCCGGGCTACAATTGCCTCCACAAATTACATATCACAATTGCTTCCGATCGTAAATTAAGAAAAATTCCGATTTTTCCGTAAAGACATGTTCCGGGAAAACTATATCTTACCTTCAGGGAAGGGGAAGATGCATCCCTACAAAAAGGCGGTGTTTTTTATGTACGGGATTTGCGTAAGTTTTGTTAATTTTTGTTTCCTCATTTGTCGAAAGCGAGCGAGTATATAACTTATTGTGACGATGCACTGGCTTTAATGGAATCGGCATTGCTTTTAAGTTGCGACGCGCAATGGAGGAAATTTAAAAAGATGTGATATTGCCAAATGGAAAGAACTAGTATAATGAAGCAACGATTGCATATTATACTGAAGAAGTCCAAACAAAAAACCCGCTAAATCTTTATCGGCGGGTTTTCTTCTGCTTACGGTCAATATAAATGCAATATTTATTTCTTGGAGGGCGGAAATTGAGAGAGGATTTTGGAAACGAATTCGCTAACGCGTTCGTCTTTTTTCTTAGGGTCCTTCGTGAGGTAACCACTGCCTTCTCCCTGCCACACGAGTTCTTTCTTTTTGGCATCAATCAGGTCAATGAATAGCGTGCCCTCGGTGTTTGTGGTGACATAGGTATTGTTGAATCCCCATGGGTTCCAGCCGAATCCCCAACCATAACCCCAGCCTGAGTAGAATTGGTTTACATTCACTTCCTGCCTCGCTTTTGTGAAAATATTGACCATCAAATCGGGTGTCTCGCTTTTGGATAAACCTTTAGCAGTCATTTGGTCTTCGATCGCATGTAAAATCCTTTTTTTATCTAAATCCGAAATCTCAACTTTATCTATGCCGTTTTTTAAGAAAGCATAGGTTTTGAAGGAGGTGTAATCTACAGACTTGTCGTAATCGCTTGCCACTCTCACGGAAGAGCAGGCACTTAGGATTACAATTAAAAATAATGGAATCATTCTGTTCATTTTCATAGCGTCCAATATTAAGTTATTTATTTGTTGTCTTTTCTTTCCCTAAAACTTCTCACAATCGCATATACATTAATGAATATAGACGCAAATACCAGGCTAAACCGAACGTAAAGGTTTTCTACGTAAAGCGCTATGGGAAGCAACCCGGTTCCAAGGACTAACAAAGTAATGCTATTGGCCTTCATTTATCAGAAATCAAGGATTGTGTCGTCCACTTTGTTAGGGATGGTTACCCGTAATAAAGGTTGCGTTTCCATCGCCCGTTTTATCGCAAAAATCGCCTCGTCATTTCTGGCCCAGTTGCGCCTTGCAATGCCATTGTTGACATCCCAGAACAGCATGCATTCTAATCTCCGTGACGCGTCTGCCGAACCGTCAAGAACCATGCCAAAGCCACCGTTTATGACTTCGCCCCAACCGACACCGCCCCCATTATGGATGGATACCCACGTGGCACCGCGAAAACTGTCGCCAATGACATTTTGAATCGCCATATCGGCGGTGAAGCGGGAACCGTCATAAATATTTGAAGTTTCGCGATAGGGTGAATCTGTACCTGAAACGTCGTGGTGGTCTCTGCCCAGTATCACATACCCGATGTCTCCACGCTTTATGGCCTGATTAAACGCTTCCGCAATTCGGATACGTCCTTCCGCATCGGCATACAGGATACGCGCCTGTGAACCCACGACAAGTTTATTCTGTTGCGCACCCTTAATCCACTGGATGTTATCCTGCATTTGCTGTTGTATTTCAGATGGTGCTGTCTTTGCCATCTCCTCCAGCACTGCGCAGGCAATGGCATCGGTTTTTTGTAGGTCTTCGGGATTTCCAGAAGCACAAACCCATCGGAATGGGCCAAATCCATAATCGAAACACATCGGTCCTAAAATGTCCTGCACATAACTTGGGTATTTGAAATCGATATGGTTTTTAGCAAAAACGTCGGCGCCGGCTCGGGAACTTTCCAGCAGGAAGGCATTTCCGTAGTCAAAAAAGTAAGTACCTTTTTGAGTGTGTTTATTAACCGCCGCTGCGTGCCTGCGTAATGATTCCTGAACTTTTTCCTTGAATAGGTCGGGATTTTCGGCCATCATCTTTTTAGCCTCTTCAAAATCAAGGCCGGCTGGATAATAGCCGCCCGCCCATGGGTTGTGCAGCGACGTCTGGTCGCTTCCCAAATCAATATGAAGATTTTCAGCATCAAATTTTTCCCATACATCGACAATATTGCCTAAAAATGCAATTGAGACCACTTCTTTTGCTGATCTCGCCGCGTTGACGCGGGTCACCAGTTCATTCAAATCGGTGACGACTTCATCTACCCAGCCTTGAGAGTGTCTTGTTTCGACCGCTTTCGGGTTGACTTCTGCACATACTGTAATGCAACCGGCAATATTTCCGGCTTTCGGCTGTGCGCCACTCATACCTCCCAGTCCTGAAGTAACAAATAATTTTCCGGCAAGGCTCTCGCCTGCTTTGGCAATTTTCCTCCCGGCGTTTAAAACGGTAATTGTGGTGCCATGAACGATGCCCTGTGGACCGATGTACATGTAACTGCCTGCGGTCATCTGGCCATATTGGGTGACGCCGAGCGCATTGAATTTTTCCCAATCGTCAGGCTTGGAGTAGTTCGGGATCATCATGCCATTGGTAACAACAACCCTTGGTGCTTCCCTGTGCGATGGGAACAGGCCCATCGGGT
>NZ_NKJE01000004.1:0-149734 GCF_002256285.1 Flavobacterium sp. BFFFF1 | reverse complement strand
TGGCCGGAATATACGGCAAGCGTTTGCTCTTCCGTCATTTCGGATAGGTATTTCATGGTCAGCAGGTACTGCGCCCAGTTTTGGAATACGGCGCCGTTCCCGCCGTACGTAATCAGTTCATGCGGATGTTGCGCAACGGCATAATCCAGGTTGTTCTGGATCATCAGCATGATGGCCTTTGCCTGCTCACATTTACCCGGATATTCATCAATGGGGCGGGCGTACATCTGATAATCAGGCCGTAATCGGTACATGTAAATGCGTCCGTAGGTGTTGAGTTCGTTTAAAAACTCCTTTGCAAGCACTGGATGGTCTTTCGGATCGAAATAGCGTAATGCGTTGCGAATGGCGAGTTTTTTTTCGTCAGCAGAAAGGATTTCCTTTCTTTTCGGCGCATGGTTAATGTCGGTTTCGTATGGTCTCGGTTGTGGTAAAACGGTTGGGATTCCCTGTCTTATTTGTTCTTTGAAAGTCATGTTTTTAATTAAAAGATTTAAAGATTGAAAAATTTAAACATTGCAGATGCATTTTCTAATTATCTAATTGTCCAATTTTCTAATTGTATTCGTTTTTTTGTCGAAGCCATAAGGGCAATGCCTGCAGCCGCTTCGGCAGCAGTAACCCCGCTTAAGATGGTATTTTTCGGTGAAACATTTATAGCCTTCTGGCGTGTAATAAAAATCTTCACCTTCGACGGGTTTATTTTCGTTATTTTGCTCATCCATAAGCTACAAATTTAAGATTTTCAAAGCAATCGATATCGCAGCCGGGAATATTAATTTTTATAAAGGGAATGACGATTAGAAATCAACAGATATTTTTCGAAACCGATACTAGTGTGAGTGTCTTCCTGAAAAGGGAAGATGAAATACATCCCTTTATTTCGGGGAATAAGTTCAGGAAGTTAAAATACAATCTCCTTCAGGTAGATGCTGATGGACAGGATACTATACTGACTTTTGGTGGTGCTTTCTCAAACCATATTGCCGCAACAGCGTTTGCCGGTAAGGAAGCGGGTTTGAAAACGATCGGAATCATTCGCGGGGAAGAACTGGAACATACATCAGACGAAAATCCAACGTTAAGATTCGCAACTTCCTGCGGGATGAAATTACACTTTGTAACAAGAGACATTTACCGTCAGAAACAGGAGGTTTCATTTTTAGATAACCTTAAAAAGAAATTTGGGGATTTCTATCTTCTTCCCGAAGGAGGGACCAATGCTCTGGCTGTAAAGGGATGTGCCGAAATGTTAAACCAAGCTGACAGTCATTTCGACTTTATCTGTTGTGCGGTGGGTACTGGCGGCACGATCTCCGGAATAATCAATAGTGCGCTTCCGCATCAAAAAATTTTAGGATTTCCCGCATTAAAAGGCGACTTTCTGAAGGATGAAATTCGTATTTTTGCTACCAATGAAAACTGGGATCTAATCGGTGGCTATCATTTTGGAGGGTACGGTAAAGTAGATGAAACATTGGTTTCTTTTTTGAATGGTTTCTCCCAAAAAAACAAAGTCCTGCTTGATCCTATATATACGGGAAAGATGGTTTTTGGCGTTAGGGATATGATCCAGAACGGTTATTTCCCAGAAGGTTCGAAAATCCTGTTAATTCATACCGGCGGATTGCAGGGAATAGAAGGAATGAACATTAGTTTACAGCATAGAAAACTACCAATCATCAATACGCATGTTTAGAAAAGCATCTTTTTTACTGGTTTTAATTTTATTTTCAGCCTGCCACACCACGCAGACAGTAGTGCGAACGACTAAGAAAATGCCCCCGAAAACAACCAGGACAGCATCAAGAACCACAAAAAAAACGAATCATAATAAGCAGGTCACGTCGGCCCAAGCCCCGAAATCTTCGCAGCAGACGCCAACGCGAAAATCGGAGGTAATCGAATCGACTTCCAAAACCGTAGTGTATACGGAGGTAGTGAATGGATATGTGTCTCAATTTAAGGATATTGCAATGGGAAATATGAAGACCTACGGCATTCCGGCGAGTATTATTCTCGCGCAGGGCATTCTTGAATCAGGTGCTGGGAAGGGAGATTTGGCGTTAAGTGCAAACAATCACTTCGGAATTAAATGCCACAACGACTGGACAGGAGAGACGGTACGGCACGATGATGATTCGGACCAGGAATGTTTCAGAAAGTACAAGGATCCTTCGGAATCTTACCGTGATCATGCGTTATTCCTGACGACGAGAACAAGGTATTCTGCTTTATTTAAATTGCCAAAAGGCGATTATGAAGCATGGGCAAGGGGATTGCGGGCCGCAGGATATGCTACCGATCCAAAATATCCGGAAAAACTGATTGGTTATATTGAAAGGTATAACCTGCACCAATACGATTCACAGGTATTGGGGACAGAGTATGTGCCTTTTGAAGGACAGCCGGTCGCCGTCTCTAACTCGGGAGCAAATGCCGGGACCTATGAAGTGCAGAAAGGGGATACCCTTTATTCCATATCAAAAAAATTCAATATAACCGTAGACCAGCTCAGGCAGAAAAATAACCTTGCCGACAATTCCCTTTCAATAGGGCAAAAGCTGATCGTTCAATAATTTAAACTTCATTTTATCATGTTATATCAAAGAAGCAGCCAGCTTTTTGCTGATGCAGAAAAAGTTATTCCCGGCGGCGTAAATTCGCCTGTCCGTGCTTTTAAAGCGGTAGGCGGAACGCCCATTTTTGTCAAAAGCGCCAAAGGAGCGTACCTTTATGATGAGGATGGAAACCGGCTGATCGATTACATCAATTCCTGGGGCCCGATGATTTTAGGGCACGCGTTTGATCCGGTGGTGGAATCTATTACAGAGAAGGCGAAACTCGGAACTTCGTTCGGTATGCCTACGCAACTGGAAACAGAGATTGCAAAGCTTGCGGTCGAAATGGTTGCAGGAATTGATAAGATTCGATTCGTAAATTCAGGGACAGAAGCCTGTATGAGTGCGATTCGGCTGGCACGTGGCTTCACCAAAAGGGATAAAATCATCAAGTTTGCTGGTTGTTACCATGGACATTCGGATTCATTTTTAATTCAGGCCGGAAGCGGCGCCGTAACGTTTGGTTCGCCAAACAGTCCGGGAGTAACCGCAGGAACGGCAAAAGACACCTTATTGGCAACCTATAACGACCTCGAAAATGTCCGGGCGTTGATTGGTGCCAATCCAGGTGAGATAGCGGCGGTAATAATAGAGCCTGTTGCGGGAAACATGGGTTGTATCCCTCCCGCAGAAGGTTTCCTCCAAGGCCTTCGTGAACTTTGTGATGCCAATGCGATTCTATTGATTTTTGATGAAGTGATGACTGGTTTCCGGCTTGCTAAAGGTGGGGCGCAGGAACTTTATGGTATTACCGCGGATATTGTGGCGTTTGGTAAAGTGATCGGTGGAGGATTGCCAGTAGGTGCGTTTGCAGCGCGTGCTGAGATCATGAATTACCTTGCGCCATTAGGCCCGGTTTATCAGGCGGGTACTTTATCGGGTAACCCGCTTGCTATGGCCGCAGGGTTGACGATGCTGCAACATTTGAATAACGACGTTGAAATATTTAGAAGACTTGATGAAAAAACGGCTTATCTGGAGCAGGGAATCAGGAAGGTTTTGACAAATAATAAGGTCGTTTTTACTGTAAATAGGGTTGGTTCAATGATCTCTGTTCATTTTGACGCCAATCCCGTTACTGATTTTGCGTCGGCTGGAAGGGGTGACAATGATACGTTCAGGAAGTTTTTTCACGGACTTTTAGAGGAGGGGATTTATATTGCGCCATCGGCATATGAAACCTGGTTTATCACTGACGCGCTGAGCTACGAAGATTTAGATTTTACGATCGCTGCAATAGACAGGGTATCGAAATTGTTCTAAAAAGAAAAACGTCCCTGGTCAGGGACGTTTTTTTTTAAAGAAAAGCGTATTTCTTAATTTATAAGTTTCTGGAACAACGCCGTATTATTTTTTACCTTTTCGAAGGTGGGTCCATCCAATGTAGCTTCCAGTTTTTTTGCAATAATTCCGGACACAATCTGCTTTCTTTCGGCAGAATCGCCCGCATCAGTCATCATTCTGTATTTCGTTGTAAAAAGTTCCGTAAAAATGGCTTGTTTTTCTGTTGACAATGGCGTGAAAGCATTTAAATCCGCGGTATTTTGTTTTGCTTTCTCCACATTTGACTTAGGAGCGGCAACGGTCGTTTTTCCGGCAGCACTGTTTGGGATAATTGTAGTTTTACTTTGTGCACTCACTCCGACTGCAAAAAGTAGGGAAAAAGCTATAATCAAATTTTTCATAGTGTTGGTAAATAAAATTTAGTATGCCAAATCTAATTATTTTTTGAATACAATTAAAAATTATTTTGTGGATTAGTTGCGCGGCTCTTTCTTTTCTGGACGATTGTGAGCCCTTTTCTTAAAATTTTGCTTTCTGTCGTCTTTTATTTTTTCCCATTTTTTCATTTGTTCTTCGTTCAGGAACTTTTTCAATCGGGCTTTCAAGGCAATCTGTTCATCAAGCATTTTGTTTTTCAGAGCGTAGCGTTCATCAGCGGTTAATT
Source organism: Flavobacterium sp. BFFFF1 (assembly GCF_002256285.1). Classification (GTDB taxonomy): domain Bacteria; phylum Bacteroidota; class Bacteroidia; order Flavobacteriales; family Flavobacteriaceae; genus Flavobacterium. The sequence continues at coordinate 145,165 of NZ_NKJE01000004.1, read as the reverse complement.
TTTTGCCCGAATCCTTTTGCTTTTTAAAATTCTCGCGGGCGGCGTCTCGTTTGGCATCCATCTCAGCGATTACGGTAGCCATTTCTTTCTGTTGTGACGCGTTCAGGTCAAGCTTCAAAGTGAGTTGCTTAAGACGCAGTTCTTTGCGTTGTTCCGGCGTCAGTTTTTCTACGGGAGGTCTTTCATTTCTTAGGGTTGCCGGTTTTTGTTGTGCAAATGATACCATTCCGGTCATCAAAATTGCCATTGCGATCATTTTTTTCATTGTTTAAAAATTTAAGTTACGTGCCATAAGACGCAGTGCATCCTTTTAGGTTTAATGGCTTCACGTAATTTGTGGTGCCTTTAACAATTTAAACACTGAAAAAAACGAGATGAAGACCATCGGCGTCCATAAACGAGGACTAGCCCGGATGGAAGCGGTATCCTTTCTTTCAGCTTCTTTAGCTGAAGAAAGATACAAGCGTACAGCCGGAAAAGCTCCTGATAGAAAAAATGCGATTTATGAAATCAGCTCCATGGTTTTAAAATCGCCTTCAACGGCCACTTTAATGAGGCCATGTTTTGAAAGGTTTTTGGTGGCGGCATCCCATTTTTTTCCGCTGAGTGCTGCTGTGACCTTCAAAGTCCCCAGATCCATTTTGCCTTCATTGGCTTTTAACAGGGAGACAATGAGTTTCTCTTCTTCAGAAAGCTCAATCTGAACCTGTTTTTTCTCAGGGCGCATTTGCGGAAAGAACAACACTTCCTGGATGGACGCATTGTTGGTGAGGAACATGATCAGCCTGTCCATCCCGATGCCAAGCCCGGATGTAGGCGGCATGCCGTATTCTAAAGCACGCAGAAAGTCGTAGTCGATAAATTGTGTAGCCTCGTCATCGCCTTTCTCAGACAACAGCAGCTGGTGCTCGAAACGTGCTGCCTGGTCAATTGGATCGTTCAGTTCAGAATAGGCGTTTGCCACTTCTTTCCCGCAGACCATCAACTCGAAACGTTCGGTAAGTTCCGGATTGTCGCGGTGTTGTTTGCACAACGGGCTCATTTCTTTTGGGTAGTCGGTGATGAATGTGGGCTGGATGAAATTCCCTTCGCATTTCGCGCCAAAGATTTCGTCGATAAGTTTTCCTTTGCCCATGGTCGCGTCGACTTCGATTCCCATCGATTTGGCAGCTTCGAACAACTCGGCTTCGCTTTTGCCGGAAATGTCGAAACCGGTGTATTGTTTTATAGCGTCGGTCATGGTAACACGGGCGTACGGTGCTTTAAAATTCACGGTATGTTCGCCGAAAGTGGCTTCGGTAGTTCCGTTTACTTCTGTAGCGCAGTGCTCGAGGAGGTTTTCGGTAAACTTCATCATCCAGTTGTAATCCTTGTAGGCCACGTAAATTTCCATCGCTGTAAACTCGGGATTGTGTGTACGGTCCATCCCTTCATTGCGGAAGTTTTTGGAAAATTCGTAAACCCCTTCGAATCCTCCGACGATTAGCCTTTTTAGGTATAATTCGTTGGCAATCCTCATGTAAAGCGCAACGTCAAGCGCATTGTGGTGGGTGACGAACGGCCTTGCGGCGGCGCCGCCCGGGATGGGTTGTAAGACGGGCGTTTCAACTTCGAGGTACCCTTTATTGTTGAAGAAACTGCGCATCGCATTAAAGAGTTTTGTCCTTTTGATGAAGGTTTCCTTTACGTGATCGTTTACGGTAAGATCGACGTAACGTCTTCGGTACCTTTGCTCGGCATCTGCGAAAGCGTCGTGAACGACCCCATCTGCGTCGGTCTTTACAACGGGCAGTGGTTTCAGGGCTTTGGCTAAAACCGTGAGTTCGTTTACGTGGATCGATATCTCGCCCACTTTTGTCTTAAAAACGGTACCGCGGATTCCGATAAAATCGCCAATATCAAGTAGGCGCAGGAAGACCGTGGTGTACATGGTATTTTCGGCATCATTGGAAATATCATCGCGGGAAACGTAAATCTGGATGCGGCCTTCGGAATCCTTCAGTTCTGCGAATGACGCTTTTCCCATCTTTCGTTTCCCCATCAGTCTTCCTGCCAATACAACCTCTTTGCCTTCGAATTTTTCGAAGTCGCTAAGAATCTGCGTTGAGTAGGCGGTGGTGGTGAATTCGTTTGCAGGGTAGGGGTCAATGCCCAGGCTGCGTAATTCTGCAAGTGCTTCCCTGCGTAGTATTTCCTGTTCGGATAATGCCATTTTTTTGCTTTTAAGACTGCAAAGATAATTAATAATTAAAATTGGACAATTTTATGAAACTAATGATTTGAGTTGGTTCAAAGAACATTAAACTTATTTTGGATTATGTATCTTTGTGGCCTAAACCGAAACTTATCCTTACAATTATGAAGTCATTCAAATTTCTAGTGGGCCTTGTTGCAGTTTCCGTATTCTCGAGCTGCAACTTTACAGAAGACATGTACATTAATAACGATGGAACCGGCAAATTTTCGGTTGCAATGGACGCTTCCTCGCTGATGGCTATGGCGGGAAAAGAGGTGGAAAAAAATCCAGAAGCGAATAAAGTGATTGACTCAACCTTTAGTTTCAAGACGCTTTTAGCTACGAAAAAAGACAGTATTTCCAAGTTGCCAAAAGAAGAGCAGGAGCGTTTGAAAAAACTTGAAAACTACACGATGAGTATGAAAATGAATGCTAAGGAAGGGCAGATGTTGTTTACTATGGCTGCAGACTTTAAAAATGTCACTGAGATTGAGGATGCTATGTCCTCGATGAGCAATATTACCTCCACAAACGGGATTGATCAATCAAATCCATTAGCAAAAGCGGGTGGTTTGCCCAATAATAATTCCAAGCTAAAGTACAGTTATAACGGAAGGAAGTTTTCGAGAAAGGCAATTTTGCTTCCAAAAAAGGACGTCGAGAACGATTCGTTGGGCGAAGCATACAATATGATCTATGAATCCTCGACTTATACAGTAAAGTATCACTTTCCAAAGAAAATTAAAAAAGTCAGTGCTGCCGGTGCGGTAATCAGTGATGATAAAAAAAGTGTGACGATTGAGTTTCCATTCATGGATTATATGAAAGAACCTGAGAAACTAAATTTTGAAGTGGAGTTCGAGTAGATTGTATGAAAAATAAAAATGTAGGCTTGCAGGATCTGGGTTTTAAGGATTACAAAGAGACCTGGGACTATCAGGAAGTCCTTTTTCAGCAGATTGTTGATTTAAAAATCAGAAACCGCAGGGACGAAACGCAGTTGGAGACGCCGAATTATTTTCTTTTTGTGGAGCATCCACACGTTTATACGCTTGGCAAAAGCGGAGATGATGGAAATCTGTTGCTCAGCGAATCCCAGCTAAAGGAAAAGGGCGCCACTTTTTACAGAATCAACCGTGGCGGCGACATCACTTATCATGGTCCCGGCCAGATTGTAGGGTATCCCATTCTGGACCTCGAAAATTTCTTTACTGACATTCATAAATACCTCCGATTTCTCGAGGAGGTAGTGATACTGACATTGTCGGAATATGGATTACAATGCAGCAGGAGTGATGGAGAAACTGGCGTATGGCTTGATGTTGGGACTCCTTTTGCGCGCAAGATCTGTGCGATGGGTGTCAGGGCGTCACGCTGGGTTACCATGCACGGTTTTGCATTGAATGTCAATGCAGACCTGGGTTATTTTGACAACATCATTCCCTGTGGTATTCGTGGCAAATCGGTTACTTCGCTACATGTTGAGCTCGGTGTACCCAGAGTCGATGAAGAAGAGGTCAGGCGAAAAATCAAAAAACATTTCACCGACTTATTTGGTGCCAATTTCATTTAGACTACGATTGATTTAAATCCAGTGCAAGTTGCTCCTCAGGCAGTAGCCTGAAAGACATGCGGTGGTGTCTGGTTGGACCGTGTTTCCTTATTGCTTCACGGTGTTCCAGGGTCGGATAGCCTTTATTTTGTTTCCAATTGTACATTGGGAATTCTTCATGTAGTGCATCCATATATTCGTCTCTATAGGTTTTTGCAAGAATTGCAGCAGCAGCGATACTTAAGTATTTTGAATCGCCTTTGATGATGCAGCTATGCGGAATATTTGGAAGTGGTTTAAATCGATTTCCGTCTACTATTATATATAAAGGTAAGGGGTTTAATTTCAGGATGGATTCCTGCATTGCTTTTATTGACGCATTCAGTATGTTTATTTCGTCAATCACTATTGGTTCGAGATGCGTTACTGCGAAACTGATAGCATGCTGTTCAATTATTGGGCGTAGATGCATACGCTGTTTTTCCGAAAGTTGTTTTGAATCATTAAGGAGAGGATGTCGGAAATCCGGGGGCAATAATACGGCTGCAGCGGTAACCGGCCCGGCCAGGCATCCGCGACCGGCTTCATCAGTTCCGGATTCCAGCACAAATGTAGAAAAATTAGATAAAAGCATTGATTGCATAATTGTGTGTCAAAAATAATGTTTTATAATAATAGAAAATAGGATGAAATAAAATATCAAAAAATAGCTATGATTTTAACATTTTATTCACGTATTGTTTTTCTGTTTGCTTCCTGCATCCAGAGGCTGAGATTGCAATAAAGTTAAAAAAAATCATTTTTACGCAACCATTTTACATTAATGTTATCTCTTGAATAAATACAATAAAGTATTTGTAAAGAATTGTGCTGTCTGCAAAAGTTAATTTTGGAATATTAAATGTATTTATTTGTTTAATTAAGAAATTATTAAGAAGTTTGCGGAATAACTAATTCAAATTAAATTTAATTATGAGATCGAAATTCAAATGGATTTTTGCGCTTTTACTTGCATTTTCAGTGCAGTTTACGTTTGCGCAGGAAAAAACTGTAACGGGTACGGTTAAAGGTTCTGACGGAATGTCGTTGCCAGCAGCTAACGTTATTGTTAAAGGCACTACCAGGGCAACTCAAACTGATTTTGATGGAAACTATTCTATTAAGGTTAGTCAGGGAGAATCGTTGGTTTTTTCTTATACAGGTTATGTTAGTCAGACAATTGTGGTGGGTGCAACTTCCAAAATTGATGTAACGTTATCAGAAACTCAATTGGAAACTGTCGTTATTAATACCGGTTATAAATCTTTTACCAAGAGAGATAATCCTTCTGCGATTGCTACAATTTCAATTGAATCAATTGAAGACAGGGCAAATGCATCGGTTATCCAAAACCTTCAAGGCCAAATCGCAGGTCTTAACGTGGCGACAGGAAGTGGTCAGCCGGGTTCGGATAGTACAATTATCCTTCGTGGTGTAGGGTCTATTAATGGTAATATTGAACCATTATTTATTGTTGACGGAAGTCCAGTGGATGAAGATGGTTTTAGAAGTATCAACCAGAATGATATTGCTACTATTAGTGTGCTTAAAGATGCCTCTGCGACCTCTATTTACGGTAATAGAGGAGGTAACGGTGTTATCGTTATTACTACAAAAAGAGGTAAATTGAATGAGAAGATGAAGTTCAGATACTCTTCGCAATACGGAATTAATGAGCTGCAAGGATTAAACATAGAATTGATGAATTCGCGTCAGATGCTTAAGCTTGAGCAGCAGTATGGTGGTGGTCTTGGAGGTGGTTTGAGTGATGCTGAAATAGATGTTAGAGCTAAGCAAGCAAACACAAATTGGGCTGATATCTTTTTTAGAAAAGGTACAACACAGACGCATGACCTTTCGATTACTTCAGGGTCTGAAAAAACCTCAAACTTTACATCTTTAAGTTATTTTGATCAGGAGGGTATTTTTATTAATACAAACTTCAAACGTTTCAGTGTGAGAAATAATTTCACAGGACGTTCAGAAAACAATAAATTTAACTATTCTTTCAATTTTTCTGCTAACTTTTCAAGGTCTAACGGTATCGACGGTGCAGGAACTAACGCTATTTTCTTTGCGCCATTTTCTGCTGCTCTGCGTGGGCTTCCTTATTTGTCTCCTTATGATGCGGATGGTTCTATCACAAGAGATGGGGGAATTGCTCCTGGTGATGCGAGTGCGGTTACTGCAAACGCAATACCATATGTCTTGTTGAATTCTGCTATGATGAATACCGATGTTGAGGATGAGTTTAAGATGGTTTCGGCATTAAATGCTACGTATAATTTTGCAAAAAATCTTACCGCTGGAATACAGATCGGTATCGATTATTCAACATTCACTACGAAAGAGGTTCTTGATCCAAGAAGTATTCTTGGTCCATTTCAGGTAAGTCAGGCGGCGACTTTTGGTGGTATTCAGAGTGAAGGTTCGACACGTGACTTTAGGTTTAATACTACTGCAAACTTAAATTATAACAATACTTTCGGTAAACATTCGATTGATGTTACTGCATATACTGAATATAACAAAGCACATTACGACGGAATTAACTTCCAGGTAAGAGGCCTTGATGCAAGGTTATTGGGAACAGGTGCGGCTTTTGTTGATTTTAATACGATTGAACTTGGCGGTGAGATTTATACCCCGACAATTGGTTCTTTCAAACTTCAGGAAGGTTTGTTTTCGTACTTCGGAAATATGCAATACGAATATGATAACAAGTATGTTTTGTCAGGTACGCTTAGAAGAGATGCTTCTTTCCGCTTTGTGGATGATAATAAATGGGGTACTTTTTGGTCCGTTGGTGGTGCTTGGAGTATCGATCAGGAAAGTTTCATGAAAGACAAGACTGCTTTAAACTTACTTAAACTGAGGGCTTCTTATGGAACTTCAGGTAACCAGAGGATTATCAACGCACAATATTCAGGTTTGAATTTAACTCGTAGTCTTTATGGACAGGGAGGCGGATATGATAGCGGTAATGCTACTTTCGCAACACAAATAGGAAACGTAGATTTGCAGTGGGAGGAATTAAAGCAAAGTAATATTGGTTTGGATTTTGGAATATGGAAGAATAAATTATCAGGTAGCTTTGACGTATACGTAAAAACAACTGAGCAATTGTTCCAGGATCGTCCTGTGTCTCCAATAACTGGAACCAGCATACTTAGGGCCAATATAGGTTCTTTGGAGAATCGTGGTATTGAAGCTGAATTGAAATACGTTGTGTATGACAAGAACGGTTGGAATATTGGTGTAAATGCCAATGCTTCTTACAATAAGAATAAAATTTTGGAATTGGCCGATAGTTTTGAAGGAATTCAATTCCAAGGAGGTGCATCAGCACTTATAGAAGGCGAGCCTGTTGACGTATTTTATATTCAGCGCTATGCAGGTGTTAATCCTGCGAATGGAAATGCGTTATTTCTTGATGCCGAGGGTAATCTTACTGAACAGATATCGGATGCGAGTAGAGTGTCTACTGGAAAATCGATCTATCCCGTTTGGCAAGGTGGTTTCGGAACTAATATTTCTTACAAAGGTTTTGAACTGGCATCGCAGTGGAGTTGGATGGCCAAACTTTGGAGAAACAATTTAGATTTGGGTACTGTAGAGGAGACAAATACAGTTATTGATGGTGGTAATAGGTCGACGACAGTACTTAATGCATGGCAGAATCCTGGGGATATTACAACAATTCCAAGAGTAGGCAATCCCCTCAATAGTATTGATTATATCAACGGAACAGACAGATATCTTGAGGATGCTTCTTTCTTACGATTGAGAAATGTTTCTTTAGGCTATACTTTTGGTAGCAAATCGTTGGAGAAAACGCCGTTCTCTGGTGTTAAATTCTTTGTTCAGGCTGAGAACATAGTTACTTTTAGTTCATATAGAGGTTGGGATGCTGAAGCTGGTTTCCGCTCAACAGACAGAGGTAATTACCCAACTCCGAAGATTTACACCTTTGGTGCTACAATTAATTTTTAAAAAAAAAATGAAAATGAAAAACATATTTAAATTAGGTTTATTTGCTTTGCTATTTACCGTCGGGGCGTGTAACGATGCGACCGATATCATTCAGGAGTCTGAATTGGATGAAACAGCTGCATTTCAGACGGTTGCTGACTTAAATTCCGGTCTTAATGGTGTTTATTCTGCTTATAGTCCTGACGCTGGTAGTAATGGAAACGGTGATGCCATTTTCTTCAATGATCTTTTCACCGATAATATTAAGAAAGGATTAGTTAGTAGTGGTCAAGGTTCTAGTGAATATAGTTTTATTTTACAACCAAGCACTTCGACTCCCGAAAGCATCTGGGCTAATCGTTATGGTACAATTAACCGTGCCAACAGGGTCCTAAGGGCGTTTGAAAGAATTTATCCTACGTTGCCTGCGGGAGATGTAGCTGCCACAAACGAAGATCAATTTGCTGCTGACAAAATTAAGGGGCAGCTATTGGCTATTAGGGCACTTTGTCATCTTGACTTGTTCGAATATTTTACTCCTGATTATGCTAATGCAGCGGGGTTGTCGGTAATCAAAATGGATTTCGTTCCTGAAGTGACTGATACATTTGAGCGTAACACTGTTTCGGAGATTGTTGCTTTTATTAATGATGATATGGATCAGGCAGCAACGTTGTTGGACGGTTTTACTGTTGGAGCGGCATTTAATTCATGGCATTATATGAGTGTAAATGCGGTAAAGGCGATGCAGGCGAGATTGGCATTGGATACAGAGAATTATGTTTTAGCTGAAACGATAGCGACAGACTTGATGTCTACAGGTTCTTTGGCCGACGCTGCTGCTTACCAGGATATGTTTACTGATACAGCACAGGGAGAAATTATTTTCTCATTAGCGCGTAACCCAAATACTGGAGACAATGGTATTGCGGGTAACTGGTATGCAAACAGGGTTAGAAGAACTGGTAGTCCAGTGTTGGAAGCGTCAAAACAACTGTACAATCTTTTTGATGATGCTGATGTTCGTAAAGCGGTCACATTTGTGGCTGTGGGGGATCCAGAAGGTTCCGCTCCGAATGCTCCTGCACCCGCTTACAATGGGATTATACTGATTGGTAAGTATCCTGGTGCTGCTGCTGATTTTCTGGTTAATGATGTGAAGATTTTTCGTTATTCTGAGATACAGTTAATTTTAGCTGAAGCACAAGCTAGAAATAATAATTTAGCTGGAGCTGCTTCATCGATTGCAGCATTAAGAACAAAGAGAAATGATCCGACTGCAACACCTGCCTACGCCAGCGTCAATGCAGCTCTTACTGATGTGCTTTTGGAGCGCCGTAAAGAGCTTGCTTTTGAAGGTCACCGGTATTTGGATCTGAAGAGGCTTGGAGGTGAACTTGGTATTGGTATCAGTAGACTTGCGTCTGATGCTGCTACTTTTGCTGCTCCAACAGATTTGGCAGCAAATGATTACCGCTTCACGTTGCCAATTCCTCAAAGTGAATTGAATGCGAATAGTATAATTACACAAAATCCGGGTTATCCCGTTAATTAAATAAATAAATTTCTATGAAAACAATCTTTAAATTACTGATTGCATCTGTTTTCTTCGCTTCTTGCGGAGAAGCTGATACTGCGGTGTATGACGGTACGTCTGATAGCCAGACCCTCCTTTCTTTTTCTAATGCGGTTTATACGTTACCAGTTCTCGTGAATGCTACCGGGGAATTAGAAGTAACCTTGAACTCGAGCACAGTGTCTAATGTTGATCGTGTATTCAATATTAGTGTTATTTCGGAAGAAAGTAGTGCTGATCCGGCAACCTATTCAGTGCCTTCGACTGTCACGATTCCTGCAAATTCAAATAAAGGGGTACTTGTTGTCCATGGCATGGATGTGGGGTTAGAGGATCCTAAAGTTTTGACAATTTCGTTTGCCACTAATGCTGATGGGCAGGTGTTCGACGCCAACAAAGCAATAATTAATGTAACGCAGGTTTGTCCGGTCGATAGAGATAGCTTACTTGGTACCTATGCCGCGGTTGAAACTCCAGGGCCTTACAATTATACTGTGATTGCTGAGGCTGGTGATGCTCCGAACGAATTGGTTTTCAGGAATATTTGGGATGTTGATCCTAATTCAAGAACTTCGGTCTTCGTTAGTGAAGATCCAAATAACACTGTGATCACTTTTCCGCCGTATTTGGATAACTTCCTTTACGTTAACGCAACTTACGGTAATGCCTATGTTGACGTCAGAGATGCTGCGTTGGATCCTAGTAGTGTTGATGCTTGTACTAATGTAATTACTCTTAATTTTAGGGTTACTGTTGCAGCTGGAAGTTTTGACGCCAGTAAAGTAGTTTTAACTAAACAATAAAATAATTAAAATGAAAAAGTCCATTTATATATTGTTCTTTGGTGCGGCTCTTGCCCTAAGTTCTTGTAATGAAAATGATAAGAACACGGGTCGGTTTGACGACGCAGATCCTTCTAGCGGTTGGGTTCAGTTTGTTGACGGCTCTGCCAAGGAGTTCGTCTATGAGGGCGCGTCCGTAATTAGTTTGCCTATAGTGCTTAATGCACCGGTAAATGCGGATGGCATTGATGTGAATTATACTATTACCGATGTTTCGGGAAGTTCCGTGGGAATTATTCCTGAAAGGAGTGGAGTTGCTCAAATCTACAAAGATCAGTTTGGTGAAGCTACCCGTAACGGTAATTTGATGATCAATATTGCTGAAGCTGCTTTGACTGCGTCTACTGAGTTTGATGTTACGCTGACTTCTACAAGCAAGTCTAGTGTCCAAATTGGTTTGCCAGATAACTCTCGTCCAACTGTCGTTAGAGTTAAAATTTGTCCGGTTAACATTGGTACTACATATGCCGGAACTGCAGAAGCTTCTACCGGTTTTGTTGGTCCTGCATTTACTCAAACGCTAGTTCCTGTGGCTGGGAATCCAAGGCAGTTTACAACGGCCTCTGCATGGGGCGTAGGATTTGTTCCTGCGATTACTGGCAATGCTGCGGCCATCAGGGATTATCCGGCTACTATTACTGTCAATGATGATTATTCTGTGACTGTTGTAGGTATTAATTCGGCTGCTTTTCCTAACAGATACCTTGGTGGCGAGGGTACGTACGATCCTTGTTCGGATACTTTCGATCTTGTTTTGAGACAAGGTATTTTCACAAATCCTTTTACAGTTAATGTTATTTATTCTCCCGTAGGGAATTAACATTTCTTTATAAAATTCAAAGCCCGCTTTAAGCGGGCTTTTTTTATGTTTAAATTCAATTGTTGAAGTTATTTTTATTTATTTTTGGGACTGCTACAAAATTTTTATGAGGTACCTATTATCATTGCTGTTTTTTATTCCAATCCTTTCGTTTTCGCAAAGCGATTTCGAGAAAGCAGAAGTTTTGTTTCGCCAGCAAAAGTACGCTCAGGCGCAGCAAAAGTTTGAGCGAATTTTACGTGCAGAGCCCGTTAATTTTAAGGTCATGGAGTATCTTGGCGATATTCAGGGAGCGCAGAAAAAATGGCAGAATGCACTTGCCTATTATAAAAAGCTCAAAACGTTACAGCCAAACAATGCGGAGTACATTTACAAGTATGGCGGAGTGCTTGGGATGATTGCCAAAGAGTCAAATAAATTCAAGGCACTAGGAATGATAGGGGAGGTAAAGAGTAGCTTTGAAAAAGCGATTAAGCTTGATCCCAAACATATCGAAGCCCGTTGGGCATTGATTGAATTGTATCTTCAGCTTCCGGGTATTTTAGGTGGAAGTGAGAAAAAGGCGCTCGTTTATGCCGATCAGCTGTTGAAGCTTTCTCCTGTTGACGGGCATCTGTCCAAAGGGCATATTCACGAGTATTTTGAACGCTATGCCGAGGCGGAAAGAGAGTACAAGAAGGCAATTGAATTGGGGAGTTCGAAAGTTTGTTACCAAAAGTTAGCGGATTTGTATAAAAACAAGATGGATCAACCGGAAAAAGCGAAAAAGACTTTAGCAGAATTCAACGAAAAAAATAAATCTTAATGCGTACACATTTTATAGCCATTGGAGGAAGTGCCATGCACAACCTGGCTCTTGCGTTGCACAATAAAGGATATCATGTCACTGGAAGCGATGACGCAATATTTGAACCGTCCAATTCACGGTTGAGAAATAAAGGGTTGCTGCCCGATCAACTTGGTTGGTTTCCTGCGAAAATCACTCCGGATATTGACGCGGTAATTTTGGGAATGCACGCTAAAGCGGATAACCCGGAGTTAATCCGCGCTGAGGAATTGGGACTAAGGATTTATTCGTACCCCGAATTTCTTTACGAACAATCAAGAGACAAAACCCGCGTCGTTATAGGGGGGTCGCACGGGAAAACAACAATTACTTCCATGATTTTGCATGTGATGCATTATCACAATGTAGATGTGGACTATATGGTGGGCGCACAATTAGATGGGTTTGATACGATGGTACACCTCACCCCGTATAACGACTTTATTGTGTTGGAAGGGGATGAATATTTATCGTCACCCATCGATCGAAGACCCAAGTTTCATTTGTACCAACCAAATATTGCATTGATATCAGGAATAGCTTGGGACCATATTAATGTTTTTCCTACTTATGAAAATTACGTAGAACAATTCGAGATATTTGTTAGTCATATCACAAATGGCGGAATTTTTGTGTATAACGAAAATGATGCAGAAGTGAAGAAGGTTGCAGAAGCTGCAATTAATCCCATCAGGAAAATTCCTTACCACACACCCAATTACTTTGTAAAAGAGGGTGTCACCTACATCGAAACCAAAGAAGGACACATGCCTATTGAGGTTTTCGGCGCGCACAATCTGAATAATCTTGCCGGTGCAAAATGGATTTGCCAAAATATGGGCATTGACGAGTCAGACTTTTATGAAGCCATCGCCAGTTTTAAAGGCGCCTCTAAAAGGCTCGAGAAAATAGCCGAAAATTCAAGGAACGTCGCCTACAAGGATTTTGCACATTCACCGAGTAAGGTTTCTGCGACAACCCGCGCGGTAAAAGAACAGTACCCGGAAAGGACCCTTATTGCCTGTCTGGAGTTACATACCTACAGCAGCCTTAATCCTGAATTTCTGAAGGAATATGAGGGGGCACTTGATGCAGCCGATGTTGCCGTAGTTTTCTATTCACCAGATGCGTTGAAGATTAAACAGCTTGACGTTATCACCTCAGAGCAGATTGCGAACGCTTTTAAAAGAAACGATTTGATTATTTACACAAATCCGGAAGCGTTTAAGGAATACCTTTTTCACCTGAAATTCGATACTGAGAAAATAGCTCTTTTGCTGATGAGCTCCGGTAATTATGGTGGGCTCAATTTTGACGACATCAGGCAGCTGATATAAAATGAACCGCTTCGGCGGTTTTTTTGTTCGGAGTTTGTAAATTGCAAACATAAACGCCATACAAAATGTCTGAAAATAGCAACTTCCCAATCCGCAGTTGGTCAGAAGATGATAAACCACGCGAAAAATTAATGCTTAAAGGTAAAAATGCTTTAAGCGATGCCGAGCTTCTTGCCATACTGATTGGATCGGGAAGCAAAAACGAAACTGCAGTTTCCCTAAGTAAAAGAATCCTCTCAAGCGCCGGAAACAACCTTAATTCACTTTACAAAATGTCATTAAAGCAGTTTATGGGCTTTAAAGGCATAGGCGAAGCAAAAGCGATCGCTATTGTTGCAGCCCTCGAACTGTCGGCAAGAAGAAAAGCCTCTGAACTTATGGAACCGGAAAAGATTCGTTCCAGCCAAACGATTTTTGACGTGATGCTGCCCATCATCGGTGCATTGCCTCATGAAGAATTTTGGGTGATTTATCTCAACAACGCCAACAGGGTCCTTACAAAATTACAGCTAAGCAAAGGTGGTATAACCGGAACGCTTGTCGACGTCAGGCTCGTCTTCAAGTCGGCGTTGGAGCTGGGCGCTACTGCTGTTATACTGTGCCATAATCATCCTTCCGGCACGCTCATAGCAAGTGATTCTGATAAGGCCATCACGCGAAAGCTTGTCGCAGCGGGCGAGAACCTCGATATCAGGGTGTTGGATCACGTCATCATCACTGATGAAAATTACTACAGTTTTGCCGATGAGGGAATTTTGTAAATTGCACACTATTATTATTCTAAAGTTGACTAAAACTTCCCGACATTTGCAATGATAAACGTCACAATGGAACGCAAAATATCTGACATTTTTTTTGATCTTGACCATACACTTTGGGATTTTGAAAAAAATTCCGCGCTCGCGTTTGAAACAGTGTTCTCTAAACATCAAATCGACGTTACGCTCGACAATTTCCTCGTTCATTACATCCCCATTAACCTTAAATACTGGCAGCTGTATCAATACGACAAAGTAACGCAGCAGGAATTGCGGTACGGCAGGCTGAAAGAAGCATTCGACCTGATGAACTATACAATCAATGATGAAACGATTGAGTTGATTTCAGTAGACTACATTAATTACCTGCCTCAATTTAACCATCTTTTTGAAGGCACTACTGAAATTCTGGAGTACTTAAGTAAAAAATACCGCCTGCACATCATTACGAATGGATTTCAGGAAGTACAGGGGAATAAGCTTCGGAATGCCAATATCCAACAGTATTTCCAGACTGTGACGAATTCTGAAACTGCCGGGGTGAAAAAGCCGAATCCAAAAATATTTGAGTACGCATTAAATCAGGCAAACGCGTCAAAGGAATGTTCCTTAATGATTGGAGACAGCCTCGAAGCCGACGTTATGGGGGCCATAAATTGTGGTTTCGACGCGATTTTTTTTAATGTTCACGACACGGAAACATTCGACAACGTAAAGTCCATAAAACATTTGTTACACCTAAAAGAATACTTATAAAAATGAAAAAATACCTGTTGACTTTATTTTTCTTTATTGGTTTTTTCACATCGGCACAGAAAACTATTAATAATTATCAATATGCCATTGTGCCCGTTAAGTTTAGCTGGATGTCAAAAGACAACCAGTACAGGATGAGTACCATTACCAAAATGAAATTGAAGGAAATGGGTTTTGTCGTGTTTTACGATAACGAAATTCTGCCTCAGGAAATCGCTTCCGATCGTTGTAACAAGGTCTATGTTGACATTGAAAGAGCCAACTCATTTTTAGCGACAAAACTCATCATCTCTTTCAGCGATTGCCAAAACAATGTCATATTGAAAAGCAGTCCGGGTTCAAGCAAAAAGAAAGATTTTGACGAAGCGTACCAGGAAGCGCTTGAAACCGCATTTAAGTCGCTTCTAACGCTGAATTACCATTTTTCAGAGCCAATGGACGTTGTTGTAGAAAAGAAGTCGGAAATCAAGCAAAATACTCCGCCCGAAGTTGTGGTTGATAAGCATACCGTCACGGCTGTTAAGAGCCAACAATCTGTCGATGCAACAGCGAATGGCTATATCGTCATTGACGAAAATACTTCAACAGTGAAATTTAGGCTGTCACGCACCTCAAATCCGGAGGTCTTCATGGCATCATCCCAAGGTAGGCAAGGGGTACTGTTAAAAAAAGGAAGCGATTGGTTTTTTGAATTTTATCAGGATGATAAACTGGTGTCAGAACAAACCAATCTCAAACTCTGATTAATACCCATATTTGTCTTTCCAACGGTTTTTGAGGAAGTCGCGTGTCGCATTTTCACGTGAATTATTCCCTGGATCATAAATTTTTGTACTGGCAATTGCATCGGGTAAAAAATCCTGGTCCACGAAATTATTGGTAAAATCGTGCGCGTACTTGTAATCGTCACCATATCCCAATTCCTTCATCAGTTTTGTAGGTGCATTCCGCAAATGTAACGGTACCGGTAAATCGCCCGTTTGTTTTACGATTTGTTGCGCTTTGCCAATGGCCATATAACTCGCATTGCTTTTCGGGGAAGTAGCCAGATATACTGCGCATTGGCTCAATATAATCCTGCTTTCAGGATAACCGATGGCAGTAACCGCCTGGAACGTATTGTTGGCCATAATCAATGCGGTAGGATTGGCATTTCCGATATCTTCACTCGCCAAAATCAACATCCGCCTCGCGATAAACTTGACATCCTCGCCACCTTCAATCATTCGCGCAAGCCAATACACCGCACCGTTGGGATCACTACCCCGAATGGATTTGATAAAAGCCGAAATAATGTCGTAATGCTGCTCTCCGGATTTATCATACAGCACCGTATTCTGCTGTGCCAGCCGCAGCACTTCCTGATTGGTGATGGTTATTTTATCTTTTGGAGAGGCATTGACAACCAATTCAAAAATATTAAGCAGCTTTCTCCCGTCGCCACCGGACAGCCGCAGCAATGCTTCTGTCTCTTTTAGCTCAATTTTTTTTTTCTGAAGCAACACATCTTTTTCAATGGCGCGTCGTAAAAGCTTCTCCAGATCCTCTCTCGAGAATGCGTTCAGGATATAAACCTGACATCTCGACAGTAACGCCGGAATGACTTCAAAACTCGGGTTCTCAGTGGTGGCACCTATAAGTGTAACCCAACCTTTTTCAACTGCCGCCAGCAACGAATCCTGCTGCGATTTGCTGAAACGGTGAATCTCGTCAATGAAAAGTATGGGGTTTCTTGCAGTAAATAACCCGCCACTTTGTTTTGCCTTGTCAATGACTTCACGAATATCTTTCACGCCCGAATTGATCGCGCTCAGGATGTAAAACGGGCGCTTGGATTCTTCCGCAATAATCTCGGCAAGCGTTGTCTTCCCGGTACCCGGAGGACCCCACAAAATAAGCGAAGGAATGATCCCTTTTTCTATTTGTAAAGTGAGCGATCCTTTCGGACCCACCAGGTGTTCCTGGCTGACATACTCCGCAAGGTTTTTAGGGCGAATCCGTTCTGCTAAGGGTACTTCCATGCTGCAAAATTACATCTTTTTAAGATGCGATTTCTTTTTTTGGAGCTGATCCGGCTGTACATTGCAATCTTTGTTTTGCTGAAAAGCGCAAAACAAAGGATTTCCATTGCCATCCGGGCTAGGCGCATCAACCAGCGGTTCGCAACTGACAAAATTGCACGAAAATTCGTTTGGGCGATAGTTTGTTATGCGTACGGCAACCAAAACCAATAGCAATGAACGAAAATCATTTTAAATTTTCACCTTCCGTAGTGGCATTGCCTGTGTTTTCGGTATTGGCATTGTGGGTTGTCTTTTGGGCTAATTTAAAATTTGGGCTGCAATTGGCTGATTATGGCATTTACCCGCGGACATTCCAGGGATTGCGCGGTGTTCTTTTTAGCCCTTTCATACACGGCGACCTCAATCATTTATTCAATAATTCAGTGCCGCTTTTCATTTTATTGGCAGCTTTGCGCTATTTCTACCGCGAGTTGACGTTTCGGGTTTTGATATTTGGCGTACTGTTTTCCGGACTAATTACCTGGGCTATCGGACGCGATTCATTTCATATCGGCGCAAGTGCATTGATCTACGTCCTGGTGGCGTTCATTTTTTTAAAAGGCATTCTTACCCGCTACTACCGATTGGTGGCATTGTCGCTGATGGTTACTTTGATTTATGGCGGTTTGGTGTGGTATATCTTTCCGGGAGTGGATGAGAAGATTTCGTGGGAAGGCCATTTGGGAGGCTTGATCACAGGTTTTGTATTTGCATTTCTTTACAAGACCCCGGACTATCAGAAGTTAATCAGGTACGAATGGGAAAAGCCGGATTATAACCCGCAGCACGACAAATTTATGCAGCGATTTGATGAAAACGGAAATTTTGTGAACCTCCCGCCACCAGAGCCTGAGAGAGAAGGAACTTCTACTGACATTCCGGAGATAAAATATGTATATCAATTTATTCCTTCCAGAAAAGAAGAAGATCCTGATGCTGATTAACTGCGCTGACGAAGCGCTTCATAAAGGAATGCGCCGCAGGCGACGGAAACATTCAACGAACCGATACTGCCGAACATGGGTAACTTGGCTTTGTCGTCTACGATTTTCAAAACCGACGGATTTATTCCACGGTCTTCTGAACCCATAATGATTGCAATGGGTCCACTTAACGCCACATCATAAACATTCTGATCGGTTTTTTCGGTGGCGGCAATCGTGCGAAATCCCGAGCCCTGAAGATAGAAAATGGCATCTTTGATGTGTTCAACTTTACAAATAGGCACATTAAATACGGCGCCAGCTGATGTTTTTACCGTATCGCCATTCACGGGGGCAGAACCTGCTTTCTGGACAATGATGGCGTCGACGCCTGTACATTCCGCGGTACGGATAATTGCTCCAAAATTTCGGGCATCTGAAATTTGATCGAGGATTAGAAACAACGGGTTCTTACCGGTAGCAAGAATTTTTTCAGTGAGCGTTTCAAGATCGTGAAAACTCACGGGAGATATCGATGCTACAGCACCCTGGTGGTTGTTTACCGTTAATCGGTTGAGTTTTTCAACAGGAACGTAGGAGAAGTTGATGTTATTTCTTTTCAGGACTTTCATCAAGTCTTTCATCAGCTCTCCCGAAATATCTTTCTGTAGAAATACTTTATCTACTTCTTTTTTTGCGGTTATCGCCTCAATAATTGCTCTGATCCCAAAAATTAAATGTTCTTTTTCCATGCGGCAAAGATATAAAAAAAGGGTTGGCCATTGACCAACCCTTTTTCAAGAATGTTTTATTGCGATTATAAGTGCAAAGGAGGCCAATCAGTACCATCGGTCCTGGTTAGCGTTGTGTCACCAAATTCACCATAATCGTTCTCCCAATGGAAGGAGAGTTCACTGCCATTTACAACGAGATTGCTTAGCGTAAAAATTTCACCAAATTGGTCAGCATCGGTGTACGAAAGCTGGCCACAAACATCTGTAAACGTTACTCCTGTAGCAACATTACCCGGTCCATATAGCCCAATCCAGCCGCCAAACGACGCATCATCTATTGAATAGACGCCACCACCATTGTCAGTTAACGTAGTAGTTCCGGTTAAAGGACCAGCAGCAAACTCTCCCGTTGGAGCACTTGCGTTGGTTGTTGTGTAGTTATAAGTTCCTCCCAGATCCGATTCACACGCTACATTATACGTTTGTATAACGTCATAAAATGAAGAATTCGCAATATTCGGTGAAAAGTTATTGGATCCATCATCATTAACCATTTGAATGTTCGTTCCGTCTTTTAACGTGACATTTGTGGTTACAAGCAATTGATCGCCAACTTCAATATCTGCTGCCGAATTCAATTCATCAAATACGTCAAATAAATCTGCCTGTGAAATGCTGTAAGTCTTAGGAAAAGATGTCACATCATTATCAAGGGTGCCCTTGTATACACTTCCGTCAGTTTTATAATAGAAAAGAAGGACATCCATTGACTGGACCAATTCTTCCCCTTCTCCAACACCGATGGTAAACTGTAAATTAATTGGGTCGCCATTGTTTACAGCTACCAGATTTACAAAAGCTTCCGAATCTTCAACCTTTTGTACATTAGGCACGGCACCGTTCTGAGTGTCTATTTTTGAATCACCGCCATCATTCTCACAAGATGGAACCAGCAATACGATTGCGAGTAAGGTGAATATTAATTTTATATTTTTCATAATAATTTATTTTTTAATTGATATCCCAGAATATTCTGTAATCGCCAAGGCCTACTTTTTGAATCGGAGCATTGGCATTGACCTCCAATTCACTTTGTGGCCAGTAGAAAGACAGCGGGAATGGGTTGTTCAGGACAGTTTGAGAATCTTCTAAAGGGAATCCGTCACCATTGTCAAGCTGATATTCCGGAGAGGTACTGTTTGGGTTTGCAAGTATTGGATATCCGGTTCTCCTATAGTCATTGTACTGATCAAATGGATCTCCGAAAGTAGCTACCCATTTCTGAGTCATCATTATTTCCAGCTTCTTATCCGCTGAAGCCGCATTGAACTCGGCCATCACATTACCAATAAACGTGGTTACAGCAGCGCTTCCTACCAAGTTTGGAATGGTTTGTGGTGCCTGGTTGTTATCAACTACTTCGTCCACTTTAGCAAAACTAGCTTCCATTGCTGCCTGCAGTTTTGCGCCTTCATTTCCTGTAAGTTTACCGACATGAATTAATTCAGCCTGGATATAAAGGAATTCAGCGTAAGTAAGAATCCTGTGCGGTGCTATGCCAGTCGGCGGCGCAGGAGCATCGGGGTCATTGTTCATCATGTCGTTTACATTGCCTCCCTGATTGTCATCATATCGCCCGCCTGCTGGGAAAATCCCTGGATAAGTATATGAATTCTCAGTACTAAAATCGCGATATGGTCCGATACTTCCGAATCGGATTGTAAAAAATCCCGTAGATGAATCCCAGTAATCAGCTTTCGGATTTCCGGTTGCAGGATCCCCTAGATCAGGAGGAAGTTGTCCGTCTTCAAGCTGGTTAAAAAAGTAGTAAGGAATTCTCGGATCTTCATTCCCTGTGTGAATGTTTGGATTCATGCCTTTAAGGATTTCATAAAACCAGGGACTCATGTAAGTAGTGAATTGTGTACTATTGTATGATTCAAGAAAGAATTTATTTCTTTCATCAGAAGGAGATAATGTGTTTTGGTGATTGAATTGGAAATCATCGTCATTGGAGTCGAAGAAATTATTCTCTGCGATTAAAGCATCAAAACCTGCCTGGTCAAAGTTTGGAGACAACCGTGTCTGATTGTATAACTTCAACTTAAACGTATTGGCAAATTTGATCCATTTTTCAGTGTCACCACCATAAAATAAATCGTCTGCAGCGGGCTTTTGAATTCCTGCATCAGAGGCCACATTGGCCTTGCCGGTCTCAATTAGATCCATGATAGCGGCGTATATTTCAGCCTGATTGTCGAATTTTGGGCTAATGATACCGCCTGAAGCCAATTGGCCTGCTTCAGTGTAAGGAACATCTCCAAATAAATCCACAGCAACAGACATCAAATAAGCTTTTTGCAATTGCGCAAGCCCTACATATACCATATCGCCTGATTCAGTTCCTTGTTTGATCAGGGTTTCAATGTTTGTAAGCGTCAGATAGGTATTGTTCCATTCGTTTAGTACATTAATATTATTCACTTTTGTACCATACTGGTCCTGTTCTTCCCTTACCACCATCTGATGGGTATACACCTGGAGAATGTCGCCGGTATAATTTAAAAAGTCGGTGGTGTTGTCGACGTTCACTTCAATGCTTGTTAATAACAGATTTAACGGAGCATTCGTTGAATTATCCTTATCAGTGTCCACATCAAGATAATCCTGGCAACTCAAAAAAGCCAGCGTGCCAGCCAACAAGAAAATCTTGCTTTTGTTGCGGTATATTTTTTTTGAAATTTTCATATATTTTTTTTTAGAAAGTTAAATTAAGTTTAAAGCCATAGCGTTTTGCTGTCGGTGCGGCAGTAACTTCGATTCCCTGAAGCCTTGAAGATCCGTAACTGGTTGTTTCCGGGTCGTAATTTGTATATTTTGGTACGTTTGGTGCGAGATACCATAAATTGCTGCCCATTACACTAAAACTGATATTTCCAAAAGGCGTTTTTTCGAGTAATTTTTTAGGTACATCGTAAGTCAGGCTTATTTCCCTTAGCCTGAACACAGTTCCATCATAAATATCTGCCTCATCAACACTATTTATAGCAAACGTGTTACTGCTTCCCGGTGAAAAATAAAGCTCATTCATTGTAAGCTGTGAGGTGTTTGGAATTTGATTTAAATTTCCGTCAAGCATTGGTGTCCCATCAGCGTTACCATAAAAACCTGGAATGATAAAAGTATGTTCCCTGTCTTCCGTATCTCTCGTCACACCACGGCCAAGCAAAGATTGTATGGTTGTAGAACTGATGTCGCCTCCCTGTCTCCAGTCAACCTGTGCTTTTAATGTAAATCCCTTGTAGCTAAATGTGTTGATGAAATTCATTTTGAAATCAGGGGTTGGGTCACCGATAATGCCCAGTTCCGGATCTGCAAGAATTCCTCCCGTAGAAGGGTCTATAAGGTAATTTCCGTTTGCATCACGAGCGAATCTCGTGCCGTAAAACACACCGAACGGCTCACCCACTATGGCATAGCCAATCTCATTAGGGTCTAATTGTAATTTACTGATACCTGCAAAAATCTTGGTTACTTCGTTTTTGTTTTTTGTGAAATTGGTTAAAAGTGACCATTTGAAGTTCTTCGTCTGCACTGGAACAACTGTCAACCCAATCTCAACGCCTTTATTTGTCATGTCGCCGGCGTTGGTAGTGTATGTTTGATAACCACTGGTTATGGGAACATTTACATCATTGATCAAGTCCGTTGTTTTTTTACTGTACACACTTAAATCCAACGCAATTCTCCTATTAAAAAACTCCAGGTCGGTCCCGACTTCGAATTCATTAGAGAACTCTGGCGTGATTTGTTGATCACCCAGTTGCGTATTGTTACTAATTACCGATTGACCATTGTAAGCCTGACCTAATGAATAAAAGATATTTAAAAACTCTGGGTCTGTATCCTTCGCCACTTTGGCATACGCAGCCCTAAGTTTCGCAAAAGTTAAAACCTTGCTATTCATTTTAAAGGCGTCTGTCAGAACTAATGAAGTACTTACTGAAGGATAAAAATAAGAATTGTTATCTTTTGGTAGCACAGAACTCCATTCGTTTCTGCCAGTAGCATTTAGAAACAGATAATCCCTAAATGAGAAAGTGACGTCTGCAAATACCCCGGCGTTGCGTTTCCTATTTCCTTCATCCAGAAGGTCGGCAATACTTTTTGTATTTTTCAGGTTATAAATATTTGGAAGAATCAATTCTTTTCCCTGAAATGATTGTCTTGAGGATTCAGTATCCAATAAATTACTTCCAACGATAGCCTCAAGTCCGAAATCGGCACTTAGTTTGTAGTTAAAATTAAACAATAACGTAGATTCAATATCGGTATTTGTGAAACGATCGGAAAGCAACGTACCAACACCCCCATCGGCTCTTGAATATTTATCCCTTATTTCAAGTCGGTCAAGATCGTATTTATTGTAACCAAGACGGTAGGAAACAGAAATATGGTCATTGAAATTATAAGACATATTACCGCCAATTACAATCCTGTTCGTGTTGGTGATAATTTTATCATGTTTCCATGACCACAATGGATGGTCGTAACCGGCATTAGGAATAACAGACTGACCTGTTACCGGATCTTCATACGGAAGGTTGAAATCCCAGTTCCTCGCTAAATATAAAGTTCTGGCGAATGACGAAGAAGATCCGTCAAACTGGTTTTCTCCAAAAAAACCACCGACTTGTTGCGTTTTGGAATAGCTCATATTTCCACCGATGGTAATGCCATTTGGGAGTTTAAAATTACCTCCTGTAGAAATGGAAGTCCTGTCGTAGGTGTTATAAGGAATGTATCCATCCTGGTTTAAATCAGAAATCGTAAGATTAAAACTTCCTTCCTGGCCAGAATAGTTAAAGCCAAGCGTATTCTCAATAACTGTTCCTGTTCTAAATAAATCTTTAACGTTGTTTGGATGCGCAACGTAGGGCTGTGTTGGCCCTAATTCAGGAAAGGCAGCCAAAAGTGGTGCCCACGTTGGTATGGTCGTAAGCGAATCAAAGCTCGGTCCCCATGAACCGTTGGATGCTGCACCATAATTAAAGTTCGAACCGGCGCCATATTTGTTCTGGTATTCAGGAAGATTCGCGATGTTTTCAAAATACGTTCCCGTACCGACATTAATGCTTAGCTTTTTATCCATTTTCGATTTTGGAGATCCTGATTTAGTGGTGATCACAATTACACCATTCGAAGCTCTGGATCCATATAAAGCAGATGCGGCCGCACTCTTAAGAACGTTTACTGACGCGATATCATTGGGATCCAGGCTGGATAAGGCTGACTCATAACCTCCGCCTCCAGTAACCTGACTTGAAGTGGTAATCTCATTGTTGCTATAGGTTACACCATCCACTACAATCAATGGCTGACTGTTTCCAAAAGTAGAAATACCCCTTATCGTAATTTGGTTTGAAGCTCCAGCAACACCGCTTGAAACATTTACGTTGACACCAGGAACTTTTCCATTAAGTGATCGGATAAGATCCGGTTCTGAATTTTCGGTCAGGTCTCCTGCCTTGACAGTGCTTACGGAGTACCCAAGATCTTTGGGATTTCTTTTGATTCCGAAAGCGGTTACTACAACACCTTCCAGTTCAATGGCATTGTCGACCATCTTTACGTTAAGCGATGTAGAAGACGCGACAACTTCCTGCGTCTTCATCCCGATAAAGCTAAAAACAAGTACCGTCGTAGGCGTTGCCTTAATCGAGTACTTTCCGTCAAAATCGGTTTGTGTTCCGGTCTGCGTACCCTTTATGACAATGCCAACGCCTGGAAGCGGAAGGCCGTTATTGTCAGAAACTGTCCCGCTAACCGTCCTTTCCTGTGCAAAAGCGAATTGCACAAACAGCACAAATAGTACTGCAAAGTAATTTGTTAATCTAGGTTTCATATTTATTAATTTGATTTAGTTATAACCAAATGTCTTAAATATTTGTTAACAATCCAAACAAACATTGAAAGAAGTGCACGTTTTAACAACAATCTTTAAAAATTCGTCTTAAAACTAATGTGGATGATGGAGTTGGAGAGTTTGATTTCCTGATGGTTAGCACTTCCATTGGCGTATACGAGGTGTAACAGCCCATTTTTAGTCAATAATCCGAATCCAAAGCCCAAACCAAGTAAGCTTCCTTTGTTTCCTGAAGTACTGTCGTCAAAATGGCCGTAATCAATGATGGAGTGTGCGTAAAGGTTGGACGCGAGTTGGTAACGGTATTCCGTGAGTATCGAGGCAAATAAATTTGCCTGGAGGCTATTTTCATTAAATCCCCGAACGGAATTGATACCGCCAAATCGGTACAACTCATTGATAATATAATTTTTACTTTTGAGGTAATAGTCCTGGCTTCGTAAACTAATACTGTTATTTTTGTCCAGGTAGAAATTATGCATGATATCAGCGTTGATGAAGTACTGGCTGTTGTTCTCCAGTTTTGAGGTGCGCGAGCCCTTTCCAATTTTAACGGTCAGCCTGGTGTTTTCAGGAAAGAGGAATTGGTCGGATTTAAAATCCACATATTCAAAATCTGCTGTGATAAAGGCGTTTTTATAATCGCTTATGGAAGCGTTATTTTGATTCTGGATATCGCTGGATTCGGAAGACTGGTACCCGATATAGGTCCTGGTGTTGTAGTTAAAAAGGTAGCCTAGATCAATAGCAGTACGTGTATTCTGAAAAGTGCTGTCCTGCTTGAAGATGTTCAGGTATGTTTTGAGTCCGAGTTTCGATTTAAAAATATAAGGCAGTTCCAGGCCCAGGTTAAATGTCTTTTGGTCCTCGCCATCGCTCTTCCAGTAAAGTGAGAATTCTTCACCGGAATTCAGGATATTAACCAGTTGTAAATCCAGATAGCCATTCAGTTTCACGTTGCTCTTTTCGTCATTCGAAAATCCGATAAAGCCCTCGAATTTATTGGGCGTGGCTTTTTCAAGATACACGTATACCTTGGTTGTGTCTTTGGTAAAGAGTATTTCCGGATATTTGGTCTGCTTAACAAAGCGGAATTTTTCAAAATCGCCATAAATATTTTTCAGGTTTTCCTGATTGAAGGTTTTCTTCCGGTACAGTTTTTTGATGTTTAAGAGATGTCCTTGTGGGAACTTTTCGTACCCTTTAATGACGATGTCATTCAGTTCTCTTTTTTTACCCAAATCGGCGATGAGTTCCGCGTAAAGTGCATCGCCTTTTTTTTCAAAATGTACCAGTTTTACTTTGGCTAAAGCATAGCCCTGGCGCTCAAAAAAGCTGACGGTCTTTTTAAGGAAGGCCTCTATAGTATTAAAGTTGATCTCCGCAGCGTCTTCCTTAAACTCCGGGATCTGTTTTCTCCATGCCGCGTTGGTGTAAACGACAATTGATTTTGTACGGTTGCCTAAACTTGTATTGTAGCGATAAACCGTATCGTTTATTTTTTCTGGAGAACCTATTTCGCATTCGATGTATCCTGCCCTCACCATATTTTCATGGAACACCGTCATCTCCGTTTTCAATGACTTGAGGTCGGGATGTGCCTTTTTGTATGAAATGGAATCGATCACCTTGTTTTCGCGGCCTGTTTTGCCTGAAATTTTTAACGTCAGTTGCTGTGAACTGGCAGCAGTGAATGCGAAAAAAAAGCAAAAAATAAACGGTGAAAGTTTCAAGGGGTTGTGAATTTTGGATAAAAATAACGCAAAAAAAGACTCATTTGTTATAAAAATTCCAGTGTTGAATAATATGCTTGAAAATTAATGAATTATGATTTGTTTCATTAAAAAATATTACTACATTTGCAACCCCGTAAAAAGCGGGAATTTTATAAACATAAGAAATTTTTAGTATTTAATTATGCCAACAATTCAACAATTAGTAAGAACTGGAAGAACCCAGATAACTAAGAAGAGTAAATCGGTTGCTTTAGATTCTTGTCCTCAGAGAAGAGGTGTTTGTACGCGTGTTTACACTACAACTCCAAAAAAACCAAACTCCGCAATGCGTAAAGTAGCGCGTGTACGTTTGACAAATGGAAATGAAGTGAATGCTTACATCCCTGGTGAAGGACACAATCTACAAGAGCACTCGATAGTATTAGTTAGGGGTGGAAGGGTAAAAGATTTGCCGGGAGTTAGGTATCACATCGTTCGTGGTGCGCTTGATACATCAGGTGTAGCAGGAAGAACGCAAAGAAGATCTAAATACGGAGCAAAACGCCCTAAAGAAGCTAAAAAGTAATTTAACTTTTAAAGTAAAGAAAAGAAATGAGAAAAAGACAGGCCAAGAAAAGACCTCTTTTGCCGGATCCAAGGTTTAACGACCAATTGGTGACACGTTTTGTAAACAACTTAATGTGGGACGGTAAAAAATCAACTGCTTTTAAAGTATTCTATGATGCGATTGATATCGTAGAGACAAAAAAGCAAGACGCTGAAAAATCAGCACTTGAAATCTGGAAAGATGCTTTAACCAATGTGATGCCGCACGTAGAAGTACGTTCACGTCGTGTGGGTGGGGCTACCTTCCAAATCCCAATGCAAATCAGACCAGACCGTAAAATCTCTATGGCGATGAAATGGATGATCCTTTACGCCCGTAGAAGAAATGAGAAATCGATGGCTCAAAAGTTGGCTTCTGAAGTTTTAGCTGCGGCTAAAGAAGAAGGTGCTGCTGTTAAAAAGAGAATGGATACTCACAAAATGGCTGAAGCAAATAAAGCATTCTCTCACTTTAGATTTTAATCATAAGAAATGGCAAGAGATTTAAAATATACAAGAAACATTGGAATTGCTGCTCACATTGATGCTGGTAAAACGACAACCACTGAGCGTATCCTTTTTTATACTGGTAAATCACACAAAATTGGTGAAGTACACGATGGTGCTGCAACAATGGACTGGATGGCGCAGGAGCAGGAGCGTGGTATCACAATTACTTCAGCTGCGACAACCTGTGAGTGGAATTTCCCAACAGAGCAGGGTAAATTAATCCCGAGCTCTTTACCTTATCACTTTAACATCATCGATACTCCGGGACACGTGGATTTTACCGTAGAGGTAAACCGTTCGCTTCGTGTATTGGATGGTCTTGTTTTCCTTTTTTCTGCTGTTGATGGTGTTGAGCCACAATCAGAAACCAACTGGAGGCTTGCTGACCAGTACCGTGTGCCACGTATGGGATTCGTAAATAAAATGGACCGTCAGGGGTCAAACTTCCTTGGAGTTTGTCAACAAGTTCGTGATATGTTGAAATCAAACGCGGTAGCGATCACACTTCCAATCGGGGAAGAATTAGACTTTAAAGGTGTAGTTGACTTGGTAAAAAATCAGGCTATCGTATGGCATGATGAGACTTTAGGTGCTACTTTCGATATCGTTGATATTCCTGCTGATATGGTGGATGAAGTGAAAGAATATAGGGATATCCTTATCGAAGCGGTTGCTGATTATGATGAGAACCTGCTTGATAAATACATGGAAGATCCGGATTCGATTACTGAAGAAGAGATCAACAATGCGTTACGTGCTGCGACTATGGACATGGCCATCATCCCGATGATTGCCGGTTCTTCTTTCAAAAACAAAGGAGTTCAGTTCATGCTGGATGCAGTTTGTAAATATTTGCCTTCTCCATTGGATAAAGAGGGTATCGAAGGGATTCACCCTGATGATGCTGATTTGTTGGAAGAAGACCAAACCAAAATCTTACGTCGTCCGGATGTAAAAGAGCCGTTCGCTGCTTTGGCATTTAAGATTGCTACTGATCCATTCGTAGGCCGTCTGGCTTTCTTTCGTGCTTATTCAGGACGTCTTGATGCAGGTTCGTACATTTTGAACACACGTTCAGGTAACAAAGAGCGTATTTCAAGGATTTACCAAATGCACGCCAACAAACAAAACCCAATTGATTATATCGAGGCGGGTGATATTGGAGCAGCAGTTGGATTTAAGGATATCAAGACTGGTGACACGATGTGTGACGAGAAAAACCCGATCATCCTGGAATCTATGAAATTCCCTGCGCCGGTAATTGGTATCGCTATCGAGCCAAAAACCAAAGCTGACGTGGATAAGATGGGTATGGCTTTGGCTAAATTGGCTGAAGAGGATCCAACGTTTACAGTACGTACAGACGAAGCTTCTGGTCAAACAATCATTTCAGGTATGGGTGAGCTTCACCTTGACATCCTTGTGGATCGTATGAAACGTGAGTTTAAAGTAGAAGTAAACCAGGGCGAGCCTCAGGTTGAATATAAGGAAGCGTTTACAAAATCGGCGCAACACAGGGAAACCTACAAGAAACAATCGGGTGGTCGTGGTAAATTCGGTGATATCGTATTTATCCTTGAGCCAGCAGATGAAGTGGACGGTAAAGTGCCTGTAGGATTGCAGTTCGTGAATGCCGTTAAAGGTGGTAACGTTCCTAAGGAATATATCCCTTCTGTAGAGAAAGGTTTCCGTGAGGCGATGAAAACAGGTCCTTTGGCAGGTTATCAGGTAGATAGTTTGAAAGTAACCCTTTTGGACGGATCTTTCCACCCTGTGGATTCTGATGCACTTTCTTTCGAATTGGCTGCAAAACTTGGATATAAAGAAGTGGCGAAAGCTGCAGGAGCAATCATCCTTGAGCCAATCATGAAAATGGAAGTAATTACACCGGAAGAAAACATGGGAGATATCGTAGGTGATATCAACCGTCGTCGTGGCCAGGTGAATGATATGGGTGACAGAAATGGCGCTAAGACAATCAAGGCTGATGTGCCATTGTCTGAAATGTTCGGTTATGTCACTACATTGAGGACGTTGTCTTCAGGTCGTGCGACTTCTACTATGGAGTTTTCACACTACGCTGAAACACCGGCTAACATTTCGGAAGCTGTAATCAAAAAAGCAAAAGGTAACGCTTAATTCTTAAGAAAATGAGTCAAAAAATCAGAATAAAATTGAAATCTTACGATCACATGTTGGTTGACAAATCTTCTGAGAAGATCGTAAAAACAGTAAAAAGTACTGGCGCTGTAGTAACCGGACCAATTCCGTTGCCAACACACAAAAAGCTTTTTACAGTACTTCGTTCTCCGCACGTAAACAAAAAAGCGAGAGAGCAATTCGAAGTAATGTCATACAAAAGACTTATCGACATCTATTCTTCCTCTTCAAAAACCATTGATGCGCTAATGAAATTAGAGTTGCCTAGTGGTGTTGAAGTAGAGATCAAAGTCTGATAAAAGTATATAGATTTTTGGATTGAGTATTGAGATTTTCGTCTCAATACTCATTTCTAATGTCTTAATACAAGTAAAAGAATTTAAACTGATTGGCAATCATTGTCAATTATCAATTATTAATTATTAATTATATTTTATGTCTGGGTTAATTGGTAGAAAAATCGGCATGACCAGCATCTTCGACGAGAACGGGAAAAACATTCCTTGTACCGTAATTGAAGCTGGACCATGTGTTGTTACCCAAGTCAGAACCAAAGGTGTTGACGGGTATGAAGCGTTGCAGCTTGGTTTCGATGACAAAAACGAGAAACATTCCACAAAAGCGGCTGTTGGCCACTTTAAAAAAGCGGGAACTGTAGCTAAGAAAAAAGTCGTTGAATTCCAGGATTTCGCAACAGAGCAAAAATTAGGTGACGTTATTAACGTGACCGTTTTTGAAGAAGGGGAATTTGTGGACGTTCAAGGCGTTAGCAAAGGTAAAGGTTTTCAGGGTGTTGTAAAGCGTCATGGTTTTGGTGGTGTGGGTCAGGCGACTCACGGTCAGCACAACCGTTTGAGAGCACCTGGATCTGTGGGAGCTTCATCTTATCCATCACGCGTATTCAAAGGAATGCGTATGGCTGGAAGAATGGGTGGAGACAATGTTAAAGTTCAAAACCTGAGAGTGTTAAAAGTAATTGCAGAGAAAAACCTTATTTTGGTTAAAGGTGCAGTTCCTGGACACAATAACTCTTATGTAATCATTCAGAAGTAATGGAAGTAAATGTTTTAAATATCAGCGGAAAAGAAACTGGAAGAAAAGTACAGCTTTCTGATGACGTTTTTGGAATCGAGCCAAACAAGCATGCAGTTTACTTAGATGTAAAACAGTATCTGGCGAACCAAAGACAAGGAACGCACAAAGCAAAAGAGCGTGCTGAAGTTACCGGGTCTACTCGTAAGATCAAGAAACAAAAAGGTACCGGTACAGCCCGTGCAGGAAGTATTAAAAACCCTTTGTTTAAAGGTGGGGGTACTGTTTTTGGTCCAAGACCAAGGAGTTATTCTTTCAAATTGAACAAAAGTTTGAAACGTCTGGCTAGAAAATCGGCTTTCTCTTTGAAAGCAAAAGAAGCTAACCTGATCGTTTTGGAAGACTTCAGTTTTGATACTCCAAACACTAAAAATTTCATTAATGTTTTGAAAGCTTTAGGGTTAGAAAACAAAAAATCTTTATTCGTGTTGGGTGATACAAATAAAAATGTATATTTGTCGTCACGCAATTTAAAAGCTTCTAGCGTTGTAAGTAGCTCAGAATTAAGTACTTACGCCATTCTAAACGCAAATAATATTGTGTTATTGGAAGGTTCTTTAGAAGGAATTGAAGAAAATTTAAGCAAATAATAGGGATATGAGCATCATAATTAAGCCTATAGTAACTGAAAAAGTAACCAAGCAAGGTGAGACTTTGAACCAGTTCGGTTTTGTGGTTGACAGGAAAGCAAACAAAGTACAAATTAAGCAGGCTGTTGAAGCTGCTTATGGCGTAACGATTGTAAATGTGAACACCATGAACGTTAGACCGGACAGAAGTACAAAATACACTAAAAGTGGTATGATCAGTGGAAAGACAAACGCTTTCAAGAAGGCGATTGTACAAGTACAAGAAGGAGAAACAATAGATTTTTACAATAATATCTAAACATTAAGGCAGCACTATGTCAGTTAGAAAATTAAAACCTATTACCCCGGGTCAGCGATTTAGAGTTGTGAATAGTTTTGACGCTATTACAACTGATAAGCCGGAACGCTCTTTGTTAGCGCCGATAAAAAACTCAGGAGGTAGAAATAGTCAAGGAAAGATGACCATGCGTTATACGGGTGGTGGTCACAAGCAGCGTTATCGTGTAATCGATTTTAAAAGAACTAAAGACGGTATTCCGGCTACAGTGAAATCAATCGAGTACGATCCAAACAGAACTGCGTTCATCGCTTTATTAGCTTACGCTGATGGTGAGAAAACTTATATCGTTGCCCAAAACGGGTTGCAGGTAGGCCAGAAATTAGTTTCCGGAGCTGAAGCACAACCTGAAATCGGTAACACATTGCCATTGAGCAAAATTCCATTGGGAACTGTCATTTCATGTATTGAATTGCGTCCTGGGCAGGGAGCTGTTATCGCTCGTTCTGCTGGAACATTTGCACAATTAATGGCAAGGGACGGAAAATACGCTACAATTAAAATGCCATCAGGGGAAACAAGATTGATCTTGTTGACTTGTTCGGCTACCATTGGAGCAGTTTCCAACTCTGACCACCAGTTGATCGTTTCCGGTAAGGCCGGTAGGACAAGATGGTTGGGCAGAAGGCCAAGAACAAGACCAGTAGCAATGAACCCTGTCGATCACCCAATGGGTGGTGGAGAAGGACGTTCTTCAGGTGGACATCCACGTTCAAGAAAAGGATTGCCAGCTAAAGGATACAGGACACGTTCTAAACAGAACCCGAGTAATAAGTATATCGTAGAACGTAGAAAGAAATAATTAAGATATGGCACGTTCATTAAAAAAAGGTCCTTTTGTTCACTATAAGCTGGATAAAAAAGTACAGGAGAATATTGAAAAAGGTAATAAAGGAGTAGTAAAGACATGGTCTCGTGCTTCTATGATTACGCCTGACTTCGTCGGCCAAACGATCGCTGTACACAACGGTCGTCAGTTTGTACCTGTTTACGTAACTGAAAACATGGTAGGTCATAAATTAGGAGAGTTTTCACCGACAAGATCATTCCGTGGTCATGCTGGAGCAAAAAATAAAGGTAAAAAATAAGAAGCAATGGGAGTTCGTAAAAGAGAAAGAGCCGAAGGCATCAAAGAAGCTAACAAGCAGATTGCTTTCGCAAAGTTGAATAACTGCCCTACTTCACCTAGAAAAATGCGCTTAGTAGCAGACTTGGTAAGGGGTCAGAAGGTAGAAAGAGCGTTGAACATTTTAAGGTTCAGCACTAAAGAAGCTTCACGCAAGCTTGAAAAACTGTTATTGTCTGCCATCAACAACTGGGAGCAGAAAAATGCAGACGGAAACGTGGCGGAAGCAGGCTTAATTGTAAAAGAAATCCGTGTTGACGGTGGGATGATGCTGAAAAGACTTCGTCCTGCACCACAAGGAAGAGCACACAGAATTAGAAAACGTTCTAACCACGTAACCATCGTGTTGGGACAATTAGATAACACACAAGCAAATAATTAAGATGGGACAAAAGACAAATCCGATTGGAAACAGACTTGGGATCATCAGAGGTTGGGATTCTAACTGGTATGGTGGAAATGATTACGGTGACAAAATCGCCGAAGATTATAAAATCAGAAAGTACATCCACGCCCGTTTATCTAAAGCTAGTGTATCAAAAGTAATCATCGAGAGAACTTTGAAACTTGTAACCGTTACTATCACTACTGCAAGACCTGGTATCATTATCGGGAAAGGCGGACAAGAGGTAGACAAGTTGAAAGAAGAACTTAAGAAAGTTACTGACAAAGAGGTTCAAATTAACATCTTTGAAATTAAAAGACCTGAACTTGATGCTTATCTGGTTGCGACTAGCATTGCCCGTCAGATCGAAAGCCGTATTTCTTACAGAAGAGCAATTAAAATGGCTATTGCTGCCTCAATGCGTATGAACGCTGAAGGCATCAAAGTTTTAATCTCTGGTCGTTTGAATGGAGCTGAGATGGCGCGTTCAGAAGGTTTCAAAGAAGGACGTATTCCTCTATCAACTTTCAGAGCCGATATTGATTATGCTTTGGCTGAAGCACACACGACTTATGGTCGTATGGGTATCAAAGTATGGATCATGAAAGGCGAAGTTTACGGAAAGAGAGATCTTTCTCCACTTGTCGGAATGGACAAGAAGCAACCGGGCCAAGGTGGTGGTAAAGGTGGTGACGCTCCAAGGGGAGATCGTAAGCCTTTCAACAAAGACAGAAAACCTGGTGGCGGCGGAGACCGTAAAAGAAAGTAATTTTTTAAAAAGTAAAGAAAAATGTTACAGCCTAAAAGAACAAAATACCGCAAGGTACAGAAAGGTAAAATGAAAGGAAATTCCCAAAGAGGGCATGAACTTTCAAACGGAATGTTCGGAATTAAATCTGTACACGAAGATGGAATGTTCCTTACTTCACGTCAAATCGAGGCTGCGCGTATTGCTGCAACCCGTTACATGAAAAGGGAAGGCCAGCTTTGGATTAAGATTTTCCCGGATAAACCGATCACCAAGAAGCCTCTCGAGGTACGTATGGGTAAAGGTAAAGGAGCCGTTGAATATTGGGCGGCCGTTGTTAAACCTGGAAGAATTATGTTTGAAGTTGGTGGTGTTCCTTTGTCAGTAGCTAAAGAAGCTTTGCGTCTTGCTGCACAAAAACTGCCGGTGAAAACTAAGTTCGTCGTTGCGAGAGATTTCGAAGCATAATTTATACTATTATGAAACAAAATGAGATAAAAGATCTTTCCGTTGCTGAATTGCAGGAAAAATTGAGCCAGACTAAAAAGACCTATAATGATCTTAAAATGGCTCACGCTATTTCTCCTATAGAGAATCCGCTTCAAATCAGAAGTGTAAGAAGAACAGTCGCAAGACTGACTACTGAATTGAGCAAAAGAGAGCAACAATAATTCTGCGAAAATGGAAGATAAAAGAAACTTAAGAAAAGAAAGAATAGGTGTTGTAACCTCTAACAAAATGGACAAGTCCATTGTTGTTGCGCAGGTAACTAAAGTAAAGCACCCGTTATACGGTAAGTTCGTATTGAAAACAAAGAAATTTGTTGCACACGACGAAACAAATGACTGTAACATTGGAGATACGGTAAGGATCAGCGAAACGCGTCCTTTGAGTAAATCAAAATGTTGGAGATTGGTTGAAATCATTGAAAGAGCTAAGTAATTATGGTACAACAGGAATCAAGATTAAAAGTAGCAGATAACACGGGAGCAAAAGAAGTTTTGACGATCCGTGTGCTTGGAGGAACGAAACGTCGTTATGCCTCTGTCGGAGATAAAATTGTAGTTTCTATTAAAGATGCCACTCCAAACGGAAACGTGAAAAAAGGAGCGGTTTCGACTGCAGTTGTTGTACGTACCAAGAAAGAAGTGAGAAGAGCCGATGGTTCTTATATCCGTTTTGATGACAATGCATGTGTTCTTTTGAATGCGCAGGGTGAGATGAGAGGAACTCGTGTTTTTGGTCCGGTTGCGAGAGAACTTCGTGAAAAACAATTCATGAAAATTGTATCATTGGCACCTGAAGTGCTTTAATTTATTATCAAGATGATAAAGCTAAAGATAAAAAGCGGAGACACTGTAAAGGTAATTGCTGGTGACCACAAAGGTACGACAGGAACCGTTTCACGTGTGTATCCTGAGAAAAACAAAGCGATCGTTGAAGGGGTGAACATGGTATCTAAACATACCAAGCCAAGCGCTAAAAACCCACAAGGCGGTATCGTTAAGAAAGAAGCTCCTATCCATATCTCAAACTTGTCTTTAGTAGAAGGCAAAGCAGCAGATAAAGGCGCGAAAAAAGAATCAAAGAAAGCTAATAAAGCATAGTGATGGCATATATTCCAAGACTAAAACAAGAGTATAAAGACCGCGTTGTGTCTGCTCTTAAAGAAGAATTCGGTTACAAAAACGTAATGCAGGTTCCTAAACTTGAAAAAATCGTTTTGAGTAAAGGAGTTGGTGCAGCGGTTTCTGACAAGAAACTAATCGATTATGCTGTAGATGAATTGACAAAAATCACAGGACAAAAAGCTGTTTCTACCATCTCTAAGAAAGACGTCGCGTCGTTCAAATTGAGAAAAGGAATGCCGATTGGTGCTAAAGTTACTTTGCGTGGCGAAAGAATGTATGAATTCCTTGACAGGCTGATCACTTCAGCTTTGCCACGTGTTCGTGATTTCAACGGAATCAAAGCTACAGGTTTTGACGGAAGAGGAAATTACAACCTTGGTGTCTTGGAGCAGATCATTTTTCCTGAAATTGATATCGATAAAGTGAATAAAATCACTGGTATGGACATTACTTTCGTGACTAGTGCTGCGACAGACAAAGAAGCAAAATCGTTGTTGGCTGAATTAGGTTTACCTTTTAAAAAGAATTAAGTTATGGCTAAAGAATCAATGAAAGCCCGTGAGGTGAAAAGAGAGAAAACGGTAGCGAAATATGCTGAAAAAAGGAAGGCTTTGTTAGAAGCCGGAGATTATGAAGGCCTACAGAAATTACCAAAAAATGCTTCTCCTGTTCGTATGCACAACCGTTGCAAACTCACTGGAAGACCAAGAGGTTATATGCGTCAGTTCGGTATTTCACGTGTAACATTTCGTGAAATGGCTAACAATGGCCTAATTCCCGGAGTGAAAAAAGCAAGCTGGTAAAATTCAGTTTTGATATTTCAACAGATAGTTGTAAGTTTGCACGCTTTTAACGGGCAACTTACAACTGTCTGTTAATTAATTACCAAAGTTTAATGGTTTCAGGTTCTGCCGGAAGGTCCGGTATGAATACCAAAACCGCAATTTAATTTATATGTACACAGATCCAATCGCGGATTATTTGACAAGGGTTAGAAACGCAGTGGCTGCAAACCACAAAGTCGTTGAGATTCCTGCTTCTAATCTTAAAAAAGAGATTACCAAGATCTTATTTGATCAGGGATACATCCTGAGCTACAAGTTTGAGGAGAACACCGTTCAGGGTTCTATCAAAATTGCTTTGAAGTATGATAAAGATACCAAAGAGCCTGTAATCAAGGACATCCAAAGAATTAGTAAACCAGGTTTACGTAAGTATGCAGGTGCCGGAAAGTTGCCAAGGATCCTTAACGGATTAGGCATCTCGATTGTTTCAACTTCTAAAGGTCTGATGACGGGAAAGCAAGCGAAACAGCTGAATGTAGGTGGTGAAGTTATCTGTTACGTATACTAACTATTAAAAGATCAGAAGATGTCAAGAATAGGTAAAAATCCCGTTGTAATTCCTGCCGGAGTCACTGTTGAAGTGAAAGATGGTGTGGTTAACGTAAAAGGAAAAAAAGGTCAGCTGTCTCAGGATTATGCTGACGTGACCATAACAGTGAATGGCGATCAGGTCCTTGTGGAAAGATCATCAGATACTAAAGACCAGAGAGCAAAACACGGATTGTACAGATCATTGATCAATAACATGATTAACGGGGTATCGGAAGGTTTTACTAAAGAACTGGAATTGGTTGGTGTAGGATACAGGGCTTCAAACCAGGGTCAAAAGCTGGATTTGGCTTTAGGGTTCTCTCACAACATCGTGTTGGAGGTGGCGCCTGAAGTGGTTGTAGAAACAATCTCTGAGAAAGGTAAAAACCCAATCGTAAAATTAACTTCCCATGACAAACAGCTTTTGGGTGCCGTTGCTGCGAAAATTCGTGGTTTCCGTCGTCCTGAGCCTTACAAAGGAAAAGGGGTTAAGTTCGTAGGTGAAGTATTAAGAAGAAAAGCAGGTAAATCAGCTTAAAAATTTTAAAGATTATGTCATTAACAAAATCCGATAGAAGACAGAGGATCAAATTCAGAATCAGAAAGATTGTAAGCGGAACTGCTGCAAAACCAAGACTTTCTGTATTCAGAAGCAATAAAGAAATCTACGCACAGCTCATTGATGATGTGAATGGAGTAACTTTACTGGCTGCCTCTTCAAGAGAAAAAGGAGTAAATAAAGGTACAAACGTTGCAACAGCAGGCGAAGTTGGAAAACTGGTTGCTGAGAAGGCGTTAAAAGCCGGAATCGAAACCGTTACATTCGACAGGGGTGGTTATTTATACCACGGTCGTATTCAATCATTAGCAGAAGGCGCAAGAGCCGCTGGACTTAAATTCTAATTTATTATGAAAAATAGAAATATAGAATCTGTAAAACCAAGCGGACTTGAATTAAAAGATCGTCTGGTTAGTGTAAATCGTGTTACCAAAGTTACAAAAGGAGGTCGTGCATTCGGTTTCTCTGCCATTGTAGTAGTAGGTGATGAAAATGGAGTAGTAGGTCACGGATTAGGAAAATCTAAAGACGTTTCTGAAGCAATCGCTAAAGCGGTGGAAGATGCTAAGAAAAATCTGGTAAGGATTCCTTTGAGCGGGCAATCAGTTCCACACGAACAAAAAGGTAAATTTGGTGGTGCACGTGTATTCCTAATGCCGGCTTCGCATGGTACAGGAGTTATCGCTGGTGGAGCTGTTCGTTCGGTTCTTGAATCAGTAGGTATTCATGATGTATTGTCAAAATCACAGGGATCATCAAACCCTCACAACGTGGTTAAAGCAACTTTCGATGCTTTGCTGCAAATGAGAAGCGCTCACACTGTTGCAAGACAAAGGGGTGTATCATTAGAGAAAGTATTTAAAGGATAATCACAGGAAATATGGCAAAGTTATTAGTAAAACAAGTAAGAAGCAAAATCAACTGTCCACTGACACAAAAAAGAGGACTTGAGGCTTTGGGCCTTCGTAAGATGGGCCAGGTTGTAGAACACGAGTCAAATCCTGCAATCCTTGGGATGATAAACAAAGTTAAACACTTAGTTTCCGTAGAGGAAGTTAAATAACAAATACAGTTATGAATTTAAGTAACTTACAACCTGCTGAAGGTTCAACCCACAATCAAAATAAGAGGGTAGGTCGCGGAGAAGGTTCCGGTAAAGGTGGTACTTCCGCAAGAGGTCACAAAGGAGCAAAATCCCGTTCAGGATACTCTAAAAAGATTGGTTTTGAAGGTGGTCAGATGCCACTTCAAAGGCGTGTGCCTAAGTTTGGTTTCAAAAACATCAACCGTAAAGAATACGAAGGTGTTAATCTTGACACATTACAATTGTTGGTTGACAATGGACTTGTAACAGACACTGTTGATATGACAGTATTTGTAACGAATCGTTTGGCTACCAAAAATGAAATCGTTAAGATTTTAGGAAGAGGTGAATTGAAAGCGAAACTAAAAGTAACTGCTCACAAATTTACGGCTACCGCAAAAGCTGCTATTGAAGCGGCTGGTGGTGAAGCTGTAACCCTGTAATTTTCTGTCGTATGAAGAAATTTTTTGAATCATTAGCCAATGTCTGGAAAATCGAAGAATTAAAAAACAGAATCCTGTTTACGCTGGGTCTGTTATTGGTTTATCGTTTTGGTGCGCACGTTACACTGCCGGGTATTGATGCGACACAATTAGGGGGCTTAACAGGGCAGACTAAAAACGGTATCGGTTCAATCCTTGATATGTTTACAGGAGGTGCTTTCTCAAAAGCGTCTGTTTTCGCATTAGGTATTATGCCATACATCTCGGCATCCATTGTAGTGCAGCTGATGGGAATTGCAATTCCTTACCTGCAGAAATTACAGAAAGATGGTGAGAGTGGTAGAAAGAAACTGAATCAGATTACGCGTTGGCTGACCATTGCAATTACACTTGTACAAGGACCTGGCTATATCTATAATCTATACAAAACGTTACCTCAAAGTGCTTTTGTCTTAGGTTTTGATTCTTTTGAATTCTTATTTTCTTCAGTTGTGATCCTGGTTACAGGTACGATTTTTGCCATGTGGCTTGGAGAGAAGATTACCGATAAAGGAATTGGTAATGGTATTTCACTATTGATTATGGTGGGTATCCTTGCCAGAATGCCAATGGCTTTTGCTCAGGAATTTACGTCAACAATTACAAACAACAACGGTGGGCCGATGCTATTGGTTATCGAGATAATTATCTGGTTGTTAGTGATTATTGCGTGTGTATTGTTGGTAATGGCAGTAAGAAGAATACCGGTACAGTATGCGAGAAGAACCGTTGGTGGTGAATTTGAGCAGGATGCTACTGGTGCAAACCGACAGTTTATTCCTTTAAAGCTTAACGCTGCCGGAGTAATGCCAATCATCTTTGCGCAGGCCATTATGTTCATACCGGCTGCTTTGGCTAAATTGTCAGAGTCTGAGGTTTCTCAGTCTATTGCAAGTGAATTCAGCAGTCCTTTTGGATTCTGGTATAGTTTTGTCTTCGCATTCCTAATCATCATCTTCACTTATTTCTATACAGCAATCACCGTGCCGACGAACAAGATGGCCGATGACCTGAAAAGAAGTAGTGGATTTATTCCAGGCATCAGGCCAGGAGTTGAAACCGCGGATTACTTAGATAAGATTATGTCTTTAATAACATTTCCTGGCTCTCTGTTTCTTGCGCTTATTGCTGTGTTCCCGGCGATTATCGTTAATATCGGAGTACAGCAACAATGGGCGATGTTCTTTGGAGGTACGTCGTTAATCATTATGGTTGGTGTTGCGATAGATACTATCCAGCAGATCAATTCATATATATTGAACAGACACTACGACAGCTTAATGAAAAGCGGTAAAAATAGAAAAGCAGTAGCTTAATAATTTATGGCTAAACAGGCAGCAATAGAACAAGACGGATCAATCATTGAAGCATTGTCAAATGCAATGTTCCGTGTGGAATTAGAAAATGGACATATTGTAATCGCACACATCTCCGGAAAAATGCGCATGCATTACATCAAGTTATTACCTGGTGATAAAGTAAAACTGGAAATGAGTCCTTACGATTTGTCAAAAGCAAGAATTACTTATAGATATTAATAGCTGTCAGCAGTTAGCCATCAGCAGTAGCCCATGAGGTAGCCGCTGAAAGCTGAAAGCTGGAAGCTGAAAGCGAAACTAAAATGAAAGTAAGAGCATCAGTTAAGAAAAGAAGCGCCGAATGCGTTATCGTTCGCAGAAAAGGCAGATTATACGTAATCAACAAAAAGAATCCTAGATTTAAACAAAGACAAGGATAATTATGGCAAGAATAGCAGGGGTAGACATCCCGAAAAACAAGAGAGGCGTTATTGCTTTGACCTATATCTTCGGAGTTGGTAGAAGCAGAGCTACAGAGATTTTGGCAAAAGCCAATGTAAGTGAAGATATCAAAGTTCAGGATTGGAATGACGATCAGATCGGTGCCATTCGTGATGCAGTATCTTACTACAAAATTGAAGGTGAACTTCGTTCTGAAGTTTCATTGAACATCAAACGTTTAATGGACATCGGATGTTACAGAGGTATTCGCCACAGAGCCGGACTTCCTTTAAGAGGTCAGCGTACCAAAAATAACTCGAGAACAAGAAAAGGTAAGAGAAAAACTGTTGCCAACAAGAAAAAAGCAACTAAATAATAAGTAGTATGGCTAAGGCAAGTACAAAAAAACGTAAAGTTATTATTGAGTCGACCGGAGAAGCGCACATCAGCGCAACTTTCAATAACATCATCATTTCGTTGACAAACAAAAAGGGTGAAGTTATTTCGTGGTCTTCAGCTGGTAAAATGGGCTTCAGGGGTTCTAAGAAGAACACTCCTTACGCAGCTCAGATGGCAGCAGAAGATTGCAGCAAAGTGGCTTTGGAAGCTGGACTTAAAAAGGTAAAAGTTTATGTAAAAGGACCAGGTAACGGACGTGAGTCTGCTATCCGTTCAGTACATAACTCAGGTATTGAAGTAACTGAAATCATTGACGTTACTCCAATGCCACATAATGGGTGTAGACCTCCAAAAAGAAGAAGAGTCTAAGTATTAATTTATAGTATAACCGGGTTAGCACTCAAGATTATCGAAGGATTTGACCTGAATTCATAATCGCTGCCCAAAATTTTTTAAAATGGCAAGATATACTGGTCCAAAAACCAAAATCGCCCGTAAGTTCGGCGAAGCTATTTTCGGAGATGACAAAGCCTTCGAAAAGAGAAATTACCCTCCTGGACAACACGGGATGGCAAAAAAAAGAGGAAAGAAATCTGAGTACGCGATTCAGTTAATGGAAAAGCAAAAAGCGAAGTACACTTACGGAATCCTTGAAAAACAATTCAGAGGACTTTTTGAAAAAGCATCTGCTGCACGTGGTGTAACAGGTGAAGTGCTGATCCAGCTTTGCGAAGCGAGATTGGACAATGTGGTATACAGAATGGGGATTGCGTCTTCAAGAAGAGGTGCCCGTCAAATTGTATCGCACAGACACATTACCGTAAATGGCGAGAATGTTAACATTCCATCATACCATTTAAAACCTGGCGATAAAGTCGCTGTTCGTGAAAAATCAAAATCATTGGAATCTATCGAACGTTCCCTTTCAAACTCTTCTCATGTATATGAGTGGATTACCTGGAACAACGATACTAAAGAAGGTGTTTTCGTATCAGTACCTGCAAGATTGCAGATTCCTGAAAACATCAAAGAACAGCTGATCGTCGAATTGTACAACAAATAATAATTGACTTAGTCGAAATTATGGCAATATTTAATTTTCAGAAGCCCGATAAAGTGATCATGATCGATTCAACCGATTTTGAAGGGAAATTCGAATTTCGTCCTTTGGAACCTGGTTACGGATTGACCGTGGGGAACGCTCTCAGAAGGGTTTTGCTGTCCGCATTAGAAGGATATGCAATCACTTCCGTTAAAATCGAAGGTGTAGACCACGAGTTTTCTACTATTTCCGGAGTTGTTGAAGACGTTACTGAAATCATCCTGAATTTAAAACAGGTACGTTTCAAACGCCAGATCGAGGATGTCGATAACGAATCGGTTACCATTTCTGTTTCAGGTAAAAGCCAGCTTACTGCCGGTGATTTCCAGAAATTCATTTCCGGCTTCCAGGTGTTAAACCCGGAACTGGTAATCTGCAACCTTGACAGTAAAGTAAACCTTAATATGGAACTTACTATTGAAAAAGGAAGGGGTTATGTGCCGGCTGAAGAAAACAAAAAGCAGAATGTAGCCATCGGTACTATTTTTACAGACTCTATTTTTACTCCGGTAAAAAATGTAAAATATGCAATCGAGAACTTCCGTGTAGAGCAAAAAACGGATTATGAGAAATTGGTCTTCGAAATCAAGACTGACGGATCTATCAGCCCAAAAGATGCCCTTACTGAAGCTGCGAAAGTACTGATCCACCACTTTATGCTTTTCTCTGATGAAAGGATTACCCTGGAAGCAGACGAAATCGCGCAAACGGAATCTTATGATGAGGAATCATTGCACATGAGACAATTGCTTAAAACCAAACTTGTCGATATGGATCTTTCCGTAAGAGCACTGAATTGCCTTAAAGCAGCTGAAGTGGAAACACTTGGAGATCTTGTATCTTTCAATAAAAATGACCTAATGAAGTTCCGTAACTTCGGAAAGAAATCTTTAACAGAACTGGATGAACTGGTTGCTGTTAAGAACTTAACCTTCGGAATGGATTTGGCAAAATACAAATTAGATAAAGAATAAATAGCTTCATATTTTGCTCTCCAAAGAGGATTGCAGCAAGATGAAGACTTAAAAAACACGTCATGAGACACGGAAAAAAATTCAACCACTTAAGCAGACAGACAGGACATAGAAAAGCTATGTTGGCTAATATGGCCTGCTCACTAATCGAGCACAAGCGTATTAATACTACTGTTGCTAAAGCCAAAGCACTTAAACAATTTGTTGAGCCGCTTATCACAAAATCAAAAGAAGATACAACGCACAACCGCCGTATCGTTTTCGCTTACCTAAGAAGCAAATATGCCGTAACAGACTTGTTCCGTGACGTAGCCGCAAAAGTAGGTGACCGTCCGGGTGGTTATACACGTATCATCAAAGTTGGAAACCGTCTTGGAGATAACGCTGATATGGCGATGATCGAATTGGTAGATTTCAACGAACTATACAACGGAGGTAAAAAAGAAGCTAAAAAATCAAGAAGCCGTCGTGGTGGAAAAGCTAAAGGCGCTGATACTACAGCTCCTGCCGCTCCTAAAGCTGCACCGGTTGCTGAGGCTCCTGTAGAAGAAGCTCCTGAAGCTGTTGTTGAAGCTCCTGTAGTCGAAACAGTTGCTCCTGAAGTGGAAACACCACAGGTAGAAGAAGCTGTTCCTGTCGCTGAAGCTGAAGAGGCTCCAGCAGCTGAGACTGAAACTCCAACTGCTGAGGCTGAGGAAACTCCGGCTGATGACACAGAAAAAAAGGAAGACGCTGAATAATGATTGTCAGCTTCCCATAAAAATCAAAGGATAAACTTTTATTAGTTTGTCCTTTTTTTTTGTTTTTAATTTGGAGCTGTTCCCGCTGTCCGCTTTATCTTTTTTGTTTTTGACGTGCCAAATGAAACGGCGCTTTTTTTAAAACAAAAAAGGATGCCGCTGCCATCGGGGCTAATTATGAACAGTCGGCTTATAACTATTTTTTTCAATCGATTATATTTGGATTAAATTTGCAGCACACAACATCTAACTACTCAATTCTCACTGCTAATAATGAAATACACAACACGACAAAAAGCCATTCTTCTCTTAAGTGATGGCACCGTTTTCCACGGCAAGTCCGTCGGGATTTCAGGAACCACTTTTGGTGAACTTTGCTTCAACACCGGAATGACAGGATACCAGGAAATTTTTACCGATCCTTCTTACTTCGGGCAAATTATGGTTACGACAAATGCCCATATCGGGAATTATGGTGTACACGAGGACGAAGTCGAATCGGGTTCCATAAAAATTGCCGGACTCGTTTGCCGCAATTTTAGTTACAATTATTCCCGTGTCGGTGCATCCGAAAGCCTTGAAGATTATTTCAAAGAACAACGTTTGATAGGCATCTCCGATGTTGATACCCGCGCGCTGACCGCTTATATCCGCGATAACGGCGCTATGAACGCCGTCATTTGTACCGATGGTACTTCAATCGAAGATCTAAAGCTGGCATTGGCCAACGTTCCGGACATGAAAGGTCTTGAACTGGCATCCAAAGTTTCTGTGACTGAACCCTATTTTTTTGGCGACGAAAACGCTACGTACCGCATTGCCGCTTTGGACCTCGGGATTAAATCAAATATCCTGCGCAATTTTGCGAAAAGAGATTGTTATATTAAAGTTTTCC
This sequence comes from Flavobacterium sp. BFFFF1, assembly GCF_002256285.1. Taxonomy (GTDB): domain Bacteria; phylum Bacteroidota; class Bacteroidia; order Flavobacteriales; family Flavobacteriaceae; genus Flavobacterium. The sequence goes on along the minus strand of NZ_NKJE01000004.1, from coordinate 100,555 downwards.
CATACAACGCGACGTATAAAGAACTGGCTGCTTTTAATCCTGATGGCTATTTCCTTTCAAACGGTCCCGGTGATCCTGAGCCGCTTGAGGGCGTAATCGAAGTGGCCAAAGAAATTCTGGCAAACGATAAGCCCTTATTTGGCATCTGTCTCGGTCACCAGATTATTGGTTTGGCCAATGGGATTTCCACTTTCAAAATGTTTGGCGGCCACCGCGGCATTAACCACCCGGTGAAAAATCTTATTACTGGTAAAGGCGAGATTTCGTCGCAGAATCATGGCTTTGCTGTTAACAGGGAAGAAGTTGAAGCGCATCCGGATATTGAAATTGTCCAGATTCACATTAACGACCAAACCGTCGCCGGGATGAAAATGCTGTCAAAAAACTGCTTCTCCGTACAGTATCACCCGGAGGCGAGCCCGGGACCACACGATTCTTCCTATCTTTTTGATGAATTCATCCAAAGGATGCAAAACTAAATTAGAAAGACCTGTGGCTTTACGTTACAGGTTTTTGTTTTAATTGCCGTTTTGGGAATTTCTTTCACTAAAACGTTTGAGTTTATAACTTTATAATGATGTCCTTTTTCGCGTTATTATAATTCCGTAATTTCGAAAAAATTTGAGATAAATATTAACGAATAATCAAAAACATGAGCATTATTATCAAGATCCATGCAAGGCAGATTTTTGATTCCCGGGGGAATCCAACCATTGAAGTCGATGTTGTAACCGAAAACGGTGTTTTGGGCCGCGCAGCTGTCCCTTCGGGCGCGTCGACCGGAGAGCATGAAGCTGTAGAGCTTCGCGACGGCGGAAAAGCATTTCTCGGGAAAGGCGTCCTGAAAGCGGTAGAAAATGTAAATACAAAAATCGCCGAAGAATTGCTGGGTACTTCTGTTTTTGAACAAAACCAAATCGATCAACGCATGATCGATCTTGACGGAACTGCGAATAAATCCAACCTGGGTGCCAATGCAATTTTAGGCGTTTCCCTGGCTGTGGCTAAGGCGGCTGCAAATGAATTGGGCTTGCCGCTGTACCGTTATGTAGGAGGTGTTTCCGCAAACACGCTTCCGGTTCCCATGATGAACATCATCAACGGGGGCTCGCATTCTGATGCGCCGATCGCGTTCCAGGAATTCATGATTATGCCCGTAAAAGCGGAATCTTTTACGCAGGCACTGCAAATCGGGACAGAGATTTTTCACCACCTCAAAAAAGTATTGCACGACCGTGGACTTTCAACGGCCGTTGGTGATGAAGGTGGTTTTGCGCCAAATCTTGCGGGTGGTACCGAAGATGCTTTGGATACCATTAAAAAAGCAGTTGAAAATGCCGGATATACTTTCGGAGATCAGGTGATGGTAGCTTTGGATTGTGCCGCTTCCGAGTTTTATGTAAACGGCAAGTACGATTACACCAAGTTTGAAGGCGCAGGCGGGAAAATCCGATCTTCTGAAGAACAGGCGGATTACCTGGCTGAATTGGCTTCAAAATACCCAATCATTTCCATTGAAGACGGGATGTACGAAGACGACTGGAATGGCTGGAAATACCTGACAGATAAAATCGGGGATAAAGTACAGTTGGTCGGAGATGATTTATTTGTGACCAATGTCGAGCGTCTTTCTACCGGAATTGAAAAAGGCATCGCGAATTCCATTTTAGTAAAAGTAAACCAGATTGGTACTTTAACCGAAACGATAGCCGCTGTGAATATGGCGAAAAATGCAGGATACACTTCCGTAATGTCGCACCGCTCCGGAGAAACCGAAGACAATACGATCGCTGATTTAGCCGTTGCATTAAATTGTGGCCAAATCAAAACCGGATCCGCTTCGCGTTCTGACCGTATGGCAAAATACAACCAATTGCTTCGTATTGAAGAGGAGCTAGGGGACACTGCGTACTTCCCAGGAAAGAAAGCTTTCAAATTCTAAATGTTTTTCAACATACTTCAAAACCCTTTCAGCAATTGAAAGGGTTTTTGTTTTTAAACAGGTCAATGTCAAAATGGTTAGCATGGCACGGTTCACAAAAAAATTAATAAAATATTTGGAATTACAGGTGTGGTAAAAGTAAATTTTTTCGTGGGGATGTGCATTGTCACCTTCCTCTAAATCGAAATATGATTTCATTGTGAATTGGCAATGCGGAAAAACCACTTTTTTCGTTAGAATCTGTCGGTCATTAATTTAATTTACAGCTTATGGGTCAACAACGCTGTAATGAAGTATTTGCAATAATAAGCCAAACCCCATTCAGAGTAGTTCAAATGCTCCAATCACACAATTGCGTGTTTTTATACAAAGATGTCTTCTATATTTGTTTAAACTTAATCAAGAGAATGTGAAAAATACGAACTATATAGTGTTGTTTTTCTTACTTAAGAGCCTAACCGGGTTTGGACAATCGGCAGTAACAACAATTGATAGTCTGAAACGCGTACTGGCAGTTTCGAAAACAGATACGGTTAAAGTCAATATTTTGAATTCAATTGCGGATCAATACAAAGAGTCCTATCCGGATTCAACAGCGGTTTATGCACTCAAAGCGGCGACTTTATCCAGGAAAGCAAATTACGAATTCGGATTGGCAACATCTTACATCAACTCAGGCAATGGCAACATCATTCTAGGCAATTACAAAGAAGCGAAAGATTACTTTGTTAAAGCCCAAACGGTTTTCGAAAAGTTACTGAATTCAGATTCCGAAATTGATCGCAAACGCATCAAAAACGGACTTGGAAGATCGTTCGCAAGTCAGGGCGTTATTTTTTCACAGCAAAGCAATTACTACATGGCTTTGGAAATGTACCAGAAGGCGCTAAAACGCTATCTTGAAACGGGCCAGAAAACCAATATTTCAAAAACTTACAACAACATTGGTGTGGTTTACAAATCGCAACAGAACAATGCAAAAGCTTTAGAATATTTCAAAAAAGCATTTGTAATTCAGGAAGAAATAGGTGAATTAAACGCTCCTGTCACACTTACAAATATTGGCGTGATTTATGCTGAAAGTGGTAATAAAAAACAGGCATTTCAATATTATCAAAAAGCGGAAAGGCTATTTGAAAAAATTGATAACAACCGTGGTTCTGCCCTTCTGAAAAATTACTTCGGCGATTTCTACAAATCAGAGAAAAATTATCCAAAAGCGCTCGAATATTACAACGCGTCGTTTGCAATGTATGAAGCCATCCAAAATAAATTTGGTGCATCATTGGCATTGTACAATCTTGGATTACTCAACCAGGAATTGAAAAAGTATGACGAAGCGATCACTTTTGCGAGCAAATCATTAGCTTACGCCAAAGAAATTGATGTGCTGGACCAAACGTATCATTCTGAAAAATTACTGAGTGAGTTGTACAGTTTAAAAAACAACGCTGAACTTGCATTCTTTCACTACAAAAATTACATTGTTGCCCGTGACAGCATTACGAATCAGGAAAATACAAAAAAAATGCTGCGGTCGGAAATGGAATCGGAATACAAACGAAAAGCTGCTGTCCTTTCTGAGGAAACAAAAAGAGCGAATCAGTTAACAATTTTTTCAATCATTGGTGTGTTTTTATTAGCGGGATTGATTTTTGTGACCTACAACCGCAGGCAAATCAAACGTCGCCTGACTTTGCAAAAAGAAGTCGCCGAGTACGAACAAAAGGCGTTGCATTTGCAAATGAATCCACATTTTGTGTTCAATTGCCTCGGATCGATTTCAAGTTTTATAGTGCAGAATGGAACTGATTCCGCTTTAAAATATTTGTCAAAATTCTCAAAATTAATGCGCCTGACACTTGAGTATTCAAAAGGTTCGCTGATTCCTATTGATAAAGAAATCGAAAGTCTTCAGAATTACCTGGAACTCGAGCAATTGCGATTCCATAGTAAATTTGAATTCTCGATTCATTCGAGCGATAAGGTAGAATTCAACATGGGAATTCCACCTTTGCTGATCCAGCCTTTCGTCGAAAACGCGATCCTTCACGGAATGGTTCCAAAGGAAGGCAACGGAAAAATCGATGTTGGTTTCGACGTGCAGGACGGCCAGTTCATTTGCAGTATCGCTGATGACGGCATCGGATTTTCGAAATCGAAACATTTGAAGGAAGATTCGGTTACAGCACACAAATCAATGGCATTGGAAATTACGAAGAAGCGTCTGGAAATCATGGAAGCCACCACTCTAAAATCAGCTAAAATTGACATTCAGGAACTTATAGAAAATAACGAAATCATCGGTACGAAAGTAATTTTGAGGTTGCCTATTCAGTATATTTCTTAAAGTTGAAAGTCAAAAATTGAAACCCACACCACACACCCACACACCCAAATGATTACAGCACTACTTATAGACGACGATAAACATTTACGCGAAGGATTAAAAGCTCTTTTGGCACGTTATACAAATGATATTAATATTGTTGGCGAAGCTGAAAGCGTCAAGACCGGCATTATTGCAATTGAAAAATGGCAGCCGCAGGTTGTTTTCTTAGACATTCATTTGAGCGACGGAACTGGATTTGATATTTTGGAAAGTTTGAAAAAGACAAATGGCAAAATCGCATCGCATATTGTTTTTATAACTGCACACGAAAAATACGCAGTCAAAGCCTTTAAGTTCAGCGCGCTGGATTTTATTTTGAAACCTATAGATCCTGAAGAATTGCAGGAAACGATTGAGAAGATAAAAGGGATTACATCATCAGTCCGTTCATTCGATCATATCGATTTGCTTCTCGAAAATATCAGGAAAAAAGTAGATAATTTCAAACGTATTGCACTTTCAACAAGCAAAGGCATCCATCTTTTTGAAGTTGCGGATATCATCAGGCTTGAAGCCAAAGGCAATTACACTGAGTTTTTTATCAAAAATCACAAGCCGATACTGATTTCTAAAACTTTGAAGGAATATGAGGAACTTTTGACAGAACAGGGTTTTGAAAGGATCCACCAATCGCACCTAATTAATCTTTCTTTCCTGAAATCTTATATCAAAACTGATGGCGGCTATGTCATCATGGCAGACAATACCAATATACCGATAGCGCAAAGTAAACGGGAAAAATTGCAGGAATTGATTAAAAATTTATAACATCAAAAATGACACCAATAATACTAAATATCAAAATTATGAAAAAACTACTACTGCTATTGTTTTTTGTCTCGGGTTTTGCTTTTGCGCAACCTTCAATAAACACTCCTGATCCCTACAGGGTTTGCGATGATAACGGCGACGGATTTGCAGCTTTTGACCTAAACATCGTTACGCCAACTTTGATCAACGAATCAGGTACAGAAGTCGCTTATTATCGAACGTTAAGCGATTCACAAGCAGATATTAATCGCATCGATTTACTGGTGCCGTTTGTCAATACAATTCCCTTCAATCAAATTATTTATATCAGAGCATGGGCTGTTGCAGACTCAAGCAACCCCTCTTTTACAACTTTAGGTTTAGTAGTCAATCAAAAACCTGTTGTTACGATGAGCAGTAATTCAGGTTGTGTTGGAAATGCCATCACTTTCGTTACGAATGTAAATCCTCCCGGCGATTACAGCTATTCTTACAGCACACCACAAGGTGTCGTAAATCCTGGGAATGTGTCCAGTTTTACATCGACTGTCGAAGGTTATTATACAGTGACTGTGATTGACAATGTTTTGGGTTGCGTTTCTAATTATTATGGCATTTACGCCAGTTTTATTCCGCTGCCAACCATTACTTTAACTGGCACATCGATTTGTGATAGTAATCCTGCACTAATAACAGCATCGGTCAATTCGGGTAATACTCTGAATTATTTGTGGACAGTTCCGGTTGGTGCCAATGATCCAGGCAATGTGAGCAGTTTCTCCACATCAACTCCGGGAACTTACACTGTTGCGGTTTTTGATAATGGTACCGGTTGTACCTCTAATCAATTTTCGGTTACTGTGAACAACCAAACGAATCTGGCACCAACTTTTTCCACCATTCCACCATCGGTTTGTGCGAATTATGCGTTACCAACCATTTCCGACAATGGCATTGCAGGTACCTGGTCACCGACAGTGCAGAACACCGGTGATTATACATTTACTCCTAATTTAGGCCAATGTGGTTCAGTTTACACAACGTTTCTTACAGTAGAAAGTGGTATAAACGCCAATTTTGCGCCCAATATGACTCAAACGAGCAATACTTCTTTTGCAACTTTTGATTTAACAAGTCAGAATTCTTTAATCAATAATGATTCAAATGCCCAATTCAGATATTTTCCGAGCTATAACGACGCTTTGAATAATATTAATGAGATAACAAATGCAAATTTTTATACAAATACTACCAATCCACAAACAATTGGTGTTAGGGTTTTTAATTTAATTTCTAGTAATTGCGATGCGGTCACTTATTTTACGATCGAAGTAAACAACGTCAATAATGTGTACATCCCTGATGCTAACTTCAGAAACAGATTGATTGCTTTGGGTGTTGATACGAATGGGGATAATGAGATTCAATTGACAGAAGCTGCCGTTTTTACCAATGAAATGGATGTGAGCAATTCACAAATTGCAAATTTGACCGGAATTGAAGCATTTTATAACATCACGTCTTTGCGTTGCAACAACAACAATTTAACCGGTTTAAACATCAATAGTTTGACAAACCTTGTTACTTTGGATTGTTCGTATAACCAAATTACTACATTAAGCTTAGATAATCTGTCCAACTTAAAATACCTTTATTGCAATGCTAACGCGTTGACTGCGTTGAATGTTTCTAATTTAACTGTACTGGAAGAATTGAATTTTACTTCCAATTTAATTACGACCATAAATGTTGATCAATTGGCAGGTTTAAAAAAATTAATCTGTTCTTATAATCAAATCAGCGCATTAAATGTGAGCAATCTTTCCGCACTGGAACGTGTTGAATATGCCTGGAACTACGGAACTTCGTTAACGCTTGCCAACTTGCCACAACTGAAATATCTAGATTGCTCTTTCAACTTCTACCTCAGTAATTTGAATGTTACCAATTTACCTTTGCTTGAATACCTTGATTGCAAGTACAACGCGTTCACAAATATTAATCTATCAGAATTTTCTAACTTAAACTATTTGGATTGCGCTTCCAATCAATTGAATTTGTTGAGCGTAACGGGTTTAAATAGTCTGGCGACTTTGTATGCGAACAACAATGGTTTGGTTGCGGTTGATTTATCTGATTTGCCACTTCTGACCACCGTGAACCTCAATTACAATCAGTTGAACAACATCAATTTAACCAATGCCAATAGTCTTGCTTATTTATACTGTTCTTTTAATCAATTGACAAGTTTGAATTTAGCGTCACTTACGGGTTTGAATTATCTAAGTTGTCAGAATAACCAACTTGCAGTTATCAATTTTGAAGGATTGTCAAATCTTTCGGTTGTTCAGTGTGATAACAATTTATTGACCAGTTTAGATTTTTCTACAGCTACGAGTTTGGTCGCTTTGAGTTGTTCATTCAATAACCTCAACAGCATTAATATCAAAAATGGAAATCCTAATCTAGACACTAACGCTTACTATACATGGAGTCAAAATCCATTGCTAACATTTGTTTGCGCAGACGAAGGAGAATTGACTAATCTGAATCAAATCTTAACCCAAAGCACCAATGTAAATATCGGTAACATCGTGTTCAATACGTATTGTACTTTCGTTCCTGGTGGAAGTTTTAACACCATCACCGGACAAATCAAACTGGATGTAAACAACAACGGTTGTGATACTGCAGATGTGCCACAAGCGCATTTGAAAGTAAGTATTACCGATGGAATTACAAATGGCGCAACATTTACTGATGCCAATGGCAATTATAAATTCTATACCCAAACCGGAACTTTCAATATTTCTCCGGAAATCGACAATCCAAACTGGTTTAATTTTTCGCCAACAAACGCAACAGTTTCATTCGGGAATCTCAACAATACTTCAAGCCAGGATTTTTGTATTGTCCAGAATGCAATTCATCAGGATCTCGAAATTGTTGTAGAACCTATTGACTTTGCCCGACCGGGATTTGCCGCAACCTATAAAATTACTTACAAAAACAAAGGGAATCTGACGACTTCAGGATTTTTAAATTTAACTTACAATAATGACCTGTTAGATTTTGTTTCAGCAACAACAACAATAGCGAATCAAAATGCGACAACAATTTCCTGGACGTATAACAACTTATTGCCATTTGAAAGCAGAAGTATTTATGTTACTTTTAACGTGAACTCATCGACTGCAACGCCACCGGTAAATATTGGAAGTATTTTAAATTTCACAGCCTTTTTCGATACGTTGTCAAACGATGAAAACCCAGCTGACAATCAATTTGTTTATTCTCAAACAGTTGTTGATAATTACATATCAAACGCTATTACTTGTCTGGAAGGGAGTTTTGTTTCGTCAACTCAAATTGGCGACTACCTTCACTACAACATTAGGTTTGAAAATACCGGAAGTTATCTGGCTGAAAATGTAGTGTTGAAAAACGTGATGGATGCTGCAAAATACGACATCAGTTCCCTACAAGTATTGAGTGCTTCGCATCCTGTTTATACGATAGTTTCCGGAAATTTAGTGGAATTTATCTTTGAAAACATCGATTTGCAAACCCCGTCGGGCAATCCGCCTGTCGGTGGTCACGGCGATATTTTGTTCAAAATACGAACCAAAGAAACGCTTTCAGACAATGACTCGGTGATCCAAAAAGCACGCGTTTATTTTGATTATAAACTCCCGATTACGCTCAATGATGCCGAAACCACCTTTGGAACCTTGGGCATACAAGATTTTGATGTAGACAATTCTATAAAAATTTATCCAAATCCTACCAATTCAATCGTCAATATCATAAGTGATTTCAGCATCAGATCTATTGAATTGTTTGACGTTCAGGGCAGAATTTTAGAAACGATTTTAGCGACTAAAACTATTTCTACAATGGATATTTCCAGCCACGCAAACGGCATTTACTTCCTGAAAATCAAAACCGACAAAGGAACTAAAGTTCAAAAACTGATCAAAAAATAAATAATTGTTGTTAAGCAGGAAGAGATCTATGGTTCGCCGTGGATCTTTTTTTGCAATCAAACTGTACTTTTTTCAAATTGTTGTTTAAAGCCATCGAATTCTCATTTACGGCCATTTGCAAAAAAGGAAATGTCATTTTTGTTTGCAGCTATTTTCAATTGTATGAAACTAAAATCATTACTGTTTTGCGCATTTCTTTTTACGCTCTCTGCTGTTTCGCAGGATAAACCGGGAACGAAAGCGTTTAAGATTAAGCAATTGTTATGTTTTAATAGAAGAAAGGCGGATTTTATCTGTCTTTTTTTTATTGCTTTTATTTTTAATATAACTTTAGGGTCAATAAATAGAAATTAAAGCATGAAGAAACTACTACTTTCACTTCTTTTCCTCACTGCGATCGCTCAGGCACAGATTGTGAACATTCCGGATGCGAATTTTAAGGCGAAGTTAATTTCGCTGGGCAAGGATCTGGACAATGATGGAGAAATACAGCTTTCCGAAGCGCAGGCGGTGACAGATTTACCGCTCAGCAATTCCAATATTTCAAATCTTGAAGGGATCACGGCCTTTGTCAACCTGCAAAATTTAAATTGCAACCATAATAACCTGCAACTACTTGACGTTTCTGGGCTTGCGAACCTATTTAATCTAAATGTTTCTTACAATACACTGACGGATTTAAATCTTGCAGGTTGCTTTAACCTGAATTTTTTAAACTGCAGCCACAATCAAATCAATACGCTCAACGTTTCCGATATGCAGAACTTAGATCTGGTTGCATCATTTAACAACCTGACAACCATTGTGTTAAACGCACAGGGAACATATACGTCGTTTCAACTTGATCACAACCAATTGACGAGTATTGACCTTTCGAATCTCGACCTATCTAGCACCGGTCTTTTAGGGGTACACCTAGAGTATAACAACCTCACCTCAATTAGCTTAAATGAAACAAAGCTATATAGCATTCGGTTACAAAACAACAATCTCATAACTATAAATTTGAACAAAGTGGTTGGCATCAATAGCATAAATCTTAGCGACAATCCAAACCTCACGTCTATCTTTGCGAAGAATGGTGCCAATGAAGAGTTCTTAGGACTATCGAACGACCTGAACCTTGTTTTCATTTGTGCCGATGAATTTCAGATACAAGATGTTAACGCGGATTTAAATATCTACCAGATTCCCAACGCGGTAGTGAGCCCCTATTGTATCTTCCAGCCCGGTGGTAATTTCAACACCATCACCGGCAACATCACTTTCGATGCCGATAACAACGGCTGTGATAGCACCGATCCCGACCAGCCTTATGTAAAACTTAACCTGACCAGCGGCAATAACAACTATGCGGTATTTACCTCTCCTGATGGTACTTACAATAATTTTGGGCAGGCAGGTACTTTCAATGTTTCCGTTGCAGCGGAGAATATGTCACTGTTTACAATCACACCACCACTGGCGACGATTCTTTTTGGTAATGCAAATAACAATATCTCGACCCAGGATTTCTGCATCACCGCCAACGGAATCCAAAATGACCTCGAAACAGTCATTGTTCCGTTGCAGCCTGCACGCCCCGGCTTCGATGCCCATTACAAAATCATCTACAAAAACAAAGGCAACCAGGTGTTGAACGGCAACATCGATTTTAACTACCCGGAAAATGTATCGGATTTTGTGAATGCTACGGTAGCGCCTGCGGTGCAGGGTTCTGGCATATTGTCGTGGAACTTCTTCAACCTGTATCCATTTGAATCCAGGAGCATTGAAGTCACGCTAAATGTAAATGGACCAACGGAAACGCCGGCGGTGAACATCGGCGACCAGTTGAATTTCTCGGTACAGGCCAATCCAATCGCCGGGGACGTCACCATCAACGACAATGCATTTTCAATCAAGCAGGTTGTTACAGGTTCCTACGATCCAAATGACATCACCTGTCTCGAAGGCGAACACGTGAATCCGGCAGAAATCGGGAAGTTCCTGCACTACAACATCAACTTTGAAAACACGGGCACTGCTGCGGCGGAGAACATCGTCGTAAAAGACATGATTGACCTGACGAAATATGACATCTCATCACTTCAAATGCTAAACGCTTCCCATCCGGTAACAACAAGGATCACGAATGACAAAGTGGAATTCATTTTCGAAAATATCAACCTTGGCGCGTCAGCACACGGAAACGTGACCTTTAAGATCAAGACCAAAAACACGTTGGTCACCGGAAATTCGGTGTCAAACAAAGCCGACATCTTTTTCGATTACAATTTTCCCATAGCGACGAATACGGCTATGACAACGTTTGATACGCTGGGCATTGACAATCAAAACCTCGATAACGGCATCCGCATTTACCCGAATCCAACAAACGGCGTCGTGAATATCAAAGCCGATTCAGAGGTGCTTTCCGTGGAATTATTTGATGTTCGTGGGAGGAAACTGATGATGAAAAATAACGTGAATATATTAAATATTTCAGGGTATAATCCAGGGATTTATTTTGTAAAAGTGAACACAGATCAGGGCAGTCGAACACAAAAGCTAATCAAACAATAAGCATGAAAAAACTATTACTTTCCCTACTTCTCTTCACTGGCATCGCTCAGGGACAGATTGTGAATATTCCGGATGCGAATTTTAAAGCGAAGTTGATTTCGCTAGGGAAGGATCTGGATAATGATGGCGAAATTCAGGTTTCAGAAGCTGAACAGGTGGGATTCCTTGATGTCAATAATTCTAATATTTCAAGCCTCGAAGGGATTCAATATTTTACGAATCTTAATTATTTGAACTTTAGCAATAATAGCGTTGCTGGTTTGGATGTATCAGGGATGGCTGCTCTAGAGACTTTAAAGGCCAGTTATAATGAGCTTACCTATTTAAACCTAAATGGTTGCAATCATCTTCAAAGCCTTGCCGTTCATTATAATGAATTAACAACTTTAGACTTATCGGGTATACCAGCAGACGATGTCCTTGCAGGCTTCAACAATCTTACATCGATTATTTTAAATAATATGCAACACTATGTCGAATTGGATCTAAGTGGAAATCAATTTACAAGCCTTGATTTGCCTGGTTTAGATGTAAATGAGTTATATATCAGTGGAAATAACCTTGTTGCACTCAATTTACAAGGAGCCAAGATAGGAACTTTACATGTTCAAGGCACACAGCTTCAAACGCTAGACGTGAGTGAATGTCTTCCACCATATTTATCTCTTCAACTGTGGAATATGCCAACGTTACAGGTAATTCTGGCAAAAAACGGCATGAATGAGTCCTTTGACTTTTATAATGTAAATAACTTACAATATGTATGCGCAGATGAATCCCAGTTGGTTGATGTACAAAATTTTATACAAAATTCATTTAATCCTTCCAATGCCGTTGTAAGCCCATACTGCTTCTTCCAGCCCGGCGGCAACTACAATACCATCACCGGCAACATCACTTTCGATGCGGATAACAACGGCTGCGACAGCACCGATCCCGATCAGCCTTACGTGAAGTTAACACTGACCAGTGGAAACAATAATTATGCCGTGTTCACTTCGCCTGATGGGACTTATAACAGTTTTGGACAAACGGGAACCTTCAATGTTTCAGTTGCTGCGGAAAACCAGTCGCTGTTTACCATCACACCACCGCTTGCCACAATCGTCTTCGGCAACAACAACAACAACCTGACCACACAGGATTTCTGCATCACGGCAAACGGCGTCCAAAACGACCTGGAAACCGTTATTGTGCCAATAGGTCCAGCACGCCCGGGTTTTGACGCGCACTACAAAATCATCTACAAAAACAAAGGCAACCAGGTGTTGAACGGCGACATCGATTTTAACTACCCGGAAAATGTATCTGATTTTGCCGATGCCTCGGTAGCGCCTGCGGTACAGGGTTCGGGCATATTATCATGGAATTTCTTCAACCTGTATCCATTTGAATCCAGGAGCATTGAAGTCACGCTCAATGTGAACGGCCCAACAGAAACTCCGGCCGTGAACATCGGCGACCAATTGAATTTCTTGGTACAGGCCAATCCCATCGCCGGCGACGTCACGATCAACGACAATGCGTTTTCATTGAAGCAAATCGTTACGGGTTCATTCGATCCAAATGACATCACCTGTCTCGAAGGTGAACACGTGAATCCGGCAGAAATCGGGAAATACCTGCACTACAACATCAACTTTGAAAATACGGGCACTGCTGCCGCAGAGAACATCGTCGTAAAAGACATGATTGACCTGACGAAATATGATATCTCATCGCTTCAAATCCTAAACGCTTCCCATCCGGTAACAACAAGGATCACGAATGACAAAGTGGAATTCATTTTCGAAAATATCAACCTTGGCGCGTCTGAACACGGAAACGTGACTTTTAAGATCAAGACCAAAAACACGTTGGTTAACGGAAATTCGGTGTCAAACAAAGCCGACATCTTTTTCGATTATAATTTTCCTGTAGCAACCAATACGGCGATGACGACGTTTGACACGCTGGGCATGGACAGTCCCAACCTCGATAACGGCATCAGCATTTACCCGAATCCAACAAACGGCGTCGTGAATATCAAAGCCGATTCAGAGGTGCTTTCCGTGGAATTATTTGATGTTCGTGGGAGGAAACTGATGGAAAATCATAAGTCATCATCGATTGACCTAACCCGTTTTGATTCCGGGATTTACTTTGTCAAAGTTTTTACTGTCAATGGTTCAGCAGTCGAGCGGCTTGTAAAGGAATAATCTGGTGCTTTTTGTACACTTGTAATTTTGTAAGCGAAAGCTTCTTTTTAAAATCTAAAAAAAAACTTTTTTTCGGCGCAACCTTTTTTAATTTGTCTATCTTTATAGTGAAAACATTAAACAAACACACTATGAAGAAATTTACTCTGCTGCTTTTGTTCTTTTCATGGGTAGCGCAATCTCAGAATATCGATTTCGTCGATGCCAACTTCAAATCCGTTCTATTGGGCTCAGGCGTTGAAAATCCAATCGCTCAGGATGAAAACGACGCTTATATCGCTATTGACCAAAATGCTGACGGTGAGATCCAGGTTTCAGAGGCGCTGTTGGTTCGTAAATTATTTTTGGAAGACAATCAGATCAGCGACCTCACCGGTTTGTCCTCGTTCTCAAATTTAAGGTTCCTGAGGATCGCCAACAATCCGTTGAACGGACAAAACCTGGATTTTTCATCATTGACGCAATTGCAGTTTTTATCATGTGAAGCCTGTAACGTATCGGGTGTCAATGTCGCCGGGTTGACACAACTGAACTTTTTGCAATTGATGCAAAATTCCATTTCTTCACTTGATTTAACCGGATTGATAAATTTATCCGAGCTCGACTGCTCCAGCAACATATTGACAGCGCTGGATGTTTCCGGATCTCCAGGTTTATCCAGGTTGAATTGTTCCGCTAACTTCATTCAGAATCTCAATGTTCAAAATCTTTCGGCTTTGAATGAATTAGCCGTGCAGTACAATCAATTAAGTACTTTAGACCTTTCGGGCGTGGTAAGTTTGGGCTATTTGACTGCCTATGAAAATGACCTGGTCAATTTATCGCTTACTGATGCGGTCAATTTACAGTTTCTATTCGCCTACAGCAATGAACTCGCTACCCTCGACCTTTCCGGATTAACGCAGCTCAAATATGTAGATGTACGGTATAACATGCTGACGGCTTTAGATGTATCGGCATGCCCCGACCTCAATCAATTGAGTGTTGACAACAATCAGATTGCCACCCTAAACCTGGCCAACAATGCGGCCCTTAATGTTTTATCGTGTAATGGCAACCTTTTATCTGCTTTAGACTTGTCAAATAATTCCGCGGTCTATTCCTTAAATTGCAGTGATAACAATTTGACATCGCTCGATGTAAGCAATTTAGCCATTCTTGGATTGGTGGATTGCGCCAACAACCAGATTACCGAATTTACTTTAGGGAATCACCCGGTATTGGGTACGATGTCCTGTTCGAATAACAATATTTCCACGCTTGACTTATCACAAGCGCCGTATTTGGTGTCTCTCAAATGCGCTGATAATAACCTGACAACAGCCGATTTCTCGATGCTTCACACGTTGCAGGATGTAGACTGCTCAGGAAACCAGTTTACCAGCCTCGATTTTTCGCAAAATCCCAATCTGTACTTTGCGCAATATTCTGACAATTCACTATTGCAAAATGTTAACCTTAAGAACAGCAGCTTTCAGGAGTTGCTGTTCTCAGACACCGATTTTACATCGCTACCGGCACTTCAGTTTATCTGTTTGGATGACTTTGAAATTGGAATCTATGAGTCTTATTTGTTACCAATTTTGCCCAATTTGATCATCAATTCTTATTGCTCCTTAAATCCCGCAGGCAATGTGAACCTCATTACCGGTAAAGTCCAGTTCGATTTTGATCAAAATGGTTGCGATGCCACTGATACGCCACAATCCATGGCCAAAGTAACCATTTCAAATGGCACCAACTCCGGTTCGACATTCACCGACGAAAATGGGAACTACAAATTTTATGTGAATGAAGGGGAGTTTAGCCTCGGTCTCGTTCTGGAAAATGACTCTTATTTCAGCATACAGCAGCAATCGCCAACCATTTTCTTTGATGCTGCCAACAGCAGCACGATAAATAATGATATTTGTGTGGCACCGATAAATGCGCTATCAGACCTTGAAGTATATCTCTATCCGTTTTCATATGGTATTCCCGGTTACGAATCGTTTTTCCAACTGGTGTACCGCAACAAAGGCACGCTGCCACTTTCAGGGAATGTCACCTTCAGCTATGATGATAGTAAAATGGATGCTTTTATATCGAGTCCAGAGCCAACTGTGAGTTCTTTTGGCGTCAACACTTACAATTTTTCAAACTTACTTCCATTTGAATCCAGGACTATTTTTATTGCGGTTCAGCTCAATGGGCCTGAGAGTGACAATCCGGTAGTGATCGGCGATGTGCTGCCATTTTCAATGGTGGGTACAACGGATCAGGAGGATGTCAATCTGAGTGACAACTCGTTTGCCTACAACGATGTTATTGAAGGCGCTAATGTTGAAAATGCGATCATCTGCCTCGAAGGTGATGCCGTTGAACCGACGGAAATTGGCGACTATCTTAACTATGTCATTAATTTTGAAAACACAGGAACGGAAGACGCCCCGTTCGTGGCACTGCGTTCCGCAATCGATCCGGCCAGTTTTGACATCAATTCCATTCAGGTGATTAACAGCTCTGGTCCGGTGACGGTCAAAGTAAACGACAATATTCTTGAATTTTTATTTGAGAATGCACCATTGCAGCCCGGTGCCCAGGGAAATGTAATGTTCAAGATCAAATCAAATACGGCTTTAGAGCCCGGCGACACCGTGAGTTTTAGCTCAGATGTTTATTTTGATTACAACAACGTCGTGACAACAAACATCGCCAATACGACATTTACGGCCATGCCTTTGTCTGTGGACGAATTCTCGAAGACGGTTGCGATATATCCGAATCCTACCAATGGTCTCATAAACATCAAGGCCGACGCTAAAATCAATACGATTGAAGTTTTTGATGTACGCGGAAGAAAATTGTTTTCAAAGCAGCAATCTGATTTCGTTGATATTTCACAATACGATTCAGGGGTATATTTTATGAAAGTGTATACCGATCAGGGCATGGTGCGCCAGAAACTGATGAAGCGATAGTAATGTAGAAAATAGTCAAAGCCCGCCTCGTGCGGGTTTTTTTATTCAAATTCTTTTCGAAAGCCGTTAAATTCTAATTTGTTCACCTCTAGATGAAAAGAAATACTATTTTTGTCTGCATCCAGTACTTTCGTATGAAAATAAAACTTATCCTGCTGCTGTTTTCAGTCCCCATTGGCCTCGGCCGGCAAAAGAGGGGCGACACCCTGAACAATGTCCTGCGGCATACCAAAAATGATATCGATAAATTGCGGCTATTGAACGTTATCCGACGAACCTGCGCATTTCGCAGCGAAAGAAGGACCAATTATACGAATTGCTGAAATCCCTTTAATTCTAAGTCATGATACACCAATACTCATTACATACCGCAAAAAAATCCAAATCCGAATACATTTACCTTACAAAATAAAAATACAGTCGTCATGAAAAAAAAATATTTTTTCTTATTGTTCGCCGGCGGAATGATCCAGGCGCAGATTGTGAATATTCCAAATGCTGTTTTTAAGGCAAAACTGCTGGCTTCTTCTACCTCCAACCAGATTGCGCGGGACATCAATGGCGCCAATATGAAAATTGATGCAAATAATGATGGGAATGTGCAGGTTAGTGAGGCCGAGGCGGTGTATTCTTTGGATATAAGCGGCGCCCCGGCAAGCAGCATACAAGGAATCGAGAGTTTTATACACCTTGAAAAACTGGTGCTTGACCACAATCCGTTGCCAACCGTCGATGTAAGTATGCTTGCCAATCTTAAAGTGCTATACTGCATCCAGACGGGAACTACTTCGCTAAACGTAACAGGGCTTACGCATATGACCAACTTATGGTGTATTGGCAATGGAATGACTTCTATCGATGTAACTTCGCTTTCCAGCCTTGTCGAACTGCGGCTCCACGAGAATAATCTGACTACAGTCGATCTTTCCGGATGTCCATTATTAGCTGAAATTAATCTGGATAACAATAACATGCTGTCCGTGGATTTTTCCAATAATCCGGAAATGGTTAATATACATATGGATAAGAATTCCAATTTACTTTCGCTGGATATTTCAGGATTGACCCATTTGTATGAAATAAATGTTAACGGTGATGAAAGTGAACAATGCGCATTAACGTCGTTAAACGCCTCGGGTTGCACTTCCCTAGCAATACTCCGGGCGGAGTACAATTACCTTAATGCAATAAATATTTCAGGATGTATAAGCCTGCAGTCGGTTTATTTGAATAACAATCAACTGACTACTTTTGACGCTTCGGACTGTCCGCTTTCATTGTTGCAAGCCGTAAATAATCCGTTCGAGTTTTTGTTCGTAAAAAATGGATCTCATGAAGGCCTCCTCAAACTTTACCTGCATGAAGACGAACCTGAATTTATTATGAACCCCAACATACAGTTCATCTGTGCAGACGAAAACCAGATTGCGGCGATCTTAACGATGCTCAATACCTATAGTATTACTGGTGTTGTCGTAAATTCATACTGTTCCTTCACACCTGGAGGAGTTTACAATACCGTCAAAGGAACGTTGCACTTTGATGCAGACAATAACGGTTGTGACCTA
Source organism: Flavobacterium sp. BFFFF1 (assembly GCF_002256285.1). Lineage (GTDB taxonomy): Bacteria > Bacteroidota > Bacteroidia > Flavobacteriales > Flavobacteriaceae > Flavobacterium. The sequence continues at coordinate 82,194 of NZ_NKJE01000004.1, read as the reverse complement.
ACCGACAGCAGCCAGTCCTACATCAAAATGAATCTTTCCAATGGCAGTAACGATACTATTGGTTTTACAGACACGGTGGGACAATACACTTTTTACGTTCCCGAAGGCAATTTCGAAGTTACACCGGAATTTGAAAACCAGAGTTTATTCAACATCGCGCCTGCAATTGCCAATGTGGACTTTCCAAATACAGACAGCTCCATTTCGGTAAATGATTTTTGTATTGCTGCTGGTGTCCCACAGGCCGACTTAGAAGTTGTCGTGGCACCAATCATCCCGGCGCGCCCCGGATTTGTCGCGACTTACAGGATTGTCTATAAAAATATTGGGAGCATGGCCGTTTCCGCAGCAGTCGATTTCCAATTTGATGGTGATCGAATGAGTTTAAACGTATCGAATCCGATGCCGACGACGCAGATTCCGGGGCATTTCCTGTACAACTTTACGAACCTGCTGCCTTTTGAATCGCGTACGATTTACATTATGTTTGATATCCATGCGCCGACAGACACACCTGCGGTGAATATCGGAGATGTGTTGACTTTCTCGGGCGGCATCTACAACATCGGCGACATTCATCCGGATGACAATACTTCGGTGCTGCATCAAACTGTTGTTGGCTCTTATGATCCCAATGACATTACCTGCATAGAAGGCGGGAACCTCGGCCCGGAAGCCATCGGGAAGTACCTGCATTATGTCATTAATTTTGAGAATACGGGAACAGCTGCTGCTGAAAATATCGTGGTAAAAGAAATTATCGACCCAGCAAAGTTTGATGTTTCCTCGTTGCAGATTTTAAACGCCTCACACCAAGTCGACGCAAGGCTGAACAACAACATACTTGAGTTGATCTTCAAAAACATCCAATTGGAAACCGGTGGGCACGGCAACATCCTGCTCAAAATCCGCAGCAATGACAATTTGGTGACTGGCGATTCGGTGTCTAAAAAGGCCGATATCTTCTTTGATTATAATTTTCCCGTTGAAACGAACGTTGCCACAACAGTGTTCAGTACACTAAGTGCCGGCGATACGATTAAGGACAATGCATTAAACATTTATCCTAATCCGGCTGCCGATGTGCTTCACGTTGATGCCTCCAGCCAAATGAGGACCGTAGAACTTTTTGATGTTCAGGGCAGAATTTTGTTGACAAAAACAATTTCGGATATAAAAACTGATATATATTTGTCAACATATTCAGCAGGTGTTTATTACCTTCGTGTAACTGCTGAAAAAGGCATTAAGACACAGAAGATTATAAAGCATTAAATGCAACACTTCAATAAACCGAAAACAAAATGAAAAGTATTACCGGCCTATTATTGTTTTTCTCCGTAACAATCTACGGGCAAATCATCAACATCCCTGATCCGGCATTCAAAGCCAAACTCGTTTCGGCAGTGCCCGAAAATGGAATTGCAAAAAACTTCAGCGGCAATTACATCACCATCGATGCGAATCACGACGGCGAAATCCAGCAAGCCGAAGCCAATCAGGTGTATAAGCTGTATGTCGTAAATTCTACGATCGCGAGCCTCGAAGGCATTCAGTATTTTAATACGCTCGAATGGCTGGAATGTTATAACAACGCCATCACGACTTTAGACCTGACTTCAATGGACAGCCTTGAATGGGTGGACTGCTCGAACAACCTGCTGACCTACGTCCACATGCCCACAACAATTGCTTACCTGAACTGCGCGTTTAACCAGCTTGCCACAATTGATGTCAGCAACAGCCATTGGATTACAGATCTTGTGTGCTCATTTAACCCGCAACTGCAGTCGATCTTTGTGAAGAATGGCAGCTATTGCAATATCACACTTGTTGAGGATTTTAACCTGCAGTACATCTGTGCCGATCCAGAAGAGTTTTATGCGATCAACACCCGCCTCGATTATGCTGGAATTACAGGCTGCGAGGTGAATTCGTATTGCAGCTTTACGCCCGGCGGTGGTTACGATACCATCACAGGAAGCGTATCATTTGATGCAGATAACAATGGCTGTGATGCCGCCGACCCGTTGCAGGCAAACGTGAGGTTAAACATTACCGATTTCACCACGTCCTTTGCGACAGCCACCGGATTTGATGGACACTACGCATTTTACGCACCGCCTGGCACCTATGCTGTGACACCATCCGTAGAGCATCCAGAGTTTTTTACGGTTTCTCCCGCCACGGTAACCATTCCTTTCATTTACCCTAATGTGACAAGTACCCAGGACTTCTGCGTTACCGCTAATGGCGTCCACAATGATGTTGAAACCGTAATCGCTCCAATAACGCCTGCAATACCAGGATTTTCGGCGAAGTATCTTATCACATACAAGAACAAGGGCAATCAGGTCATGTCTTTGACGGATGGCATCAACTTCAATTTTGACAGTACCCATGTTGGCTTTCTATCGGCAAACATCGAGCCGAGTTTGCAAAATGCAGGGTCCTTAAATTGGAGCTATGAAAATCTGATGCCATTAGAGTCCAGAAGCATTCTGGTAACCATGCACATCAATGCACCGACGGACCCCAATCCGGTGAATTTGAATGACGTGCTGCACTTTTCGTCAACGATTTCTCCGCAGAACATTGATGAAAATGCCGATGACAATGCGTTTGCATTGAACCAAACCGTAGTTGGTTCTTTTGATCCCAATGACATTACCTGCCTTGAAGGTGAAAACGTTTCTCCAACTGAAATCGGGAAGTACCTGCACTATCTGGTCAATTTTGAAAACACCGGCACTTATGCTGCACAAAATATCGTTGTTAAGGATACCATCGATACCGCAAAGTTTGATGTTTCTTCTCTACAGGTGCTGAATGCCTCCCATAATGTCGATGCGCGTCTCACAGGAAATGTTTTGGAATTGATTTTTCAGGATATCCAATTAGATCCTGCGGCCCATGGCCATGTCGTTTTTAAGATTCGGAGCAAAGACAACCTTGTTACCGGAGATAGTGTTTCCCAGCAGGCCGGAATTTACTTCGATTATAATTTCCCGGTCATTACGAATATGGCGACAACCGTTTTCAGTACGTTAAGCGCAGGTGATACCATGAAGGACAATTCGCTAACCATCTTCCCGAATCCTACCGCTGATGTGGTACACATAAAATCAAACGGCAACATCGGTACTATTGAATTGTTTGATGCCCAGGGCAGGATTTTACTGCAGCGGGACATAACTGGCACCGAGGCGTCGCTGAACGTATCCCAATATACTTCCGGTGTATATTATGTAAAGGTCAAAACGAGTACTGGCGTAAAAACGCAGCAGTTGCTTAAGAAATAAAAGCGTCCCGATCGCTTTCCTTAAAAACCCGCTTCACCAGAGCGGGTTTTTTTGTAGCGTGAAGCGAAGGTTATTTTTTGCACTAATTATAATAATATTAACGATTTGATACCGATATTGATTTTTTAATTCATCCGAAATTAGTTAAGTTTGTTAACTTTTTACTTTTAAAGGATTTTATACCAAAAACCATGTCAAAAACTGCAATATTAGAATTGGATGGCAATAAATATGAGTTTCCGGTCATTGTCGGGAGCGAAAATGAAGTGGCCATCGACATCAACAAACTACGCGATTTAACCGGCGCCATTACGATGGACCCGGGTTACAAGAATTCAGGTTCCTGCAAAAGCAACATCACCTTCCTCGATGGGGAAGAAGGAATTTTACGTTACAGGGGCTATGCGATTGAAGACCTTGCTGAAAAAGCAAGCTTCCTCGAAGTGTCTTACCTCGTTATTTTTGGCGAATTGCCTACGACGGCACAGCTCGAGCAATTCGAGGCCGACATCCGCAAGTATTCGCTTGTGAATGAGGAAATGAAAAACATCATCGACGGATTCCCAAAGAACGCACACCCGATGGGCGTGTTGTCGTCGCTGACCAGCGCTTTAACGGCTTTCAACCCAAAGGTGGTGAATGTAGAGAACGAAGGGGAGATGTATGAGGCCATTGTAAAGACGATGGGTAAATTCCTCGTACTGGCTACCTGGACGTTTCGCAAATCATCGGGTTATCCGCTCAATTATTATGACAACACCAAAGGCTATGTAGAGAACTTCATGCGCCTGATGTTTGAATTGCCTACAGGGCCTTACACGATCAACCCGGTTGTGGTGGATGCGCTGGACAAATTGTTCATCCTGCATGCCGACCATGAGCAAAACTGTTCTACCTCTACCGTAAGGATGGTGGGGTCGTCACATGCCGGTTTGTTTGCTTCGATCTCAGCGGGTGTTTCTGCGCTTTGGGGGCCTTTGCACGGAGGTGCGAACCAGGCGGTTTTAGAAATGCTTGAGGAAATCCAGAAGAACGGTGGCGATGCCGACAAATACCTGGCCAAAGCCAAAGACAAGGATGATCCATTCCGATTGATGGGCTTTGGGCACCGCGTGTACAAGAACTTTGACCCTAGGGCGAAGATCATCAAGAAAGCCGCCGATGAGGTGCTTTCTACCCTGGGTGTGAACGATCCGGTATTGCAAATTGCCAAGAAATTGGAAGAATCCGCTTTAGTAGACGAGTATTTCGTATCCAGGAAACTGTATCCAAACGTGGATTTCTATTCCGGAATCATTTACCGTGCGTTGGGCATCCCAACGGATATGTTTACGGTATTGTTTGCGATAGGCAGGCTTCCGGGCTGGATTGCACAATGGAAGGAAATGCGTGAAAACAAAGAGCCTATCGGAAGGCCAAGACAGATTTACACGGGCTATCCTTTAAGGGATTTCAAGCCGTTTGAACAACGATAAAATTTAAGATGAATAATGAGAAAGCCCCGCGGAAGTGGGGCTTTTTTTGTGGGGTAAGGTTTGTATGTAACCCAACGGGACTGCTGATAGGGAGATGGTAGCTGCGGTTCGTGTTGCTTAGGCCGGTGATCGCATCGCAAAGGACGCGGTTCGTGTTGCAAAGGGTGCGGTGCGTGCTGCAAAAAGACTTCTATCACTATGTAAGGGCTATAATGCGACTTTCTAGTGTTTAACAGACGCTAACGTATCTTGCATCTTTGAGAGCGTGTCGTTACAAAGAAGTTTATCTCGAAGTGCTCAAAAAAGAGATTAAATTAATTACTTTGTGTTAATTTATTACTAAATTTCGTTAAATTTAGGATCTATTAACCTTATAAACAACAATTATGAATACGAAAAAATTATTTTTTTTATTATGCGCATTAATTGGAATTACCACAGCAATCGCCCAACCTGCTAACAGCTACTTCGCAGGGCCGGATGTGTGTACTGCCGGTAGCAATAATACTTATGTTGGAAATAGAGCTGCTAACGGGGCTACAGCAACTAGTAATGCTGTGTTTGGGGACAACAGTTTTATTAATTCGACAGGAAGTTCAAATTGTGTTTTCGGTACGCAGGCAATGTCACGTAGCGATGTTCTCAATACACTAATCTTTAACAGCGGTGATGGAAATTGCGCTATCGGACGGCGGGCGTTAAATAACAATACTACTGGAAGTAACAATGTTGCTATCGGATTTGATGTAATGCGCGGTAATACTACAGGTAGTGAAAATATCGCCTTAGGTCATAACGCGCTTTATGGTAATTTAGGCAACGAGAATATTGCGATAGGATACGCGGCAGGACATCAAAATGGCGGTGACAGGAATGTTTATCTCGGGTATGGTGCCGGTGCCAGCGCTTCCGGTAATAATAATATTGCTATAGGAGCAGATTCAGGATCATTAATTACAGGAGTTAATAATAATTTTTTCGGATTCCAGTCCGGGTCTACCGTTACTTTAGGAAGCGGAAATTTATTTTTAGGTAACCAGTCTGGGCAAGGTGTTAACGCAGGAAATGACAATACTTTTATTGGACACGCCCTTGTCAATGCAAACGTAAGCAATACCATTATCCTTGCTGATGGTTCAGGTAATCAAAGGCTCTACATTGACTCCAACGGAAAAGCCGGAATTAACTTGGGAAACAACGTGATTCCTTCAAATCAATTGGAAATTGGAACTGCTGTGGTTTCGGGTACGACAGGTCTTCGTTTTAGAGGACTCACACGGGGTACATCAGCAACTGCAAATACATTAGGTGAAGTACTTACCGTAAACAAAGATGGCGATGTCATACTTGTTCCGGATGCCGGTGGCTCAGGCGGCGGGTTAACCTCCTTAACCGCGGGTACTAACATCACACTTACCCCCGCTGGTTCACCCACTGTCACTTCATACACAGTAGCTGCAGCAAATTTATTCACAAATGATGGTACCATTAACACGACATCAGGTCTCAGGACAGTGACCATGGGAAATAATAACCTGTTCTTTAATACTACACAAGCCTCTGGTGACACAAGAGGTAGGGTCTATATTGGGAACTCGACGAACTTCGCAACGACTACAGGTAATTACAGGCTATATGTTGAAGGCGGTATCCTCACCGAAAAAGTAAAGGTAGCCCTTCGTTCAACAACAAACTGGGCGGATTACGTATTCAACGACGACTACAAACTGCAATCGCTCAAAGACCTGGAAGCATTCATCAAAGCCAACAAGCACCTGCCAAACATCCCTTCCGCCGCAGAATTAGCCAAAGACGGCCTTGACCTTGCCGAAATGCAGGCCAAACAAATGGAGAAAATTGAGGAACTCACCCTTTATGCGATTGAGCAGGATAAAAAACTGGATGCACAACAGCGGCAGATTGAAGAAATGAATGCAAAGTTGGAGTTGTTGTTAAGAAATCAAAAATAACTCCGATGAAAAAAATATTTACGATCATCGCAGTATTCGCATACAGCGCAGGATTATACAGTCAGGAAACGACGCTGTGTGAAAATCCCGGTTTTGAAAATGCTACGAATCATTTTCAGTATTACAGTGCATCCCTTTTTTCCAATCCCGTAAGGAATGACCACCAATCATGCGCGACGCCAACAGGGACTTCGAATTATACGACATATACCCCTTCAGCAACAGTGAATAGATCTTCGGACACATCATTGGCAAATGGGAACGATCCATTTATCAATCCTTCGCCATATGTTACACCGGTTGCTAGGGTTCATTCTGGAAACTATGCTGTAAGACTCGAGTCTAATTTCATAAGCGGTACAAGCTCGAATGGGATGGTGACGTTATCGGGTCCGGTCAATATTGGAGCAAGTCAAGACGTCTTTGGATTTGCATTTTCATTAATATTCCAGTACAGCAACAAAGACAGCCATACGCTTTATGACGAAGAAGCCTACTTTCGGGCAAGGCTTGTTTCCGGAGGGACTGTTGTGAGCGAGATATGCATCAAGGCAGATCCTACCAAATGCTATTTAAATAAAATCTTTGATCCTGCGCCAAACCTTATCGACAACACCGTTACGATGTACACGGGTTGGGTTTGCGGCCGATTGAATAGCTCAACGATTCACAATCAGCAGGCGACGCTTGAATTCCTCGTAGAAGGATGTTCAACTTACAACCAGCATCGCACGATCGTTTATATCGACGATGTGTGTTCTACCTGTAGTGACACCGATTTGTATACTAACTGTTGTAAACCAGACTTTACGGCAACAAATTTCGTAACCCCTTATTATGAAGAAGACAAGTCCCGCTCTCAATGGATTAATTGTATTAATACGATTTGGTCAGGCGCTAAAGCCATCTACCATGCCGGGGACTACGTGGAGATGAATCCGGGTTTTGAAGCATTAAGTGGCTCCCAATTTGCTGCATACATAGAATCTTGTAGCAATTCTTACGTATACCGCCCGTCACAGGATATGGAGGAACCGCTGCCGGCGCAGTCAAACGGGATCAGGATTTATCCCAACCCCTCCCACAGTCTGATCACGCTATCCTATGAAGCAGCAGACCTCAAATCCATCACCATCACCGGGATGGATGGCAAACGGATTTTGGCGCGTCCCGCGTCAGGCCGGGAAATGCAGATTGATGTCAGCGGTTTCTCTAACGGCATTTACCTTGTCACTGTGGAAACCAGCGAAAGAAAAATACTAAACAGCAAGTTCGTCAAAAACTAATCATTAAACCCCGCCCCAAGCGGGGTTTTTTATGTCGGGTTGGGAGCTGGTCGTTTGAACACCAATAAATTTAAGATGAATAATGAGAAAGCCCCGCGGAAGTGGCGCTTTTTTGTGGGTTAATGTTTGTATGGAATGCAACAGGGCTATTGATAAGGAGGTGGTCGCCGTGGTTCGCGTCGCAAAGGATATGGTTCGCGGTTCGCGCTGCGAAAGGCGCTTTAAGTATGCTGAACAGACTGGGCGCTTCTGTGCGCGACCCGCAGAAAAAAAAATGTGAATTTAATGTATCTCGTGGGATTGCACATCTTCTCGAGCGTACAGTGCGCATGGCTTTGTGGATGTTATATTATCATAATGAGAATAAATGTTATTATAAAGTTAACTTTAATGTTATTTTAAAAATACCCGCTAGAGGGTATTTTTTGGAAAAATTAAATAGCTATCTTTATGAGCAGGAAAATTGGTTGTGGGAAAGGTTATGCATGTTGGCGTTGTACAACCATAAAAACCTCTGAAAAGTCACTCGTGAAATAGCGGATGTATTTTTAGAATTTGCTTTAAAAGGCTCTTTTTTATTGGTATTATATGAATTTTGGATGTCGGTTGTTAGATTAATTTTAATGATGTTCTGGAAATAGGATAGGGGGCGTCAGAAAGAAAATCCAAAACCATAGAAAGGCATAGATCGGGTAAAAACCAAATTCGTTTTTTAAATTTTATTATTTCGCATTAAATTCATTTTTTATAAATATTATTATTTTGACATCTTTTTAAATGTATATTTATTTACGTGCATGCCGGCGGGTCAGTACACAGGTCCATGTCGAAGGGCAATCGATGTTACAACTATAAAAATGGAGATTATGAATTGGTCAGTATTGACAGGACGATTACAGCGGCCTGTATATTTTGTAATGTTAACAGCTACCTCACTAAAACAAGCGTCCATCTGTAGCGTGGACAAATAAACACAATGAAGAGAATAAAGCTAATTTTTACCGGTGCAATTGCATCAGTATTGTTACTGTCATCCTGCAGTAGCGACGAAGAGAACGGATTAAAGGAGAACGCAGGTGCTATGAAAACGGCGAGTATGTTGAGTTTTGAAAGCGCTTTAAAAAAGTGGTACGCTTCAAACCCGGCAGCCAATAACGACGTGTTGCCCAAAAATGATGTGCGGGTTAACTCAGAAATTAGGAATCAAGCAGTAACGTTACTAAAAGAACTTGGTGTGAGTGCGTCAGAAATTGATTCCAGAAAAGGGATTTCGGATGATATGTTCATCTATTTTACTTTAGAAGAATATTCTAAAACACTGGCCGAGCAATACAACCAAAACAAAAATTAAAGATGAAAAAGTTAACGTTGCTCTTATCAATATTTATTTGTAGTTGTTGTTTTGCTCAGAAGAATATAACGGTGACCAATCTTACGAGTAGTGCCATGAAGATTTATGGCATAAGGACAAAACCATCAGTGGGAACTTATCCTTATTGTTATGGATATGCCTTTGCGCTATACCCTGGTCAATCCTATACCCTTGTAAACAATTTGAGTACTACTAAATTTCCGTTTTATTCTTCGCCTACTTCACTGCCGCCGGTTGTCAGCGGCCTGAACTGGACAAGAGTCAATTCGGCGACCAATTCATTAACCAATCAAACGGGAACAAGTCTTTGGAATAACGCATTTGCAGCCTCCCAAAACTTCAATTATGTAGATTTTAGCATTGGCTCCATCAATGGAAATCCCGGCAACTTCGGAACAATTGGCGTTTCCACACCAGGCGGCGTACTCACTAATCCGACTGGCGGATGGGAAGCTTACTACGATTTCTATCAGCTATCACCAACAAGTTCAGAAGTTACAATAACATTTATCGATCTATAAACAATTCACAATGAGAAAATTAATTATAATTGCTTTGTTGATCTGCGGAGCACAAATGCAGGCACAAAAAACGTTCAAGCTTTTCAATTTAACCGGCAACACCGTCATCATTGACGATTTGGTAACGAATACAGGTACCGCGAATGCTTTTCCGCAATTCCACTCCAAACCGAATGGTCCGGTAAGTATACCGCCATTTGGCACCTACACGCTAACCACAACAAATGCTACGCGTTTTCCATTCTTTTCGCCCACGAGTACGCCGACTATTAATTCCTGGGAGCGCGCCACTTCTGCTACCAGTAGTTCAGTGATTTCAAGTACTGTTGCATTTCCGTTAGGTACTGCGCAGGTATTTTATTGGATACAGGTTAGAATCGGTGCCACTACAAAACAGGTTGGATTTTCAGGGTCGGGTTACCCAACTACATTAACCAGTAGCGGTTGGACAGCGAGCTATACCCAAACGGGTACGGGTGCAGCGCCAATTTATAATGTCACAATACAATAAATTTTAATAGACAGATGGCTTGTGCTGTCTGTCTATTTTTTACTTTTACTCCCATGAAATTATTTACCTTTTTTATACTACTCAGTATTTCCGCAGCAGCGCAGGATTTTAATTTTCAACGCAGTTGGGGCACCTACTTTGGGGATGAGCGGTTTTTTCTCAAAGATTCGAAAACAGACCGGTCAGGAAACCTATATATCGCAGGGGTTTTTATCAATGGGAACAGCACGTCACAGCCTGTTTTTTCGACGCCAAACAGCTATCAGCCTACTTATGGTGGGGGTGAATCAGATGGATTTATTGCCAGGTTCAACAACGCGGGCGTACTCACCTGGGCTACTTATTTCGGAGGGAGTGATCTTGACAACGTATCGGGTTTGGATTTTGACGATTTGGACAATGTGTATGTCGTAGGATCTACCCAAAGCGCAGCCGGGATTGCCTCGGCAGGCGCCAGCCAAGGCGAACTGCATGGGATTTCAGATTTTTTTATCGCCCGATTTTCAGAAGCCGGTAACCTCGATTGGAGTACTTATTACGGTGGTTTAAATGAAGAAGGCGTTGGTAATAATGACATTTACAGCTACCTCAATCGGATTTTTATCAGCCATGACCATTCAGGGTATTTTTATATCGGGGGGAATTCAACAAGTCCGGATTTAGGCACCACAGGTACTTTTCAGGCATTACAGGAAGAGTCCGATCAGATCATTGCTAAATTCGATAACAATGGCAGCCACGTCTGGACCACCTATTATAGTTTTAATGGGAATTATATGCTTGCTTTAAAAGCTACTACAACTGCATTGTATGTGCGGGGGCGTATCAATAATTGTAACCCTGCAAACCCAACCGACAATGGCTATTACGGCTCTGCCAATGGTTATCAGCCCACTGCGCTGAATTGTTCCAATACGTTCCTCTCGAAGTTTGACGTCACTGGTCAAAGGGAATGGAGTACGTATTATGCCGAAAACAACAGCACCTCCAACAAGTCACTCGAAGTGTATCAGGATAAAGTATATTTTACGGGGGTCAGTTTTAGCAATCTGGTGACCACGCCAGGGGTATTCCAGGAATCACCAGGATTAGAAGTGCCACCTTATCTGGTCCAGTTTACTGAAAGCGGCACCCGGGATTGGGGGACGTACAATGGTTCAAACGAAGGATATCCGCCATTTGGAGGCAATTATGGTTTAGACCACACTACCGTTGACGCATCGGGTGGGGTGTACCTGAGTGGTATCACCGGGCTGCATTCGAACTTTGCCACTGCCGGAGCTTACCAAACCGAGTTAATCGGACAAACGGATGGCTACATTTGCAAGTTCGGTAATCAGGGACAAAAAATTTGGGGTACCTATTATGGAGGCAATCTGTTTGAGTATGATATGGTCATGCTGCCATCGGTTACGGATACTTTTTTCGTGGTGGGCACGTCTTCGAGCACAACGGGTTTGACGACCCAGGGTTCTCACCAGCCCGATCTATCGACGTATGACATCGAAAATGGGACACCTCAAAATATTTTTATTGCCCGTTTCGAACCCATACCATTAAATACAGATCCATTCCGCGAAAATCCATTTACAATTTACCCAAACCCAACGCATGGGCATTTTACTGTTGCGTTGAACAACGAAAATATTGATCAGGGAACGCTCGACCTGTATGACGTCGTTGGTAAAAAAGTGCTGAGCCAAACGCTAAACGCCGGAAACACCATCGTCAACACAAATCAAATATCCAAGGGGATTTACATGGTCAAAGTAACGGCCGGTAATAAAAGTTATCGTGCAAAACTGGTTGTTGACTGAAAATACTGATTTTGTGATGCATTTTGTGTTTTTTCAGCGGTCAGCTTTCAGCTTTTAGCGATTAGCTTTTAGTTTTGGTCGCCCCCTGCGGGCCGCGCGCTACGTCCCGAACCTTCGGGACACGGCACCTTGCTTCGATCGCTGGCGCAGCGCCGTGTTCCTTTTAGGAACCTTGTCATCATCGAGAGTTGGCGACCCGCGTGAGTTCAAAATTCAGACTACCCGTTAAATAAAGAAATTATGTTCAAGTTTACAATGAAATAGCGCCGAACATGAGCATCATTCCCAGAATAATAAAACCAACTCCACCCATATATCCACCAACTGTATGTGCTGGAAAAGTTTTATTGGGGTGTTTGTAAGTATAAATTATGGCTAAAACACCAACGGTAATTAGTCCGATAGATTTCAAAAGATTCATGGTTTATTTATTTTGTTTTAATTCTTGGTCTTTTACCGTATCAATACTTTGGTCTATTATAGCGGTCGCCGCTAATTTAACACCTTCATTAGTAACTTTGCTATCGAATTGAAAACCTGCTATTTGAACTGCTATGACGGCGGTTGCTCGTATTGCGGCGTCCCCTTTTTTACCTACCCGATAGCGCTGATATATCTCCCCCGGACCATAGCACCGATTGGAAATCGGAGCAGTCGGGGTTATTCTTGCGAAGATTCCTCCTTCGTCGGAATGACAACCCCATACCGTTTGCGTTTGAAAACAATTTGTCCGCCAATCAACTCAAACGATAAACTCATCTTCAGCGCGCCTGTCTGGACATTGTCATTTCGACGAAGGAGGAATCTTCGCACATATCTTCGCTACGTTTGTCATAGAATGGGCTATCTCGGCACGTTCAGAAATGATTCCGGCGCCTTCAGGAATAAGAATATTTCATTACCCATTCCATCGTAAAACCTCAAAGGCAAACCGCTGCGTTTCTTCCGTGTCAATCTTGATATTTCCCTGGAAGCCCTTGACGCTTCCTTCCGTCGCCCAACTCCCTTTCGTGAATTTAAACAGCGCCGGGCTGTGCAGTTTCAGCGTCAACTCGCGTACAAAATCCGATTTCCGTATCAGCTGTATTTTTCCGGGATCCCAGTTCCCCAGTTCCGGCTGGTTGCCGGTGAGGAACACGACGTCGTCCTTATCGGGTACGACCACGGTTATCGTCACCGAATAGGTTTCGGAACTGTAGTCATTCGCCACCCGCTCTTCATAAGCAAAATACTCCCGAAGCCCATTTTGTAGCGAAGGCAGGTATGTACTCCAATGCCCCTCGTTAGGATAAGATTTCACTACAACATCCAGCTTCTTTTTCAGCGCTTCCGATTGCCCGGCAAAAGCATAAAACCGTTCGCGTCCCGTTTTCCAGATTTCCCAGCCTTGAATCGTTTCTTCTGCGGCATGACTCACGTAAACGAATTTCCTTTGCAGCAGCTTGCTGTAATCAAACGCCTCAAATTGTTTGGCCAACGCGTATTCATCGTTCGCGAAGTTCGGGGAAATGGCGATATAGTCATTGAACAGGCCTTGGTCTTTCATCAGGGTATACAAAACGAAGGCGGCGCTGTTCGAATGACCCACAGCAATCCGAGTGCCGCCCACCCGGTAATGGGCCGCCAGGTACGGCATCGCCTCATTGCACAGAAAAGCCATGAATCGGTCCGCATTGCCGGCATTCTCACCCCATTTTTCCCGGTAGGCAGCAGTTTGCTGTGCCGGCAGCATGTCCTTGTTGCGGTTTTCGGAAACGATTCCCACCACGATAAAGCTTTTTCCGCCGGTTTCCTGATAGGCCAGCAATGAATGCGCCAAGTCAAACGCATCGCGGTTTTGGCTGTCGAATACATAAAACACGTCAAAGGTGTTGTCGGTTGCCTCACCATACCCAAACGGCGTGTAGACCAGCAGTTCCCGCTTTTCGCCCATGATTTTAGAATCGATGGAAACGTTGTCAACCTGCTGCCCGAAGCAAACAACCTGAAACAACAATAAGAGTAAAGGAATTTTTTTCATACCTCCGAAGATAAAAAATCCTGCGATAACAGGACTGTTATTTTTCAAATCCAATGATTTGCCGCCCGCCCGGTCATTTAATGGTGAAGGAGGCGTATTAAAAACAGTGCGCAAATCGATTTTTGAAAAATTTAGAAAAAGTATGGTTTTCCCGTAAAATTAGTCTCGGGAAAATTGTATTTTACCTTCAGGGAAGGGGAAGTTACGGTCCCTACGGAAAGAAATTAAATTTCCATTACGGCAAACCCGTATATTTTGTTAAAGTTTTAGTTTTGAGCGAAAGGTTAGCATTTTACACACATCTTAAGGCCACATTGCTTTGGACTGAATTGCGAGATTCTCACCATATTAGCGACACATTATCAAATCCTCAACTTTTCATTTTTTCAACAGGGGGAATTTCCCGAAATCGTTATCTTTGCCCTAAATCAAAAGAGTTGTATGCTGCAGTTGAATGTAAAGAATGAGACTTCCAGGCTTCGCGCCGTAATCCTCGGTACCGCCGAACTAAATGAGCCCACCCCAACATTAGAACAGGCCTACGACCCTAAATCGTATGAGCACATCAAAAACGGAACTTATCCTTCCAATGAAGCCATGGTGGCAGAAATGGAAGCGTTCCTTAATGTGTTTCAAAAATATGATGTAACCGTTTACCGTCCCGAAGTGATTGCGCATGTCAACCAGATTTTTGCACGCGACATCGGTTTTGTGATTGACGACGTTTTCTTCCAGGCCAATATCCTGCCGGACCGCGATAAGGAGTTTCCCGCCATACAGTATGTAATTGACCAGATCGATCCGAAAAAATTTGTACACATCAAAGACCAGGACATCCACATTGAAGGCGGCGACGTCATCGTCTGGAACGACCACATCTTTATCGGTACCTACAATGGACCCGATTATTCTGCGATAAAAACCGCACGCACGAATAGGGCAGGGGTTGATTTTATTAAAGCGTATTTTCCAAACAAGACCGTCGTGGCGTTTGATCTCGTGAAATCCACCACCGAAGCCCGTGACAACGCACTGCACCTCGATTGCTGCTTCCAGCCCATCGGTACTGATAAAGCGATTGTCTACAAAAACGGTTTTAGGAATGAAGCAGAATATCAATACTTACTCGATTTTTTCGGAGCAGACAATATATACCACATTGACCGTGAAGGCATGTACAATATGAATTCGAACGTGTTTTCAATTTCGCCCGAAGTCATCGTTTCAGGAAACAATCCATCCGAATTCGGGAAGTTGAACCAATGGCTTCGCGATCATGGTTTCACCGTAGAGGAAATCCCCTATTCAGAAATATCAAAGCAGGAAGGGCTGCTCCGCTGCTCAACCTTGCCGCTTATCCGTGATTAATCTATTTAAGATGTAAAGTTTGAGGTTGTGACCTGAACTTTACACCTTACACCTTAAACTAAAAACATGAACCAAACCACCAATTCGATATTGATGATCCGTCCGGTTGCTTTCCGGATGAACGAGCAGACCGCCGTTAATAATTACTACCAAAAAGTACTTGATGGGTTGCTGCCCGCAACAGTCAATGCCAAAGCACAGCAGGAATTTGACGCGTTTGTGGACAAACTAAGCAACGCCGGCGTCGAAGTGATCGTTGTGGACGATACCACCGATCCGGACACCCCAGATTCGATCTTTCCAAACAATTGGATTTCGTTTCATGAAAATGCCGATGTGGCCCTGTACCCCATGTTTGCCGAAAACCGACGGAAGGAACGCCGCGAGGAAATCCTTGACATGCTTGAGGATAAAGGTTTTCAGATTGAAAACATCATCGATTATACGGACGCTGAAAACGATGGTTTCTTCCTCGAAGGTACCGGCAGTATTTTGCTGGACCGGGCCAATGCCAAAGCCTACTGTGCGCTGTCACCACGCGCCGATGAAGAATTGTTTATTGAATTCTGCGAGGATTTTGACCTTCACCCGATTATATTTGAAGCCTTCCAAACGGTCAACGGCGAACGGAAATTGATTTATCATACCAATGTCATGATGTGCCTTGGCGAAACTTTTGCCGTAATCTGCGCGGATTGTATCGACGACAAAAAGGAACGCAGGATGGTTTTGGACAGCCTCAAAGACGACGGTAAAGAAATTATATTGATTACCGAAGACCAGGTAAACAATTTTGCCGGCAACATGCTCGAAGTAAGGGGTGCCGATGGCAATAGATTATTGGTGATGAGTGCGGCTGCGCACCAAAGCCTCACTGCAAAGCAAATCGAACAGTTGGAAAATCACGCGACGATACTAAGCTCCAGCCTGGATACCATTGAGGCCTGTGGCGGAGGGAGCGCAAGATGCATGATGGCGGAGATCTTTTTGCCCAAGGCAAATCAGGCGTAAGGCTCAAACTCCGAAGTTTATTCGCAGATGCCGGCAAGTAACAATAAGATCGGCGTTTTTGAATGTGCTCGATGATTACGTATTGCTGAAGTTAATGCTAAATTTGACATTGTCACGTGATCAGTTAGAGAAGATTCCTATCTTTAGCGCTTATATTTTATCATTATGAAGAGAATTGTTTTGCTGTTATTCGTTTTTGCAGGCATTGTTTTTACTGGATGCCAGGAAGAAGAAGTTATTCCGGATCCACAGAATTCCGTGGCATTTGCTCATCCTGAGATCGACCTGATAGGAGATAATACAACGGTCAGCGTAGCTTTCGCTGATCCTGCTGCCTATGCAGGAAGCATTACGTTCTCGGTTACGGAAACTGGAGTGGCGTATGGGACCGATTTTACCACAAGTCCTGAACCAGTTAATCATTCGATTACGATTCCTTTTGAAGCAGGCGCATCTTCAGTATCTTTTTTATTTACCAGGCTGGTCAAGGCGTATGAAGGGGAAACAAAAAATGTTGTTTTCACCATTACCGGCATCGACCCACAGGGTATACTGATTCCTGACGCCACACGCAGGGTGCAGGTGAATTTTGACGAAACGCCTGTTTTGTCCGGCGAAATTGCGCCTGAAGTGGGTGGCCCGAATGTCCCCAACCAGGTTTTTGTGGACCTGAGTTCCGGAACTGCTACAGCAGTGGCGCGGACTTCATGGGATTTGGGATTTTATGGTGGGGATGAGTTCAGGGTAGTACTGAATGGTGCCACCAATATGGCTGCAAAACAATTAAATAGCAATGATCTGACCCAATTGGTCACAGTAGATGATACAGTAGCGGTTGGCGAAGACACAGGTTCAGGCATTCAGAATGGAAATCCGGCATATGTGGATGGTCCGGATGGAAGCATTACCCATACGGCCATAGCTGAGGTATCCGCCAACGACGGCGACAATAAGGTTTACCTTGTCAATCTTGGGTATAAGGTTTCAACTATTTTGCCCAATGCAGGCAGTGTAAATGCATATGGTGATGCAAGAGGCTGGATCAAAATACGGGTATTGCGCGACGGTATAAACTATAAATTGCAATATGCAAATGTTGATTCCACCACGTTTCAAGAGGTTTCCATAGAAAAAAAGGCGGCGTTCAACTTTACGTTTTTTAGCTTTAACACGAATGCTGTGGTTAATGTAGAGCCTGAAAAGGCGAAATGGGACCTGAATTTTACTTCATTTACCGATGTTGCGAATTTAGGAAGTGGTTTGTTGTCGTATGCGTATCAGGATTTTATCGTGACGAACACTAAAAGCGGAACACGCGCCTATGAAGTATTGAACAGCGCGGGAATTTCCTACGAAGATTTCACCCTAGCCGACGTAGCTTCTGCAAATTTTGACCTTGCGGCTTCGATCGACCAACGAGCCATCGGCACCAAATGGAGAAATGACGGTTCGGCATCGCCCGATGTTAAGTCGGACCGATTTTATATATTAAAAGACGGTGCAGGGAATGTGTATAAGTTAAGATTCACAGCCATTACGAATGCTGCCGGTGAGCGCGGAAACCCGGCGTTTGAATACGAATTGTTGCGATAATACGCTGCGTTAAATTTGATATTGCCTTAATATAAAACAGTTCGTCTATACAAAAAAGTAATCCCAGGTCCACCTGATTCCGGACCTGGGATTACTTTTTTAAATGAAGCAGGAACCTATTTCAAAAAGCTGTCAATTACTTTATCGCTCTCTGCTTTTGCGGCATCAGGTTTTAAGTCAAATAAGTGCTCATAAAGGGGTTTACCGCCAACAGTGGTTTGTAGATTAAGATCACTTCTTTGCTGAAAAATGGTCTGCCATTTGGCACGAACATTTTTCCATAATGCGGCATTTTTTTTCCAGTAGTCGCGTGCCGATTGGCATTTTGAGTCGGCTACCTTCGTATAAACATCATATCCTTTTTCCTTAGCGAGGATTACATCCTTACCGCTGTCATCCCGGATGATTTTTACGTTGTCCTGGTCGTGTATCCAGCCGTTTGCGGTGATTTCGTGGGTGTTTTTTCGCTGTAACACATTGTAATCGTTGCGTACCGTATATTCACGTCTCGGCAGTGGCGCATCTGCGACAGCTGTCCAATAGTGCCTGCCATCGGAGTGGATCCACGTGGCGGTTCCCGTATATCTTGGACTGTCATCCACCTGATATACATTTTGCGTCCATTGCCCTTTGATGGCTGATTTTGGAAGTGAATTAAACTTCCAGGTCTTGTCTTTGAAGAATTGGTGAAAATCAGTATTCTCATATACCCAGTCCTGTCGCCAGTGTTTCACAATCATGGAGTCGGTTACAATGAGTAAATGTTGCAGAACGAGTTTATTGGGTTGGTCTTCCACCAGTTCCACCCATTCCAGCCCCGCATCCAGTTTGGTTTTTGAAGGTTGGTAATTCCCGTCTTTCGAGTACTGGAATGTCTCGGCAAAATTAAACTCGACTTCGTAACATCCGCACATGGATTTGATGGCTTTGATGTCTTCAGCCTTGCTCTTTTCCTGTGCATTTGCAGCGCATCCGAGTAAAAATAATCCTGCAAGCAACGCTTTTGTGCTCAAATTAAAACAAATCATTTGATTTTTAGGTTGTTGTAATTTCATGATAAAAGGTTAAAAATTTCTTTTGCAAAACTATGTATTTTTATTTAGAATAATTAAAGATAAGGATATATATTTGTCAAAAATTATTAAGAACCACTCTAAATAATGAAAACCTATCTTTCAATAACTGCATTATTTGCCCTCGCAACTACAGGTTCAGCTCAGGAAAAAATTGTTGATACCCTTAAAACAGCTTCGCTGGAACAGGTGGTGGTCACAGGACAGTTTGAACCACAATCCCTGAAGAAATCCATCTACAATTTGCGGGTGATTACAAAAGAAGACATAAAGCGGCTGGCGGCAAATAATCTTGCTGACGTGTTAAGCCAGTCCTTGAATATCATCATCAGGCCCTCTGGAAGTGACGGCCGTTCCGCCATTTCGCTGTTCGGTCTGGATGGACAATATTTCAAGATTTTGCAGGACAATGTCCCTATGGTCAGTGATGCCGGACTCGGCAATAACATCGATTTGACGCAGATAAACCTAAATGATATCGAACGCATCGAAATTATAGAAGGCTCGATGGGTGTGACGCACGGAGCCAATGCCGTAAGCGGTATCTTAAACATCATCACAAAAAAGGGGAGCGATACGAAGTGGGAGCTTTCGGCTACGGTACAGGAAGAAACTGCCGGGGCGGAATATGCGCCTTTCAAGGCGGGGAAACACATACAGGGACTAAAGGCAGGGCATAAATTTTCAGAAAACTGGTATGCTTCGTTATCGTTTAACCGAAATGATTTTGACGGGTTTAAAGGCGACAGGAGTGGCCCCGATCATGTGCCTAATGATGGTACACGTGGTTATCAATGGCTACCTGACATGCAGTACAGTGCGAGTTCCATGCTGAGTTATGCCAAAGATGATTTCCGGTTTTTCTATAAGTCAGAATATTTCAGGGAGAAGACAGCATTTTACAATGCGACTGTAAATGCGGTAAATAATCCGCCGTTTGAACCCATTCGTACCGCGGATGACAGCCGTTATTTTACTACGAGATTGTACAATCATGCGAATATTTCAGGGCGATTGGAGTCAGGATTACGTTATAATGTTTCCGCTTCCTATCAAAATCAAAAAAGAGAAACCGAAGATTTTGAATACAACCTAAATACCAAATCGGAATCGGGCAGCACCAAATACAAAGACCAGTCGTCTGTTGTTTTGTACAGCACGGGGACTCTATCCCATTTTTTCATGGATAAGAAATACGATCTCCAATTGGGCTATGAATTCAATGGACAAAACGGTTTCTCAAAGGTAATTGCAGAGAATAACTTCGTAAAGGATGTGCGCAGGCAGTTCAACAATTATGATATTTTCCTTTCGGGAGAATACGCCGCCACCGAAAAATTGTCTCTTCGCCCTGGAGCGCGCTATTCTTTCCAGTCTGTTTTTGACAACCAGTATGCAGCCTCCCTCGGGTTTCGTTATTTATTGCCAAAACAGGTCGAGCTCCGCACTTCTTTCGGGAAATCATTTCGCACGCCTAATTTCGAGGAAATGTATTCGGAACTTATTTTCTCAGGTCATTATTTCATCGGTAATGAAAATCTGCTTCCCGAAAACAGCACTTCTTACGAAGCAAGCATCAGGAAGACGTTTTCCGTTTCTGAAAAGTCTTCTTTATCAACGGTGCTTACGGCAAATTTACTCAGTGTAAAAGACCGGATTTCGATGGCACTGATTTCAGTGGCTCCGATTGCAAAATCACAATACATCAACATCAGCAAATACAGCATGTGGAATGTCGCGGTAACGAACCAATTCCGTTACGGTGAATTTTCAGCCAATGGTGGCGCTTCGCTGATTGGGATTTCCCAGCGACTTGACAACAACGAAGCGGTCTCGGATGATCGTTACCTGTATACATTCCAGGGTACAGCGAATGTATCTTACAGCATCCTTAAATGGGAATCCGCATTGTCAGTTTTCTACAAGTATAATGGAAAGCAGCAAACCTATATCAGCAGTTTTGACGAGGAAGGCAATCCGGTTTTTAAGCCTTCGACGGTGAGTCCGTTCAGCCTGATGGATGCCTCAATCCGTAAAACGTTTTACAAGCATTATGAAGTAACCCTGGGCGTACGGAATATCCTGGACGTAACCAGTGTGAGGCAAACAAGTGCCAATGCCGGAGCGACGCATCCAACGAGCGATAACGTGATGTTCGCCTATGGCCGTTCCTATTTTATCAAGCTTACGTATAATCTTAATTTTTAATCCAATATTTTACAATCATGAAAAAAAATCTTTTTCTTTTATTTGTTTTGGCAGGACTTGTATTTACAGCCTGTAACGACGACGATGGATCAGCGATTCCTGAAAATGCAGCGGCCTTCGCCAATCCCGCTATAAACCTGACTACTGAAAATACCACAGTAAATATCGTTTTTGCTGCGCCCACGGTTGCATCCGGAAGCGTGACGCTGGATGTTGCTGCAAACAATGTGGTTTACGGAACTGATTTTACCACCGCTCCGGCAATAAGTGGAAATACAATCACTGTGCCTTTTGAAGCCGGTGTGTCTGCTGCAAGCTTTGTGTTTACAAGAATAGTGGAAGCTTTTGAAGGACAGACGAAGAACGTGGTGTTTACGATTGCCTCCGTTACTGTTGATGGTGTAGCCATTCCGGATGCGACCAAAACCGTACAGCTGAATTTCGGCGAAACGCCAATCCTTACAAACAACATAGCGCCTGAAGTGGGGGGACCAATGGTACCAAATCAGGTGTTTGTAGACCTGAGCTCGGGAGCGACCACAGCAGTACAACGCGCTTCGTGGGACCTCGGTTTTTATGCAGGGGACGATTTTAGGGTTGCAATCAATGGCGCCGTTAAGATGGCAGTAAGACAACTGGACACCAACGATATGACACAAGTGGTTGCGGTAGACAATACGGTAGCTGTTGGTGAAGGGGGCGGTGCAGGCATTGTGAATGGAAATCCATTATATGTAGACGGTCCTGACGGAAATATTGCAAACACCGCTATCGCTGAAGTTTCCGCTACCGATGCCAATAATCGGGTTTATCTCGTAAACCTTGGTTTTAAAGTGTCTACTGTGGCGCCGAACGTTGGCAGCGTAAATGCCTATGGTGATGCAAGAGGCTGGAGAAAAATCCGGATTTTGAGGGACGGAAGCAATTATAAATTACAGTATGCCAATGTTGATGCGACGACTTACCAGGAGGTTTCCATTGCGAAGAACAGCGCGTTCAATTTCACGTTCTTCAGTTTTGACAGTAATGCTATAGTTTCGGCTGAACCGGAAAAAGCAAAATGGGATTTGAGTTTTACACCGTTTACAAACCTTACCGATTTTGGGGCAGGTTTCGTATCTTATGCATTCCAGGATTTTGTCGTGACCAACAGAAAAGGCGGAACCCGTGTCTATCCCGTATTGAACAGCGCGGGCATTTCATATGCTGATTTTACTTTAGCCAATGTTAACGCTCCTAATTTCGACCTTACGACATCAATTGACCAACGGGCAATCGGTTCTGGCTGGAGGAATGGCGGAGGCCCCACTACTTTGCCTAGTGTAAGAGATGACCGTTTTTACATCTTAAAAGATACGGCTGGGAATCTATATAAAATCAGGTTTGTTGGCATGACGAACGCTGCAGGAGAGCGCGGGAATCCATCATTTGAATATCAAAAACTACAGTAATTATGAAAGTTAAAAGCATCATCAGGATTATTTTTAACCTGATCCTTGGCGGAATGCTCGTTTATGGCGGCATCATGAAGTTTGACAAGCCCATGCCGTCTCCGACAGCAATCGTCGAGAAAGTACAAAAAGGTGAAGCGGTTGCGCCAAATACGGAAATCCTGAAAATCAAGAACTACATTTTCGGGATGAAGCAAACCGGGTTTTTCTGGGAGTTTCTAGGCATTGTCGAGTTGGCTGCAGGTATATTGCTGATCAGCCAGGTATTTTCCGGAGTCGGAGCATTGATTGCATTGCCGGTGGTATTAAATATTTTCCTGTTTCACTTGTTCCTTGAATTCGAAGAAACAGGGGAGCTGCTCCAAACGGCGGGCTTACTGTTGATTAACCTGGTCTTAATCGGGTTTACCTACAAGACTTGGAAGTCCTTGGTTTATGATAAGAAAATCCTGAGTTTAGGATAGTTTTGTTTCACTACTTGTTTTTTTTGAAAAGGCTTCCTTCGGGAGGCCTTTTCGTTTACATCAGGTTATTTTTGATGATGCTTATGATTGAACTCACGATATATTGTATCCCAATCGCAATAACAATAAATCCAATAATCCTCGAAATGGCCACAATTCCGGAAGCACCCAGGATTTTCGCAAGATAATGTCCGCTGCGTAAAATGAGAAAAATGACAAAAGCGACAGCCAGAATGGACAATACCGCAATCACCATTTCTTCTGTTTTGTGGTGTTCCTGGTAAAAAGCAATTAATAGTGAAATGGAACCTGGTCCCGCTAACATTGGAATGGCCAATGGGGTCAATGCAATGTCGTTTCTGGTTTGCACGTCACTCGCCACTTCTTTATTGATGCCTCGCGTTTTACTGAATTTTCCTGTCAGTAAGGAAAATCCGGAACTCACGATGATCAATCCCCCGGCAATCCGCAATGCTTCAATGCTGATGCCAAAGAACGTCAGGACATACTGCCCGACAAAGTATGAGATGATCAGGATAATACCGACATCAATGGCGGTCCATAGCGAAATGCGAGAGCGTTCTTTTTTTTCGTCGTGCTGTGTCAATCCTACGAATATCGGTACGGTTCCTATTGGGTTCAATACGGAGAACAGCGCGGCAAACAGGTAAATGAAAAGTTCCATATTTTTTTTGCAAAAGTAATTTCGAGATCGGCCTTCTCTGTAAAGTTATAAATAAAAAATCATTATGATTGAAATGACACCTTTTGATGATTATATTTGGAAAAATTAGACCGCATGGGTGTGAGGCTTACTTTCTTTATCTTGATCGTGTATTTTACTGCCGTATCCGGTTTGTCCGGGCAAAGCCTGCAGGGAAAAATCTATGATAAGGAAACGGAGCAGCCATTAGACGGTGCCACAGTATATTTTGACGGTACCACCGCGTTAACAATTACCAATGACGAGGGCTTTTTCACCATTTCAGGCAATGGAAACAGCAGCAATGATTTGGTGATCAGTTATATAGGTTATACTACGTATCGGATAAGCAATCCCTTTGCCTACTCAGGAAAGGCCATGAAAATCTACCTTTATAAAAGCGAAACAAAACTGGACGAAGTGGTTATCTCAAGAAGTCCATTCTCCAGGAAACAATTGTTGGAGGTATTCCGAAAGCAATTTTTAGGGGAATCAAAAGCAGGAAAATCCTGTGAAATCCTAAACGAAGATGATATTGACATTTATTACGACGTAAGCAACAATACATTGAATGCGTCTGCTGACAATGCACTGCGGATAAGAAATAATTTTCTTAAATATGAAGTTCGGTTTGACCAGTTGGAATTCAAGCTGAATTATTACACAACGTCTATCGCAGCCTTTGACATTAGAAGGAGCGCCTACGCGGGATCTACCGTTTTTATTGATTTGTCAAAAAATGGAGCAGCAGATAAAAAGCGCTTAAAATCCTATCTGGGATCATCAGCCCATTTAATGCGTACGATCTCCAATAATAATAATTGGGAATCACAGCCCTTCAGCTTGTTTGTGGGAGATTCCAAAATAAATCCCAGCGAGTATTTCAAAGTCACTGACACGTTAAACGTAAAAAAAATCCGTCTCATCAAAGTGCCAAAAGCAATGAAGATTGGTAAGGATGGCGTAAAAACTATGGAGAAAACTTACTTTTCTGTTTTTTACAAAAACGCAGACTTTTCAGGCATGGAATTTGTGGCGCCTGAAATATTGGTCGACGATAATGGAAATTATGCACCGGTTTACGGTGTGGTGTTTGGCGGCTATCTGGGCTCACTCAAAGCGGGTGACCTGCTGCCGCGGGATTATTATGAAAGCATAAAAGATATCATAAACAAGTAAGGTTTTCCGTTGGCAAATCGTTACTTTGCAAATAAAAAAGATTATGAAAAATAAGAAAACCCTCGTGCTGGGCGCCTCAGCCAATCCGGCGCGATATTCGTATATGGCCATCAACCGGTTAACTGGGAATGATCATTCAGTCGTTGCAATTGGGCAAAAGGAAAGTGAAGTAGCGGGTATAAAAATCCAGACGAAACAGGTTCCATTCACCAGCATCGATACCGTAACCTTGTATTTAAACCCACAGCGCCAAAGAGATTATTACAACTATATTATCGGCCTGCAACCCAAAAGGGTTATTTTCAATCCTGGAACTGAAAACCCTGAATTTTATCAGCTGCTGCGTGCAAACAGCATTCAGGTTGAAGTTGCCTGTACGCTGGTGATGCTGGCCACGAACCAATATTGATGCGGTAGGGTCTTTAGGGCCAAATCTTGTTTAAAATCGGGTATTTTCCAACGATCTCCGGCTGATCAGTATGAGTCCCAGGAATGTGATCAATCCGTTGACAATAATCAGTTCGGTGTCAAACACATACCCGCCCATCCATTTTGCAGAATGTTCGCTGATGAAATAAGTCAGCATAGGAGACAAAAGGCAAATCAAAGGAACAAGTTTATCGTGAACGGTTAGCTTTTTGAGGAACAATCCGAAGCAGTACAATCCCAGCAGTGGTCCATAAGTGTACCCTGCCACGCGGAAAATCATCGTAACGACGGATTCATCATTGAGCGCATTGAATACAATAATGACCAAAAACATCAGCATTGAAAAGCCGATATGCACAAAATGCCTTGTCCTGACCGTCCGTTGATTGTGCGTGTTCGCCGCTTTGTCCATCCCAAGGAAATCGACACAAAACGAGGTGGTCAATGCCGTTAACGCGGAATCGGTAGTAGCAAATGTGGCGGCCGTTAGTCCCAAAAGAAAAACGATTGCCGGCACCGCGCCTAAATAATTCAATGCGATTTCAGGAAATAGGAAATCCGTTTTAGGTTTTCCGAGATATTCCGGAATGGCAATCCCATTTTTATCAGCATACATATACAACAAGGCCCCAACGCTTAAAAAGAAAATGTTGATGAGTACAAAAGTTCCGGTAAAAGTGAACATATTTTTCTGTGCCTCACCGATGTTTTTGCAACTCAGATTCTTCTGCATCAAATCCTGGTCAAGTCCAACCATCGCAATGGTGACGAACATACCACCCAGAATCTGCTTGATAAAATACGTTGGCGCCATAAAATCCTCATAAAAAAATATTTTGGAATAATTGCTCGTTTTTACGGCTTCAAATGCTTCGACGGCACTAAAATCAAGGCTCTGGCAGATGAAATAAATTGTCAAAAATACGGATAAAACGAGGAAAAATGTCTGTAGCGTGTCTGTGATGATAATGGTTTTGAGGCCGCCGCGATATGTGTAGGCAAAAATCAGTGCCAATGAAATCAGGACTGTTAATGCAAATGGAACGTGAAATGCATCAAAAACATAGCGTTGGAGTACAATTACGACCAGATATAGCCTGAAAGCCGACCCGATGGTCCTGCTGATCAGGAAGATGGTTGCCGATGTTTTGTAACTAATGGTCCCCAGCCGTTGCTCGATATAGCCATAAATGGAAGTCAGGTTCATTCGGTAATACAATGGCAGCAATACTTTTGCTATAATCAGGAAACCGATGGCGTTGCCGATGACAAATTGAAAGTAAGCGAATTGGTTTGTGACCGCTCCAACTTTACCCGGAACCGAAATAAATGTCACGCCGGACAGGGCGGTACCGATCATTCCAAACGCAACGAGATACCATTTAGAGTTCTTATTGGCCTTGAAAAAAGTATCATTGTCACTATTTTTCCGGCTGACGAAATAGGAAATGATAAACAGGATACTGAAGTAAACGACAATAAGTGTGAGTATTGTTGACGGAGCCATGGTTTGATTGTTGATAGGGGCAAAATACGAAGAAAATTAGATAATTGGTTAATTCGATAGTCAGATAATGGCATGAAATGGTATAAGGGCGTTGCGGGGTTCCATAATCTGTTCCTCACAATTGTCTAATTTTCTCGTGACCTCATTTGCTAATTAATTACATTTGCGGCATGGAATTTTCATCAAAATTATTGGAAAAGGCAGTCGACGAAATGTCACAACTTCCAGGAATCGGGAAGCGTACGGCGTTGCGTTTGGTATTGCATTTACTCAAGCAGCCTAAGGAACAAACCGTTTTTCTTTCCGAAGCGATCATGGCTATGCGATCTGAGGTGAAGTTTTGCAAAAGCTGCCATAACATTTCCGATGCTGAAATATGTGAAATTTGCGCGAATGCCAACCGCGATCACGCTTTAATATGTGTGGTCGAAGACATCCGTGACGTCATGGCTATCGAAAATACGCGGCAGTTTAAGGGAATTTACCACGTGCTTGGCGGTAAGATTTCACCGATTGATGGCGTAGGACCAAGCCAGCTTAAAATCGGAACATTGGTAGATAAAGTCAGGCAGGGTAGCGTGCGCGAACTAATTTTTGCGCTGAGCTCTACGATGGAAGGTGACACCACAAACTTTTACCTTTACAAGCAAATCAGTGAATATGGGATTATTACTTCGGCGATTGCCCGCGGCATTGCCGTAGGTGACGAACTGGAATATGCCGACGAGGTCACGTTAGGCAGAAGTATCCTACAACGGGTTCCGTTTGAAAATTCCTTTAAAAACAATTAAGCAATATCTTCCAGGAATTTCATAATTATAAAGGAAAGCCTATATTTGTTTGCTAATACACTTAAAATGACGTTACGGACGCTTTGCATATTATTGTCTTGTGGATTATTTTTTACTTCGTGCATTTCAACAAAAGATATGACCTATCTTCAAAGAAATGATGATTCTGTGGTGACGGGTCCCATCAGTCCGGTGTCGTTAAAACCTTACAGGCTTCAGACCAACGATGTTGTGAGGATTTCTATCAAAGCAATTGACCCGAAGTTGGTAACCATTTTTAACCCTTCGCCAAGTGGGGAAGCTAACGCATCAGAATCTGAACAATCCCTTTATTTCGATGGGTTTACAGTAGATGATCATGGCAATATCAGGATTCCGATATTAGGAGAAATGAATGTCCTGGGTTTTACATTGGAAGAGGTCAGGCAAGAAATAGAAAAGGACCTTCTGGAGGTTTATTTTAATAAGGAAGCGGATATTTTCGTGACCGTAAAATTGGCCGGACTCCGATTTACAATCAATGGGGAGATTGGTTCGCCTGGTACAAAGACATTGTTTCAGGAGAAAGTTACTATTATGGATGCCATTGCTAATTCCAATGATATCACGATTACAGGCGATCGTAAGCGTGTAACCATCATTCGGCAGTACCCATACGGCACAGAAATGCACGACATCGATCTCACGGATATAAACGTAATGCAAAGTCCTTATTATTACGTTCAGCCAAACGATTACATCTATATAAAGCCATTGAAGCAAAAATCCTGGGGAACTGGTAAGACGGGAATAGAGTCTTTGTCCACGATAATTACTTTGTTGTCACTTGCTACAACCACATTCTTACTGCTTAAAAACTAAACCTTATGCTGGATACCAAAGATTTTTCTTTTTTCGAAAGCGAGAATAGTTTTGATTTCAAAGGATTTCTAATCAAAACGGCCAGTTACTGGAGGTGGTTTCTGGTAAGTTGGGTTATTGCATTTACCCTTGCGTACCAGACTAATATTCGCAAGGAAAAAATATATGGGCTTGAGACAACGATTTCAGTTAAAGAAGAAAGCAATCCGTTTTTCACTTCGAACACAAGCTTGGTTTTTAATTGGGGTGGAACTTCGGACCAGGTACAGACAATTGCCTCTACTTTAAAATCAAGATCCCATAATGAGTTGGTGGTCAGTAAACTGCAATATTATATTAATTATCTCAAGCAAGGAAAATACAATCTTGTTGATGCCTATGGCGAGATTCCATTTTTCGTAAATATTGACAAAAAATATGGGCAACTGGCCGGCACATTAATTAAGATTAAATTCCTGAGCGAAAACACATATCAAATAACTATTGATTTTTCAGGAGATAGCGCTCAGCTTTATTTGTATTCAGACAATTCCATTGGAACGACGGCGGTTGCTAAAGGGACATACCAGGCCAATTTCAAGACCGGTCAGAAGGTTATCCTGCCATTTTTAAACTGGCAGTTGGAAATCAAAGACAACCCCGGGTATTATGTCGGTAACGAGTACTTTGTAAGTTTTGGAAGTTTTGACGGAGTGGTTTCCGGTTATCAGGGAATCAATGTGGAGATCGATGCTAAAGGGAGCTCAATTCTGAAATTGTCGTTGCAAGGGACAAACAAAGCAAGGATTGTAGAGTATCTTAATACCACAGTACAGGTATTGCGCGACAACCAACTTTCAGCTAAAAACCAGTTCGCTACCAATACCATTTCGTTCATCGACAGTACGATGATTGCAATGGAAGAGCAACTAAAGCGAACCGGCGATGAATTAAAGGCTTTTACGAAAGGTAAAAATATTGTAGAGATTGAAGAAGGAGGAAAGCAGATAAGTGATCGCCTCCTTGAGTTTGATGTGAAAAAGGATGAAGTTGGAAGAAAATTAGCGTATTATAATTCCCTCAAATCATACCTAAAGAACAGTACCGATTTCTCAAAACTTCCTGCGCCGTCTGTAGCTGGTATTGACGATCCAAATGTTGTGGTGAATGTTTCCAAATTAATATCGCTTTCTACACAACGTTCAGAAATGAAATATGCCGTCAAGAGCGAGAAGATATTCAAAGATTTTGATAACCAAATGCAGGCGATTAAAAACGTATTGCTTGAAAATATTGCCACAGCGAAATCATCGCTGCAGTATGAACTGAATATGATCAGCGGTAATATTAATGAAGCCGAAAGTTCCATAAAACAACTTCCCGAGGATCAGCAGGAACTGATCAAAATCCAGCGTAAATATGATTTGAACAGCAACATTTATAACACTTTCCTACAGAAACGCAGTGAAGCGGATATCGTCAAGGCAGCAAATGTATCAGACATCCGCTTTATTGATCCGGCAAAGGATGTGGGTGGCGGGCTCGTCGGGCCTAAGACGGGTGTAAACTATGTGCTGGCATTGTTTCTGGGATTTATCATTCCGCTTCTTTTTGTTTTCGGAATTTTCTTCCTGAACAACTCCATTCAGAATACGGATGACGTTGCAAAATTGACTTCTATTCCACTGATTGGCGTCGTGGGAAAAAAGCACACAGAGTCGAATCTTTCCGTTTTTGAAAGACCGAAGTCAGCGCTTTCCGAGTCTTTTAGGGCAATCCGTTCGTCGCTTCAGTTCCTTTACAAAAAGAAGAGCGTTGAAGGCGCTAAAACGCTGATGATTACATCTTCCGTAAGTGGTGAAGGAAAAACGTTCTGTTCCATCAATATTGCAACGGTCTTTGCAATGAGCGAGAAGAAGACCATTATCATCGGATTAGATTTAAGAAAGCCGAAGATTTTTGATGATTTTAATATAAGCAATGATATTGGAGCAGTAAACTATCTCATTGGACAAAAAAGCCTGGAAGAGATTATACAGCCTACACATATTCCTTTTCTTGACGTAATCACTTCCGGTCCCATACCTCCAAATCCCGCGGAGCTAATCCTGAGTGATGCCATGATAAAAATGTTGGACCTGCTTAAAAAAGAATATGATTACATCGTCTTGGATACCCCTCCAATTGGTCTTGTTTCCGACGCTTTGGAACTGGCGCCTTATTCTGATATTATATTATATGTAATCCGACAGAATTTTACAAAAAAAGACATGATCACACTGCTTAATACAAGGTATAAGCGAAATGAGATCGATAATGTCAGCATCATTTTAAATAGCTTTGAAAGTAAAGCCAAATATGGCTACGGATATGGGTACAGTTATGGATACGGCTACGGTTATGGCAGTTATTCAAACGGCTATCATGAAGATGATGAGCCTAAAAATATTATCTCCAGAATTTGGAAATTTGTCCGTCGGAAAACTAAGCCAAAAGATCGAAGCGGAGATTAATGACATTTCCAATCAGGGTTAACAGCTGTTAATGAAATTATAAATTATATATTTGCACAAATTTTCGGAATGCAGACTACAATATTAATTACAGGGGGCGCAGGATTTATTGGTTCAAATCTTTGCGAGTATTTTATTGGAAAAGGCTATAACGTGGTTTGCCTGGATAATTTTGCCACTGGGCACAGGCACAACATCGCGCACTTATTTCAAAACCAAAATTTCAAACTCATCGAGGGTGATATCAGGAACATGTCGGATTGTGTCGATGCTGTCAATGGTGTGCAATACGTGCTCCATCAGGCCGCATTAGGCTCAGTCCCCAGATCCATAAATGATCCCATTACCAGCAATGACGTAAACGTCAGCGGGTTTCTGAACATGCTGGTGGCCAGCCGTGATGCCGGGGTAAAGCGTTTTATGTATGCGGCAAGCTCGTCAACCTATGGCGACTCAGAAAATTTGCCCAAAGTGGAACACATTATCGGCAAACCGCTGTCTCCATATGCCATTACAAAATATGTAAATGAGTTATATGCTGAAATTTTCAGCAGGACATATGGATTGGAAACCATTGGTCTCCGCTATTTTAATGTGTTTGGAAGGAAGCAGGATCCCAATGGTGCTTATGCCGCAGTGATCCCTAAATTCGTAATGCAGTTCATGAATTATGAAAGTCCGGTAATCAATGGAGACGGTAATTTTTCCAGAGATTTTACTTATATAGACAACGTCATCCAGATGAACGAGCTCGCGATGACGACAACCAATCCCGAAGCCGTGAATACAGTTTACAATACTGCTTTTGGCGATCGTACAACACTTAACGATCTCGTCGGTTACCTAAAACAATTCCTTTCAGAACACGATCCGGCGATTGCCACGGTAGATGTTATTTACGGTCCTAACCGGGCTGGCGATATTCCGCACTCTCTGGCAAGCATTGACAAAGCCAGGACATTACTTGGATACAATCCGCAATTTTCCATGCCAGAGGGCTTGAAGGAAGCCGTGTCATGGTATTGGAACAACTTAAAATAAAATTTATACAATGAAGATAGCAGTTATAGGTTTGGGATATGTTGGATTGCCGTTGGCACGATTGTTTGCAACAAAATATCCGGTCGTTGGATTCGATATCAACCAAACGAGAATCAACGAGTTAAATTCGGGGATAGACAGTACACTCGAAATCGAGAAGTC
Organism: Flavobacterium sp. BFFFF1; assembly: GCF_002256285.1. Classification (GTDB taxonomy): domain Bacteria; phylum Bacteroidota; class Bacteroidia; order Flavobacteriales; family Flavobacteriaceae; genus Flavobacterium. Next base: position 49,587 of record NZ_NKJE01000004.1, on the reverse strand, counting down.
GTTACTTGAGTCCGTACTTTTAAAAAATTCTTCCGCCGGAGATATTGGACTGCTCTGTTCCTCTAATCTTGAGGACATTAAGGACTGCAACTACTTCGTGGTTACTGTACCGACACCAGTAGACAAGAATAACAGGCCTGACTTAACACCACTTTACAAGTCGAGCGAAACGGTAGGTAAAGTCCTGAAGAAAGGCGATATCGTAATTTATGAATCCACCGTTTATCCCGGTGTCACCGAGGACGAATGTGTACCCGTGTTGGAACGTGTCAGCGGGTTGAAATTTAATGTCGATTTTTTTGCTGGTTATTCTCCGGAGCGCATCAATCCTGGTGATAAGGAACATACTGTTGAGAAAATCTTAAAGGTTACTGCAGGTTCAACTCCTGAAATTGGTATCAAAGTAAATGATTTATATAAGTCGGTAATCATTGCGGGAACCCATCTCGCCCCCACAATCAAAGTGGCAGAAGCAGCGAAGGTTATTGAAAACTCACAACGCGACATCAACATCGCATTCGTAAACGAGCTTTCGAAAATTTTTAATCTTTTGGAAATCGATACGCATGCCGTTCTGGAAGCAGCAGGCACGAAGTGGAATTTTCTTCCATTCAAGCCAGGACTTGTGGGCGGACACTGCATCGGCGTAGATCCTTACTACCTGGCACAAAAAGCACAGGAAACAGGATATCACCCTGAGATCATCCTTGCGGGCCGAAGACTTAACGACAGTATGGGTGAGTATGTAGCATCAAGGGTCGTGAAACTGATGATAAAAAAGGGAATCGTTGTCAACGGCGCCGAATTGCTGATGCTTGGAATTACATTTAAAGAAAATTGCCCGGATGTCAGGAATACGAAAATTGTCGATGTCATTGCCGCGCTCGAGGATTACGGAATACGGGTCACAATTTTTGATCCATGGGCAAATCCCGCTGAGGTATCTCATGAGTATGCGCTCGAAACAACCCGCGATATCCCAAATAAACAGTTTGATGCGGTCGTATTGGGAGTTTCACACAATGAATTCCTCAAACTGGATTATGACGCATTGAAAAATGAAAATGCTATTTTGTACGATGTGAAAGGAATTCTGGGCAACCGCGCCGATGGGAGACTCTAATTTTACATCAGGTATAACCTTAGTTAAAACATAATTTATCTAAAATGAAAATCACAAATATTTGTTGCATAGGGGCTGGTTACGTTGGGGGTCCAACGATGGCAATTATTGCAGAAAAATGTCCGCATATTAAAGTTACTGTAGTTGACCTGAATGTTGCGAGAATAGCGCAATGGAATGATGAAGACGTAAATAATATTCCAATATACGAGCCAGGTTTAAGTGAGCTGGTGGGCAAAACGAGACATAGGAACCTCTTCTTTTCAACTGATGTAAATGCAGCAATTGATGAGGCAGACATGATTTTCATTTCAGTAAATACGCCAACTAAAACGTATGGTCTTGGGAAAGGCATGGCGGCTGATTTAAAATATATCGAACTATGTGCAAGGCAAATCGCCTCTGTGGCTAAAAACGATAAAATTGTCGTGGAAAAATCTACCTTACCGGTAAGGACAGCAGAAGCCATTAAGAGCATTCTTGAAAATACAGGAAATGGTGTCCAATTCCAGATTCTTTCCAATCCCGAATTTCTTGCAGAAGGAACGGCTGTTCAGGATCTCTTGATGCCAGACCGCGTGCTGATTGGAGGTGATACGACCCCAGAAGGACAGGAAGCAATTAATGCACTGGTTGAAGTATATGCAAATTGGGTACCTGCGGACAGGATTCTTACCACGAATGTATGGTCGTCCGAACTGTCAAAACTTACTGCCAACGCATTTTTAGCACAACGGGTATCTTCAATAAACGCAATGTCTGAACTTTGCGAGAAAACAGGTGCTGCGGTTGATGAAGTCGCGCGTGCTATCGGTATGGACAGCCGTATCGGTCCAAAATTCCTGAAATCATCGGTAGGTTTTGGAGGGTCTTGTTTCCAGAAAGATATACTGAACCTCGTTTACATCGCTAAATCCTACGGACTGAATGAAGTTGCCGACTACTGGGAGCAGGTCATTATCATGAATGACCACCAGAAAAGGCGGTTCGCAAGAAATATCGTACAGACACTCTATAATACCGTATCCGGAAAAAAAATTGCGTTTCTTGGTTGGGCTTTTAAGAAAGACACGAATGATACACGGGAATCTGCAGCAATTTATGTTTCAGATTACCTGCTGAATGAACAGGCAAATATATCCGTTTTTGATCCTCAGGTAAAGGAAAATCAGGTGCTTGAAGACCTCAATTATCTTGAAAGCCGTAAACCGGAAGACAATAAAAAAGGGATTTCGGTCATGCAGGATCCTTACGAAGTGTGCAAAGGCGCACATGCAGTTGCTATCTTAACGGAATGGGATGAATTTAAGGGTTACGACTGGAAGAAAATATATGATAATATGCAGAAGCCCGCTTTTGTTTTTGACGGGCGAAATATACTCGATGCCGACAAGATGAAAGAAATCGGATTTATTTTTCAATCTGTTGGTCGCAGCAATTAAATTTTTAACCGATGAAAAAAATACTTATAACAGGTGGCGCGGGATTTATCGGATCACATGTGGTGAGACTTTTTTTAAAACAATACCCGAATTATACGGTTTACAATTTGGACGCATTGACGTATGCTGGGAATCCTGAGAATCTTAGTGATATCGAGACGTTTCATAATTATCATTTTGTAAAAGGCAATATTGTAAACGAGGCGTTTATCAATGAGTTTTTTGAGGAACACCAGTTTGAAAATGTCATTCATCTTGCTGCAGAATCCCATGTTGACCGGTCTATTGAAGATCCGCTGGCATTCGTAAAGACAAACGTTATGGGAACGATGAATCTTTTGAACGCTTTCCGGAAACTATGGCACGGAAATTGGGAAGGTAAGTTGTTTTATCATATCAGTACCGATGAGGTTTATGGAACGCTCGGAAGTCAGGGCCTGTTTACGGAACATACGCCGTACGATCCCAATTCGCCTTATTCTGCCTCCAAAGCAAGTTCGGACCATTTCGTCAGGGCTTATGGAGAAACCTACGGAATGCCCTACATCATCACCAATTGTTCAAACAATTATGGGCCAAACCAGTTTCCCGAAAAACTGATTCCGCTTTTTATACACAACATTATACATCATATTCCATTACCCGTTTATGGCGATGGAAAATATACCCGCGATTGGCTTTATGTAGAAGACCATGCTGCGGCGATTGACCTTGTTTTTCATAGCGGAATAGCTGGGGAGACATACAATATTGGGGGTTTTAACGAATGGCAGAACATCGATCTTATTAAACTGCTTTGTGCGGTAATGGATAAAAAACTCGATCGTGCAGCGGGAACATCAGCCGCGCTGATCACCTACGTTAAGGACAGGCCAGGACATGATCTTCGGTACGCTATTGATGCGTCAAAGATTAACACTGAACTGGGATGGTCACCATCAGTCACATTTGAGCAAGGCCTCGAAAAGACGGTTGATTGGTACCTCAATAACGAGAAGTGGCTGGAAAATATTGGATCCGGTGCTTATAGGGACTATTATGAAAAATACAGCCAATAGGAATTATGCCATGGTATGTACTTTACACAAATCCTAAAGCCGAAAGAAAAACTTCGGAACAGTTGACTAAAATTGGGATTGAAAACTATTGTCCCCTGATAGCCACAATCCGACAGTGGTCCGATAGAAAGAAAAAAATTGAAGTTCCGCTGTTTTCATCCTACATTTTTGTAAATCTGGACGAAAAAGACCGGAACAGTGTATTCAGTGTAAAAGGAGTTTTAAGATATTTATTTTGGCTGGGCGTGCCTGCGATTGTGAAAGATCACGAAATTGAAACCATAAAGAAATGGCTTTCAAATGAAAAGGCAGCGTTCGAAATTGAAAGTATCAGGCCCGGCGATACGATGGTTATTCCCGATGGACCGTTCAAAAGCCATTCAGGAATAGTTCGTCAAGTAAATAAAAACAATGTCCGATTGGTTTTGGAATCCATAGGAATTGTTTTGACAATGAAATTATCAGAATAGACAGCATTGAATAATGTAGTCTACATCAAATAGACAGTAGTTTTTCACAGTGCAGTACTGTGACTGACCAGGCGAAGCCGTGACATTTTAACACTTGGAGTATGACTCAAAATAAAACAATTCTACTTACGGGCATCGCGGGTTTTATTGGTTACCATACTGCCAGTCGGCTGGTTCGGGACGGATTTAGGGTAATCGGAATTGATAACCTGAATGACTACTACAGCCCACAGTTAAAAATCGATAGGCTCGCCCAACTCGGGATTCAATACCATGAGGGAATACAACGCTTTGAAAAGGAACAAATCGTGTTCTACTATGGCGATTTGCAGGACTCCGGACTGCTTGACGAAATTTACAGAAAAGAGGATTGTGGTGGCATCATAAGCCTTGCGGCACAAGCCGGGGTGCGCTACAGCATTGACAACCCACAAGCCTATGTAGATTCTAATATCACTGGTTTCCTGAATATTCTGGAACTGGCAAAAAAGTACAGGCCGCAACATGTAGTCTACGCTAGCAGCAGCTCTATCTATGGACTCAATGCAAAGCAGCCTTTCTCAGAAACCGATCCCTGTAATACGCCAATCAGCGTCTATGCGGCGAGCAAGAAGGCAAATGAAAGTATGGCTGAAGTCTACGCCCACCTGTACCATTTAAAACTTACAGGACTTCGTTTCTTCACCGTTTATGGTCCGTGGGGAAGGCCAGATATGGCACCTATGCTTTTTGCGAAAGCAGCCTATAACAATGAGCAGATAAAAATATTCAATTACGGAAACCAAAGCCGCGATTTTACCTACATCGACGATATCGTAGAAGGAATTGTCAGGGTTTACAGCGCTGATTCACTTAACGGAAGTACAATTTTCAATATTGGAAACGGCCATCCAGTCAACCTGCTGGCTTTTGTTGAAACACTTGAAAACGCCTCCGGTATCACAATCGACAAGCAATTCGTGGAAGCACAGCCTGGCGATGTTACAGAAACGTATGCCGATATTTCAAAGCTGGCGAAACAGATTGACTTTACCCCACAGGTTGGTATAAAAGAAGGAATACAGATTTTCAACGAATGGTACAAAGACTATTTCGGCAATCCAAATAAATAAAAATTAAAAACAGATTTAATGGAACTTAAGAATAAAAAAGTTTTGCTGACCGGCGCCGATGGATTCATCGGGAGCCATCTTGCAGAAAGACTTCTCGAAGAAGGCTGCCAGGTAAGGGCTTTTGTTTATTACAATTCATTCAACTCCTGGGGCTGGCTGGATACTTTGCCTAAAGAAACTAAAGATAGGTTTGAAATTTTTGCGGGAGACATCCGTGACCCCAACGGCGTGCGTACGGCGATGAAGGATATCGATGTCGTGTTTCACCTTGCCGCGCTCATCGCGATTCCATTTAGCTACCATTCGCCTGATTCCTACATCGATACAAACGTCAAAGGAACGTTGAATATCATCCAGGCAGCGAAGGATCTGAATATTGCACGCGTTCTCGTGACCTCTACTTCAGAAGTTTATGGGACAGCACAATTTGTACCGATTACCGAGTCGCATCCGAAACAGCCGCAATCTCCGTATTCGGCTTCGAAAATTGGTGCCGACTGTATCGCGGATTCTTTTTACCGGAGTTTTGATCTGCCCCTGACGATTGTAAGGCCTTTTAATACCTATGGTCCAAGACAGTCAGCACGTGCAGTCATCCCAACAATTATTACACAATTGCTCAATGGAATGGAAGAAATAAAGTTGGGCGACATTACCCCTACAAGGGATTTGCTTTTCGTAAGGGATACCGTAAACGGGTTCGTGGAAATTGCGAAATGTGATGCATTAATCGGGCATGAGGTCAATATCGCTACCCAATCTGAAATTACCGTGGGCGATTTGGCACAGGAGATGATCAACCAAATTAACCCAAACGCGGTAATCATTTCTGACGACCAACGTTTAAGGCCTGCGAAGAGCGAGGTGTTCCGCTTATTCGGTTCAAACCAAAAATTAAAGGAGTTTACGCCATGGCAGCAAAAACATACCTTGTCTGAAGGGATTGCCCAAACCATCGCCTGGTTTAGAATTCCTGAAAACCTTGAAAAATATAAAGCCGATATCTACAATGTCTAATTATCAGGAGGCAATTAGTTTTATAAAGGAGTCTTTCGGTACGAACGACTTTATTCCGTTGCATGTGCCTCATTTCGGTGGCAATGAAAAAAAATACCTTGCCGATACCATCGATACCACTTTTGTTTCCTCGGTTGGCGCTTATGTTGATCAATTTGAGGCCATGATGGCTTCCCTTACAACGACAAAGAAGGCAGTAGCGGTAGTTAACGGAACTGCCGGCATCCAGATTGCCCTGAAGCTTTCCGGCGTTAAAAGCGGCGATGAAGTATTGACACAGGCATTGACATTTGTAGCCACGGCCAATGCCATTGCATACAATAATGCGCATCCGGTGTTTATCGATGTGGATCTGGACACAATGGGACTGTCTCCAAAAGCTGTGGAAGCTTTCCTGACAGAGTTCGGGGAACTGAGAAGTGACGGCTGTTACAATAAGAAGAGTGGACGCAGGATCGCTGCGTGTGTTCCCATGCATACTTTTGGCTTTCCGGTACATCTGGATAAATTACTTGAAGTATGTGCCCAATGGAATATACCGGTTATAGAAGATGCCGCTGAATCCCTCGGAAGCGAATACAAAGGCAGGCAAACAGGAAGCTTCGGTCAATCCGGTGTTTTTTCGTTTAATGGAAATAAGATTGTGACGTGTGGCGGAGGAGGTGCCATCGTAACCAATGACATCAAACTTGGAGAAAAAGGGAAATACCTGACGACCACTGCGAAGATTCCACATCCGTATGAATATGTCCACGACGAACTGGGCTACAACTACAGGATGCCGAATTTAAATGCCGCGCTGGCCTGTGCACAGTTGGAACAGCTTGACGCTTTTCTGCAGAATAAAAGAGTACTTGCGGCAGAATACAAAACTTTTTTTGAGTCAAAAGGAATTCACTTTAGGACGGAGACGCCTGATACAAAGGCCAATTACTGGCTGATGTGCGTGGAATTGGAGGATAAAAAAGAGCGTGATTTATTTCTTAAATATACAAATGAATCAGCAGTCATGACCCGGCCAATCTGGCAACTAATGTTCAGGCTTCCCATGTATAGGGATTGTCAAAAAGACAGCCAGGAACATGCCCTGTTTTTAGAAGAAAGAATTGTAAACATTCCAAGTAGTGTCAGATAATATGGAAAAAATTAAAATAGGTTATTTTGCCGATGGACCCTGGTCGCACCTCGCTTTCGAAAAATTAATTAAAGATGATTCAATCGACATCAGGTTCATTGTCCCAAGATCAGATACGACGGATCAGACACTTAAAAATTTCTCTGACGAATTCGGAATTGATTATCTGTATCCGGTAAAAATTAACACACCGGAATTCATAGAGACAGCCAAATCTTATGATTGTGACTTGTTTGTATCCATGAGTTTTAACCAGATTTTCAGGGCCGCCATTTTAAGCCTGCCAAGGTTAGGGGTTATAAACTGCCATGCCGGCAACCTTCCATTTTACAGGGGTAGAAATATCCTAAACTGGGCATTGATAAACGATGAGAAACAATTTGGAATCACCGTACATTATGTAGATGAAGGCATCGATACCGGTGATATCATCAAACAAAAATCCTATCCGATTACCGACGCAGATGATTACAATTCTTTGCTCGAAGTTGCCCATACCGAGTGTGCATCGATTTTATACGATGCGATTAAGGAAATACAATCAGGAAAATCTGCCCGAATTTTACAACACACCATTCATCCCGTAGGCTTTTATTGCGGAAGGCGCGGTCCTGGCGACGAGCTGATCAATTGGAACCAATCTTCAAGACGGCTTTTTAACTTTATCAGGTCGATTAACAAGCCTGGACCGATGGCAACAACTTATTTTTCCGGCTCTGAAGTCAGGATAAATCGGGCGAAACTGATTGAAGGGGCACCTGAATATATTGGAACTGCCGGGCAATTGCTGGCAAAAACAGCATCGGGTTTTTTGGTGAAAACAACCGATAGTTTTATTGAGATTTCAGAAATAGACTCACCTGTTGTACTGAAGGTTGGTGATAAACTGGGATAATAGTAATTATATTAAGAAATAATACGGATAAATATGGAAAAGGTGGTCATTATTGCAGAAGCGGGCGTTAACCATAACGGCGATTTTGAGCTTGCAAAAAAACTCATTGATGCTGCAGCCGCCGCGCAGGCAGACTATGTAAAATTCCAAACGTTCAAAGCAAGCAAACTTGTAAGCAGGAATGCCCAAAAGGCGGATTATCAAATCAAAAATATCAATGACGGCGATAATTCCCAATTCGCCATGCTTAAAAAACTCGAGCTCCCTGATGAGTGGCATCAACAACTTATCGATTATGCCGATTCAAAAAACATCAAGTTTCTTTCTACAGGCTTTGATGAGGAAAGTGTTGATTTTCTTGACCGACTCGGTATTGATATTTTCAAAATCCCTTCCGGAGAAATTACAAACAAACCCTACCTTCAGCATATTGCGGGTAAAAATAAGGATATCATTCTGTCGACAGGAATGGCGACACTTCAGGAAATCAAGGATGCCCTGGATATCCTGATTGAAGCTGGCGCCCAAAAAAGCCGCATTGCGGTCTTGCATTGCAACACTGAATATCCTACGCCAATGTCGGATGTCAATCTCCGGGCAATGAATCTTATTGGACAGGAATTGGGAATCACCATTGGATATTCTGATCACACCATCGGAATCGAAGTACCGGTGGCGGCTACTGCACTCGGAGCTAGAATCATTGAAAAACATTTTACGCTTGACCGCAACATGCCTGGTCCCGACCATCTTGCATCCCTGGAACCCGAGGAGCTGAAGCAAATGGTAGCATCAATACGGAATATAGAACGTGCTATATCCGGCAGTGGTATTAAGGAACCCAGCGAATCTGAAAAGAAGAATATAGCGATTGCCCGCAAGAGCCTTCATTTCAGGAGCGATCTATCGGCGGGACACATTATTACCGCTGGCGATTTAATTGCCATCCGACCCGGAACTGCAGTGAGTCCGATGCGTATCGACGAATTTATTGGCAGGAAATTGAAGACTGCTGTGGCTGCCGATTCACCGCTTACAGAAAATGTAGTGGTATGAGAAAAATATGCGTAGTTACCGGCACCCGGGCAGAATATGGATTGCTATACTGGACAATAAAATCACTACATGAAGACGCGCAGGTTGAATTGTCGATTTGTGCAACCGGTATGCACCTTTCTCCCGAGTTTGGATTAACTTTTCAAAGGATTGTCGATGACGGTTTCAGGATTGATGAAAAGATAGAAACCTTGCTTTCGTCAGATTCATCAGTGGGGATATCAAAAAGTATTGGTCTTGGCGTAATCAGTTTTGCAGAAGCCTATGAGAGGATTCAGCCCGATATTGTGTTGGTGCTTGGCGACCGGTTTGAGATATTTGCAGCTACGATTGCCGCTTTGGTTGCGAAAATACCCGTTGCGCACTGTCATGGTGGCGAGACAACAGAAGGCGCATTTGACGAGGCCTTCCGCCATTCGATTACAAAAATGGCGCATATTCATTTTACCAGTACGGAGGAATATAGAAATCGTGTGATACAATTGGGTGAACAACCTGCAAACGTATACAATGTTGGCGCTTTGGGAATAGAGAATATTAATAAGCTGAAGTTACTCGATAGAAAAGAATTTGAAGCGGCTATCGACTTTAAGTTGAACACCCGCAATCTACTGGTAACGTTCCATCCCGTCACCTTGGATCATGCCTCTGCTGAAAGTCAGTTTAAAGCGCTTTTGGTCGCACTGGATAAATTGGAAGATACGACGATTATCTTTACCAAGCCTAATGCAGATACTGACGGGCGGATCATTATCAGTCTTATAGACGAATATGTTGCCAGGAATACCCACAAGGCCGTGGCCTTTATTTCGCTGGGCCAATTGCGTTATTTGTCTGCAATACCCTTCATGGACGCCGTCGTCGGCAATTCTTCGAGCGGATTATTGGAAGTCCCTTCGTTTAAGGTCCCAACGATCAATATAGGTGACCGACAGCAGGGCCGCGTAAAATCAGTTTCTGTCATCGACTGTAAGCCGGAACCTTCAGAAATTACCGCAGCTATTGAGAAGGCGCTTTCAGCGGCATTCAGGTCGCAGCTTGTTGATATGGAAAATCCATATGGTACGCACAATGCTTCAGATAAAATAGTTGAAGTACTTAAAACGCAAAATTTACAGGGATTGGTAAAGAAACAATTTTATAACCTGTTGTTCCAAAAATAATAAGTATGAGAAACTATAAAGAACACCTTATATCTTCAGGAAGTACCATCAAAGACGCGCTGGTGCAACTTGATGCGCTAGCGAAAGACGCCATACTTTTTGTGGTAGCTGACGAAGACAGACTAGTGGGGTCCTTGACAGATGGAGATGTGCGGCGTGGTCTATTGAAAGGCGTCTCAATTGATCATGTCCTTGATGAAATTATCCAGTCCAATCCAAGATATATCAGAAAGGGAGAGCGTGATATACAAAAAGTAATCGAATACCGCGATGGGAATTTTAGGATTTTGCCCGTTTTGGATAAAGAAGATCGCGTTGTAAACGTGATTAATTTCCGTGAACTTCGTTCCTATCTTCCGGTTGATGCTGTGATTATGGCCGGAGGACGTGGACAGCGACTGCAACCGCTTACGGATTCCTGCCCGAAACCCTTGCTTAAGGTGGGAGACAAAGCCATCATGGAACACAATGTTGATCGGCTTGTGTTGTATGGAATTGATGACTTCTGGTTTTCTGTAAAATACCTGGGTGAGCAGATTGAGGCTTATTTTGGCAACGGAAAAGAACGAAACATCAAAATCAACTACGTGTGGGAAGATACACCGCTTGGTACAATTGGCGCGGTGTCGAAAATTGATAATTTTGAGCACGAGTATGTACTTGTCACCAATTCAGACCTGCTTACGAATCTTGATTACGAGCATTTTTATCTGGACTTTATAAAAAAGGATGCAGACTTCGCTGTCGTTACCATCCCATACCATGTCAGCGTTCCGTATGCTGTGTTGGAAACTCAGGACAGCAACGTAATGAGCTTCAAAGAAAAGCCAACCTACGTTTATTATTCTAATGGAGGAATCTATCTAATGAAAAAGTCGGTACTGGAATATCTTCCGAAGGACGTTTTTTTTAATGCTACTGATCTCATGGAAAAGCTTATCCAGGAAAACAGGAAAGTGGTATCCTATCCCCTGGTAGGTTACTGGCTAGATGTAGGGAAACATGAAGATTTTGAGAAAGCACAACAAGACATCCAACAAATTAAGTTTTAAAATGAAACCATTAGTAGTAATCCCGGCGAGAGGAGGTTCGAAAGGAGTTCCCGGCAAAAATATTAAGCCACTTAATGGGAAGCCATTGATTCATTATGCCATCGAAGCGGCATTGGAAGTATTTGAAAAAGAGGTTATTTGTATCACTACCGATGATTTAAAGATTAAAGAAGTTGCGGAGAGAACTGGAGTCGGGATACCATTCCTTCGCCCACCATCGCTGGCGTTGGATACTACAGGTACTTATGAGGTGCTTTTACATGCGCTGTCCTATTATGAGCGCGGCGGTTATTTTCCAGACACATTAATTTTGCTGCAGCCGACCTCACCGTTCAGAACAGGGAAGCAAATTCAAGAAGCAATGCAGCTGTACTCGGATTCAATCGATATGGTGGTTTCCGTAAAAGAAACAAGGTCAAATCCTTATTACGTGTTGTTTGAGGAAAACCAGAATGGATTCTTAGAAAGATCCAAGAAAGGCAATTTTACAAGGAGACAGGATTGTCCGAAAGTCTGGGAGTTCAATGGGGCTGTTTACATCATAAATGTTGAAACCTTAAAAAAGAAAACACTTGGTGATTTCGAAAACATAATCAAATACGAAATGGATGAATTTTCATCCCATGACATCGATACGCCATTTGACTGGAAAATGGCAGAATTGATGTTAAAATAAATAGGTGAACAATGAAAATAAATTTAATTATTGGTGCAGGACAGCTTGGAAGCCGACATTTACAGGGATTGCTTAAAATCGCAGCGCCTCAGGTGGTTTATGTAACCGACCCTTCAGCCAGCGCATTGGAAGTTGCCAGGCAACGCGCCCAGGAAATCGATCATCCCCATCAAGTGCACTATATACAGGATTGGGAAACCCTGCCGGCTGAGTTTGATCTCGTGATTGTTGCAACCGGTGCTGCCGTCCGCTCAAAAGTGACCAGGCAGTTGCTCAGTAATTATAACGTGAAATATCTGGTATTGGAGAAAATTCTGTTTCAGGATTTAGCATCTTATGCTGAAATTGGGTCACTGATTAATGAAAAAGGCACCAGGGTTTGGGTCAATCACCCTAGAAGAATGTATAAACACTATCAGAAAATCAAGGAATTGATTGCAGAAACTGAGGAAAATATTGTTTTTCACACCACCGGAAGCAACTGGGGCCTGGCTTGCAGCGCGCTTCATTTTATTGACTTGTGCGTGTTTTTAGCAGGGTCCAAAGTGAATACAATTGATATGGACTGGATCGATCCAACGATTCACCCGAGTAAAAGAGCGAACTGCATAGAATTGACCGGATCGGTTAAAGGGACTTTAGATAATGGCACCGGTTTTTTGGTTACTTCGTTAGATGGTGATCTTGGTGACATCACGGTTACCGTTTTTACCAATTCCAATCGCTGGATCATACAGGAAGGCCGTTCCCCAAAGGTCATCAGATTGTCAGAAGCGGGTTCGTTTAAGGAGGAGATTTCATACCACGATACAGATTACCAAAGTGACCTTACCACAAAGATGGCGGAGGATATTTTCCAATCCGGGAATTGCATACTTCCAACATTTCAGGAGGCCTCCGATTCTCATATCCCATTTATCAAGGTAGCTTTGGAAAAATACAATACGCTTTCGGGAACAGATTCACTAATTTGCCCCATCACTTAAAATGGAAAAAATCTTACTGATCGGAACAGGGCCAATGGCAGTAGACTACGCAAGCGTCCTAAGTGCATTTTCAAAAGTACCCACCGTAATTGGAAGGGGTGAAACATCTGCGGCCGTCTTTGAAGCAAAAACCGGGATAAAACCGATGTTAGGGGGTGTCGAAAAGTACCTCGATTCGAATTCCTGTGAAGGTGACCTTGCGATAATTGCGACCGGCACCGAAGCTTTGATGCCCACTTTATTGCAGTTGGTTCGCTCTGGCGTAAAAAAAATATTGATTGAGAAGCCTGCAGCAATTAGCATTGAAGAGTTACTCGAAAACTCGGAGAAACTAATGCCATTCAGTGATTCTGTTTTTATAGCTTACAACAGACGGTTTTACGCGTCCGTTATTGAAACGATAAAGCTTATTGAAGAAGATGGTGGATTGCGGTCCATGAGTTTTGAATTTACAGAATGGGCGCACCGTATTGAACCATTACAGAAAGCGCCGGGAGTAAAAGAGAACTGGTTTTTTGCTAATTCTACACACGTAGTTGACCTTGCCTTTTTCATTGCAGGAAAGCCTAAGGAATGGAGTTGTTTTTCAGGCTCCGGGGCCATTACATGGCATGCAAAGACTAATTTTGCAGGTGCGGGCATTACTGAGAAGGACGTTTTGTTTTCCTACCTGTCGAATTGGGAGAGCGCCGGTCGATGGTCGTTGGAATTATTGACTGCGAATCGCCGCATTTACCTTAAGCCCTTAGAGGAAATTTTAATACAGCAGAAAGGGAGTGTCAACATCGAGAAGCATACCTTTGACGATGCTATGGACAAAGATTTTAAACCTGGTTTATTCAAACAGGTTGAAGCTTTCTTTAGTGCGGGTAACAGCTCGATGATTTCGTTAAAGGAACACATGGCGCAAAGCAAAGACGTTTTTCAAAAGATTTTAAATTGAGATCATGAATTCCGAAAAGAAAATCCTGTGTGTTGCTGATTCGCTTTCGATGCCGAGAGAAGGTGTCGCTTATGAAGACACCTGGGTCTACATGCTGAAAAAAAAGTTGCCTTATGAAGTAATCCAACGCTCACAGCGTGGATTAACCTCCGCACACATTCTCAAACATGGAGAATTTCTGGAATATTATAGTCCTCATACCGTCATACTTCAGGTAGGAATTGTGGATTGTGCTCCAAGATATATGCCCGCAAATTCAAACTGGCTTAAAATCATTAACAAGCTTCCAAAACCGGCGAAGTCTGTATTTTGGAAGTATTTTAAAAAATACAGGCAACGGAAAGCAAGTTATGCAGATGTAACACCGGAACAATTTCGAAAAAATATCGAAGAATATTGTGCACGATGCCTGAAAATCGGAGTGAAAGAAATCCTTATTATAAAGATTGCACATCCCGGAAAGGCAATGTTTGGAAGGAATCCTGGCGTATTGGAACAGATTGTCGTTTACAATAGGATCTTTGATGAAGTCGAAAGTAGGAACGCCGGCCGCGTTTATTGTGTCAATCCGATACCCACACAAAATGATAGTCTTTTTACCGAGGATGGATACCACTTAAATAATGCAGGGTCTAAAAAAGTAACATCTGACTTGCTGGATGTGATAACCCGTATAAACGCCGCGCCCAATGTCTAACGCCCAAAGCAAATCCATCAATGCGTTCTTCTGGACTTTTATGAACATTTTTGGTGTGCAGGTTATCAATTTTGGTGCGTCAATAATTTTAGCTAGAATTTTACTCCCCGCCGAATTCGGGCTAATCGGAATGATTTCCATTTTCATCAATATCGGAAATTCATTGGTTGATAGCGGAATGACATCCAGCCTGATCAGGACTCAAAATCCAGATCAAAAGGATTATTCAACGGTTTTTTTCATGAATATGCTGATGAGCGTAATCGTTTATTGCATCGCTTACACTACAGCGCCATTTCTTTCTGATTTTTATGGGCAGCCCATTTTGACAGATTTGATCCGGGTATATTGCCTTGTCTTTATTATTTCATCGTTTACAATCATCCAAAGCACGAAGCTTAATAAACAGATGGAGTTTAAAAAGCAGTTGATCTTAAACATTCCATCGTTAATTCTGGGCAGTGCGATTGGGATTTACATGGCTTACTCAGGATTTGGCGTTTGGAGCATCGTGTGGATGAATCTTGCGTATAAATTCTTCGGGACAGTTCAGTTGTGGTTTTTTTCAAAGTGGCTGCCGACCTTTGAATTTGACATGGATCGTTTAAAAGTGCACTGGCTTTTCGGTTATAAATTAACGCTGTCCGGGCTGATGAACACCCTCGTAAGCAATGTGTATAACATTATTATAGGGCGTTTTTTCTCCGCTGCACAACTTGGATTTTTCATTCGTGCAAAATCAATACAGGAGTTGCCTGTGGTTAATATTTCCAACGCATTGAATAAAGTTACCTATCCTTTATTCGCTGGAATTATGGATGATGATGAAAAACTAAAATCTGTTTACAGTCGTTTAATTCAGCAGGTTTTTTTTTGGATCACACCTTTAATGCTAATATTCATAGTGATCGCAGAGCCGTTTTTTCGCTTTTTACTGACTGAAAAATGGGTCCCCGCAGTACCCTACTTCCAGATATTGTGCCTTGCGGGAATCGTAATGCCCCTAAATACCTATAACCTCAATATTTTGCTGGTTAAAGGCAAAAGCAACCACTACCTAAAGCTGATCAGTATCAAGAATGCACTCACCGTCCTGGGCACATTATTGGTAATCCCGCTTGGAATCAACGGCCTGATTTGGAGCCTTGTAATCGTGGCAATGCTTAACTTCTTCATCAATGCGCACTTTTGCGGTCGCCTGATCAATATGAATGTCTGGGAGCAAATCAGAAAGATTGGTCCAATCCTGCTATTGAGTGTCACAATGGCTTTACTCACATACGTGATTAGTATTTATATACAAGATATCATCAACAAGGATATTTTTAAAATCCTGATTCCCGGAACAATAGGGTTTGCTTTTTATATCGGGATGGCCATGGTTTTTAAATTTCCTGCTTTATTGGAACTTAAAGGGATGCTGAAAAAGAAATAGATGGTAAAGCCTACAACAAAAATCGGATTTTTGGTACACACTGAATACCATATTATGGCTGCCCTAAGCCTTATTGCTGACGAGTATGCCGGAGCGGATTATGAAATCACTATCTATCAAAGTGAAGATTTTGCGAAAAGGCGGTTCCAATTTGAAAAAAATATCCATCTTCGGGAGAACATCAGCTATAAGGTTGTTCGGTATGAAGATCGTGACTTTAAATTCAATCAAGATATCGTCAACGCAATACGCGAAATTCTTGAAGCAGACTTTTCCAAATTCTTCATATTCAATAATCATGGTTTCCTGCCCGCTTATCTCGCGAAAAGGCTTTATAAACAGGGAACCGAAATTGCGCTGTGTCCTGATGGGATGAAGCCCTATTCCAACAACCAAAAACTGTCACCCAGGTGGAGTTTCAGGTTTATGTTGAATTTCTTCAAATTTACCAAAGCCAATAAATTACCGTTTGTTTTCTATTTCCCTAAATTGGTTTACGCAGGACTTAAAGAGATTGGTACCGTGCTGGTGCAGTTTCCTGAGTCATATGAAAATAAAACTTCAAAAAAAGTTGAAAGGATAGCGATACTGTCGTCAGATAATGCGATTGAACTTGTAAACAACTATTTTAAGTTTGATATAAAGAAGGAAATAAGCAGTACCGTTAAGGTCATTTTCTTTATTAACCAGCCATCTAAAAATCAGGAACTATGTGATTTTGAAATACAAGTGTTGCAAAGTCTCCAAATAAAGTTTCCCGATTTTAAATTGATTATAAAGTTGCATCCCACAACGGAACAAAGTCAGCGAAGCCGCTTCGAAGCTTTAGCGGGTGTTGAATTCATCACCAAATCATATCCGGCTGAACTTTATATCGCCGAACTTCAGCAGAGTAAACTGCTTAGTTTTTGGTCAAATGCCTGTGTTATCGACAATCCGGAAGTGCAAACCTATTGGCTGCATCCCATATTGGCTGCTAAAAAATTATTGCCCGGTTACATCCAGATTAAGAATCCGACAAAACATATAACGGAATTGCATTCCATCGAACAGATAAAATGAGTTTTACCCTCGAGAAAGATAAGTCAAATACGCTCTGGAGCTACGTACTGTTTGTAATATGGCCTTTTATGGCTTTTATTTCATCTGTGCGCAATTTCAGTTATCACTACGCAAAAAACATCATTGTATTTTTTTACGGACTTTTCGGTTTTACGTTCATTTACAGTGAAACATCCGACTCTTTTCGGCATGCCATCACTTTCGAATCTGCTGCGAACAGGCCTTTTGTAGAGTTTTTTGAAATTGTCAGCGGACTGTATTCAGAGGACGGACAGAAGCCCGACATTTTCATGGATTTTATTGCCTTTGTAGTTTCAAGATTTACGAATGACTCCAGATTTTTCTTTATGGCGCTGGGATTGATTTTAAGCTGGATGCTGATGAAGAATATAGACTTGTTTAATAAATTGTATGCCAAAAAGAAAACGACCATCGGGCTGATTTTCCTGGTATTTCTTTTTGTACTGATTCCGCCTTCCCGAATACTGTCTTTCCGCCACTATCTTGCGTCAATGGTTTACCTGTTCGCCGTTTACCAGTATTTTACAACCAAAAAGCCAATCTTCTTAATAGCGATTGCATGTTCTGTTTTCGTTCATTTTGGATTTTTACTGGTGGTCGCGTTGTTTTTTGTTTATAAATACATTGGAAAAAGCAGAAACAATATCTACTATGTCCTGATTATCCTTTCGTTCTTTTTTGCGGAACAGGCCAGTGCTGTAATCAGGCAATTTGGTGTCGGGCTTGACATTGGTGTAGATAAAGTAGTTAATGGATATACCAACGAAAAATACCTCCAGCGTGTTTCGGAATATCAGGAAAATAGGGTAGGAATTATAAATGTTTACATCAGGCTTACGACTCTTTTTATGTTTTTCTCCATATTGTATCACAAATTCCGCAATAAGTTTTTTGATGCGATCTCTGAGCAGCTTTATTCATTTGCGCTGTTAATTTTTGCTTTTGTTAATTTTACCCAGGGTCTTGAATCGATTACAAACCGCTTCAGTATCGTTTTTCAACTCCTCACCTGTGTTTTTTATATTCATTTGTATACGAATAATGAAGTTAAAAAAAGTAACATTTTCAAATATACTTCGATTGGTTTTTTACTACTTAATTTTGTCATTCTTACCAGGATTACGATAGAATATGCCAATATTGTGATGGTCACACCTTTGCTTCCGCTGTCGTTTTTGACCGATTCTCAGACGACAATATTGGACTTTATCAAATAACTATGAAGCTTAAGAATACGATCCTGAATTTTCTATACAATTCAACAGGTTGGAAGACCAAAAGAAAACTCATTGTCATTGCTTCTGACGACTGGGGCGGCATTCGCGTGGCATCTGCGAAAGCTTCAGCAAAGCTCACCGCAGCCGGAATCACAATGGACTCAAACCGTTTCAATAAATTCGATGTACTCGAGTCCAATGACGATATGGAGCTACTGCTTGCGGTGCTTTCAAAACACAAAGATTTCAAAGGAAATAATGCCGTCATGACAGCGCTTACCAACGTGGCAAATCCTGATTTCGACAAGATCAGGGAAGGTGGTTTCAGCGATTTTTACTATGAAAGATTTACGGAAACCTTAAAGCGTTATCCGAACCATGATAATGTTTATAATCTGTATCGTTTAGGGATAGCAAACGGGATTTTTATCCCCGAGTTTCACGGACGGGAACACGTCAATATACAAAGGTGGATGCATGCGCTACAGCAGGGCCACATCAATTCAAGATTGGGTTTTGACCATCAGTTTTTTATGATGGATTCAAAAGATCTGTTGCCGGAAATCAAGAAGAGCTTCGGCCCGGCATTCGATGTTGATTCACCCGATGAAATTGAAAGCCATAAGCGTATCATCACCGATGGGTTAAACATCTTCCATGAATTATTTGGCTACAAAGCCACCTTGTTTACCGCACCATCACTACTTTACAACAACGGGTTGGATCAGACCCTTTCCGAAAACGGGATTGCCCTGATTGACGTTAAGAAATACAACAAGATGCCAATGGGAAATGGTCAGTCTAAATCCGCATTTTTCCCGTTTGGCAAAACCAATAATACAGGGCAGCATTACATACAGCGCAATGCTGTTTTTGAGCCGAATTTGTACGAAACTAATGACACGGTCGATTCGTGCCTTTCAGAGATTGCTGCCGCTTTCCGCCATAATAAGCCGGCAATAATAAGCAACCACCGCGTGTGCTTTTCGGGCGGAATTGATTTAAAAAACCGTGATAAAAGCTTAAGCGCATTAGATAGCTTACTAAGACAGATATTGGAAAAATGGCCGGACGCAGAGTTTATCCCTGCGTCGCAGCTGCAAACCATCATGAATCGCTAAATGTTCCTAAAAAACATCAAATCCGTTATTGGCCAAAATCTGCACAACCTCAAAGGATGGAGCTCTAAACGGAAAATTATTGTCATTGAGTCTGACGATTGGGGCAGCATTAGAATGCCGTCAAAAGAAGTGTACGATAGCCTCATAGAAAGTGGCATAAGGGTAGACAGGGATTTTTTTGCCAGATATGATTCGTTGGCCAGTGAAAGCGACCTCAACGCGCTTTTCGACGTACTATTATCCCATCGGGACAAAAACGGAAACAATCCCGTCATTACCGCAAACGTCATTGTGGCAAATCCGGATTTTGAGAAAATAAGGGCCTCAGATTTTTCGGCCTATTTTTATGAAAGATGCGATGAGACGATGCGCCAATACCCAAAGCATGCCAATGCTTTAAGCCTTTGGAAAGAGGGGATGCAGAAGCGCATTTTTCATCCGCAGCTCCACGGTCGTGAACATTTGAACGTCAGTTTATGGATGAAATTCTTAAAGGAAAATTCCACTGAAACACGAATGGCTTTCGATAAGAATATGTTCGCCATCAATCCTGAAATCAGTAGCGAAAAACGAAGCACTTACATGGCCGCGTTTGAGTACCAGCATCCATCTGAAATCGAAGGGCAACGGGAAATCATTAAACAAGCCCAGCAAATTTTCACTGAGCTTTTTGGATACAAGTCCAAATCTTTTATTGCGCCAAACTACATTTGGGATGCTGCACTGGAATCCACGATGAACGACTGCGGGATTCAATACATACAGTCCTCCAGAAGCCAGATCACGCCAAAGGATGCGTCAGGAAAGCGCCGCTATATTAAGCATTTTACCGGCGAAAAAAACAAGCATGGACAGTTATTCTTAGTCAGGAATTGTATTTTTGAACCCGCGGTAGATGTTTCCAAAAAGCACGTTGAGGTCTGTCTTTCACAGATCGAAGCCGCTTTCCGCTGGCGAAAACCGGCGATTATTTCATCCCACAGAATCAACTATGTGGGTTTCATGGATGAAAAGAACAGTATCGCAAACCTGAAAATGCTGGACGAGCTGCTGAGCAAAGTATTGAAGAAATGGCCTGATGCCGAGTTTATGACGTCAGACCAGCTTGGAGATTTGATCAGTTCAGGGCACTAGATTATAAAATATTTTTTAAAAGGACGCATATGAATTTGAGGTATGGAAATGCCTTTAAGGCGGTAAGGAAAGTAGCAAAATACACGTTGAGCGCCATGTATCCGATGGTCGTCAGGATTTGTCCGTTGCCCAAAGTGATGTCGATACCGGAAACACTGGAAAAAATCAATAGGGACAAATCATCGATTGCACGGTTTGGCGATCAGGAGTTCTTGTACTTTCTGGACAAGTTGAATCTGCCGTTTCAAAAATACGATGAGCGGCTTGCAACTATGATGAAGGAAATTTTAATGTCAGAGGAGCCAAACATTTTGGTCGGTTTACCCATCGGTTATTATTCCCTCGAAAACCTTTCCAAACGCACCACACGGTTTTGGCGTTGCCAGATCGCATGGGTATATCCGCGTTTGAGAAAACACTTAAGGCCCGGAAAAGTGTATGCCAACGCCAGCATGACCCGACTTTATATGGATTATGAAGACAAATCCAAAAGCGGCGGCTACTTTGAAATGGTCCGAAAAATATGGGACGGCCGCGATGTTCTTTTGCTGGAAGGTGAAAAAAGCCGTCTCGGAGTAGGGAATACGCTTTTTGACAATGCGACGAGCCTTCAGCGCATCCTTGGTCCGGCGCAGCACGCTTTCTCCAGGTTTGACGACCTGCTCGCTTCGGCAAAACAACACCCAAAAGACAAGTTGATTCTGGTTGCGATGGGTCCTACCGCAAAACCGCTGGCGTTTGAGCTGGCCAAAGCCGGTTATCAGGCAGTGGATATCGGGAACCTCGATATTGAATACGAATGGTACCTCAGGGGAGCGACGTCAAAAGTCGTAATTCCCGGGAAATACACCAGTGAAGCCGTGGGCGGCAGGAATGTCGCAGATATCAATAACGAAAAATACAATGCGCAGATCATCGATCGGAAATTATAGGCTATGCGTTTAAAAATCCTGATTATCGGCCCGGCACTTTCGATGGGCGGCATGGAAAGAGCCAGTGTGAATCTGGCAAATTCGCTCGCTGACGAAGGATATGCGGTAACCTACCTGGCCATATTCAGCAAACCGCATTTTTTTAAACTGCACGCATCGATTGCCATTTTTGAACCGGAGGGATTCAATGTAAAAAAACTTGATTTGATGAGAACCTGCCTGTGGATCAGAAAATCGGTTAAAGAGATCAATCCGGAGACGACTTTGGTTTTCAATAAATTCTATGCGGCGTTGACACTTTTAGGATTGGTGGGTACCGGCAGGAAAGTTTTTATTTCGGAACGTTCCAGTCCGTTTTACCAATGGAAGCGGAAAATCAATTTGATCAATAAATTCGCATTTACAATAAACCCGCCCACGGGTGTGATGGCACAAACGACGATTGCAGCCGAATACCAACGCAAGTATTACGGTAAAAATGTGTTTGTCAAAGTAATCCCAAACGCATTAAGAAAGGTGGCGCTTTACCCGGAACTGAAACGGGAAAATACCATTCTGGCTGTAGGCCGTTTTGGAGATCGCCTGAAAGGGTTCGACCAGTTGATTGTCGCTTTCAGCAAAGTCCAGAATAAAGATTGGAAGCTTGTGTTTGCCGGAGGTGATGAAGACGGTGATGATTTGAAAGCACTGGCACGCAATCTGGGCGTTTTCGAGCGCATTGTTTTTCTTGGGAAAGTCACCGAAATCGACAAAATATACGCTACTGCGGGAATTTTTGTGATTCCGTCCAGGAGTGAAGGATTCCCGAATGCCCTGTGCGAGGCGATGGCGGCAGGCGTACCCTGCGTCAGTTTTAATTTTACGGCAGGCCCTGCGGATATTATTACAGACAATTTTGATGGAATCATCGCCGAAAATGGGAACGCAGACGCTTTGGCACAAGCCATCGATAGCCTGATCAGCGATCCGGAAAGAAGAGACACAATCGGAAAAAACGCCATGGCAATTGTTGAAAGGCTGGCGCCGAAGAAGATCAGCAGCGAGGTGATTGACTTAATTTTCAATAAAAAATAGATGGCAAAAATCAGCATCATCATTCCGGTATATAACGTTGAGGAGTTCCTGGACAAGTGCTTTGAAAGTATCATGGCGCAGACGTTTAAGGATTTTGAGGTGGTTGTTGTTAACGACGGGTCAAAAGATGGCAGCGCTGCCATTTGTGACCGCTGGGCGAAAGATTTTGATCAGATATCGGTGATCCACAAAGAAAATGAAGGTGTTGCGATTGCCCGAAACTTAGGGATCTCGAAGTCCTCCGGTGATTATTTCTATTTTATAGATCCGGATGACTGGATTGAGCCAGAAACGCTTCAGGAAAATTACGACCTGGCCCTTTCGGGGAATTATGATATGGTCATTTTCGGTTACCAGAAAGAAACGGTCACCAACGCGGGCACCCAGATTTCAGCTTCAAAAATCAATGAAAGAAAATTGAACGACCGGTTGCAGGTCAGTGACGGACTCGTTCCACTTTTAGAATCGGGCGCCAGATTTTCAATTTGGAACAAGTTGATAAGGGCCGCGGTCGTGAGAGATAATAACATTGTTTTTCCGAAATTCAAAAGAGGGCAGGACATCGCATTCATGCTTGACGTTTTTAAAAATATTACTTCGCTCGTTTCCAACCCGAAGATATACTACCATCAATATGCTTTTGTTTCAGTAGAGAAATATAACCCTGATGCTGTCAAAAACCATGTGTTTTTCCTCCGTCAGTTTTTCAATTTGTACGAAGGATGGATGCAGAAAAAGCAGAACTACAATTATTTTGTAAAGCTTTTTGTGCTGTGGTTTTTTCACGTGATTCCGAGTTCGATTGCAGCCAATTCAAGACTTACCTTCGGCGAAAAGCAGAAAGCCCTTAAAGCGATTTTCGAGGAAGCGGAAGTCACACAGTATCTCGATACTTTTGAACTGGGCAAAATCCACAATAAATCAATTAAGTTGTCTTTAGCTATTTTAAAGGCCAAAAGTTTTTTACTATTGTATATTGTAACCAAAATGAAGCTCTTTATGATCAACAACCTGAATACGAGTATTTTCAGGAAGTTATATAATAAATAGTTGTAGCATACTAACCAAAAACAAATGCGATGCTTTTCAATTCTATAAATTTTGCCATATTTCTGCCCATAGTTTTTTGTATTTACTGGATTTTAAGTAAAAACCTCAAGGCACAGAATGTACTGCTGCTCGTATCCAGCTACTTTTTCTATTCCTGTTGGGACTATCGGTTTTTATTCCTGTTGATATTTTCAACTTTTCTGGATTACTATACCGGAATTAAGATGAGCGAAGCATCCAGCGTCAAAGCGAAAAAGTTTTGGTTTTGGCTGAGTATTTCGGTAAACGTCGGGTTTTTGGGTGTTTTTAAATACTACAATTTCTTCGCGGAATCTTTTGCCGAAGCGTTGGCCAATATTGGATTACACGTAAATCCTGCTTCACTTGATATTGTGTTGCCCGTCGGCATTTCGTTTTATACTTTCCATGGCCTTTCCTACGTAATTGATATTTATAAAGAACGCATCAAACCCGAAAAGGATTTTATCGACTATGCCGTATTCGTAAGTTTCTTTCCGCTTTTGGTCGCTGGACCGATCGAAAGGGCAACACACCTTTTGCCTCAGATCCAAAGAAAGCGTACTTTCAACTATACACAGGCTGCGGATGGTTTAAGGCAGATTCTGTGGGGCCTTTTTAAGAAAGTTGTCATTGCCGATAATTGTGCACAGCTGGCCAATACCATTTTTAACCACTCGGACCAGTATAGCGGCAGCACGCTGGTTCTGGGCGCTGTATTTTTTGCATTCCAGATTTATGGTGATTTCTCCGGATACTCAGATATCGCTTTAGGAACTGCAAGGCTTTTTGGAATCGAACTGCTTCGGAATTTTGCCTTTCCGTATTTTTCGAGGGATATCGCCGAATTCTGGAGGCGCTGGCATATTTCACTGACAACCTGGTTCCGTGACTATTTGTATATTCCGCTCGGCGGAAGCAAGGGAGGAACATGGGTCAAGGTAAGAAACACGTTTATCATTTTTATCGTCAGCGGCTTTTGGCACGGGGCCAACTGGACATTTATCGTTTGGGGACTTTTGAATGCGATATACTTTTTGCCGCTGTTGCTGATGAATAAAAACCGGCAGCATATTGAAATTGTAGCACAGGGGAAATATTTCCCGTCGATAAAGGAACTGCTGAGTATGGCCGCCACGTTTGGCCTGACGGTGCTTGCCTGGATTTTTTTCAGGGCGGAATCATTGGGACATGCGATGCGTTACCTGGGTGGTATATTTTCAAAATCGTTGCTCACCGTGCCAAACCTCGAAAAATTTTATGTCAAACTAACCGGAATCACAATCGTGTTGTTGGTATTTTTCCTGCTGATTGAATGGATTGGCCGCGAACAGCAATATGCATTGGCAAAGATTAGTTTGCGCTGGCCAAGACTGTTGCGCTGGTCGTTTTATGCTTTCCTGATTTTCCTGATTGGCATGTACATGAGTACCAATGAAACGCCGTTCATTTACTTTCAATTTTAATCTGCCGCAGTATGAAAAAGTTTATAAAATCACTACTCGCGTTTGCTGCTTTCACTGTTGTTTTTTATGTCATCATGGTTTGTGTGTGGGGCAGTGTTGTACCAAAGAAGCTTAACCTGAACATGATGTACCGTATTGGATCAAATGGGCATATGAATAGCAGGTTAAAGGAAGCGAAACAGACGGAAAATGTCGATATCCTTTTCCTGGGATCGTCTCATGCCTACCGCGGCTTTGATACGCGGATTTTTAAGGAAGCAGGCTACAACAGCTTTAATCTTGGATCGAGTTCACAATCCCCAATCCAGACTGAAATCCTGTTGAAGCGTTATCTGGATAAGCTAAACCCAAAAATGGTCGTTTACGAAGTGTATGCCAATACTTTTTGTTCAGATGGCGTGGAATCGTCGCTGGATATTATCGCGAATGATAAAAATGATGCCAAATCGCTGGATATGGCATTTCGTCAAAACCACATCAAGGTCTACAATACCCTTATTTTTGGATTTTACAGCGATTTAATGAAGCGAAATGCAAAATACAAGGAGAAGGCGGACAAAGGAGAAGATCATTACGTTAGAGGCGGCTTTATTGAAAAGGACCTGCGTTATTTCAAGAATGTCAAATATGATAAAAAGCGGAAATGGGAATTCAACCCGGCACAATTTGCTGCATTTGAACGCAACATTGCGCTGTTGAAGAAGAAAGGTATTAAATTTGTGCTCGTTCAGTCACCGATTACCCCATCGTTGTACCAATCGTATGAAAACAACAACGTGTTTGATGAGAAAATGAAAAAATACGCTGATTCAAATTACTACAATTTCAATGAAATAGTCCGCCTGAATGATTCTTTGGATTTCAATGACGCGGACCACCTGAACCAAAATGGCGTGAATAAATTTGACCATCAATTCATTGAGAAGGTTTTAAACCGAAAATAAGTCCACTGCATGAAGCCAAAATTGATCAGGATCACCACAGCTCCCATATCCATGAATATTATTCTCAAAGGGCAATTGGCTTTTATGGAGCAATATTTTGAGGTTATTGGGGTGACGGCTTATGATGAAAAGCACTTCAATGAGGTGGCTGCCCGCGAGAACATACGGATGTTCGAAGTCAATATGAGACGGACGATTTCGCCCATTCAGGACCTGAAATCCCTTTGGAAGCTGTATCGGTTTATCAGAAAAGAAAAGCCCGAAATAGTACATACCCATACGCCAAAAGCCGGCCTGCTGGGTATGCTGGCGGCCAAGATGGCGGGTGTGCCGGTAAAATTGCATACGGTAGCAGGAATGCCATTGGTAGAAACTACGGGTGCAAAACGCCAGCTGTTGAATTTTATCGAAAAACTCACATACCGTTGCGCCGATAAGATCTATCCGAATTCGAAAGGCCTCGAAGACATCATTTTTGAGAATCGTTTTTGTAAAAGAGAGAAGGCAAAAGTGATTGCCAACGGGAGTTCTAACGGTATTGATACCGATTATTTTACCCCGGATTCCATTAGCGAAAGAGTAGCCTTTAACCAACAGTTCCGTGAACAAAATGGAATTGCCCAGGACGATGTCGTATTTTGTTTCGTTGGGCGTTTATGCGTCGAAAAAGGTATCGCTGAACTGGTTACCGCGTTCCGGAAACTTCTGGCGCAGAACCCAGGGACACCAATTAAGTTGTTGTTCGTGGGACCTTTTGAAAAAGAAAATGGTGCATTAAGTCAGGAAATGGCTGATGCGATTACTTCCATTCCGGAAATCATATATGTAGGGCGCCACGACGACATCAGGCCTTATTTGTCAATTAGCGATATTTTTGTTTTCCCAAGTTATCGCGAGGGTTTTCCGAATGTGGTCTTACAGGCCGGCGCCATGGGATTGCCGTGTATCGTAAGCAATATCAATGGCTGCAACGAGATCGTAAAAAACGGCGAAAACGGCCTTATCGTCGATGTCAAGAGCAGCGATGCTGTTTTCGATGCGATGCAAAAATTGCTTCATGACACCGACTTAAGGAACAGCCTGGCCTCCAAAGCGCGCGAAAATATTGTGGCTAATTATAAGC
This sequence comes from Flavobacterium sp. BFFFF1, assembly GCF_002256285.1. Classification (GTDB taxonomy): domain Bacteria; phylum Bacteroidota; class Bacteroidia; order Flavobacteriales; family Flavobacteriaceae; genus Flavobacterium. Next base: position 22,165 of record NZ_NKJE01000004.1, on the reverse strand, counting down.
GTAACATCATTTGGCAGGCACTACTAACCGAATATAATTTTTATATAGAACAAGTTAAAAAATGATTTACAAATTTTTAAAAAGGTATCTGGAATCCTTCGCGGCATTGGTGGCACTCATCGTATTTTCACCAATTATTATCGTTACGACGATATTGCTTGCGATACAAAACAACGGCAAACCATTTTTTTACCAACGGCGCCCCGGGAAAGACCAGAAGCCCTTTTACATTATGAAGTTTAAGTCGATGACCGATGCCAAAGATGCCGACGGAAATCTACTGCCGGACAACCAACGAATTACCAAACTGGGCGCCCTCGTAAGGAAAACTTCCATTGACGAGATTCCACAGCTTTTTAATGTGTTGAAAGGCGACATGGGAATTATCGGACCGCGTCCATTATTGTTTAAATACATTCCGCTCTACAATGAAGAACAGCTGCGTCGCCATGAAGTGCGTCCCGGGATGACGGGCTGGGCACAGATCAACGGGCGCAATTCGATCAGTTGGGCCGACAAATTCAAGCTTGACGTTTACTATGTAGACAATGTTTCACTACTTTTGGATATCAGGATATTCTTCATGTCTTTTATGAGGATTGCTAAAAAACAAGGTGTAAATCAAAGCGATGAACGCCCAATGGAGCCTTTTAACGGAAACAATTAAAATGAAAAGGATACTTTACTTAGGCTATTATCTAAAGGAGATTGACAAACGCAAATTGGAGAAATTTGTAAAACATGCGACCCAGGATGGCAGGTCGAAAATTGCACTTTGGAGTGACATCATCCAGTCATCACTGAAATACAATATCTCCATTCTCGATTATTTCTATTTCAGATTTTATGAAGCGGATAAAGAGCAACGCGAAACCTATGCGGGTACTGGATTTATGTACGAGTATCAGCTGAAAATGAATCCAAAAGCATCAAGGGATATACTGGAAAACAAAATCCGGTTTATTGACAAATACCGCAAATTTATCATCAGGGAAGCTGCACCGGTATCGGTTTTAAGACAAAATCCTGAAGTGTTGCAAAGCTTGCTTCAAAATCCCAGTGGAAGGCTGGTTGTCAAAGGTTCCCTCGGGCAGGTCGGTGCTGAGGTGAAGATATTGAAGGCGGGCGATTTTACCGGCGAAAGCCTGTTAAAGTATATGGAAGCCAATAAGTTTGATCTTTTGGAAGAATATGTTGTACAGCATCCGGCGATTATGGCAATGTCGCCTTCCGGGCTCAATACCATCCGGATATTTACACAGATTAAGGACGGAAAACTGCACTACCTCGGGGCACGGTTCAGGATTACGATCAACTCTGAAGTAGATAATATGGCGGCGGGAAATCCTGCGGCACCGATAGATATAGCCAGTGGCATCGTTGACGGTCCTGCCGTTTTCAGTGATATCACCAGAAATGAAATCACAGTACACCCGGTAACCGGAGTAAATATCATTGGTTTTAAAATTCCGTATTGGGAAGAAATAAAGACGATGATGGAGGAAGCAGTATTCCTCTATCCGGAAAACCAATCGGTGGGCTGGGATGTAGCGATTTCTGAGAAAGGCCCTGAATTGATTGAGGGAAATCACAATTGGTGTAAGTTGCTTTGGCAGTTGCCGGCAAAAAAAGGCTTAAAGGGCGAGCTGAGACAATTTATGCAATAATGAAGGAAAAATTACTTATTATCGGCGCCGGAAATATCGGTGGTTATATTTCTTACAATATCGAAGATTTCGGGGATTATGACGTTCTTGGTTTCCTTGATGACAACCCGGATAAAATCGGAAAAAAAATGTATGCGCATCAGGTTCTTGGTAATATTGCTTCGATAGACGAGCACCTTCATGAAGGTCCTGTATCGGTAGTGGTGGGTATTGCAAACCCTAAAATTAAAGATCGGATCGTGCGTTTCCTGAAAACAAAAGAGGTGCGGTTTCCTAACTTTATTGCGCCCGACGTATGGCTTTCAAGAAAAGTCGATTTGGGTGAAGGCATTATCCTTTATCCTGGCGTCTGCATTAACTACGAAACGGTATTAGGCGACTTCGTGATCATGAATATGAATTGCAGTATCGGGCACAATTGTAATATCGAAACCGGATCGACGCTCGCACCGGGCGTTAATTTTGCAGGTTTCACACATTCAAAACCATTCGCGGATATTGGAATTGGGGCATCTACGATACAAGGCGTATCGATCGGTGAATTTAGCAGGATAGGTGGACAGTCTATTTTGATTAAAGATATTCCGGATTATGCGGTGGCTGTCGGAAATCCCGGCAGGGTCATCAGAATTGACCAATCATAGCATCATTTAATGATAAGAATCTTTGACGTTTTAATTTCATTTACTGCAATAATCATTTTACTTCCGGTATTTCTGATTATCGCAATCGTGATTTTGGTTAAAGACGGGAGGCCGGTTTTTTACGCACAATCGAGGTCAGGAAGATATTTTGAGAATTTCAGCATATACAAGTTCCGGACGATGGTTCAAAATACCGACGACCGAACGGGATTGACACAGGGAACCGACGATTCAAGAATTACTACCGTTGGCAGTGTGCTAAGGAAAACCAAATTAGATGAACTGCCGCAATTGCTAAATGTGCTGATTGGTAATATGTCAGTCGTCGGGTCCAGGCCACAGGTGCCATTTTATACAAATAAGTTCCGGGATTATTATGAAAAAATACTTGTAAAAAAACCAGGGATATTGAGTCCGGCTGCGATAAAATTCAGTGACGAGGACGAAATTCTCGCCCAGGTTGACAATCCTGTGAAATATTATGAAGAGGTGCTCGTCCCTATAAAATGCGAAATGGACATTGCGTTGGTAGAAAAATTCGGAATAGGGAGTTATTTTTCAGTAATACTGGCATATATAAAAAAGGTTTTTTCAAAAGACAATTAGGGCAGATGCCTTATTGACAGCAAACGCAACATTTTATAAATTACACACGATAAAATCCATACGATGAACAACGATAAGATTTGGCTTTCCTCACCACACATGGGTGGAGCAGAAGAACGTTTTGTAAAGGAAGCATTTGATACGAACTGGGTGGCTCCATTGGGTCCAAACGTAACAGGACTTGAACAGGACTTGGAAGTGTACCTGGGCGAAGGGGCATTTGTTGGCGCTTTGAGTTCAGGGACTGCCGCAATCCATTTAGGACTTATATTACTCGGTGTGAAGGCTGGCGACGAAGTAATCTGCCAAAGCATGACTTTTTCTGCGTCTGCGAACCCGATTCTGTATCAGGGTGCAACCCCTGTTTTTGTAGACAGCGAGACAGAAACCTGGAATATCTGCCCAATATCACTTGAGGCGGCCATCAAAGACAGGATCGCGAAAGGTGTTACGCCAAAAGCAATCATACCTGTGCATCTATACGGCGTCCCCTACCAGGTGGACAAAATTCGCGATATTGCTGACCGCTATTCCATTCCAATTTTGGAAGACAGCGCAGAAGCTTTGGGTAGTACCTATAAGGGCCGTAAATGCGGGACGTTTGGCGATATTGGCGTTCTGTCGTTCAACGGGAACAAAATCATTACTACGTCAGGTGGTGGTGCCATCGTAACAAAAACGAAGGCGCTCAAAGACCGGGCGGTGTTTTTTTCGACGCAGTCCAGAGACAACGCGCCGCATTACCAGCATAGCGAAATTGGCTATAATTACCGCATGAGCAATATCTGTGCGGGCATTGGCAGGGGACAAATGGAAGTACTTGACAGGCATGTCGCGTTGCGTCGTGAAATGAATGCATTTTACAAGGAGCTGTTTTCAGCAATTGATGGGGTTGAGGTGTACGATGTACCCAGCAAAGATTATTTTTCAAACTGCTGGCTGACGACTGTTATTATTGATGAAACCAAAGTAAGGAACGGTAAAAACCGCGAAGATTTTCGATTATTTTTAGACGGCTTAAATATTGAAAGCCGTCCACTGTGGAAGCCCATGCACCTGCAGCCCGTATTTGAAAAGTACCCTTTTTATGGAACGGATGTAAGCGAGAAACTGTTCGAACGGGGATTATGTCTTCCATCGGGGTCAAACCTTATGCAGGCGGAAAAAGACAGATTACGGGACGCAATTCAGAATTTTTTCAGATAATGCCCGTGAAATAAGCACATTTAATCAAATTTTATGGAAAGCAAGATTAATTTTAATTTATTTTTGCTAAATAAATTCTGATAATTAATTTTTCAAAAATACATTGGAAAGCACAAAAAAATCGACATTTAGGGCAGTGACAGATCACATTTCAAAACGACTTCGGTCTGTAGGCGATGTGCGCAATCTCAGTTATCTTCCACGTTGGATCATCCTGACGCTGGATATGCTTGTGGTTTGTTTCTGCGCATTGATAACTTATAAGATGCTGGCCGAAATGGATAAAAACTTTATCCATAAAACCTGGGTGGTTTATATCGTTTCGGGTTACTTATTTTATAATCTTTTTTTCTTCTGGCTGTTAAGGACATATTCTGGGATTATTCGTCATTCATCATTCATTGATGCGGTGAAGATTTTTATCTCGTTGTTCCTGACATTGATCTTTTTAGTGCTGACAAATTATGTGTTTTATTTCTTAAACGGCCGAAAGCTGTTTATGAATGCCGGGTTGTTCATCAATTTTATTTTCTCTTTTTGCGGATTGTTCCTTTATAGGATTGTTGTGAAGCAAACTTTCGAAATCTATTTTTCGGGAAAGAAAACAAACGAGCTGATCCGGGCACTTATTTATGGATCTGATGCCAATGCCATTTCAGTGGCCAATGCCTTAAAGTCCGAAAAGCCGTTGCGTTTCAGGATTGTCGGTTTTGTCGACAAACAGAATCAGAATTCTTCCAAGCGAATTCTAAATTTGCCCATCCTGAACCTTTCCAAACGAATTCCCGTCATTATGCGTTCCATTGAGGCAGAAGCATTGATCATCGCTGACAAAAGCCTTGCCAAAGAGGAGAAGCTTGTGATTGTGGATGAATGTTTGGAATACAATTACAAAGTGTACACTGTTCCTCTTATTTCCGATTGGGAGGACAGGAAGGAGATTTCCCAGAAGGTGAAAACATTTCAGATTCAGGATTTGCTCGAACGCAAGCCGATCGTTTTGGATAACAAATCGATATCTACCCAGTTAAATAACAAAACCGTACTGATTACCGGAGCTGCAGGCTCAATTGGCAGCGAAATTACGAGGCAGGTTATAAATTTCAACCCGAAAAGGGTCATCATGCTTGATCAGGCGGAGACACCGCTGCACAACCTGACGCTGGAGATCAACCAAATTTTCACTGAAGCGAGGACAAACAGCGTTATAGGCGATGTAAGAAATCGGGATTCGATGGTGCAGGTTTTTGAACGATTTAAGCCTGATGTCGTATACCACGCTGCTGCATACAAGCACGTGCCATTAATGGAAGAGAATCCGTCTCAGGCGATTTTCGTCAATGTCATGGGAACGAAAAACCTCACTGATTTATCATGTGAATATAATGTCGAAAGTTTTGTGATGGTTTCGACAGATAAGGCGGTAAATCCCAGCAACGTAATGGGAGCCAGTAAGCGAATTGCCGAAAAATATGTGCAGTCGCTACACCACAAATTGGTGGAAGGCAACACCAAATGCAAAACAAAATTTATAACAACGCGTTTCGGAAATGTACTTGGATCCAATGGTTCTGTCGTACCGCTGTTTACCGAACAGATTGCCAAAGGCGGTCCGGTAACGATTACCCATCCAGAGATTATAAGGTACTTTATGACGATTCCTGAGGCTTGTCAACTGGTACTTGAAGCCGGTGCGATGGGTAGAGGAGGAGAGATTTACATCTTCGATATGGGTAAACCTGTTAAGATTATAGACCTCGCCAATAAAATGATCAGGCTTGCTGGTTTTACGCCGGACAAGGAAATCAAAATTCAAATTGTTGGTTTGCGCCCAGGCGAGAAGTTGTATGAAGAGTTGTTAAACGACGCTTCAAAGACATTGCCAACACATCATGAGAAAATTATGATCTCACATGAGGTGAACGAAGAGTTTGAAACGGTTTTCACAGAAATCTCAGAACTAATCGGGTTAGCACTTTCTCATAGTAAAAGTGAAATCATTGTTGGGAAAATGAAAGTTATCGTCCCGGAATTTAAAAGCCTTAACTCAGATTTTGCTTCTTTGGACAATGTGCTAAAGACTGCGTCGTCAAAGAATGATTGAATAGGGACTGTGTAAATGTAAATGACTATATTTGCTCCATTTTAAACTAAAACTATACGCCCTGGCTATTTTAATTCAAAATCGATTATGATAAAGAGAATATTGCTGTTTTTAATATTTGTTTTCGCTTTCGCTTCATGTGCTTCGAATAAAAATGTTCATTATTTTCAGGGAATTGACGATTCCAAATCGAGTTCGGAGAAAGTGAACTTCGAACCACAATTACAACCTGACGACCTTTTGCTGATCATCGTTTCCGCACCAGACCCTGAAGCGGCGGCACCCTATAATCTGCTCACTTTTTCTGATTCAGGTGTTGGCAGGACAGATAATGCTGCTTCCAGTTCAAGGTATCAGACTTATCTGATTGATAACAACGGCGAAATAGAATTTCCTGTATTAGGGCGTATCAAAATGGGAGGTTTGACCAAGTCGGAAGCCGTAGAAAAATTAAAATCGTTGTTGCGAAAGTATATCACTTCGCCTATCATTAATTTAAGGATTATCAACTACAAATTCTCCGTAATGGGAGAGGTGGCAAGGCCAGGCCTTTTTAATGTTCCGACGGAGCGGGTCACACTTCCTGAAGCAATTAGTATGGCTGGAGATCTTACTATTTATGGTGATAGGAAGCAAATCCTGGTCATCAGGGATGTGGACGGCGTGAAAACCCATAACTTTATCGATATCACATCTGCTGATTTTATAAATTCACCGTTTTATTACCTGGATCAAAATGATGTTGTATACGTAAGGCCTAACAAAACGCGGGTAAATTCGTCTGTGGTTGGACCAAACGTGACAGTCGGTATTTCGGCTGTTTCCCTTTTAATAACTATTATTGCTTTAATTGCAAGATAAATATGCAGAATAACAAGTCTATAGAGAGTAACGATTTATCCCAGTCTCAGTACAATATTAAAGAGCAGCTGGGCAAATATCTTTTTAACTGGAAGTGGTTTGCGCTGTCTGCAATAGTATGCCTTTTCGGAGCATTTTTTTACTTAAGGTATGCGACGCCAACCTATAAGATTGACGCACGTATATTGATTAAAGATGATAAAAGGGGCGGAGTGGCTTCAGAAATGTCAACGTTCGCAGATTTGGGCCTTTTGGGAGGTGTAAAAAGTAATGTCGATAATGAAATTGAGGTGCTTAAGTCGCGTACGTTAGTAAAGAATACGATTTTGGCGTTGAACCTAAACATTACGTACTTTAAAGAGGGCCGCCTTAAAACGACACAGGCTTATAAAAATTCGCCCATCAAAGTGGATTTTATTAATAAATCCGCCGATTTTTTTGATCGGGATACCAGTTTTACCGTCAAGCCAAAATCGCTTTCGCAGTTCGATTTACTAGATGGCAAATTGAAGAAGACGGGTACCTATTCTTTTGGAGAGACCGTAAAATGCCGGTTCGGAAACGTTGTCGTCACTAAAAATAGTCTTAACTCAGGCAAGTCGTTCGAGTTAAGTACAGTTACGGTTAGGGTGCTTGGCATAGAAAAAGTCGTTAACTCTTACCAGGGACGTCTTAAAGTCGATCCAGCGAATAAGATGACTACAAGTGTCTTGACGTTGTCGATTGTTGATCCGGTGAAGGAAATTGGGGTTGACTTCATAAATACGTTGATAAAACAGTATAATGACGATGCATTGGAGGATAAAAATTCCGTCACAAGGAATACAAAGAAATTTATCAATGAACGGTTAAAAAATATTACGGATGAATTAGACACGGTTGAATTTGGTATGGTGGCTTTTAAAAGGGCTAATAAGATTACCGATATCGCGTCTGATGCCACAATTTTTCTACAGGCCTCAAATCAATATGAGACGGAAATAATCTCGACAGGTACTAAAATGAAGATTGTTGATTTCCTGATCGAGAACGTTCAGAAAAACACAAATAAGGACGTTATTCCAGTCAACATGATTGAAGACGGCGATGCCTCACAGTTAATCTATACTTTTAACAAAAAGGTAAATGATCGCTCAAGGGTGCTGCAAAGTGCGACAGAAGAAAATCAAACCATTAGGAACTACGATGGTGAGTTGAATGATCTCCGTTTAAGTATCCTTAGGACGCTCAAAAACCTTAAATCGACACTCGGAATTAAACTCAAAGACTTAAACGCCCAGGAAAAGTTAATTTCAGGAAAAATTAGCGAGATTCCAGCACAGGAGAAGGTGTCACGTGGAATTTCAAGGAACCAGCAAATCAAGGAAACGTTGTACCTGTATCTTTTGCAGAAACGAGAAGAAAACGCCATTTCACTTGCAGCGACAGCGTCAAATTCTAAAATTATTGACTCTGCCTACCCAAACCCTAACCCCGTTTTTCCTAACCGCCAGATTATTTACCTGATTGGACTATTCTTAGGGTTTCTGATTCCGTTTCTCGTTATTTATGTACGTGATTTACTTAATAGTAAAATCAATAACAGGCATGATGTTGAGAGCAGGGTGACGATTCCATTCATTGGAGACGTACCAAAGTCTGAAACGCATGATGAACTGATTAAGGTGAACAGCCGATCCAGCTCAGCGGAGGCGATGAGGATCATTCGGACGAATTTAGACTTTATCGTTAACGATACGCCTGACGGACTCGCCAAAACGATTTTTATGACCTCTACGTTCCCTAAAGAAGGTAAAACGTTTATTTCTGTTAATCTTGCCGGAACATTTGCTCTTTCAGGCAAAAAAGTGTTGTTGGTTGGATTGGACATTCGAAATCCGAAATTGGATGAATATATGAATCTGCCCAACCGTGGTGTAACAACGTTCCTGTCCTCTAAAGATGCGAATTTAGACGACCTCATTGTGAAGCTTGATGGATATGACAATTTTTACGTGCTACCGGCTGGTGTCATTCCTCCTAATCCAGCAGAGTTGTTGTTGAGCGATAAGGTGGCTAAGATGTTTGATCGTGTTAAAAAGGAGTATGATTATGTTATTGTCGATACTGCGCCCGTAAGCCTGGTAACTGATACGCTATTGATTGCAAAGTATGCAGATAGCGTAATTTATGTAGTAAGAGCAAACTTCCTCGATAAACGAATGCTTCGTATACCACAAACCTTATATGAAGAAAAGAAACTGCCTAACATGTCAATCCTTCTGAACGATACGCACAGTAAAAAAGGTTATGGTTATGGCTACGGTTATGGATATGGTTACGGCTATGGTTATGGCTACGGTTATGGCTATGGTTACGGAGTTGAAGTCAAAAAAGATCCCTGGTTTGTAACGTTTATGAATAAATTCAAAAGGAAGTCTTAAGACTTCCTTTTTTTATGTAAATGAGAAAAATTTATTATTGTTTATGGCCTCTTGCAGAGGGGCCGAATCTTTCAGGCCGATTTTCCCGCCAAAGGCCCTGATGTGGTTTTTATGGTGTGCATCCGACCCCGTGTAATCGATCAAACCGGCGTCCAATAGTTTCTTAGCAGTTTGAAAAACAGCTTCGCCATAGTAGCCCACAGCGGATAGGAGATTTAGCTGAAAAAGGCAGCCCGCTTTTTTAAGTTTTCGGTATTCTTCGAAGTTTTCATGGTAAAAAACGTATCGCTCTGGATGCGCTAACACCGGTTTATAGCCAGCAACCTGAAGGTCGAAAATGATGCTGTATAACTGAATGGGCGCATTGATGTATGACATTTCCACTAAAACATAATTGTCTTTCAGTGTCAACAAAGGTTCGTTCTGAAACTGTTTTACAAAAGTGTCGTCCATCAGGTACTCGGAAGCGGCCTTAAACGGTGTGTTTATTCCGTTCTCAGCTAACAGATTTTTGGTTTCCTTGTGGCGAGAGCGTATGTCATTACTGGTATTGTTCCATACGCCTGGAATCGTGTGAGGCGTTGTGATAAAAGAGATCACTCCAAACTCCTGAAGACTGGTTACGAGAAAATTGGTGTCTTCAAACGTTGCAGCGCCGTCATCAATTCCAAAAAGCAGGTGCGAGTGGATATCAGTGTAACCTTCGCTTAAAAGATCTCTTAAAAAAGGTCTTGGTTTTTTAAAAAAGAACAATGTATTGGGATTTAAGTTATGGGTATAAACAAAAAAAGCACCAAAAAAATTGGTGCGAGTTTTGCTTTATAAACAATTGTTATGCTTTTTGCCTTCTTTTGTTTGCGCTAATTTGGTAAAATGCAAAAACAACGCCTAAAATTGCCAGCCAGATAAGTTTTGTGTTTATTGGTGTAGGGTCATTACCACCTGATCCTGGATCCGAATCTGGATCCGGTATTTGTGCAAAAGTCGCGAAACTTACTGTCAACATAAGCATTGAAAGCAAGAATTTTTTGTAATGAAATTTCATAATAATATCGATTTTAGATTTTAAACTTTTTGTAAATATAATATATTTTTTTATAAAACAAACAATTGGTTTGTCTTTTTAAAAAAAATCACGCCAAAACGGGTGTTAAAAACTCTTAATCTTTGACAAAATTAATATAAAAATTTAAATGATTCGCCTTTTTACTAAATTAAATTAAAAAAAAAGGTTTTTGATAACATAATCGGTTAATCAAATTCTGAAGTAAAGTAGAGCTTTACAGTCGGATATTTGCTCTGCGTCATTTGGATTGTAAAGTCAGAATCCGCTAAAAACACCAACTGCTGAAATTTATCCTTTGCCAGAAATTTCTGCTTAATGCGTTTAAACTCCTTGAACTCTTCGCTTTTTGGATCTTCTGGTTTCACCCAGCAAGCCTTGTGTACCGGGAAGTTCTCGTAGTTGCATTTCGCGCCGTATTCGTGTTCCAGTCGGTATTGGATCACTTCGTACTGTAGTGCGCCGACGGTTCCAATGACTTTTCTGTTATTCATCTCCAGCGTAAAAAGCTGTGCAACACCTTCGTCCATCAATTGGTCAATACCCTTTTCCAGTTGTTTTGCTTTAAGCGGATCGGCGTTGTTGATGTATCGAAAGTGTTCCGGCGAAAAGCTTGGGATGCCTTTAAAACTCATTAATTCTCCTTCCGTGAGTGTGTCGCCAATTTTAAAGTTACCGGTATCATGCAATCCAACGATATCGCCTGGATAGGAAATGTCTACGATTTCCTTTTTTTCTGCGAAAAATGCGTTCGGGCTGGAGAATTTTAAATTTTTGTTGTGTCGCACGTGTAAATAAGGCTTGTTTCTTTCGAAAGTGCCTGAAACGATTTTGACGAATGCCAGCCGATCCCGATGTTTTGGATCCATATTTGCATGAATCTTAAATACAAATCCTGACATCTTATTTTCGTCAGGTTTTACGAGCCGTGTTTCTGATTCTTTGGGAAGTGGGGAAGGAGCAATCTCAACGAAACAATCCAGCAATTCACGCACGCCAAAATTGTTTAACGCTGACCCAAAAAAGACAGGCTGAAGTTGGCCGTCCAAATATTTTTGGCGGTCAAATTTCGGATAAACTTCGTCGATAAGTTCCAATTCCTCCCTCAATTTTGTCGCTGGTTTTTCACCAATTATTTTATCAAGTTCCGGGCTTTCGACATCGCTGAAGGCAATCGTTTCTTCGATATTTTTACGGCTGTCGCCACTGAAAAGGTTGATGTTTTTCTCCCAAAGATTATAAATTCCCTGAAAGTCATATCCCATGCCGATTGGGAAACTCAGTGGTGTTACTGAAAGCCCTAGTTTCTGTTCTACCTCATCCATCAGGTCAAAAGCGTCTTTACCTTCACGGTCGAGTTTGTTGATAAAGACAATCATTGGGATGTTTCTCAAACGGCACACAGCCACGAGCTTTTCAGTTTGCTCCTCGACGCCTTTTGCAACGTCGATCACAACGATAACACTATCGACAGCGGTAAGTGTCCTGAAAGTATCCTCTGCGAAATCCTTGTGTCCCGGTGTGTCCAGAATATTAATTTTCTTGTCCTTATAATTAAACGCCAGCACGGAGGTAGAAACCGAAATTCCCCTTTGGCGTTCGATTTCCATAAAATCGGACGTAGCACCTTTTTTAATTTTGTTATTTTTTACAGCGCCTGCTTCCTGAATAGCACCGCCAAAAAGCAGCAGTTTTTCAGTAAGTGTGGTTTTTCCGGCATCCGGATGTGAAATAATTCCGAAGGTCCTTCGCCTTTTAATTTCGTCGTTGAAATTCATATCGTCATAAATTGGGTGCAAAAGTAATGTTTATTCCGTAATAAACACAGGGTTTTTAATCGGTCAAAAGCCGTGTTTTTTATTCAAAAATATTTTTTTTATTAAAACATTTTCGTCTATATTTGGTTGCAAGCAAAAGCTCAAAGTTACATGGGAAGCCATCTTAACATTCTCATTGCTGATGACCATAGTGTTGTCAGACAGGGAGCGTCAATGATCTTAAAGCAGGCGTTTGAGAATATTTCCGTTACACATGCGGACATATTTTCAAAAGTACTGTACCACCTTAAGGAACAGGAGTTTAATCTTGTGGTCCTGGATATAGCCATACCGGAAGGCGCCGGGGAAAAAATGGTACGCATGATTCGCGATATCCAGCCGGATGTGAAGATACTTATTTTTTCAGCCTATGAAGAAGAGCTTTACGCACTACGCTATCTAAAAGCAGGTGCAGATGGATACCTGAACAAACTGAGTTCTGAAGACGAATTTAAGGATGCGTTTTCGGCAATGATGAGTGACAAGGAGTATTTTAGCGATGAGATCAGGTTGAAATTGGCAGAGTTTCCCAAAATGAAATCGTCTGATAATCCCCTGGATGCATTGTCAAATCGGGAGTTGGAAATTGCCCGGCTTTTGGTAAATGGCGACGGTAATCTTGAAATCGGGAACAAACTTAAGCTCCGAAACAGTACCGTGAGCACATACAAAACAAGAATTTTCGACAAGCTTTCGGTGAGCAGCGTAGTTGGTCTGATTAATGTGTTTAAAGTCTACGATTTTTCCGGTTTTAATTCTTTGGAAAACTAATCCTTACGGTCGTTCCTTTGTTCTCAAAACTTTCCAGGGATAATTTTCCATTGAGCACCAATAGCAATTCAATGACAATATGGAGGCCGAGTTTGGACTTCTTGTGTAGTACGCCGCTCTGGTAGTTATCCATCAATGCGGCATAATACTGGATTGTTTTAACATTCATTCCGATTCCAGTATCTTTCACAATAATTTCAATCCTGTCGTCTGTCATTTTATAGGTAATAATAATGGTGCCGTTTCCGGTATATTTTATGGCGTTGTCCAGTATGTTGTGTATAATTATGGAAAACAACTGGCGGTTTGTTTTTAATGCCGCATCACGGGGAATAATATTCCTGATTGTGGTTTTCTGAGAATTTGCGATACCCTGAAAGAGTGCGATCTTATCCTGCGCAACCTTGTAAAGGCTGAATTCTTCCGTTTCGAACCCATTGTTCACGTAGGCTTTTGAGTACTCCAACAGGTTGTCAATGAAATTATACATTTGGGTTGAAGAGGAAAAAATCGCTTTTAGGTTTTCTTTCACCTCCTCGGGACTCTCATTTTCCGATTCGTACATAATCTGACTTGCCATCGACATAAATTTTAGCGGAGCCTTGATGTCATGTGTGATGTATGACATGATTTTGGTGTTGCTTTCGATTTGCCTGCTTAGGTTTTCCTTAGTTGTCCGGAGGGTGCTGATTGTATTTTTGAGGTCATGGGTCTGTTCGTTGATTGTCTTTTCTAGCAGGATATTCCGTTTCCTGATGTACTGCATGCGGAAAGTGTAAATCAGGTAAATGCCGACGGCGGCAGCCAATAAAATCAGAAGCTTGAACCAAATCGTCTGCCAGAATGCCTCGGGGATTTCGATATTGGTTGTGATATAGGTATAATTGGAATCGAATCCGGATAACTTCCGTATCGTAAGCGTGTATTTTCCGGGATGAAGCTTTGTGAAGGAAATGCTGTGGTCTTTCGATACGTCTGTCCAATCCTGTGCGTCAGGACCGTCAAGTTTGGCTTCAAAATTCAGGTTAGCAGGATTTCCAAAATACGGACTTGTAATGAAAAAGGTAACGCGTTCAAAGTCCTTACTTAGCTTCAGGGATTTTTCGACAGGAATTTTTTTCTCATCGACAATGATGTCATCAATGTACATGCCATCATCCGGTACGACCGGGCTTATGTCGTCAGGATTAAAAACGACAACCCCCATTAAGGATGGCAGGTATATGTTGCCGTTTGGCAATTGCGCTGCGCAGGGCTGGCATCCTCCATTAAACTCGTTTGACAGAAAGCCAAAGCTCTTATCATAATAGTGATAATACAATGCCTTTAACTTATTTGCAGCAAAATCCAACAGCCTTTGTTTTTTGACCTGGAAGAGCCCCTTGTTTGTCGTGATCCAAAAAAATCCTTTGCTATCTTCTACGATACAATGCGCAGATGTGAGGAAGTTGTTCTTGTCCTTAGGAAAAGTGCAGACCTGTTGGTGATCATACAGGAAAAATCCTTTTTCGTAAGACGTAAACCAAATGTGCTGCTCGCGGTCGATGTAAATGCTTCGGATTTTAATATTCTCTGTGCCGGGAATGGGTTTTAACCTGTTGGTTCCGGCGCTGAGCATATAAAGCCCTTTTTTGGTTCCCAACCAGATTGTTCCAGCGAGGTCTTCACTAATGTAGTTAATCTTAAAGTCGGTATCAGCAATTTTTTCAAATTCCGGGTTTCTGCTTTCTTTAAAGCAATAAAGGCTTCCTTTGTTTTCCCGTCGTTTAGAAAGATTGAAAAAAATCGTCCCGTTGCGCGCTGCGTAGATGCTGGAAATGTCATCAGTAAAATCCCATTCCTGACAGGTCTTAAAGTTGTCTGACTTCTTATAGCGGTGGAGCAATGAGAAATAGCTGTTCCATATATCGCCGTTCTTGTCGACAGCGATGGCGTATTTGTCAGTATAAAACTCCAGGTTGCTCGTGATTTTCCGGTTGTCCATGAAAATGCCGGAAGCGCTGACGATGCTGTTGTCAGTAAACGGATGTAGTGCATAGAATATTTCGTAGGTTTCAGGATGCTGGCTTTGATCAGGGTTTATCGTATGGAAATACTGCAATTTATAAACACCCAAACCTTTTTTGATGCTGCCCAGGTATACGGTGCTGTTTTTTTTATCAAGATAAATCGACCAGACATTTGCCGTCTTGAGGTTTTGGTTTTTAATCAACAGTTTCGCAGCAATATTGCCGTTGGTCATCGTGAGCTGGTATAGGTTTTTATCATTATAGATAAATGCCTGTTCCGCGGCAAGATTCCAGAATATGTCAAGGTCGGGCATTACCTTGAAGGGAAGTGATGTATTTTGGATTCCACTCCGGTCTATAATAGAGCAACGTCCATCTTTTTCCAGGTAAACGAGGTGATCATCAACCACAAAAAAATTACGGTTTGCCTCATAAATAAATGACACGGCAAAATTGAGTTTGTGTTTTGCGGAGTAACTGTAGATGGAGTCATTTTGAATTGCATAAGATTCACCAGACGGCAATTCAATTTTATAAGGTCGTTTCCATTTTCCGAAGAAGTAGCTTGGTGTTCCTTCAGATGTAAAAAGATTGTTCTTTCCGGGTTCTAACGGCCACACATTTTTGTGCCGTTTTGCATTGACTTTTGCGGCTTTCCTTTGATGCAGAAAAATGAGGTCTTCGGAATTTTCGTTCGTAGTGTATAAACTATCTTTTTTATAGTTTCCTCTGATGTATCTGATGCGATTATTTCGGATTCCGGTGTTCTGGCTGTCAAAAATTTTAAAGTCTTTTCCGTCAAATCTTACAAGACCATTTTCAGTTGCCATCCAAATAAAGCCATATTTATCCGGAGCAATCGATTTGATGCTGTTCTGGGGAAGTGATTCGCTGTCGGTGCTCCAGGTGATCTCTTTTTGTTGAGAAAACGCCTCAACTCCCATTATTAATAGGAAAAATATTAAAAATATTAAGGATATATGTTTGTTTACAACCCGCATAAAACAGCTGTTTGACCTCATTTTTTTGTTAAATATAGCAAATCTAAGAACCTTTGCAATGTAGACATAATTCTACAATCAAATTTTTTTAAGACTTTTTTAACTGAAAAATATTTGCCATCTTTGCTCTGATATTAACACAAAATTGTTAAAAAGAATTTTCAATTCCTGTGTTAAATCCTGTTAAATGGCGGAAAACCAATGGAAAGGTTATTTCGTAAATAATAAAAATTATAGTTTGCGTTAAGTTAAATTTAACTTAACGTAGTATGTCGTTTTTATCATACCGTATAACGGATTTTTAATGAAAAAAAGAAATAATTTAATATGAGGGCATGCCCTTGTATTGTTGCTGAAAAAAATAATACTGAATTGCATTTATCCTTACACAAATAAATTCTTATGCAAAGAGCTCTACACTTCAAAAGCGTAATTTTTTCACTTGTATCTGTAGCTTTCCTATTAATAGGACAAAAAGCAAACGCGCAGGTTGTTGCCAACGACGATACAGTGATTACCTCACAGGGTAAGCCGATTTTATTCAATGTGTTGACCAACGACACGGGTAATATCAATACGTCCTCCTTAACGATTACCGTGCAGCCTGCTGCGGGTACTTTGCAAATTGGGGCGAATGGGAATATTACTTATTTGCCGAATGGTAACTACATAGGGTCTGATCAATTTACGTACAAGATTTGTGATAACACGGTGCCTGTGCCGATTTGTACAACGGCCGATGTAAACATTACCGTGAATCCTACCTTTCAGGATCCATGTCTTGAGGCAAACAGGGCGAAGACATTTTACATGCCATTTCCTGAAGCCAACCTTTGGGATGCATTCAGGAGGGCTTCGAATGTTGCGGGGAATAATACACTTGGGAACGGAGTAAGGAACGTGACCAGTATTAAAAGCCCGTATCCGAATGTAATTATTACTTATGATCAATGGGAAGATGGATACGAAGCAGATATTAGCAACCCTGTACAATCTACTACACAGATATGGGGTGACGGCGATTTAAATAATGGAGTGGCTCCCGGGTACCCAACGGATATACTTCCGGGTGGGGCAAGTATCGTTTTGGATGATTTCTTTGCTTATGGTGCCGGAAGGGGAAATGTAGCCCCTGTCACTGACATACATTATGATGGTAAAGATAAAATTTACAGTACGAACGATATTGCCGTTTCAAAAGTTACAGGAGATAATGGGCAATTCGCTTTACAGTTGGCAAAATCCGACGTGTATGACACGACCCGTTTCGGGACACTTTTTGTGGTTGGTTTTGGAGAGGATCAGGCTGCCGTGTCTCCTGCTTTCCGTTATACGGCACTTTTTGTCAGGGCATCTCAGAACGGTACAACCGTTCAGCTGGATTATAATGGTGATGGCACTAATGATGTAAGCCAGGTCCTTAACGAAGGTGAGGTTTGGTTTTATGACGGAACCGCCGGTTTGTCTACTGGTGAGACAGATCCTAACAAGCTGGCTGCGGTGAATCAGGCAAATGATATCAAAGCCGGAGCTACCATTACTTCAAATTTTCCTGTGGGTGTCGATGTGCTTTTCGGTGGATTGGATAATTTCGGAACGCGTAATATAAATGTATTCCAGTCCTTGTTTTATGGTGATGAATATTATACCCCGGTTTCTGAAACACTCAATGATGGTCCGCCGAGAACTGCCCCTTCGAAAGTTCACATGTATAACCCCCTGAATACGCCTATCACTGTCAACTACAATAGTGGTACCACTCCGGCGCCTACACCAATTGTTGTTCCTGCGAAGGGATCTGCTGTAGTAAGCCTTACGGATTTGGGTACCGGTTACCATTTTGTCAGTACCAGTGGCGATGCGTTTACGGCGATTCAGATTATGGATGACGATGCGACAGGTTCCAATTTTGATTGGGCGATCTCTTTGATCGCTGCTGAAAGGCTTACCAATTTTACGAGTATCGCATGGGCGCCCGGTTCGTTAAATAATGCACCGGCCACCAATTATAATCCGATATGGGTGACGCCCGTGGCCAATACCACCGTCTACGCCAAGTATGATGGTAACCTCACATCCACTACGCCGCCGCTAAGTCCGTGCGGTGTGCCTTACGATGTGTCGTTTACCTTAACCGCGTTGCAGGCACAAAGGATATCAAATCCAAGTGGAAACCAGGGCGGTATGGCATTGTTCACCTGTGATGGAACGCCGTTTGCGGCAGTTTATGGTGAAGATGCCAGCGTGGCCGGTACTGGTAGTCCGGCGCTTGACGTGGGAACCGTGATGCAGCCGAAGTGTTTAACAAACCTTGTTATTGCCAATGATGATGACGAGGTCACTGAACCAAACACACCTATTATAATAGGAGTATTAAGTAATGACTCAGGGTTCCTATGTACATTGAACCCTTCTTCCGTTATAATCTTAGTGCAGCCGCTACATGGAACGGTACAGGTAAATGCGAATGGCACGGTAACCTATACACCAAATCCTGGTTATACAGGAATTGATACTTTCAATTATCAGGTTTGTTCAAAGGAATACACAAGTACTTGTGACGACGCGTTGGTAACGATCAAAATCACAACCTGTAATGCAAAAGCATCTGAGGACCTGATCACAGGAAAGGTTTTTGTTGAGCAGTTGCCTGACGACTCTGCTTACACAGTCGGAGAGAAACTAATCGATGGCATACCTGTTAACCTTTATTATGATGCAGATTGTAATGGCGCCATAAACGGTTCGGATGCTATTATTAGGACGACGACTTCCGATTTATCAGGGAACTATGAGTTTAGTGTAATTCCTGGATTTTATGCTAAAGATGATTTTGAACCAGTTGCAGCCAACGGTAACGATGGTACTATAAACTGGACGTCAAACTGGGTGGAATCCGGAGCGGGTACAAATGATATTACCGCTTCACCGACAAGCATAGGTGCTGACCCTACAGCTGGTTTCTCGAATGTACTGATTATGAACGGCGCCAACAAGACCGCCACAAGAACAGTTACCTTTGCGAATGCAACCCAAGCTACACTTTCCTTCAGGTATAGAAGAGCGCAACTTGAAAATACCGAAAGCCTTACAGTAAGTGTTAATGGTACTATTTTACAGACCATCACAAGATTGGTAACGACAGACCCGAGTTATTCCAGTTCGACGATTACCATTCCACCAGCTAACTTTAATGCGAATGGCGTCAATACCATTGCATTTACATCAACCAACCTTAATGACA
Source organism: Flavobacterium sp. BFFFF1 (assembly GCF_002256285.1). Taxonomy (GTDB): domain Bacteria; phylum Bacteroidota; class Bacteroidia; order Flavobacteriales; family Flavobacteriaceae; genus Flavobacterium. The sequence continues at coordinate 2,749 of NZ_NKJE01000004.1, read as the reverse complement.
ATGCCGACTTTTTCTACATTGACGATGTTCAGGTCACATATGCCGTTAACAGCGCATGTTACATTGTGAGGCAGGATGTTAGTGGAACAGGAGGTAGATTTACAAATTCGGCTTTAAATAGCTACAGTGTTACGGCAAGCGGACTTGGAAATTGCTATAAGAATAATTTCCTAGGCGTTTTTGCCAATCTTACTGCTGTAGCCGATTCGTTTAACGTGATCACTGATGTGCCACAGACACTAAACGTCTTGGCAAACGATACCCCAGGCCTTCCTAACGTATCTTCAGTAACCATTATTTCCAATCCAACGAATGGCGTTGTAACGGTTAATCCTAACGGGACAATTACATACACGCCTAATTCAGGGTTTAACGGTGCCGATTCGTTCCAATACAATGTTTGTAGTGCTGATGATCCAACAGTTTGTTCTACAGCTACCGTTAATCTTACCGTAGCTTGTACATCGATACCTGGGCAAAATACAGTCGTTGGACTTGTCTATAATGACTTAAATAAAAATGGTGCGCAGAATACCGGTGAGCCGGGGATTCAGGCGGTATCAGTAAATTTATATAGTGATGCCAACGCGAATGGTTTGATTGACGGTGCTGATGCGATTGTCCAAACTGTGGCGACGGCCGCTGGCGGTTCATACCAAATCAATATTACGCCTCCTACCACGAATGGTACTTTCCTCGATAGTTTTAATACTGTGGGGAATGGAACGACAAACAACGGAACGACAAACTGGGCAGCTGCATGGCAACAATTAGGAGAAGCCGACGGTTTTGCCGCTGGAGATATTCAGGTGGTTGCGGCTGGAATGCGTATACGCAACGTAAATAAAGGAGTAACACGAACCGCAAACATGACCGGCTTCGAAGCGGCGACACTTACATATTCTTATACAACTGCATCTTTGGAAGTTGGTGACGCGATCACGGTATCTATAGCAACATCTGCCGGTGGCCCGTTTACAACATTGGCTACTTATACGAGTGCCAGTACGACGCCTGGTACAGGAAGCTTTGATATATCCGCATTTATCTCGCCAACGACGACTGTTCGTCTTCTTTGTACTTCTGGTGATGCTACAGATACGGTTACTTTTGATAATGTGCAGATAGCATATACTGATTTCACAGGAGCGAGTTATGTCGTTCGCCTTGCATCTCCTTTGCCTACGGGATATGTCCTTAATACAACGCCAGCCACCTATCCGGTTACGTTCACCGGTGCGGGTGCTGCAGCATGTTCTAAGAACTATGGACTTGCCGTTTCAACGGATTTGGCTGTTACTAAAGGTGTTAATAATGCGACACCTAATGTCGGTTCAAATGTTTTATTTACAATTACTGCAACCAACAACGGTACAGGTGCTGCGACAGGTGTTACTGTTACTGATTTACTGCCATCTGGATATTCACTTGTTTCTGCATCTCCTTCAATCGGATCCTATAATCCAGGAACAGGAATATGGACGATTGGAAATATGACGAATGGTCAAAGTCGTACGTTGACAATTACTGCTACAGTATTGGGCACGGGATCTTATGGAAACACGGCTACCATTTCAGGGAATGAACTTGATCAGGTAACAGGAAACAACACGGCTATCAGTACGCCGGTGCCGGCTCCCCGCACAGATATTAGCGTAACAAAAGGCGTTAATAATGCTACACCGAATGTAGGAACCAATGTTACATTTACAATTACTGCGGCAAATGCTCCTGGCCTTTCAAATGCGACCGGGCTAGCCATAACCGATCTTCTTCCAACAGGTTATACTTTTGTCAGCGCAACGCCTTCTGTTGGTAGTTACAACAATGGTACAGGTGTGTGGACCGTTGGTAACCTAAATTCCGGAAGCAGTGCGACTTTACAGATTGTCGCTACGGTGAGGGGATCTGGAGTATATGCAAATACGGCTTCTTTAACTACCGTTACCCAACCAGATATTAACAACACGAATGATTCACAAACCAATACACCGACGCCTTCTCCAAGGGCGGATATTTCTGTAACCAAAGGTGTGAACAATGCCACCCCTGCGGTGGGTACAAATGTTACTTTTACCATTACGGCAGCGAACAATGCAGCATTTAGCAATGCTACTGGCGTTACGGTAACAGACCTTCTTCCTTCCGGCTATACGTTTGTAAGCGCGACGCCGTCGGTTGGTACCTATAATAATGGGACAGGATTATGGACCGTAGGTAACCTTAATGCTGGTTCTAGTGCAACCTTGCAGATTGTTGCTACTGTTCTTGCAACGGGAACTTATGGGAATACTGCTTCCCTGACAACAGTTACACCTCAGGATGATGTTCCGGGTAATAACTCGCAGACTAATACACCGACACCTTCTCCACGCGCTGAGATTTCAGTCGTTAAAGGTGTAAATAATGCCACGCCAAATGTTGGGGCAAACGTGACTTTCACCATTACTGCTGCAAATGCAGTTGGCTATAATAACGCTACCGGCGTTACGGTGACCGACCTACTTCCGACAGGTTACACTTTTGTAAGCTCTACACCATCTGTTGGTACTTACAATAGTGGGACAGGAATCTGGAACATCGGTAACCTTAATGCAGGTTCTAATGCTACCTTACAGATCGTTGCCACGGTACGCGGATCAGGGGTTTATGCCAACACGGCTTCCCTTACAACAACTACACCACAGGATGATGTTCCTGGAAACAACACCTCAACCAATACACCAACCCCAACGGCGCAGGCAGAGAT
>NZ_NKJE01000003.1:184300-229792 GCF_002256285.1 Flavobacterium sp. BFFFF1 | reverse complement strand
CCCGACGCTTCGGGAGTACTGCATCCCGATAGCTATCGGGAGTGGGAGCGTATGTGCTTCGCCAGTTCGGGCAAAGCCCTCGGGTCGCTGCCTTTTTTTGACACGAGCGATAGCAAACTGGCGAAGCATAACCCTTCATCTACTGATGTTGAATGAGCCACAAAGTGCTTGGGCGGCGGTATTTTGAATCTGGTATGAGGTCGTTTTTAATGTCGATTACCGTCAGTGAAAGATAAGCGAAGCTCAAGTGTGGGATCGGCTGCGTGAGGCCCCGAAGCTTCGGGGGAAGCGGCATCCTTTTTTCGGATGGGCGCGGAGCATAGGGCAGCGGCATCCAAAAAAGATACAGCGCAGAGCCCGACCCGGCCAAGTCAGGCACGACCATTGATCTTTCGTGAGCGCCGGGACACGCCAAAATAGAAGCTAAAAATGAAGCTATAAAAAAAGCCTGCTTTACAGCAGGCCCTTTTATTGAAATGGATCTTCACCTATTTATTAAGGATAATCACAATTTTATTAAAGTCGGCAGCGGCGTTAATCACCGCCCGATAATCTTCAAACTTGTCCAATGGATAATTGATGATGTTATAATATTCGGTGTTCTCGACAACAATTTCGTCGCCTTTCTGGGTGTATTTACTTGTAAATGCAGCCTCCGTCTTCCCATTGATCACCGTTTTATAATCCATATTGAATTTATCAAGATTTTGGACCGTTGTGCCTTTGGGCAGTAAAATACGAATCGTGCGGGTGTAGGAATGCGGATAGTCGATTTCTACAGGCATGGTTCGCTTGTCTTCCTGGTACAGTTCCATTTGCCTGCCGATTACCTGTCCTACAGAGAAAAGATGGTTGGTTCCTGCCTTTTGCATCAGGTCTTTTCCTTCAAAAGTAACGTTTAGTGTGAATGGTTTTTTGCCGATAAACTCTGTGCCTTCATTCTCTGATTTCAATGTCTTGTATTCTGTGTCCACAGTGTAGTTTTCAGCGACACTTTTAAGGATGGTTTGGTATTGTTCGGCGGAGGCGAAATCTTTTATGGGTTGGAAATTCAAACCTGAATAGCCGCCGAAGTTAATTTTATCGGTTATGAGTGGGTTGTCGATATCTTCGGTAAAATCCACTGTGATGTCCATCGTGTCATGCGTGATTTCTGTTCCCGGAATGTCGATAAATCCCACTTCTCCAATACCCATTTTTACCCCGGCAAATTCCTTTGATTTAATAAAAAGGCCGTAGTTGTTCGCAATATTAGCCGGAATGAGCGGAATGCGGTATTCAATTTCCGTAGGTGTGATGAATTTTTTCACCGCAGGAAAGTAAATCAGCATGTCGTTTAGGTTTTCGTAGCTTTCAAACTCCGGATCAAATGGGATTTTATACCTGTTTGAGGTAAATACCATATTGTGCTCGATATTGAATTTTTTGAAAACTGCGAGGTACAGCCTCAGGATGTCACTTTGGTTTGCCTGTTTGGAAGTGATGATTTCGTTTAGTTTTTCTTTTCCCTCGATAAAACGGTTGTAGGTAATGCTTTTTTTAATCTTGTTTTCTATGTTCCAGATTTGGTCCTGGGTGTTGGCAGCGTTGGGGATTGATTTGTAAAATTCATCCAGCGTTTTTTGTTCTTTTTTGTCCAATTCAGGATTAAAACGATCATAGATCATCGTCGCAAATTCCTTAAAATTGTAGAGGTTTTTGGAGTTGTTATACAGGTTCTCGTCGAGTTTGTACCGTAACATTTTCAGCAATACATCTCGATTCGAGTATTTCTCTTCATCTGTCAATGCCGGAATATCTGAAGTGACGACTGAAAGTGATCCCTTTTTTGGAAATTTATCATTGTTTTCTTTAGCGTCCGGAAGCCCGTTGTAGGATTTGGTTTTAAAAACGAGGTGTTCTGGAAAAATCAATTCAAAGTCCAATGAAGCTATGGGATATTCGTCCTGGAGTTTCAGCGTTTCGCCGTCAAGTTCAGGCATTTCCCTGAGAATATAAATCATCTCAATGACAGCGCCTTTTTCAAGTCCGTTTACGGCAAAGTAATTGTATTTTACACCGCGCTCCTCGTCGGTTTCTTCTTTAACGTCTTTTTGATTGAGGTTTATGATTTTGCCGTCTTTCTGGAATACACGTGCCTTTGTTGTAATACTACTTTCTTTTTCATTAAAGGGAATGTAAATCTTGTTGTTGCGTTCTATCGCGTCGTTGGAGTTGATGTAAACCTGATCGTGCATTAGGTGGAACTGGGCTGCCTTGTTATCCTTTACGGTGATTTCCGTTTTAATCACCCTTTTCAGGATGACCTCATTTTCATTTTTATACTTTTCAGGAATTTCAATTTTTTTGGCATTGGGATCCCAATCATAAGTTTGGAACGTGTAGTCCTGTGCATAGAATAGTGAGGTACTGACCAATGCAATGAGAAGGTAGATTGTTTTCGGGAGTGTTTTCATTTATTTTTCCTGTAAAATTATGGTTTCGTTATAGGCCGACTTCAGTTTTTTAATGGTTTCATTCCATTTTTCAAAATCAGGGTGGTCTAGTAATATTTTTTTCTGTTTTAATTTCATCGACAACACCACAGTATTGCCTTTTATTTGATGGACAAAATCCGCTTTAAAATAGTCGTTGTCGAGACTAAACGGTTCTGGCAGTGATTTCACGGCGTAATTTGACGGAACCTCCAGCGTGTAAACACTGTTTGTATAGGTTAAGAAGTCAAATTCATACTTTGCCACCCTGTCTTTTTCGATAATTAATTTTTCAAAAGCCTTGTCGAGGAATAAACTGACATACATTTCCTTATTGACTTTGATAATGTAATTGTCGAGATCAAAATTAAAGTTGATTTGGTACGGCTTGTCCCGATCTTTCAAATTTTCTTCTTTGTAATTTTTGAGATTGAACTTGTTATTGCCTTTCAGAACCAGACTTTTGATCATTTCAAAACGTGTTTTGTTGACGGCATCGCCCATCTGCAACAGGATGTTACTACGGCTAAAACCGTTATACGCAACGCTTCCGGAACCAATCAGCTTATTGTTTTCAATCGTTAATGACAATTCTTCGTTGACCTCATTCGTTTCGGCGGGTACTATCGGCACAGGAATAATTTTGTATGTCTCGCCTTCGTTGTAAAGCGCTTCTTTACCCTGGATAAATGAGGTCGGAATGCCATAACGCGTTTCTTTGTCCGTTCCATCTAGAAACACATATTCTTCACCATCCTTGAATACCGCAATCATGTGATTGTCGACTGCAGGTGTGGAAAGTTCCTTATAAGAGTAAGGAATGCTGCGTGTCCCAATCCATGAAACGGAAACGCCTTTCACGCCGGCATAGCTTGCCATTGACGTTATGATGCTTGCCATATCTTTGCAATCGCCAAATTTGCGTTCGCATACTAAGCCAGCCTCTCGCGGAATAAACCCTTCATAGCCGTTTTCAAATGCAATGTACTTGATGTTGTCTTTTACCCAATAGAAGATACTTTTCATTTTTTCTTTATCGGATGTTAGTCCAGCGGTGAGTCCGAGCGTGATTGCCTTCAACTCGGCATTCTCAGTTTTATTCAGGTTTTTGACAAATCCTTTATAATAGTTGAACAATTGGGGAACATCATCAAGTACTGGGATATTTGTTTTGTCGACGGTATAATCTTTTACATAAACATCGATGTGCGGCACGATGTAAAGAAATCCGGGTGAGTTCGATTCGAATTTCACAGGTTTCACGTCCCTTAATGTCCATTTGTAGATCCACTTGCCTTTTTTTTCTGATTTTGAAAATTCAATTGCGTTGTTTGGGTCGTTGAAAATTTTGTAGCCGATGTTTATATCTTTCCCGGTCCGAATTTCGAGCGTCGAGTTTTTTATAGGCAGGCTGTTTCCAAACACAAATTTATGCAGGAGGAAAGGATCAAGGAATTCGGTTTGGTAATCATAGACTTTTTTGGCACCTGTCTCGAGGTTTGGAAAAATTAGCTGGCGCTCCTTGACGTCGTTATAAAACACCGAATTGTCGCGGGAAAGTTTTTCATTGGACTGCGTGACCTTAATCTTTTTTTCCTTACCGTTGTTGTTCACCACTGACCATGCGTCGTAGCTTTTTAATTTCACCAATTCAGAATAACTGAACGATTCAGAGTTGTTCTGGATGCCATTTTCAGACAAGATCATCGATTCATAGTGATTGTCCTGTATGACCTTCAATTTTTTATCCTCGATAGAAAGGTCGTAAGACTGGCTGTCCTCGATGATAATTTCGTTGAAATCGGGCCATGCTTTCTTGTAATCCTGAAGTGGTGTCTGCGCATTTGCAACTGCTGCAAATCCTAAAATTGCCGTTAAAAGAAGTTTATTTGGTAGTTCCAACCAGTTCATCCGAGTCATATTTCTTTGTAAGTAATAATTTTCCATTCTCATAGATCTCCGTATTTCCGTGCAATTCGTCGTTTTTGTAGTTGGCTTTCAGGCGTAATTTGCCATCTTCCGTGTAGTATTCCTGCGCGCCTTCATAATCACCGTCTTTAAAATTTTCCTTTTTATAAACGTTTCCGTTTGAAAAATATTCTGTCCTGACACCCTGCAATGTACCTTTTATATAGTTACTCTCGTATTGGGTTTTACCGTCTTCTCCAAAAATTTGGAATTTGCCCTTCATGCTTCCTTTATCGTAACTTATTTTAATGGCCGGTTTTCCATTTGTATAAGTAGATACGATATCCACTGTACCATTTGCGATCGCAGCGGTTTCATTTAATTCACCGGATTTTCCAATTCGGGTGTAAGATTTCATTTCATCGTTTTCGTAGTTCACAATCAGAATTGGTTTTCCACTTTGGTTGAAGTACGTGTAAGGACCGTCAATAGCCTCGTCAAAAGTGGTATGCTCGAACAATTTTTGTTTGTTGTGGAAGTACCGGATTACTTTTCCGCTGTCGTCGCCAAAAGCGTAATCGTTGGTCAGGTAGACGTTTCCGACGAGATCATAGTATCTTGCCGTGCCATTTGCTTTGCCACAGTAATAGATAACTTCGCTTGAGGGTACACTTAAAGGACCGTAATCAGTTGCTTTTCCGGTTGCCATGTCGTTTAAATATTGTCCTTCAGCAACCTTATTGTTCATTTTGTCTTTTGTAACCAACGCGCCGTTGTAGAGTCCATTTTTCATTTCGGCAGTCGTCATTACAAAATTATTTCTTGTGAAGGTCACTTTGCCGTTTAGGTTTTTGTAATCGACAACGTCTTTTTTACCAGATGAATCGATGTATTCCACTGATTTTGCCACCCCATCAACATAAGTAGTTTTTACGGCAAGGGTTCCATCCTGCCTGAAAGTATATGAGTCACGGTTTAACTCGCCATCGGAATAATACGATTCGTTGACTACTTTCCCATCGGCATAAAACCTTTTGTAAGGGCCGTTGATGGATCCTCCCTTATAGTTAGAAATACTGCGCAACCTACCATGGTCGTAATTTTCATACACGCCGCTGATCGTGTCATTTTTATAGTTCACGATTGATGACACATCGCCATTGGTTTCATAATTGTAATCCAGGCCATCGAGCAGGTTCTCGCTGTAATGCTCGGTACTTTTTAAAGAACCGTAACCATTATAGTAGCGCCATTCCTTTGTTTTCTTATTTTTTTCAAAGCCGCCTGTACTCATCAGTTGGCCATCGAAGTCTTTGATCGTAAAGGTCTTTTTGTCGGTGTTGACTTCAATGGGTTTCGGACTCGATTTTAAGTACTGTAGGCTTTTCTTCAGGTCTTCAGATCGCAGCTTTTCCTGGAAGAAAAGATTTCCGGCAGCATCATAATAATCAATTCCTTCCAGTTCTTCCTTGCTGTTGTACAAATTCACCGATTGCTTTTTGCCTGCTGAGTTGTATTGTGTTGAAACCTTTATTTTTCCGTTTTCATAAACAATATCGCGTGACGGCAGCGAATTGGCATAATAGGTCTTGTAACTGTTTTTAACGGATCCATTTGCATAAAGCGCCTCAGTTTTCACGGTTTTACCATCATAATATTCAAAGTACTGCCCATCAAGTTTGCCGTTTTTATAGGTGCTGGTTTCGGTGATGTCACCGACGGCATTGTAGTAAGTGTATTTGCCTTCCAGATTGCCATCTTTGTAAAATGACTCCACTTTTTTGCTGCCATTTTGGTAGTAACAGGCCGTGATGCCGTCCAGCTTACCGTTTTTATAATTCACGTCGCAATTCTTTCCACCGTTTAAGTAATAGGTGGTTGCCAGGCCGTCGTATTCCGAATCTTTGTAGTTCGCCGTAACGCTAAGGTTACCGTTCTCATAATACTCCTTTTCAAGGCCATTCAGTTTGCCCTGAACATAGTTGTTTTCCTTGACAAGCTGACCCTTCGCATTGTAGTACTTTTGAGGGCCATCAAGCTCATCTTTAACGATGTTGATATCACCAATAACAACGCCATCGGCATTCAACAATTTGAATCGACCGTCACTCACACCATCTTTGACCGGCCCGATTAGCATGGGGTAGTTATTTTTATAGAGCACAGTAACTTCCTGGAACTTGCCAAAGTGGTCCATTGTTCGTTTTGAAAACGCATTTACAAGTCTTTTGATGATGAAATTTTCATTGAAAGCTTCAACCATTTTTTTCTTTGAGGTTAGTTTTTTCCCGAGCGCTTCCTTTTTACTTTCAAGCATGTAATAGGTAAATGCCTCAAATTGTTTTTGTTCCATCATGTCTTTAACCCACGGAATATAAGTCGTTTCAAAGAAGCCGTTTTCCATTTTATGGTCTTTTGCCACGTATTCTGAAATAGCCTGAATCTGCCTGATGATAATGTCATCGAAGTCAGATTGAACCTTGTAAGCAGGCTTTAACGGCAGTTGGTTTCTTAAAATGGTTTCAAGGTCATCAAAATGATCGCCTGATTTTGATAGGATTACTTTCGGTTTATCAAGATAATTTTGACCGAATTTTTGGTTTAATTCACGAATGGCTTCTCCTGCGCGACTGTTTTCAGGCTCGAGCAACAGATACGTCATCAACGCCAGGGTACCTTCCGTAATTTTGCCGTTTTCAAAAGCGATGAGGCCCAACAAATAGTGTGCACTGGTGTGATAAGGTGCAATTGCGATGGTTTTTTGGAGGTAGTCGACCGCTTTTTGCAACTGTTCTTTTCGGACGTACATCAGCGCGAAATTGTACAGTAGGGATCCCGAATTTGGAATTACTTTTTCACCTTCTGTGAAGATCTTTTCTGCCTCGTCGAATTTTTTAAGATCACTTAAGCAACTGCCATATAAAACGTAGAGCGATGGCATTTCAGTAAAAAGGCCTTTCTCGTGCAGACCGTGCAGCAATGCACTTTCGTCGTCTGGTTTTTTCATCGCGGCGAGCGTCAGGGCTTTTTCGTATTGTGCAGTAAGGTATAACGGGTCGTTTTGCACGATTTTGTCGTACTGCGCTATGGCTTCGTCAAATTTTTCTGCATCGTGAAATGATGAACCATTAGCAATAATGGCGGCATTATCATAAACAAAGGTATAGTCTGTCTGACTGTAAATTGGCGAAACCAGCCCCACAGCAAGCCACAATAATAGTTGTTTCATTTTTTTGGATTTTCTCCAAATATATATTTTTTAAGAAATGAATTGACGAATTGACGATATTTTTTATTCGTTCAAATCGATATCCATGATGTAATCCGAATACTCATAAAAAAAGCGCTCAAAGGCATCCATGTGGTCATTAAAAAATTCAAAAACGGCATCCCAATGTTGCCTGTTGTTCATGCTTAAGCCTGTTTTTTCGACCCAAATCCGGCTGACTTTCTTGCCGTTTTCCAAAATAAAGTGGCGCTCGAAGACAAGGTCTTTGATGTGTTCTTCGCGGAGGATGTTTTTTAAGGATTCCATTTTCTCGAAATACTGAAACCGTTTGTGATCGCTTCGTGGCTCGATTTCCATAATGACCTGGGCTTTTTTATTGTCAGCATAGAATTTGAAGGCGGCGTCTTTAATTTTGGTATCATAAAGCATCCATTTCCGCGGATATTTTTCTGCGAAGGCAATCCAGAACTCCCGTTTCAGCCTTTGCGTTTCTTCTTTGCTATACATTTAAAATCAAATTTGGTTTTGTATTCCGGTTTTCCGTTACTTTTACAAAAATAATGCATTTCATGTACTTTGATGCCTTTCTTGCACTGCTTCCGAAAATAAAAATGCAACCGCTTCCAGGTGAGGCTGCACACGCCATAATGTCGCCACCGGAGCGCCAAGCCGCAATGAAAAAACTGGATTGGGACACCATAAATCCCAGAAATGCGGCGGTGCTCGTCTATTTTTACCCAAAGGATCTCATCACCCATCTTGTATTGATCGTCCGCAATTCCTACGAAGGCGTGCACTCGTCGCAGATTGCATTTCCCGGCGGCAAAGTGGAATCATATGATCTGTCAAAAGAAGCCACAGCGTTGCGGGAAACCACCGAAGAGATTGGTGTTGCGGCTGACGAAATTCAGGTGCAGCTGCCCCTTTCGGAAGTATATATTCCGCCAAGTAATTTTAGGGTTGCACCATTTCTCGCGATAAGCCATCATAGGCCAGAGTTTAATCCGGACCCACGCGAGGTGGCTGGAATTATCGAGCTGCCTATTGCCTCGCTGTTGGATGATTCGAATGTTTTTCTCAGGGAAATTGCTACTTCCTATTCAAAGAACATTGAAGTTCCCGTGTTTGACTTTGAAGGAAATATCGTCTGGGGAGCAACGGCGATGATGCTTAGCGAACTTAAACAAGTCATAAATCAGGCTCTTAAAGGGTAAGTTTTTGTATGTTTGCATTTCATTTTTTGTAAAGCATACATCATTATGGGATTGTTGAAAAGAAATCCTTTTGGACATATTTTTTTTCTTAAGAAGTGGCTCATCCGCATCCTGGGCGCACTGACACATCGGCGTTACCGTGGTTTCAATGAACTTCAGATTGATGGTTCTGAGATCCTGAAGGCGCTGCCTGAAACAAACGTACTCTTCATCTCCAACCACCAGACCTATTTTGCCGATGTAGTGGCAATGTTTCATGTGTTTAACGCGAGCCTCAGTGGAAGAGAGGATAACATAAAGAACATCGGTTATTTGTGGCAACCTAAGCTCAACCTTTACTATGTTGCCGCAAAGGAAACGATGACGTCAGGATTGTTGCCTAAAATTCTATCCTATGCCGGCGCCATTACGGTCGAGCGAACGTGGCGCGCAGAGGGCAAAGACATTCAGCGCGAGGTCAATCCGAATGATACTGAAAATATAGGAATAGCGTTAAATGACGGGTGGGTAATTACGTTTCCGCAGGGGACGACAAAGTCCTTTAAACCTGTCAGGAAAGGGACTGCACACATTATCAAGGACTACAAACCTGTCGTTGTCCCTATCGTAATCGATGGTTTTCGGCGTTCGTTCGACAAAAAAGGATTGCGGATGAAAAAGAAAGGTATCCTGCAGACTTTTCAGATTAAAGAACCGCTGGATATTGATTATGTGAACGATACGATTGAGCAAATTGTTGAGAAAGTGGAGTATGCCATTGAGCAACATCCCTCGTTCCTAAAGGTTATTCCGCAGGATGAGCTGGAGTTGCAGGAAGAACTCAATAAAAAGCGGGGATGGTAGCTTATTTAACAGCCTCTACTTTGTAACCTTTTTTCCGAAGCAGCGCAATTACGCCGCCATCGCCGCCAAGGTGCGCAGCGCCTACCGCGAAAAAGGTAGGCTTTTCAATAGCAACTTTTTCGATGCGTGGAATCCAGTTCGCATTGCGTTGCGAAAGCAACTCGTTTTCAAATTTAGACGACATGGAGTTTTTTGATTCCTTTGACATGGCGAGCATTCCGTTTAAATCCTGTTGAAGGTATAGTGAATACAATTGCTGAAACTCCTTTTTATCATCGACCATTCCATTTTTGGCAGTCTTAATCAATTCGTTCATTTGATCCTGATAAGGAATCGCATCGAATACTCCCATTTGCTCGTCTACGGTTTCAAGGCCAAATACCTGCTTATTGTTTCCTGTTGCCGCTTTCATCAATTCCTGTTCAATAGACTGCATTGGGCAATCCAACATTTTGGTAATCAGCAAAGAACTGACAAAGAACGGTTTCATGGTGTTCATGGATTTAATCGAAATCCCGACGTTTTCCTTGATGAAAGTATCTACCGCGGCAAAATCCGATTCAGTAGCGAGTTCGCTCATTTTCGTGCCATTTTTCATGTTAACACCTTTCATCATCTGCAATTGCAGACTGGGATCATCCATGTCCAGTTCGAGATAGAGCTGCTGTGTATTGTCTAACCCTTCTTTTACCTTGGGGCTCAGTGCCGCATCGCAGGTCGCGTGCATAGTGCCGAAAAGATAAGATGTTTTGAGGCCGTTACCACTGATTTTCCACAGTAGTGATTTCTCGGTAGGCGCCTGGGCATTGGTTTGCGCCAGTACAAAAAAACAAAGCAGTTTGAGGATGTTTTTTATCATTTTTCCGTTTTCTTTAATTCGTTGTAATTCATGTAAAGCCTTTTCAAAAGGATGCCATAGAGCAACCTGTAAAACAGCCAGAATATACCAAAGATGATGCCAATAAAAACAACTGCCAGCCCAATACACTCCATAAGGAAAAGCGTGCCATTGCCACGGGCATTTGCATTTTCGCGCAGCGTGACGAGGTTTTGGTCATAGTAGAATTCCACCAGCAATATCAATATAATGTTTAAAGCGACAATTCCGAGGTTGTACCAGATGTAATATTGCACGGTTTTTCGGGTACGCAGTATGTTTGTCATCAACTTGTGGGTGGAGTCGGTGGCAGAGATTCTTTTGTAATTGGTGTAGAAAAAATAAATGAACAGCACCAGTACCGCATAATTCACAATGTTTGCAATAACAAGAAAACTTTCCAGTGTAGAATTGTGTTGCTTCGACTGGTATTTGTCATCGCTTAGCAACACTGTCAAAAGGCTCCAAAACAGGAACTCGATCACGCTGATGATCAGGATTCTTTTGACAATAGACGATGATTTCCGGTGCAGCATCGAGTTGATCTGCGCTTCAGAAACCTGTCTGAATGGCTGGCCGTCCTTCTGCCAGTCTTTTTTTAATAAATCCAACTCTTTCATATTATTACCTTACGGATTTAGTATTTTTTTCAGTTTTCCCTTGATCCTGTTCATTTTAACCCTTGCATTTACTTCGCTGATACCCAGCGTTTCAGATATTTCCTGATAATCTTTGTCTTCAAGATACATAAAGATTAATGCCTTTTCAATATCGTTGAGTTGATATACTGCCTGGTACATCAGTTTCAGCTGTTCTTCCTCTTCGAAGTTGTAGTCTTCTTCCTTTATAAAATGTTTGGTGTTTTCATACTCGACTGTAGAAACCGAACGGGTACTTTTTCTGTATAAAGTGATTGCGGTATTCAATGCAACACGGTATGCCCAGGTCGAGAATTTGCTGTCGCCGCGAAACTTCGGATAGGCCTTCCACAACTGAATCGTAATTTCCTGGAACAAATCCTTATGCGCGTCTTCACCTGAAGTATACAGCCTACAAATCTTGTGGATGATATTCTGGTTGGTCTGCAGTTGCTGCACAAAAGATTTCTCTAAACTTTCAGTCATATGCGGCGTTAGTAGCTAAATCCCGATTTTGTTACATGAGTAAATCGGGATGGCAGTAAAAATACAATTAAAGTGATTTGTTTTTGTAATAATTTACGAGCAATTCGACAAAACGGCTGTAGCCTTCCAAGCCATCTTTTTGCTGGTTCATTTTAAGGTACCGGTCGTAAAACAACTTGAATCCTGTTTCGACAAAGCTCTCGTATTGTGCCCAAAACTCGCGGCTATCTTTGTAGTTTTCGAGGATGCCTTTGTTGATCAGCGGATGCAGTTTCGATATGCTGCCCGGCTGCGCCTTTTCCAGCGTATTGAGGCAGTAACGTAACGCAAATGAGTATGCCGCGTATTGAAAATAAATGTCGGTGTTGGATTTGGAAGACAGAAATCCGATGAAGTTGGCTTCGCTTTCCGAAGCGTATCCGAGCTGGTGCGCCATTTCGTGACAAACGGTTACCGGAAACTGGTACAATGGCATTTTGTCGTTTACCTGTGCTTCCCCAGTGAATGGATTTAGATAACCGGAGAATCCCATGTAGGTCAATGGCAGGCTGTAGAGCGAGCCCTTGATGGACGGGTTCGTGTACGTAAACTGCCGATGAGTTATGGCGAGCTGGCTGTATCCGTCCACAGATTTCGAATAAATGGCGTCGCGGGAATAGGGGAATACGACTTTTAGAGCAGTGTCCCGGGTAATCTCGCGCTGGATTGTATTTGTTTTTGTGATGAGTCGCAACGTGAGGTCATGCAGTTCTTCAACGGAGTATTCCCGGCCAATACTCAACGCTATATTAATGGGCTGACGGTAATAATTGAATGCCCAAAGCAAATGAAATGTAAAATAGAGCACTGAAATGAAGCTACAGGATTTCAATAGGTTTTCTTTCCATGCTGTTTTCCAGGTGTTCCGTTTTTTTAAAAACCATTTCAGGATGACCAATATCAATGCCGTGTATACAACATCCCCAAACGAGAATGGAATCCAGCCGATCAATATCCGAAGTGTTTTCGATATCGTCAGATAAAGCCCGCTACTATAATATTTTTCTACTATTCCCGGAAAGTGACCGAGAATTTTGATTGCGAAAATCTGGATGATCAGTAGTAAAGGGAGAATGTGTTTTTTTTTCACAAAATGGTATTCAGATCAGAATCGTATTCGGTCTCGTTCATTTTTTTGACTTCGTAAAATAAATTGAGATAAAGCGGTTTTGCTTTTCCAAACCCGCTCTCTATTTCTGTTTTACCATCAGAAGGACTATTTTTGGATTCATTTGCAGCAGGAGCGAGTCATTTGCAAATTTCAGGATTTTAGCTGGCGTCCAGTTTGCTTTTTCCTTCAGGCTTAATATTTCTTCATTTTCAACCTTCCATTCCCCATTCACAGTGATATAATCCTTGTTCCCTTTTTTTAGTTTGCTTTCAATATAAGTATTATCGCTTCTGAATTCGGTTTTCATTTCCTTTACCTGCATTTGCGTAAACGCTTCCATTGAAAGTTCCTGTTTGGTTTCAGCGCTGATGAAAGTGGTCCATGTCCAGGTACCGATCAATTTTTCCGAAATACCGATTCCATTTTGCTTAACCGGTGTTGCACTGGTCAGGAATAGCAAAGACACCGTTGACAATATAAAAACTCTAATTTTCATGAGATGATCGATTTATGAAATTCAAATATAGTTAATTTGGTTCATTAGTTTGAGGCAGAACAAAGTTAGGAAACTGTTTTTATATAAAATTCTCCAAGTCCCTGGTGTCCAAAGACAGCCGAGCGAAAAATGCCCTTGGGTTTTGGACTAAACACAGGAGAAACCTTTTCAACAGAGACGAAAGGAAACAAAGGCACCCCAATCCAGAAATCTAAACCAATTTCAACTTGCACCGCCGATCAAAACCATTTAACTTTGGGACGCGTTACTACAAATGATAGACGATTAACTTTTAACTCAAATTATGAGCAACGAAATAAGAAACCTCGAACCAAAAGCCCTTTGGAATAAGTTTGCCGACTTAAATGCGGTGCCACGCCCTTCGAAGAAGGAAGAACGCGTGATTGAATTTATGAAGAATTTTGGCAACAGCCTGGGTTTGGAAACCTTTGAGGATGATATCCGCAATGTGATCATCCGCAAACCTGCCACTAAAGGGATGGAGAACCGAAAGAAAATTGTGATGCAGGGTCATCTCGATATGGTGCACCAAAAGAATAATGATACCGTGTTTGACTTTGATACGCAAGGGATCGATATGTACGTCGATGGCGACTGGGTGCGGGCGAGGGGAACCACATTAGGTGCTGATAATGGATTGGGTGTAGCCACAATTATGGCCATCCTGGAAAGCAACGACATTCCACATCCCGCGATTGAGGCTTTGTTCACGATCGATGAGGAAACCGGAATGACCGGAGCCTTAAACTTAAAAGGAGGAATTCTTACCGGTGACATCCTGCTGAACCTCGATACCGAAGAGGATGATGAGATTGACATTGGCTGTGCCGGAGGTGTTGACGTGACAGCGAGCGCCGTATATGACGAAGAAGATACGCCTGAGGGGTCAAAAGGGTATACAATTACCGTAAGAGGACTGAACGGGGGACATTCAGGAATGGACATCCATAAGGGGCTGGGGAATGCCAACAAGATTATGAACAGACTACTTTTCGGCGGGTTTGAGAACTTTGGGCTACAGGTTGCAGAAATTAATGGAGGCAGCCTGCGCAATGCAATTCCGAGAGAAAGCGTTGCCCGGGTAATTATTGCCGGAATGTATGACGAAGCGTTTGTGTTTGACATGCAGGAAGTAATTGGTGATATCAAAAAAGAGTTCAGTACCACAGAACCGAAACTGGAGATCACCATTGAAAAATCAGAACTTCCTGCAAAAGTAATGCAGGTTCCTGCGCAGGAAGGTTTTTTAAGGGCGGTTTATGCCGCTCACAATGGGGTATATCGTATGAGTGCCGATATGGAAGATCTGGTTGAGACTTCTAACAATGTGGCTAAAGTTACTGTAAAAAGCGGCGAATTGTCCGTTCAATGCCTCACCCGCTCTTCGGTGGAAAGCTCCAAGTTCGATTTGGCGAACGCATTGCGGTCAGCCTTTGAATTGTGTGGTTGCGAAGTGACTTTCGGCGGATCTTATCCGGGTTGGACACCAAATATAAACTCGGAAATATTAGAAGTATTGGTGAAAATATACGAAAAGCAGAATGGTGATAAACCGAAAGTGGTGGCCTGTCATGCCGGACTGGAATGTGGTATATTGGGGACCAATTATCCTGGAATGGATATGATTTCTTTTGGGCCTACCATCCACGGGGCCCATTCCCCTGATGAACGCGCCAGTATCAAATCGGCACAGAAATATTGGAAATTTGTGTTGGAAATACTCGAAAATATTCCAGTGGCCAACTAATTACGATAGAGATTCCCGCTTAGAAATAAGCGGGATTTTTTTTTGAATAATATTTGAAATAAAACATACTTTTAACGTGAATCTGCGTTATAACGGAAACCACCAAAATCAATGAAGCCATTGTTGCTCGCCCTCGTTCTTTCGGGAGCTTTTATTTCCTGCAAACAATACAAGACAGAACACGTTGAACGCGCCTTTTACTATTGGAAAAGCAACGGCTACCAGTTTACGCAAATGGAAGACAGCGTCGTGAAGAAGGCAGGCATCCATAAGTTTTATGTAAAATATTTTGAAGTCGAGAAGAACCCTGTAATGGGGCTTATACCCGTAGCGAAAACCAATTTTCGATTTTGGAACCGGGATTCCACACAAATCATACCGATTGTTTACCTACGCAATGAGGTTTTTAAAAATGTGCGCCATGGGGAATTGGATACCTTGGCCGACAACATCAATTTCCTGATCCGGAAGTACTCCGGGGAAGGCAGGGATTACGGCTTTAAAGTCCCGCTGACGGAATACCAGATGGATTGTGATTGGACACCCGGCACAAAAGACAATTATTTTTATTTCCTCAGGAAACTGAAAGCCGTTTCCGGGCTACAGATCAGTTGCACGCTCAGGCTTTATCCGTATAAATATCCTGCTCAAATGGGGGTGCCACCCGTTGACAAAGTAACGCTGATGTGCTACAACCTGGTGAATCCGCTGGAAAACAAGGAAAAAAATTCAATCCTGGATGTCGATGAACTATCGGCTTATCTGAATGTAAACCAAAAATATCCGCTGCACCTTGATATCGCCCTGCCCGTATATTCGTGGATACAGGTATACAGGAATAATCACTTTGTGAAAGTGATTCCCGGAAATGCCGATGACTTTGGGCGGGTATTAAAACCGATTCAAAAAAAACTATGGTATGCTGTGACTACAGACAGCGTTGCAGACGGATTTTACCTTAAGGCAGGAGATAAGATTAAGGTAGAGGAAATCACGGAAAAGCAATTACAGCGGGCCATTAGGATCATTAAGCAAAATGTGGAACTTGACAGTGATATCACGGTTGCGCTTTTCCATTTGGATAACCAACAATTAAAACACTACAGCAATGCGGAAATTTCGGGTTTGTATACTGCTTTTACTCAGTAGCATTTGCTTTAAGGGGACGGCCTGCGGATTTTATCTGGAAGGCGAGGAAGTGCGGTACTGCTTTATGAATCCGCAATACTTTGGATTTAGCTCTTTTTCGGAATTCCACTATTCTTCCCTGGCATTTGCACCTGCACAGGAATCGCTTTTTAAAGAAGGCGAACAAATGCCGAATGAGTTACTGTGGATGACATATTGTAACTGGAAAGTTCCTTATGATGCGGTGTATGTCGCGGTGAATGAGCTCCCGTTGCAGCAGGTCAGTGAAAAATCTGATAATGCCATGATCAGGTATTTGTATGGAGTGAATGATCTTGAAGCGATATCCTACCTGAAGTTTGCAAAAAGCTGTGAGGATATGAACGCCTTATACGACGACCCATGGGAGCGAAATGATTACACTGCCATTCCCATCAGGACGAAGAAAATTGCGGAAGCCCTGCAAAGGCTGAAAACAGCAAAGGCAAAAGAGATAAAGTCCCGCTATGCGTTCCTGGCCATCAGGCTGCGTTATTACAATCGGGATATGGAAGGCGTAAAATCGTTATATCAGGCCTATTTCGCTTCGGAGAAAAATAAAACCATCCTTAACTATTGGAGCATGTATTTCAGGACCATTGTAGAAAAGGACAGCGCATTTGCCAATTTTCTGGCCGCCCAGGTTTTTGCGAACGCGGTAGACAAGCGGTTTATGATACAACAGCAGTTCAATCGGACCGTACCGTTGGACGAAACCCTGAAATATGCGCAGACGAATCAGCAGAAAGCAAACGTATATTTACTGGCGGCTGCTTTGAAGACGGATCGCGCATTAGAACACATTAAAAAGGTTCATCAACTGGATCCAGGATCAAATGGGCTTAGTTTTCTATTGCTTCGCGAAGTCAATAAAATTGAGGACTGGATCTGCACGCCATATTATACGCTTTACCTGCCAGCAGTCAATAATATTGATTATTCAGAGCAGCAAGACCTAACGGTTAAGATCGTTTGGGATGGTGTGGTTCGGGACCGCGCTTATGCAAAGGAGCTCCTGAAATTTGTCGATTTAATGGACCCCAGACATACTGACAATCCAATTTTATGGAAAGTTTGCAAAGCCCATCTGCTATTCATGACGAGGGATTTTGAGAAGAGCCTGTCCGAAATCAAAAAAATAGAACAAGGACTGAAAAAAACAGATAGTGTCTATGTACAACTCGAGAAGATTAAGGCGTTAGACCTCACCTCAAATCAGAATCAAGGGAATGCAGTGGTCCTTCCGGAAGTGCAGCGCATCCTGATGGCAAACCAAAATGACCTGAAATTTGTATTTGCAGTGGGAAGGGAACTGGAGTACCTCGGCAACACTACCGATGCCGCACTTTTATATTCGAAGGTAGGTGCAGAAAATTCCGGATATGCAGTGTATTGGAAAAGCAGAAGTAACGTTAAGGGCGTGTATGATTATGGTTATTCAGATTATTTCGAATATCTTGACATCAATTACAATGTAAAGCAAACCCAGGCGTTGATCGACTACACACGGCAACACCGCGGTAGTACTGATCCTTTCATAAAGTGGAAGCTAAGCCGGGCAAAAGGAGATGTTTCGTTGCTTTATGATGCTCTTGGTACAAAGTACATCCGTGAAGACAAGTTGTCAAAAGCGCTTGAAAGTTTCAGCAGGATTCCTGAAGATTACTGGAAAAACTATTTTCCCGGGCAAAGGAATTATCCTTCTTCCACAGAATATTTCGACAACAATCCTTTTACCGTACTGAAGTATACCCCACAATTCATGCCGCAGGATTTTAAGTTCAGGCTTACCAAAAAAAATGTCACACAAAAACTGATATACTGTCTCAACCGCGCGCGAAATCCAAAGGAAAAGAACAAGGATTATTACTATTTCCTGGCGGGAAATTGTTACTATAATATGACCGTTTCAGGAAATTGCTGGATGATGCGCAGGTTTGGTTACTCTACCGTGAGCCTTAATGAATATCAGTATGACGAACAGGAATTTCGCAATGGAAATCTGGCGCATCGTTATTATTTCATGGCTTATCAAAATGCCAAAACTCCAAAGTTCAAAGCGCTTTGTTTACGCCTTTCAAAACGGTTTGACTTGTTGAAAAAACAATATCCTGACGACTTCAAGCAATTGACAGACAACTGCGATGCGTTTTCCGACTATTTCAAATCAAGGATTTAATTGTTTTTTCATTCTGAAAGTTTCGGTTTTAGGTTGGCCATTTTCGGCACCGGAGATTTCTGCGATAAGGCTGTCGTTGCCTACTAAATTATAAATGATTTTTTGTGGAAAATCATGTCCCGGGTTTTCGAATACGAGCTGCGTTTTTGTAGCAGATGTGAGGTTAAAAGATACGGGTTCCCCGTTGTTTTGGTCTTTCACTGTGGCGGTGTAGGTTACAATCGTGTCGTGCTGCTCGAGTTTTATTTTTTCGAAAAATTTAGTTTCATTCCCGACCATAAAAGCACTACTTCCGATATAAGTGCTATCATCCTGTTTTTTCCAGGTTTCTACAAGCAATCCGGCGCGCGAGGCATTTTCCCAGCGCCCCACAACCCAGCTTGCATTATTGATTTTATCGTAACGGTTTTCTTTTTTGCAGCTGTAAATTGATATGACTGCGATGATAAGGAATGCTTTTTTCATGGTATCGAAAATTATATCGAAAACAAATATAAACTTTTGAACATAAAAAAAGGCATCCGTGAGGACGCCCTTTGATAGAATCAATGATTCAGGTGATTAAAGTGCTAATTTAATAATTGTGTGCTTCTTTATAATCGTCTATGTCTTTATTGATGTCGTCAACGCTTTTCTGGACTCTTGACTTAAAGGCGTTCCAATCTACTTTTCTTTTCTCAGTCCAGTTGTCGAGGTCATTCTGCAATACTTCATTTTTTGCTTCAAGCTGGTCAATCTGTGCCTGAAATTTCTTTTGGTTCGCGGCAGACTCGGTCTTAAGCTTTACTTTAAACTCGGCGATGCGGGTTTTATTGTCTGCAATCAACTTATTGGTCTCCGCTTTTAGTTTTGCATAATCGGAAACAGAATCACTTTTTGCGGCATTTGCATCTGCTGCTGCCTCAATCTGTTCCTGTTTAACGTCATTGACATCTTCCCTCGCTTCTTTAACTTCATCTTTGGAATTCTTACAGGAAGCCATGACTAAAGCGACAGCGAAGACAGTAGCAGCGGCGATTGAAATGTACTTTTTCATCTTGTTTGATTTAAAATTGAGCTCCAAAGTTGTCAAAGATAATACAAATATCGTTTACAGTAATTTTTATTTAAGTTGTAAAATTTAGCGATTAACGTTCATAAAATTCGATTGGAAGCTGGTCAGGATCGGCGATAAAAGTGAATTTTTTCCCTGTCATCTCATCTGTCCTGATCGGTTCAGCGGCAATGTTGTGGCTGGAAAAGTATTTTATCGCGTCCAATACATTATCCACTTCAAATGCAAGGTGTCTTAATCCTGTGGCTTCCGGGCGTGTAATCCTGACCGGCGGCGACGGAAATGAAAAAAGTTCCAGTGCATAGACACCGTTCAGGCTGAGGTCAAGCTTATAAGAACCCCGTTCTTCTCGTAACGTTTCTCTGATGATTTCAAAGCCGAGTACTTTAGTGTAAAAATATTTTGACACTTCGAAATCGGAACAGATGATTGCAATATGATGGATGCGGTTGATTTTTAAATGTGGCATATTTCCTTAAATAAAAAAGCCTGCATGACAGGCTTTTGATTTTTAGTGTTTCTCTTTTGTGCAAAGGCCGACAATCTGGTGGAAGGTTTCGTGCAGCGCTGTGAGCATTTTCAGGATTTCCTCGTCCGTTGCGCCCAGCTTTATTTTTTTATGCAATGCCCAGCTCTGAATCTGAAGGTTTTCAGCGGCAACAATGATTTCTTTGGTCTTAAACTCGGCGGGAATTTCAGATTTGTTAATGGCTTCTGCCTTTTGGGCAAGTTCCTTACTGCGTGATTTAATGGGCTCCAGATTTCCTTCTTCGGCGGGATGGAACGTTTGTGAAATCACTTCATGGAATGTTTTTATAGCCGGCCATTTTTCAAATGTCGTCTGCGCAAACCCAATATTACCTAGCAGGAAAAGCACAAGGAATGAAAATTTTCTCATAATATTAATTTTAGTATGCTACACAAAGATAACGATTATTGTGCTTTTCTGACATACCAGTTTCCGCGGTAATGCTTGAAATCATCTATGTCTTTTGGATGAGCCGAAGGAACTTTCCTTAGCAGATTCGGTAACTCCTGTTCGGTTGGATTGATATACGCGTTGCCATCGCTGTCGACCCCGAGTACCTTAAAATTATATTTCAGAAATGCCTTTGAGTATCGGGCTATTTGCTCTTTTTTGAAATACAATTTACATTCTTTTTCTGCGTCCTTGATGAGGTGGTCGTCCGTTTTTATGAGTTCTTTCGTCTCAGGATACACCGTTGCGATGTACGGGGGGCAGCTGATATCGAATTCGGCGACCATCAGCATCACATTGGCGGTTTCGTCTTTCCCCCGATAACCTACATATACGTTCTTTAGCGATGAAAAGTCCTCCGTGTCATATTTTTTTATGAGTGCATCGATGGCGTCATTTGACAGCGGTTCCTTGGCACAGGAAAATAGTAATGGCAGGGCGAACAGTAGGGCTAACTTCTTTATTTTCATAAAAGACTAATATTTTTCTTTGGCAATTTTTTCATGCAATTCGGGAATTTCCTGGAGTGCGGCAGTGCAGTAAAAGAGCGTAAATTCGGCTTCAAGTAATTTTGCTTTGATGGCCGGATCGTTTTCTGTCAATGCCTGCGCTTCCTCAATGGTATTCACATTGAAGATATAAATGCCTTTATAATTCCGGTCATTTTTACCAAATGGTCCCGCGACAGAAAGCTTGCCGTCCGCGGCCATTTTATTGATACTCGCCATGTGACCCTCAAACAGGATTTTTATTTCTTCCTGTGTTGCAGTCGTGTTGGTCCCTGATTTGAGCAGACAAAATATGTATTTGCGCATTCCGTGGGAATCTGCGTTTAGCTTTTTTGCCAGTGCTTCGTCATAAGCCGGCTTTTTAGATTCCTGGGCAAATGCGGTCATTGCAAAAAAGAGCAGCAACAAGAAATGCTTTTTTCTCATTTTATAGTAGTTTATTATCAGTGATGAACGGTATTGGTCGATATTCCGAAGCGAAAAACGTACTGTAGATATATTTCGCCATTGTCAACATTGTATCCGGGTGGAGACTGAATTTCTCCGATTGCCGGCATCGTGGCGAACAACATTGGTAAAAAGTACCTTTGCATACTGACTGTTTTTGGTTGGTTCAAATTAAAACTATTTTTAACAATGATTGACAACTCATCACCGAATTTCTACATTTCGGTTAATAATAATTTTTGATGTGAATTTAAGGTTGCAAATTTGTCTTACCAAAACAAACAATATGAGACCCATAATTACCTTTTTACTGCTGATGTTGACGTTGTCAGGCGCAGCTCAAACAAAAATATCTGGAAAAATTACCGACCAAAGGGGGAAGCCGCTTTCTGGCGCAAACGTATATCTTGACGGAACCTATGATGGTGCTACCACTGATGGTGACGGTAATTTTTCGTTTACAACAACCGAAAAAGGAACGGTCACAATGAAGGTCACTTATCTCGCCTTTGAACCTTTTTCGGAGACTTTTGAAGTGGGTTCGTTTGTTGCTAAAACCATTTCATTAAAAGAGAGCCTTAATTCTCTCGATACTGTTGTCATAAATGCCGGGACTTTTGAGGCCGGCGACAAGTCACGGGTTTCGGTTTTGAAGCCACTGGACATTGTCACTACCGCGGGATCTGCGGGGGATATTGTTGCGGCACTACAGACATTGCCGGGAACGCAAACTGTGGGCGAAAGTGGAAGGCTTTTCGTGCGGGGCGGTGAATCCGACGAGACCCAAACCTTTGTTGACGGGTTAAGGGTGCCACAGCCGTATGGCGCTTCGGCAAACAATATCCCGACACGTGGGCGTTTCTCTCCGTTTCTTTTTAGCGGGATTTCCTTTTCAACGGGTGGCTATTCTGCTGAATACGGTGAAGCACTTTCAAGTGTGTTGTTGCTCAATACGCTGGATGATCCCGACCAGGAGAAAACGGATATTTCTTTGATGACCGTTGGTCTTGGGGTGGGCAATACACAAATGTGGAAAAAAAGTTCGCTGAGCATCAACACCGCGTTTATTGACTTAACACCCTATCAGGCAGCAGTTCCGCAGGCGGTCGACTGGAATAAGCCTTACCAATCGTTATCGGGAGAAGCGGTGTACCGGTATCATTTCGAAAACAATGGGCTGCTGAAAGTGTATGGCGCTTTTGACGCCGCCAATTTTGACCTGAATCAGGTAAACATCAACCAGCCTGAAAAAGTCCGGTTTGATTTAACCAACAATAATTTTTATTTCAATTCCACGTACAAAGGGTCGTTTGGCGATAATTGGGGTTTGACAGCCGGAATAAGCCATGGATACGGAATGAATAAAATCGGAATTGATGAGGACGATGTTGACAATACAGAAAATGCCACTCACTTTAAGCTGAAATTTAAGAAGGCTTTTTCCGATTACGTCAAATTGAGTTTTGGAGGAGATTATTTCGTTACCGATTTCAACGAGCATTTTAAACAGTTTGGTGGCGGTAAATTCACAACGGGATATCAGGCCAATATCGCAGCAGGTTACGCAGAAGCGGATGTCTTTTTTTCAAAGAAACTGGCGGCAAAAGTGGGGTTTCGTGGTTCAAATAATGATTTCTTAAACCGCGCAGCCTTAATGCCGCGGGCGTCATTGGCATACAAGCTAAACAAGTATGCACAGGTTTCGTTTGCCTATGGCGATTTTGTTCAGGCACCAAAACAGGAGTATTTGAAATATTCCAGCCAGTTTGACAATGAAAAAACGCAGCATTATATCCTCAATTATCAGTATGCGCGTAACGACCAGACGCTGCGTTTGGAAGCTTACTATAAGCAATATAAAGACCTGGTGAAGTTTGACGCGACCACCTACAGCAACAACGGTTTTGGATATGCTAAAGGGATCGATGTGTTTTGGCGCGACAACCACAATATCAAATCGCTGGAATATTGGTTTTCTTATTCCTACATTGATACACAAAGGGATTACCGGGATTTTGAATATGAAGTAACGCCCAGTTTTGTGTCAAAGCATTCCGCGTCATTGGTGACCAAATATTGGATCCAAAGCTGGAAATCTCAGGTTGGTTTTACACACAGCTTCAACTCAGGGAGGCCTTATGATAATCCCAATCAAACCAATTTTATGCAGGGCAGGACAAAGGCATACAACAACCTGAGCTTTAACTGGGCCTACCTTTTAAGCCAGCAAAAGATTTTGTATTTTTCAATTTCGAATGTGTTGGGGACCAATAATGTTTTCGGGTATGAGTATGCCAATAGTCCCGATGCCTCAGGAATATACAAAAGCCGTGCAATCACGCCAACCGCCGACAGGTTCTTTTTCGTTGGTTTTTTCTGGACGATCAGCCAGGATAAAAAGAGCAATCAGTTGAATAATCTCTAATCACAATCGGGAAGCATTTCATCCCAGGAAAACGACAGTTCAGTCAGCTTTAATTTTTTAAACCGAATCACAGAAATACATTTGTAGTATAATTTATTAACAAAAAAAATAGAAACCATGACAAAACTAATTACAATCGCAGCCCTTTTTATAACCAGTCTTTTCTTCGGACAAGGCAAATATGAAGAAGGGATGGGCAAAGCATTCCAGCTTTGGAAAGAGGGCAGTAACACAGAAGCTTCGGCGATGTTTGAACGGATCGCTTCAGCGGAGAAGGACAATTGGCTTCCGAATTATTACGTGGCTTTGGTCAACGTTACCACGGCATTTACGACGCAGGACAAGGATAAGCTAAGTGCATTATTAAACAAGGCACAGGATGCGGTAGACGTTGAATTGGCCAAAGCACCGGAAAATCCTGAATTATTAGTAGTGCAGGCCATGATTTACACCGCCTGGATTGTGTACGATCCGATGGCGAACGGCAGGAAGTATGGTTCCAAAGCCTCGGAAGTTTATGAAAAAGCTATAAAAATCGCGCCAGAAAATCCAAGGGTTGTTTTTTGTAAAGCCGAATTCGAAATTGGAGGCGCCAAGTTCTGGGGTACAGATATTAAGCCGATGTGTGCCGAAGTTGACCGTGCAATAGGATTATTCGCAACCTATAAAAATGACACCAAATTTGCGCCAAGCTGGGGACTGGACCGTGCGCTGGAGACGCAGGCGGCTTGTAAAAAATAATTAACTTCACCTGAATACTTCCGCTGATGCTGATACGCTACATTTTTCAACTGTTTATCAAAGGCTTAATTGTCAGCCTGGTTATTTTATTCGTATTGAAAGGAATCGAAATGGCATTTGGCCAGCAATTGGTATTTGACAGTAAACTCCTAAAGGAAGTGGGTTATTATTGCCTTTATGGAATTACCCTGACCACAATTAATGCGTCGTATTTTGATTACCTAAACAAGCGGGTGGTTTGGAACCGTTACACCAAATACAGGCTGATCATCGGGGCCTGCGGCAGTGTGATCTTAACCATGTTTGGCATATTTCTGCTACGGTTCTTTACCAATGTGATTTTGGAAGGACAGGGAGTGGCCGATTTTTTAAAAGGAGAACAGTTTCGATATTACATTGTTTCCCTAATTATTACGCTGGTATTTTCTTTGTTCTTTCATGTGCTTTACTTTTACAAGGCACTGCAGGAAAAGCGTATCAACCAGCAAAAGATCATTGCGGGCACTGCGTCGGCGCAATTCGAGAGCCTGAAAAATCAGATTGATCCACATTTTTTATTCAATAGCCTGAATGTATTGAGTTCGCTGATAGAAGAAAACCCGGAAAATGCGCAGCGCTTCACGACTTCGCTTTCCAAGATTTACCGGTATGTGTTGGAACAGAAGGACAAGGAACTGGTGAGTGTTGAAGAAGAGCTTTCCTTTGCGAAAACGTACATGAACCTGCTGAAAATGCGCTTTGAAAACAGCCTTTTCTACGAGCTGCCGCAACAGGATTACAATCCGGAAGCAAGGGTAGTGCCACTTTCCCTGCAGCTGCTGCTGGAAAACACCGTGAAGCACAATGTAGTAAGCGAACAAAAGCCTTTAAACATCAGAATTTACATTGAAGAGAACTATCTGTGTATACAAAACAATCTCCAACGTAAAGAAGTGCTTCAGGACCGAAAAGGCGTTGGATTGCAGAATATTGTAAACCGGTATGGGATTATTACGAAAAGGCCCGTGTTGGTAGAGGAAAGCCGGGAGGCGTTTATCGTAAAAATACCCATCTTAACCAAACAGATTTCAGTGATGGAAAACTATGAATACAATGAAAGTAACGCCTACTATCGGGCGAAGAAAAGGGTAGAGGAGCTCAAAGGATTCTATGCGAATCTAATCAGTTATTGCTGTATTATCCCGTTGCTGATTTTTATCAATTTAAATTATGCCCCTCAATTTCATTGGTTTTGGTTTTCGGCTTTGGGGTGGGGCTTTGGACTCACAATGCATGCGTTTAAAGTTTTCGGATACAGCTCAAACTGGGAAGAACGGAAGATTCAGGAAATACTCAAAAAGGAAAACACTAAGAATACCTGGGATTAACAAGTAAAATACAACGCAATGGAATCAAATTATAAACACGACGAACGCTACTTTGAGGCAAGAAAAAGGGTTAATGAAATAAAAGGCTTCTACGGGAATCTGGCGTCTTACATTGTCTTAAACATTTTTTTTCTAGTGCTAAATCTCCTGACTTCACCAAAAAATTTGTGGTTTTTCTGGCCTTTGATCGGTTGGGGAATTGGCGTTTTCTTTCACGGGATGAAAGTCTTTAACTACATGCCTTTCGTCAATAAGGATTGGGAAGAACGGAAAATCAGGCAGTTCATGGAAGAGGAAAAGCGGCGAAATGCAGAAAAATTTCAGTGATGATAAAGAAGCCTACAGATTTCTATACCAATAGCTTTGAAGTCATGAAACCGGATGATGATTATATTTACGCCGAGAAACGGGTCAAAAAAATCAAGGGATTTTACACCCATGTGTTCGTGTATGTATTCATCAATGTGATAGCGTTGGTTTTTTCCTATTATAAGGCTAAAAACAGTGCCGATTTTTGGAAACTACAAACCTTCTGGATGGCCTTTTCCTGGGGAATTGGCTTGGTGGCACATGGGCTTTCCGTATTCGGATTTAATTATTTTTTCAGCAGGGAATGGGAAGAAAAAAAAATCCGTAAGATTATTGAGGAAGAAAAAAAACGACAAAACTGGGAATAGATGAACCTGATCATTATTGAAGACGAGAAACCTGCCGCGCGATTGCTGCAACGAAAGCTGGAAAAGATGGGACTGCAAGCGTCAACGATGTTACATTCTGTAGAGGAAGCCGTCAATTGGTTTCAAAACAATCCACATCCGGAACTGATTTTTTTGGACATTCAGCTTTCAGACGGCTTATCGTTTGAGATTTTTGAAAAAGTCGATATCAGGAGTGCCGTAATATTCACGACAGCGTATGACGAATATGCGTTGCGCGCGTTTAAACTGAACAGCGTAGATTACCTTCTGAAGCCCATTGATGAAGATGAACTGGCGGTTGCGGTAGACAAGTTCCGGGCTACAATACAGGCAAAGACAGCGCCGTTTGATTTTGAAACCATCCGTAAGATGTTGTCAATGCCAGCGGAGAAGTCGTTTAAAACCAGATTTACGGTAAAAATCGGTCCGCAGCTCAAAGTAATCCACGTGGACGAAGTCGAATGTTTCTACAGCGAAAACAAAGGAACTTACCTCCATACCACTGATAACCGCGACTACCTGATTGAAAATACGTTGGAAACGTTGGAACAGGAACTGGATCCAAAGCAGTTTTACCGCATCAGCCGCAAATTTATAGTTCCCATGCGATGCATCCGCGAGATCGTCATGTACTCGAACTCGAGGCTCAAATTGATGTTGCCAACCTACAAATCAGAAGAGGTGATTGTGAGCCGGGAAAAGGTTTCTGATTTTAAGTCGTGGATCCAATAAATACAAAAAACTGTTTCGTCTTAAGCCAAATCAGTGATGATTTATACACTCAAAACGAAACAGTCCGGTTGTGTTGTTGTCAGCGGCTTAGTCGAATAAGGATTTTATCTCTTTTTCGGTCTTTCCTAGTTTTTGTTGCAATTTTCCCCACATTTCCTGCTCTTTACCTTCTTCGTACATCAGATCGTCGTCCGTAAGATCGGCAAATTTTGTTTTGAGTTTTCCTTTAAACTCTTCCCAGGCTCCTTTAATTTCCGTTGAATTTGGCATAGCGTTTTTAATTTTTTAGTTACTGGTAATCTCTTTTTCAGTTACAAAAATGCCATTTTAAAAGGATTGGGCTATTACAGAATTTTTCAGGATTGTTATAACTTAATTTTTTTCGCTTCCGCAGAGGCGACCAGCACACTAAATTGCAGACCGAACAATAGGGACGCCATCACGAGATGAAACGTTTGTGATCCAAACGGAAAATCGAGATAATATATTAAAACGCCGGAAAGGATTTCGACCAATATAATGCGCATCACGACATTCATTGCTACAAACCCGAGTTTATACTTCCTGTTTCTGTAAAACAAGAGCAGGTTAATACCCAATACCACGAAGGAAAAGGAGCGGTGGATGTAAAAAACAAGGGACGGATTGTTTAACGCACTACCAATATTTTCTTCACCGAGTAACTTCACCTGCCCATCGACAAATTGCCTTACTTGTGTTCCCAATGCAATCTGTACCAAAGTCAATAGCAACGCAAAAATAATGAGTTTGTGAAAAATAGTGTCGGCGGCGTTTCCGTTACCAGTGTTTATCTTCGCTTTCCGGACAACGAATATGATGGCTGCTACGATTAAAAGGGCGACGACCATGTGCAGCGTAATCTTCACGGGGTTCAAAACCGAATACACCACTGTGGCGCCAAGCCACGCCTGTGCGCCCATCATTACCACTGTAAGCCACGAGAGCAGCGTGATGATCTTTTTTTCTTTCCAGAACGCCAATGAAAAAACGGCCATTAGCAATACGGTAAGACCGGCTAATGCGCCAACCAGCCTGTTGAGGTACTCAATCCAGGTGTGGGTGGGGTTGAAAATCGCGTAATCATGTTTGGTATAAGGCCTCCAATGCGATGCGTCATAGGATGTACCCGTGATAAAATCGTCTTTTGCTACCCAAAGTTTTTCGTCTTTGATAATGACCTGGCCCGCCTCGAACTCGCGGTTGGGACTCCACATCAGCTCCTTCACGTCGGTTGGTGGGATGTAATACCCGAAACATTTAGGCCAGTCCGGACATCCCATCCCGGATCCAGTCATCCGAACTAGTGCGCCGGCAACAATAACGAGGTATACTAAGAGCAGCGAGGTTTTTGCAAAGAAGACGAATTTATTTTTCATGATAATTACATAGTTTTTAATCCCATTTTTTCGGCTTTTTCCATCATGAATTGATACGCTGCCTCATACTCGTTAGGAATTTCCCCTTCGAGAATCGCTTCTTTTATGGCTTCTTTCAGGATGCCGATTTCGCGGGATGGTTTCAGGTTGAAAATTTCCATAATCTCTTCGCCGGTGACGGGTGGCTGGAAATTACGCACATGGTCGCGTTCCTCCACTTCTACGATTTTGCGTCGCACCAAATCAAAATTCTGATGGTATTTTTTAAACTTAATGGCATTTTTAGTG
This sequence comes from Flavobacterium sp. BFFFF1, assembly GCF_002256285.1. GTDB lineage: Bacteria > Bacteroidota > Bacteroidia > Flavobacteriales > Flavobacteriaceae > Flavobacterium. Next base: position 200,726 of record NZ_NKJE01000003.1, on the reverse strand, counting down.
GTAATGTCTGCTTCACAAAGCGTCATCAGATTTTCAACGTCTTCGCCTGCATCAAAAACGAGCCGCCGCACTGCCGAGTCGGTCACGATTTCCTGAGAAAGTACAATCGGGCGGGAACTCATCATCACCATTTTCTGTACAAACTTCATTTTCTGGTTCAGGGGCATGTGCAGCCTTTCGAAAATCTTTTTAACCATTTTTCCTCCCACAAACTCGTGTCCGTGAAACGTCCAACCCTGTTTTTTAAAGAAACGTTTGGTAGGTGCCTTACCGATGTCGTGAAGCAATGCCGCCCAGCGCAGCCAAACATCTTCGGTGTTTTCACTAATGTTGTCAACGACTTCCAGTGTGTGGTAAAAATTGTTTTTGTGCGTATGTCCTTCAATTTCTTCGACCTGATTCAATGCGGTCAATTCTGGAAGGATCAGGTCAAGCAGTCCGGTTTTATAAAGTAGTATAAAACCGGTTGATGGTTTTTTTACAGACAGTATTTTGTTCAACTCATCTACGATTCTTTCGCCAGAGATGATGTTGATGCGTTCCTTGTTTTTTGATATGGATTCCAGCGATTCAGCCTCAATGTTAAAACCAAGCTGGGTGGCAAAACGGATCGCGCGAAGCATGCGCAATGGATCGTCAGAATAGGTGATGTCCGGATTTAGCGGTGTTCGGATTATTTTAGATTCAAGATCTTTCAATCCATTAAATGGATCGAGCAATGTGCCAAAATTATCGCGGTTTAAAGAAAGAGCCAGTGCATTGATGGTAAAATCCCTCCGGTCCTGATCGTCTTCCAGGGTGCCATTTTCCACAACAGGATTGCGGCTTTCTGATTGGTAAGATTCCTTCCGGGCCCCTACGAATTCGATGTCTGTATCCTCAAAACGCAGCATTGCGGTGCCGTAATTTTTAAAAACCTGTACTTTGGGCTTGCGTGGAAGCATGTCGGCTACCTGCTGGGCTAACGCAATACCGCTGCCAACGGCCACAATATCGATGTCTTTTTTGTTTTCGCGGCCTAAGATCAGGTCCCGTACGAATCCGCCGATTACATAACTTTCCAGTCCTAATGCCGCCGAAGCCTCAGAAACCACCCCGAAAACAGGATGCTGTAAGTCTTCTTTATATGAAGTGTTGCTCATTGTAAAATTCAATTTCCGATAGCCCTTTATTTCCTGATGATCTTTACCTGAAGATCGTTCGTAAGCTTGATTATTGTTGATGGGGTGCCGGCCACTTTATCGCGCTGCAAATTTACGACATAGTCAACGCCGTTAACAATGTCGGCGGTTATTTCTTTAAAACTTTTTGGCGTGGGTTCACCGGATATATTCGCAGAGGTGGAAACAAGTGGCTTTTTCATGCGCTCCATCAGCTTAAAGCAAAATGGCTCTTTTACAATTCTCACACCCAGCGTTTTATCTAAGCCGATGATATTTTCGGCGACATTTCTGGGGTTGTCTAAGATCAGGGTCGTAGGCTTTTCAGAAAGGTCAATAATCTGCCAGGCCGTTTCGGGAATTTCCTTAAAAACGTTGTACATCATTTTTTCGCCATTCATCAGCACAATCATACTGTGTGTTTCTATCCTTTTTTTTAAAGCATAAATCTTAGCAACCGCCGCGGCATTGGTCGCGTCGCAGCCTATTCCCCAAACGGTGTCGGTCGGGTAAAGGATGATCCCGCCCTCTCGGATCACTTCAAAGGCATTGTGTACTTCCTGGTTGATATCGCCCATATTATTTTGATTTTTTCGGTTTTGCGGTCTGCTTTTTAAGGTTGTTTCCCTTTATGGTATATTGCCAGGTCAACGCCATATAACGGTCATATTCCGCTTTCAGGGCACTTTTGTCCAATTTGCTTTCTGTAAAGGTGCGCAGGTTGATTTTTTCAACTTTTGCGTCTTTTGGGAAATAGTAAATTTCGTTGGGAACAATCATTTTATCCAATCCAAACGCCTTATTTTTTCCTTTTGCAAACAGCGATGTGCCAAAACTATAGTACTGGAATCCTTTTGGTGCAATCATTTCAATTAATGTTGGCATGATATCCACATGGCCGCCGGGCGTCCTGTTGATCGCTTTTGGGATTGATTTTCCATACATAATAAATGGCACGGAAGATTTTTCGTAGAGATTGGGGTTGTGGTTGATGAAACGCCGGCCGAAATGATCACCGGTAAAGCAATACAAACCGTCCGGGTACTTTTTTTCTGCGACATCTACAAATCCGCCGATGGCCTGGTCTCCATACCAAAGATGCCCAAGTTCTTTCATCGTCATGCCACCGTCATAATACTTTCTGACACTCACAGGAAAGTCCTCCTCACTGTGGTAAGGAAATCCCTTTTTGTAGATATCTATTGCATAGGGAGGGTGGTAACTGGAGGTAAGTATTATATTCAGCGAGTATTTCTGTGGATCTGTATTTTTTAAGACCAATCCAAACAGCTTTTCATCTTCAATTCCCCAATCACCCGAGTCTGATTTTCCGCCTGCGTCCACACCGGAGAAAATTCTGTCGACCCCTTGGTACTTGCAGAATTCACCGATATTCTCCCACGAGAGAAATCCCCCGTAGTACAGATTGGTCTCATATCCCAGTTTTTTAAACTGCCGAAAGATTGAGGTTTCGAAAGGTTCATTGACGGTTCCCAGCTGGCTGATATTGACACCACAATGCGGCACATCAGTGACTACCGCGCCAAACGAATCGAATGTGGCGTTGGCAGCGGGAAGGAAATCGGTGAAATGTGTTCCGTTTTTTGCGATACGGTTTAAATTTGACGACAATTTGAAAGGCAGGTACTTATCCATCAACGGCCAGGAATCATAACTTTCCATTACCACGAGGAAAATCTGTTTTGGCTTTTCAATCGTAGGCCCTCCAGCCGTTTTACGAAGTATATCTGTGATCTGATCTTCGGGAAAACTGGCCTTAAAATCCGATTCGGCTAAATAGGGATTTTTGCCTTCAAGCAGATTCAGCTCATTGAAATCTTCCAATGCGTATTTCAGCGAACGAAATGGATTTACAATGGTTTTGTTCAAAAAAGCGTCTTTTGAAACACCAGCCCATTTTCTAATTGCCGGGACCGTAGAAAACGAGCCGCGCAAGCTGCAAACAAATAAGGCAACGCTGATAAAGACAAGGAGCGGCCTGCTGTATTTGAAATTGAATTTCTGCAGCATCCTGTAGGTGATGTCTTTCTTTTCTGAGTAAATTAAAATGACAATTCCCGTTGCGATTACGACAATAAATGTCAACATGTTCAATAAGGGGTGGTATTCATCTGCCATCAGCGTTTTGGCGACTGCCTTTTGATCATCATACAGCGACAGAAAGAGGAAGTTGTTAAATTGGTCATGGTATTCCTGGAAGTACCCAATGGTTACGATGCAAATTATGGTGGAAAGAATGACAAAAAGCGCCTGTGTAATTTTTCGGGTGATAATTGCGGGTCTGAATGTATCAAAAGGAGCAAACACAAGCAGCAGCAAAAAGGGCAAAATGAGGAAATAACCCATGACGGTAGCATCGAAACTGAAACCGGAAGCAAGGGCTTTGAATATTTCGGTACTGTCGGCAGAAGGACCCAACTGTTTTCTGAAAAGGAAGATGAAAACAATGCGAAAGAGCGTGAAGAAAATGATTCCGAAAAACCAGAAAAAAATCTGATTGGCAAGTTCTTTCAGGAAGTATTTCCACTTTTGGTTTTTGTCCATAAAAAAAGCGTTTGTAAATGCTGCAAATTTACGATAAATATTTCTTTAACAAATTGTAAATATCCAGCCGAAATAAGCGTCGGAATGAAATTTCTGAGGCGCGTTGTTACTGTATTTTCTGCAGGTGGCGAATAGAAGATGCCATGGGAGGACCCAGCGTAATAAGCTTAAAAAACAGACGGAAATGCTTGGGGTTGAAAAGGGATTTAAAAAAGAAGATGAGAACAAAAAAAGTTTTTAATAGCGCATAACTGAAAAAGCCGTGATTTTTGCGAACGATATAAAGGTGCGAAATCTTAAGCTCGATTTTCTTGGTATATCCCAGATTCGTACTGGCCCCATTAATATGGACATAGTCGATTGAGGGGTAAAAAATGGTCTTCAGGTTATTGTTAAGCAACCGTTTGCAAATATCCATTTCCTCAAAATACAGAAAGATATTCGTGTCAAATCCCCCGACTGCGTTAAAATGTTCCGATTTAAAAAACATAAAACTGCCCACTACGTAATCTGCCTGTATGGGTTCAGTATACGTCTTATGGCGTTTGGCTTTGTTCGGATTTAGTTTCTCATAAAGCCAATACCCAAAAAACCTATTGCTGAAGGTGTCAAAATGTCCAAAAGCGACCTGTTTCCTTTTATCGGCAAAAATTGGCTGGATGCCGATGACTCCGGTATCCGGGTTTTGCTTGAAAAATTGATCAAGCGCTGTAAATGAATCGGTGGTGAGTTCGACGTCATTATTAATGAAAGCGAGGTATTTCCCCGACGCAAATTGTACCCCGAACATGTTCCCTGAGGCGAATCCGGTATTTATTCTGCTCCGGATCAACTGGATATTGTCCGTTTGAAGCGCTTTTAATTTTTCTTCCAGGTCGTGAAAGTCGTCTTTTCTGGAAGCATTATCCACTACGATAATTTCGTATTGCATATTTTTTGGCGTGGTTTCTATGATGGAAACGACGCAATTGTATGTCAGGAGCGAAGTATTGTAGTTGATTATTATTATCGAAACATCTATCATACGGATTTTTTTGAAACACCCTGATACAGCCGTCTGAGTTCCTTATAACGGTAGGTAACGCTGAGCGCATTCAGGTAACAGATGATAATTCCTTTTTTTCCATCCAGAATACCCAGCCGTACAAGATATTGGTACAGAAAATTGTATGCAGAGTGGCCAAAATAATGAAAAACCGTCGGTTTAAAACCAGAACGAAATTTCTCCATTGCCTTAAGCTTCCCGTAAGCAATCATTTTTCTTTTATACGATTCGTAATCTGCATAAGAATAATGAATCAGTTTGTTCTGGAATACAGCTATGCGGCCGTCCACATCGAGTTTTTCGTGTACCAGCCTTTTCGCGGTATAATGTGCTTTGTCTTTCCTGAATAACCTAAAAATGCGATCGGTCTGCCATCCACTAAAATGAAGCTGTTTCTTCCTGAAAAAGAATTTCCGGTAAAAAAGGTAAGCACTGATATCCTCGTTGCGGTGAACCGTGTCGATAATCTCCCGTTTGAGCTCTGGTGTCAGCCGTTCGTCAGCATCGATAAAAAGTATCCAGTCGTTCTTTGCCTGGCTGATTGCAAAATTCCGCTGACTCGTATAATTCTCGAATTTATTTTCTATGAAACGGACGTTTTCAAATGACTCTGAAATTTCCTTGGTTCGATCAGTACTGTAGGAATCTACCACAATCACCTCTTCTGCAAAATCGAGGTCACTTAGTAACTCCTGCATGTGAACCTCTTCATTTAATGTTATGATAAGAACCGATATGTTGGTTTGCGGCTTAAATTCCATTCAATATTAAATATTCAACAAATATAATTTATTTACTATTTTTGCAAAGGTTTAATTTAAAAAAACTCAAAGATTTAGGATTTGCGGGTGTGATTTAAATATACGTAATTTCTTTTTATAACCAATGCCAATTTGCGACGCATGAAAATATCTGTGATTATTAGTACCTATAACGCTGAAAAGTGGCTCGAAAAAGTCCTGATCGGGTATAGCAATCAGTCCTTCCAGGATTTTGAAGTGATAGTCGCTGATGATGGATCACGTGAGTCAACAAAGAGCCTGATTGACAGTTACGCACAAAACTTTCCGGTTCCTTTGAGGCATTTATGGCATGAAGACAAAGGGTATCGCAGGCAGGAAATACTGAACATTGCCATTTTGGAAGCGGCAAACGAATACATTATCATGACCGATGGCGATTGTATTCCGAGAAAGGATTTTGTTGCCGTTCATGCAGCTTATGCAGAAAAAGGAAGATTTCTTTCCGGGGGTTACTGCAAACTGAATATGAAGGTCAGCGAAGAGATTTCCGGCGATGATATTCTTTCCGGGCGTTGCTTTAACGTCAGGTGGCTCAAAACAAAAGGAAAGCTTGGTTTTTCGCAAACCCTTAAGCTGTCTTCTCAGGGACTGTTGGGGAATATCCTCGATACGGTGACACCAACCAATCCGTCCTTCAACAACTGCAATTCATCAGGATTCCGTGAAGATATGATTGCGATTAACGGTTATGATGAACGCATGAAATATGGAGGTCCCGATAGGGAGTTTGGAGAGCGGCTTGAGAATTTTGGTGTGAAAGGGTTGCAAATACGCCACAAAGCGGTTTGTCTTCACCTTGACCATGCCCGTAGTTATAAAACGCCTGAATCACTTGCGGCAAATCTTGCGATTCGCAAAGAGGTGAAGGAAAAAAGGCTTTCCTGGACACCGTTCGGCATTATCAAAGAAGGGCAGAAATCCTAAAATCTTAAGTATTTTTTGAGTAAGGGCAGTATGAGGTCTGGCGTAAATTCCCGATACAGTGTTATGGCATGTTTTTTCATTTCTTTAGGAGATTTCCCGCCATACAGTTCAGGCTTAAAGTCTTTTAAATGTACTGAAATGTTCGTGTTCCCATTTTCGAAGGCGTTCCACGCTTCCTTCTTAATCCACGTTGAGAATATTGTAAATGTTGGAATTTCTATTGCTTTTGCCATGTTAACAGCCCCCCCTTCATTTCCAATTAGGGCATCGCAGTGGGAAGTGATCGCAAGAAATTCCCGGATACTTCCCGGTACAATGTCAATCTTAATGTTTTTCCGGGTATCCGGTTTGCACAAGTTGTAAATCATCAATGCCTCGTTTTTCTGTGAAGGCATGTAGTTGAAAATTAACGCTGCGTTGGTTTCTGATGCGATGACATCGAGCAGTTGTGCCATAAAGGGAAATGGGTAGGTCTTATTCTCGCCGCTGCCCAAAACGCCAATCATCAATATTTTCTGACCGGACGGTATTTTGTGGTTTTCCAGGATTCTTTGACCGTGTGCGATTTCTGCATCGGTCAGCCAAATCTTCGGCTTGATGTACGCGTTTGGGAAAACATCAAATAACCGCAACAGGTTCAGCCTGTTTTCCAATGCCGTTCCTACATTGGTTCGCGGTACTGGAATTTCCCGCACTGTTTTGGTATAAAGGAACTGCGTGTATCGCTTGTAAAACCCCAGCTTTTGTTTTGCACCTGAAAATAGCACAATAAGGTTGCTTTCCGTTTTTCCATAGGCATCGATCACCACATCATAATGTTGGCTTCTTATTTCAAACGCAAACTTGAGCAGCGACAGCTTACTTTTCCGATAGTTGTCCGTAAACAGAATGATGTTGTCGATATTGGGGTTTTCTAGAACGACCGGTTTTGTGAACGGATAAATCAGGTAATCCACCTGAGCATCAGGATATTCTTGCTTGATGTTATTGCATATGATGCTGGATGCGAGGACGTCTCCAATCATCTTTTGCTGGATAACGAGGATTTTCATAGGCATAAAATTACTTAGACAGCCACGTCATATTCCCGAAGCGCGTCATTTAAACTGGTCTTTAAATCCGTTGAAGGTTTTCTTTTACCAATGATCAATGCACATGGGACCTGGTATGCTCCAGCTGGGAATTTTTTGGTATAGCTGCCGGGGATAACGACCGATCGTGCTGGCACCACACCTTTCATCTCAACAGGTGTGTCGCCGGTTACATCGATAATCTTTGTGGACGCGGTCAGGCAGACATTCGCACCAAGCACTGCTTCAGTTTCCACACGAACGCCTTCCACAACAATACACCTTGAGCCGATAAAAGCGCCGTCCTCAATAATTACAGGTGCGGCCTGCAAAGGTTCCAGTACTCCGCCGATTCCAACGCCACCGCTTAGATGGACATTTTTGCCTATTTGTGCACAACTCCCGACGGTAGCCCAGGTGTCGACCATAGTGCCTTCATCGACATACGCGCCGATATTGACGTAGCTGGGCATTAGGATTACTCCTTTTGAAATGTACGCTCCATGCCTCGCTACGGCGTTCGGTACCACCCGGATTCCTTTTTCGGCGTAGTGGCGCTTCAACGGAATTTTGTCATGATATTCAAAGATTCCTGCCTCGAGCGTCTCCATTTTTTGGATTGGGAAGTACATTACAACGGCCTTCTTTACCCACTCGTTCACCTGCCAGCCGTTTGCCGTAGGTTCAGCGACGCGCAGTGTTCCCGCGTCAAGCAGATCGACAACTTCGCGGATCGCATTTATAGTATCAGTGTTTTGGAGTAAAGCGCGGTCATTCCAGGCGTTTTCGATCGTTTTTTGAAGTGCAGTCATGTTTTAAACTTGAATTTTGGTCATTTTAAAGTGTCAAAGTTAATTAAAAAACAGCCAGTAATTGAGCAATAGGAGCGCCGGAAATCCAAAATAGCAATCATTTTAAATAAAGCCAATCCATTTTTTATTACTTTAGTAAAGAGAAATACCGAACCAATACCAAATTTTTATGAAAATAGTAAAGAAGATTCTAATTGGCATTGTTGTACTTATTGTATTGTTGTTAATTGTTGCCATTTTTATTCCTGCGGATTATACGGTGACGAGAATGTCGACTGTAAACCGGCCCAAACAGGAAGTGTTTGACTATGTAAAATCCTTAAAAAATCAGGAACAATATAGCGTTTGGGTGATGGAAGATCCCAAAATTCAAGTCACCTATACCGGCGTAGATGGCACCGTTGGTTCGTCTTCAGCCTGGAAAAGTGAAAAAATGGGAGAAGGCAGCCAAACCATCACAGCAGTTAGCAGCGATAAGATTGAGGTCGATCTAAATTTTATTAAACCGATGGCGGACCAAGCCAAAGCCTCAATGATTGTGGACGCAGTTGATGCGAACAACTCAAATATCACCTGCACGTTTTACGGACATGGTGCTTACCCGATCGGTCGGTTGATGTCATTGATTGGTAAAAAATTTGTCGGTGATGCGTACGAGCAAAACTTGGTTAACATCAAGAAGAATCTCGAAAAATAAGGTAATGACGTCTAATCCTGTGCATTTCCTGCAATGAAAAATTATAAAATCGGTACTCTTGTTTAGGCTGAAAACCAAACAAATGATGAGATTTGCAATGCTATTTTAAATAGTCAATCGATAACCTTGAAATAATTAAAAAAATGAAACAAATTCCACTAAACCTTAATGGTGTTCACGGCAATATCTACGCTGGGTTTGGCCCCAGAATTGCCGCAATCCTCCTCGATGGCCTTATATTGAGCCCGGTAACACTGGTGGTAATGTTTATGAAGACGATGGGATTGGATCTGTATTTGCTTGCTGCCTTTATTAATTTGATAGCAGTATTGATATACAATATTTACCTGCCAAAGCGATTTGGTGCAACACCTGGGAAGATGATATTGGAAATTAAGATTATCAGGCTGGATGGACAGCCAATATTATGGAAGGAATCTTATTTACGGTATCTCGTAATGTTTTTGTTTAGCCTTCTCACTGAAGCAATCACCATCAATGCGATTCGGTTGATGGACTGGGACGAATATGAGGGTTTGGGCTTTTTGGATAAAAATGAATACCTCACGTCAATGTCGCCCGGTCTTTTTCAACTGTCTTCATGGTTGATTGCGTTATGGGTGATTGCCGGGTTGATTGTGTTACTTTCCAATCCACGGAAAAGGGCGACACACGATTTTATAGCGGGGACGGTCGTAGTACACAATCGGTATTTGGAGCGTATACGGGATGAGATGAATGGCCAACCAACCGAAAATGAAGTTTAAATATCAGTTTGGTAAATCTACTCACTGAAAAGGCATCCAGCGCAACATTATTTTCCAAGCAAGAAAACCAACGGAATTTCGAATCTTTTTTGCCAGGAATTTTCAGAATGGTCGGCTCCCGGATAGTATTTTGTAATCCAGTTCACTTCGTTAAACCCATTCAATTTCATCACTTCGTCAGCTTTAGCCTGAAGCGGCGGGTAAAGTGCGTCAAGGGTTTGGTCGCCGTAGTCAAAATAGAAACGGTTCGATGCAGGATTTGGCAAATGATTTTTAAGGTAGTTAAAAAAGGCGGCTGGAATTGGGTTGTTGTTTTTCTCAAAAGTTCCCGGCCAATGTGTCGATAGGCACGCCGCACCACCAAATATATTTGGATATTCGCACACGGCATACATGGATATTAGTCCACCCATACTTGAGCCTGCTATAAAAGTGTGTTTTTGATCAGGGTAGACAGAAAAGTTCTTGTCAATGAACGGTTTTAGTTCTGATACAATGAACTTAAGATAAGCGTCAGAACTAACCGCCCCCGAAAAAAGTTTTGTACCATTCCATTCCAAAGCATACAATGAATCCTGCGTTTTCCTGGTCAGCGATTCAAAAGCCTTTTGCGGAAAATAGTTGCTGAAACGCTGCAACGGAATATTCGAAATACCCACGATGATAAATTTCCTGGTTTTGTTTTCCCTGATGAGTTTCCCGGAGATTGAATCGGCCTCCCAAGCCTGTTTGTTCCAGTTTGCGGGAGCATCATAAAGATTCTGCCCGTCGTGCATGTAAAGCACTTCATATTTTTCATTGGAGGAGTACCCATCCGGAAGCCAGACGTCGACGTTTCTTGGAGTAACAAGCTCCGACTTAAAATCCTCAAAATGCCTGATTGCGCCAGTGGAAACTTTCGGTTGCGCCTTCAGCGTGAATGATATAATAGATAACACGATAGCAATCTTTTTCATGGTGTAACGTAGGTTTTTACTATCTTTTTAATGCAAAATGGCCCTTCGCCGTCCTGCCATCTTCAAAATTCACAACATACCAGTAATCATCTGACGGCATCGGCTTGCCAAGATAGCTGCCGTCCCAGCCAGCAGTGTCTCGTGTTGCAATCTCTTTGATAAACTTCCCAAAACGGTCAAAAATCAGTACCTTTGTTTCTTTGTTGAAAACAATATCAACCCCTTCAATTCGCCAGAAATCGTGTATCCCATCACCGTTTGGGGTGAAATATTTAGGGACTCCAAGTACTGCTACCATTTTTGACACGGTTCCACAGCCGTTAATGTCTTGTACATAGGCAGTGTGGATGCCTGGAGGCACATTCTCGAAAAAAGGGCTGTTCTGGAAAGTGCCGAATTCATCGTCAAGGCTGTAGACGTAGTTTCCAATACTGTCTGCGCTTAGATTTATCGTTACCGTATTGTTCTCGACGGTAATATCTTCAATAATCACAGCCGCTATGGTTGCATCGACAGAAGCAGATACTTCAATAGTCCTGATTTTTCGGCAGCCAGTTGGTTTTACAACTGTAACTTCGTAAGTTCCTGGCTGATTTACCTGCACAGAATAGGTGTTCATATGAAACGGAATGCCATTGTACCGCCATAAATATTCGTAATCACCAAAAAAAGGATCAAGTACCGCAGCATTGATTGTGATGTATTTGTCGGGCAGGTTGGTGCACACAAAATCTACACCTTCGCTATGTTCTACGATTTGTGGAAGTGTATTTACGACCAATTTTATCCTGCGGATGACATCGCAGTTTACCCCGCCATTGTCGACCCTTAGATAAGCATAACTTTCGTAAGCTACAGGATTGGGAAATGATGTGGTGTTCGTAATCGCATTGGCTTCAAGAAGTGCATCTTCTATGGTACGATAATATTGTAGGGTTTGTCCCGGCGACAGCACCACATTGGTATTGTTTAGGTTAAATGTCGTAAATCCATTTTCCTGTCCCTGGACATCGCAGCCCTGCAGGACGATATCGGGCAGTATACCATCGGTGTTTACGACGTACAGCCCGTGATCAAATTGGTTTGCTGTACCAAAATGGTCTGTGGATTTGTTGCATTCGTAAATGAATCTCCCACTGACTGATGGTCCTGCACATGTTGCATGTCTTCAAAATAGGAAATTTCCACGTCTGGATTTCCTGTGAAAAAGCGATCCGCATTACGGATGTTGAACTGGCTGATGCCATCAGCGTTTTCGTCGTAATCGCATTGCACGTAATCCGCTGTGATGCGGTCCGGAAGCGGATTGACGATTAAGTTTATTTCGTGCGTGCCGATACAGGTTCCGTTCGTCGCCTTGATAATGATTCTCTGTTGGAATGGTATTGTGTTATTGAAGAACTGCGGCAGCTGATTCTGATTGGCATCTGCATCATCCTGATCCACATAATACCTGATGTCAAAGCCGGACAAGTCATTTCCTGTAAAAACTCCGGCTGTAACTGCATCCATGTTAAATGTGGCTTTTCCATTAGTGTCATCGCCATCGGCAGCATCATCACAAACAGCAAATGAGTCGACAGGAAAAGCAATGTCATCATTAATTCCTATGGTAAAATCAGTGTTGGTAAAACAGTGGGTTGTGTTGTTTTCAATCCGTGCAAAAATGGTTTGGGGATTCTGGGTGTTAGGGAAAAATGTAGGGCCAGTAATCGCATTGTTGCCCACAATAGCGTCATTTTGGTTGGTATAATACGTTACGGTTACGTTGGTTTGTGTCCCGATAATCAGCGGCGTATTTTGTGTCAGGTCAAATGCACTGGAATTATCGGGAATTCCGTCAACATCACACTGCCTTAAGTTGAGGTTGTCGACACCGCTGGGCAATTCGAAACTAGGTGGCGTATTAAAACTCGCGGTTCCGGTCCATTGAATGGAAAAATTACTGTTGCCCACAGGACGGTCGATTACGAGATAATAAAATTGCCCCGCGGTTACATTAAGTATACTAAGAAAGCTGTTTCCGCCTGCACCAGGCCCTTCTGAAGTATCTGATTCACTACTATTAAGACCAGTGTGATTATCGGATTGATTGATCGAAGCTGGATTGGTAGTTGAGCAACGGATTGTTGCACCCAGGTTGCTGCAAGTGGGGTTTGGGCCAAAAATAAAAAAATCAAAATCCTCATTGATACTATTGCTTTCGGGGATGAGTTCAAAGCCGAGCGTGCCAGTGGTACTAATATCGAGCCGCAACCAGATGCTGTTATTTTCGGAGCTCCCGCAGGTAACATTGTTATTGAGCTCCTGATTTCCGGGGCCACTCACGGTGAGCCCGCTGAAACCTGAATTTCCGCAAACCACAATGGCATCGACACAATCACTTTGAGAAAAAAGGGTGTTAACGGATAGTAAAAAAAATAGCACTAATATAGACAGGCTTTTCATGGTCGGGCAAACTTATCTTTTGAGCGTAAAATGGCCCTTTGCCGTTCTGCCGTCATCAAGGTTAATGACGAACCAGTAGTCATCGGCAGGTAGCGGGTTACCATTGAGCAATCCATCCCACCCAATCTCAACACCTGAAGGAATTTCTTTGAGTAATTTTCCATATCTGTCAAATATATAGACGACAGTATTTTTATGATAGACGGCATTTACGCCTTTAATTTTCCAGTAGTCATTGTATCCATCGCCGTTGGGTGTAAAGAATAATGGGGCACCGACGACCGATATGGTTTGCTTTACCTGTCCGCAGCCATTTTTGTCATTTACAAAAATTTCGTGGAAGCCGGCGGAAACGTTTTCAAAGAATGGACTATCCTGAAAAGGACCTACAGGATTGTCAAGGCTATACTCATAGATTCCGGCCCCGGTTACGTTAATATTAATACTATTTTCCGGAACCAGGTCATTGATGTCGACTGAAGTTATGGTGGCAATCTGTGAATAGGTCACTGTATTCGTGCGGGTTCTTGAACAGCCCGTGAGTTTATTTGTAACCAATGTGGTGTATACACCATCAAGGTTAACAGTAAGCTCGTTCCTGGTTTCGTTTGGGATTACCACACCATTGCGGCTCCATTCATACGTAAAGCTGTTTGGATTTCCGTTGGCGAGACCGGCATACAATGTTACGGACTCATTAATGATTCCGCTACAAATGATTTCGGCGTTGTCATCCAGTATTTCCGGCAACTGATTCACCGTAAATGTGATTACGGTAGATGCGGCACATGTCGTATTTATCGGGTTTTCGACTACGGCTGTGATGTTTTGCGTCGGGCTTAGGAATGGGTTTGGCAAAGGACTCGCCAGTGGCGTACCGTTTCCGTCAATATACTTTACATTGAAGCCGCTTTGTCCCTGGAGCAGGTCAGCCTGAATAGTTGAAGTATCGAAACTGTAAAGACCGTCGGTATCGTCCGGCTCGTCATCACAGACAGGAGCAACAGTTACAGGGTTTGCCACCGGTTTTGCATCCACGACAAACCGGATGGTCATCTCATCCGTACATTGTTTGCCATTATCATTGGTCAGCACCACCTTAATATTTTGTGTTGCTGTTCTGAATGGATTCGGTAACGGACTTGGTAATGGATTGTTATTTTGGTCAAAATATGCAACACTAACCGCGGACTGTCCATTGAGGATCATAGATTGGATATTTGAAGTATCGAAATCAAAATCTACAGCGGCATCGGACGGATCCCTGTCACATTGGCGCTGAACGGCAACCGGATTTGGAACTGGAAGCGCCTCTACAGTCAGCTTCACGTAAGGTCCAAGTCCGTAACAGGCATTGTCCGCGTTACTTTCAACCCTTACCCAAACGAATTGCTCATTTGGGAGACCGATATTCCGATAATTTGAAATGTCAGCGATGGCCAGCGAATTTCCCGAGGCATCGGTTTCTGCCAATGCGTCGACTTCATTACGGAAATATTTGATTGTGTAGGCGGCGCTGTTTCCCAGTAAAGCATTAATATTCGTATTCACGCTGCTGAAATTGAAAGTTGTAATCCCATCGCGGTCATCATTAACCGTGTCAACAAAATCATCACATTCTGAAAAGGTCCAGAGCGTTCCGGGTGGAATCTGGGTAAAGGAAACAATCAGGTTCATGCGGGTAACGTTGTAACAGCCATCATTATTCTGCACCCGAACCCAAACTGTGTTTCCATCGGTGTTGTTGTACGCGAGTTCGTTCGTGATTTGTTGGGTACTGTCATTTGTTTCAGCTGCTGCCTGTGTTTTAAAATAGCTAAATGTTTCATTGGCAGCATTCGTAGAAATCTGACTTTCTTTTTGTCTCAAATTAAAGTCTGACAAGCCATCTGCATCGTCGTCACATTGTACCAAGTTGATTGTTGCTGGAACTGTGGGTCTTGGCAGTACCGTCAGTGTGGCAGCTTCTGACGCGAGTCCACAAGTGTTACCAGTCTTGCTTAGTACCACGCGATAACGATAGCCGGACATTGTCGGGTTTAGCATGCCAACCGTCAATGAAATACTATTCACGCCTGTATATTGGGTGTTGTTGACCAAATTGGTGTAACTTACTTCATCCGTACTTACCTGCCATTGGTATCCATCTACCGGAGTAGTATCGATTGTATAAACAACCTGCAATGCCTCACATCCCGTCTGTGCTTCGGGCTGGCTATTAATGATAATGGGAGCCGCTGTGGTGTAATTGTTATTTACAGGAGCCGTGTTTCCATCGGAACCGGAAGTCACCAGTCCATTATTTGGATTCACAGAAACTGGGGCGCTGCCGAGTTTTCCATCGCCATCCGGATCGGTAAAACCTGCTTCAATCACATCATTACAGCCATCGTTGTCGCTGTCTTTAGATATTGCATTTGGAATCTCGTCCAGCCCATCTGTATTTGCGATGCTAAAGTTAAGAATGCCGTTGTCCAGAGCAGTTTCCAGCGTATTTAAATAGCCATTTGCTCCGAAGTTTGCAGGAACACCGTCTATAACGCCATCATTATTGGCATCGGCAGCTCCGGCCCCGGATTCAATAAGATCAGAAATACCGTCGTTATCACTGTCAAGATCATAAAAATCCGGTACACCATCCGCATCAGAATCAAGCTGCCCGAGACCAGGCTCTATAGCATCATCCATGCCATTTTGGTTTGCGTCTGTGATAGGGCTACTCTGCGCCAGTATGCCCCGTGCTTCAACCGCATCCGGGATTCCGTCATTGTCACTGTCAAAATCATCCTGGTCAAAAATCCCATCGAGATCAGAATCTTTAGGCAAACAGGATAGCAGTAAGTTGAAACTGGCTTTGATATTTCCAGAATCAATGAGATTTTTTTGGGTAAAGATCAAATAACCGATGTCTTTTGACCGAATTGAAAATGTTCCCGCGCCGGCGTTCAATGGAATACCGCCATTTAACCGGAAACGGAGTTCAAATGAAGAGAATTGTGTAATACCGCTTTCAAAAATCCCATCATAATTGGTGTCAACAAGTAATTGGTCATTGGGATTTATTAATGTCATGGTTTTATCTACAGGGACCTGAAGGATATATTCTCCGTTAGGGGAGAGCAGATTGTCAAAATCCACCAATGCCGGATAATTTATCAAGATGCTTGCAGGGTTAACAA
>NZ_NKJE01000003.1:128614-184290 GCF_002256285.1 Flavobacterium sp. BFFFF1 | reverse complement strand
AGATCTTTTCAGAAATGGAATTTCCAATCCCGGCAGCAGTTTCAACAATAAAGCTACCATCGGGATTTCCTGTAAAAGGGTTGGCCGGTTGCGGGCCGGCGCCTGGAATTGAACTAAGGGTATATTGGTTTGAGTAGGTGCCTACCTGTATCTGCCCATTGTTGGTCACGGAAAGATTTACCGAAGCGTCGCCAAACGATTCGACACAGTTGGAAATGCCGTCATTATCAAAATCGATATCGGCATTGTCATTCGTGCCATCTGAGTCAGTGTCAGCGGCGCAGGAACTAACCGGTATTTTGTCGGATATTTTTTCCGTGTTACAGGCGGAGATAACCGCTTTCACATAATAAAATCCTGGTTCGGAGGGAACATAGGTTCTATCGGTGGCGCCCACAATAAGGTCGTCGTTGAAGTACCATTGAAAAGTATCGAAGGCGGTCAGGATATTTACAGAAAGTTCAATATTCGGAATACAATTAGAAGTAATGCTTGTGTCTACATTTTTAAATGCGATTTCAGGTTTGAATGTAAATCCGGAATAAAAGCCACCGTAAGTAGCGGCGCCACTGGAGCCAAAATAAGAAAGGTATACCTGCTTCGTGGAATATACTGAGATATTTCCTGTTAGCCCCTGAAAGGTATAGGTTTGGTAGTTAGCGGTTCCAAGCACATTAAACGGGCCGTTTGCGGTAATTCCCTGTGGCAAATCAGCGAACGCATAGGTTACCCCGTTAATGATAAATGACAGCTCAGCGCCGGTTTCAGTAACGATGTTTACGGTGCCAATAAAATCGGTAAGCCCACCAATTTCATTGATGAGCGGAATATTGTCAATAACCCTTGGGGTTTCGCAACTCAGCGGAGGCAGGAAACACATGTTTTGGTTTGCCTGACTGATCTGTCCACCCATGCCCTGATACGCAAAAACAGGGTGAGAAGTCCTCACGTACAGATTTCCGTCGGCACTGTATTGAGAACCATCTAACGCGACATATTGGCCTGCGTTTAATGTAATGAAAGCGCCCATGCTATCGTTCAGAAAAACTTCGGTGTTGTTCTCATTAGCCACAATCAGGGGCCGTTCCACCACATCCAGTCCATTCCCACGGATAAAAATATATTCTGTGCCTGTTCGCTCAGCAGATACAATCTGGTCAAAACCAAGGTCTAGATTGGAAGCGTCCCCATCTGTCCCGGCAATCGATCCGCAATTCACCGCGATCGGTTTATCAGAACTGATAAGCGTACCAATTAGTCCGTCAGCATTTGCGGCATTTGGGCCTTGTACCGCAATTGAAAAGCTATCGCCACGATTCAATGTTACCGTTTGAGGCGTATTCGCAAAAGTTTCATGGTTGAGCAACGTAATTCCAATATTAGCCTGCGGTGGGCTGAAAGTAACCTGTGTGTTATTTTCTGTCGCCAGAACGGAAGCGAAGGTGTAATGATTTTCATTTGTTCCGGCGATGCCGGTATTAATAAAAGCACCCACGCGAAATTGCGTACCCAGCGCCGCAAGACCTTTTGACACCAACCCTCCACCTTGAAAATTTTGAGGCGTAGTCGTCATCCTGACGGTTACATAGACCTGGTCTTCCGCTTCAACAATGTACCCTTTATTTTGCATTACAGCATTCACGTCAAAGCTGTTAACCATTAACTGCGTATTAAAACCTGAACCAATATTGAATACATATGGTGCATCTCTGGAAACCGTACCCGCAACTACGGAACCTCCCAGTGCTATAATTTTAAAATTTACTGGAGTGAGGCTCGGACAGGAAATATACATAAACTGCCCTTGGGGTTCCTGAGCATCCGAGTTTGATAAGGGTGGGATATAATGTGTTTTACTGAATTGTGAAAAACAGTGAAGATTTAGAAGGATACATATCAGTAGTAACAGTTTTTTCATGTGCGTACATAAGATTTCAAATGTAAGGAATTTTACCTTTTGAGCGCAAAATGTCCCCTGATAATACGATCGTCTATTGAAATAGTAAACCAATAATCCGTTGAAGGCAAAGGATTTGAATTCAGTGTTCCATCCCAACCATTACCGCTCCCTCCAAAACCATAAACGACTTTCCCATATCGGTCAAAAATAACCACCTGGGCGGAAGGATAAAGGCGTAAAAACGGAATTTGCCAAATGTCGTTTATGCCATCGTTATTGGGTGTGAAAAACTTCGGGTAATCCATCACCAAAATCGGTTTTGTCACGATGCCGCAGCCATTCCTGTCGCGAATATATACTGTATATGCACCTGAAACGACATCCGTAAAAATCGAATTATCAATGTATTGCTGGCCGTCCAGAGAGAACTCATAGCTGCCGGCTCCGCTCACATTGACCTGGACGGTATTCCTGTCGCCCTGAAAATCGATAATGTCAATCGCGTTGATGGTGGCCTCGCCTGAATCCGTTACAATGAAAGTTTTGGAGCCCTCACACCCATTGGCATCCGTTACGGTAACCGTATAAGTTCCGGACTGGTCAACGGAAATTATTCTGGTTGCCGACTGTGCAGCATTGTTCCATTTGTATGACGAAAATCCCATAGGTGCCTCAAGCGGAATCGCACTTCCCTCGCAGAGAAATAGGTTTTCATTGTCGAGTCCAACGCCTGAAAAGACATTTACGGTCAATGTTACGGGTATTAAGCCATAGCAATCCGGGCCATTTGTCAGTGCCGCCCATATTTGTTGTTGGAAGGCCTCAGTAGTTGTAAAAGTATCGGGTAGTTGATTTTGCTCCAAAGCAGCTTCCTGAGGATTCAGATAATACTTTATGCTGATGCCTGGCGGGAGTCCGACAGTAATTTGCGGCGTGATGTCCGTAGACAACGTGAAAGGATACAAACCATCGTTGTCACTGTCACAGGCAACTGCTGAAGGCGCAGCCGGAAGCGAATTGTTTGCAATCTGTAAGCTGATGGGTACAATTGTCGTGCACTCGTATTCATTTGCTATTTTTACATACACGGTTGTCGGACCGGATGTAAAATTGTCGGGAGCAGCGATGATATTGGTTCCCGATGCATCTTCATAATAGGCTTGAAACAGTACACCCGGACTATTTGCCAGGATGCGGTCATTCGCTTTATAAAGGTTAAACACTGCCATACCATCATTATTATCGTCACATTGTACGATGTTAACAGGGCTATTGTCAAGCGGAGCAGAAAATTCAAGGGTTATTTCACCCGTAGATTTGCAGGCTGTCGAATTTAAAGTGATTTCCACACTGTAATGCCCTTCCTGAAGAGGCTGAAATTGTGGATTGGTTGCTCCAAAAATGGGAATATTATTGCGAAACCATTGATAACCGTTGTTTCCAGGTTCAGTAGCGTCGAGCACCACCGTTTCGTTAGTACAAACAGGGTTGTTGGTTGAAAGCAGTCTGTCGATCCCAAGATCTTTCTGCACTTTAAAACTGCCACCACCTAAAAAGATAGCAGAGTCGTATAGATTATTTCCCTGATCCGCGACAACGAGTTTGATATGGTACCAAACATTTGGAGTAACGGGAGATTCAGCCTTAAGGATTACGGTTTGGCCATTGAAATTTGTTGGATGTTCCGCGCCGTTAAACCCGCCGAAAAATTGCTCATTGGCTGCTGGACAGACTGTTCCGGGGCCGCGTACGGTATTCACTTTTACCGGAATGCTTGTTCCGGGAACAACCGCCAGGTTCTGGTAAGGATTTGCTGAATTCGCTTCTTTTAATAAAAATACAAAACCGTCAGTATAATTACATTGGTTTGAAGAGGGATTGGAAAGGTACTGTTCCGAGGAAAACATATATTCAAAACTGAACTTATTTGCCAGTGGCAAAAAATCAAATTCCAAAACAGTGGCATTGATGGAGTTATTCACGCCTAACGCCTGTTCCAGGTCATCGTCACCAAGCCAGGATGTAGGACCTTCGCTTAAAATGGAATTGTTAGGTCCGGGCGCTGAAGCCACCAAACCGGTGCTTAAAATAATCCCGTCGGCAAAGGGAAAAGCACTGGTGCCGGCAGTGAAATAACCGTAAGTACCCCCGCTGTTCTGCGACCACCCGCTGACAGCTATGTTGGAAACGTCGGCACAGGGATTATCGATGAGTACGTCCTTCACCAGCTGTTGCGGCGTTCGATTTTCGTCAATTTGTATGTATTGGGCATTGCCGTTAAAAGCAAAAGCCATCAGGAGCCAAAAGAAATAGGGTCTTTTCTGAATATCCATAGCGGGCGCAAAGATACTACAAATCCCGTTTTTTCAGCAATTTATAGGACATTAACAAAAATATAACGATCCATACGATCGCAATCATTATGGAGGACAAATGAATACCATAATCTCTTACTACTTCATGACCATTATTTGAAACCGTTTCAAGATTCTTAATCGCGCTCAAACGCGTAAAAGGTTCCTTGGTCAGGTTATACATTGATTCTAAGGGCAGGAGATCGGATAAAAATCCTGGAATCCTGAATCCTTGCATGAGAATTTTTTCAATGATATACCACACCAATATAAAACCGATGGCAAATGCAGAACGTTTAATCAGAAAACCGAAGAAGAGGCACATGCTGAAGAAAGCAGTTATCCGTATGAAATAGGCAAATAGATAATCTAAATCGGTGAAAACGATCGAGAGTTCATTATAAGATGAAAAACTGTAGCCGAGAATCAAAGTGATAATGAACATAAAAATAGTCGAGATAGCAGCAAAAAGTAAAATCGTCAGGAATTTTGAAGCTACAAATTCTTTTTTCGACAGTCCGTCAATCAGGTTTTGTTTTAAAGTACCATAACTGTATTCGTTGGCAATCATCGAAACAATGATAATGGCCATAAAAAACTTAAAGTATGACGCAATGAACAGGTTAAAATGCCATATATATGGGAAGTTAAAAATACCAAGATCGGCGAGGCGCGCGTTAATTCCGATAAAGTTGAAATTTACTGAAGCCAGAAGTGCAACCGTGCCAAGCAGCGCAAAATAGGTTATGGTCAATATCCTGCTGGAACGGTTCCTCCAGATTTTCTGGAGCTCTATAGATAGTAATCTTTTCATGTTATTTGGTGTTGGAGTCAGATTCGGCGGTGAGTTCCAGGAATTGTTCCTCGAGGCTGTTTTTGCGTTTGTTCAGGTGTGTTAGCGCGATATTTTTCTGGAAGAGCCAACGGTTTAATTCGTCTGATTTGATGTCTTCACTTAGGTAGGCAATTGCTTTCGATTCTTCGAGAACCACTTTCTTCACTGCAGTATGCTGTGCCAATGTATCGGCCAGCAGGGACATGTTCTCAGCCTGAAGTTCAAAAAAGCTTTCATTTGAGGTCATTCCATCCACCACACCGGAATATAGAATTTCGCCTTTCCGCAACACCAATACATGAGAACACACTTTTTCCACTTCGTCTAACAGATGCGACGCCAGCAATATGGTCGTCCCGGATGCGGCGATTTGCCTGATGATTTCGCGGATTTGGTGAATTCCCTGCGGATCCAGACCATTTGTTGGTTCGTCCAAAATTAGAATTTCCGGATCGTTAAGCAGGGCCGATGCGATAGCAAGACGCTGTTTCATACCCAACGAGAACGTACTGAATTTACTGTCTTTCCGATCCAGCAAGCCTACGATTTCCAGTTTTTTTTGGATGTTTGAAAAATTAACCCCCTTGATTTTACAAACCAGTTTTAGGTTTTGCTCGGCCGTCATGTACGGGTAGAAGTTTGGCCGTTCAATAATGGCGCCTACATGTTTCAATGCTTCGGTGTCATTCATTTTCCCGCCGAACCAGGAGTATTTGCCGGAAGTCCTGTTGACCACGTTGAGCACGATTCCCAGTGTGGTCGATTTCCCGCTGCCATTTGGGCCAAGGATGCCGTAGACATTGCCTTTTTGGATTTCAAGGGATACGTTTTTGACAGCTTTTACCTTGCCGTAATTTTTATACAGGTTTTTAATGGATAGGATTGTTTCCAATATATTTCGGTTTTGTTTATCGTTGGACGAAAGATAGGGCGATTTGTTACGGAGTCTGCAAATTTCCCCAAATTTATAGCAGGTGGCGCCCACAAAAAAGGAGGGTTGACAGTTGCAGTAAGCCGTAAAACAAGAAATGCGCTTCGTGTGGGGCGAAGCGCATTCCAATTTAAAACAAAAACAATTATGGACCTTTATTAACTAACCTTAAACCATTTAAGCTTTAGACGCCTGAAAAGAGCAAAGGTTGCGTAGGGTAGTAAATATTAAGAAACTTTAATATTTGTTCAACAAATGAAGCGGCAGCGGTTTTATACCTTCACCAAAAATAATCAGCTAAAATGGATAAAAAGACATACATCATCGCCGGTGCCAGCAGTGGCATTGGGAGCGAACTTGCGAAAATACTGACTGATCTCGGAAACAACATCGTCGCACTGAGCCGTAGCGCGGGAAATTTAGGCGGACTGCAAAACTGCCGTTTTATACCGTATGACTTTACTTCGGGCGACGCATTGCCGGAAGTTACCGGACCAGTGAACGGAATCATTTATTGTCCCGGCAGCATCAATCTAAAGCCATTCCAAAGGTTTACGGAACAGGATTTCGCGGCAGATTTCCAGCTTAATGTTTTGGGCGCTGTACGTTTGATTAAGGGGTATCTTCCGAATTTGAAACAGGCTGAAAATCCGGGCATTGTGTTATTCAGCTCGGTTGCAGTTGGAACAGGTATGTCGTTTCACAGCAGTATCGCGGCATCAAAAGCAGCTGTAGAAGGATTGACCCGATCCCTGGCTGCGGAGCTTGCACCTGTCATCAGGGTCAATTGTATAGCACCATCCTTAACAGACACTCCGTTGGCGGGACAACTCCTGAATTCGGAGGCGAAGCGCGAAGCCAACGCGGACAAACATCCATTGAAGCAAATTGGCCAGCCGGAAGACATTGCTGCAATGGCGGCGTATTTGCTCTCAGATCAGGCCAAATGGATTACGGGCCAGGTAATTGGGATTAACGGTGGGATGGGCACGCTGATGAGGAATTAACAATTAACAATTGACAATTGATAATTAATAATTGATAATGCGGAGCAAAGTCAATAAAAAAGCCGGATAATTTATAATGCCCCAGATAGTATGTAACTTTTCTGGGGCATTGCAAAATCGTTCGGCTTCTAATTATTAATTGTTAATTATTAATTTTCAATTAACTCTTCTGTTCCTTGTTGAAATAAACCAGATAGTAATACATCTGTTTTTCTTCATCTGATAATTGATAATGCTAAGCAAAGTCAATAAAAAAGCCGGATAATTTATAATGCCCCAACTAGTATGTAACTTTTTTGGGGCATTGCAAAAATCGTCCGGCTTCTAATTATTAATTGTTAATTATTAATTTTCAATTAACTCTTCTGTTCCTTGTTGAAATAAACCAGATAGTAATACATCTGTTTTTCTTCATCCCAGCCTTTTTCAACAAATTTTTCGGCGCTTTCGGGGTTGATGAAATCGAGTTTTATCTGGATATTCGTATCGAGGTTAATCACATTTTTGATTTTCTTGCGCGCGTCCGAAACGGCGGCATTCGCAATTGGGAACGTAGTCACGTCTTCGATGCTGTATTTTTCCCCCTTGTCGACTTTGTAGTTTTTGAACTCAGGAATTAAATCCGGATTGTCCAAAACCTCATTCAGGAAGTTCGTTTCCTCAAACTGGTCATTCTTTGCAAAATAGTTCACGGAACGGTTCATGAACATCACTTCTTCCTTTTTATCTTCTGCGGGAAGCACGACATCTTTAGCGAAATCCTGGCAGAATTTCAGGTATTTTTTGGTGATGAAATTCTCGTCCTGGAAGGCGTCGACAGATAGAAAATGCTCGAGCCAGTAACGTGCATCATAACGGTTGCTGTCGACAGTCAGGATTTTGTAGCCTTCTTCTTTTTTGTAGTTGAAAATCAGGCAGCCTTTGTCGAGCTTGTTCAGGTTGATTCCTTGTTGTAATATCATTTCAAGTGCCGTGCCTTTTTCCTCGAACTGCAGGAAATCAGTTTGCAATTCACTTTTGAAAATCCCGATAACATCTACGGGATTATTATCGATGGTGATATTGGTTAGGTAAGTCACATAAACCTCACCGTTTTTGATGTGCGGATGGTTTGACTGCTCATACAGGTGGTTCGTGATTTTCTTGGAAATGTCATGTACGTTCGACGGATTTTCAAAAATCTCCGAAGCAAACTTAAACATGTCATTATAATCCAAATCGACTTCGTGGGCAAACTGGAAATAATTTTCTTCCTTGTCACGGAACGGTTTAAAGAAATACTCTTTGATTAAAGGAACAATTTCATCCTTAAGACCGAAAGGCTGATCAGATAAAAAGGTTGATTCGTTACGGGATTTGTTTCCAACACGGTGGATGGAAAGCGATTCGATGTGTGCGTTGTATAGGTTGATCACTTAATTAATGGATAATTAACAATTAATAATTAATAATGTTTGGATTGTTGTTGGGGTGGATATATTGTTCTAATTTGGGAAGTTTTGAATTATTAGTTATTAATTATTCACTATTAATTAACCTAATTCCAATTTTCCTCAAATCCATAATCTTCAAAGTTCTCGCCGCTGTCGAATTCATCCAGGTCGTCCTCGTCGTAGCCGTCCTCTTCATACCCGAACTCATTCTCATCGGCTTCGAATTGCTTGTCCGGCGCATCAGCGGGCATGATACCGTGGGAAAACAAGGTGGCGGGATAGCTTTCTCCCAATTGCGGCTCCTCAATCGCAGCCAGTTCCACAAGGAATGTCCACATGTTCAGGAAATCATAAACATAAATAATCTTGGTGTTGTCTTCATCCAGAAGCTGTGAAAGCAGGTAATCTGACATGATCATCTGCTCGCCGGGAACATCACCGCCATCAAAAAGCGAAATCTCCTCATCCTGGTTCCACTGGTCGTCGCAGGTGTAAAACGAAGCCATTTCATTACCGTCAAAACCAAAAGCGTTCACAATGGCATTGTGGAAATCTTCAAGTGTATCCCCGTCCTGTATGGCAATATCACGGAAAACATCTTCTTCGGCATCGAGTATCACCCTGAATTTATAAACCATAAAAATTCTTTTTAAAATTGGAAAGCAAAGGTAAAACTTATATCGGGAACTGCCCTAAAAAGTAATTAACAATCGAAAAGTTGCGTAGTTTATTCTGGCTTTACCACACTGGTTAGTGTAACTTTTTCAGGGCCAGCACGCGTGGCCAAAGGCAAAACTGACCGAAGGTAATCTTTTCCTCGCATCACTTCGTTAGACAATGGATTTTCGCTTTGATTCCTAACGCGGAAAAAGATCGGAAGTTCAAAAGTCTGTCAGATCGGGAGTGGGGAATTTCCAGACATTCCTCGCAATCTTACGAACTTTTGAACTTCCGATCTTTTTACGTAAATTTGCACTCCAAATAGAAAAAAAATGTTAGACAGGCTGCAATACGTAAAACAGCGTTTCGACGAAATATCCGACCTGATCATCCAGCCGGATGTGATCGCCGACCAAAAGCGCTATGTCGCTTTAAATAAGGAATACAAGGACCTCAAAGCACTCAATGAGAAGCGCGAGGAATATATGAATGTACTCGGTAACATTGACGAGGCAAACGAAATTATTTCCGACGGCAGCGACCCGGAAATGAGCGAAATGGCACAACTCCAACTCGAGGAAGCCAAACAAAGATTACCGGAGCTCGAAGAAGAGATTAAGTTCATGCTGATCCCAAAAGACGCAGAAGACGCCAAAAATGTCATGGTCGAAATACGCGCCGGAACGGGTGGGGATGAAGCGAGTATTTTTGCTGGGGATTTGTTCCGCATGTATACAAAATACTGTGAAGGTCGTGGCTGGAGAACCTCAGTGGTCGATATGAATGAAGGAACATCAGGCGGTTTTAAAGAGGTAATTTTTGAAGTGACCGGCGAAGATGTATACGGAACTTTAAAGTTTGAGGCCGGCGTACACCGTGTACAGCGTGTGCCACAAACGGAAACGCAAGGCCGCGTGCATACTTCTGCCGCGACCGTTATGGTGCTTCCTGAAGCCGAGGAATTCGACGTGCAGATTGACATGAACGATGTGCGGGTCGACTTTTTCTGTTCTTCAGGGCCTGGCGGACAATCGGTAAATACGACCAAGTCTGCCGTTCGTTTGACCCACATCCCAACCGGATTGGTGGCACAATGCCAGGACCAGAAGTCACAACATAAGAATAAGGACAAGGCATTAGGCGTTTTGCGTTCCCGTTTGTACGAACAGGAATTAGCAAAAAAACAGGAAGAAGATGCTAAAAAGCGTACTTCACAAGTAAGTTCAGGAGACCGTTCTGCGAAAATCCGCACCTACAATTACGCACAGGGCCGCGTTACCGATCACCGTATTGGTATGGATGTTTTTGATATGGATGGTGTGATGAACGGTAAAATTCAGAAATTGGTTGATGAGCTGCAGCTCGTTAACAATATGGAGAAACTGAAGGAAGCGAGTGAAATTTATTGAGAAAATAGATTTTAGATACAAGAGTCAAGAAATGCCTGCTTTATAGCGGGCATTTTTTTTTGGAGCTAATTCCCGCTATCGCCTTTATCTTTTTTTGCAAAAAAGGATATCGGCTCTATCGGGGCTAGGGCATTTTCCTTAACTTTGGCACACAACTATTATCAATGACTACAGCACAACTTACGCAACAAATCCACCAAAAAAAATCCTTTCTTTGTATTGGCCTCGATGTCGATTTAGGTAAGATTCCGAAACACTTGCTGGAGACTGAAGACCCCATCTTCGAATTCAACAAGGCGATTATCGATGCTACCCATGATTTGGCGGTTTCCTATAAACCGAATACGGCATTTTACGAGGCCTATGGGATTAAAGGTTGGATCGCACTGGAAAAAACGATTAATTACCTGAACGAAAACCATCCTGAAATTTTCACAATTGCAGATGCCAAACGTGGTGATATTGGAAATACATCAACAATGTATGCGAAGGCATTTTTGGAGGATTTGCAATTTGATTCGGTAACCGTGGCGCCCTATATGGGAAAGGATTCCGTCGAACCATTTTTGACTTTTGAAAACAAGTTTGCGATTATGCTGGCGCTGACCTCTAATGAAGGGGCTTTCGATTTCCAGACTTTGGATGCCAATGGAGCGGAACTCTACAAGCAAGTCCTGAAAACTTCAAGAACATGGAAAAACGCAGACCGGTTGATGTATGTCGTCGGTGCTACGAAAGCGGAATATTTTACCGAAATCCGTAAAATTGTCCCCGATAGTTTCCTGCTCGTTCCGGGTGTCGGGGCACAGGGCGGGAGCTTGTCTGAAGTTTGCAAATACGGAATGAACGAAAATGTAGGGTTATTGGTAAACTCTTCACGCGGCATCATTTACGCTTCCGCAGAAAAAGATTTTGCTGAAAAGGCGCGGGAAGAGGCATTGAAAATACAGCAGGAAATGGGTGCGATTTTAAGTATGAACCATTAAGGGATTAAGATCATTAAGCATTCTATTCATCGGTAATTACCTTAATTCCTTAATGGTTTAAGAAATCTTTAAGTTCGTCATAAGAGTTAATCTGTATGCTTTTTTTCTCTTTTCCTAACACGCTCTTTATTTGCGCTGGGATTTCAAGCGTAATTCCCAAAAGTGGCTCCACCGTTTCCGGAAATTTAATCGGGTGTGCCGTTTCTAAAAATACGCCGACGCTTCCTGGATTCAATTTCATTTCTTTTTTAAGGCCTAAATAACCTACAGCTCCGTGCGGTTCGGCGACGTATTTTGAATTTTGGTAAATGCGCTTCATCGCTGCTTTGGTCTCGTCATCGGTAAAAGCATACGATGAAAAATCCTTTTCGAATTCCGTTAAATCATTGTGGTACAATTCCTGGATCCGGATAAAATTGCTTGGATTCCCAACATCCATAGCGTTTGAGATGGTCGCCTTAGATGGTTTTGGGTCGTATGCACCATTTTCTAAAAACCTTGGAACCGTGTCGTTGGCATTCGTCGAAGCTACGAAACGCGCAATGGGCAATCCGAGTCGTTTCGCCATAATTCCGGCACAAATGTTCCCGAAATTTCCGCTTGGACACGAAATAATCAACGGTTTGTTTTCCCTTTTTAATTGTTTGTACGCAAAGAAAATGTAAAACATCTGCGGCAGCCAGCGTGCAATATTGATCGAATTGGCCGAAGTGAGGTTCTGGGATTTCAAATCTTCATCCAAAAACGCGCGTTTGACCATGTCCTGGCAGTCGTCAAAAACGCCGTCGACTTCAAGCGCAGTTATGTTTTGTCCTAAAGTTGTCAATTGCCGTTCCTGTACGTCGCTCACTTTTCCCGAAGGATATAAGATGACCACATCGACCCCTTTTACCCCGAGGAAACCGCTTGCTACAGCGCCACCAGTGTCTCCTGAAGTGGCCACCAGAACCGTGTTGTGCAAATCGGGATTGTTTCGGTTAAAATAAGCCAAACAGCGCGCCATAAAGCGTGCGCCGACATCCTTAAAAGCCATGGTAGGCCCGTGGAATAATTCAAGCGAATATAGGTCTTCTTCGACCTTCACCGCAGGGAAATCAAAACACAAGGTTTCGGAAATGATTTGCTTTAATTCTTTTTCCGGTATTTCATCACCAACGAATTGTTTAATTGCTTCAAACGCAATGGCTTCATTAGATAGCGTTTCAATGTTTTCAAAAAACGTTTCAGGTAATGGCGCAATGTTCTCCGGAAAATACAAACCGCGGTCCGGAGCAAGCCCGTTGATTACCGCTTCCTGAAAAGAGACGTTTGGTGCGTTATGGTTTAAGCTGTAGTATTTCATTGTGGTTGAAAATTTATAGTCAAAAGTCAAAAGTCGAAAGTCAAAAGTCGAAAGGTGCTGCAAGATTATTGTGTGCTCAAAATTTTGATCCCGTCATCATTTATTTTTGAAACATGGATTTCATAAGGCAAATTGATTTCGTCATACACGGCACACATGGCGTGGGCCACTTTGTCCGCTGTTTCTTTTCCTCTGCTCAATGCAAAAATGGAAGGTCCCGAACCTGAAATTCCGCTGCCCAGGGCGCCCTGGTCCTTTGCGGTTTTCTTAATGCGGTCGAATCCAGGAATTAAAACACTGCGGATTGGCTCTACGATTTCGTCATGAAGCGAGCGGCCAATCAGTTCGTAATCATGGGTATACAAACCAGCGACAAGGCCCCCAACATTGCCCCATTGTGTAATCGCGCTTTTTAGCGTAATATGCTGTTTCAGCACCGATCTGGCATCTGAGGTTTTCAACTCAATTTGCGGGTGAATCACGGTGGCGTAAATTTCAGACGGGCTTTCAATCTTGATGATGTCTAATGGATCGTAGCTTCGAACCAATGTGAATCCCCCTAACAGTGCCGGGGCCACGTTATCTGCATGGGCACTTCCGCTGGCGAGCTTTTCGCCCTGCATCGCAAATTTAACCAGTTCTTTGGCCGAAAATGGATGCCCTAAAAGCGCATTGATCCCGAAAACGGCTCCGGCGGAACTGGCTGCCGAACTTCCGATGCCGCTGCCAGCCTTAATTTTCTTATAGATTTCGATTTCGAACCCGAAGTCGGTGTCAACTTCTTCCAGCAGGGCCAATGCCGCTACACCTGAAACATTTCGTTCCGTTTCCAAGGGCAAATCGGCACCTTCAATTCGCGTGATACGCACACCGCGCTGACTGGATTTACGCACAACCATTTCGTCCCCAATATTGTCAAGGCAAACGCCAAGCACATCAAAACCGCACGAAAGGTTCGCTATGGTGGCGGGAGAGAAGATTTTGATTTCGTTCATAGTTACGTAGTTAAATAGTTGCAGAGTTTCAAAGTTGCGAAGTTCAGACAGGAGTGTCAAAAAACTTTGGCACTTTGTAACTGTACTGCTTAGCCACTTCTTTTAAACATTCCCAACACGGATTACATCTGCGAAAATTCCGGATGCGGTGACGGCAGCACCTGCGCCGGCTCCTTTAATAATCAAAGGCTGGTCTACATAACGATCCGTATAGAATAACACGATATTATCTTTCCCTTCCAGATTATAAAAATCATGGCCTTTCGGAATAAATTGCAGTCCTACAGATGCTTTTCCATTTTCAAATTGCGCGACATATTTCAGGCGGCTTTCTTTTGCCAGGGCTTCTTTGTAAAGGTCGTTAAAATGCTGCGCATTGGCGGTCAGCGAAGTGAAGAAATCCGGAACATTGTCGGTGTCTAATGACGCCTGTGGTAAAAATGATTTATTTTCGATGTCATCGATCTCCATTTCATAGCCACTTTCACGGATTAAAATCAGGATT
This sequence comes from Flavobacterium sp. BFFFF1, assembly GCF_002256285.1. GTDB lineage: Bacteria > Bacteroidota > Bacteroidia > Flavobacteriales > Flavobacteriaceae > Flavobacterium. The sequence goes on along the minus strand of NZ_NKJE01000003.1, from coordinate 169,933 downwards.
TTCCGCGCGACATCGACACCGCTAAGGTCAATTTTCGGGTCAGGTTCTGTAAAACCCTGTACGCCGGCTTCTTTCACCACGTCATGAAAGGAGGTGTTTTCGTTGAAATTGTTAAAAATGAAATTTAAACTTCCGGACAACACCGCCTGTATTTTGTTGATTTTATCGCCTGAGGCAATCATCCTTTTCAGGGTGTCAATAATCGGTAATCCGGCGCCCACATTGGTTTCAAACAAAAATGGCGCATTGTACTTCCGGGATAGATTTTTCAGGTTCTTATAATTGTCAAATGCAGAGGCACACGCAATTTTATTACAGGTGACCACCGCAATATTTTTCTCAAGGTATTGGCTGTAAGTCTTGGAGATTTCATCGTTGGCGGTAATGTCTACGAAAACGCTGTTGCGTAAATTCAGTGCCTTTACACGTTCTATAAAAGCGTCTTTGTCCGCGGTTTCGCCGTCACTTAAGAGGTTTTTCCAGTCTTTCAACGGAATCCCATCGCCATCAAACAGCATTTTTCTTGAATTGGAAACGCCGATTAAACGGATGTTGATTTTAAGGTTCTCACGCAGGTATTTCTTTTGATTTGTGATTTGTTCCATAAATTTCTCACCCACGTTTCCGACACCCATTACAAACAGGTTCAATTGCTTTATATTGTCTTCGAAAAAACGTTCGTGTAGTGTATTTAAAGCTTTCTGAACGTCTTTTTCATTAATTACCACCGAAATGTTCCGTTCCGAAGCCCCTTGAGCAATGGCGCGGATGTTGACGTTGTTTTTGCCCAGCGTGCTGAACATTTTTCCGCTGAGTCCCTGATGGTTTTTCATGTTTTCACCGACAAGCGCTACGATGCACATATTTTTTTCAATGGTGCAGGGATCAATCCGCAGTTGAGAAATTTCTACCTCGAAGGCCTTGTCAACGGCCACCTTGGCTTTATCCGCATCGACATCCAGTATCCCGATACAGATTGAATGTTCAGAGGACGCCTGCGTGATAAAGATGACGTTGATATTTTCATTGGAAAGCGCTTCGAAAAGGCGTTTTGAAAACCCGCTGACACCAATGATTCCAGAACCTTCAAGCGTAATGACCGTAATTTTGTCAATGTGGCTGATTCCTTTAATGGGGTTGGATTGTAAATTGTTTTCGTTTGAAATATAGGTCCCAAATGCTTCCGGTTCGAAAGTATTCTTAATCCAGATTGGAATGTTTAAGTGGAGCACCGGCTGAATGGTTGGTGGGTACAGTACTTTTGCGCCAAAATGTGAAAGTTCCATGGCTTCCTGATAAGAAATGTGCCTGATGGGCTGTGCCTGTTTGACCAATCTGGGATTTGCGGTATACATGCCATTCACATCGGTCCAGATTTCAAGGTCTGAAGCATTCGTTGCAGCCGCCAATATCGCTGCCGTATAATCAGAGCCGCCACGACCCAGAGTCGTATTGTTGCCATCCATGGATGATGCGACAAATCCTGGCATAACCGTAACACGCGCGCCTTCGTTGTGGAAATAGTCGGCGATCAGCTGGTTTGTAATTTCAAAATTCACGGCAGCTTTTCCAAAACTGCTGTTGGTAATAATTAGTTCACGGCTGTCCTTAAAAGTGGTTTCTACCACGAGTTCGGCGTCGTGTTTCATTGCTTCCGAGATGATGTAGGAGGACAATATTTCCCCGAACCCTGCAATGGTGTCTGACGTTCTGGCCGAAAGTTCGCCGAGTAGGAAACAACCATCAAGCAACGTTTCCAAATGGTTGATGATCCGTTTTACATGGCTCAGGAGCGCACTTTGATGGTTTACCGATATCAAATCCTTGATCGCTTCAAGGTGTTTTTGTTCGATAAGCTTCGTAATTTCTTTGTAGTGTTCATTTTTCTCTGATGCTTCTTTCGACGCTTTTAGCAAAAGGTCTGTCACACCGCTAAGTGCGGAAACTACTACGATTAGCCTGCTTTCCTGTGATTTATCCTTAACAATGTTGATAACGCGTTTAATATTTTGGGCATCAGCTACTGACGTTCCACCAAATTTGAGGATTTTCATTATGGGTATTTTTTAAAAAGTGTAAATGGAGTTTGTTTTTTCTTCCGAAAATAATTGCATGGGATGATATGTGACAAATTTACCCCAAAGGGGTTGTAGTAGTGCCGTTCGTTGTGCCTTTGGCAAACGTTTTACATAGGGGGGTGGATATGTGGCCTGTTCTTGTCATTTGATATTGTCAAAAATACATTTTTTTAAATATAATGGTTGCTTGTGTGAAATTTTTACGAAAACTGAATTTTATTAGAGATATATAACAAGGTTGGGAATGATTTTTCACATATTCAGAGTAAAAAATACGGATTCCAAATTTTAACCGCTACAAACAAGTGTAACGCGACCTAATTATTATCAACAAATCTTGCTTTTTAACTGTCGAATGTGGAATTTTGGCACTCAATCTAACCCGCATTATGGACAATACCCATTATATAAGCTCCGAGATACTTACGTTGGAGCAGATTAACGAAATGATCGTTCAAAATAAGCCAATAGCGTTATCGGAAGAAGCGAAAGTAAATATCCAGAAATGCCGCGATTATCTTGATCACAAGATGCAGTCCAACGATGATCCCATCTACGGAATCAACACCGGTTTTGGGTCGCTTTACAATATTAAAATTTCGAAGGAAAACCTTTCACAGCTTCAGGAAAACCTCGTCAAATCGCACGCTTGTGGTATCGGGGATGAGGTGCCGCTTCCGATTGTTAAATTGATGCTTTTGCTTAAGGTACAGTCGTTAAGTTATGGTAATTCAGGCGTACAGCTGATTACGGTGGAAAGGCTGATTGATTTTTACAACAACGATATCCTTCCTGTTATTTACACACAGGGATCGCTTGGGGCTTCGGGAGATTTGGCACCTTTGGCACATTTGTCACTGCCGTTGATCGGGATGGGCGAAGTTTGTTTTGGGGATAAGAAGTTACCGGCAATCGATGTTTTGGATCATTTTGGCTGGGAACCGATCGTACTCCAATCCAAAGAAGGCCTGGCTTTGTTGAACGGAACGCAGTTTATGAGCGCTTATGGCGTACATGTATTGCTGAAGGCCTGTAAATATTCCTATCTCGCTGATTTGATTGGGTCCATTTCCATTGAAGGATTCGACGGAAGGATTGAGCCATTCAGCGAGCACATTCATTTTATCAGACCGCACAAAGGACAGGTGATAACCGCGAGACGCGTTACGGAATTCCTTGAAGGAAGCCAGATCATTACGCAGCAGAAGCAACATGTACAGGATCCGTATTCGTTCCGTTGTATCCCTCAGGTACACGGTGCTTCAAAAGATGCCATCGATTATGTCAAAAAAGTGTTTAAGACCGAAGTGAATTCGGTGACGGACAATCCAAATATCTTTTACGAGAGCGACAAGATCATTTCAGGCGGGAATTTCCATGGACAACCGCTGGCGTTGGCTTTGGATTTTATTGCGATTGCGTTATCAGAGTTGGGCAGTATTTCCGAAAGGAGGACATACCAGCTGATTTCAGGTTTGCGCGGGCTGCCTGCGTTTTTGGTGGAAAATCCGGGATTGAACTCAGGATTTATGATTCCGCAGTATACTGCCGCAAGCATTGCCAGCCAGAACAAACAGCTTTCGACACCGGCGAGTATTGACAGCATCGTCTCGTCGAATGGCCAGGAAGACCATGTCAGTATGGGGGCCAATGCGGCCGTGAAAGCGTTGAAGGTGATGGAAAACCTTGAAAAAATATTGGCGATAGAACTGATGAATGCTTCACAGGCGATCCATTTCCGGGAGCCTTTGAAATCGAGCGATTTTATTGAGATGTTCCTGAAATCCTACCGAGAAGAAATCCCATTGGTAGGAGAGGACCGTATATTGCATTATGATATTGTCAAAACAATTGAATTTTTGAGCAGTTTCCAGATTGAAGAGGAGTTGTTTAATTAGAAAATTAGCGAATGAGATAATTTAGGTAATGAAAAAAACAGATACATTATTGCTAACGATCTTACGAACTCCCGATCTTTAAAATTAATTTATGAAAATCGTCATTTCCCCCGCCAAATCCCTCGACTTTGAATCGCCATTGCCTACAGAAAGGCATACGAAACCCGCTTTTTTGAAGCAAAGCCGTTTGGTCCATTCGGTAATCAAGAAGAAAAAGCCGGCAGAACTTTCTGAACTGATGGATATTTCCGATAAGCTGGCTGAACTGAACTGGCAGCGCAACAAAAAATGGAAAACCCCTTTCACGCCGGATAATGCACGTCCCGCGATATATGCTTTTGACGGTGATGTGTACCAGGGATTGGACGCCTATAATCTTCCTTTGGATAAAATCGATGCGTTGCAGGATACACTCAGGATCCTTTCCGGATTGTATGGATTGCTTAAGCCGCTGGATTTAATGCAGCCGTACCGTCTGGAAATGGGAACACATTTGCCTGTCGGTGAAAACAAAAACCTTTATGAATTCTGGAAAGCTGACCTTACGAAAGCCTTAAATAAGGAATTAAAGAAAGGGGAACTTTTTATCAACCTGGCAAGCCAGGAATATTTTGGTGCGGTAGATGTGAAGGCTTTGAAAGTGCCCGTGGTTACACCGGATTTTATGGATTTCAAGGACGGAAAACTCAAGACCATCAGTTTCTTCGCGAAAAAGGCACGCGGTATGATGGTGCGTTATATTATTGATACGGATGCGAAGACGATTGATGACTTAAAAGGATTCAATTATGATGGCTATGCTTTTGATGCGAATTTATCAAAAGGGAATCATTTAGTGTTTACGCGGTAAGACATTCTATTTTAAGCTTCCGCTGATTTCATTTGCAGGCTTTTCATTTCCCGGAATATTAAAATCATTATGATTACCCCGAGTATGGCGGATGAAATCGCTGTACCCATTTCCAATCCGCCTTTTTCGATTGGCTTGGTCAGGAAATCCCCGAAAGTCGCCCCAAACGGTCGTGTCAGGACAAACGCGAGCCAAAACAGTACCACTCTGGATAATCTTGTGAAATAATAGGCAAGTATAGTCAGCAATAATAAGCCTCCAACCAGCGCGGCACTACCTGCAAAACCCAAACCGGAGTCGTCGGACAGGAAATCGCCTAATGCCGTACCGAGTGTGTTTGAAAATAATATTGCCGCCCAATAAAACGTTTCGGCGCGTACTGATTTGATTGCAGAAACTGAAATCGTCTTTTCGGTTAATTTCCACGCCGTAAGTATAATCACCAACAGCGACAAGAGGATTAGTGAGCCTTTGGCGTAACCCAACTCCATCGTCCGGTCCATCATATCTGAAATCGTCGTGCCGGCAGTACTGGTGGTCACAATCACAAACCAATAAATTAGCGGATTGTATTTTTTGGCATTGATCTGTGTGAAAAAGGCGAGAAAAAAGAACGACAGGAAAATGATTGAGCTGGTCACATAACCGACTTTCATTGTCTGCGCGAGCAGATCGCCGCCAGTTTCGCCTAAAGTGGTCGCGCAAATCTTGATGATCCAAAAGGAGATTGTAAGTTCCGGTAACTTAGTGGGTATTGTTTTTGTCATGTTCTCGAAACGGAACACGATTGAATGTATTTTGAGCAACGTATCCTTTTAAGCTAATATTAAGCGAAGGTTTAGCTTGCCTATTGCTTGCTTCCGCTGAAATAATCCTCCGGATAAAACTGCTGCCCGTATTGTTCCGCGAGCGCTTTCATTTTTTCCTTATGGTCGTTTTCCGTAAGGTTGGATTGAACCAATGCATCCATTTCTATAAAGAAGTCATCGAGTCCCGCTGGCATCACGGTGCACAATAATTTAGCCGGATAATCCGTCGTGTTTTTAAAGCCATGGACAGCGCCACCTGTGGGGATACTGATGTACGCATTTTCATTTGCGGTATATGCTCCAGTTTCAGATTGAAACGTCACTTCCCCTTCAAGGACAAAAAAAGACTCGTGGATGTCAGTATGGGCATGCAGCCCTGGCCCGGCGCCGGGAGGAACGTGCATTTCGATTACTGCAAATTTCCCGCCGGTTTGTTTTCCTGAGATGACGATTCGGTAATTGCCACCAGCGATGCTCAATTGCAGGCCTTCGCTTTCACTAACGGCGGTTATTTTATTGATGTCCATAATTAGTTGGTTGTATTTACAATTTACGTCAATCTTCTCCGAATGTAATGCTGCCTTTTTTCCATAATTCACCTTCCTGCATCACGTGGCATGACGTATTATTCCCTTTGTTATACTACTGAAGGAGTGCCTCTGCAGCCTCACAATTTTTGCCTTTTGCTGCAAATCCTAAGTCAATCAGCCACCAGGGTAATCTTTCGCGAATTCATAATCTTAATTTATAAGGAGGTTTTTTTATTATCCATAAATGTCGAAATGCTTTATCGTACAGTGATTTCCAAATGTAGTCAAAATACCTTTGGATTTCTTTCTCGATACTCCGGTTGTTTTTGACTACCTTTGAAAGAATGGCCTCCAGAAAAAATAAAACCAATGACAGATAAGAAGCAATTGATACAGGATATGGAAGCCGGGATGGCAAAGATTAAGGCCCTTTCAAGTGAAGCGTTTATGGAAGTGCGGGCGATTTACCGCCCTTTGTTTAAACGCTACATTGCTTTGGAAGCAGATGATTTTCCTGACCCTGGGGCATACGAACAATTTGCTGGTTCGCTGGAATCGCGTACGGCGGCGATGGAATTCGAATTAAAAACCTTGAAAAACCATGATGATGATGAGGTTTTTGACAATTATTTCCAGTCGCGCCATACATTAAAGGGATTTAAGACCCATGTAGAGTTTTTATTGCGCGCTGAGGGAATTCAATAGCGGCTTTTAAATGCATCATACTTAATTGACCTGCGACATTTTAAAATTTCTTTCAGGGATTTCGAATTTATTTTCTTTTCGGGGATCCTTTCCACAGATGCTTTGTTTTTTCGGTATCCAATTTTGGGTCCCACTTGGCGGTTTAATAGCGCCGGCATTGGCTTTCACGCAAATAGGTGTTCCAATATCAACTGAGCGAATGGCTTTGCGTTATTTAGATAGGTGCCAACGCGTGGGTTGAATGGCGTGTAGGGAGTTTTAGTAATTAAAAGATTAGAAAATTAGAAAATTAGAAAAATTGGAAAATTAAAAATTCACGTTAATAGCTCCATAATAATCAATATCTGATTTTCTAATTGACACATTATCTAATTATCTTGTATTTTAGCCACAGTTTTAAATGAATACTATGATTTCAGATTCCCAGTTTCGCAACGAACTACAATTGATTATAGAAAACGCCATCCGCGAAGACGTTGGTCCCGGAGATTACAGTTCTTTGGCCTGCATTCCCGCATCAGCAACCGGAAAGGCAAAATTACTTGTAAAACAGGATGGTATCATCGCCGGGGTAGCATTTGCGAAGATGATATTTCACTATGTTGACCCTTCGCTCGCCATTGATGTCTTTATCGAAGATGGACAGCCGGTAAAATATGGCGATGTGGTGTTCCACGTGTCGGGAAGCTCGCAATCCATTCTGAAATCAGAGCGCGTCGTTTTAAATTCGATGCAGCGCATGAGTGCCATTGCGACCAAGACGCAATCCTATGCAAAATTGCTGGAAGGGACATCAACAAAAGTGCTCGATACGCGTAAGACGACTCCGGGTTTCCGTGCGGCAGAGAAGTGGGCGGTCACCATAGGAGGCGGTGAGAACCATCGCTTTGCGTTGTATGATATGATCATGTTGAAAGACAACCACAATGATTTCGCAGGCGGCATTACAAACGCCATTACCAAAACAAAAGCTTATTTAAAGGAAAACAGCCTTGACCTGAAAATTATTGTCGAGGCAAGGACGCTGGATGAAATACGTGAAATATTGCAGAATGAGGGCGTACACCGCATCCTGATTGACAATTTCAACTTTGAGGACACCAGAAAGGCGGTCGAACTCATCGGCGACAAATGCCAGACGGAATCTTCCGGGAATATCAACGAAAATACGATTCGCGCCTATGCAGATTGTGGCGTGGATTACATTTCTTCGGGTGCTTTGACGCATTCTGTTTACAATATGGACCTGAGCCTGAAAGCGATTTGAGAGTTAGCAATTGAGAATCAGGAATTAAGAATAAAGTATCGGATTTAATTCAGGCACCTTTTTGCTCACAACGCATTTCAATTCCTAAATGCGTAATTCATAATTTGTAATTCATAATTATTTTCAATGTCCGAACAAGTAGAATCCCGTATAGAGAGAATTCCCGTACTCCGGAACCTGATGCATGTGTTGCAACGCATCAAGCTGCCCTGGCTTAACGGGTTTACGTTGTATGATTTACTGGAATTGTATTTTACCGGAATAGGAGAGGGGGCGCTTCCCTACAGGGCGGGTGCGATTGCATTCAGTTTCTTTATGGCGTTGTTTCCGTTCCTGCTGTTTATATTGAATCTGATTCCGTATATCCCGATTTCCGGTTTCCAACAGGATTTCCTGAAGTTTGTCGAAGAAGGGGTGCCGCCAAATACGTATGACGCCATTGCAGCAATCATCAACGACATCATGAACAACAGTTACCAGGGCCTGCTTTCTTCGGGATTCCTGTTGTCAATATTTTTGCAGGCCAATGGACTGAACGCAGTGCTCGTCGGTTTTCAGAAATCGCAGCATGTCGAAGCGCGGCGTGGATTTTTCCGGCAATATTTGGTTGCGCTGGCGATGTCACTGCTGTTAACGTTCATTTTAATATTGACTGTCGCCATTATCGTGATTTTTGAAGTATTTATTCGAAGTACAGACATCCCAGGTATAATCAGTGACAACATTCCGCTCATTGTCCTTGGCCGTTATATTTTCGTAATCCTGATGATTCTGATTGGGATTTCTATCTTGTTTAAATTCGGGACCAAACGCACTGCAAAGCGCGCATTCATATCTGTCGGATCTGTGGTTACGACGATTTTGGTCATTTTGTCTTCCTACTTCTTCGGGATCTGGGTTGTTAAATTTTCAAAATATAACGAATTGTACGGTTCAATCGGAACGTTACTCATCGTAATGTTTTATATTTGGATTAACTGTATGGTGTTGCTGCTGGGTTTTGAACTCAATGTCACCATCAACAGATTGAAAAAGAAAAAGCTTAATTAGGAGCTTAATCCTGCTGTCCGCTGTATCTTTTTTATTTTTTGACGATTAGGTTTTACCAAAACGCCACTCTAAAAATAAAAAAGGATGCCGCTTCCATCAGGGCTATTATCATCCACATGAAGAAACTATTTGTTACAATTGTCTTTCTACTGTGCTGCCCGTTGGTGTTCGCACAGTCGGTTATCGGCAAATGGAAAACCATCGATGACGAAACCGGAAAGGCACTGGCTATTCTGGAAATTTATGAGAAAAACGGAAAGATTTATGGTAAGGTGCTCGATATCCTGAATCCAAAAGACAAGCATAAAACCTGCTCAAACTGCTCAGGTGACGATAAGGACAAACCCATACTTGGCCTGACCGTAATCAAAGGTTTGAAGAAAGACGGCGATGAATACAATGGCGGACGCATTCTCGATCCGAAAAGCGGGAAACTATACAAGTGTTATATTAATCTGGAAGACAGCAATAAACTGAAAGTGCGCGGCTACATCGGAATCTCGTTATTCGGCAGGACGCAGTATTGGCACCGCGTGAAGTAATTAATAATTTACAATTAGTAATTAATAATGAAAGAGTATAGTTTGAAATTCAGGGGCATTCCCAATGCCGCTCGTTATTAATTATTCATTATTACCTATTCATTCAAAAAACATGTTTGCCGAAGTCATTTTACCGTTAAACCTTTCCCGTACTTTTACATACAGCGTCACGGCAGAAGAGTGGGACTTTCTGCAAAAAGGAATGCGTGTCGCGGTATCGTTCGGAAGGAATAAGATTTACACCGGTCTGGTCATCGACCTGCATGAGAATGCGCCAAACTTATACGAAGCAAAGCCTATTGCGCACATCCTTGACGAGAAGCCGATTGTAACGGAAATTCAGATTGCCCATTGGTTTTGGATTGCCTCATATTATATGTGTGCCATCGGCGATGTGTACCGCGGCGCGATGCCATCCGCATTTTTATTGGAAAGTGAAACACTGATTTCGCTGAAACAGGAAACCTATTTTGAAAAAGAAAGCCTTTCGGACAATGAATTCCTGATTTACCGGGCGTTACTGCACCAACCCTCGTTAAAAGTAGCCGATATTATTGCGCTATTGGACCGCAAAAATGTCTTCCCGATCCTGCGTAAAATGATGGAAAACAATATCGTCACCATCCGCGAGGAAATCCACGAAACCTACACGCCAAAGCTCGTTAAATACGTACGCCTGCATCCGGACTATCGCGAGGACGCTGATTTACAGGGATTACTCGAAATGTTGAAATCCGCTAACAAGCAAAAAGACGCCATCCTGAGCTACTTCCAGCTTTCGGCCGAAAGAAAACCTATCCCGATGAAAAGGCTTTCGGAAATTTCCGGTTCATCGCCCGCAGTCATCAAAGGATTATTGGATAAAGGAATTTTCGAAGAGTATCTCATTCGGGAAGACCGTGTTGACTTCGGTGAAGACCCTGGAAATGACACGCTTGACCTCAGTCCGGCACAGCAAAAAGCGTTGACGGAAATTAGCACTGTTTTCAGGTCAAAAGAAGTGTGTCTGCTCCAAGGAGTTACCTCTTCCGGAAAAACCGAAGTGTATCTAAGGTTGATAGAACATTATATTAAGGACGGGGGACAAGTGTTGTACTTACTGCCGGAAATCGCTTTGACAACGCAACTTGTTGGCAGGCTGCAGAAGCATTTCGGAAACAAAGTTTCTGTTTTTCATTCAAAATACAGCAATAACGAGCGTATAGAAACGTGGAATCGCGTGCTCGAAAGCTCTGATAAGGCACAGATTGTCATTGGGGCACGTTCGGCGTTGTTTCTTCCTTTCAATCAGTTGGGATTGATTATTATCGATGAAGAACACGAGCAAACATTTAAGCAACAGGACCCGGCACCGCGTTATCACGCGCGGGATGCGGCGATTGTATTGGCTTCACAACATGCTGCCAAAGTATTGCTGGGATCGGCAACGCCTTCCCTGGAAACTAATTTTAATGCGCAATCCGGTAAATATGGCTATGCCGAAATTACGGAGCGGTTTGGAAATGTGTTAATGCCTGAAATCGAATTGGTCGACTTAAAAGACAAGCACTTCCGAAAGAAAATGACCGGGCATTTCAGTGATACGCTTACGGAGCACATCGCCGAAGCTTTGTCGCTGGGCGAACAGGTCATCCTTTTTCAAAACCGCCGCGGTTATTCACCTGTTGTGGAATGCATGACTTGTGGCCATGTGCCGCAATGCCCGCAATGCGATGTCAGCCTCACGTACCATAAATTTAAAAACCAATTGCGATGCCATTATTGTGGACATTCGATTGCGATGCCCATCAATTGCCACCAATGCGGCAGTGTCGACCTCACAACGAAAGGTTTTGGGACAGAACAGGTGCAGCAGGAACTGGAAGTGCTGTTTCCTGAAGCAAGGGTTTCAAGGATGGATCAGGATACTACGCGCGGGAAATATAGTTTCGAAAAATTGATCGATGGGTTTAAAAACAGGGAAACGGATATCCTCGTTGGAACGCAAATGCTGGCGAAAGGGCTGGACTTTGATAATGTTTCACTGGTTGGGATTATGAACGCCGATAACATGCTGTATTATCCCGATTTCAGGGCGTTGGAACGGAGTTACCAAATGATGGTCCAGGTTTCCGGGCGGTCAGGCCGCTCCGCTAAAAGGGGCAAGGTTATTATCCAAACCTACAACCCAAACCACAACACGATACAGCAGGTTACGCAGAATGATTACCACGGCATGTACAAAGAGCAACTTTATGAACGCCAGATATACAAGTATCCACCTTACTTTCGGTTGATCAAATTAACACTGAAGCACCGTGATTTTGAAAAACTGAAAGCGGGTGCATTTTGGCTTTATGAAGTGTTAAAACAAAATCTGGATATTCCGGTTTTGGGCCCGGAAGAACCTTCCATCAGCAGGATCAGGAATGAATACATTAGGACAATCATGATCAAAATTCCGCAGGAAAAGGCTTTAGGAAGCACAAAAATGACGCTGCGTAAAATACTGAACAGTTTTGAGGCTGTTCCGCAGTTCAGGGCAATCAAAGCAATTGTAAACGTTGATTTTTACTGAGAAACCTCGAGCGCCTTTTTGAGATCTTCTTTTTTGTTGCGGCTTAACGGGATCTTTGTTGGGCCGATTTCGGCAAACTTGCTGTTGAACTTATCAACCTTATCGATATTCACAATGTATGACTTGTGGACGCGGACAAAACGATCTGCCGGTAGGTCATTTTCGAAAGATTTCATCGTTGACAGCACAAGGTGATTCTCATCTTCGGTGACCACTTTAACGTAATCGCCATATGCCTCAATCCATTTGATCCTGGCGGTAAATATCTTGAGTTTCTTAAGTTTACTTTTGATGAAAATATGGTCCCCATCCTCTTCCATGCTTTCTTTCTGCATGTTAAAGAGGTTGATGGCACGTTTTATCGCCGATTCAAAACGGGCGTTCGTAATGGGTTTCTGAAGATAATCTGTTGCATCATAGTCAAATGCCTTTACCGCATACTCCGGTTTTGAGGTAATAAAGACAACCTGTGGCTTTGTTTTAAGGCCATCAAGCAGGTCGAAACCACTTACAATAGGCATTTCGACGTCAAGAAATAACAGGTCAATTGAGTTATATGACATGAAATTCTTGGCCTCGATCGCATTTGAAAATTCACCGACTAAATTCAGGTTAAGGTGATTGCTAACCAGTTTTCCGACAATCATCCTCTGTATAGAGCTGTCATCTACAATTACACAATTCAACTTCATAAATCTCTGTTCTTAAATTTTGGGAATTTTAAAAGTATATCAAATTTTTTAAACAAACTAATTTTTACAGTCAAAAATTGCCTTTCGTCGATTATAATGGGTTAATGCTTGTGCAATTAAATTAATTGATTACTTTTGCACCCAATTTAAAAATATTTTTTATGAATCATTATGAAACTGTTTTCATCTTAAATCCCGTTTTATCTGAAGTTCAGGTAAAGGAAACAGTAAGCAAATTTGAAGATTTTCTTACCGCAAAAGGAGCTGAGATGGTATCTAAAGAGGATTGGGGCCTGAAAAAAATGGCTTACGAAATCCAAAACAAAAAAAGTGGTTTTTACCATTTATTTGAATTCAAAGTTGCCGGTGAGCACCTTATCGCTTTCGAAACTGAATTCAGACGTGACGAAAGGGTTATGCGTTTTTTAACTGTAACACTTGACAAACACGCCATTTCATGGGCTGAAAGAAGAAGAACAAAACTTAAAGCAAAAGCATAATTATGTCTACTATAGAGCAATCAGCAAAAGGAAAAAAAGACGGGGATATCAGATATCTTACGCCTTTGAACATTGAAACCAATAAAACCAAAAAATATTGCCGTTTCAAGAAATCCGGAATCAAATATGTAGATTATAAAGATCCAGATTTCCTATTGAAATTCGTGAACGAGCAAGGGAAAATCCTTCCACGCCGTTTAACCGGAACTTCATTGAAATACCAAAGAAAAGTGTCGGTGGCTGTGAAAAGAGCACGTCACTTGGCTTTAATGCCATACGTGGCCGATTTATTGAAATAATTTAAAAATCAGTTGTTGGTTTCCATCAAACGGAACCTAACTTCTATAATAAGGACAACAACATGGAATTGATCTTAAAACAAGACGTTCAAAATTTAGGTTTTAAAGATGATGTCGTTACTGTGAAAGCAGGTTACGGACGTAATTTCTTAATTCCTCAGGGGTTTGCACAAATGGCAACACCTTCAGCTAAAAAAGTATTGGCTGAAAACCTGAAACAAAGGGCTCACAAAGAAGCTAAAATCGTTAACGATGCTAAGGCTTTGGCTGAAACCCTAAAATCATTGGATATCAAACTTTCTGCAAAAGCAGGTGGCGAAAAACTTTTCGGTTCGATTACGAATATCGATCTTGCTGAAGCTTTGGCTAAAGCAGGACACGAAATCGACAGGAAATTCATCACAAGCGGTATCGTGAAACGCACCGGGAAATACAATGCTTCTGTGCGTTTACACAGGGATGTTGTAGTTGACCTGCCTTACGAGATTGTAGCTGAGAAATAGTAGCTGATCTAATGAGCAGCTGATTTGCAAAGTGTATAGAAATCCCGATGAAAGTCGGGATTTTTTTTTTTTTGGAGCTAATCCCGCTTTCCGCCTTTATCTTTTTTATTTTTTTACTTCGGGTGCCGTCGAAGGGCAAATCCGAAAAATAAAAAAGGATGCCGGCTTCAATCGGGGCTAGGGTGCTGTTAAACTTCGAAATTCGTTTTTCAACATCCGGTTTTCAACAATTTTGACTAATGGACAACGAAATTTGAATGGACAAGTTCCAAAACTTTATAACTTTGCAACTTTAGACTTTCAACTTCAAACTTTCCAACCCAGCCCCGCCCAAATGAAATACGCACGCCTCACTAAAGAACAATTCGAAGAACTGCACCCGGAGTTTATAAACTTCCTGGCCACCCAATCCATTGACAAGGCAGAATGGGACAAGATCAAGTCCGAAAACCCTCAGATCGCAGAGCAGGAACTTGATGTTTTTTCCGACCTGATCTGGGAAGGTGTGTTAACGCGTGCGGAATACCTGGAGCATTTCTCGAAAAACCACATTTTTCTTTTTCATGCAGGTGATGCTCAAATTAAATCTTTGGTGCTCAAATCACTTGACGGAAATGTTGATTTCCTGACCAAAGCCGGATTGCAATGGCTGGGCGACAATATGTTTACCGATACCATTGAAATGAAGATGGGAACAAGGGATTTCGGCGAAGACCGCAATGCTTCTATTTTTGCGCTGATACAACAGGGCGCATTTTTGAGTGATGGCCAACTTTACCGCCAGATTATCTCGGTTATGAACTCTTGAAATCAATCAGTGCGCGATCGATTACCTTAATGCTGTCGTTAATAAACTTGAATTTGTTATCGACGTTCATGTTGTAAGATAAAGATGCCTTAATCAGCCAGATTTCATTAATGTCTTCCTCCCTCATATTGACATTGTTGAAAAAGGTATTTTCACTGGTCAGCAGATAAACGTCTTTTTTATCGGCAATGCGACGGATACGGTTAATAAACAACCCTTTTTTTCTGCTGATGATTACAGCCAGACTGTTTTCCGGGATTTCACTAAGTTTAGTCTCTTCACAAATTACAAATGAATTCTCCTCGATAATCGGGAACATATTATTGCTCAACACCTGGAAAGCGCGTGAATTGCTGCCGATGATGAACGGAAAATTATATCTAGGGAGTTTTTCTACGAGTTCGTCAGAGCCCATGCAGTATTCGAATTGTACTTCGCGGCTCACAAGTTTCGTCTGTACCGGTTTACTTAAATCGTTCTGCCTGGTCGTTTTCTTTTCCAGCAAAATTTCATTAAGGTCCAGTTCCATTTCCTGGCAAATGCCGATTATGGCAGGGTAATCCAATGTATTCCTCTTTTTCCAGGTGGAAATGGTATTCGGCCTGATATTCAGCATCCTGGCCAGATGAATATCTTTTCTGATTTTTAAAGCTTGCTTTAATCTTAGAATAACCGATTCGGCGTCAATAATTTTGTCTTCTTGCATTTTCCTTCAATTGTTAAAATGATTTTTGCTTTTGTGTGTGTTTGTGATATTGCAAATAGCATTCGTACTGTACTTATGGAAATGAACGTGTAAGAAATATTCGCAAATGAAGTTTTTGGTTATGCTTCATCTCGAATAGGTTAACGATAGAATTTGGGGACGGCATCTATTTTAAACTCACAAAATGTCAATGGCTTGTCTTGTAAAAGAGCTTTCAAATATACTATTTTAAATGAGTTTTATATCAAAAGATTACAAAAAAAAGTGTTTTATTTCATTTCTTACTAATGGTATGCTAAATACGCACAAAAATATCTTTAAAATGAGGCCGAAATCGGTAGCGGTCTTTTTACCTAAAGCAGATAAAATTTATTAAATTGGCACTTTAAATTCTAACGTTTATATTCCGGAAATAAATGGAAGTTAAGGCAAAAATTCAGGCGCTGCGAGACGAACTTAATCAACACAATTACAATTATTATGTAGTCGATAAGCCCACGATTTCTGACTTAGAATTTGACCTGAAACTGAAAACACTTCAGGAATTGGAGAACCAGCATCCTGAATATTTCGATGAAAATTCCCCTACACAAAGAGTCGGTGGTACGGTTACAAAAAACTTCCCGACCATTGTTCATGAAAACCGCATGTACTCGCTTGACAATTCCTATTCCAAAGAAGACGTAGAAGATTGGGAAAAGCGGATACTGAAAGTTCTGGGCGATGTCAACCCGGATTTTACCTGCGAGTTAAAATATGATGGCGCATCCATAAGCCTTACCTATGAAAATGGGTTGCTTAAACACGCCGTGACCCGCGGCGATGGCTTCAAAGGCGATGAAGTCACTACAAATGTAAAGACGATAAGATCAATCCCATTGCAACTAAAAGGAGATTTTCCCGGCCGTTTTGATATCAGGGGAGAAATTATTTTACCACTGGCTGGCTTTGAAAAAATGAACCAGGACCTGATTGAAATTGGGGAAATGCCTTATGCTAATCCAAGGAATACCGCATCTGGGAGTATAAAGCTGCAAGACAGCGCTGAAGTGGCCCGTCGCCCATTAGACTGTTTATTATATTCGATTGTTGGCAATAAACTGCAGTTCAAAACGCATTATGAGGGATTACAGCACGCACGTGATTGGGGTTTCAAAGTCCCGAAAGAAGCACAACTGGCCAAAAACCTAACAGAAGTTTTTGAATTTATTGATTATTGGGACACGCACCGCCATAATCTTCCCTATGAAACAGATGGTGTGGTCATCAAAGTAAATTCATTGCACTTTCAGGACGAATTAGGATATACCGCCAAAGCGCCGCGTTGGGCAATTGCCTATAAATTTAAGTCGGAGCAGGTGTCTACCCGGCTGAATTCGATTTCTTACCAGGTTGGCCGGACGGGAGCGATTACCCCGGTAGCCAATTTGGAGCCGGTACAACTCGCTGGGACCGTCGTGAAAAGAGCCTCCTTACATAACGCAGACCAGATTGAAAAGCTGGACATCCGAATTGGAGACGAAGTATACGTTGAAAAGGGAGGTGAAATTATTCCCAAAATTATCGCCGTCGACCTGTCGAAGCGAAGACCCGATACATCCATTACAGCATATATCACGCATTGCCCGGAGTGTCATACTGCATTAATAAGAAACGCTGGCGAGGCGCAGCACTATTGCCCGAATTACTACGGATGTCCTCCGCAGATAATAGGGAGAATTCAACATTACATTTCCAGGAAAGCAATGGATATTGAAGGGCTGGGCGGTGAGACTGTAGCATTGTTGCACAACAACGGACTGATAAATGATTACGCAGACCTTTATAAATTGAAAGTGGAAGATGTACTGCCGTTGGAGCGTATGGCGCAAAAATCAGCTGAAAACCTGATTAACGGTATCGAAAACTCAAAGCAAATTCCATTTGAACGGGTGCTGTTCGCGCTTGGAATACGGTATGTAGGGGAGACAGTCGCCAAAAAACTGGCAAAACATTATAAAAATATTGACGCAATGGCTGGCGCAAGTTTGATGGATCTCATTCTCGTGGACGAAATCGGAGAGCGGATTGCGCAAAGTGTCATTGAGTTCTTCTCCAATGAAAAAAATGGTTTGATTATCCAAAGGCTTAAAAGTTATGGTGTGCAATTGGAAGCCGTCGAGCGCATTAACCCAGACGCGACGGACAAGCTACAGGGAAAGATCTTTGTGGTGTCCGGGGTGTTTGAAACATTTTCCCGAGACGATCTTAAAAAGGCGATTGAAGACAATGGTGGAAAAGTGGGTAGT
Organism: Flavobacterium sp. BFFFF1; assembly: GCF_002256285.1. GTDB lineage: Bacteria > Bacteroidota > Bacteroidia > Flavobacteriales > Flavobacteriaceae > Flavobacterium. Next base: position 151,851 of record NZ_NKJE01000003.1, on the reverse strand, counting down.
GCTATATCGGCTAAAACCGATTATGTCGTCGCTGGGGACAATATGGGACCTGCAAAACTTGAAAAGGCGACAAAACTAAATGTACCAGTGATCTCCGAATCAGATTTTATTAAAATGTTGCAATGAAGATAGATACCCCTGCCTTGATCACTTATTTCGCAGCGGCATTGCTTTGCGTACTGTTTGGCTGCCTTGGAATGAATGACTGGGTTATATTTCCGAAGGCGGTGGTCGTACCCTCTATATTTTATTATTATTACGTAAACAATAATTACACAATCAGCTTTGATAAGGCCATTATCTTTTTGCTGGCGTTCACCGGTGATGTCTACAGCATGATGGAGTATGAAACGTCATTCCTGGTCTCTTTCGGATGTTTTATGCTGATTTACCTCATGATCCTGCCGCAGGTAGCGAAGGATTTTATGACAAATAAATTCAGGAAAGGGGATGCGCTCCCCATTTTAATCGTATTGGTATTTATCACCTACCTGCTCATCACAATGTTGCGTCTCGATTTCAAAAACGAACAGCGGTTCTTTCAATTGTTCCTTATATATGGGATCATATTGGCGGTAATGGGAAAACTGGCCATCCTGAATTATATTGCGAAAGGTTCCCGGAAAACAATTAGTTGTGTGTTGATGTGGACCTGTTTCCTGCTCTCGGATATTTTTTATGTGCTATACCATTTTTATGTCGCATTCTGGATGTTCGAAATCATATATGTGTCGGCGCAGCTGCTGTCTTACTTCTTCATGGCAAGGTATTTTTTACGGCGGGATCAGCTGATTAATTCCTGACCTATACCGAAATTACCCTGGACACATTTGATTTTTGATCTTGATCAAAGTAAAAATCGATTCTTCCTAGGTTTATACCATAGCAGCCCACCTGATTCACCAGTACGTCATTCCCATCAAGGTTTTTAACGATAGTGGGTTTGTCAAGGAAGGTATGCGTATGGCCGCCAATAATAAGGTCGATGTCTTTAGTTTGTGCCGCTAACTTCAGGTCGCATATTTTTTCAGGATCATCTTTATAAGCATAGCCCAAATGGGAAAGGCAAATTACCAAATCACATTTTTCTTCCTTTTTGAGTTTTTTCACCATCTCGGTAGCCATGTCAACGGGATTAAGGTACACGGTTTCCTTGTAATTTTTTTTATCGACCAGTCCTTCGAGCTCCACACCTAACCCGAAAATGCCAATCTTAATGCCGTCTTTTATAAAAATCTTATAAGGCTTTACAATGCTGTCGAGGATGGTATTTTTAAAATTGTAATTGGCTGAAACGAATTCAAAATTCGCATTGGGCAGCTGCTTGTAAAAACCTTCAATGCCGTTGTCAAAATCATGGTTGCCCATCGTAGCCAGATCATATTTCATCATGCTCATCAACTTGAATTCCAATTCGCCGCCATAATAATTAAAATAAGGCGTGCCCTGAAAAACGTCACCGGCATCCAGCAGGAGTACATTTGGGTTTTCTTTGCGGATGCTTTCAACCAGTGAGGCGCGCCTTGAAACACCACCTTTATTCGCGTTTTTTGGATCGTCTGCCGGAAACGGATCGATGTGGCTGTGTACGTCATTGGTGTGCAAAATCACCAGATGCTTTACGCTTGTCGCGAAACCCATCAGCGGTACGCTTGGCAAGGCAAGAAATGCTGATCCTGCCGCAGTCTTTTGTATAAAATCCCTTCTCTTCATTTTTTTAGGAGCTTAATCCTGCTCTCCGCTGTATTCCCAATTTTAAAAACTACGGCTGGCACCTTGTTTTTTAAATTGGGAGATGCCGCTTCGATCAGGGCTAGAGTATGTATTCCGTTTGCTATTATTCAACAGAAATGCGCTGGTCATGACGCACTTCCAAAGTATCCACATCCTTAAAATAATCAATCAGGATGTTACGCAGCTTGTAATCCAAATCATATTTGGCCACAAATTTTTTAAAAAACGCCATGTTGTCACCGCCATTTGCCAGATAATCTGAAGTGACCACGTAGTAGGTTTTTTCGGTGTTCAAGGGGTTGCCGCCGACCAGGATATCCTTTGGGGTTTTGTCTTTACTAATTGTAAAGGTCATTCCGGACAATGGATGGGGTTTGTGTTCTTTAATGATATAAGTGGCAATTTCTTTCAACTGTTCTCCCTTAAGCGCTACGACGATCGCACTGTTTTCAAAAGGCATGACTTCGTATGCTGTTCGTGCGGTGACATTTCCTTTGGCAATGCCGGCACGTATTCCCCCGTGGTTGAGTAAGCAAATGTCAATTTGCAGGTTTTCACGTGTCTTAAAAATTGGTGTGCATCTTTGCATAGTCACATCGGACATAAAGTTACCAATGTTTGTCTGCCATTCCCCAGTAAATTTTTCGAGTGTTTCCGGTGCGTAAGCCAAAATAGCGCTCAGATCTTCATCAATGTGTTCCCGATAGGGCTTTACAAAGGCGTCAATCGCCGCGGTCTCCGGTTGAGAATTGTTGATGCCAATCTGCTTTCCTTCTATTCTGGTGACATAATTTCTGTGTGGTCCACAACTAAAAAAAAACAGAAATGTTAAGAATAAAACAAAATGCTTTACGGCTACGTTATTGTTTTTTAGATTTACCATCGATTTTTGGCAGTAATTTGAGTAAATTTGTAAATCAAGTAAAAGTAATATGTTTTTAAAGTTTTTGAAGAATTTTTTATTAAAAAGAAAGTTAAAAAAAAGCCTCTCTAACGTTAAGAACAATTTTGATGGAAACAGCATCAGTTCGGTCGGTATCCTCATTGATGAAAGCTATTTTGATGCCCGTGAAGCATTTGTTGCCGAACTGGTGAACAATGGAATTTCTAGGGATCATGTTACGGTTCTCGCCTATAGGGATAGGATTAGAAAGAATGAAGTTTTTGATTATCCAGTTTTCAGCCTGAAAGACATCGATTGGGACGCTCATTTTCACAGCGACGCGGTAACGAATTTCATTAGCCAAAACTTTGACCTGCTGATTAGTTACTACGATATTGAAAAAGCACCACTTTTGTTGGTGACACAAAGGTCTAAAGCCTCATTTAAAGCCGGATTTTCCACTATTGACAAACGCCTGAACCATTTCATGATCACTACGGTCGCAGAAAGTTATCAGGTCTTTATCTCCGAACTATTTAAATACCTCAAAATTTTAAACAAAATTTAGTTATGCAACCATTCTTCGGTACCGGCGTTGCGCTGGTAACTCCTTTCAAAAAAGATTTTTCCGTGGATACGGAAGCCCTTGTAAAAATTGTCAATCATGTCATTGATGGCGGTGTCGAATATCTTGTGGTTCTTGGAACGACCGGAGAGCCGGCAACACTTACGGAAGGGGAAAAGGAGTTGGTTATTGATACGATTGTGCAGGCAAACAATGGAAGGCTTCCTCTGGTGCTTGGTGTTGGGGGGAACGATACGGCCGCAGTGGTGGCTGAATTGAAAACCCGCGATTTTTCAAATTTTTCGGCTGTGCTTTCGGTATCGCCTTATTATAACAAACCAACACAGGAAGGGATTTACCGCCACTTCAGTGCGATCGCAAACGCTTCACCGGTTCCGGTTATCCTATACAATGTTCCCGGAAGAACAAGCAGCAATGTATTGCCAGCCACCATTATCCGGCTTGCGAACGAATTCGAAAATATCATCGGTGTGAAAGAAGCTGCAGGCGATATGGTACAGGCCATGAAGTTGATACAGATGAAACCAAAAGATTTTCTGGTCATTTCAGGCGATGACATGATTACGCTGCCTATGATACTGGCGGGGGGAGCAGGCGTAATTTCGGTGATCGGCGAGGGGTTTCCTAAGGAATTTTCCGAAATGGTACGCCTTGGATTGCAAAGAAAAACAGATGACGCGTACGCGCTGCATTACAAGATAGCAGATTCGATTGACATGATTTTTGAACAAGGTAATCCCGGCGGAATTAAGCAAATTCATAAAGCGTTAGGGCTTTCGGAAAATACCGTTCGGTTGCCACTTGTTGAAGTCAACGAAGAATTGGCTGGACGGATTAATAGTTTCGTAAAATCACTGGGATATTAAGTCTGAGACATGTCAAAGACACCCACAAAAAAATGTTTTGTAGTCTGCAATTAATAACTAAATTTGCTGCTTGATTTTCAGTGAATATTACAATCCCTGATTTCCGGCAAAATCATTAAAATTCAAAAAATAAAAATGAAGAAATTTATTTCTCTGCTATTTGTTCTCGTGTTGTTCAGTTCCTGTAGCGAATACCAAAAAGCGCTAAAGAACGAAGACACCGCAAAAAAATACGAAGTAGGGACGAAAATGTACGATAAGGGCAAATTTTCTAAGGCGCTGAGGCTTTTTGAACAGATTGCACCTTCTTACCAGGGAAAACCACAGGCAGAGAAGTTGTTTTATATGTATGCCAAATCTTTTTATGCTGAAAAGCAGTATTATCCAGCGAGTTATCAGTTCGATAAGTTTTCTTCCAGTTATCCAAAAAGCGAGAAAGCCGAAGAAGCAGCTTACCTTGCAGCATACAGTTTTTCTAAATTGTCTCCGCGATACAGTCTTGACCAGGTCGATACATTCAAAGCCATTGATAAATTGCAGTCGTTCATCAACAATTATCCAAATTCTGAATACCTGACTGAGGCTAACCGCATTGCGAAAGAGCTAAGGGAGAAGATTGAAAAGAAGAATTTTGAGGTTGCCAAACAATACAATACGATTTCAGATTACAAGTCAGCATTGGTAGCCTTCGATAACTTCATTGCAGATTTTCCAGGTACGCCCTACAAAGAAAAAGCATTATATTACAAATTCGACTCGGCTTACAATCTCGCTATAAACAGTATTCCTTCAAAAATGGAGGAACGTCTGCTGGTGGCGAAAAGTGCTTATGCAAGCCTTATGAAATTTAATGCGTCCACCGAATATAAGGCCAAAGCAGATGATATGCTGGCCAGAATTGAAACAGATTTAAAACAATTTTCTAAATAATAATAAGTCATGGATTTAAAAAAGACGAATGCTCCGGTGAATACAATCACTTATAATAAAAGCCAGATTGAGCAACCAACCGGAAATGTGTATGAGGCAATCACAATTATGGCTAAAAGAGCAAACCAGATTAACTCTGAAATCAAGAAAGAACTTACTGAGAAATTGGAAGAGTTTGCTACCTACAATGACAGTCTTGAAGAAATTTTCGAAAATAAAGAGCAGATTGAGGTTTCTAAATTTTACGAAAAATTGCCAAAACCCCACGCTTTAGCAGTGCAGGAATGGCTGGAAGATAAAATCTACCACAAAGATTCCAAATAAATAGTATCTATGTCAGTTTTACGCGGTAAGAAAATATTGCTGGGTGTTTCTGGTGGCATTGCCGCATATAAAACTGCAGGTTTAGTTAGACTTTTTATAAAAGCAGGCGCGCAGGTCCAGGTAGTCATGACGCCTGCCTCTAAAGATTTCGTCACACCACTGACGTTATCGACACTCTCGAAAAATCCCGTCCATTCCTCGTTCTACAATGATGACGATGAAAATGCGGTTTGGAATAATCATGTCGATCTTGCACTTTGGGCTGATCTGATGGTTGTTGCGCCTGCAACGGCAAATACACTGTCGAAAATGGCTTCCGGGACGTGTGATAATTTGCTTACTGCAACCTATCTTTCTGCAAAATGCCCCGTTTATTTTGCTCCTGCAATGGACCTCGATATGTACAGGCATGGATCGACACTCGATAATTTTAACATCTTGAAACGATTCGGCAACACGATCATTCCTGCTGAAAGCGGAGAGTTGGCGAGCGGATTATCGGGCGAGGGCAGGATGGCTGAACCAGAGAATATAGTGCATTTTATTGAGAGCGATATTGCTTCCCGATTGCCTTTGAAAGGAAAAAAAATCCTAATTACTGCCGGGCCCACATACGAAGCGATAGACCCTGTGCGTTTTATAGGGAATCATTCATCCGGAAAAATGGGATTTGACCTTGCAGAATCAGCCGCTGGACTCGGCGCTACCATTATTTTGATTACAGGCCCAACGCACTTTACCGCTAAAAGTGGCAATATCGAAACCATTAAAGTGGTGTCTGCACAGGAAATGTATGACGCATGCCATCGTTTTTATGGAGAGGTGGACGTTGCCATTGCCGCAGCTGCGGTCGCGGATTATAGGCCGAAAATAGTTGCCGGAGAAAAGATTAAGAAATCATCGGACGAATTTACCATTGCGTTAGAAAAAACAAAGGATATTCTTGCATCGATGGGACAGGCTAAAAAAAATCAGTTTTTAATTGGGTTCGCACTGGAAACAGAAAATGAAATTGAGAATGCCAAATTGAAAATTCAAAAGAAAAATCTCGATTTGATTGTCCTTAATTCGCTGCGCGATGAGGGTGCTGGATTCGGGAAAACCACAAATAAAATCACTTTTATCGATAAGAATTTTAATATTGAACCGATGGAACTGAAGGCTAAGGAGGCCGTTGCCGATGATATTTTAAATAAAGTAATAACACATTTCAATGCGTAAAATTCTCTTTTTTCTGCTGTTTGCTACCGGCATTTCAAATGCCCAGGAATTGAATTGCGAAGTCAGGATAAACTCCGACCGCGTTGGAAGTACCAATCAACAGATATTCAAAACACTGGAGAAATCGCTCAACGAGTTTGTGAACAAAACCAAGTGGACAGAAACCAGTTTTAAAACAAAAGAACGGATAGACTGCACGATGTTTATCAACGTGGCTTCATACAGTGGAGACCAGTTTTCCGCAACACTGCAAATACAATCTTCACGTCCGGTATACAATTCCACCTATTCTTCACCGGTCTTCAACTATAATGATAAGGATTTCAATTTCAAATATGTTGAATACGAGAACCTGTTTTTCAACCCGAATAGTTTTGACTCAAATCTGGTTTCTGTATTGGCATTTTATGCCAATATTATCATAGGACTCGATGCAGATACCTATTCATTAATGGGTGGGACAGACTACTTTAATGCTGCGCATTCCATTGCCAGCGTGGCACAACAGGGAGGTTATAAAGGCTGGAGCCAGCAGGACGGGAACCAAAATCGTTTTTTCCTGATTAACGATTTGCTTTCGAATACCTTTGCACCGATCAGAGAAGCACTATACGATTACCATATTGGCGCGCTTGATGTTTTCGGTGAAAATACAAAAGCAGGTAAAGAAAAAATAAAAGCAACGCTGATGACATTGCAGAAAGTTTATGATACGCGGCCAAACGCGTTTTTAACCCGGGTTTTCTTCGACTCAAAAGCGGATGAAATTGTTTCTATTTTTTCAGCCGGTCCATCGATTAATATTGCTGACCTTACTGAAATGCTTAATAAACTTTCGCCAGTGAATTCATCAAAATGGTCTTCCATTAAATTTTAGGGTAACTTATCGATTGGTTTTTGACAGGCGATTGCGTAATATTGTAATCCACTTAAAAAAATAAGATGCTCATTTCCCTCTCCATTAGGAATTTTGCTTTAATTGAAAAATTATCCATCGATTTTTCCGATGGATTTTCTGTTATTACAGGAGAAACCGGCGCGGGAAAATCCATTCTGCTTGGTGCCTTGGGATTGGTATTGGGCAAGAGGGCAGACCTTTCATCACTGCGTAAAAAAGACGAAAAATGTGTGGTCGAAGCACATTTCGATATTGCAGCGTATACACTTCAGGACTTTTTTAAGCACAATGACCTCGACTATGAGGACGTGACAATTTTAAGGAGGGAAATTTTGCCCACAGGAAAATCCCGCGCATTTGTTAATGACAGCCCGGTTAATTTGCCGGAACTTCAGGAATTGGGTTTGTTTCTAATCGATATCCACTCACAGCATCAGACCCAGGAGCTTTCGGACGAAGGCATTCAGTTTAAAATTATCGATGCAATTGCCGATAACGCAGATCAGCTTGCAGCGTTTGAAGTGCAGTTGAAAGGATATAAAACCAGGAAGCAACGACTTGCAGATTTGACTTTCCAACTACAGGAGGCGAATAAAGAGCAGGATTACAATGCGTTTTTACTAGACGAACTTGTTGCCACCGCCCTGAAACCGGGTCTGCAGGAAGAGCTGGAAGCGGTAAACGAACAGCTGAGCAATGTGGAAGCCATCAAAGAATCATTTGCGAAGGTGATTTCGTTAGGAGACAACGAGCAGTTCGGCGTGCTGCAGCATTTGAAGGAAATCAAAGCGTCACTTCAGAAGATCGCCTCAGTTTCCAAAGAATATGCAGTGCTTCTTGAAAGAACAGACAGTACGCTGATTGAACTGGATGATATTTTCGGCGAAATAAACCGACACACTGAAAAGCTGATTGACGATCCCGCGGCACTCGAAAAGGTAACACAGAAGTTACAAGTGATTTATGCGCTCCAGAAAAAACACCAGGTACAATCGGTTGAAGAACTGATTCAGCTTCAGGAAACACTCTCCTCGAAAGTTGCAGTTGCCGGTGATCTCGAGTCCGGAATACAGAAGTTGAAAGAAGAAATCACCGCAGACGAGAACGGCCTTAACGACAAAGGTGCTGTAATTCATCAAAGGCGAAGTGAGGCAATCCCTAAATTATCGCTGCAATTAACTACAATCCTGTCTCAATTGGGAATGCCCGACGCCCGGTTTAATATACGGATTGTGGAATCGGATCATTATTTTTTGAATGGCAAAGACGAGTTGCAATTTTTATTTTCGGCGAATAAGGGATCTGATTTCGGATTGCTGAAAAAAGTGGCCTCCGGGGGGGAAATGTCAAGGATTATGCTGGCAGTCAAGGCCGTTTTAGCCAGGTACTCTAAACTGCCAACGATTATTTTTGATGAAATCGATACGGGTGTTTCCGGCGAAATTGCCAATAAAATGGGAGAGATTATGAAGTCGATGAGCCATGAAATGCAGGTGTTTGCGATAACCCATTTGCCTCAGATTGCGGCTAAAGGCACCTCACATTTCAAAGTATTTAAATCAGTGTCCAATGAACAGACTCAATCTGATTTGAAACAACTGTCACCTGAAGAACGCATTACCGAAATTGCCGAAATGCTTTCAGGAAAAGACATTACCGATTCTGCGATCATGCACGCCAAAGCATTATTAAGCTAGCCGACCGCAATGAAAGCGTACACGATAAAATCCAGCCAGAAATTGTTTATCTGCCTTATTGCGGCGATGGTTATCGGGCTTTTCGGCTGGCTGCTTGTACTGCCTTTTGTCTCGGGCGTAAATCATCCACCGGAACCTGACAGCTATTGGATATTGGTTCCATTTTCAATGATTATGATCCTTCTCATGGTCTATCTGCTTTGCCAGGTATACAAATCTAAAGTCATTATGGATGAGGAGGAGATTGTCTTAGTAAGCGCTTTTTCCAGAAGGACGCTTTCGTTTGACGAGATCAGGGGATACCGTTTCACCGGCAAGGTTCTCCTTGTCGAACCATTTGACAGATCAAAAAAGAAAATAAAAATTAGCTCAAGTTACGAGGGTTATGACGAAATCGAAAATTGGTTCGTGCATTCATATCCCAATTTGGATCGGGAAGAAGCTGAAATGGAAGAGCGGGAAATACTCATGAATCCTGTTTTGGGCAAGACAGAGGAAGAAAGGGCTGTCAAACTCACGAAGGCGCGAAAAACAGCCAAAGTATTAAACTGGATCAGTGGCCTGATTGCGGTTTGGGCATTTTTTTTAGGTGATATACCAGCAGTCGTCGCTGCAATATTGATTCCGTTGGTGGCTATTATCGTCGTAAAACTTTCGGAGGGCCTAATTAAAATAACTGCAAAAAGGGAAAGTGCTTTTCCGAGTGTGATGCCCGCCATACTCCCTTCTACAATGAGCCTTGGAATGCGGGGAATGATATTCTACAACCTTTTTGATATTCAGGAGTTTTGGGCGCCTATGTGGTGTACTACTTTGCTGTACCTGATTTTATTGATTTCAGTGAAGGCTTTTAGGTTTCGTAAAAAAAATGATATAGTGCTTTCTATTATGTTGTTACTTTTTGTCCTGGGTTACAGTTATGGCAGTGTTACCTGTCTTAATTGTAGTTTGGATAACTCAGTTCCAAAGAAATATAGTGTAGTTGTCCTGGGCAAGCGGATTTCAAAGGGCAAATCAGATACTTATTATATTAAGCTTGCCCCATGGGCTGGATTAAAGACTTCGGACGAAATTGATGTGCCGAAAAAGATATACGAAATAACCAGTACTGGGAAAACTGTCGATTTATTCCTGAGACCTGGTGTTTTAAAAATATCTTGGTTTACCGTGGGGCAGCCATTTCCAAAATCAGGATTGTAATAAACAAAGCTCGGTTACAATAATAGGAGGCTGCTGAAATCCCGTTTATTTTTGTTAACTTCGTTCCGCTTTTTAAACAAAAACTAAATTTAAGCTGATATGATTATAGAGCCAAGAATGCGCGGATTTATCTGCCTTACCTCGCACCCGGATGGTTGTGCGAAAAGCGTTAAAAATCAAATTGAATACGTAAAATCAAAAGCCGCTATCGATGGTGCTAAAAAAGTCCTGGTGATAGGCGCCTCAACGGGCTTTGGACTGGCATCAAGAATTACAAGCGCGTTTGGATCAGGCGCAGCTACCATCGGGGTCTTTTTTGAGAAGCCACCGGTTGAGGGCAAAACAGCGTCTCCGGGCTGGTACAACTCGGCAGCATTTGAAAAAGAAGCCCACGCCGCCGGGCTTTATGCAAAAAGCATTAATGGTGACGCATTTTCTGACGACGTTAAGCAGCAGGTTATCGAAATGATAAAATCGGATTTAGGTCAGGTTGATCTTATCATCTACAGTTTGGCATCTCCAGTCAGGACCCATCCTAAGACAGGCGTTACCCACCGTTCGACGTTAAAGCCGATTGGACAAACCTTTACCAATAAAACAGTAGATTTTCACACTGGCATTGTTTCTAATGTTAGCATCGAACCCGCGAATGAAGAAGAAATTCAGAACACGGTTGTCGTAATGGGTGGTGAAGACTGGGCGATGTGGATCGACGATTTGAAAAATGCGGGCTTACTTGCTGACGGCGCAATGACGATTGCTTATTCCTATATCGGCCCGGCAGTTACGGAAGCAGTTTATAGAAAGGGAACGATTGGAAGAGCAAAAGACCACCTGGAAGCTACCGCATTCTCTATTACCGACAGTTTAAAAGAAATAGGAGGGAAAGCATACGTTTCGGTGAATAAGGCACTGGTTACCCAGGCAAGTTCTGCGATCCCCGTGATACCATTGTATATTTCGCTGTTGTATAAAATCATGAAAGAGAAAGGGATACATGAAGGATGCATAGAGCAAATCCAGCGTTTGTTTCAGGACAGGCTGTATCATGGTGGAGCGATCCCTACGGATGATAAAGGCAGAATCCGAATTGATGACTGGGAAATGCGTGATGATGTACAGGAAAAAGTGGCGAAGCTCTGGCAGGAAGCAACCACTGAAATATTACCTGAAATTGGCGATCTGGCTGGGTATAAAAATGATTTTCTGAATTTGTTCGGATTTGAATTTGCAGGGGTGGATTATCATTCAGATGCTAACGAAATGGTGTTGATCGAAAGCATAAAATAAATTGATTTATTTCGGTAAATTTAAAAGTGGTCCGTAAATGGCCACTTTTTTTATGTTTAGATCGTAGTATTTGTTAAAGTATTGAGTTTTGGCCTATTATTTTTGCCATTTGTGACGTAAATTTTTATTTTAGCGCCCAATCTAAAACTCTATATATGAAAAAAATTACTTTAATGTTTTTAATGCTGGGATTTTCGTCGTTTTTATCGGCGCAATGTCTCACTGCAACCAATGGGCAGTATCCCGACACAACATACACGGCTGCGACTTGTGACGGTAGTACGCTGAATGAAATTACTACGCTGGCATTTGCGGATGAGTATTCATTAGTAAACGTAACTGCAGGTGAGACCTATCAGTTTTCCAGCTCGAACGCTGGTGACGTAATCACAATTGCCGATGAAGCCGGTACTACGACGCTTGCTTATGGCGAAAATGCTTATGTCCTTTGGCTTTCTGACGTTGATGGTGTTGTGAGGTTTTACACCCACAAAGACAATGCCTGTAGTGGTGACGGATTTGTATTCAGGACAAGGGGAATCGTATGCGGTACACCTCCAAGTTGCTTTCCAGCCGGAAATATAACAGTATCAAACCTGACAACCAACACTGCCACAGTTACCTGGATCGCGTCAATCTCAGCTCCAGCCGGCGGTTATGATTATATTTTTACAGAAGACAGCACAGCCCCAGATGCATCGACCTCACCAACAGGAAGTGTATCGGATGCTACTTTTAGCGTGGACTTTTCAAGTTTAGTAGAATCTACACACTATTATTTCTGGGTACGGTCTAACTGTGGAGGCGGAGATTTAAGCACTTGGAGAGGAAAGGATTTTACAACTCTCGCTCCTCCACCTGTAAATGATGATATTTCCGGAGCTCTTGAACTTGTTCTGGATCTTGGTACCGAATGTGGGCCTAACCAGGTTATTGGAGTTACAAATGATGCGAGCACGGAGTCTTCGGAAGTGGCGCCTTCTTGTGCCTACAATCCAACGCCGGGTAATGGGGATGTATGGTACTATATCGTAGCGCCTGCACCAACAATTAACATTAGTATCTCGAACGTTGTAGGTACAAATGGATCGCCTTTGTATACTGTTTCAAATGCACTATATTCAGGCACTTCAGGAAACTTAACAGAGGTGGGTGTCTGTGACAATGCAGCAGTAAAAACTTTTACAGGATTAACTGTTGGAGAAACGTACTATCTTAGAATGTGGGACTACAGCAATGACGGAGTGGGTACTTGGGATTTATGCGGATATTATCTTGACTGTGAAATGCCGGTGGCAGAGTATACCGTTGTATCCGATTGTGCCAATGGAGAACAATTTACTATTGATGTAAACATCACTGAAATGGGAACGGCAACGAGCTTGACGATTGCAGACGATCAGGGAAGTGCTCCGCAGGTAGCCAATGGCACGGGTACGTTTACATTTGGGCCATTTCCAAATGCAACACCAGTAATTTTCACGATTGCCAATGACCAGAATAGTGTTTGTACAATTACAAGTCCTGAGCAGGTTCAAGTTGCCTGTCCTCCGGCAAATGATTCTTGTGATACTGCGTTGGCTGTAACTTCTTTTCCTTATACGAATTCACAGGATGCCAGTGGAGCTACTAACAATGACGGTTTTATAAACACTTGTGCTGCAAATGGAATGAATGATGGTGTATGGTACACTTTTGTAGGTGATGGAGGCGATATCACGATTAATCTCAATCCTACTGCATGGGATCCACAACTTGGAATTTACACCGGGACATGCGGAGCATTGACATGCGTGGGTACAGTAGACAATGGATTTTCAGCAGGAGATCCTGAGACCTACACAATCACAGGGTCATTAGTTGGAACCACATATTATGTAAATGCGGGTTACTACAGTGGCTTTACCAATGATGCTGAAGGTGTTATGGACATTGAGATTACTTCGACTGCATTAGGTATTGATAATGCTGCATTTGGATCATTTGCTGCTTTCCCTAATCCTGTTAAAAACATCCTTAAGTTATCAAACAATCAGGAAATTTCAAACGTTGCGGTTTTGAACATGCTTGGTCAGCAAATTATGGTGAAATCCATTAATGCGAATATTGGAGAAGTTGATATGTCTAACCTGGCATCCGGAACCTATTTTGTAAAGGTCACGGCAGAGAACCAATTTAAGACAATTAAAGTTGTAAAGCAATAACCTCGGTTTTTTAAGCTTAAAAGCCCTTCTGAAAAGAAGGGTTTTTTTATTTTGCAACGTTAGGTAGTAAGTTGCCTTCGGTACATTTAAATCAGTCGTTTCAGTATTTTAATTTTTTTTTAACAATTATTTAAAATATGTTGCTGGAATACAAGTATTTTAGTTAAATTAGGGGGCAATTAATCTAATTACATTTTTATGAAAAAAATTTACTTATTACTGTTTTTTGTTTTCGTGGCTTTTCAGGTGAAAGCGCAGGAAACATGCGACACCGCCATTGATCTCGGTTCAATGACATCACCAATGGATGGAACCACAGTTGGCGCAACCGACGACAATCTTATCAGCTGCTTTAATAGTGGTCTCGATAACACGAATCTTGCGCCCGATTTATATTATTCGATTTTGGTGCCGGCCGGGTCCACGATTACAATAGGTCAGACCGTAAATGATTTTGATTCCACAGTTGTCGCTTTTTATGGCGATTGTACGAACAGGACACAGATTATCTGTTTTGACGATTCTGATTATACTCAGGTAGTATGGGCAAACGATACGGGGAGTGACCAGACTTTTTACTGGATTCAGGATGGCTATTCAGCCACTTCTTCAGGGACATTTACCTTGGCTTGGTCGGTGATTGCCTGTACAAACGCTACTGCAGAATTTCATGTCATTTCTGATTGTGCCAATGGGGAGCAATTCATGATTGGGGTGGATGTAACAAGCCTTGGCTCTGCAACTTCAGTGACTGTTGGTGATGACCAGGGTAGTGCCTCACAATCGTTATCTGCTACTGGAACGGTTCAGTTTGGACCTTTTCCTAATAATACACCAGTTATCGTAACAATTTCAAACGATCAGGATAGTAATTGTATCTTGACAAGTCCGGTGTTAAACCAAACAGCTTGTCCTCCAGTAAATGATGATGCTGCAGGCGCAATCTTACTGACGCTTGATTTAGGTACGGCATGTGGACCAAACCAAATTACCGGAATTTCCAATGATGGAACAACAGGTTCTGATTCTGAGATTGATCCATCTTGTACAGATTACAATCCTTCGGTTGGTAATGGTGACTTATGGTATTACATCGTTGCACCTGCATCTACAATCACAACAAACATTTCAAATATTCAAGGCGATATTTTCTCTGTATCAACTGCCTTATATTCAGGAACACCAGGGAATTTGACGGAGGTTGGAACTTGCAGTAACGCAGGGACAAAAACCTACACAGGACTAACAGTAGGTGATACCTATTATTTAAGGGCTTGGGATTACAACAATGATGGCATCGGTACCTGGAGTTTATGTGGATACTATCTGGATTGTGAAAATTCTGCTGCAACATATAGCGTAGTTTCCGATTGCGCGAATGCACCACAATTTTTTGTTTCAGTTGATGTTACCAGTCTGGGTTCAGCTTCATCAGTCACAGTGACGGATGATCAGGGAAGCGCGCCGCAAACTATTTCAGCTGCGGGACAGGTTCAATTTGGTCCTTTCCAAAACAATACGCCGGTTGTAATAACTATTGCGAATGATCAGAATCCAGCTTGTACGATAACAAGTGGGACGTTGAATCAATTGGAATGTCCACCGCTTAACGATAATTTTGCTGATGCCATTCCATTGAGCTGTGGCGTTACAGTTACGGGAAGTACAGCTCAGGCTACTATTGATGAAGCTTCTGCGCCAGTTGGATTTGGTGTTACAGGTACCTCACGAAATGTGTGGTATAGCTATACCGGAAGTGGATCGCCTGAAACGATTGATTTGGTTTTATGTGCCTCTTCGTATGATACCGCAGCCCTTGTTTACACAGGGACAAGTGGAAATTTATCCGTTGTAGCAGGGAATGATGACGGTGGTGATGCTTGCCCGACGGCAAATACCCGCTCGTATGTTACATTTACTTCAGATGGAGTTTCAACTTATTATATTGACTTGAGAGGTTATACGGATTTTTCAAATGGTGCTTATTCGATGGATGTAATTTGCGGTGCTGTGAATCCACCTGCAGTTGCCAACCAGGTTTGTACTACTGCTCTTGACGTACCGACAGACGGTACTGTAGTAGACTCTGACAATTCATACGGCGATATTAGCCCAATACAGCCAACATGTGATACTTTTGGTAGTATTCAGGATGTTTGGTTTTCATTTGTAGCACCTTCTGACAGTGTAACCTGTACGATGACAAATGGTACGATGACTTCGCTTAACTTCGCTGTTTATTCAGGAGATTGTTCAGCGTTAGTGCCGATGGGCTTTTGTTATCAAAATCAGGCAACAGAGTCAGTTGCGGACCTTGCTGGTGATTTAACACCAGGTAATACGTACTACGTTCAGGTTTGGTCAAATGTTATTGAGCAGGGTACTTTTAGCTTAAGAGTTGAAAATACAAACTTAAGTGTTGACAATCCTGTTTTTTCAGGGTTTTCTTACCACCCTAACCCTGTCAACGATATGCTAAACCTAACTGCCGAAGGCATGTCATCAATTGCAGTTTACAACTTACTTGGACAGCAGGTTATTGCTAAAGCAGTGAGTTCAAATACAGCGCAGGTTGATATGTCAGCATTGGCATCTGGAAGTTACATCGTTAAAGTAACTGCACAGGATCAGGTGAAAACTGTTAAAGTGATTAAGAACTAAGATTTAGATGTTCATAAATAGAAAACCCAGTGAGTAATCACTGGGTTTTTTATTTTAATAGCAATTTAAATCGAGTCTCGTTAAAATGCAGTCATTCATCTACCAGCCCCGGTCGAATCGGCATCTCCATATAAAAAAAACAAGGCTTCCAGCTTTAGGTTTTATTTATCTGGAATACAGCGAAGAGCGTGAATAGCTTCTCAAAAAAAATTAAATTGTCAGGAAGAAAGTATCCTTGTTTAGGTTTGAAGTATAATACTGCCAGTTAATTTCAAGAACCTCCTTAAGTACCCGTTTCAGTGTGGAAAACTCATTGGGTTTCCTGATGTATACATTGGCGCCAGCAATAAAGGTCTCTTCCTGGTCTTTCTCAGACGAAGAAGTGGAATAAATAGCTATGGTCAAATCTCGGTATTTCTTGTTCGAACGTATTAATTTTAAACTGTCTAATCCATTCGTGAAAGGCATATTTAAATCGAGAAAAAGAATATCCGGAACCTTGGTGTCTTCATTGTTAAGATAGGCAAGCAGATCTTTGCCATCATGGAACAGGTTTAATGAATGGTTGATTCCAACTTCTGATAAAGCGTCCGCAAACATATTGCAGTCATCGATATCATCATCTGTGAATATAATGTTTATTTTTTCTCTGTTTTGTTTCATTTTATCGGGAGTTATTTCAATTTTCCAGCCTTTAGGCGAGTAAATATAGAAAAAGTTTCTTTTAATTTACAGCTTATCGTTCAAATTGTGAGACAGATATTATAATTTGTTTTTAATGAATAACTTATAAAAACGGGACGGTTTTAATTCAGACCCAAACCAAAATAAGTTCGAACATTTAAAAAAGAAACTCAAATTAATTTAGCTTTTCAGGCGTAAGTTACCTTTAGGTTTCAAATTAATATTTGATTTTGCGGTTTTTTTTACCGCGTTGCACATTGGCGGAGTTTTTAACTTTTCCAGTTCTTAAAATTATCGTGCCATATCTACTGGCTTCACCGATTATTGAAATCGCTCGTATTTCATTTTATCCATTTTCCGGGTCGTTTTTAGTCTGCGTTGAGATTATTTCCGGGAACAACCCAGCAATAATACGTAAGCCTCTTTTTAAGTAAACACAAAACTACGAAGCGGTATAGTTTCAAATAATGCATTTCACTTTTTATTGACATGCAATTAACACCGTTTTTTGATTTCTTATAAATTCCCTGTTAATCCTTACAATCTCGATAATTATACTTTATAATTTTCCGTTTAGATTGCATAACGTTGTCTGTTTAATAATGCGTCACTTTGTATAACAATCAATACAATACGCTATGAAGAATCTAAAGCCGGATGCCAATTTCTGCGTTCCTGACAATGTGCTTACTTTGACAGTTGTAATATATTTTGCGATTAGCACCCCGCCCAATGACCAGCGTGAGAGGTTCAGGCAAGGTATTACCGATGCAGTTTTACACCTTCTACGCAGGGGAAATTTTCAGATCGAGTATATTGGTTACATTAACGAAAAAAGCCGAAGGTATAATTTCAACAATGAAATTGTTGATTGCGAAGATTTTGTCTATGCCAGTTTTATCGTTACCAATTCCATTTTTACCGATCAGGATATTGAATCGACAACCGATGAAGTTATCGCTACTTTTATAAGGGTCTTTGAAGACAAGACCCATAGGCATCTTGAAATCGATTCCATTGTTTCTAATCGTGAAACCAAACAAAGGTTTCTCAAGATGAGTAGTAATTGGACTTTCTTCCGAAAACACGGATAGCTATTTTACACGTTGACAGGACATTGTAAAAAAATAGATTTTTATTATGGCTGGAATTTGCATAATCAGTAAGTTTACGTATATTTGCACCCGCATAAAGGCCTCGTGGCGCAACTGAATAGCGCACTTGATTACGGCTCAAGAGGTTACTGGTTTGAATCCAGTCGAGGTCACAACAGAAATCCTTAAACTATTGATTTTGAATAGTTTGAGGATTTTTTATTTTACGTTATCGATTACAATCATTTTAATTTCCGCGTTAATAGTTTTTGTTGTAGGTACAATATTGTGCCAATCGCTTCGAGATGAAAATGTTATAAATCTCATGATTGAAACCTGTAACCATTCCAACGCCACAAGCTATATCGTTGAAAGTCTAAGATCCATAAACTGGATTCCACCGGCAGCATTAGGCCCCCCTATTTATTTAAAAACTCAACGTTAGAACCTACAGCAGTATACACCATTTTAACGAAAAAAAGGACATAATCCGTTTTTGAACGGTTTGCAACGCGGGTATCAAAAGCTGCAGGAAGTACTGCAGCATTTAGTTTTGCGTTTCTTATGGTTATAGGGTGGGGCGTCAGCGGGCCATTTTCTGATTTTTCGCCAACCTGGCAATTGTTCATCAATACAGGCACAACAATTGTTGCTTTTTTAATGGTATTCCTGATTCAAAAAGCCCAGAACAAAGGTTCGCCAGCGATTCAACTAAAGCTCAACGAACTTGTAGCATCCAGTAAGAATTCGAGTAACCGGCTTGTCGATATCGAGAACATGACAGAAGAAGAAATGATTGTCGTACAAAAATATTATCGCAGCCTCAGCGAATTATCAGCACACTACGAAAGCCCGCAAACTTCACATTCAATTGAAGGAGCTCAGGAAAACCATCAAGATAAAACCAGGCTCCAAAAGGAATGATTGTACAGCCTCCGCCGTTGTATGCTTCTAATATTCATGATTATTTATTATGGCATGTTCCGATCTCGACATTTGTACATTATCAAAGTACGCCCGCTCGATTTTCTCGCGATGGTCCGGATGGGCAATGTTGATTAGTGCTTTTGCGCGTTGCTGCAGTGTTTTTCCATAAAGATCTGCAATGCCATATTCGGTGATGATATACTGGACATGGGAACGCGTGGTCACAACACCCGCACCTTCTTTAAGGTAGGGTACGATCCGGCTTTCCCCGCGTTTTGTTATCGAGGGAAGGGCAATTATCGCTTTGCCGCCTTCGCTTAAAGAGGCTCCCCTGATAAAATCCATTTGGCCGCCTACGCCAGAGTACATTCTGGTGCCAATGGAATCCGCACATACCTGTCCCGTCAAATCCACTTCTATCGCCGAATTAATCGCTACCATTTTCGGATTCCTGCGGATGACCGCCGTATCATTCACAAAAGATGACTCACGCATTTCAATGAACGGATTGTCATTTACAAAATCATACAATCTTTGGGAACCAATTAAAAAAGTAGCCAACGCTCGTCCTTTTACCGTTCCCTTAAATTTACAATTGATGATGCCTTTCTCAATCAGGTCAATGACGCCGTCGGAAAACATTTCAGTGTGCAGCCCAAGATCTTTATGATTGTGGAGATTCGCCAGCGCTGCGTTTGGAATTGATCCGATTCCCATTTGTAACGTGCTGCGGTCGTCAATCAGGGATGCGATATACCCGCCAATTTTATTTTCGTTTTCAGTAATAGGACTCAGTTCATTTCCGAAAATAGGCTCGTTGACTTCAACCAGGTAATCTATTTTAGAAATATGAATATTAGTATCGCCGAAAGTACGTGGCATACTGGGATTTACCTGAGCAATTACTGTCGTGGCCATTTCAATTGCAGCCGGCGTGGCTTCAGCCGATACGCCCAGGGAACAATAGCCATGTTTGTCAGGTACAGAAACATGAATGAATACTGTATTCAGCGGAATGACTTTTTTCCGGAATAACCTCGGAAGTTCACTCAGGAAGACCGGAGTGTACGAGCCATTTCCGGCGGAAAGCGTATGCCTGACATTTTTCCCTATGAAAAATGAATTGACATGAAACGATGCATACAAAGCAGGATTCGCATACGGCGCTGGCCCTTCAGTATGAAGATGGCATATTTCGACACCGCGCAAATCAGGAGCGCGTTGGGCAAGGGCATGTGTTAGAACCGATGGCGTCGCCGCAGCAGCCTGCACGTATACGCGCGTATGGGATGGGATGGTAGCGACGGCTTCGGAGGCAGATATATATTTTTGCATAAACAGGAATCTTTATTCGTAAGGAATTGACAATACTGGAATTTTGGAATGGAACACCATTTTACTTGCGATGCTGTAGTAAAAAAGTCTTTCAAATAGTCCTTTGTGTTTTACGGTCATGGCCAATAGATGGCTGTGGTGGAGTTCCATAAAATCGGTAATGGTCTCTTCAATCGTATCACTGCCAATGATATGGAAATGGATATCTTCATTCGAAAACTCCTTTTTCCACTCGCTGATTGTATCCGGCTCGTCATCGCTGTGGTGCGGTTTTACCTGAAGCACATCGATATGGGCTTTAAAGGCTTTTGCGAAAACTGTTAGGTCGTGGAGTGTTTTTTTGTGCCGTTGTTCATACTGGGAAAGGAAAAGGATTTTTGACAGGGAAAGGTCATTGCAGGAGCCTGGAATAGCAAGCACGATACATTTTGAACGGTTCATAACCCTTTCGGTGACCGAGCCAAACAGGCCTTCTTCAAGTCCCGACGCACCGTTTGTTCCCATGACTATGAAATCAACCTGGTTCTTATCCGCCAGTTTTAAGATGGTATCGACAGCCTCACCATTTTCGAGTACATGGGATAGTTTTACATGCTGCGCCTTCTGCTGTTCAGCGATTTCGCGCAGCTTTGGCACTTCGTTTGTATAGTTTTCGAAGCTGCCCAGTTCCGTTACATCGTACATTTCAAGCAAATTGCTGTAGTATTCGTTAGTCACTCCTGCCGGAAAATTGTAGGCATGGACGGTAATGATCTCAGCGCCGACTTTTTTAGCGAGCTTGATCGCATAAGCAAATGCATTTACGGACGTCATCGAAAAATCGAATGGGAAAAGAATTTTTTTCATGACTGTTGATGGTTTTAGTGTACCGCCGAAATTACTCATGCCATCGTCAAAAAACTATGATATCCATCACAGCAATCAACAGCTAAAAATGATATGCATCATTTTTCAGGAGGGCGTATCGATGGACATTTGCTACAGGTAAACGAGCAAAATTATGAGCGATAATCAATGCTTCCATTGTGGGTTACATGCGCCCGATCCGGAAATCCTGCATTTTGACAATAAGATATTTTGTTGTAACGGATGCAAAACGGTTTATGAAATCTTCACGACGAGCGGACTCTCCTCGTACTATGATTTTCAGGATAATCCGGGGGCAATGCCATTGGAGGATGCAAAAAAGTATGACTTTCTGGACAACGAAAAAATCGTTGAAAGTATCCTGGAGTTTCGTGAAGGCAACACCCAGATAGTCGCGCTTCAGGTCCCCCACATTCACTGCAGTTCCTGTATCTGGATTTTGGAAAACCTGCGAAAATTGCAGCCTGAAATTGTGTCCTCAAAAGTAAACTTCCACGAGAAAAAAGTCCGGATCAATTTCAATGCCGGGGCGCTTTCGCTTAAGGATGTGGTCAGACTTTTGTCAGCAATTGGCTATGAACCCCGTATCAGCCTGGAAGATTACCGCAATACAGAAACACCGGCCGACCGCAGTCTGACCTATAAATTGGGCATTGCGTTTTTTTGCTTCGGAAACATTATGTTGTTGTCTTTTCCCGAATATTTTGAACACCATGAGTTCTGGCTCGACCAATACCGGGGTTTTTTCCGATGGTTGATTTTCGGCCTCTCGCTACCGAGTTTTCTATATTCTGCCAGCGGCTATTACCGTGCAGCCTGGAAAAGCATCCGTGCCCGGGCACTTAACATCGAAGTTCCGATTGCGTTAGGGATCATCGTGATGTTTGTCCGAAGTGTTTCCGATCTGATACTGAACCACGGCCCGGGCTTTTTCGACAGCATGACCGGATTGGTATTTTTTATGCTGCTTGGAAAAATGTTCCAGCTTAAGACATATAAATTCCTGAATTTCGAAAGGGATTTTAAATCGTATTTTCCCATCGCGGTTACCAAAGTGCATTTGTCCGGAGTGGAGGAAAACGTACCGGTTTATGAGGTTATTAAGGGTGATCGTTTGCTGATCCGTAACCTTGAAATCATTCCTGCGGATGGCATATTGATATCCAAAACGGCTTCCATCGACTATAGTTTTGTCACTGGTGAGGCGGTGCCTGTGTCAAAAAAATCGGGGGATAAGATCTACGCAGGCGGACGCCTTTCAGGTGCTGTTGTAGAAATGGAAGTGGTAAAACCAGTGTCACAAAGTTATCTTACCCAGCTTTGGAGCAATAAGATATTTGATAAGGGAACCACAGTCAATTATACCAATATTACTGACAGGATCAGCCGTTATTTCACGCCAATTTTACTTCTAATTGCTTTTGGCGGATTTGGGTTTTGGATTGGCATTGATGCCAATGTGGCGTTCAATGTGTTTACCGCGGTACTAATTGTCGCCTGTCCCTGTGCGTTAGCCTTAACAGCACCATTTACGCTTGGGAACGTACTGCGAATCCTCGGCAGGAAAAAGTTTTACCTGAAAAACACTTTGGCCATTGAACAGCTGGCAAAAGTCGATACGATTGTTTTTGACAAAACAGGAACAATAACCACCAATAGCAAGTCGGCAATCAGTTATGAAGGGATATCCATTGATTCCAAACAAAATACCGGGATAGCAAACCTGTTAAAGCAGTCAAATCATCCGCTGAGCAGGATGCTGTACAACCATCTTTCGGAAAAAGGAACGCTACAGGTATGCGGGTTTTCCGAAGTACCGGGAAAAGGCATCTCCGG
>NZ_NKJE01000003.1:0-128561 GCF_002256285.1 Flavobacterium sp. BFFFF1 | reverse complement strand
TCAGAATGGGGTCAGGATCATATGCAGGGCAGGAGGGGAGTGATAATGTTCTCCAGACTGCGGTGCATGTCAATATCGACGGTACTTATTATGGAAGGTTTATCATCCATAATGAGTATCGGACTGATGTTGCAGGCCTTTTCAAATCGTTGCAAAAGAACTATAAGTTGAAGGTGCTTTCGGGAGACAATGAAGGAGAGCGCCTGCTTCTTGAACAGCTGTTACCGCCAGGCACGGAATTGGTGTTTAACCAAAAACCGGAGGAAAAGCTTGCATTTATCGAAAACCTGCAACGACAGGGAAGCAGCGTGATGATGGTTGGCGACGGCCTGAACGATGCCGGTGCCCTGATGCAAAGCAACGTTGGGATTGCAATTTCTGAGAATACCAATGTTTTTTCACCTGCCTGTGATGCAATACTTGACGCGGCAGAGTTTGCCAATCTGGATCGCTTTATACGCATGTCGAAAAAGTCAATCCAAATCATCAGGATGAGTTTCGGGCTATCATTGGCGTACAATGTGGTAGGACTTTCCTTTGCGGTAACTGGCAACTTATTGCCTATTGTAGCAGCAATCATTATGCCGCTGAGCACGATTACCATCATCAGCTTTGTCACACTGTCCGGAAATTTAAGCGCACGCCTTTTAAAAATAACGACGGTCAGCCCAAAACGTGACACCCGTCATATTTTATCATCTAAGCAGGAATTAATTTTGAAACCGAAAACCATCATATGAGCGTCATCTATCTCCTGATCACCATTAGCATTATTGTAGCCGTCATTTTTTTTATAGCATTTATAACGGCTGTAAAGAGCGGGCAATATGATGATGATTACACCCCGTCGGTAAGAATGCTTTTCGACGACGAACTAAAAACAACAGAACCAGGAACCAACGAAAAACAGAAATAAATATGGAAATCCAACAGTTTTATTACGACAACAAAATTGTAAAGAAGTTTCTCTACGCCACAATCCTCTTTGGTGTAGTAGGGATGGCCGTAGGGCTTTTACTTGCTTTTTTATTCCTCTTTCCCAACCTTACTGATGGAATTTCCTGGCTGAGTTTCGGAAGGTTACGCCCTTTACATACCAATGCGATTATTTTTGCCTTTGTAGGAAACGCCATGTTTGCAGGGGTATACTATTCGCTTCAACGACTGCTTAAAGCGCGAATGTTCAGCGATTTCCTGAGCAACGTGCATTTTTGGGGTTGGCAGCTTATCATCGTTGCCGCTGCCGTTTCGCTGCCTTTGGGTTATACTACTTCAAAAGAATATGCGGAACTGGAATGGCCAATTGATATCGCCATCGCCTTGATTTGGGTCGTATTTGGGATCAACATGATCGGTACCATTTTACGCCGGCGGGAACGCCATCTTTATGTAGCGATCTGGTTTTACATAGCCACTTTTGTGACCGTTGCAGTATTGCACATTTTCAACAGCATTGAACTTCCCGTTTCAGCCACCAAAAGTTATTCAGTGTATGCTGGCGTACAGGATGCATTGGTCCAGTGGTGGTATGGCCACAACGCGGTTGCATTTTTTCTAACCACGCCATTTTTAGGGTTGATGTACTATTTTGTACCGAAAGCGGCTAACCGTCCCGTTTATTCTTACCGCTTGTCCATTGTACATTTCTGGTCGCTGATCTTCATTTACATCTGGGCCGGTCCACACCACTTGTTGTACTCTGCGTTGCCGACATGGGCGCAAAACCTTGGTGTCGTATTCTCCATTATGCTGATTGCGCCGTCGTGGGGTGGTATGATTAACGGATTGTTAACGCTACGGGGCGTTTGGGATAAGGTACGGGTTGAACCGGTACTGAAGTTCTTCGTTGTGGCGATTACCGGTTATGGTATGGCGACTTTTGAAGGCCCAATGCTGTCGTTGAAAAACGTAAATGCAATTGCCCATTTCACCGATTGGATTATTGCGCACGTGCACGTTGGCGCCATGGCCTGGAATGGATTTATGGCATTTGGTATGATTTACTGGCTGATTCCGCGTATGACAAAAGGGAAATTATATTCTACCAAACTCGCCAACGTCCACTTCTGGATTGGAACTTTGGGGATTATCATGTATACCTTACCGATGTACGTCGCAGGTTTTACACAGGCTTCAATGTGGAAGCAGTTTAACCCGGATGGGACACTGACTTATGGTAACTTCCTGGAAACAGTACAACAGATTATCCCGATGTATTGGATGCGTTCCGTAGGTGGAACCATGTATATTCTGGGTATGCTGATTTTGGTGTACAATATTTACCGAACAATCAGGGCCAATGCTGCTATTGAAGATGAACTCGCCGAAGCGCCCGAATTAGAAAAAATTACCAATGCACGTGTGAAGGGCGAAAAATTCCACCCCTGGCTTGAAAGAAGGCCGGTACAGCTTACCATTCTGGCGACCGTTGCTATCCTTATAGGTGGTATTATCCAAATCGTGCCCACCATCATGGTCAAATCCAATATCCCGACCATTGCCAGCGTAAAACCATACACTCCAATGGAACTTGAGGGCCGGGATTTGTACATCCGCGAAGGTTGTGTGAGCTGCCACTCGCAGATGGTTAGGCCGTTCCGTAGCGAAGTGGAACGTTATGGGCCACAATCCAAAGCCGGAGAATTTGTGTACGACCATCCATTTTTGTGGGGATCTAAAAGAACGGGACCAGATCTGCTTCGCGTGGGCGGGAAATACAATAACAACTGGCATTTTAACCACCTATGGGACCCCCAAAGTACTTCCGCCGGTTCGATTATGCCTGGTTACAAATGGCTTTTCGACAATAAGGAGATGGATTATTCTTATATCGAAACAAAAATGAAAGTGATGAAAAAACTGGGTGTTCCTTATTCTTATTCAGATATCGATAATGCCAGACAATCCATCCTGAAACAAGGTATGGAAATAGAAAAATCACTCAACGAGGATCCGGATTTTGTAAAAAGTTACGAAGACAGCAAAAAAGCGGCTGCAGCGGCAGGAGCGACATTCGTACCCATGCACAAACGCGAAGTAACGGCGCTAATTGCCTATATACAACGTCTCGGAACGGATATCAAAGTAAAAGACAACGCTAAAAAATAACGCCATGTTTGAACAGATTAAACACAATATGGAAACCATCTCAGGTGTGGAAGTATATCCCATACTGTCCCTGCTGATTTTCTTTATCTTCTTTTTAGTCCTGGGGGTTTGGGTTTTTTCTTATAAAAAGGAGAAGATCCGCCAACTCAGTGAAATGCCACTCAACGATAATTTCAAAACACAGGAACCATGAAAAAATTCTTCCCCATTTATGTAAGAGGTCCGCTGATATTCTTTTCTTTCTTCGGAATGCTCGAGTACTTTATCGATTCCGGTGACCGGCCTGCCTTTGTAAAATACCCTATCGTGCTCCTTGTCCTACTGGTGTTTTTGGTTATTCAAATAGCATTCGAGTATATTGGAAGCGCAGTCAACAAAATGATTTATGAAATCACGCCTGAAGACAAACGCCAGGAAATTGTTGCATCAGAATCATTGCCGCTGAGGGAGCAGAAGTGGTATATCAATATCATGAAAAGGCTTACCCGGGCTGAACCTGTTGAAAACAACACTTTGCTGTTGCTGGACCATAATTATGATGGAATCCGCGAGTTAGACAATAAATTACCACCCTGGTGGCTGTACCTTTTCTATGGCGGAATTCTATTTGGTGCGATTTACCTCGTCAGGTATGAGATCCTTGGGGCTGATGATCAGGAGATGGAATTTAAGAAAGAGATGGCTCAGGCCAGGATTGATATTGCCGAGTACAAGAAAAATGCGCCCGATATGATGGATGAGAAAAATGTAACCCTACTTACAGATGCCGCATCGCTGGCCAAAGGGAAAGTCATTTTTGAAACCAATTGCGCCGCGTGCCACCGTGCTGACGGCGGTGGCCAGATAGGTCCCAATTTAACGGATGACCACTGGATTTTCGGTGGAGACATCAAAAATCTCTTCCATACGATTACCAATGGTGGACGCGATGGCAAAGGAATGGTCGCCTGGCGCGGTACATTAAAACCCACTGAAATCCAATTGGCTGCAAGTTACATCCTGTCATTGCAAGGAAGCAATCCAAAAAATCCAAAAGCGCCGGATGGGGACCTATGGGTAAAGCCCGCCGATCAGCCCGCCGATAAAGACGCAACGAAAACTGTGGCCACCATAAAATAACGAATAATGCAAAATCAACCGGGAGATGAAGCTTTCAGGGACAGTATCGGAACATTGGATGCAGACGGAAAACGAAAGTTCATTTTCCCAAAAAGACCGAAAGGTAAGTTTTACACCTACCGAAAATACGTCAGTTACTTATTGTTGTTGATTCTGATTGCCAACCCATTTGTTAAAATAAATGGAAATCAGTTCATGATGTTCAATGTGCTGGAACGCAGGTTTAATATCTTCGGTGTGGTATTCTGGCCGCAGGACTTTTATTTATTTGTTTTGATGATGATCACAGGTGTGGTATTTGTGATCCTGTTTACAGTCGTTTTCGGGCGCATTTTTTGCGGATGGATCTGTCCCCAGACTATCTTCATGGAGATGGTATTCCGGCGCATTGAATATTGGATTGACGGCGATCGGGGTGCCCAGTTGCGGCTCGCAAAACAGGAATGGAACGCGGAGAAAATTGGGAAACGGCTGTTGAAAGGCGCGATATTTTTCCTGATTTCGTTCCTGATTGCCAATGTGTTCCTGGCCTACATCATTGGAAGTGATCGGCTGTTTTCGATGATTACCGAAGGGCCTGTCCAGGATGCGGGTAATTTTATCGCATTGTTGATTTTTACCGGCGTATTCTACTTTGTCTTTGCGTGGTTCCGTGAGCAGGTTTGCCTGATTGTCTGTCCGTACGGTAGGTTGCAGGGTGTGTTGCTGGACAACAAGTCGATTAATGTTACTTACGATTTTGTGCGTGGCGAGAAACAGGCCGGCCGGGCAAAATTCAATAAGAAAGAAGACCGGGAGGCATTGGGGAAAGGCGATTGTATCGATTGTATGCAGTGTGTCCATGTTTGTCCGACCGGAATTGATATCAGGAATGGTATTCAGTTGGAATGTACCAATTGTACTGCCTGCATTGACGAATGTGATACGATCATGAAAGGGGTAGGATTGCCAAAAGGACTTATCCGTTATGCCAGCGAAGATGAGATTGAGAAAAAAGAACCATTCCGCTTTACGCTGAGGATGAAAGCCTATACCGCGGTGTTGATTATCCTCACCGGTATCTTGTCGGGGCTATTGTTTGTGAGGAGTGATGTCGAAGCAACGTTGTTTCGTGTTCCTGGGCAGCTTTTTCAGCATAAGGGCGAAAACATCAGTAACATATATACCTTCCGGTTGGTGAATAAAACGGCAAGAGACTTTAAGGAAGTCACTTTTAAACTGTCATCGATTAAAGGAAATATTATGCCAGTGGGGCATCCTCATTTAAACCTGCCGGCACAAAAGGCTGTTGAGGGAACGATGTTTATCGAAATCAACAAATTCCTCCTGAAGGGAGATAAAACAAAGATCCGGATTGCGGTATATGCTGACCATAAACTGGTTGAAACCACGACCACCAATTTTCTGGGACCACGAACATTCAACTAAAAAAAATTATGAAAATTAACTGGGGAACTTCAATCGTTATTGCATTTGCGTTATTTATGGCATTCATACTCTATTTTGTAGTGAAAGTCCAGGAAAATTCAAAATATGATAATGAGTTGGTTGTGGAAGAATATTACAAGCATGATGCGCATTTCGACGAAGAGATGACGAAGCTTCAAAATACTTCAAATCTCAAGGAAAAACCGACGATTTCTGTCGGTCCTGATGGCATCCGCATCAGCTTTCCCGATGGTGTTTCACCAAACGATATTTCTGGAAACGTGTCCTTTTACAGACCATCTGCCAAAAAGCTGGACTTCACCCGATCGCTCAGGTTGTCCGGCCAGTCAATGCTCGTACCTATAAATGATTTGGCAGGTGGTCGTTGGGACATGACAATGGATTGGCGCTATAAAGGCGGTTCGTACCTCACGAAACAGCAGGTTTATGTCGATTGATATCCTGATTGCCGCGCTGGTTCTCGGGATGGTTAGCAGCCTGCATTGCGTCGCCATGTGCGGCCCTATTGTATTAATGTTGCCAGTAGCCAGAAATAATCCGGAGCGGAAGGCACTTCAGATTATATCCTACCACCTGGGCCGAATTACGACTTACACTTTCCTTGGTTTTATATTCGGATTTTTCGGAAGGGCGTTATCAGTTGCCGGAATGCAGCAATATCTATCGATTACAGCGGGTATGGTCATGATCCTGATGGTACTGCTGCCAAAAAAAACGTTTCAGAAATACAGTTTGTCAACTCCTGCATTTCGACTCATTGGGCGCGTAAAATCGGCGATGGCCAGTCATTTGAAGAAGCAATCCTTCTTTTCACTTTATTCGATTGGCCTCCTCAATGGATTTCTCCCTTGCGCGATGGTTTATGGCGCGCTTTTCGGGGCATTATCCACACAAAATGTTCTGTCAGGAATGGTTTTTATGGCTGTCTTCGGGTTGGGAACCGTCCCGCTGATGAGCATGGTAAACTATTTGTACCGATACATCACAATGCCCATAAGGAACCGGCTTCAGAAGTTGATTCCGTACACGATGATCGTCATGGGGATGTTACTGATCCTTCGGGGATTGGTTCTTGATATCGATCATGTATCGCCTTCAGTGATGAGCCTATTTATAAAGGCTGAGCCGAATTGCGGGTAAACCATCCAGGATTTCTGTCTATGGATTTACTCGGTGAGGATTATACCGTCATCGAGAAAAGCATAGTGTCCTGATTGCTTCTGCGAAGCCTTAAGTCAAAAGCCATGCACACATTCCGGACGAACGGTTTTCCTTTTTCTGTAATTCTTAAACCACCGGCCGTCACTTCAATGAGCCCATCGCTGATCATTTCACGGAGCGCGATCAAGATGTCCGGAACCTCATTAAAATAGAAGGCGTCATCTTCCCAGCACGTTTCAAACCGGCACATCAGGTTAAGGATGTGTGTGCGCACCTTCAGGTCTTCTGTAGTCAGGATGTGGCCTTTTGCAATGGGAAATTGGTCCCATTCCAGCATTTGGTAATAATCCTCAAGATTTTTTACATTTTGTCCGAAACCATACCAACTATCGCCAATAGCCGAAACACCGAGGCCAATCATCAGTTGTGTCTTTGTTGCGGTATACCCCATGAAATTTCGATGGAGCCTGCCGGTTTCAGAAGAAGTCAATAACGTATCGCCCGTCAAAGCAAAATGATCCATTCCAACTTCTTTGTAGCCATTTTTTTCAAAGATTGACCTGCCCGTTTCATACAACTTCCGTTTCGCGTCATCCTTGGGAATATCGGCGTCTGCAAAACCACGTTGGCCGTTTCCTTTAATCCAGGGAACGTGGGCATAACTGTAGAACGAGATCCGATCTGGCATCAGGGAAAGTGTTTTTTGGATGGTATCTGTAATATCCTCGTTTTGCTGGAAGGGGAGACCGAAAACCAGGTCGTGGCCAATTGAGGTATATCCCATTTCGCGGGCCCAGACCGTAACCTGCTGCACATTTTCAAAAGGCTGGATGCGGTGAATTGCCCGTTGGACTTTAGCTGAATAGTCCTGTACGCCAAAACTTACTCTGGTAAAACCCAGATCATATAGCTTTTTGAGGTGTAATTGCGTGGTATTATTCGGATGGCCTTCGAAGCTCATCTCACAGCTGGCTGATTTTTTAGCGTAGGAGAATATTCCATTAATGAGGTCTTCGAGGTTTTTGGCAGAAAAAAAGGTTGGAGTACCTCCGCCGAGATGCAGTTCCCGAATGATGGGTTTTGTTTCAAACAGGCGACAGTACATTTTCCATTCAGTCAATACCGCCCTGATGTATGGATCCTCTACCGCATGGTTTTTTGTGATCCTTTTGTTACAACCGCAAAACGTGCACATGCTTTCACAAAAAGGGAGGTGAATGTAGATGCTTATGCCTTCCGGGCTTTCAATAAAAGAGTGTTTTACCGTTTCTAAATATTGCGCCGCTGAAAAAGTATTTTCCCAATAGGGAACTGTTGGGTAACTTGTATAGCGCGGACCTGGAACATTATATTTCTGGATTAACGAAGTACACATAGCTGTAAATTTTCGCTAAAGGTAATGGCAGCCAGCATTTGCAAAAATGACTTTGCTCACATCGGGTCATTATTCGGAATTTAGTTTCCCATCTTACGGAGGATGTCATTCATCATCTCAATTTGAAGTTTTTGAAGTTCAGGCAATTCCTGTTGACGGTGCCTCATCCGCCAATTCAGTTTCTCGTGCAGTGTGCGGATTTCTTTCAGCTTTAATAAATACAACAGTGATTCACCGATTATTTTTTCGGATGTGCTGTCGGACAGAAAAGTTTTTGCTAAAGATCGCTGCGGAAAATTTGTGTCACGTTGACTTTTTTACCGTGATGATTTCCCCAATGGATATCAGGAGAATTCCCAGCAATAACATGGCTAGTTGCAGGGTAGTCACCTTTCTCAAATAGTTGACCTGAAATACCAGCCAAAAAACAAGTATAATTCCCTGCATCGTAATAAGTCTGGGATAATATTTTTTATTCGCTGCTGTTGAAATGGCAACCGTAATGCTTGAGATCCCATTAAGCACCAAAAGGAATATTCCCGGAATATAAAAGTCAGTAAACGGAGAATATTTTAGGATTGTTCGGGATAGGCCCAAAATCTCCCCATTCGGATAAACAATAAGTACAATGCCTGCGTAAACGGCATTTAGTCCAACAATAATGAGGATGATGATTCCCGCGATGCGCAGTAAGTAATTCCTGTTTTTCATGCCTTCGGAATGTCAGTTTTTAAATCGCTCCCGTTGTTTTTCGGTATTTATGGGCTTTTTATGGTGCGCGCCTTTTTTTAAATTGGCATCAAAATCCTGAACAGCATAAAGCACGCCGGCAATAATAAAGACAAGCACGAGTAATATTAAAGTGAGCAGTATCGTCATATGTTACGTCGTTAATTTTAGACATTATTGTTGGTACAAAGTCTTCTTCAGCCTAAGTTTGATGTCAGATATTGTTGCCAGTAATTTGTATTTTTCGAATATCATTTTTCACGATTCTGGATTTAAAACGAGACGGATTTATTTAGAAGGCAGGTCGATATACTCGCCGGGAAATCCCATTTCATTTACTTTCTCATTGACGCGGTTCCAGGTAGCGCTGTCAACTGAAATCGTATCTTCAAAATGCACACTCTCGAGAAAAGGCAAAATTTTCGTGCGACGGATGAGTTGTTTTTCAAACCCGGGACCAAATCTGTTGGTTCGCATCCTGTATTCGATGGTTTGCCTGTTATTTTTCTTATTACGGTATAAAATAGCCTGTGTTTTCCAATCGCTTTTCCAGGAAAGCATCGCCATGCCCAGACAAATACCAAAAATCAGGAGAAACAGCATGGCAACAAACCGCGTCGATAGTTCACCGAAGAGATATTGGCAAATCATCAGAAACATGGAAGATAATGTTGTAAACACCAGTACAAATAAGATAATGCTGTTCGAAATTTCCATCGGGGTCAACCTATCCAGTGCGAGGACACTTGCGGCGATCACAAATACAGCAAGGAAGACCATTCGCTCCTTTTTGACCAGACTTAATTTTTTTGACATTTATTTGCTGAATTTCAGAATGTTATATTTATCTGATTACAAAAAAAAGATATTTTATTAAAACGGGTACTGACGTACGTCATTCGCAGAAATGAGATTAGTCACTTTGATGATTCAGGGATGGTTTGAAATAAGCGTTGAATTTAGGACGCCGAACAAAATCGGGTGATGATAAAAGACATTTTAAGAAATGATTCAAAGCACTCGTGCGGTGGATATCACGTATAATTTTTCAAAAAATGATCTTGCGCACGAATTCTAATATGAAAATTTTTACTTTTGGGTTTTACCAACCGAAAGGAATGAAAAACTCTGATTTGCTGCTTGACATCGTACAAAATGCGATTGATGGAATTATTTCTATAAACGACCGTGGGATTGTGGAAAGTATCAATCCATCGGCATGCAAATTGTTTGGTTATGAGCCCGATGAGGTTATCGGCAACAACATTTCCATATTGATGCCGCAGCCAGATCAGTTACAGCATGATAACTACATACGGCGTTATCAGGTGACACACAAACCGAGGATTATCGGTATTGGTCGCGAGGTGAGCGGACTACGTAAAGACCAAACGACGTTTCCAATGCGTTTGGGCGTCAGCGAAGTAAATTATAACGGAAAGGTATTTTATGTAGGATTCATTCATGATCTCACCCATCAGAAGGAAGCAGAAGAACAACTCAGGGATTACGCCCTGCATCTTGAAGAATTGGTTGAAACCAGGACGCAGTCGTTAAACGACACCATTCGGGCACTCGAAGTAGCCAAAGAACAAATCAGTACGTCATTGGAAAGCGAAAAAGAACTCGGTAAGCTCAAAAGCAGGTTCATTTCTATGGCCTCACATGAATTCCGCACACCGTTGAGCACCATCCAGCTTTCTGCGTCATTGGCAGAAAAATATGCCGAATCCGCTGGAGTAAAAGAGATTAATAAACATGCCTTGAAAATCAAAGCCTCTGTCACGAGCCTGACGGCCATCCTCAATAATTTTTTGCAGATGGAGCGATTGGAGAGTGGCAATATCCAGGCAACCGATTCGGTATTTGACCTGACAGAACTGGCGCGGGAAATCACCGAGGAAATGCAACAATTGGCAAAAACAAATCAGCAAATCCATTACCGGCACAAGGGACAGTCCTGCGAACTTAGCCTGGACAGAAACCTACTGAAAAATTGTATTATCAACTTAATTACCAATGCCATTAAATATTCAGGTGATGACGGTGTGATAGCGTTTACTACTACGATAGATGATTCCGGCTGCACTGTCTCAGTGAAAGATGACGGCATTGGTATTCCCGCTGAAGACCAGAAACATTTATTCGGTGCGTTTTTCAGGGCGCAAAATACAGGCAACATTCCGGGAACAGGACTCGGCTTAAATATTGTGGCCCGCCATGTCGCTTTAATGCATGGTGAAGTATCTTTTGAAAGCGACAACGAAAGTGGCACTATATTTACTTTAAAATTCCCAAAGCATGACTAAAATACTGATTATTGAAGACAATGACGATATCCGTGAAAATGTCGTAGAAATTCTGATGCTTGCCGGCTACGAAGTTTTTGAAGCAGATAATGGGAAAACGGGGACGGAACTGGCGATACGAAACCTTCCCGATCTGATTTTGTGTGATATTATGATGGGAGACCTTGATGGCTATGGGGTGCTGCATCTGCTGAACAAGCATGCAGAGACCAAAGCCATCCCTTTTATTTTCATGACTGCAAAATCCGAGCGTTCAGATATCAGGAAAGGAATGGAACTGGGCGCAGATGATTACCTCACCAAACCGTTTGATGATACCGAACTTTTAAACGCCATTGAAACGCGGCTTAAAAAGAGACAGGTACAACAGGAATTTTACAGTGGTGCCATTGAAAAACTATCGGAAATCGTAGCTGCAAAAGATGGCCTGAACGCATTGAATATGGCCTTGGAGGAACGTAAAATCCGGTTTTTTAAAAAGGGACAGGTGATTTATTACGAAGGCGATCGGGCAGCAAACATCTGGATTTTGTTGGATGGAAAGGTGAAAACAGCTAAAATGGCTGAAGACGGCCGCGAGCTGCTGACAGGTATATTTGATCATGATGATTTCATAGGCATCAATATTTTGTTTTCTGAAGGGATTTATCTGGATACGGCTACCGCTTCAGAGGACAGCCATCTTTGCAATTTCCCCAGAGAACAGTTCGAGGAATTTATCAGCCTTTATCCGGATGTAGCCGAGAAATTCGTCAAGATACTTTCAAACCAGATTCGGCAGCAGGAAGAACAATTGATGCAGCTGGCCTACCAGTCTGTAAGAAAACGCATATCAGAGGCAATTTTAAGAATGTATAGGCAACAGGGCGCTGTTGAAAACCTCACGGCAAGCCGCATTGATCTTGCGTCGATGTCGGGAACGGCACCGGAAACGGTGAGTCGTACGCTAAGTGATTTTAAAGAAGAAGGATTGATTGAGAAAAAAGGCAGTACGATTAAGATAATCGATTTGAAAAGGCTGGAAAAAGTAAAGAACTAATTTGATTCAAGCGACTTACCCATTTGTCGGAGTTGCATCGCGGCGGCTTAAGAGGATCTACGCTCCTCCAAAAGGAAGTTTTCTATCTCTCTGACGCCAGCTACATTCCGTACCAGCCGGGTCACGAGATTCTTCTGGTCGACGTTTTCAACAAACCCGTTTAGGATGACCCGATGGCCAACGATTTCAATCCTGATATCGCTTGTGATCGACCGGTCGCTGTAAATGGCGGCGAAGACATCTTTTTCCTTAATGCCGGCTTCTGCACTTTCAGGCACATGAATATTATTGTCAATCATTTTGATGCCGTCCAGACAGCCGATGCATTCTTCGGCGAGTTCGCGCTGGTATTTCCATTTAACCCGACCTTCAAGCCATACGTAACCATCCTTGACGATAGTCTTTATATCAGTGTGTGCGTTACCAAAGTTCTTGATAAATTTATCCGTAATCCTTTTTTCGATTTCAGCATCGGCCAGTAAATGCTCCTGGGCAATTACAATTGTTATTTGTTCAAAAACGTGTTTTACGCCGTCTACTTCCTTTGCTATTTTCCGGGCTATTTGCTTTTTGCAGTATTTGTCAGCAGATCCCGTTAATTTAACGTCGCCATTGACAACTTCGACTTCGATAATGCAGCCCGTCAGCAAAAGGTTGGCCTCAAAAGCTTTCAGTATGTGCAGCCGGATGTTTCTGTCGCTTTTCATTGGAATTCAATTTAAAAGCAAAAATGCAACGACCGTCTGAATCAGAAAATGACTGTAGTCATATTTGATTTGTTATTTTGGTGAATGCGTGCATTGAACGTTTACAAACTTTAAAATACGGTGGCGTCGTTGCTGATCTAAAGCGCCCTGACCGTCACAAAGTAACGCCAGGCCAGTATCGCAAGCTGCCATTTCTTTGCTTTCGAGGGGTCCAGTTTTCTTTTAGTGAAGCTCGGGAGAACGAACTTATTGATTTTGGCAAGAATCTTAAACATTGATAACAGGTTTATACAAAAATAAGAAAGGCCACTTTACAGTGGCCTTTGCGGTTGTTTCTATTTTTGTTTTTTAAATTCGGCTTTGGTTTTCTCAAGTTCTGCTCTCATTGCCGCCATTTCCGCTTTCATTTTTTCGAGTTGCGCCAGCTGTTCGGCTTTCATTTGCTGAAAACTTTCCTGCATGTCTTCGCTTGATTCTTTCTGTATCTGGGCTTTCTCCATTTGGATCTTAGCTTGTTTCATAGCCCGTCTCGCCTGGTTTTTTATTTCTTTAGTCGAAATCACAATGGACTTTTTGCCTTTTCCGTTATCGCCTCCGGGATAAATGGTCTCTCCATCTACTACAATTGGGCCCATATCTGCGATGATTTTATTGACATCAACGTCGCTGACCACTTTGCCATTGACGGTAACCACAGTATGTCCATTTTTGTTAACACTCTTGACGACCACTGTTTCGCCGTTTGCATCTGTAATGATGTCATTCAGCATGGGCAGTTCAGGTACTTCAGGAATTTCGATTTCTTCAGGTGCTTCCGGCGGTTCAGGTGCTTCCGGCGCCTCATCATCGTTGAAAGCAAAAGCAAATGTATTTTCGCCTTCATTGTCTTCGCTTCCATTGCCGATTTGAACGACACGTTCGTCCTTTCCATTATGAAACCCGGTGAAATCGTCATTTTTAGAAAAATAAATGGTCTCGATAGGATCGTCGCCGTTGACGTATTTTTCGATGTTGCAGCCGGCATCTTTGTATTTTACTTTTATTGCAACAATTTCGCCGTTGCTGTTTCTTTTCACTTTTGAAATTTTCAGTGTGGCACCGTAAGATTTTTTCAGTTTTTCGGTCTGGTTTTTCAACTCAGCATCAGTGGTGTTCTTGTCGATTGAAAACTCGAAACGGCTTTTCCCGGATGGTGTCGAAACTGTAGCGGTAGCAGGTCTCTGCTGTGCAATCAGCTTCACCTGGAAGTATAGCATAAACCCGACTAGCAGCGGAAGTATAAGCGCATACTTCCATAAATTCCTTTTTTTTGATTGGTTTTTGTTTAACATAACGATTCGTTTTTTGATTAATGATTGATTGAAATTATTGGTAATGGATAAGCAATTCGGTTGGGTCACGGCCCTGAGCAATGCAAACTGGTACACCCTTTTATCCTGCGTCTCGCGCACGGCTTTCCTGTCGGCGATAAATTCCAGATTCTGGATTATGGCGTTTTTGTATAGCCATACAATTGGATTAAACCAAAATAGGATGCTGAATAGCTTTGTAATCAGTACATCGATGGAATGTTTCTGGCTGCTGTGTACTTTTTCATGGTTTAGGATGCTGTGTAGTTCTGCCTCTGAATAAAGTGATGAATTGTAGACGATGTAGTTGAAGAAGGAAAAAGGGGCCACCTGTTTATCCAGATCGACCAATGCAAACCTGCCATTTCGTACCACGCGCTGCTTATGCAACAGCCGGAACAATGAGATCACATTTGCACTAACTTTCGCAGTCAGTACGCCGCATACAACCAGGTAGAAAAATAGGATTATCGATCCCCATTGCACAGGTTCGACCGCTGAAGCGGAGACCATTTGATCTTTTACGACGGTTTGTGTGACAGCCGGAATTTGTTCGGGACCAAACGACTGCGCCCGAACCCAGACAATTTTCCTGATAAAAAAGAGCGGCAATGCGGCAGAAATGAATAATCCGCTTAAAAGATACCAACGGTTTCCGTTAAAAAACGTCTCCCGGCGCAAAAGAAAATGATAGCCGCAAAAAAACAATGCCATCAATGCACTGGATTTGATCAGATAAAGCAGCAACGTTTCCATGGCTATTTCTTTTCGATGATGTCAAGGATTTCACGAAGTTCCTTGGCAGATATTTTTTCTTCCTGCGCAAAAAACGAAACCATATTCTTGTAAGAATTGTTGAAGTAATTCTCGATCGCAGTGTTCATAAACTTTTTCCTGTAATCTTCCAGGGCAACAATCGGAAAGTACTGGTGTGTGTTTCCATAAGCGGTATGTGACACGTAGCCTTTCTCTTCAAGATTTCGGATGATGGTAGACAGCGTGTTGTAGTGTGGCTGGTCCGAAGTAATTTCTGCCATCACATCCTTGACGAAAGCTTTCTTCAGCTTCCAAAGGATGTGCATGATTTCTTCTTCTTTATTCGTGAGATTTTGCATAGTTGCTTAATTTGAAATCAAACGTACAACTATATTTTTAGTTACACAACTATAAAAATAGTTATTTAACTATTTTTTAAGAAACGCGCACGCCGAATTCACCTTTCCCCCGGAAAAAATTGCCAATAGCGTGGAAGATACGCCCGAAGAATGTGCGTTTACGGAACGTTTCAATGATTACCGGTGGTCCTGTGCCCTGTAATTCCTGTTTAATGGAAATATTGTATTGCCGGTTTGTGCTGATGATAATCTCCGCTTTGTTATAACTGAGTGCATTGACGATCAAAAGTTCTCCTTCATAAGCGGATATTGAGAAATTTCCGGCAATATCTGTCAGTACGCCTCGACCTGTTTTATTGATCATTACCATCGCGCCGGGAACCGGGAAACCGTCCTGGTCTGTGATCCTGCCTGTAATCGTGTGAAGATGCTCCTTGTTTGCTGTATCTGTTTGTGCAGAGACGAAATGATTTCCGCACAGGGAAAATAGGATGAGGGTGGCAATGGTTTTAAGGTACGGCAGCATGTTGGTTGAATTATGAATTACAAATTACAAATTATGAATTGCGAAGTAGAAATTACGAGCGCAGGTAAAATGATACAATAATTTTTTGTTCTTCACCTGAGTAAATTTCCAATGAAGTGAAAAAAGGCGCTTTAAAAAAAGGACGCTTTTTTTAAACGTATTGATATCGCTCTACCAAAATTTTGCAGGCTATTCCGTGATCCTGATTTCAAACAGCTTATCCCAGTTCTTACCAGTGACGAAAAATGTTTTCGTTTTCGGATTGTAAGCGATGCCGTTCAGTACTTCTGACTGTTTGTAAGTCAGGCTTGTGCGTAAACCGGAAAGGTCTAAAATGCCCGTAACGTCTCCCGTATCCGCTTTGATCACTGCGATTAGGTCCTTTTGCCAGACATTGGCATACATCACACCGTCAACCCATTGCAGTTCGTTGAGCTGTTTGACTTTGTCTGACGCTGAATATACATTCACCGACCCGATCATTTTTTGCGTTGCCGGATCCATTTTCCATATTTTTTCAGAACCATCCGTCTGATAAATGTAGTTGCCGTCATTCGTCATTCCCCAGCCTTCGATATCGCGGTCATAAGTAAATGTCTTCTCCAGTTTCCAGGTGTCCGCATTGTAGATAAAACCTGTTTTTTCCTTATAGGTCAATTGGTAGATTTTACCTCCCAATACCGTAATGCCTTCGCCAAAATACTCACTTTGCAACGGACTTTCTTTCAAAATCCTACCGGTTTTGTAATCGACCTTCAGCAATTTAGACGCGCCATATTGGCCGGTACCCTCAAGCAAGGTATCGCGGTAAAATTCAAGCCCTTCGGTGAAAGAAGTGGTATCATGTGGAAACGTGTTGACTACGGTGTATTTCAGCAGCTTCGGTGAAACTGCCGACACCACTTCAATCCGTCCGATTACCTGTTCCGGCTCCTTGTTCCCGCCATAATATACCTTTGCGACCAATTCCTGGTAACCCAATGCAGCGCCGCTGAGTGGATAAGATACTGCTTTCAGGTCCTTGCTTCCGGCAACCCTTTTGTCATTTACAAAATAAGCCACACTGTCAATTTCCTTGTCATCGCCGTTTAAAAGTGCGATGGAAACGCTTTGGGTATTCGTGTATTTTTCTTCAAATTTCGATTCGTCAAAACTGAAATGATCTTTTTTACCATCGCCACAACCGATTACCAGGGCGTTTAACGAAATGAGCGCGAGTAAGTTATATTTTTTCATAAGGATGAGTTGCATAATTGCGTTTTAAAAATGCGGGCATATTGCACCGCACCGCTTGCGAAAATACAAAAAGATTGTATATTTGCAACGGCAAGTCCTACACGACCAGCTCCTGCAGAATCCCCCAGGATGGGAACATAGCAAGGGTACGTGGTTGAGCGGTGCGATGTAGGTCGCTTGCCATTTTTTCTTTTTTGTAGTCCCGATTCATCGGGATTTTTCTATTTTTGGGCGAACCATAATTTGAAGCTATTCCTGCTGTCCGCTATATCTTTTTATTTTTAAAGGAAAAATAAAAAGGATGCCGCTTCCATCAGGGCTAAACACGACCCACATGAAAAAAGTTGTCCTTATTACCGGCGCTTCGTCCGGACTTGGAAAATCCATAGGTGAATTCCTGCACGAAAAGGGCTATACCGTTTATGGCACCAGCCGCAATCCCGATAAAATCACTGATTCCGTTTTTCGACTTTTACAGCTCGAAGTACGCGATGTGGAAAGCATCAATAATGCGGTGGCAAAGCTGCTCGCTGCTGAAGGCCGTATCGATGTGCTCGTGAACAATGCCGGCGTAGGGATCCTGGGTCCGCTGGAAGAAATCCCAACTGACGAAATCCGAAACAATTTTGAAACGAACCTTTTTGGCCCGATTGAGGTTATGAAAGCCGTACTGCCGCAGATGCGCATCCAGAAATCAGGATTGATTATCAATATCACATCGATTGCCGGTTACATGGGCTTGCCTTACAGGTCTGTGTATTCAGCATCCAAAGGCGCGTTAGAATATGTCACTGAAGCGTTGCGGATGGAGGTTAAGCCCTTCGGGATTGAGGTGACGAATGTAGCGCCGGGCGAATTTGCCACAAATATTGCCGCGCACCGTTATCACGTTCGAGTAAGCCAGGCTTCGCCGTATGGAGCATATGCCAAAACCATTGAAGTGATTAACAGCCAGGTTGGAGGCGGAGATGATCCGGCGTTGATGGGTGGTGCTATATACAAGATTATCAATACCCCAAAACCAAACATCCATTATAAGGTAGGGCCATTCTTATCAAGGTTTTCCATCGTGTTGAAAAGGATACTGCCGGACAAGATGTATGAGAAAATGCTGATGAATCATTATAAGTTGTAGTTGTAAAGTCAAAAGTCAAAAGTCAAAAGTTGCAAAGTAACAAAGTAAAAAAGGCAGATGGAAAATAACGAGATACTCCGGATGATTTCGGAAATGATTAAATTCGGGATCGTAATATTCATTTTTGTATTCGCCTGGATTTTTCTGAGACGATTGACAAAAGCGCTTACTGCAATGGGCCAGGTGGAGGAGCACCATGAAGAATTGATGGAGAAACTGGACGAGTTGCAGGATAAAATCGACAAGCTGGAATCGGGCCTCCGCGACCGGAACAATACGGTGTCTTAAATGGGCGCTGCGATTTTGTCACTTTGCCACTTTGCCACTTAAAACTATAATCGTAATTTCGCACCGGAATTGCGCTAGGGATGGCAGCGACATCCTTTTTTTGCCGGACAAATTCCTGACTCTGTTCAGGGCATCAGGCAAAAAAAGATACAGCGAACAGCCCGGGCCGAAGGCAGCGCCGAAAGCATAAACACAACTTTAATATATAAAACATGAAATTTTTTATTGACACCGCCAACCTGAATGAGATTAAAGAAGCGCAGGCTTTAGGGGTACTTGATGGCGTAACCACGAATCCATCACTGATGGCTAAGGAAGGCATTACCGGGAAAAACAACATCCTGAAACATTATGTAGACATCTGCAGTATCGTCGATGGTGATGTGAGTGCTGAGGTGATTGCGGTGGATTACGATGGCATGATTCGGGAAGGTGAGGAGCTTGCCGACCTGCATGAGCAGATTGTCGTGAAACTTCCGATGACGAAAGAAGGCATCAAAGCCTGTAAGTACTTTTCTGAAAAAGGAGTGAAGACCAATGTGACGTTGGTATTTTCGGCCGGGCAGGCGTTATTGGCTGCTAAAGCCGGAGCTACGTATGTGTCGCCTTTTATCGGTCGTTTGGACGATATTTCTACAGATGGGTTGAACCTGATTGAGGAGATCCGCGGAATCTATGATAATTATGGATACGAAACCGAAATTCTTGCGGCTTCAGTACGTCATACGATGCACATCGTGAATTGTGCAAAAA
This sequence comes from Flavobacterium sp. BFFFF1, assembly GCF_002256285.1. Taxonomy (GTDB): domain Bacteria; phylum Bacteroidota; class Bacteroidia; order Flavobacteriales; family Flavobacteriaceae; genus Flavobacterium. Next base: position 109,163 of record NZ_NKJE01000003.1, on the reverse strand, counting down.
TCGGCGCTGATGTCATGACGGGACCACTTTCAGCCATCCTTGGGTTGTTGAAACATCCATTGACTGATCTTGGTCTGGCACAATTCCTTGCGGATTACAACAAAGGGAATCAGTAGATTGGATAATTAGAAAATGAGATAATTAGCGAATTATACAATTGGAGATTTAGTTTCCAGGTTACAATATCAAAATCCCGTCAGTTACGACGGGATTTTCATTACCCCATTATCTAATTATCTCATTTTAAAATTCGCTAGCTACAGTTACAATAAAAAAATCCCGTCAATTACGTCGGGATTTTTCATTTTCTAATTCGCTAATTATCTAATTGTCTCATTCGTCAATTACCGAATTTCCAAACTATTTCAGGTTGTCTTCAAATTTCAGGTCAAACAGGCTCACGAAGGCATTGTCGATGGTACCGTCGGCGTTCAGCAGCATGGTTCGGTGTATTTTATTGATGACCCATTTGTCTTTAATCTGCTCGAAATCGGAGGCGCGGTATTCCTGTATGCCGTCAAATTTATAATTGTTCAGGTTTTTTTTCCATTTTTCCTGGTCACGGTCTACGTTGATGGCAATAAAGTTATAGTCCGGATGGCGTTTCCGCAATTCTATAATCTTTTTATGTGCGGCGATCACATGCGATTCGAGGCTTTCTGTCCAGAAAAACAATACTGTTTTGCGCGTAATTAGTGAAGGGAAATCGACGGAGTGGTCGTTTCGGTCCAGCAAACCCACTTCGGGAAGTTCATTGCCTTCCTTCAACTTTTGGATGGCATTTCCGATTTTTAAGATCTCGTTATGCTTGCTTTTATCGGTGGACAACGCGTGGTATTTGTCTAAAAACTTCTTGTTGTTTACGATATTCTGATCTTCCAGCAAATAGGTAAAAGCGATATTGTTCAGGATGGCGTTTTTAATACTTTGGTTTCTGAAAAGGGAATCTGCAATGTGCAGTTTGCGTACGTTCATTTCCAAAGACTGATCGGCCTCCGACACATTGGGCAGTTCTTTACTGAGTGCCATATTGTTCAGCATACAGGTTAGATAGCGCACGTATGGTGAGAAATCGGTGAGTTTTGCATCATTATAATCAATGCTTTTGCGATGCGAATAATAGTCTTTTGGAAGGTCTTCCTTTACTGCAATTCCGGTACGCATCTCATGGACAACGGGATAAATTTCTTTCTTTGAAAAGTAATTGTAGTCGAGCATAGCCTTAGCATAAGCATCAAAATTATCGTCCCATTTGATTTCTTCCTTTTTAGCTTCATAGAACTTTCTTTTGGAGGCCTGTGCAGAATCTATGTTTTTTTTGAAATTCGGATAATCGTATTCAAAAACGTCGTAAATCTTTTTCCTTTCACGCTCATTTTTGAGGTATAGCTCCATCATGAAGTTGTTTTTATCCTCTCCGCGGCCACAGAAAACGATGGATTCGTCAAAATCGTTCGCGTTGATGCGGACCATCAGGCTGTCGTTTTTATCGAAATAGATATATTGGTATTCCGGTTCACTTTTAAAACTGTAAAGCCCCGGGGTCAGCGAATCGAACTTCATCATAAACGTGTTGTCTTTCTTGAGTCTGATGGTGTCAATCACTTTAGCGCCTTTGCAGAACAGGATATAAGGTGTAGTGGGATTAGAAACTTCGCCGCCAAAATAGGCTGTAAAATTATCATTGCCGAATTGCTTTTGGCACGACGTAAACAGCAGCACAAGACAGGCGGGGATGAGTAGTCTTATAACGTTTGTGTCTCGCATATTTTTAAATATAGTAAGCAAAAATATTCAGTTACAGGGGATTATATTGTTAAGGCATAGTTAAATGTAAACCGGTCAGGAATTGAGCAATGCAACACAGCTTCCGAAACCAATAACAAAGGCAATTACACTGCCATTCAGGACACGCATTGCCACTTTTTTTGTTTCTTCATTTTTGGTTGCCCAATATACGATCAGGCTGAATACCGCGGACAGCGGACTGATGATGACAATCAAAAAAATGAGTATTCCGATAAATTCCATTACATCTTGTTTAATTCGTTCCTAATTGCTTCGATCTGGTTTTCGCGGTAAAAGATATTCATGGTTTCGAACGGAATGATTTTCATCTTATCACTAACGATGTGTACACATGATTTTTTTACCGCACGGACGTCAAAATCATAGGCATCCATGAAATTCATGATAATAATACGAAATAAATTGTCATAGCCCAAAGTTTCTGACTGTACTTTGGGCAGGCAGCACATCAGTTCACCGAACGTATCTTCAGCACAATCAACCGAAATTCCAGTGCTGAATAACGTCAGCATATGTTCCTTTAGTTTTTCATCATGCTCGAAAACGATGGTGTTTTTAGAATTGTTGAGCAGATCCTCCGGGTTTATTAAATGCGTCATTGGAATTACTTCTCCGTCAATTTTTAACGCATACGCCATGCAAAGTGCATCGGGGTTACACGGTACCGGAATCAGGTCCTGCGGTGTAAAAATTGGGTATTGCTCATAAATTTTACGGCGGACTTCGGTTAGGGTGATACGGCCCTTACTGTCATCATAGTTGTCATTTCGCCCCGCAACCTGTGTCGGTTGGAATGTCACGCCGCGGACACATTTCTGGCTGACGGCATATTCGAGTATTTCCCCAATCTCGTCGTCATTTTCGCCTTTTTGAAGCGTAATTACCAGCGTCGTTGAAATGTTAAAAGCATTGAGGTGTTCAATTGCTTTTCGCCGAATTTCGACCAGGTTTTCTCCACGGAGTTTTTCCAGAACCTCTGGGCGGAAACTGTCAAACTGCAGGTAAATTTCAAAATCAGGCATGTACGAGGCTAGTTTTTCCACGAACCGGATATCCTTTGCAATACGGATTCCGTTAGTGTTTACCATTAAATGCTTAATAGGCTTCGATTTGGCGATGTCAAGAATCTTAAAAAAATCGGGATGTACCGTCGGTTCACCTCCTGAAATCTGAACTACATCCGGCGCTCCTTCATTAGCCACAACCGTATCAAACATTTTTTCAATTTCTTCTAAAGTGCGGTGCCTGCCATAATTAGGTCCTGAGTTTGCATAGCAGGTCGGGCAGGAAAGGTTACACCGATCGGTGACTTCAACCACTGTTAAGCAGGAATGTTGCTCGTGATCTGTACATAAACCACAGTCGTAGGGGCAGCCATAGTGTACCTTGGTATTGAATCTCAAAGGCATTTCAGATTGCTTGTTGTAGTTCCGGATCTGTTTATAATATTCAATGTCATCGGCGAGCAATACTTTGCTGTCACCATGCTCCCGGCAATGCTTGAGCATCCATACCTTTTCATCCTGGAATACGATCTTCGCGTCGGCAAGCTTCAGGCAGTCCGGGCAAATGCTTTTGGTGTAATCATAATAAACGTAGTCTCTGGTTTTCATAACAGGAAGGGATTAAAATCCTTTTCAGGAATTTGAAATAGTAGATAAATAGAAACAGCGAAATCCAATGGATAATGCTAAGCCTTAAAAAAAGGGGATGGTAGGGTTTGATAAATTCCACCAAAAACCGGTATAAAAAGTAAAGCACCATAAAGAGTTTAAACCGGTCGCCGTTAATCAGGTTTCGCTTCCGTATCCCGTAAAACAACCCATACAGGAGCGCCAGGTAAAACATTTCGTAAAGCGCCACCGGATGCCGCGGAATGCCATCACCCAGGTCCATAGCGAAATAAAAATGGGTTGGGTTGCCGAATGTTGGCTCCTTGATTCCTGTCACAAAGCAGCCGATACGCCCGATAAAAACGGCAATCAGGATTGGGAAAACATACACATCTCCGGACGCAATCCGGACGCCGATGCCCTTTTTCATGAGCTCAACCCCAAATAAGCCTCCTAAAAATCCCCCGGCAATCGTTTTGCTTTGATACAATTCCAGAAGACTTAAATCGGCAATACGACCTGGATCTTCCAGGATGGCAATAAACCTCGAACCGAGAAACGCACCCAGCACGGCACCCAACAATATCAAAAGCCTGTTTTTATCAGAGATGGGATCATTGATACTTTTTCTATGGTAATTGTAGATGCGGATACCGACAACGAAGGCGAGGCACTCAAAAATGTAGTGCACCTTTCCAGGTTCTTCAAACAACGGAAAGTCAGGAAAAAAAATCATCCCGGTGTTTTTTTAATTGCGTTTTAGGTTGCATAGATGTCCGTAAATCTCCACTATTTTTTCTACTTTTGCAAAAAAATTATAAACACAGGAAATTCATGCTATCAGTAAATAATTTATCGGTTCAGTTTGGTAAACGAATCTTGTTTGATGAAGTAAATACGACGTTTTCACACGGAAATATTTACGGTGTAATCGGAGCAAACGGAGCCGGGAAATCTACTTTTCTTAAGATACTATCAGGCGATATGGACCCAACCTCTGGCCATATACATCTTGAACCCGGAAAGCGGATGTCGGTGCTGAACCAAAACCACAATATGTTTGATGAGCATACCGTACTTGAAACGGTAATGATGGGAAATAAAGTGCTTTTTGCTGTTAAAAAGGAGATGGACGAACTTTACCTTGATTATAATGACAAAAATGCTGATCGAATAGGTGAACTTCAGGTGCAGTTTGAAGAGATGAATGGCTGGAACGCGGACTCTGATGCGGCTGCCATGCTTTCAAATCTGGGTATTGGCGAAGACCTGCATTATACGATGATGGCCGATGTTGACGGAAAGCTGAAAGTACGTGTGCTGTTAGCCCAGGCTTTATTTGGAAATCCAGATGTCCTAATTATGGATGAGCCCACAAATGACCTTGACTTTGAAACAATCGGGTGGCTGGAGAACTTCCTTGCCAATTACGAGAATACTGTAATTGTAGTGTCGCACGACCGTCACTTTCTTGATGCAGTTTGTACCCATATTTCGGATATTGACTTTGGAAAAATTAACCACTATTCCGGTAATTATACCTTCTGGTATGAGTCCAGCCAACTCGCCGCGAAACAACGTGCACAACAAAACAAGAAAGCGGAAGAGAAAAAAGCGGAGTTGGAAGAGTTTATTCGCCGTTTTAGCGCGAACGTAGCCAAATCCAAGCAGGCAACTTCCCGTAAGAAAATGATCAGCAAATTGAATATTTCTGAAATTAAGCCGTCCAGCCGACGTTATCCTGCGATTATTTTTGACCAGGAAAGGGAAGCAGGAGACCAGATTTTAAACGTCAAAAACCTCGGCGCCTCAATAGATGGTGAAGTGCTTTTTAAAGACGTCGACGTCAACATGGCTAAAGGTGATAAAATCGTTCTTTTTTCTAAGGATTCAAGGGCAACCACCGCATTTTACGAAATATTGAATGGCAATATCAAGCCGGACTCAGGGACTTATGACTGGGGAATTACGACCAACCAGGCCTACCTTCCTGTGGACAACCACGCCTTTTTTGAAAATGACCTTTCCCTGGTAGACTGGTTGCGACAATGGGCAAAAACCGAGGAAGAGCGCGACGAAGTTTATATCCGTGGATTTCTTGGAAAGATGATTTTTTCCGGTGAAGAAGCACTTAAAACCTCGCGTGTATTGTCAGGGGGGGAAAAAGTACGTTGCATGCTTTCAAGAATGATGATGGAACGGGCAAATGTCCTGATGGTCGATGAGCCTACGAATCACCTGGACCTCGAGTCTATCACGGCTTTCAACAATTCATTGAAAAATTTTAAAGGTTCGGTAATATTTACCACGCATGATCATGAATTCGCGCAGACCGTCGGGAACAGAATTATTGAACTGACCCCGAATGGCGCGATTGACCGTTATATGACATTTGACGAATATCTCGATGATGAAAAAGTACAGGAACTCAGACAGAAAATGTACTCATAAAAAAAATCCCGCCTAAGCGGGATTTCTTTATTTATCGATTTTTTAAATCATTTTTTTCCAAATCGGCTGATGACATAAATAATCGCAGCGATGACCGCGATTACAATAAATATGCCAACACCCACGCCGGCTTTAAAGATGCCTTCCACCAGTTCACAATTGGTAAAAGTGATCAATATCGTGATCAGTACCAGCATTCGCATCAATTTTGTTTTCATGATTTCAAGGATTTAATGGTTAGCTATTCAATATTGTAAAATTGCTAAAACCATCAAAATCCTGTTTTACAGAATTAGTTTTAATTGTTACGGAATTCTAAACGGACAGGATTTCAAAAAATCAGGCAGGCAGGTATACGCTGAAAGTAGTCCCCTGTCCTTCAACACTGTCGACGGTGATAAACCCTTTGTGGTTTTCGACGATTTTCTTGACAATCGCCAGTCCGATACCGGTACCAGCGTACTGCTGATCACTATACAAACGTTGGAACACATCGAAAATCCGATCGCGGTACTGAAGATCAAAACCAATTCCATTATCGGAAATGGTAATACGCGAGTAATCAATTGCAGGAGCTGCTTTTGTAGAATCAATTTCGCTGCCTTGGATGTAATCGTTTTTAATAGAGATTTTCGGGACGACTCCCTGCCTCGAGAACTTTAGCGAATTTGCCACCAGGTTGGTGAGCAGCTGCCTGAATTGCATGGGAATGATTTTTACGTTGGCCTCGCCGTGTACATGAATGACCGCATTTTTTTCCTCAATGTCATCTTCGAGGTCTTCTTTTACTTCGTCAACAATCTGCTGCAGGCTGCAATCCTCAACAGGAAAAACCTGGACATTGACGCGGGAATACGCGAGAAGGTCTTGTATGAGGGATTTCATTCTTTCAGACGATGTTCGGATGCGTTCCAGGTAATTTTTACCAGATTCGGTTAGCAGGGCAGATTCCTTTTCAATTACAACCGATATCAGCGTTTGTATTTTCCGTAGCGGTTCCTGCAGGTCATGACTCGAAATATACGTGAAGGCTTCAAGCTCTTTGTTGACAGTTTCCAAATCTTTATTATTGGATTGCAGCGTCTTGTTTTTTTCAATCAGCTCCTGCTTTCGCTCTTCAAGACTGCCTTTTAAAAAGTCGGAGATCTTCAATTCCCGATTGATTGCGTAATACGAAAACACCAATGCAAACAGCGCTGAAATCATCAGAAGAATGGTGAATAAAGGGGTCAGTGACGATTGCCGCTGCATAAAACGCGTTCTTTCCCTAAGGTTGGATTCTTCGACTTCCATCATTTTTGAGATGTGATTCCTGAAGAATTTGCGTTGTTCACGGTATTTCATTCTTTGGGCATATGGGATTTTTTCAATCGATCCAATGCTAACGATATGTTTTATGGCGGCAAGTCGTGATGTCGTCAGTGCTCCCAGAATTTTTAAATTGGTTTCCTGCTGCCTATTGTCGGCAACGATTTTCCTAATAAAAATCAACTTTTTACTGACTTTATCAAGTTGCATTTGAAATTCATCCAGAAATACGGAATCCCGTGTAAGCAGGTATCCGCGCTGCGCAAGCTCTACATCCTTAATCGTGGAAGCAAAACTTTCAAGTTCAAGTTTGACCTGGTTGGTGTGATTTACCCAATAAAAAGAACGGTTTAGGTCGCTAATCCGTAGGTAACAGTATACCGATAGGGAGAGTAGAAAAACGATTGCGAAAATAAACGTAAGCCGGATCCTGGTCTGTTTTGACTTTCTCATACACAGATCATTTTCAGGCTACATGAATAACGTAATCCTCACGCATTGGTCTTTGTACCAACTGGTCATTGTTGAAGGACAGGACGTGTTCGATTGTCTTTTTTAGCAGCGAAAATGAATTTGGCTTCGAAATGAAATAATTTGCACCCTGTTTGTAAGTCTTGTCAATAATATCAGCATTCGACGAAGTGGAAAATATAATAACCGAAACATCTTTTAATTTTTTGTTTTCGCGAATCTCATCCAGGCATTCAAATCCATTCTTGCGCGGCATATTGAGGTCCAGGAAAAGTATCACACGGCTGTCGGGCTTTAAATTCTTCAGCGTTTCCATCAGTTTTACACCATCCGTTGTAATTGTCAGGGTTGCCTCCGAAAAAGTTTCCTGCAGTGCCTCTGAAAAAAGCATGCAGTCATCGCTGTCGTCATCTGTAAGAAAAATATTCATGCCCCGGACAAAAGAGATTTGAGGTCATAAATATATAGAAATATAATCGGAATCTTGTTTTTGCAAATCCGAAAACTTGTTGCAACGTTCGGTTTTATTAATGTTAGAGGGAAATTTTCTACGGATTGACTATCGCTGTTAACGCATGTCGGTCTTCCGGATATTCTTCAAAGAGATTTTCTAATGACGTCGTATCTTCATCCTGCTGGTAAAATGGAATGCTAAAATATAATTGCTGCCAATTTTCTGCTCGAATTTATGGTGGTTGTTTTATAAATAAATTTTTCGTGTAATGGTTATTTCAGTACTTTTACAGACCAAACAAACACTTCGTCATGAGTCAAAAAATATTGCTCACTTCAAAGGAAGTCAATATCATTCTGCATCGTTTGGCCTGTCAGCTGATTGAAAAACACCTCGATTTTAAAGATACCATTCTCGTTGGAATCCAGCCACGGGGCACTTTTCTTGCCGAACGGCTTAAAACATTACTGGAACAAGACTATCAGGTACACGACATTATGCTGGGTTATCTCGATATCACATTTTTCAGGGACGACTTTCGGCGGTCCGGTAAGCCATTGGAAGCCAATAGGACGAACATCAACTTTTTAGTGGAAGATAAAAAGGTGATTTTTATAGACGACGTGTTGTTTACCGGACGGAGTATCCGCTCTGCACTCACGGCAATACAATCTTTTGGAAGGCCTTCGGGGATTGAGCTGCTGGTATTGATTGACAGGCGTTTTAGCCGTGATTTGCCGATCCAGCCCGACTACAGGGGGCGTCAGGTGGATGCCATTAACGACGAGAAAGTAAAGGTTTGCTGGGAAGAGAATGAAGGAGAAGACGCCGTGTATTTAATCAGAAATTAACGAAGTATGAAAGAATTAAGCGTAAATCATTTGCTGGGGATTAAATACATCACTAAAGATGACATCGACCTCATTTTTGAAACCGCCGATCATTTTAAGGAAGTGATTAACCGTCCCATCAAGAAAGTGCCCTCCCTTCGCGACATCACCATAGCAAATATTTTTTTTGAGAATAGTACGCGGACCAAATTGTCTTTTGAGCTGGCGCAAAAAAGGCTGTCTGCCGATGTCATCAGCTTTTCGGCGGCGCAGTCTTCCGTAAAAAAGGGTGAGACTTTGATTGATACCGTGAATAATATTTTGGCAATGAAAGTGGATATGGTCGTGATGCGTCATTCCAGTCCGGGCGCAGCACACTTCCTTTCTCAGAACGTAAAAGCCAGTATTGTAAATGCCGGTGATGGCGCACACGAGCATCCTACCCAGGGCCTTTTGGACAGTTATTCCATCCGGGAAAGAATGGGTGAGGTTGCAGGTAAGAAAGTAGTCATTGTGGGTGATATTCTGCATTCACGGGTCGCGCTTTCAAATATATATGCGCTTAAGCTTCAGGGCGCTGAGGTAAAGGTTTGTGGGCCAAAAACCCTGATTCCAAAATACATTGAAAGCCTCGGCGTGTCGGTCGAGACTAATCTCAGGAAGGCCCTCGAATGGTGTGATGTAGCGAATATGCTTCGGGTACAGAATGAGCGCATGGACATCAATTACTTTCCCTCAACAAGGGAATATGCACAGCAATATGGTGTCGACAAAGCCTTGCTCGAATCGCTGCGTAAAGAGATCGTGATCATGCACCCGGGACCCATAAATCGCGGTGTGGAAATCACGTCAGATGTTGCCGATTCTTCCCAGTCCCTGATTCTGGATCAGGTTCAGAATGGTGTAGCGATCCGCATGGCGGTAATCTATCTTTTAGCCTCCAAAATTCAGTAAAACCCGAAAAATCTTACTATCTTAGCTACATTCAAATCCGTTTAAGAAATGAAAGTAGAAAAGAAAGCGAACACCACAATCATCAAGGAAAATGAGGGAGATTTTACCGCGTTCCTGATGAAGCTGACGCACGAATTTAAGTCATTTGAGACCCAGAACCTGATTGTTGACGTTTCCAATCTTAAAGGATTATCCGTGAAGGAAATTAATGGTTTTCTTCCACTTTCAAAATTGCATAAAAAAGCAAAAAAATCTTTTGTGATTGTTGCTGATGATGTTGATTTTAATAAGGTTTCAGAAAAGCTTTCTGTTGTCCCCACTAGAATTGAGGCGCACGATATCATCGAAATGGAGGAAATCGAGCGCGATCTCGGATTTTGATCAATTAACATTTAATAATCAATGATGTTTTTCGTTATAGGTTATGCCTTATTAATTACTGAATGAAGCTTACCATACTCGGCTGTTATGCCGCAACCCCTCGCACCTTTACCAATCCGACATCTCAGGTCCTCGAGATCAAAAACCGGCATTTTCTTATTGACTGCGCAGAAGGAACACAGGTACAGCTTCGAAAAAATAAAACCAAGTTTACCCAGATCAACCATATTTTTATTTCGCACCTTCACGGAGATCACTTCTATGGATTGGTCGGATTGATTTCGACGTTTACGCTGTTGAACAGGACCACCGATCTGCATGTATATGGGCCAAAAGGCATTAAAGAAATTATCCTGCTGCAACTCCGTTATGCCAATTCATTCACCGGTTTCCAATTATTTTTTCACGAACTTCAATCCAGCGGGTCCGAGGTGATTCTTGAAGACGACCGGGTTGTGGTGCGCACCATTCCCCTGAAACATCGCGTCTATACGAATGGGTTTCTTTTTCAGGAAAAGGCAGGGGAACGGAAATTAAACATCGCTGTCGTAGAAGGGTACAATATTGATGTTTGCTATTACCAAAATATAAAAAATGGGAGAGACGTTACATTAGACGATGGGCGTACTATCGCAAATGCCGAGTTGACTTATGATCCTCCCCAGCCTAAAAGCTATGCGTTTTGCTCTGATACGGTATTTACGGAAAGCTATCTGGAGGTAATTGAAGGCGTAGACGTGCTGTACCACGAATCGACTTTTCTGGAATCCGAAGCGCATCTTTCTGAACGGACCATGCACTGTACCGCAAGGCAGGCCGCTGAAATTGCACTGAAAGCAAATGCCAGACAATTGATACTGGGTCATTTTTCCACCCGGTATGATTCCATTGACCTTTTTAAAGAAGAGGCGTCCGCGATATTCGCTGCAGTCGATGTTGCCGATGACGGGAAAGTATTTGAATTTTAATCCTTATCTTAGCTGAAAGCCTGTAAAATGGAAGACTTAAGTAATTATAGAAAATCCTACGAGAAAGATTCACTCACAGAAGATAATATACCTGAAGATCCAATCAACCTGTTCCAAAAGTGGTTTTATGAGGCGGATGCGTCAGGTGTTGGAGAAGCGAATGCAATGACAGTAGCTACGTTTGGAAAAGACGGTTTCCCGAAATCCCGCGTTGTTTTACTGAAGAAATTTGATGAAATGGGCTTTGTATTTTACACGAATTACGATTCCGAAAAAGGAAACGCAATCGCTGCGAATCCCCATGTGTGCCTTTCTTTTTTCTGGCCAACCCTGGAGCGGCAGGTGATCATAAAAGGGATTGCAGAAAAAGTGGCTGACAACATATCAGACAATTATTTTGGCAGCCGTCCGCACGGAAGCCAGCTTGGCGCAGCAGTTTCTGACCAGAGCCAGGTGATTCCATCAAGGGAGTTCCTCGAGGAAAAGCTGGCGGCCCTGGAGAAGGAATATGAAAACATTGAAGTGCCCCGGCCTCAGCACTGGGGCGGATATCTTGTGCGTCCTGTGGAAGTCGAATTTTGGCAGGGCAGGCCCAACCGGCTTCATGACCGGATCAGGTACCATGTTCAGGAAGATTTCAATTGGAAAATAGATAGACTAGCACCATAACTTTATACCTAATTTTATGAAAAATCTTATTATCGTAAGGCATGCTAAAGCCGAGCAGGATTCAACAGCAGCAGATAAGGAACGCAAATTAACGCTTGAAGGGGTTCGCGGTGCCGCGCGCGTGGCGGAGCACCTTATGGGGAAATTGCCAAAAAAGCTGCACGTTTTTTCCAGTACCGCGTCGCGTACGGCTGGTACCGCAAACATTTTCAGCATCACTTATCCAAAAGGTGTAGAAGCAGAACCCATGGACGCGCTCTACACCTTTGACGAGGATCGTTTTGAAAGCATCGTTCGGGAACTCCCGGACAGTTATGAAAATGTTATGCTTTTCGGGCACAATGATGCCATTACAGGTTTTGTGAATAAATTTGGAAATGTTCCCATCGATAACGTACCGACCGCGGGTCTGGTGTGGATTAAATTCGACACTGATTCCTGGCAGGACATCAGAAAGGGAACCACAGAAAAAATTGTTTTCCCAAGAGATTTAAAATAACAATGACAGAAAACAGATATATTGACCGCGAAAAAAGCTGGCTCGCCTTTAATGCGCGTGTACTGCAGGAAGCGGGAGATTCGACAGTTCCGTTGCTGGACAGGCTTCGTTTTATTGGAATTTTTTCCAACAATCTCGACGAGTTTTTCAGGGTGCGTTTTGCGGCGGTTAGGCGGTTGAGCCTCTCCGGAGTATCCGGAGAAAAAATCCTGGGCGGCATCTCAGCAGAAAAATTGCTGCGTGACATTACAGAAATTGTCATTCGCCAGCAATCGGAGAGCCTGCGGATCCTGAGCATCATCGAGAAAGAGCTTGAAGCTGAAAATGTATTCATCATCAACGAAAAAGAAGTTTCCCCGGAACAGGAGAGTTTTGTGAATGATTTCTTTATACAGAAAGTCAGCCCGGCACTGGTAACTATTATCCTTAATGACCTTGCGGAGTTTCCAGTGCTTAAGGACACTTCCGGCTACCTGGCGGTAAAGTTAGTCATGAAGCCAAAACAGAAATCTTCGTTGCTGAGCCTGGTAAAGCCAAAACCGGAAATTCGTTACGCTTTGATCGAAATGCCCAAGACCATCAATCGGTTTGTGGTACTGCCGTCGAAAAAAGACACGCATTCAGTAATGCTGCTTGACGACGTCATCCGATACAATCTGGGACACATTTTTAACATTTTTGACAGTGAGAGCGTCGAGGCCCATATGATCAAAATCACGCGTGATGCACAGCTTGAAATTGATTCTGACCTGAGCAAGAGTATGTTGGAAAAGATCGCCACCAGCGTCAAAGACCGAAGGATCGGAGAACCGGTACGTTTTGTATACGACCAGTCCATCGGAAAGGATACGCTGCAGTTTTTCCTTTCGAAAATGAACATTGATTCCACTGATAGTATCATTCCGGGCGGGCGTTACCACAACCGTCGCGATTATATGGATTTTCCTAATTTGGGGCGATTCGACCTTTTGTACAAGCAAAATCCGCCGTTACCGGTTCCCGGATTAAGCCTTGAGGGAAGTATTCTGGACAGAATTACCGCAAAGGATTACCTCGTGAATGCGCCGTACCAGTCATTTTCGTATGTTATCAAGTTTTTACGGGAAGCAGCGCTTGATCCAAATGTCATCACCATTAAAATTACACTTTATCGTCTCGCCAAAAATTCGCAGGTAATTAGTTCGCTAATCAATGCCGCGAAAAACGGAAAAAAGGTTACGGTACAAATCGAGTTGCAGGCCCGTTTTGATGAAGCCAGTAACATTTCGTATGCGGAACAGATGCAGCAGGAGGGAATTGACCTGATCTTTGGAATTAAAGGTCTCAAGGTCCACAGTAAGATTTGTGTAATCGAACGCATTGAAGAAGGAAAAACAAAGCGTTACGGATTTATTTCTACTGGAAATTTTAACGAGGCGACCGCCAATGTGTACACTGACGTAACTTTGTTTACGGCACACCAGCAGATATTGAAAGATGTTTCGAAAATATTTGACTTCTTTAATGTCAATTACAGGCTGCACCGCTACAAACACCTGATTGTGTCGCCGCATTACAGCCGTACGCGTTTCTACCGCCTGATTGACAAAGAGATTATGTATGCCAAATTAGGCCGGCAGGCTTATATCAATTTAAAAATGAACAGCCTGTCTGATTTTAAGATGATTGACAAGTTGTATGAAGCAAGCCGCGCCGGCGTAAAAATTAAGTTGCTTGTCCGCGGCATCTGTTCATTGATTCCCGGCGTAAAAGGCATGAGCGAAAACATCGAAGCCATTAGTATTGTCGACAATTATCTGGAACATTCGAGAGTGTATATTTTCGGAAACGACGGAAATCCCGAAGTGTATATCTCATCGGCTGATTTTATGACGCGTAATCTCGACGGAAGGGTAGAGGTAAGCTGCCCGATTTATGATATCGATGTCCGCAAGGAATTGATTGACAGTTTTGAGGTAAGCTGGAAAGGGAATGTAAAGGCGAGGCTGCATTCTGAAAAGCTCGACAACAAATACCGTGTCAGGGGTCACCAGGCCATATGGCGCGCGCAACTGGAAACCTATAATTTCTATCGGAACCTGCTCGATGTGACCGCTGAAGAGTTATAAAAAACGAAAGCACCTAAAACAATTGAATGATTAACATCAAAAAATACGCGGCGATAGATATTGGTTCCAATGCCATGCGCCTGCTGGTTTCCAACATCATCGAAGAACAGGGAAAAGAAACGCAGTTTACGAAAAGTGCACTCGTACGTGTACCAATCCGTTTGGGACAGGATGCTTTTACCGTCGGCGAAATCTCCGAAGAGAACATCGAACGCATGGTCGACGCCATGAAAGCGTTTAAATTGCTGATGAAGGTACATAAGGTTGAAAAGTACATGGCCTGTGCGACATCAGCCATGCGCGAAGCCTACAATGGCAGGGAAGTGGCAGATTTAATCCGAAAAAAAGCAGATATCAAGATCGAAATTATCGACGGAAAAAAAGAGGCAGCCATCATCGCTTCGACTGATCTGCACTACTTATTAAAAACAGACAAAGCCTATCTGTATGTGGACGTCGGAGGCGGCAGTACTGAGTTTTCACTTTTCGATGACGGGAAAATGATCGTTTCAAAATCCTTTAAAGTAGGGACCGTTCGGCTGCTAAACGAAATGGTCAATGACATCGTCTGGCACGAAATCGAGAAATGGATCCGCGCCCATACCCAGGAATACGAAAGTGTTACGCTTATCGGTTCGGGCGGAAACATTAACAAATTGTTTAAAATGTCCGGCAAGCAGGAAGAAAAGCCATTGTCATACATTTACCTGAATTCGCAATACACCATGCTGAATGCACTGTCTTATGAGCAGCGAATTTCTGTTTTAGGTCTGAATCCTGATCGCGCTGATGTGATCATTCCTGCACTCCGCGTCTACCTGAATGCGATGAAGTGGAGTGGCGCGCGCAGTATTTATGTCCCTAAAATCGGGCTGTCTGATGGCATCGTAAAAGCACTGTACTACGGAAAAATTTAAGATATGAATAAAAACAGGCTTGAAGCTTTCAGTGACGGCGTTTTGGCCATCATTCTTACGATCATGGTTCTGGAACTCAAGGTTCCGGAAGCCGCCACATTCGAAGCGCTAAAGGAAGTGATTCCTGTTTTTATAAGCTACATCCTGAGCTTCATTTACATCGCGATTTACTGGAACAACCACCACCACATGCTGCATAGTGTTGTCCGTGTAAACGGCAAGATCCTTTGGGCAAACCTGCATTTGCTGTTTTGGCTTTCATTGGTGCCATTCGCAACCGCCTGGACGGGCGAGAACCATTTTGCCAAAGCCACCATGACCGTCTATGGCGTGATGCTGCTGATGGCTGGCGTTGCGTATTGGATCTTGCAAAGCATCATCATCAAAAGCCAGGGGCAAAACTCATTACTAAAAAAGGCCATTGGACGGGACTTGAAAGGGCTTTCTTCGCCGCCGCTTTATGTACTTGGGATTGGTTTGTCATTTTATAGCGAATGGTTATCAGGCGCCGTTTATATTTTCGTCGCGCTGATGTGGCTGGTTCCGGATAAACGGATTGAAAAAGTGATTGGAGAATAACCACCAATTGTGCATTTTCTGTAGCTATTCCCGCTTTCGGCAGTCGCTTTTTGCTGCGTAAACTACGCAAAAGAGCTCCGACAATGCCTCAATCGGGGCTAGGGGTATGGAGGGTTTCTTAATAAGCCATGTTCATAATTCATTTCTCCGTCATCCGGTCGTTTAGTAACTTCCCTAAGATCCGGTATTTCGAATCCGCCAACGGATTTTTGCCATCCGGTTCCTGTGCCATCACGCCAATTTTCGGTTGGTAATAATTGGAGTGCACAAATTTTATCGCACTCCCTTTAACGTACACGAATCCCGTATGGCAGTCCAGTCCGACAACATATAACCCATCGCCGCGCCTTTTCAAATAGGTAATCACATCTTCAATGGGCTTGTATTGGGATCGGTTTACATCATCTGTTAGTTTTACAATAAATGCTTTCGAGGCCAATTTTGCCCACTCATTCCGTGGAATTTTAAATCCGGCATCACTTAAAATTGCCGTTACAAAATAACCGCAGGCAATTGTTCCCTTTTTTGGTGCTGTTGTATGCCCATAAAAACTCCACGGTGTATCATACCATTGATCAAATAAATCATTTGTAGTGGATTCGAAAACATAGTCGCGTGAAGCTATTATCACCGAGTCTTTAACAGAGTTAGAGCCGGCAATGTACAATTTCCGAAAGTCGTTTCGCTTGTCCGTAATCTGGTGTTTTAATTGGGTATAGTCTAAAACAGTTTTAGCTTTACTACAGAATATAAAGAGCAGGAATAAGACAAGTATGGGTTTTTTCATTGTTTCCGGTTTATTAAACAAACTCGAAAACATTGATTTTTATTATTTATGCGTTGTCCTGAAGAGATGGATAATCATATCTAATCAGCAATGCAAAACATTAACAAAATTTACGGAATTTCCGTATTGAAATAATTCGGAATTTTGTAGGGAATACTTCCATAGTCCCCTTCCCATAAAGGAAAATTACAAATTTCGCGGCACATATTTTACGGAAAAGCCGTCCTTTTTGTTAAAGTATTATTTCACAGGTTATTTCAGGAAAACCAAAGCTTAAAAGTCTAAGTCAAACGTTTTTCGCAACAATTCCAAACTTGGATTGATTTCGTTCAGCCTGTTAAAACGATCCTGCGGTGTAAACGCTTTACGGCTACTGATGTTTTCATTCACCATGACCTCAATCGTAATATCGTGGTTGTGGAGTTTTCCACGCAGATAGCCCAAAAGCTCGTGTTTCCCGCTCTCAAAATCAATTGCAGACCCCTCGTTAGGCAACTGATGCCTGATGACCGTTCCTTCTAATTTTGGATCGTTGATCAAAAGCAGGGCTTCCATAATTTTCTGGCCTTTGTCACTGAGTCGTTGCGCATATTTATTCCATTGCAGGAGCATGTCTGTTTCTGAAAAGGGCTCAGTGGGAAGCTCAGTATGTTCTTTTGTCGCTGCTTTCCCTGACTGCTCCAGTTCCTTCTTAGCGCGAATGCTCGCGAGCGATAGTGCAGAAACTTTTGTGGTGGATGTCCCCGAAGCAGGTGCAAAAGTCGCATCTGGCGCAGCGACTAATGGGGTATCAGATGGTTTGATTTCCTGAATTTCGGGTTGAATTTCGATTGGCTGAATAGCGGAAATATCAAGGATTTCTGGCGATTTTACCGCGATTTCCATTACCCTTCCATAAAAAAGGTTGGCTGGTATTATATATCCGTCAGCTTTTTTTTTTCTCCATCGAAAGTGATGGAGGCCAATTGCATCAGGCAAAGTTCTACCAACAGGCGTTGGTTTTGGGAAACTTTAAACTTCAGGTCACAATCATTTGCGATATCAATCGCTTTGAGTAGAAAGTCCTGCGGTGCTTTCAACGCCTGTTCTCCATACATTTTTTGCGCCTGCTCTCCCGCCTCAAGCAAAGATAATGTGGCAGGATTTTTGGAAACGAGCAAATCCCTGAAATGGGATGCAAGACCGGCAATGAAATGGTGCCCGTCAAAACCTTTCGAAAGGATGTCGTTGTAGGCCACCAGCAACTCCGGAATTTTATTTTCAAGGATTAATCCGGTGATATTAATGTACGTTTCATAGTCCAGTACGTTGAGGTTTTCAGTGACGGCTTGCCGCGTAAGGTTATTGCCGCAATACGAAACGACCCTGTCGAATATCGAAAGCGCATCTCGCATCGCACCATCAGCTTTTTGGGCAATGATGTGTAAGGCGTCGTCTTCAAATGAAACGCCCTGATTAATAGCTACTTCGGCGAGATGTTCTTTGGCGTCTTTCACCGTAATTCTCTTAAAATCGAAAATCTGGCAACGCGATAAAATTGTTGGGATGATCTTGTGCTTCTCGGTAGTTGCGAGAATGAAAATTGCATGTTTTGGCGGTTCTTCTAGTGTTTTCAGGAACGCATTAAAAGCCGCCGATGACAACATGTGCACCTCGTCAATGATATATACTTTATATTGTCCGGTTTGTGGTGGAATCCTGACCTGGTCAATCAGGTTCCGGATGTCGTCTACCGAATTGTTTGAAGCGGCATCCAATTCGAATACATTGAATGCAAAATCCTCATTTGGGTCGTCGTAACCAGGCTGGTTGATTTTCCTGGCGAGAATTCTCGCACAGGTCGTTTTGCCGACGCCCCTCGGTCCCGTAAACAACAATGCAGAAGCAAGATGATTTGTCTCAATAGCATTTAGCAGCGTATTCGTAATAGCCTGTTGTCCGACCACATCCTTAAACGTCTGCGGGCGGTACTTCCTTGCCGATACTACGAATTGTTCCATAAATGCCTATTGGACGACAAATATAGTTCTAAAATTTAAAGATTGGAATTTTTTCAGCTTTCAAAACCCAAAAGTTATTCACGGTTAAAGCACCACCATGTAGGGATGCAGGTACAGGTATTCCTCTGTGACTTTTTTGTTTTTTGGATGTACAATTATCGCGGAACACCGGTCCTTTCCATGCGGGTTTTCGATTTCAAAAGCAATTCCCGATTGCGCGTCATCATAGACCATAACTTCAATCTTATTATCAGGATGATCGAATTTACCCACAGGTTGGATATTGGGGAATAAGCTCTTGATTTCAGCGAGTGAACTCTGCGTATTAATTCCTTCTTTGGTTTTAAATTCAGATGAAGTGACACGGATTTGCCGAATTACCTTTTCGTTCATCTCTTTATCTTTATACGTAGTATAAATATTAAGCTCATCCGGCATGGTATCTTGGTTTTTAGCATACCAGGTCAGCCACGCTTTACCCATTGCAGCATCCGATTCATCAGGCTGGCCAAGTGCTGCAAGTTTGGAGGTGCTTTCCTCAATAGCAGTCATCCCAATGGAAATGCCTGGATTAATCAGCATTTGGGGATGCACGTGTACCATGGGTTGATTTGAAACAGCGGAATCTGCAAGTGATGGCGTTTCGAGGTTCTGTTTTTTTGTGCAGCCCGCAACAGCAATGGCAAAACACAATGGGAAGAGGAGTGTTTTCATGGGTTTGTTTCACGCGATGACTTCCGCGATGGCTTCATTTTTCAATAAATTCACTAAAATATTTTCTTCATTCGTTAATTCTAATTTGCTCTTTGCCGGTTTGTATTTCCATATGGAACCCTTTTCATAAGCGGCAATAACAGTAGGATGGACGTAATACTTCCGGCACACAGCACGTGTATTCCCCAACTTTACCGCCACGCTGTCTATTACATCTACGATTTTATGCCTACAGTCGGATTCATTTTTTGGTTCACCGATTTCCCTGAAAGCACAAAGCGCATTTACGCTTCCGGACCAGAGTCGAAAATCTTTGGCTGTAAAATCCTCGTTGGTAATATTTTTTAGGTAGTTGTTAATATCTGCCGAACCAATGACATGGTGATTTCCGTAATCATCATAATATTGGAAAAGGTCTTGCCCCGGAATTTCTTTACATTGCTTTACAAGGTTCAACAGTTTTCTGCTGTGGAGGCTTATTTTGTGCTTTACGCCTTTCTTTCCGACAAACTCAAAGTAAATATCCGACTTTTCAAACGTAACGTGCTTATCCTGCATTGTCGTAAGCCCAAACGAACCATACAGTTTTTTGTATGCATCGTTTCCAATCCGGATATTGGTTTGTTCGATTAGTTTGACTACTAAAGCTACTACTTTTTCATAGGGGAGCCCTTTCAGCCGGAGATCTGCATCAACCTGTGCACGAATTTTAGGCAAAGCGGCCGCAAAATTCCGAAGCCTGAAAAATTTTGATTGGTTCCTTATCTTGTTCCAATTGGCATGGTAACGGTATTGCTTCCTTCCTTTGGCATCGGTACCGGTAACCTGAAGGTGCCCATTTTCATAGGGGGAAATCCACACATCCTCCCAGGCAGGGGGAATTACGAGTTTCCTGATCCGTTCAAGCACCTCTTTATTTCGGACGCTTATATGTTTTTCATCGACAATCTTAAAGCCATCCGCGAGGCGTATCCGAAAGTACCCTTGGTTAAAGTTACCCGAGTACCGCAATCCCACCGCCTTAGCCGTAATTTTTGGGTCACGCCCAATTTTCTCAAGCTTTGACTGTAACCTATTCATATTTACTCTGCGTCGGGGCGGTTTTCTCTCCCTTTGATAGTTAGGTCATTCAATACCCTGGTTGCGCTTTTTTCGCCCATAGAGAGGTCGCCTGCCACAAACACACCGCGCTCTCCGTCGCTTGCTTTAATGCCGTAAACAGTGGCTTCATCCCCAGGATCGCTTTCGCCTTCATAGCGGTAGATATGAACTATTTCAAAGTCGTCTGGATTTTCAATTATTCTCTTTTCCTGAATGTTAAAATCGGTGGTAAATCCTTTCTCCCTTAATTCGTCTAATGCCTTTGAAACTGTGGCATAGTGGTACATTTGACGTTCCATGATTTGATATTTTTTGGTTAAAATTCTATAGCCTTAAAATTACGATAACGCTTTTGTGCGGCTACCAACGAAGTGTTAAATGAGTTTATGAGATTTCCATCGGAGATTATGGAATTTCCCGAAAGTCCTTTTATTGTCGTAGCTTTGCACCGCAGGCCGCCTTATCGCTTCCAACATATGTCGGGAGAGGAAAGTCCGGACACCAAAGAGAAGCATAGCGGGTAACGCCCGTCGGTTCCGTATCTATAGTTATAGGGACGGGATTAGGACAAGTGCAACAGAAAGTATGTACAGGTGAAGCTGTAGTGAAACCAGGTAAACTCTATGCGGTGAAATTTCAAGTATATCGGCTTTTAAGGGCTTCTCGTCCGCTGTCGAAGGGTAGAAAGATTGAGCGCACGGGTAACTTTGCGCCTAGATAAATGATAAGGATTCCGATTTATCGGGATACAGAATCCGGCTTACAGGCCTGCTTTTTTTTTAATTAACAATTAATAGTTAACAATTAATAATTAACGGAAAGCGTCGATAGTTGGGATTGGTTTTCTGGTTGCCCAGCATCCGTTTAAAACTATTCCTCTTCGGTGCCTTCTTCAATATCCTGTGCTTCATTGCTTT
Organism: Flavobacterium sp. BFFFF1; assembly: GCF_002256285.1. Taxonomy (GTDB): domain Bacteria; phylum Bacteroidota; class Bacteroidia; order Flavobacteriales; family Flavobacteriaceae; genus Flavobacterium. The sequence goes on along the minus strand of NZ_NKJE01000003.1, from coordinate 87,633 downwards.
CAAATTCAAAGAAAGAGAAAAAGGAGCCACCATAGCTTTTCTTATAGGAGAAATGGATCAAATGGTCCAGCGGCGTGTATTTGGAATGTTCCACCACCATCATACCGTCTTCTTCGAGCAGTTCATTTTCAAAAACCAGTTTAATTACCTTATCAAATGAGGCCTGATCCATTCCGTATGGCGGATCGGCAAAGATAATGTCATACGAACCCTTGTGTTTTTCAAGGAATTTAAAAACGTCACTTCTTATTGCAGCGATGTCAAAGTCAAATTCGGACGCGGTCTGCTTAATGAATTTCACACAGCCGAAATCGCCGTCAACACTGACAATCGGTGCACTGCCACGCGAAGCAAACTCATAGCTGATGTTGCCCGTACCTGAAAAAAGATCGAGGACTTTTAATCCGCTGAAATTAAAGTGGTTGTTGATAATATTGAAAAGTGCTTCCTTGCTCATATCGGTCGTTGGCCGTACGGGCAGGTTTTTTGGAGCACTAATGCGCCGTCCTTTGTATTTTCCTGAAATAATCCTCATGATTGGAGTAAGATAAAATGCTGCAGATTCTGGTCGTGTGAAAAGTCATTCTGAAAAGTCAAAGCCGTTGTTTCCAACAGTGAAACATAGCGGACATATTTGTAGGCAATCCGCAACAGTTCGCTGTCCTCAATTATTGCGCCAAGGAGCTGCAACCGGAAACTTTCAGGATTCAGGTTCAGCTGTTCAGCGGTAAATAATAGGTAGTAGATAAAATCCGCGGCATTCTGGAATTCGAAAGAATTAAACAGCAACAGTTTCCTGTTTTGGACCACCACAATCTGGAAACATTTGTTTTCGAAATGAACGAAGACCTGCTTTTCGTCGACGTTTTTAGAAAGGTCGAGCAGCCTCGAAACCAACACAGTACTTACGTGCCTGTATTCAAATGGCCCAAATTGGTCAATCAAAAAATTATTGATGTTCACATAAGGAACGTATACATTCTTGATTTCCGGACTTTCTATACTGTCGAACGTAAAGAAATCGGATTCAAAAACTTTGGTGTTGTATTGAAGGTAACTTCCCGCATATGCCTCATCAAACAGTGCTGATGGCACAAAAGTGTTCAGGCTGTTGTCATGCAATACAACCACTTCATCGTATATTTTTGTCAGCTCACGGTATTCCAGAAACGCTTTCCAATAATGTTCTTCCACTTTGTGCGTACGCGGATAACCGGAAAAATCAACCGTTTCAAATGACAGGATCTGATTGTTCAGCGTGTCCTTAACGGCAAAGGAGAAACCCTCCAGGCCCGCGCGGATAATCAGTTTTCTGTAGTTTTTTTCGGTGATGCTGGTATTGGCCGACATATAAATTGTGAATGAGGCAAACTTACAATTTTTTTGGTGGTTTGTGCCCATGATATTTCGGGGAAACTTTGCGTACTTTGCGGCAAGACAAAAAATCACATGGACGCCCGCGAATTCTATACGATCCTGAAAAGAAATTTTCCATTCCAGCCTACCTACAAACAGGATATTTTCTTTCAGCAGGTTTCGGATTTTGTAACCAATAAAATCCAGGACGAAATTTTTGTGCTCAAAGGCTACGCCGGAACTGGAAAAACGACCGTAATTTCAGCCATTGTAAGCAACCTGCCCGAGATCAATAAAAAATATGTATTGCTGGCACCCACCGGGCGCGCTGCTAAAGTCATCGCAAATTACTCAAAGAAACAAGCGCTGACGATTCATAAAAAGATTTATTTTCCAAAGAAAAAAGTAGGCGGGGTATCCTTTACGCTACAGCCCAATAAGCATAAAAACACCATTTTCATTGTTGATGAAGCGTCGATGATCTCCGATTCGGTTTCTGATAGCAAAATGTACGAGAATGGCTCGCTGCTCGATGATTTGATTTCCTATATCTACTCCGGGACGGGCTGTAAATTGATTTTGCTGGGTGATACTGCGCAGCTTCCACCCGTTAATCTGGAGGTATCGCCGGCTTTGGATACGGACACGCTTTCCCTGCATTACCAAAAGGACGTCTACAATATCGAACTCGATGAAGTCATGCGGCAGGAGGAAGGCTCAGGAATTCTGTACAATGCGACCTTGCTTCGAGAGATGCTGCAGGAAGATTTTTACGAGGAATTCAGGTTCGAACTCAGTCATTTCAAGGATATTGTCCGGTTGACAGACAGCTATGAAATTCAGGATGCGATCCACTCCGCTTATGCGAATCTTGGCATTGAGGATACGGCGTTCATAGTCCGGTCAAATAAACGTGCGAACCAATATAACCAACAGATCAGGTCCAGAATCCTAGATAAGGAAAGCGAACTTTCCGCAGGCGATTTACTGATGGTAGTCAAGAACAATTATTTCTGGCTTAAGGAATCGGATGTCGCTGGTTTTATTGCCAATGGTGATATTATTGAAGTACTCCAGATTTATGGCTTGAAAGAGTTGTATGGTTTTAAATTTGCCAAAGTACGCATCCGGATGATCGATTATCCGGAACAGATTCCGTTTGATACCGTGTTGTTGCTCGATACCATCCACAGCGAATCGCCCTCACTGACGTATGACGAATCGAACAAATTGTACAATGAGGTGATGAAGGATTATGAGCATGAAACGGCACAATACCGGCGTTTCCTGAAAGTAAAGGAAAATGAATATTTCAATGCTTTACAGGTGAAGTTCTCATATGCGATCACCTGTCATAAGTCACAAGGTGGTCAATGGAGCACCGTTTTTGTAGAACAACCGTACCTTCCGGATGGCATCAATAGGGATTACGTGCGCTGGTTGTACACCGCGATGACCCGGGCGAAGGATAAATTATACCTGATTGGGTTTGGCAAGGAATATTTTGAAGAGTAATCAATTACACTTCCTTATTTTCAAGGGTTTCAAAACAGTATCCTGATTTTTTTCGGCATTAAACCAATCCATGTAATCAATATAAAACCATTTGTTTTTCCGGGACTCTAAAAATCCCTTAATCCGTTTAAAGACGGGTTCATCAATACCTTCATACTCAAAAGCAAACTGGTGGATTTGAAAAGTTTTCAGTTCCTGCCACTGGCTGCCACAAAGCGAGTAAATAGTGCAATTGCTGATGTTTGTAAAACTATAATTATCCAACACTAAAGCGATCTCGTCTTTCTTATCCTTGTTGTTATCACCCATATTAATCAGGCAATAGAGTCCGCCGCCGGAGCCAAGGTGCAACGTATCGCACTTCCGATTGCGGACAGTTAAAAACACATCGGCGTCAATTCGGTCAAAATAGATTTGTATAGAATCCCATGCGCTGGCCGGAAAACTATCGACAAACTGATGGGTAATGCCACTAAGCGTATTCTGATAAATGGTATCCTGCTTACCATCGCCGTCGAAATCGCCTGTAACCGATAATTTTTTGAGATAGACCAAGGTGTCTTCTACCAACGGTTGTTTGATTTTTGCATACTCGCCTTCAACTTTAGCAGTTGCCCCGATAAACGAATAACCGAAAATGACGAACACCGCCAAAAAAATCAACAAAGGTCGTTTCATATAAAGTGCGTTACTTAGGGACGTTTTATTTTCTTATCATGTATTTCAGGGATATAATTCACGAATCGCTGCCATCGAGTTCAGGATCATCTGCTCCAAAATACCCAAATCAATGTCTTCGAGTTTTTTTACATAAATGCAGGCTTTTGAACTTTTATGTTTCCCCAATTTTTCAAGCAAGGCGTCACGGTCCTTATAATCGGAGGCGAAATACAGGACGATCGCATCTTTTCGCGGCGAAAAACCCGCCAGAGGGGCTTCGCCTTCATGTCCGCTGGCATATTTGTAATGGTAGCTGTCAAACCCGATGATCGTCGGTCCCCACATTTTGGGCTCTTTACCTGTCAGCGAACTGAAAAGTGCCATGAGTTTAAACGAATCGTTGCGTTTTCCTTCGTGACCGACTTTATTGACAAAATCCTCGACATTCACGTCGGTCTCAGTAGTTTTATTTTTTGCCATCGCATTGCGTTTGGACCAAATATAATTAATCCAATCTATTTTTTTAAATTTACGCATACACTTATGCCTTCATTATGAAAAACTGGATCGTCTTCGCGATAATCTCGATGTTCTTCGCCGGACTTACTTCTGTCATAGCCAAGATGGGATTGAAAAATGTCAGCAGCGATACAGGACTTGTAGTACGGACGATTTCAGTGGTGATTGTCGTTGCCATAAATGCGCTATTTTTCCAATCAGCGAAGGATTTTAAGAACCTTTCCGGAAATGATATTCTAATACTTTCCATTTCCGGAATTACTGCTGGGTTGTCCTGGATATTCTACTTCCGCGCGGTAAAGCTCGGCGATGTTTCACAGGTCGCATTGATTGATAAGGGAAGCATTGTGATTACCGTGCTGCTGTCGCTGCTTCTCCTGAATGAACAATTCACATGGAAGATGGCGGTTGGTGGCAGCCTGATCATCGCAGGGCTGTTGGTCCTGACTTTAAAGTAATAGTCTAAGGAAGTTTATCAAATGTGGCTTTGTACACGATCGTATCCTGATTTTTAAAATACACTTTCCTGTTGTCACGCTCCTTAAGTTCAAAATCCCCATTTACAACAAACTTAAATTCGGTAAAAAGATACCCGGTTTTTCCGGTGACGGTAGCTTTATAAAGGCTGTCTTTAGGGTCAAACTGCATCGGATAATCGTTTTCCCAGTTCAGTGGTTTGTCATTTCCGCGAATCCCAACGGTTTTGATGTCTTTGACCGCTTTGGCATCCAGTTCAAAAACGACGGTACGATTGTAAGAGGGCTGCACACAGCTGGTTAGTAATCCCAACACAGCAAGAATGATTAATTTGGTAAATGCATTCATTTTTTGTTTGATTTTAGTGTTAGTAGATAATCGAGTCCAAACTTTCCTGATCCCAAAATAGTGGTAAAGATCGCCACCCATAAAAAGCCCATGCCGGGGAGTTTATTCCACATGTCATCATGTAAATGCTGTACAAAAGAAGCGACAATCATTGTCCAGACCAACAGGAATGAGGCAATACGCGTCTGGAATCCCACCACCAGCATCAAGCCTCCTACCGCTTCGCTGAAGGCACCCATCCAGGCGAAGAACACAGAAAACGTAGCGAATATTCCGCCATACTGGGCGACATCGTTCGGGAACCAGAACGCCACTTCAAACAAACCGAGATTGTTATCGGGAGGGGACCAGGGCATGCCAAACTTGGCAGCACCGAAATTTGAGGTCAGTAAATAGCCGCAGACGATCCTTGGAATTGCGAACAAAAGATCCTGCCACCAATATTTCATTGTCATTGGTTTGGTTAACCGGGAGAGTATTTTTTTCATAGGGATTGTATTAACGTTGGTTTATTTTTTTGATGAGTTTGCCGTTGCCCTGCTTTGATGATGTTTTGGAAAACGATGCCTTTCCGGTGTTGACGATTTCTCCATTGCCTGAACCAGATGCGTCAAGTGCTTCGTTGGCGCATATGGTCACATCGCCGTTGCCTGAGCTTTTAATTTCTGCGACAGCACAAACCAGTTTCCCGGCGTCAACATCGCCGTTTCCATCGTGGCGGATGTCTACCTGGTCTACTTTGCCGGACGCGGTAATGTTGCCATTCGAGAGGTTTTCAATCCGAAGGTAACGGCCAGACAGATTGGTGATGGTAAGGTCGCTGTTGCCATCCTGGATGATGACTGAGGCTTCGGGCATCGTAATCGTAATTTTGACATTCGATTGCCCGATGTACATTTTGCTTTTTTGATTGCCTTTGAATGAAATTGCAAGCAGGTGTTCTTTTTCGTTCCGGGTGAACTCCAAAAGGTCCTGCAGGTTGTCGTCGATCTCGGTCTTAATGGACCAGGTTTTTCCGATTTCGATGGACACCTTTCCCGTAAGATCCATCAGGCTGATCTTGTCAAAGTTTTTGTAATCGTAGGTTTTGGAAATGATTTTTCCGGATCCATTGACTTGCCCGGACATGTGTACTGCAATAAATAATGCAAGTGTGAAGAATAAATTTTTGCTTTTCATGATAATTGATTTTAGCGTTATACAAGGCAAATTTGCGCCATCTATCCGCGTCAATCGCTTCAAATCATGATTTGAGACCTATGTGTATCAGACTGCTGTATAATCTTTTGGTGAGCGGCCTGTGTGTTTTTTAAAAGCCCGGTTGAAAGTGGCCTTTGAATTAAAGCCACAGTCAAATGCAATGCCCAGTAATGTGGATTTTTTATGCGCGCCATCCGCAATACATTTGATAACGGCCTCAGTACGGTACTTATTAATCAGGTCATTAAAATTCTGCCCGAATCCCTGGTTTACCACTTTTGAAATGACCGAGGCATTGCTTTGCAGCAATCGTGCCACCTCTGATAATGTCAATTCCGGATTTTTAAACAGCTGCTGCTGCTCCATCAACGCTTCGATCCGGATTTTCCATTCCCGGATTTCTGCATTGTCAGAAACGGGGATGCTATCCTCTTCCACTGCAATGACATTTTCGGTTTCCGGATGTTGATCGTCTGCCAGCAACATGACCGGATGGGAGTCAAAAAAGGACAACCTGAACGGTATTTTTGAAATCACCGGGTTGGAGTAGGCTGTAATGGCGATGTAATACATCACAATCGAAAAAGCGAGGAAAAACCACCAGCTTCCGGTATACGTCTTTACTTCGGGAAAAATCAATCCAAGCAAATCAAAAGCAATCGGCAACAACATTAAAACCAAAAACGAAACCAAATACGTTTTTACCCATTTAAACAGGATGCTTTCGGCAAAGCTGGTGACCTGGAAAACAAAACGCCTGTAAATATTGTAAAATCGGATACTCAGCACCAGGTAGACAAGCATGGAAATGAATCCGCAGCACTGGTACCAAAAGTCAAAATCCTTATCCGCACCATCAGCATAAAAATAGTAGCCGTGATGGATCAGTTGGTCATATACCCACATCCCAAGACTGTACAACAGGTACAACACTGCGGGAAGAAAATGCCACGCCGACTTTACCGATAACCTGAAATTCGGGTTTAAAAGGCTTTGTGTGTAAAAGAAAATTAAAGGACCAAATAAGAATAATTGATGAAACGGGGTATAAAATAAAATGTCCCGATAAGGTTGGTTGTCGTACCAACCAGCAAACCCAAGCATCCAGGGCGCTACATACAGGCTGCATACAAAAATAAAACCGCTAAGCCAGTAGTTTGATTTGTCTCCATTTTTTATTCCTTTCCTCAAAAGCAACAGGCTGTAAAGAATACCCTGCGAAAAAGTAATGAGCAAAAGCGAACTGTAAAATCCAAATTGGAAAATCATAGGCCGTCGGGTGGTTTTAATTATTTTTTGGGCATACATCACAAATCTATTGGTTTGGAAACAACTATTGCTTTAACAATTATTAAAAAATAACCATTCGGGCAAATTTGCACTACATCAATAAACTTTGCACGACGTCTTAATTGTCTGTGGCGTGGGTAACATCCTTTTTTGGAACAAAATCCGTTGCCTTAGTACCATAATGCAATGCGAGTACCACGACCACGGTCATCGCAAAAAGCGCTTTTTGGATTACAGCCAGGTATTCCAGTACGTCACCTGAGTTGTAAATGTACAACGTTCCATAAAAACCAGCGAGATACAAGACTGCGAGCCATTTAAAAAGGTGAAGCCGCGATTTAAAGATAAATACCGTGATGTAAAAGGTGCTCAGCAGGAAAATACTGCTTGATATCGAGATCATCAGGTCATGCAGGGGCGTTGCGATAAAAACGGCAAACACCATTGAGGTAATCCCTGAATAGCGGATGATTTTTGCCGCGCGTGCGTCAGGGATCTTTCTGGAAAACTCTATGAAGAAAAGGGAGCAGGTGGCAGAAAGGAAGATCATGCTGCAAAGCGCCCAGTACCGCCCGGGATTAGGCATACCATTGATCGCGTCTTCACCAAACAGGTTGCTGACGTAGTTGTGCCGCCAGCTATAACCGACACTATGCTTATCAAACATCGATCCGCCGGGATAAAACATCGCGGCCGTTGTCATCAACAACAGCGTTATGGCAGTGCCAATCAAAATAAAATGCTTCTTTATCATCCGGATGGTCAAATTGCTGTCCGAAAATAAGTAAAATCCGACATACCGTCATCGTTTACGGAGGAATAAATCAATATCATAAAAAAAAGCCGCTGGTTAAATCAACGGCTTGTGAATCAATAATAATGCAAAATTTTAATTAAAATGCTTCGCAATAAAAGATACCAGGTTTTCCTCGCTCATTTTGTTTGAAGTACTTTCTTCCGATTCGGCATTTTTGTATTGTGCCGTTTCCGCAAGAAATTTCATAAATTGTTCCTGCACCTGTCCGGTGCCGGTAATGTGGACCTGGTCGATGTTTGGCATCATTGCCGCGATTTCCTTAAAGAACTTTTGCGTCAGCCCAATTTCGTGGTTGTTTGCCGTTTTTTCGTTTGAATTGTTGTCGCGGGCAGCACTGCTCACGTGGCCCAGTATAATAAAATCACCTTGGCCGTCCTGCGCTTTTCCTACAATCGTTGCATGGTGCGAGTCCATCCAGACCCCAAATTGCTTCTTGTTTTTTTCTGACATATTGTTTACTTTTCTTAAAGGTAGGCCTTATTCCGGCGGGACCTTCGTTTTTGTGTTAACATTATGATTGTGGATAACAACGAAAAGCACTCAATAATAAAGCCTGAAGTCCAACAACTGGCACAGCGCATACTGCTTTTCGTGTAGCGTTTCCACAATGTCAACCACATCGTCATCGTCCTGGCAAAGACTGAAAAACAGGTTGTCTAAACCGCTGCTGCTCACCACCAATGACGGCCTTCCGTAACCTGAAATCGCGCGTGCTCCTGTAACATCAAGGAAGTATTGTGCTTCCTCAGGCGTCAGGTCGAGCACTTTGGCGTTTGCGAAATGCATAATCTTGCCCTTCAGCCTGCCTTCAAAAATTTCCGCGATTTCCTCGAGGCTGTAATAATAATTATTCAGGCAGATGTTATTTTCGGCTCCCTGCATGACGAGGTAGATGATTTCATAATTCTTAAAATGATGGTCGTCGTACAGCAGCGCATTCAGGCTGTCTTCAAGCCCTTCAATCGTGTCACAGGTTTTATAAATGCTTTCAATGCCTTCGCGAGAGGCCAGTTGTTCGAGGTTCCGTAGCACTGGCGTTGCGGTATCGGCTTCAACATCGGCAACGGCTTCAAGGCAGAAAATGAATTTTTCGTAATCCATAGGGGTGTCTTTTGTTCTAAAAAAATAAGCGAAAGTAAGGTGAATACAGTTTAGGGATGAAGTTTAAACTGTGATAATCTTGTTTGGGAATTTCTTTGCAAAATTGCCGATCAGTTGCATGATGTACTGGTTGCTCCGATATGGGATTACGTATTCTTTTAATAGCCCGGCTTCGGTGATGGCAACATCCGTCGGAATGTAACCCATCCCATAAAAACGGCCATTTTCTACCCAGATACAGCTGCGCTCTTCTTCCGACCTGCCTTTATCCAAAATGGCAAAACTGGACCTGCTGTCCGCCAGAAATGCAATCGCTTTGTCAATTTGAGCATTGTGCTGATCGACATTGGGCAATACTTCCGAATCGATGTGGTGAAATGGCTCAAACACCTGCGGAAGGCAGTACTTGCAAAACCTATGGTCGATATCAAATTGTTCTGACAGGCTGCGCAACAGATTGATGCCTTCATGAATCGTATTAAAGGATTCGATACAGCGCTGGAATTTACCGACCTTCCCAATCGCCAGGTAACGGTATCCGCTGCGGGCTTCATATTCATAAAGCCCAAATTTGGCCTCAAAGCGTTTTAACGCGCGGTTGTACGTGGGCCACAACTTTTTGATTTCGGTACATTCAAGCAACAAGGCCATCAGTTCCGTCGCACAAACTTCAAACGAAATGCCGTAGATATCCCGCAAAAAATGCTGCCGCTGCGGTGTGGTGCTGTTCCCGGTGAAGTGGGAGGCCACCCGCTTCTTTATATTGATTGCTTTCCCGACATAAATGACCTTTCGCGCCTCGTTATAGAAATAATAAACGCCCGGTTTCGCAGGCAATTGTTCAAAGTCCTGAGGCGGCAGGTTAGGGGGCAATCGCTGGTCCTGTGCCGTTTTCTTAATCATTTGGGCAATGACCTGTTGGCTATCCGATGCAATCAACTGTGAAAATAAAATGGCAGTCGCATCGGCATCGCCGCCGGCACGGTGTCGGTTTTCGAGCGAAATGTCCAGCGAACGGCATAAGTTCCCCAGGCTGTAAGATGGCAGTCCCGGCTTGATCTTCCTTGCGGCGCGTACGGTGCACAACTTCCTCGCACTCCATTTGAATCCGCTTTCTGAAAGCTGGTGGCATAAGAAGGAATAGTCGAAATTGACATTGTGTGCCACGAATATCCGGTCACTGAGCAATCCGTGTACCTTTTCGGCGATGTCATCAAACACGGGTGCGTCAGCGACCATCTCGTTAGTAATACCGGTCAATGCAAATATCGGCAACGGAATCTCCTGCTGTGGGTTTACCAGCGTTTCCCAACGGTCAATCACTGTAACGCCATCGTGTATGATGATCGCAATTTCCGTAATGCGGCTGCCCCGGGCGTTGCCACCGGTGGTTTCAATATCGACTATGGCGTATTCGTGATTTTTCATTGTCCCAATTCGTGCCCGAACCGCGGTTGATGGTTCAGGAACACCTACAAAACTAAAACATTAAATGACACACCTGCCTTCTTTAACATGATGAAAGCCGTTAAAAAATGACACAAAAAAAAGCGGCACTTTCGTGCCGCCCAAACCAAAACAAGTGAAAAGTTAACGGGTCCCTGACTCCTTTGCATTATCAATGTCGTCATTACGCTCAAGGCGCCCATTTTGATTTTCATCGTTTCCTGTTATGTGTTGTTGCCTGGTGCCGTCCGCAGCAGGTGTGGTAACCGGTGTCGGATCGTCGTGCCGGGATAGATTTTCTGCAACGGGATGTTCCTCCGCTGCCTGGTTGTTTTTATCGGTAGTTTCCATCGGATAGTTTTAGTGTTGCTTTACTGTAAAATTATCGGATGGTTTGCCCATAATTTTACAGTATTCTGTATAAATCTTATGGGATTCAGGTACCTTGACTTTTATCCGGTATATTCCGGAGAAACGCAGTGCTGCCAATAGTTAATAATCACGGTCAGGACTTTCTTTAGCTCGGTGTAATTGGAAGGCTTGACGAAAAATCCCTGAATCGATTTGGAGTAGGCATCGATTACGTATTGCTGTTCGGCGGAAGTAGTGAAGAACAGGTACGGAATGGATTTGATTTCGAGCGCTTTGTTTTCACGGACCTTATCCCTTAATTCCAATCCGCTCAACCGGGGCATGTTGATGTCCGAAAAAATGATGAAAGGCTTGATTTTGGTTTCGGTTAAGAATTCCAGCGCTTTTTCTGCTTCTGAGAAAAATATGATCTCATTGGTACAGTCCAGTTCGGCATACACTTCGGCAATTACCTCCTGGTCGTCTGTGTCGTCTTCAATAAAAATAATGGGGCCTCGTTTGTTCATTTTTGGATTTTTCCAAAGGTAACCTTTAATACCGCCCCACGTTCAAAGCGGAACGGTTAATTCAAAAGGGGATGCATCCACGAGTGCACTAACGCGGCCCAAACGGCGCTTTCCATTGCTTACGTTTCATGATCGCTTTTACTTCGTCATACGAAATAGGGTAGAAGTCATGGCAATCCACACCCACATCTATGGCCAGTTTGTGTTCCTTGTCTGGCAGCGTGCCATGCGTATGCCCGTAAAGGTGCCACGATTCCCGGAAGTCATTCCGCCAAATGCGCATCGCATAGTGGAACAGGATGATCAGCCGCGAGCCATTGAAGGCATCGGGATCTTTTATCGTGACTTCGTGATAATCCTTGATCCATTTGAAGCGTTTGGGCAGGGCCAGCGCCGTCTTGTCGTGGTTGCCTTTGATGAGGTAAATGGTGCCGTTCAACTGATTTAACACGTCGGTGAGCGCTTCCGTTGTGCTCAGCGCGAAGTCGCCAAGGTGGTACACTTCGTCTTCCGGTGCAACGCGTTCGTTCCAGCGTCTGATCAATTCGCGGTCCATCTCTTCGGCATTTGCGAATGGGCGGTTGGTTAGTTTGATGATATTGGCGTGACCAAAATGCTGGTCCGAGGTGAAGAATATTTTAGACATTGGATTGTGTAAATAGTTTTAAATCGTAATGATAGTTTAATTTAGGAAGGATCATATGCCTAAGCCAATGCGCCATTCGGAACCTGATTTGATTAGCTTGTGGTTTGCATTTTGGCATCCGGTATCGCTTTTACATGGTCCCTGCAGGGAATGTAGATATCAAAAGTAGCCCCTTTGTTGATTGTTCCGTTTGCAGTGATGACGCCATGGTGGTTGTCTACAATCTTTTTTACGATAGCAAGGCCGATACCAGTACCTTCATACTCATTTCGGGCGTGAAGCCGCTGGAAAACTTCAAATATCTTTTCGCTGTATTCTTGTTCAAAACCAATGCCGTTATCAGAAACGGAAATATGGCAATAGTTCTTTTTTAACAGATTCAGGGTTTTCAATTCCCTTCCGTCTACAACCTCACATTTAATTTCGATGTGGGGCAGGCGCTGTGGACTCGCAAACTTTAACGCGTTCGATATTAAATTCACGAGCAACTGTCGAAACTGAAACGGAATAATATCGGTGACGCACAAATGGTTTGTCGAAATCGTGGCACGCTTTTCGTTCAATTCTTCGTGAAAATCCTCCCTGATCTCGTCGACGATTTTATTCAGGTCTGTCGTTTCAAATTCGTATTCAGCCGGATTGATGCGTGAGTACGCCAGTAAATCCTGAATCAACGTCTGCATCCTGTTTGCAGCATTCTGCATCCGCAGAAACATGTCCTTGCCATCGGTAGACAAATTATCCTGCTCTTTTTCGGATATCCGGCTGGCAAAAGTCTGGATCTTCCGCAACGGCTCCTGTAGGTCATGGCTGCTGATGTAGGCAAAAGACTGCAGTTCCTTGTTCATTTTCTGCAACTGTACATTGTTCAACTCCAATTGTTTTGTACGTTCCTTAACCTCTAATTCCAGTTTCCGGGTAAAGGTTTTCTGTTCCTCAATATCCGTACTTGTTCCCACCCACATTTGAATCTTCCCATCCTGATCCCGTTGTGGTATCGCCCGGCTCAGCTGCCAGCGGTAGGTGCCATCGTGTTTCCTGAAGCGGTGCTCGAATAAAAAATCAGTGCCTGTGGAAATGGCATGGAGCCACTGTTTAATATTCGCTTCCCGATCATCAGGGTGAACGATGTCCATCCAGCCTTTTTCATGGATCTCATCCCACGTCAGTCCGGAATAATCAAAGACCGAACGGTTGTAGTAATTCAAATTCCCTTCCGGATCCGAAGTCCAGATGTGTTGCGGCATCGAGTCTGCCAGCAGGCGGAACTTTTCCTCACTTTCCTTGATGATCTTCTGAAATTGCTTTTGCTCCGTGACATCCCGGAATATCCAACTGCATCCATAGTAGTTCCCGTCAGCGCCCGCTACATGGTATCCATACCGCTCAATAACCTTCCCGTTCTTTAACTCGAGTTCGTCTACGCTCACGGCATCGCGATTCTCATACATCCAGTTTACACGCACCATAAAGGTCTCCGGATGGACCAATTGTGTCAGTGCAAATTCCAATGCTGCATGATCGTCTTTAGCGTCCACAATGGTCTGGGGCATGTTCCATATTTCAATAAAACGGTGGTTATACGAAAGCATATTCCCTTTTGTATCCACCAACAGGATGCCGTCCAGACTCGATTCGTTATGCGCTTCCAGCAGTGCTTTCCGGTATTCCAGCTGAGACAATATTATTTTCTGCTCGTTGATGTTGATGCCGGTTCCGATAAAGCCGGAAAATTCACCCGACTCCACCTGTGGTACGGCCTTAATATAAAACCACTGGTATTGTTGCGTGGCGGCATTCAGCACGCGAAATTCACACGTGAACGTTTGTTGCTCCGATACGGCCTGCGCAAAAGACTGCAGCACAACGGCTATATCTTCCGAATGTACTTTTTCTTCCCAGGTACGGCCCGTGAAAGCGGTATAATCTTCAATGCCAATAAAATGGAGCAATTCCGGATTGGCATATAAAACATTGACTTCCTTGTCCGTCAGCCAAACCCACATGGGGGCCTGGTCTGCAAGTACTTTGAATTGTTCCTCTGCCTGTTTCTGTTCGTTGATGTCGGTATTCGTGCCAAACCATCGGATGATTTGTCCCGCTGCATCCCGAATCGGCAATGCCCTGCTCAGGAACCAGCGGTATTCGCCGTCTTTACTTCGGATCGGAAAGGTATCTTCCCACACTTCACCCGTATCCCAGGAATGCTGTATTTTAGCCACAACCCGTTCCAGATGATCCGGGTGGTGTACCTTTGTCCAGCCCCATCCCTCCATTTCTTCAAGCGTGGTTCCCGTATAATCGAACCAGCGTTTGTTGTACCAGTATATCGACCCTTTGTCATCGGCCATCCAGGCAAACTGCGAGATGTTGTCAGACAGGGCGCTGAATTGGGCTTCGCGTTCTTCAATCTTCCTGCGGGCCAGCAGCTGTTCCGTGATGTCAATCGCAACCGATAAGACACCGTTTACGTTGTGGTGGCTGTCAAACAGGGGTTCGTAAACAAAATTGGCATAAATCGTTTCTTCCCTGCCGTTCCGAATCAAAGTTATCGGGAATTCATCTGCTACAAACGGTTTGCCGGTTTCGAACACATGCGCAATCCGTTGCTCAAAATCCTGTCCCGTACTTTCAGGGATGGCCTCAAAGATGGGTTTGTTCATGACCTGCCCGTATGTCCTGCCCCAAAGCTGAAGCTGCTTTTCGTTGGCAACTTCTACGACGAACTGCGGACCCCTTAATACACTCATCGCCACGGGTGCCTGTTCGACCATATTGCGAAAGCGCTCGTTACTTTCCCGAATAATTTCCGCGGATTCCTTTTGCTTTGTGATGTCCTGTACGACGCCGGTGTACCGAATCGCTTCCCCATTCTGATTGTAAGTTGCTTTACCCTTAGAGCGCAGCCACCGCAGTTGTCCATTGCTGATGCCAATGACGCGGTATTCCAGTTCATATAGACCGCCTCGCTTCAACTGTTCCTGCTGTTGTGCAATGGACATCGATCTTCCCCGGTCGTCGGGATGTATAGCTGACAGATAAGTCTCATAATTGACAGGCGCATCTTTTGGCAATCCGAACAATTCCCGGGTCTTATCAGACCAGATCAGTTGTTTGGTGTTCGGGAAGAAATCGAACGTGCCGAATTCGCCACCCTCGATGGCAATGCGCAACTGTGCTTCGCTTTCCTCGAGTGTTTTTCTGGAACACACTTTTTCAGTCACTTCCTGCAACACGCCGTTAAACCGGTAAGCGATTTTTTCCTCGTTAAACCATGCCCTTCCTTTGCCTTCAACGACGATTTCTCTTTGCGTTAACGGGTTAATGATCGTGTACTCTTCGTCAAAAATACCGCCTGACGAATAATCCAAAGCCTTGTAGATGGCCATGATGATCCGTTCGCGGTCTTTGTCGGCAATGGCATCTGTAGCGTGGTGGAGCGCAATTTTTTCATCGGCGCACAATCCAAACCAGTCTTTCAAACGATCGTTGGCCGAAAATTTATTGGTGAAAGGGTCATAATCCCAGGTCCCGAGTTCAGCCGCGTCCATCGCAAACTTCAACTCTTTGGTGCTTTCTATCAGCTCTGCCTGTACCCTGATTTTTTCGGTCGTTTCTACAACGGTGATCAGCACGCCGCCGATGGCTCCCGTTTCCGTTCGGATGGGGCTGTACGAAAAGTCAAAATAACACTCCTCCTCATAGCCATTTCGGTTTAATAAGAGCAGGAAATCGGTATGCCGTATGGATTCTCCGTGCATCACGGCGTCAAACATTGGGCCGATGGTGTCCCATATTTCAGGAAAGGTATTGCGGACGCTGTTCCCAAGCGCTTTAGGGTGTTTGGTCGCGCCGAGGATGGGGCGGTATCCATCGTTGTAAAGCTGGGTGTATTCCGTGCCCCAGATGACAGACATGCCAAACGGATTCTCGAGCATCACCGCCACGGTCGTCTGCAGGCTCTGTGGCCAGTGTGCCGGGTCGCCCAAAGCCGTCCGGCTCCAGTCCTTCGCCCGGATCAATTCGCCCATTTGCCCGCCTCCATTAAGGAAATAGTGGTCGGCATTCGTGTAGCCCATCGGTTGTTGAGGTTTGTGTTTATGCTATTTTTTGCGTTACAAAAGCCGGTCGGTTCAACCGCAATGTAAACCGTTTTAAAGATACTTCTTTTTTATAATATCAAATGGCGTGATCAAAAAATGATGTGTTTCGGGATGGGGCGGTTTGATCGTGTCCACCCAAATGGCATTGGCTTCATTCCATCGGTAGGGTGCGGGACATCGGCTATCGGGAGCCCATTCCCGGTGACGAACCCAATTACGCCAACGGCAACGTCCATCACCCCACATGTACCATTCGCAAGCCCATATGCCCCGCCCACGACCCGGTTGATGAGATCCCGACGCCCTGAAACCCCGTCCGACAACGTGGTCTACCACGTCGTTTACTCCGTTAACCCCGTTGTCATACGTGGTCGACCAAATCTTTTGCCCCATTTACCCCGTCGTGTAACGGGGTACACCACGTCATTTAACCCGTTTACCACATGATATGACGTGGTTTACCACGTCCGGAACCTGGTGTACCACGTTGTATAACCCGATTGACGGAGTTCAGGACGTGGTCAACCACGTCCGGGCATAAAAAAACCCGGAATAATCCGGGTCTCGTGTGGCTCAAAGCCTCTTAGGCTTCTTTTTCTTTCTTAGAGGTACGGGGATCACCACCGGTAAAGAATTGTGATAGTTCATTTACTTTGGTATTGTACCCGGTAGCCTGCGTCGCCGATTTGTACTTCGCATAATCATAGTCGGTTAACGAAGCCTGGTAATTGTCGTAATCATGAAGGATCTTCGCGCCGCTTAAGCCATCAATCAGGCTCTGGAGCCTCTGGATGGTCGTTTGCAGGTAGTTCCGCGTGTCATGATCGTTTGCAAACTCTACCCAATCCACATCCGGGCTACTTAACGTAGGCTGGCTGTCGCGGTAATCTTTTACCTTGTTGATGATGAGTTTGTTCTGTTCGTTTACGCTGCCGTACTGCTGGCGCTCGGCAGCGTCAAGGTTAGCCACTTTGTTAGCCAAAGCGGTTTCAAGTGTTGCAAGCGCAGTATTGACTGCGGTCTTGTCTGCGGCAGCGAAGTGCCTGCTGTCAAAATTTGTAAAAGGCATAAATCAAAAAATTAATTGTTAATAAGAATAAAACTACTAAAACAGTGTTTTTAGCAATACGTCATTAACAGAAATTTAGCTATTTTAATATATATTTAGTATTTTGTTAACAAATCAATGTGCTTATTTTAGATATTTAGGATATTTTTAAACACATTTTCGCAATATTCGTATTTCAATTAGCTGTGTGCCATTTTTAGGAACAATAGAAGGAATCTAAACACAAAAATTTCGTCTCAAATCATAATTTGAGTCTAAAAAACTAGTGTTTGCCACCCTTTTTTTTAAAATAAAGTGAAGCTTTGCATTACAAAAACTAAAATTCATGAAGAAGCTTTTACTTCTAATTTCTTTCTTGCCATTAACTACTGTTACAAATGTCAATGGACAGCCTTCGCTTCTGAGCGTCAAACAGCAAAATGAGGAGTTCGCAATTTTCAAAGGCGGACTTCAGGAAGGCCATTCGGGACTCTACTATTTCATTACCGAAACTGCCTTCCGTAAAAAATGTGATAGTATTCAAAATACTTTCGAGAATAATTCCAGCATTGAAAACTACTACTTAAAGCTTCGGTATTTAATTACTACTTTGAATCACGGCCATACAAGAATATCATTGCCAAACAACGGTAATGTGAATTACAGAATGGCAGTTCTGGACACTACAAAACTTTATCTGCCCTATGAATTTTTGATTGTAAACAAACAACTAATTATTAAAGAGGATTGTAGTAAAGAACAACTCTTTCCCAGATACTCGGTAGTAAAAAGTATAAACAATTTAAGCGCAAAAAAACTTATTGAGCGGATGATAAAATATATTCCGGCGGATGGAATAAATCAGACATTCAAATACTATTCCCTCTATAATTATTTCTATTTTAATTATTTGTTCAACTTATTTTATCCAGAAAAAAAAGGAATTGCAATTCAGTTAGAAAATGATAAAACAGACTATTACATAGAACTACTTGTTCCAAAAGCAATAGACAATATATACACTTCCAAGAACAAGAAAAGTATCAGTCAGTATGATAAGCAACTAGCATACAAACTTGGTCTTCCGAATAAGACTGCCTATCTAAAAATTGGCAGTTTTTATAAAGGATTCATTGAAAATTTTGGACAGAAATATGAACAGTTTTTAGACAGCACGTTTACAGATATCAAATCTAACGGTATCCAGAATGTTATACTCGATCTTCGAAATAATGAAGGCGGAGGTGATGGCTATGACAATATACTACTTTCATATTTGAATAGTGCTCCTGCTAAATCCAAAGGCATTATAAAAGTTCCTGGGAGCGAATTTAAATTTAGTCAATATACAATAGATTTGTCTGACGATGTCAAAGGATTTATTGCGAATCCAAAAGAGTTTTTAAGAGACGATAGTAGCAATTACATCAAGGATGTGTATGTAGAAATGATGTCGCCAGAAAATAAAAACGTTCCAAAAGATGTTTTCACAGGTAATCTTGTAGTACTGATAAATGGTGGTTCTTTTTCAGCCACAAATGGAGTAGTCAGTGAACTCTACAAAAACAGAGAAAAATCCCAAAGAAAAATTTACTTTGTAGGTGAAGAAAACGGCGGTGATATTTTTTGCAATACAATTTGTGCTGGGCAAGGTTATAAAATCAAGTTACCCTACAGTGGAATTGAAGTTGACATGCCATTCTTGTGCTTTGGCGAATTAAACAAAGATTACTCCAAAAAAAGATTACCAGATTATCAAGTTTTCGAAACACCGTCAGATTTAAAAGCTAATAAAGACAGCGTTTTAAACTTTGCGATAATTCAATGCAAAATGAAATAAAACGGCACACAACAGCGGTTTCACACAATTGCTCCTCACCTTGTAAAATGTAATCGCTTTTTCCATAACGTCTTTTTGTCCAGCCCATTGTATTCAGTTCCAAAGGCCGCAACTGAGTTGTGAGGGCGTCGGATGTTATTGCAGCACCGGTATGAGCCGATTGTATAAACCCAAGTATTCACCGTCAAAAGCGACATGAAACCATTAGGGTTGCCCCGTAAATCCCACAATATTAAACGGGCAGTCCATAAATTTTTGGCGTACCCTTGCCGTAGTTTTACGTGAAACGGAATTTCGTGTTCCGTCCTCGGAATCTAAAGAAGAGTATCATTATGGGAACAATAAAAAACACGTTGGCAGGGCTGGCTGGAGCCGTCGCGCTGAATGTACTGCATGAGTCGCTAAAGCACCTGCACAACACGCCGCGGATCGACCTGTTGGGCGAAGAAGCGCTACAGGAGGGGCTTGAGCAGATGGGAATCGATAAAATCAAAGACAAAGACACCCTTTATGGCGCAACGCTGGGCGGTGACATCCTGTCGAATGCGGCCTATTACAGCCTCATTGGCGCCGGACAGCCTGAACATTACTGGGCGCGGGCCATTACACTGGGCGTGGTGGCTGGTGTGGGCGCGGTGGTGCTTCCTGAAAAGATGGGGCTGCATGACCAACCCGTTGCCAGGAACAACACGGTGAAGGCGCTGACGGTGGGTTATTACGTCGTGGGAGCGCTGGTGACCGCCGCGGTACTGTCGGCAGGCCGCGACAAACCCTCGGAGAAAATCGATCGGCTGGTGCGCAGGTATGGGTTGGAATAGCAGATACTGCGCGCAGGATTGCGGGCCATTTTGGATAAAAAGCAAAGGCCAATAGGACTTCCACGGACGGAAATGCTATTGGCCTTTTTATGTCGTGCCAACTGATGTTGGACACCGATTTATTCCTTGATCCGAACCATGTGCAGAATGGCACCGGCCGCGCTGATGTCGAGATTTGTATCGGTCAGAAGCAGGATTTCGCCGTCTTCGCCACCATCCATGCCTTCCATGCTTTGCGTCATGGTCTTCCCGTCCGCTGAAATGGCGTAAACGCCCTGTACTTTGCGTTGTTGTGCATTGGTTTCAAATTTCCCGTCTTTCTTCAGGCATACGACGCTGTTGATGGCAGCATCTGCATCTTCTTTGCCGGGGTCATTGGGGTCTTCAAACTCCATTTTGACGAGTTTCCAGCAACCCACGATCTTGTCCTTATTTTCCTTTTGTGCCTGTGCATGGGCATAGAAAAGCGTGGTGGCAAAAAGGGCGAGTAGTAGTTTTTTGTGTTTCATATTTAATTGGTATTGGTTAGGTTTACGAACGAAGTTTGTGATAGTTTAGTATGCGAAGCGACCGGATTATGAATACTCAGCCACTATCTAACTTTGCGACTTTGCTACTTTGCCACTTTACAACCCTGCCACCCAATAAACAAAAACCCTTATCTTAGCATCCAAATTCCAATTCCGCCCATGAAAATTATAGCCGTCATTCCCGCCCGTTATGCCTCCACCCGTTTTCCTGCCAAACTGATGCAGGACCTTAGCGGGAAGCCCGTGATCCTGCGAACCTATGAGGCGGCAGTGGCTACAGGTTTGTTCGATGAGGTATTTGTCGTGACTGATTCTGTGATCATTTACGACGCGGTCACCGTCAGCGGGGGTAAGGCGATTATGAGTATGAAGGAACACGAGTCGGGCAGCGACCGCATTGCTGAGGCCGTGGAGCACCTTGATGTGGATGTCGTGGTCAATGTGCAGGGCGATGAGCCTTTTATCGATTCGGAGCCGTTGGCGAAGCTGATTCAGGTGTTTAAGGCTGATACGGCCCAGCAGGTTGATCTTGGCTCATTGATGTGCCAGATTACCGCCGAAGTGGATATCAACAACCCAAACGTTGTAAAAGTAGTCGTGGATCAGAATGGCTTTGCGTTGTACTTTTCCCGTTCTGTGATTCCGTATCCCAGGGAAAAGAACGTCGGGGTGCGTTATTTCCGCCATATTGGGATTTATGCCTTCCGCAAACAGGCCTTGCTGGACTTCTACCGCCTTCCGATGCAATCGCTGGAGGCGTCGGAGAAGCTGGAGCAACTGCGCTATCTTGAATTCGGGAAGAAAATAAAAATGGTCGAAACCACACACGCCGGGATTGGGATTGACACGCCGGAAGATTTGGACAAAGCACGTACAATTATGAGTTACAAATTATGAATTATGATAAATTATGAGTTCCTGTGCCTCAATTCGTAATTCCTAATTCCCAATTCGTAATTCTCAACCCTTCCTTGCAATAATCAACTCATTGTGTTCCTCGACCCTTGGGATCAGTTGGATATCAAATCCCAGCGGCTGAACCTCTTTGATGTATTGCTGGTTGCGCAGGTTGTCTTTAGCGCTGAGCAGCATGGTGTTGAATAACAGGATGCCGCGATCCTCAAGCAGGAAATGCAGTCTTTTGGAAAAGAATGCCTCAAACAGGAAGTTCGGCATCGTAGTGTCCTGGAAGATGTCGATGATGATGAGGTTGTATTTGTGTTTGGTTTTAAGTACAAACTCGAACGCATCGTCAATAATAATGTCCAGGTTTGGGATTTCGTTCAGCTTAAAATATTCGTTTGCCATCGCGATGACCTGTGCATCGATGTCGACACCGGTGATTTTTCCTTTGAACTTTACTTCATCAACCAATGTCTTGATGACACTTCCGCCGGCCACGCCGAGCACGAGGATGTGTTCCATGGTGCAGATTTCCTTATACCCGATCGATTGAAGGCCTTTGCGGAGGATGCGCTGGAGGCTGCCATAGGAGTAGTTTGTGTTTTTGGAATCCATCACGAGCTGGCCGTTGTTCCAGGTAATTTCAAGGTTTTTGCTCCATGTGGATTTCCTGCTCGCGACGTTCATCGGGATAAGGTAACTGAGCAGCCTGCGAACCATAGTGTTGAATTTTGCTCAAAATAAGCCAATAATATTATTTTTACCAAAATATTGAAGGCGAATGAAGCGAATCATCTACAAATTTATTTTTTTCAGGCTGATGGGCTGGCGTATTACTGGTACGATGGACGCGCGTATCCGGAAGTCGGTACTGATGGTACTGCCACACACGTCGTGGATTGATTTCTTTATTGGATTGTTTACGAGGGGAATTGTGGGGCTCGACATGCACTGGGTAGGGAAGCAGGAGCTGTTTCGGGTTCCTTTGGGTGGCTTTTTCCGTTGGATGGGTGGTGCACCCCTGGACCGCAGTGGCGGGCGCAATACCGTTGATGCAATTGCGGAAACTTTTCGGGAACGTGAGGTGTTCCGGATGGCCATTTCTCCGGAAGGCACGCGGAAGTGGGTTGGCGAACTCCGGTCAGGATTTTATTTCATTGCGCTCAAAGCGGGAGTTCCGATCATTCCCATCGCGTTTGATTACGGGAAAAGGCAGGTTGTCCTCTATCCGGCGTTTTATCCCACAGGAAATTTCGATACCGATATGAAAATTTTAATTGCTTATTTTGAAGGAGTTACAGGTAAATTCCCCGAAAAAAGCTTTGGATATCAAAAAAAAACATCCAAATGAAAACCAAACCCTTTTTTGTATCGTAAATGAGTGTATAAAGGTTGCTGAGATGCTGATCCTTTTTGCCCCCAAATACTGAGAATAAAAAAATAGGCAGTTTTGCTGCCGTGGAGTTTGTGTTTGTTTTATTGGTTTTGAAAGCCCCGTTTTCCCAAAAACGGGGTTTTCTTATTTCAGGGCTTTTCAGCAAGCGGTTGGTAATCGCTAAAACTACCATCTTGGTAAAAAATTACAATCTTCTCAATGGCTGTATTTCGGGAAATCGGAAGGGTGGGGGACTTGGTGTGCTTTGGTTCGGTGGTGGTATTGTGACTCACTTCGAACTCGGTTCCCGCTGTGTTTAGAAATGTCCCTTCACCCTTGAGCAACCAATACAAATTTACTTCGGGAAATTCCTCTGAAATTTTCATTACAAAATCGAGGCTGGGTTTATTTCGTCCGGACAGTAGGTGGGAGATACCGGAGCGCTGTACACCAATCTTGTCGGCAAACAGGGAGGCGTTGAGTTCGTAATGTTCCATCAGTTGTTCGAGTCTTTTGATAAAATCGGCGGTAGTTAACATTGTAAATTAAGTTGGTGTTACAAATGTAAATAAAAGAAAAACAGCAGGGATGATTACAATTGTAAAACCTTGAATACGGATCAATTTATGATGTTTTTTAAATTTATATAATTGGTTTTAAAATATTGATTTTGTGTAATATGTGTACATATATATTTATTTATAAATTTTGTCAGACAGATGCGGAAAGAACGTGTTTACAGTGATAAACATTGTAAAACGCAATTGATATTTACATTTGTAAAAGCAAATAAGTTTACATTTGTTGATGCAATTTCAGGATATGGATTACGAAAAAATTTATGAAGAGATTAAAGCGAATGAACTCTTCGGGAGGTACATTTCATTGCAGCATGTTGAGCCGCTTTTGACGCGATTGGACTCTTTTGGGGAACTGACGATTTTAGGAAAATCGGTTTTACGGCAAAATATTTACGGCTTGAAGATGGGTAGCGGGAAAACTAAAATCCTCGTGTGGTCGCAAATGCATGGCAATGAAAGCACGACCACAAAAGCACTTTTTGACTTGTTTAATTTCCTGGTCACTGACTCGCCGGAGCAGCAAAAGCTCCTTTCCTTTTTTACCTTTCAGTTTATTCCGATATTGAACCCTGATGGCGCCCGGGCGTACACGCGGGTAAATGCCAACGAAATCGACCTGAATCGCGATGCGCAGGATCAAACACAGCCTGAAAGTATGGTGTTGCGTAAGGTATATGATGATTTTAAGCCAGATTATTGCTACAACATGCACGACCAGCGCACCATTTTTGGGGTAGCGGATACCGGAAAGCCTGCCACGGTTTCATTTCTGGCACCAGCGTTCAACGTGGAGCGACATCACAATGAAGTCAGGCGTAAAGCGATCCGGGTTATTAATGGCATGAATGCCGTACTGCAGTTACATATTCCAGGGCAGGTTGGGCGATTCGACGACTCCTTTAACATCAATTGTGTGGGTGACACTTTTCAGTTTTTGGGAACGCCCACCATTCTTTTTGAGGCAGGACATTATGCAGGAGACTATAACCGCGAAATTACGCGAAAATACATATTTATTGCATTATTGTCAGGATTCACAGCGATCTACGAAAACGTTATAGTTGATAACGAAATCGAATATTATGTGAATATTCCGCAAAATAATCCGAATTTTTTCGATTTTGTTTATAAAAACATCAAAATAAATTATGATAGTTCAGAAATAATCACCAATTTTGCGGCACAGTACAGGGAAGAATTAGTGAACAATACCATTAATTTTAACGCTTTTATTGTGAAAATAGGCGATTTACATGATTGTTTTGGGCATCATGAATTTGATGGAGGCTTTGCTAGATATTCAGATTTATATGGTGGTGTTCCAAAACCAGATCAGAAAGCCGACTTTTTTCTGAATAGTGGGTTAGAATTTCTGAATGGAAAACTCGTCACACGGGCGTAATTGGTTTTTTCTTTTATTGTAACTATAACCATAAAACAAACAACAATATGAGTAAATTTCGCTTAGATGAAGTAGATCATCAGATTCTGGATATGCTGATAGACAATACCAGGGTTCCGTTTACGGATATCGCAAAGAAACTACTGATCTCGGCCGGAACGGTGCATGTCAGGGTAAAAAAGATGGAGGATGCCGGAATCATTATGGGTTCTTCACTTACGTTGGATTACGAAAAACTGGGTTATTCTTTCATCGCCTACGTTGGTGTATTTTTGAATAATACTTCTCAAACTAAATTTGTGCTGGAACGCATCAACGATATCCCGTTCGTTACCGTGGCTCATGTGACTACCGGGAAATTCAATATCTTTTGTAAAATAAGAGCGAAAGATACCAAACACGCTAAGGATGTAATCTTCATGATTGACGATATCGAAGGGGTGTACAGGACTGAAACGATGATTTCGCTCGAAGAAAGCATCAACGACAAAAAGCGCCTGATGCATACGATTTTCAAAAACATGTAATCGGATCTTTATAAAATATTCAAACCTCAAGTGAAAGCTTGGGGTTTTTTTATTAATTTAAACCAAAATTATCCTGCTGATGTATACGCCTCCGAAAATTGAACGCTTCAATGAGAATGTGCTTTCCAAATACCATATTTACAATAGCGTGTTTATCACGCTGCCATTTGACTCCATTGACAATACCGGTGTATTGCTCCCGTTGTTCTCCGAAATGTGTGAGAGTGGTTTTAAGCAACAATTGAACCCAAGGCAGATATTTGAGCAGTTTTCGGATAAATTCCTCGACAACAAGACTGAACAGGATAAAATCAACCTGATGTTCCGATTCATACAATATATTGAGCGCCAGATTGTATTGTTTGATGCTATTGAAGATGCGGCTTTTCCTATCGTTAATAACATGGAAGGGCGTGGTTCTCTTCGGGATATTAACGAGAAAGCGGAGGCAAAAAATAAACTCGATGCGCTTCGTGATTTTTTCCGCACTTTTAAAGTCCGTACCGTCCTGACAGCGCATCCTACGCAGTTTTATCCTGGTCCGGTGCTGGGCATTATCACCGATTTGACGATTGCTGTAAGGGAAAATGATTTGCAGCGCATTAAAGAGCTTCTTGCACAGCTCGGCAAGACGCCATTTATCAAAAAGGAAAAGCCAACCCCATTCGATGAAGCGGTCAGCCTGGTATGGTATCTGGAAAATGTGTTCTATTATACTGCCGGCGATATGGTGCATTACATCAACAAGAATATTTTTAAAGAGGAGATAAACGACAATTCGCTGCTCAACTTTGGATTTTGGCCCGGAGGCGACAGAGATGGCAATCCGTTTGTGACTACGGAAATCACGTTGCGGGTTGCAAGCCGTTTGCGCATTGCTCTTTTTAGATGTTACTACAATGAAATCCGACGATTGAAAAGGAAGTTAACATTCTATGATGTAGATATTTTGGTTACTGAAATTGAATTGAAACTTTATGATTCAATACACAGTGCCGATGATCAGATTTTTCTCACCCTGGACGAACTCAAGCAGCAGTTGAACGTTATCAAACGCATTGTTGAGCAGAAGCACCAGTCGTTGTATCTTGACGATTTGGACTTATTTATTAGCAATGTTGGGTTGTTCGGTTTTCATTTTGCTTCATTGGATGTCCGCCAAAACAGCAGGATACACCACCAGGTGTTTGAGGAAATTGCGAAGGAGGGGGTTTATCTTGCCAATGGCTATTTGTCGGCTGATGCAATCCAGAAAGCGGAGATCATCAGCAATGCGAAGCCCGGAGTTAATCCCAATGATTACAATGAGATCACAAGATCGACACTGGAATCTGTGTACGCAATGCGTACCATACAATCGCTAAACGGTGAAATGGGCTGCAATCGCTATATCATCAGCAATAATGAAACGGCATTAGATGTTTTGCAGGCACTGGCGTTATTCCGTTTGTGCGGCTGGGACAATCCCACTGTTGACATCGTTCCGCTCTTTGAAGTAATCGATGATCTTCGCAACGCAAAATCGGTGATGGAGTCGCTTTACACCGATGAGGCGTATCAACAGCACCTCGCCAGACGTGGGAACAAGCAGACGGTAATGCTCGGATTCTCGGACGGCACCAAGGATGGCGGTTACCTGATGGCAAACTGGAGCATCTACAAAGCGAAAGAGGAAATCACGGAAATTTCGCGCGAATATGGTATTAAAGTAATCTTTTTCGACGGTCGGGGAGGACCTCCGGCACGGGGCGGAGGTAAAACCCACAAGTTTTACGCGTCACTGGGACCAAATATTGAGAATCGGGAAATCCAGATTACAATACAGGGTCAAACCATCAGTTCTAACTTTGGTACGTTGGATTCGTGTCGTTACAATCTTGAAAACCTATTGAGTGCCGGGGTGGCGAATCAGATTTTTGATAAAGATGAGAATCTGCTTTCAGGCGCAGACAAAAAAATACTCGATGAACTTGCAGAAAAGGGTTTTGAAAAATATACAGATTTTAAAAACCATCCGAAGTTTATCCCCTACCTGGAACAGGTCAGTACCCTAAAATACTTTGCAAAAGCGAATATTGGCAGCCGACCGGCAAAACGAAGTAAATCAGATCGATTGGAGTTTTCCGAGCTACGTGCCATTCCATTTGTGGGTTCGTGGAGCCAATTGAAGCAAAATGTACCCGGTTTTTTTGGAGTAGGTTCCGCTTTATCTTACTTCGAAACATCAGGACGCTGGCATGAAATACAACATTTGTTTGATCATTCACTCTTCGTTAAAACGTTATTGGAAAATAGTATGATGTCCTTGGCAAAATCATTTTTTCCATTAACGGCTTACATGAAGGAGGATCCGGAATTTGGGCCTTTTTGGACAATTATTTACGAAGAGTTCCTGCTTACGAAGCGTTTGCTTTTGAAAATTGCCGGACATACAGCGCTCATGGAAAATTATCCTGATGGTAAAGCGTCGATTGAAATGCGGGAACATATCGTCATGCCACTGTTGACAATACAACAATACGCACTGTTGCGCGTTAAAGAACTGAACGCGGCTGCCGTGCCAGATGAAAATCTTATCGCGGTGTATGAGAAGATCGTGACACGGTCGCTGTTTGGCAATACGAACGCTAGCAGGAATTCGGCATAAATCTCGGCAACACCAACCAAAAACTATGACAAACATCGACACAAGAGTTACCCAATTTTCAAAATGGTCTGTTTTATTTTTGATTTTGGCGAATGTGTTTTTTATTTCTGCACAGGATAAAGGTATTGAAATCGAACACAGCTTCACGCATCGGAAAATTTTCTATCGTGAGAACACACGTTTAAAGGTCCGGACTAAAGATGGTAAAAAGCACATTGGGAAATACACCATCATTGATGATGAGACCATCGCGATTAATGGAACTTCTTTTCCACTTAATGACATTGTCAAGATAAAGCGCCGTACTGTAGATGGAGAAATCCTGCGTCCCATGTTGATTGTTGTGGGCGGGCTGTGCTTAACCGGAGCGATTGCGGGTGCTGCAGCTGGGGGATACGGATTTATCGCCACAGTGGCATTGACGCCTCCCGGACTGGGAATGTTGGTTCCGGTTGCGCTTACCAATGACCACATCCCTTCGAAATGGAAATACACAATCACCACCCGTAACGATAGCAAATAACCAACTATGAGATCATCGGCTTTACCGGACCATGAATATGGTGCCTTTTACGCAAATTACATCAAGGCTTTAGACGATACCCACCTGACAGAAGAACTTGAAATCAGCCTGCACGACTTTATCCGGTTTGTGCAGGATATTCCAATGGACAAATTTGATTACCGTTATGCTGAAGGAAAATGGACCATAAAAGACATTATCCTGCATTTGACAGATGCTGAACGGATTTTCAGTTACCGTGCCTTGCGCATCGCCCGGGGGGATAAAACCCCCCTGCCTGGTTTTGAGGAAAACCGCTACGTTGATGCGGCCAATGCAAATGCCAGGACCATCCAGGATTTACTTAGCGAGCTTTCGACCGTACGGCATGGAACCCTGGCGCTATTTAAGAGCTTTTCAGAAGAGAAATTGAAAAGTATGGGTACGGCATCAGATAACGAAATTTCCGTGCGTGCCATTGGGTTTATCATCACCGGGCACATGAAGCACCACCAGCGGATTTTTAGGGAGCGGTACTTATAAGTGCTTCAGACCAGATTTCAAATTTTTTCTCGAAGGACATCGTGTTCGCTGGGCTTGTTGATGGCATCACGTGAAATTTAACGCCTGGGATTTCCCCAATATGCTTCATAAAATACTTGTGGCTTTCCTTTCCATTGAACAAAATATGGCAAATATTCGGAAACTCTTTAAACAAGCGCACAAAATCGTTTACCTGATGGTTGCGGATGTTGGTGTCGAGGCTGCCCTCTCGTTCGCAATGTTGCAAAACATCCCATAAACCGATATTGTTTTTCCTCAGTATTTCAACCCGGAGTTCAAATAAATCCGGAACCGGCAGCGCGTGGAAGTAAGTGAAAAAAATGCGCCAAAAGTGGTTCTGTTTGTAGGCATAATATTCCTGCAGTGCGAGTGAGGTAGCGCCGGGCATTGTGCCAAGAACAATTACTTTAGTTTGTTGATCAACAAAAGGCGCAAAGGAACTAATCATCATGGTTATTAATTAAAAAAGGAACCCGTTAGAGTTCCTTTTGGTATTAGTCTTCGTCTTCATCTTCCTCGTCATCCGCGATATCTTCCCTGTCGCCATCATAATCTTCGTCATCTTCAGGATCGAGGTCGGGTTTGT
This sequence comes from Flavobacterium sp. BFFFF1, assembly GCF_002256285.1. Classification (GTDB taxonomy): domain Bacteria; phylum Bacteroidota; class Bacteroidia; order Flavobacteriales; family Flavobacteriaceae; genus Flavobacterium. The sequence continues at coordinate 57,954 of NZ_NKJE01000003.1, read as the reverse complement.
CAAGGTTTTCGTCTTCGTCATCCTCTTCGTCAGACGGAGCATCTTCATCTTCGATATCAATTCCTTTTATCGTGTCGATTGGTTCAACCACATCATCAATATCATCTTCGTCAAAATTCTCAAGTCTTGTAGCAAGTTTTGTACTCACTTTTACAAGGTAAATGGTGTCTTCCGTCCTCACTTCAACGGCTTCTATCAACTCGCCTTTGGCATTCTTAAAGCGAATGATATTAGAATCGTCATATCCATCAGGGAATTTTTCCACTAACAGGTTCAAAATCTCGTTGGTTAATTTGGCATAGTCAACAATTACTCTTTTCATAGGATAGCTGTTATAAATCTAATAGGTAAGCAAAAATAAGGGGCGCAACAATCGTTGCATCTGATTCAATAATAAATTTTGGGGTTGCGATATCTAATTTTCCCCAGGTGATCTTTTCATTTGGGACGGCACCTGAGTAGGAACCATAACTCGTGGTGGAATCAGAAATCTGGCAGAAATAGCTCCAAAAAGGGACATCATGCATTTCCATATCCTGATACAGCATCGGTACAACGCAAATCGGGAAATCTCCTGCGATTCCGCCTCCAATCTGGAAAAAACCTACACCATTTTTACTATTATCGGTATACCATTTTGCGAGATACGTCATGTATTCAATTCCCGATTTCATGGTAGACGCTTTCAATTCACCTTTGATCACGTAGGAAGCAAAAATGTTCCCCATTGTACTGTCTTCCCACCCCGGTACAATAATTGGTAAATTGCGCTCCGCGGCGGCATACATCCAACTGTCTTTCAGGTCAATTTCGTAATACTCTTCCAAAACACCGGAAAGCAGCATTTTATACATGAATTCATGAGGGAAATAACGTTCACCTTTATCGTCCGCGTCTTTCCATATTTTGTAGATGTGTTGCTGTAATCTCCGGAATGCTTCATGCTCCGGAATGCAGGTGTCGGTTACCCGATTCAGGCCCCTTTCAAGTAGATCCCACTCTTGCTGCGGTGTTAAGTCTCTGTAATTTGGCACCCTTTCATAGTGAGAGTGTGCGACCAGGTTCATGATATCTTCCTCAAGATTGGCTCCGGTACAGGAGATGATCTGAACTTTGTCTTTTCGGATAATTTCGGCAAAACTTTTCCCAAGTTCGGCGGTACTCATCGCACCCGCTAACGTTACCATCATTTTTGCGCCGTCTGCCAGCTGTTTTTCATAGCCCTTTGCCGCATCCACTAACGCTGCCGCATTAAAATGCAGGTAGTGTTTTTCAATAAACTGGCTGATTGGTCCTTTACTCATTGTCCTCTGTTTGTTTATATTGCATTGCTTTTTCGCAATCTGATTGTGGCATTAGTTATCCTTTCAAAGAAAATATTTTTTTCTTAAACCGCCAAACCAATACCGTTAACTATTTCTTATTATATCCTAAAATATTCAGTACATCTTCCGACGTTTGCTGTTCCGAAAAAACCTCGGTAGCCAGTATTCCCTGTTCGTCCCGGTCGATGAGAATGTGCTTGGGCTGCGGAATAAGGCAGTGGTGAAGTCCACCATAACCTCCGATGGTTTCCTGATACGCGCCGGTATTGAAAAACCCGATATATAAAGGTTTTTCCTTGTTGTATTTGGGCAGGTAAATGGCGTTCATGTTTTGTTCCGAATTGTAATAATCATCACTGTCGCAGGTCATACCACCCAATAACACACGCTCGTATTGATCATTCCATCGATTGACAGCAAGCATGATGAAGCGCTTATTAATGGCCCAGGTGTCGGGCAGTGTGGTGATAAAAGAAGAATCAATCATATTCCACTTTTCCCTGTCGTTCTGTTGTTTTTGGTACAATACCTGATAAATGGCACCGGCGCTTTCACCTACCGTAAATGAACCAAATTCGGTAAATATGTGTGGTACGTCAACTTCGGCTTCCTCACAAGCAATCTTGATTTGGTTGATGATTTCATCAATCATATATTGGTAATCATATTCGAAAGCCAGCGAATTCTTAATTGGAAATCCGCCCCCTATATTCAGGCTGTCCAAGGTAGGGCATTCTTTCTTTAAAGCTACGTAAACCTTGATACACTTCACCAATTCATTCCAGTAATACGCGTTGTCGTTTATTCCGGTATTGATGAAGAAGTGCAGCATTTTAAGCTCCAGGTTTTTGTTGTCCTGAATTTGCTTTTTGTAAAACGGCACAATATTTTTATACCCGATTCCGAGTCGGGAAGTATAAAATTCAAATTTGGGTTCTTCTTCCGCTGCGATGCGGATGCCAATTTTGAATTTTCCTTTAATACCGGCCTGAAGCAGGTCGAGCTCTTCGAAATTATCAATAATCGGAATCGCATTCTTATGGCCGTTGTTGATCAGCCTTGCAATGTTCTCAATGTACTGGTCGCGCTTAAAGCCGTTGCAGATGATATAAGTGCTTTTATTGATCTTTCCGCTTTCGAGGAGGTTTTCAACGATGTTGATGTCAAAAGCAGAGGACGTTTCAATATGGATGTTGTTCTTGAACGCTTCGTTCATCACATATTCAAAGTGGGAACTTTTCGTACAATAGCAATAATAATATTTACCATCATATTTATTTTTTTCCATGGCATTACGGAACCAATTTTTGGCGCGCTTGATATTGCTGGAAATCTGGGGCAAATACGTAAATTTTAAAGGCGTTCCATATTGTTCAACCAACTTCATGAGGTCGATGTTATGGAAAAGCAGTTGGTTGTCTTTACTCAGCGTAAATTCGTCCTGCGGGAAATAATAAGTTTGGTTTATTAAATCGAAATATTTTGTATTCATTTATTTATCAGGAATTTAGGTTAAAAATTACTACTAATTTTCACCTATATTCAAACCCGGATATTTGCATAAATGATTTGAAGTTTTTCCTGTGGATATTGGAATACGTCAAAAAACAAATTTCCTTTTGCCTCAATCAAAGATTTTGCCCTGAAAATGCAGGCTATTTTTGGGGATGTGGCAATATAGCCGCTATTGAGTTTCTGTCGTTTGTTCATCAGCGCAAATGTAAAAAATATATTTTCCGAAATGCAACCGTTTTAATTAAAAAAATATTAAGATTTATAGTCTTCGAAAGCGTTGGTAATAGATTCATTATCAAGTTCCTGTCCGATTTTAACACTGCCGATGCCGTCCAACAGGACAAATTGAATTTTCCCGTATTCGTTTTTTTTGTCGTGAATCAGCAAATCTGTGATGGACTGCAGGTCGTTTGCATCAAATGTTACCCTTCCGTAAATCCCAAGAATGTTGCGTTTTACTGCAGCATATTCTTCCGCTGAGATCAAGCCCTTTTGTAGTGAAAGATGGGATTCCAGGACCATGCCTGCGGCGATCGCTTCTCCGTGGAGCAAGGTTGTTTTAGATTCGTTTTCCAGAAAGCAACCCTCGATCGCATGTCCAAGTGTGTGCCCAAAATTTAAAGATTTCCGTATTCCTTTTTCATTGGGATCAGCAGCTACGATTTCGTTTTTGATAACAACCGATTCGTAAATGAGTTGTCCCAGGTCATTCGTGTCAATAGCAGCAAGATCTGTAAATTTATCCCAATAGTTTTTGTCATAGATCAATCCGTGTTTCAGCATTTCAGCCAGCCCGGAACGCATTTCTATCTGCGGAAGCGTATCCAGGAAAGTCATGTCCATCAAAATCATGCGCGGTGTGTTGATGACGCCAATGTGGTTTTTGAGGTTGCCAAGATCTATCCCGTTCTTTCCACCGACGGATGCGTCGACCATAGCAAGCAGGGTTGTAGGAATATGGGTAAAGTCGATACCGCGTTTAAATGTCGATGCTACGAAGCCGCCCAGATCCGTAACCACACCACCCCCTAAATTGATCATCAGGCTTTTCCGGTCGGCACCTAACTCCGTAAGCGCATTCCATACACCGATGCAGGTTTCTATATTCTTATGCATTTCGCCCGCATCAACCTCGATGATTTCAATCGCCACTTCAGTTGCTAGAAAGGATAAAAAACGTGGTAAGCAATACTCATTGGAATTGGTATCTGTCAGGATGAATATTTTGGAATAAACCCTATCAGCTATAAAACGATTTACCGCATCATAACCGCCATCTCCAAATAATATTTCGTAACCGTTCGCGTGTATGGTTTGCATTTGTAATTTTTGAGATGCCAAAATAACTAAAAAATACCATGCAGCCGTATTATAAAGTTTGTCAATAATAGGAAGATGACAACTACCGTGAATTGAATCCCTAAAAAATCATATATTTACGGCCTAAATTCTTCTGAAATGATTGCTGTAGAAAAAGGTACCGACACCACTTTAGAAAGCTATTTTCAAAAATTCCGGCATAATATTATTGGGATAGATCAGGAATTTGATTCGCCTTTTGGACGAAAAAAAATCATTTACACCGATTGGACTGCCAGTGGCCGACTTTACCGACCCATTGAAGAGAAAATGATCTCGGATTTTGGGCCTTTTGTGGCAAATACCCATACCGAAACCACGGTTTCCGGCACAGCAATGACTTTGGCTTATCATGAAGCAAGGAAGATTATTAAACGGCATGTGAATGCAGGGCCGGATGACGTTTTAATTAACGATGGTACCGGAATGACCGGAGTTGTAAACAAGTTTCAGCGGATTCTCGGCCTAAAAGTGCCTGAAAGCCTGAAGCCCTACACGGCAGATATCCCAAAAAATGACCGCCCTGTGGTTTTTATCTCGCACATGGAACACCATTCGAACCAAACTTCATGGCTTGAAACCATAGCAGAGGTTGTTGTGGTACCGGCTTGTGAAAAAGGATTATTCTGTCTAAACAATTTTACGCATCTTCTTGAGAAATACCGCGACAGGACACTCAAGATTGCGTCAGTGACTTCCTGTTCCAACGTTACGGGAATCAAGACGCCCTATCATGAAGTGGCAAAACTGATGCATCGTGAAAATGGCTTGTGTTTTGTTGATTTTGCGTGTTCAGGGCCTTACGTAAACATAGACATGCATCCGGAAGATCCAGAGGCCTATCTTGACGCGATTTTCTTTTCACCGCATAAATTTCTGGGTGGTCCCGGAACTACGGGTGTTCTCGTGTTCAATAAGAAATTATACCACAATATGATTCCGGATAACCCTGGCGGTGGAACGGTAAGCTGGACGAATCCATGGGGCGAGCATAAATATGTCGACAATATCGAAGATCGGGAAGATGGGGGTACACCTGGTTTTTTACAGGCTATCAGAACGGCTTTGGCGGTAAGGCTGAAAGAAGAGATGGGCGTTGACAAGATCCTGTCCCGCGAGCGCGAAATCGTGGATTACATCTTCGCGGATTTGAAACCTATCGATAACATAAGAATACTTGCGGCACAGCACAAAGAAAGGTTGGGCGTTATTTCCTTTTACATCGATAACCTGCATTTCAATCTGGCGGTTAAGATACTGAATGATCGTTTTGGGATACAAACCCGCGGCGGCTGCAGTTGTGCGGGAACTTATGGGCACTATCTTTTAAATGTGGATCAGGAGAGATCACATTTACTGACCTGCAAAATTGACTCCGGGAATTTAATAGACAAGCCGGGATGGGTGAGGATGTCGATTCATCCCACTACCAACAATGACGAAATCAGGTTTGTATGTGAAAGCATTAGGGCGTTAGCGCAAAATCATGAACAATGGTCGAAAGACTATGTATATGACAGTAAGACCAATGAATTTTCACACAAGAATGAGGCTTCAAGTATTAAAGCGTTGGTACATTCATGGTTTTATCAGTAGCTTTCTTTTTTCCTGAATGTTTCCATCGGTTGTGCGTCCAAAAGTAATATTCCGGCGCTTCGAGAATCTGTTTTTCAACTTCCCTCAGGTAAATGCTGGTGATTTCGTAATCAGGAACTGATTTAGGGTTCTCTACCAATGGCATCAATGTGGCCTGATAATGGCCGCGTTTCACTTTCTCCACTTTTACAAAAAGCACATTAAGATCTAATTTTTTGGCAAGCATTTCAGCTCCGGTGTGTACGAGTCCCATAAACTGGTCCCAGTACTTTGCTTTGGAAAGCTGTGGCGACTGATCGCTTGCAAACCCATAAAACGCCTTGATTTTATTTGCGTTGTTGTATTGAATGAGTTCTATGGATTTTTTCGACTCGACCAATTCGGCGTGGAGTCTGGAACGTATTTTACGCACCAGTTTGTCAAAATATTTGTTCCCTATTTTTTTATAGATGGCAATACTTCTGAAACTGGTGTATTTTGCCATCACAACGAGCCATTCCCAACTGGCGTAGTGCGCACACAGCAAAGCGACACTTTTTCCTTTTTCCTCATATTCGCGGATCATTTCCATGTTTGTGAAAACGAAACGGTCCTTAATTTCCTTGTCCGAGATATTCATGGTTTTAATCATCTCGAGGAACATATCGCACATGTGCCGGAAAAATTTTTTTTCTATGGTACGCCTTTCGGTTATGGATAAGTGAGGCAGTGCAATTTCGAGGTTTTTCCGTACCGTTTGTTTTCTGTAGCCAAAGACATGGTACACAAAGAAACAGATGATATCGGAGAATATATATAATGCACGAAATGGCAACATCGAAACACACCATAAAAATGGGTATGCCAATACGAAAGCAAGAAGCTGCATAGAATTTTTTTTGCAAATATACTTTTAATCTTTGTATTAATTTTGTTTTGGAATGTGTTAACATCCATTTACCTAATTTTGTAACCAAAACCTTTACAATGAGCATTACTTATTTGATTGTTTTAATTGCCGCCAACGCGCTTGTGAGTTTCAAGGGGTTTGAGGACGCGGCCTTTTTCAGGAAATACGAATTTCACGTGGGAAGCATCAGGGCGGGCGAACAATACCGGATGTTTTCTTCGGCGTTTTTACACGTCGACTTTATGCACCTGGCATTGAATATGCTAGCGTTATATTTGTTTGGCCCGGTTGTGATAGGCTACAGTGGCCCGTTCGGATTTCTTTTGGTATACTTCGTGAGCCTGCTGTTTGGCAGCCTCCTGACGATGGTATTTCACAAGGATGATTACAGTTATCGCGCCGTTGGAGCATCTGGTGCGACGACTGGGGTGCTTTATGCGTCCATTTTATTTGAGCCTGACATGCGCATCAATTTTATTCCGGCTTATCTCTTTGGTTTAATTTACCTTCTTTTTTCCATTTACGGAATGAAGACCAAAAAAGACAACATCGGTCATACCGCGCATTTTGGTGGCGCTATTGGCGGGATGTTGATCACCCTTGCTGCGCATCCCGGTTTGATCTCTGACAGACCCGGCATCGTCTTGTTCCTGACAGTTCCAATTGTTATATTATTCATAATGGCGAAACTCGGGAAAATATAATTCGTAAATTACCCTTCATTTTAATATAAACCCAAAAAAACATTTTTTTATGAAAAAGACCATTTTGTTATTTGCATTGCTTTTTATTTCTGCCGCGCATGCGCAGGATAGGCCAATTCCTTTGTTGACCGTGAATGGGGAAGGTAAAGTAAGAGTCGCACCAGACCAGGTAAGCATTTCCGTTTCCATTGTTTCAAACGGGACAAAATCGGCTGATGTAAAGAAAGAGAATGACACCAAGGTCGACGCCGTATTAAAGTATATTAAAAAGATGAATATTGCGAAAGAAAATTATCAAACCCAGCGCGTCAGCCTTTACGATAATTATGATTATGAGAAAAGAAAACACAACTACCAGGCAACACAAACGATTACTGTTTTGCTAAAAGATCTTTCAAAATACGATGAATTAATGGAAGGCCTTACCGATACCGGTGTGAACAATATTTCAGGAGTTGAGTTCAAAACCTCGATGCTCGAGTATCATAAATCCGAGGCGCGGAGGTCAGCCATACGAAACGCCCGTCTTAAGGCAGATGACCTTGTGAGTGCTTTAGGGCAAAGCTTAGGAGAAGCGTTTACCGTAGTCGACAATTCACAGATAGATTATCCAAGGCCGATGTACAACGAAATGGCGATGAAAATGGCAGATTCAGTAATGGGAAGAAATGAAACCCTTGCTGCCGGAGAAATAGAAATTACAGCAAATGTCAGCGTGAGTTATATACTCAAGCCCGGCAAATAGAGAAAAAAAGCCAGTGTTTTTGCACTGGCTTTTTTTTTATTCGTCTTTAAAGTCAATAGAAAGCGAATTAACGCAGTAACGCTGGCCAGTATCTGTAGGACCGTCATCAAAGACATGTCCCAGATGGCTTCCGCAATTCGCACATACAATTTCTGTCCTGATCATACCATGGGTGCGGTCCTGAATGTATTCTACTTTTCCCGGAATCGATTCGTCAAAAGACGGCCACCCACAATGGGCATCAAATTTCGAATTGCTTTCAAACAACGGTTCCCCACACGCGCCACAGCAATAGGTTCCCTTGGCATAATGCAGGTTATACTGTCCGCTATGAGGGAATTCCGTTCCTTTCTGGCGCAAAATCCTATAACGGTCGGGACCAAGTTCTTCTTTCCACTGTGATTCCGATTTTTCAACTGGATATTTCATAGTCTTTAGTTAACAGCGTTAGCCGCCCGAATAATGGAATTATTTAAAAAAAGCACAACCATTTAAGGTATCTTATTTCTCAGCAACAAATTTTATCGCGACAGAATTGGTGCAAAAACGCTTTCCCGTCGTTTTCGCAGGGCCATCATCAAAAACATGACCTAAATGACTTCCACAACGTGAACAGGCTGCTTCTGTACGAACGGTGCCCGTGCTGTCATCTGCCACGAAAATGATGGAGTTTTTTACAGCCTTGTCGAAAGTTGGCCATCCGCAGTCAGACTTAAATTTAGCATCAGAATTAAAAATCAGATTTCCACAAGCGGCGCAAACATAGGTTCCTTTTTCAAAATTATTTACATACGCGCCGGTGTTTGGTTTTTCGGTTCCTTTATTACGCAACACTTCGTATTGTTCAGGAGTAAGTTGTTTTTTCCATTCGGCATCCGTTTTTTCCACTTCAAATCCTGACGTGTTGGAAGTTTTGATTTCCTGTGCGCCAGCAACGGCAAAACTGCAAATTGATAAAATTAAAAACAGCGTTTTTTTCATAAAATAATATTTAACGTTTAATAAATTCGACAATATTTTCAATAACCTCACGGTCTCCCAAAATTTTCCGGTGTCCCAAACCCCGGGTGATTTTCAGTTCACCTTTTTTCAGGTGTTTATGGATGTGGATGCCACATTTTACGTCAACATCCGCATCGTCGTTGTCATGTATTACAAGCACGGGGATGTCGATTGTTTGCGCCGCAAGATACGAAGAATAACTTTCCATGGTTTCTCCAAATTTTTTTTCGAAATAGATCCGCATCATTTCGCTGATCCGACCGTCGAGCTGCAGCGCCATGATAAAATGGTCCATGATGTCCTTAATGACATCTCCGCTACCGATAATCACGAGACGGCTTAAGGGAAAGCCTTTTCGAACCGCATTCAGCAACGACATGCCGCCAAGCGAATGCCCTACAGCCGTTTCAAATGGGCCGTAAAGTTTGTTGATTTCTTCAATACAGACAATGAACTCCGGCATCAGCGTCGTTTTTCCCGACGATTTACCATGTGCGGGAGCGTCAAAGCTTACCGTGGCGTATCCTTCTTTAAGCAACGCTTCTGCGATCCTGACCAATTGCGTGCCACGGCCTGACCAACCATGTACCAACAGTATTTTTCTTTCGCTTTCTCCGAATTCATATACGACAATGTTTTTGTCTATTTGTGGTATCTGTAATAATGTCTGTCTGCTTCCCGTGTCCATTTCCACTTCACGGCGTGGGATTCGGTGGCGGATGGGCGTGGTGAAAAGCCTTGCGGCGAAACGGGTAGCAAGATTTAGTGAAATGAACGATAATAATTTACCGGTAACAATAATTGCCTTAGGAATCTTCAAAGATTGCGCAGGTTTCTTGGTATTCTTTGTCATTCCACTAATTTTTACCGCAAGTTATTATGTTCTGCATTTTTTATTAATTTAGAAATCATAAAATTAACTAAAAATGCAGAACCAAACCCGCATAATTATTGAAAATGTGATGCCTCAACTGGATGGGGGTGCTTTCGCTGTGAAGAGAATCACCGGTCAGAAAGTGACAGTAACCGCTGATGTCTTTGCTGATGGACACGATGTTGTGGAATGCTGTGTAAAGTACCGGCATGAAAAAGATAAAAACTGGCAGGAAGTTCGGATGGAACAGGAGGGGAATGATTCGTGGACTGCTGAATTTACGGTGGAAAAACAAGGGTATTACACGTATTTGGTTGAAGGCTGGGTAGACTATGCGCTGAACTGGCAGCATGGCACCGAAAGGAAGATTCATGACAGCCAGCATGTGAAGTCAGAACTGCTAGAAGGAGCGGAATATATAAAGGATATTTTGAAATCCGCGACAGCAACAGAGAAGGCTTACTTAAAAAAAGTGTCAGCGCATTTTACGAATGCTACCGATTACAATCAGGCAGTTAACGAAGCAACTTCGCTGGAACTCACCGGGATTTTCAAAAAGTATCCCACTAAATTTTTATCAAACCAATCCATAGAACTCAAAGTATACGTGGATCGTAAAAAGGCATTATTCAGCACCTGGTATGAGTTTTTTCCGCGGTCTGCATCGGCTGAAAAAGGCAAACACGGTACCTTTAAGGATTGCGAGCAATTGTTGCCACGGGTAGCGGAAATGGGCTTTGATACCTTGTATTTTCCGCCAATACATCCGATTGGGGAAGTCAACCGGAAGGGGAAGAACAATGCCACCGATGCGCAGCCGGGCGATGTTGGGTCGCCCTGGGGAATTGGGTCGCAGTATGGCGGACACAAGTCAACACATCCTGAGCTGGGGTCTATTGAGGATTTTAAATCGCTGGTCAAAAAGGCAAAAGAAATGGGCATTGAAATCGCAATGGATTATGCGCTTCAGGCCGCTCCGGACCATCCTTATGTGAAGGAGTTTCCGCAATGGTTTAAATGGCGACCGGATGGAACCGTACAATATGCAGAAAATCCACCCAAAAAATACCAGGACATCCAGCCCATTTATTTTGAGTCCTCAGATTGGAAAAACCTGTGGAAAGAATTGCTGGATGTTGCATTGTTTTGGATTGAAGAGTGTGACATCCGTGTTTTCAGGGTAGATAATCCCCACACGAAGCCATTTTATTTCTGGGGTTGGCTCATCGCAGAAATTAAGAAAAAACATCCCGATGTGCTGTTTTTGGCGGAAGCGTTTACAAGACCCAAAATCATGAACGAGTTGGCCAAGCAGGGTTTTAGCCAATCATATACTTATTTTACCTGGCGTGATACCAAAGCAGAAATTACGCAATACCTGGAAGAACTGACGCAAACAGAACAAAAGGAGTTTTACCGTCCGAATTTCTGGCCTAACACCCCGGATATCAATCCGTTTTCACTGCAAAGCGGCAAGGAATCCGTACACCTGCAGAAGTACTTCCTCGCAGCAACCTTAAGCTCGAGTATTGGACTTTACGGGCCTGTGTTTGAGTACATGGTTTGCGAACCCATGGCACCGGGCAAAGAAGAGTATCTCAATTCCGAGAAGTATGAATATTATTGCTGGGATTGGACGGTCAAAAACAAACTGACGATGCTCATCACACGTCTAAACAGGATTCGGAGAGAGCAGGAATCCCTGCAGCAAACAAATAACATCGTTTTTTGTGATACGAACAACGAACAAGTAATGGCGTACTATAAATTTGACGATGCGAAGCAAAATGAAACATTGATGGTCGTTAGTCTGGATGGGGATAATCCGGTTCAGGCAATGGTGCGCATCCCAATCGCTGCGCTGGGGAACAATCCGTTGAATATCATCGACCAAATCACAGGAAACAGTTATTACTGGGATAAAGAGTGGAATTTTGTCGAACTGACTCCCGCTTTGCCTTTTCACTTATTTAAAATTCAACGCTGATGAAAGAAAGTCGCATCAATGAAGATAGTTTTCAAAATCCTTTCGTATTCAAAACCGAATGGAAAAACGCATTTGATGACCAGGAATTCCTGAAAGTGTTTTCGTCAGATATACTCGAACAATACATCATAAACAAGCGTTGGTATGGCGGCAAAGCGAGTACACTGAAATACATCGAGGTGATTGATTATTTCAAGATTGCGTCAAAAACAAATACTTATTATGGCGTTTTACTCGAGGTGAATTTCAAGGAAGCTTTTTACCAGCACTATTTCATGCCGATTTCGTTCATGTCTGAAGACGAACTGGACACCAATACGGTAATTGCACCGGTAAAAATGGGTAAGCACGAAGGATTTCTTGTGGACGCACTGCACCAGGAAGACTTCAGGAAGCTGCTTTTCGAGAAAATTGCCGGTGCCAAGGACAAGGACGACCAAAAACTGAAGTTCCATAAAGGCGAAAAATTGGAAGATCGCGAATACCGAAGTTCAAAATTTATGGGCGTCGAGCAAAGCAATACGTCGATTATCTACAACAGTAACTTTGTGCTTAAGATTTTCAGGCGTATTTATATCAGCACCAATCCTGATTACGAAATCAGTCGTTTTTTGACCGAACGCATGGATTTTAAAAGTTCGCCGGCGTACACCGGCAGCATCAGTGTAACGCTGTCTGAAGGCAATATCACTTTGGGATTGATGCAGGAATTGGTGCCAAACCAAGGCGATGCCTGGCAGTTTATGCTCGATGAGATGGACCGCATCTTTGAAAACCTGAAGCATAAAAAGATAAAAATTTCAAAGCTACCTGATGTTGATCTTTTCCGAAGACTTAAGATTAATGAAGTACCGCACGAAATTATTGACTGGGCCGGGCTCAGTATTTTTGTGCGAATGCATACCCTCGCAACCAGAACCGCGGAAATGCATATTGCATTGGGTAGTGATATTCATGATACCGCGTTTACACCCACGACCTACAATGGCGACTACACGGTCTGGTTAAAAAACCGATTGACATACCAATTCCAGAACCGGCTTAACATATTGGAAAATAACCTCCATAAACTCGAAGGACTGTCTTTAGAACTCGCGAACCAGTTTCTTGACCACAAGAAGGAGATCCGAAAAGTATTCCTGGATTTCGATTGGACAAAAATGAAGTCAGAGCGCATCCGCATCCACGGTGATTATCATTTGGGACAGGTATTGGTTAACGGCGATGACTTTTACCTGCTCGATTTCGAAGGAGAACCAGAAAGTACCATCCGCGACCGCAAGGTAAAACAGCCACCGTTGAAGGATGTGGCCGGCATGTTCCGCTCTTTCCATTACTCTATTTATGCCACGATTTTTAATAACAAAGACAAGTATCCGTACGAACAAAAGGAGCTTTTCCAGGCCGGTGAAATCCTATTTAAATACTTCGTCGGCGTTTTCCTCCAAACGTATACCGAGGTAGCCCAGGGCGGGAACCTAAATATTGGGTATAAAAACGAAATTGATTTCCTGTTGAAATACTGTATTCTCGAAAAAGCAGTGTATGAACTGGGCTATGAACTGAATTCTCGTCCGCGCTGGGCAGTAATACCATTAACAGGTATCGCCAGCATCATGGGCTTTGATGACTAGCGGGAATATCCTAAACTTTCGTTAATTAGCGTTAAGGAATTTAACATAGTCTTGTGCCGCAGGTATTCATGTGGTAACTTTAGGTATTATTAATTCAAATTATCGAATCATGTACAATAAAAAAGTTATCGTTGGAGTTGCAGCGGGAGTTGCAGTCCTCGCATTAGTAGGAATATTGTTGGCAAAGAAAAACAAGTCTAAAAAACAAAGGGTTTTGGATAAGGCTGAAGACCTGGCTGATGGTTTTAAAGACAAGCTGAAAAGCCTCAAACGCAGAGCGGAAAAAGAGTTTACTAAAGCAGCTGACTCAGGCGAGGATTTTATCAACGTTTCCAAAAACAGGGCAGCAGATTGGGTGAGTAAAACCAGTGCCAGCTAGTATGTTTTTCAAATATCTTATCAATTAAAGCTTCCCAAGGGAGGCTTTTTTTGTAGTGAATTTAAGCATTTGCGTTTAATTGTGTAATTTTTTGAAATTATATCATAAGCTAAAAAAGCTACGAAATAAATAGTTTTACCAATCTCAAAACAGAAGATATGGTAAGTGTAACTAAACATGGGATCGTACTTGAAAAAAGAGATCTCGATTTCGAAATTGAAGGTGTGTTGAACCCCGCGGTCATTTATGAAAATGGCCAGATTCATATGTTGTATCGCGCAGTGGCAAAAGGAAATCGCTCCACAATCGGGTATTGCCGATTCAGTGATCCTCTAACTGTTGCAGAAAGATACGATCACCCAATCGTTGTCGCAGAGCATGACTACGAAAAACATGGCGTTGAAGACCCAAGGATCGTAAAAATTGAGGATACGTATTATTTGTCTTATTGTGCGTATGACGGTGTGAACGCGTTTGGTGCCGTAGCCACATCTTCGGATATGATTCATTTTGAGAAAAAGGGTATTATCGTGCCGCGTGTGGAGGGGGATACCTTTCGGGAATGGCTTACGCACAGCGATGATCTCAATCTAAAATACTTCAGGCTCAATATGGGCGACAATTACATCTGGGACAAAAATGTAATTTTCTTTCCAAGGAAAGTACACGGGAAACTCTTTTTCCTGCACCGCATTAAGCCGGGTGTCCAAATTGCAAAGATCAAAGCACTCGACGATCTCGATGAAGACTTCTGGAAAGATTACCTTACAAACCTGGAGGATCATATTGTGCTGGATCCAAAATACCAGCATGAACTGAGTTATATTGGAAATGGTTGCCCGCCAATCGAAACCGATCAGGGCTGGCTGATTATTTATCACGGGGTACATGACGTGGTGACCGGTTACATGTACACTGCCTGTGCAGCGTTGCTTGACCTCGAAAACCCCGCAAAAGAAATTGCCCGCTTGCCGTATGCGTTATTTGAGCCGGAAAAGGAATGGGAGCTTAAAGGGTACATCAACAACGTGGTATTTCCGACCGGAACAGCATTGATTGACGACACGCTTTACATCTATTATGGTGCCGCCGACGAGAGAATCGCCTGCGCATCGGTTAGTTTATCGGAGTTGTTATCCGAATTACAAAACAATAAGACAATAACAATACAGCCGGAAGAAAATAAACAATAAGATTATGGAGACAAGAGACGGCCAAAACAGTAAAATCGGGAATGCAAATTTCCTGTCTTTTATGCCTAATGATCTTTCAGAGGATCACACCAACACGGACTCACACCAAGTACCTGAGGTATTACTCATCACATCCTATCCTCCCAGACAGTGCGGTATTGCCACTTACTCATATGATCTCATCAAGGCATTGAAGCAACAGTTTGTATATTCCTTTTCAATTCAGGTATGTGCGCTCGAAACGAACGAAGAACAGCATTCGTACAAGGATGATGTAAAATATGTCTTAAATACATCACAAGAACAATCTTACATTGATCTTGCTGAGAAAATAAATGCGGACGATAATATTAAGATTGTATTATTACAGCACGAATTTGGTTTTTTTGCGCAGCATGTAGTCCATTTTAATGCGTTCATTTCGAAACTAAACAAGCCGCTGGTGGTCGTTTTTCATACGGTGCTGCCCAGGCCAGATGAAGTTTTCAAGGCCAATGTGCAACACATCCTCGACACTGTCGATGGGATTATCGTAATGACCAACGGTGCTTCTGAAATCCTTTGCCGCGATTATCTCGTCGATGCGTCTAAAATCACAATTATTCCCCACGGCACACACTTAGTGCCGCACCTTGACAAAAAAGTACTTAAGGAGAAGTACCACCTGCAGGGAAGGAAGATTCTCTCTACTTTTGGTTTACTAAGTTCAGGAAAAAATATCGAAACGACGCTGGAAGCGCTTCCAAACATTGTCAAGACCTCACCGGAAGTACTGTTCCTGATCATCGGAAAAACACACCCTACGGTAGCTTTACGTGAAGGCGAACAATATCGGGAAATGCTTCAGCAGAAAATTACCGACCTGAATCTGCATAAGCATGTAAAATTCATCAACAAGTACCTGCCTTTGGAGGAGTTGCTGGAATACTTACAACTCACTGATGTTTATATTTTTACTTCAAATGACCCGAATCAGGCGGTAAGCGGAACATTTTCTTACGCGTTAAGCTGCGGCTGCCCGGTAATATCAACGCCGATTCCACATGCCAAAGAAGTTTTATCCGATGGAAGCGGAATATTATTTGATTTTGGAAACTCCAAAGAATTAGCAGAAGCGGTAAACAAGCTCCTTTTTGACGTAAACCTGCGCCATGATATTATTTTGAAAGGGCTGCATAAAATTACAGGTACGGCATGGGAAAATTCAGCGGTAGCGCACGCCAGGTTCCTGCAGAAGATTTCGAACAACAATCTTGAACTGCATTACAGGAATCCCGAAGTAAACCTTGATCATATTAAGAAAATGACCACCGATTTTGGGATGCTGCAATTTTCAAAAATTAACGCGCCAGACATCAATTCAGGATATACTATTGATGACAATGCCCGCGCACTTATTGCGTTGTGCCAGCACTATAAAATGACCCATGAAGAGGAAGATTTGAAATACATCAGGATTTACCTCGACTTCATAGCATATTGTGAAATGAGCGATGAGCAGTTTATGAATTATGTTGATTTCGGAACCAATTTCACAACGCAAAATGGAGAAGTTAATCTTGAAGATTCTACGGGACGCGCCATTTGGGCACTCGGATATGTGGTGTCACTGGCGATGATATTGCCAGAGGAAATAGTCTCTAAAGCAGAAGAAATCATCGAAAGGACATTCCGTTTCGTACAAAACACACACTCGCCAAGAGCCATGGCATTTATCCTTAAAGGTATATACTATTACAACAGGAGCATTGACAGTAAAACGACAATCGATCTTACAGAAATGTTTGCCGACCGTCTCGTTCAGATGTATCGACACGAGTCATCGGCGGAATGGAAATGGTTTGAAAGTTATCTTACCTATGCAAACAGTGTATTGCCTGAAGCCTTGCTTTGTGCCTATACAGTTACGGGAAACAGAATTTACAGGGACATCGCCAAAGAGTCTTTTGACTTCTTGATTTCTAAGACTTTTAACGAGACCGGAATTAAAGTGATATGCAATAAAACCTGGCAGCAAAAAGGTGTCGATGAAATGGTGTCTTTCGGTGAACAGCCAATAGATGTGGCTTACACCATTATAACGCTGCGGAAATTCCACGATATTTTTAAAGATCCTGATTACCTTACGAAAATGGAAATGGCGTTCAATTGGTTCCTGGGCAATAACCATTTAAACCAAATCATCTATAATCCTTGTACTGGGGGATGCTTTGATGGATTGGAAGAAAAAAATGTAAACCTCAATCAGGGGGCCGAGTCAACAGTAAGCTATCTCATGGCGCGTTTGATGAGTTACAAATACTTCGGAAACGAAAATAATGAGTATGCCCGTAGGAAGAATAAATCCTATAAATTGGTAAATTGATAAATGAAAAAGAGGCCCGAAAGCCTCTTTTTTTATTTGTTTTTTATCGGCTGAATCACTTTGATATGACTGTCGTCAATTCCATATGCAGAAATGACCGCGTTGTAGTCTTGTTTGTCCATCGCTTTCTTAGAGAAATACCCCGGAATGATTACAATCCTGAAAGTTTGGTTGTTGATGTACTGAGGCACCTGGCCCACGTTAAATGTTCCGCCTGCGTAAATCGTAAAATCTTCTTTACTGAAATCATAATCGTAATCCAATTCCCCTTCGTTTAGGAATAAGGTACGCGGAATCAATTGCCATATCGGTGTATTCGCGTCAATTAATCCTGATAAACGGTAGATGAGGATGTTGTCGGAGTCAAAAATATTGGGATTTAAGGTTCCATAAATAGTATACTCATTGTTGTTATTCAAAGTGAAGTTCACATTTCGAAGTTCAAAAACTTCACTCTCAACACCATCCGCGCCATCTGCACCCGGAGGTCCGGGATCGCCCTCGCAACTTTGAAAAACTGCCGCTGAGCCAATAAAGGCCAGTACTAATAATAAACGTTTCATAATTTTTAATTTTAGATTGATAATTTTTTATGCAATAAATGTATTTCAAAAACCCGCTGCAAAAAAAGGTTTTAAGAGAAATTTAATGAAATTAAATTGCTTATTTTGTATAAAAAGGACACAATGAAATTACATATGGTGATGCTTGGTGCGACGCCGCCCGGTCGTTTTACAGAACAGCATGATATATTTTTTGGGATTGGCGCTTCGTTGAAAGAGCTTGTGCCTCACATGCAGGCGTTTTGGCCCGAAGCTTTGGGGAAAATCCATATTGATGCCTGGCGCGAAGTCACAGAAGCCGATGGTTACCGGATTGAGATTGTGCCGAAGCAGGAAAATTTACAACACGAACAACTTTTTTTTATTAATCTTGGAGGATATAGGGAAAATGAGTTTGAAGAGTACCACTACAAAGTACTTGCCATCGGGAATACCATGGCAGAAGCATCTAAAAAGGCCAAAGCGACAACATTTTACAAACACTGCGGGTTTAAAGGTGCCGAATCCCATATAGACGACAAATTTGGGATTGATGTGGATGACATTTACAATGTGGGTGACATCCTTCCGGAAGCTTTCAGGAATAACTACTCGTTGAAAATTATCAGGGATGATAATGCGGAGAAGGATTTATTTCACATCGGTTATGTGAAAATTGAAAAGCTTCTAAAGTAATGAACCCAAAAATTTACTTTGCGTCATTGCTTTTTCGTGTAAATCGAATAATAAGAGAACATAAACGATGATTTTGAGTACACCATTGCCAGGTTTTGTCTGGTCGATTTATCGGATTCAAAATGCTTCAATATTAGGGCCAACGCACGGGAACGCAATAAAACGTTTGGCAAACAGCTTCGTGCAGCACCACTCTGGCACGAATAAATTTTTCTGCAAAAATTAAAAATGCATTTTTCAGTTTCCGAATATAAGGTTACTTTTGCACATGCAACACAACGTACTCATTTTAGATTTCGGATCGCAATACACACAACTAATTGCGAGAAGGGTTCGGGAACTCAATATCTTCTGCGAAATTTTCCCTTACAACCACATTCCTTCAGATTTATCAACCTACAAAGCCGTCATTCTTTCCGGCAGTCCATTCTCTGTCCGCGGTGAAGATGCGCCACATCCGGATTTATCGCAAATCCGCGGTGAATTGCCTTTGTTGGCGGTTTGCTATGGAGCGCAATACCTGTCACATTTCAGCGGAGGAGAAGTAGCGCCTTCAAACACACGGGAATATGGCCGTGCTAATCTCAGTTTTATCAAGTCCGGCGAGACTTTTTTTGAAGGTGTAAGCGAGAATTCACAAGTGTGGATGAGCCACAGCGATACCATCAAAAGACTACCCACAAATGGTGTTAAACTCGCAAGCACACACGATGTTGAAAATGCAGCGTATAGGATTGAAGGCGAAATGACTTATGCCATCCAATTCCATCCGGAAGTGTACCATTCCACAGACGGCAAGACGATGTTGGAAAACTTCCTGGTTAAAATTGCCGACGTTCCGCAAAGTTTTACGCCTAACGCTTTCGTAGAAGAAATCGTTGAAGAAATGAAGCAGAAAATAGGTGGTGACAAGGTGGTATTAGGCCTTTCAGGCGGCGTTGATTCAACCGTAGCAGCGGTTTTATTGCACAAAGCAATCGGCGAAAACCTGTATTGTATTTTTGTGAACAACGGCCTGCTGCGAAAAAATGAATTTGAAAGCGTATTGGATCAATACAAGCATATGGGGCTCAATGTGAAAGGCGTCGATGCGTCAGACCGTTTTCTGGATGCACTCGCCGGAATTGAGGAACCCGAATTGAAAAGAAAAGCCATCGGCCGTGTTTTTATAGAGGTTTTCGATGACGAAGCGCACCAGATTGAAGAGGTGAAGTGGCTGGCACAAGGCACAATTTATCCGGATGTTATCGAATCGGTTTCCGTAAAAGGACCTTCAGCCACAATTAAATCGCACCACAACGTCGGCGGCCTGCCGGATTATATGAAACTCAAGATTGTCGAGCCGCTTCGGATGCTTTTCAAAGATGAAGTGCGTAGGGTGGGGGCAACATTAGGAATCGATGCGGCCTTGTTAGGCAGGCACCCATTCCCAGGACCTGGATTGTCAATCAGGATTCTTGGCGATATTACCCCTGAAAAAGTACGGATCCTGCAGGAAGTGGATGCGGTATTTATTGATGGTTTGAAATCCTGGGGGCTATATGACAAAGTCTGGCAGGCGGGGGCCATCCTATTGCCCGTAAACAGTGTTGGGGTAATGGGGGATGAGCGAACCTATGAAAAGGTAGTGGCCCTTCGCGCAGTGGAATCCACGGACGGCATGACCGCGGACTGGGTGCATCTTCCTTACGACTTCCTGATGAAAGTGTCTAATGACATCATCAACAAAGTAAAAGGTGTAAACCGCGTGGTTTATGACATCAGTTCAAAACCGCCTGCAACAATCGAATGGGAGTAATTTCGCAGTATCTTAGCAATAATATTTAAAACCAAATCAATGAAACAGTTTCTGTTGTTCTTCGCCCTGATCCTATTTTCCTGTTCTTCATTGGCACAGGATAAAATTATTAAGCACAAAGTAGCAAAAGGGGAAACGATTACACAGATCGCTGACAAATATAAGATTACTACGTCTGAAATTTACAAGCTGAACCCTGACTCCCGAAGCGGACTCAAACCGGATATGGTGCTTTTGATTCAAAGTAAAGTGAAAGCTGCCCCCAGTAAAAAAGAAGCGACAACATTGGTACCACATGTGGTGGAATCCGGTGAAACCGTTTATGGACTGACTAAAAAATACAATATTACCGAAGAGGAATTGATGAAGGCGAATCCGGGACTTTCGAAAGACGGTCTGAAAATAGGGCAATCCATAAATCTTCCGTCAAAATCACCCGTTAAAGAATCCAAAAAAGATAAGAAAGCAGATAAAAAGCAGGAGCCTGTTTACCACACGGTAGAATCAAAGGAAACGAAATATTCGATTGCAAAAAAATACAACACTACCGTCAGCCAGATCGATAATGATAATCCTGAAGTAAAGGATGGATTGCAAATAGGCTTTCGCCTGAAAATTTTTCCGTGTACAAACAAGGCAGACCAGGAAGTTACGGTGGAAGAGGATCAAACGGTAAAAATAAAGCCAATTATTGTAAAACCGGAATACACTGACTACCAGGTAAAGCCAAAGGAGACACTTTACAGCCTTAGCCGAAAACTGGGGATGACACAGGAAGCGTTGATTAAGCTTAATCCTGAATTGGGTGACGGCGTTAAGGAAGGCATGACAATCAAATATCCTGCTTCGGTAAAAATTAATGAAACGGTAACCAAAGACGGTACAGCGCTTTCTAAAAATATCAAAACCGATGTCCGCAAACAGTTGGTGCTGTTACTGCCTTTTAATATTTCAAAAATAGAAGGAGACACTGTAAACTCAACACAAGCCCGCCTCAAAAAGGATAAATTCCTGAACATGACACTCGATTTTTATTCCGGTGCATTGATGGCTGTGGACTCGGCAAAAACCCTAAACCTAAACATCGATGTGAGGATTTATGATTCACAGGAGACGAAAAGCGCATCAGCAGCGGCAACACTGATTAGCCAGAATGATATCAGTAAAGCCGATGTGGTTATCGGACCATTTTACCAGGCCAACGTGGAGAAGACCGCTGACTTGCTCAACAAAGGCCACGTCCCGGTTATTTCGCCATTGTCAAAAGAAACCGGTAAACAGTTTCCTAACTTACTGCAATCGATGCCGTCGTCGGAATTGATTAAGAACGAAATGATCGAATTCCTGCGTTTAAAAAATGGCAATATTACAGCTATCGTCGACCCTAAAAGGTTGTCTACGAAACAATTCCTGTCGCAATACCACAAGGATGTAAAGTTGATTGGGCTGAATGAAAAAGGACTGGTATCGGCAGATAGCGTTGCGAAGAAGTTTGTCAAAGGCAAAACAAATTATGTCATCATTGATACTGAAAAGACGGGATTAATCCTGAGCACGATGAATGTATTGATTCCAATGATGGCGGACTACCAGCTGCAGCTCGTCATCCTTGAGAAGAATGACACTTTCGATTTTGAAGAAATTTCGCTCGCAAAGCTGGCAAAACTACACCTCATGTACCCTTCTTTGACTAAGGATAACGATACCCCTGAGGCATTATTATTTGAAAAAGATTATAAAGAGAAGAACAAAATATTCCCAAATCAATATGCAACCCGCGGTTTTGATGTGGTTTTTGATGCGATGTTAAGGCTTTCCCAGGAAAAATCATTTATGGAAACCATCGAAGGCAACGCTACGGAACAAGTAGAAAATAAATTTGATTACGAAAAAATGCCTTCGGGGAATTATGTAAACAAAGGCTTTTACATCCTTTATTACGATACGGATCTTTCAGTTAAAGAAGCAAATTAATACCATGACATCAAAAGTAACTTACCTTGGCGAACTCCGCACATCGTCAATACACCTGCAGTCCGGAAGCGAAATCATCACAGATGCTCCAACAGACAATCACGGGAAAGGTGAAGCCTTCTCGCCAACGGACTTGGTCGCCAATGCAGCGGGAAGCTGTATGGTGTCCATCATGGCCATAAAATCCAAAGACCTTGAACTTGACCTTACGGGATCTACGGTTGAGGTGACGAAAGTCATGCAGGCGGAGCCGCGTAAAATCGCTAAAATCATTATCGTAATGAACATGTCGGTCAGTACATCGGATAAGAATAAGACAATACTGGAACGGGCCGCTATGACCTGCCCGGTTTTCCTCAGTCTGCACCCGGATATCGAGAAAGAGGTAATGTTTAACTGGAAATAATAGCGAATAGAATCTAGAGTCATGATTTAAGGCAGCAACATCTTGATTCTTGATTCTTTGTTCTTTCTTCTGATAGATATGACCCCCGACCAAAAACAACTCATCAAGCTCGCCCATACCAAAATGCCCTTCGGAAAATACGAGGGGCGTTTTCTTATTGAGCTGCCGGAATATTACCTGGTCTGGTATCAGAATAAGGGATTTCCCAAAGGCGAATTGGGGCAGCAAATGCAGTTGGTTTACGAACTGCGCCTGAATGGACTCGAAGAACTCCTACGCAATATCAGGAAGCAATACCCGAAAGGGATTTAGAAAATGCGGAAATTAGAAAATGAGATAATTTGATTATCAATTTCGATATAATATTGTTTTTCCAGGGATGCACATTTTCTAATTATCTAATTACCCGATTATCTAATTAATTCCCTACTTTTGCGACGTTTTTTAGCATAACTACAACTACAGCAACACAACAAACAACAACAGCATGAATCAAACGAAATATATTTTTGTTACAGGTGGTGTGACATCCTCTTTGGGAAAAGGGATTATCGCGGCTTCGTTGGCAAAACTATTACAGGCAAGAGGCTACCGGACCACCATTCAGAAGTTCGATCCATATATTAATGTGGATCCGGGAACACTGAATCCGTATGAACATGGCGAATGTTTCGTCACCGATGACGGAGCAGAAACCGACCTCGACCTCGGGCACTATGAACGATTCCTGAATGTCCCCACCTCACAGGCCAATAACGTCACTACCGGGAGGGTTTATTTATCGGTAATAGAGAAAGAACGTCGCGGAGAATTTCTTGGAAAAACAGTACAGGTCGTTCCCCACATCACCAACGAAATCAAGGAAAGAATGCAGTTGCTTGGCAATTCCGGCGATTTTGACATTGTAATCACTGAAATAGGAGGGACCGTAGGCGACATTGAGTCGTTACCATATATCGAATCCGTGCGACAGCTCGTCTGGGAATTAGGTGAAAATAACGGCATCGTAATCCACCTGACACTCGTGCCTTTCCTTGCCGCTGCCGGAGAGCTAAAAACCAAACCTACGCAGCATTCCGTAAAAACGCTGATGGAAAGCGGAATCAAGGCTGACATCCTCGTTTGCCGTACAGAACACGAGCTTTCAGATGAACTGCGCCAGAAACTGGCGTTATTCTGCAACGTAAAAAGAGAAGCCGTAATCCAGTCTATTGATGCTTCAACGATTTATGAAGTGCCAAATTTAATGCTGGAGGAAGGACTCGATGTCGTAGCTTTAAAAAAACTATCGCTTCCGCAGAAAAATACGCCCGATTTGAAAAACTGGACCGTATTCCTGCAACGGCTTAAAAACCCAAAGCATGTCGTAAACATCGGTCTTGTTGGAAAATACGTGGAATTACAGGATTCATACAAATCTATTCTGGAAGCATTTATTCACGCTGGAGCCGCTAATGAAACCAAAGTAAACGTCGTTTCTGTGCATTCTGAATACATCGACGCACACAATGTAGCCGATAAATTCGACGGTCTTGACGGAATTCTCGTCGCGCCGGGATTCGGTGAAAGGGGAATCGAAGGAAAGATTGAAGCCGTGCGTTATGCACGTGAAAATAACATTCCATTCTTCGGGATCTGCCTTGGAATGCAGATGGCCGTCATCGAATATTCGCGGAACGTACTCGGGTTAGCCGATGCCAATTCCACCGAAATGAATATCGGCACGGCGCATCCCGTAATCGATTTGATGGAAGAGCAGAAAACCATCACTCACAAAGGGGGCACGATGCGCCTTGGTGCCTGGAAGTGTGATATTACCCCCAATACCCTGGCGCATGCCATCTATGGTAAAGAAAGCATCATGGAACGCCACCGCCACCGCTATGAGTTCAACGGCGATTACCTTGAAAAACTGCAATCCGCAGGATTAAAGCCATCCGGAATTAACCCTGAGACGGGACTTGTAGAAATTATCGAAATTGAAAAACATCCGTTTTTTATCGGGGTACAATACCACCCTGAATATAAAAGTACTGTAGCAAACCCGCACCCACTGTTCGTGAGTTTTGTGGCGGCTACGGTGAAAGCAAAGCAAAAATGATTTATAAATAACTGTTAGCGAAAGCTATAAAACAAGATGGAAGAAAAGAAGCTTGACGTAAAGTCGATTGTTGGTTTTGTACTGATTTTTGGAATATTGATGTGGATGATGTATCCAAAAGAACCAACCAAACAGGAATTGGCAGCGGAGAAAGCCAAAAAAGAACAGCTTGCCAAAGACGCAGCGCAGCAAAAAAACACCAAAACTGCAGAAATCGTGGCGCCCACAGCCGATTCCCTCAAAGGGGATTCGACCCAAATCGCCAAACTTAAAGGTACGCTGGGCGATTTCGCGTATTCAGCAACACTTCCTTCGGCTAAGGAAAACCTGACAACCATTGAAAATGGACTGGTCAGCCTGACTATTGCCAACAAAGGCGGTTACATTGTCAGTGCCAAGCTGAAAAAATACGAAAGGATCAAAAAAGGATCGGGCGATCTGGTGGAGTTAATCCACAACAATAACGCCGGGCTAAACCTGAAACTGCAAACGCAGGACAACCGCGTAATCGATACCAAAAACATGTTTTTCGAACCAACGCTGTCAAAATCAGGTGAAAACCAGGTGCTCAGCATGCGTCTAAAAACAGGACCCGACGCGTTCCTGGAATATACTTACGTGTTGAAGCCTACCGACTATATGCTGGATTTCACCGTGCGCTCACAAGGCCTGAACAAGGTACTGAACACGTCCAAACCGGCTGACCTCGAATGGACACTTAAAAGCTTCCGCAATGAGAAAAGCGCTAGCTATGAAGCCCGTTACGCCGATTTGCGTTACGCATATGAGGATTCAAAACAGGACTATTTAGGACAGGGTAAAGACAAGACTGAAACCGTAGACAAAGTGTCTTACATCGCTTTCAAACAGCATTTCTTTACGTCGATCCTGTTAACAGACAAGCCGTTTACAAAAGCCGAACTGTATTCTGACAACCTTGTCCACAACGACCAGGTTGATACCGTATTCACAAAGCAGTTTCGCGCTACGGTGCCACTGGCATTTGAGAATGGCGAGCTGAATCAGAAAATGAACTGGTACTACGGCCCGACAGATTATGGCATCCTGAAAACATACGACCGCAACATCGAAAAGATCGTCCCACTAGGCTGGGGGATTTTCGGGTGGATCAACCGTTACCTTTTTATTCCCGCTTACGATTTCTTCAGCCTGTTCATGTCACAGGGACTGGCCATCATTTTCTTTACCATCCTGATCAAGCTGATCATGTCGCCGGTGACCTACAAGTCATTTCTGTCACAGGCTAAGATGAAAGTACTGCGCCCGGATATCGCTGAATTGGGAGAGAAATTCAAAAAAGACCCGATGAAGAAACAGCAGGAAACCATGAAATTATACAACAAGGCCGGCGTGAATCCAATGGCCGGATGTATCCCTGCACTGCTCCAGATGCCGGTATTTTATGCTCTGTTCCAGTTCTTTCCATCGGCGCTGAGTTTAAGGCAGGAAGGGTTTCTTTGGGCAACCGATTTGTCGTCGTTCGATTCTGTATATAAGCTGCCGTTTTTCATTCCACTATATGGAAACCACATCAGCTTATTCCCGATCCTCGCATCGATCGCAATTTTCTTTTATATGAAAATGACAACCGGTGACCAGCAGGCCGCCGCTCCGCAACAGGAAGGCATGCCGGATATGGCAAAAATCATGAAGGTGATGATTTATGTGTCGCCCTTGATGATGTTGTTTTTCTTCAACAATTATGCGTCAGGACTGAGTTTGTATTACTTCATCTCCAACCTGATTACGATTGGAATTATGCTTGTAATCAAAAATTACATCGTGGATACCGACAAGATTCATGCACAGATTCAGGAAAACAAGCTGAAAGAGCCTAAGAAAAAAAGCGGCTTCCAGCAAAAACTCCAGGACATGATGGAACAGGCAGAAGCTGAGAAAGCCAATGGCAAAAAAACAAAATAGCAGCAAAGCATCCGTAAGGGTGCTTTTTGCATTGGCATAATCCGCAATATTATTCACGTTCAAACGTTTTTGGTTGTGCGTCTAACTGATTTAAACTTTATTATGAATAGCAATCGAATGATTCTAATGGTTGTTTTACTGCTGAATGCGGTAACGACATTTGCGCAGGAAATTAATAAAACTGATGCCAGTGGCAAAAAGCATGGTGTGTGGAAAGGAACTTACGAAACGTCTAAGCGACCCCGTTACGAAGGAACCTTCGAGCACGGTATCGAGACAGGAACATTCAAATATTTTGATGATACCAAGACTGGTTTAGTAATTGCCACACGGGTTTTCAGCGACAACGGTAAAGTGGCTTACACCACCCTCTTTGACCGGAAAGGTTTTATTGTCAGTGAAGGGAAGACGGTGAATAAAATGAACGAGGGCGAATGGAAATACTATCATGAAGCGTCAAAAGAAATTATGACGCTCGAGACATATCTCAGTGGAAAGTTGAACGGTGTCCGCAAAGTGTTCTATCCCGGCGGTGCCATCGCAGAAGAAGCCATGTACAAAGATGGACTCAAAAATGGCAGCTATAAAAAATATACCGAAAAAGGCGTCGTCCTCGAAGAGTCAAATTATAAGAATGGCAATTACGACGGCATCGCGATTTTCCGGGAGAGTACCGGCGATATCGCATCTAAAGGCCCATTTGTGAATGGGCAGAAGAAAGGTGTGTGGGAATTTTATAAAAATGGAAAGCTGAAAGAAAAAAAGAAATTTCCCGAAGTGAAGAAATTCGCCAAAGGTGTAATAAAACAAAATTAAACTATAATCGGGTATCTCATTATTTTCTATAGATTTACGTCTGTAAAAATCAAACCATGAGTATACTCGAATTAGGCAGTAGGTTCCTGCTGCTGACCGTTTCCGTTTTGATCCTCTATTTTTTCTCCAACAGAAATAAGGCTGAAACCATTCACCCGTTATACATGGTTGTCGGGCTTTGTACGTTCTCGCTCTGTTACCTTTTTACCAAAATCGATATCGGTATTGGTGTTGGCTTCGGACTTTTCGCCATTTTCTCAGTGTTGCGTTTCCGGGCAAAGTCGTTCTCAATCAATGGCATTATATTCATGTTTGCTTCGTTGACGCTGTCGATTTTAGACGTGATGTACCCTGTGGAGCAATACGGAGTCCTGATTTTCTTTCAGGTGGCCATCTTAATCCTGTACCTGATTTCATCCCTTGTCTACTTTGACAAGGTGTCAAAATACAGCAATAGCTGTGAATTGGTCGTGGTGTATGAAGCCGGCTTTAGTCCCGAGGACAAACACATCCGGAAAGTCATTAAGGAAAAAACCGATCTGGGAGACTTTCACTACGAAGTGATTTTGGTGAACACCGTAGACAAGGAAGTCAAAATCAAAGTCTATTATTAGTCATTAAAAACGCGAATCTGCTTGATGTAAAGCTCCCGTTTTTTACCCACAATCTTAAATTCGATATCTGCAACGGCAATTGGTTTCTTCCAATACCGCCGCAGTTTTGAGCTCAGGTAATACGATGCAAGGCAAATCCTGTTGATTTCGGCCGTCGTCAATATCGGCTCGTTTTTGTTGAGGTTGGACAGCGATACATAGTCGACTTCGAAATTTTCCAGATTCTCATTAAACTTATACGCGGTAAACTGCTCGCAGACTTCGCCCTTTTCCGGCTTCACCACCGAGTTTTCCCCTTTTTGTACGTTTACCGTGATCCCGGGGAACTCTGTCCGCGAAATATTCTTCGTAATCACCACGCCATTCGCCAGTTCATCAGGAAACGAACGGTGGAATAAAACCCCCATCGCAACCGCGCGCTGGTCGATGCCGAAATGCTCGCGCTCATAATAAGGCGCTTCATTCCAAACGCTGGCCCATACTTCTTTTATAGCCTTCTCAAACGTCTTAACGCTGTCGCCGACGATTCCCGTTTTTGAATCGTATAATCCCGCACCGTTAAATCCGTCAATATCCTCAGCGTTGGTAGAAGATCGGAACCGGAAATTCTTAAACGCCGACTGGTTTCCCGTAATCGCATTGATACCATTGATCAGCGATGCATCAATCGGGGCCTTCTTAATCGCCGATCGGATTTTCTTCAACTGCTCGTCAATCCACTGGGCGTCGTTTTTGTTGGTATGCGAAAGTAATTCGTCAATCAACTCCCGAATTTTCTGTTTCCTGACATGCTGCCGGTAATAGTAAAAAGGAATCGCATGCGCATATTCAGGGACTTTAAAAATCGGGCGTTCTTTAGCTGCAGCAATCAGATAGGACATATTCTGGGCTTTGGCACCGATGGCTTTGGCACCGTTTGGTGTGACCTGCGACAAATCAAAGATCCGGAAACTCACCGTATCCAGTTCCAGCTTTCGTTTTTTAGCCATTGCCCCGACGTTCATTTTTTTATCGGTGGCGCTTATATAAAACGTATCCACCTCAATCTTCAACGCCACTTTTTTATTCAGCAAATCCTTAAAACGTCTGTCCGCAATCGCTTTTGTATACGCCATGACCGGAATTTTCCTGTTCTTTCCCAATATGACCAAATGGCTTAGAGGCGTCTGCAGTTCGTTCACGATAATTCCTTTTACGTCGGGCAGCATCTCTGGCGTTCCATCAATGATTACGATCTCATCACTTCCGGGTTTGGTAGTTTCGAGTTGTTTTAAGGTATATGTCTTTAGAATACCAACCGCCGATCCATGGACTACTTCCTGGTAGCTGACATCATTAAAAATATAATCCGAGGCCACGCAGGGAATGCTGAATTTCTTTGCGGCATACTCGGCGATCTTTTCGCGGGTGTTTAAATAAAATTTTAGCTTTTTCCCAATGTATACGGAACTGCTTACCAGCTTGTAAAATTGCTCTATCAGTGCAATCGGCATATGATCAGAAGCGGCAAGTTCAAAAACCCATTTTTCAGTTCCCTTCACATGGTTTAGATTCCCTAGCAGGAAATCACGAGATTCCGCAGAAGCACTGTAATTGTCGGCATTGAAAAAATACAAGTCTTTGGTATAGCCCAATTGGTCCACAACAAATTCATAGTGGAGCTTGATTTTCGTACTGTTGAAGTAATAGAGTTTCCTGTTTTTAAGATCGTAAATCACCTTCACCGACTCGACATTCGAGAATTTATCACTCAGCGGTTTCCCCTTCAGCGATTTATAAGTCTTGTAATCAGGAATGGAATTGTACGAAGTCTGGCTCAGTGCCATGCCAAAACAAAGGATAAAAAAACAGCAAACGATGGATTTCATAAGACCGATGTTGTGGTTAAAGATAACTATTTTACAATCAGTTTATTTTAACCTGTCATAATTTTAAGCAATCACAACCGGTACGGTTTTGAGGTTTTAATTGCTTAAATTTGCGGCAGAATAATTGTCAATAATGAAAAGAGTAGTGGTGGGGCTTTCGGGCGGAGTGGATTCCAGCGTTGCAGCATACCTGTTGCAGCAGCAGGGGTATGAAGTGATTGGTTTGTTTATGAAGAACTGGCACGATGATTCGGTAACGATCTCAAACGAATGTCCGTGGCTTGAAGACAGCAACGACGCATTATTGGTCGCCGAAAAACTCGGCATCCCATTCCAGACCGTAGACCTGAGCGAACAATACAAGGAAAAGATTGTCGATTACATGTTTGCCGAATATGAAAAAGGCCGCACGCCCAATCCGGATGTGCTCTGCAACCGTGAAATCAAGTTCGACGTGTTCATGAAAATTGCACTAAGCCTCGGTGCCGACTATGTGGCTACCGGACACTATTGCCGCAAAGGTGAAACAGAAGTCGATGGCAAAACGGTGTACCAATTACTATCCGGTGCCGATAACAACAAAGACCAATCCTATTTCCTATGCCAGCTGTCACAGGAACAACTCGCGAAAGCGCTGTTCCCGATTGGCGAACTGACGAAACCCGAAGTACGCCAAATTGCTTCAGAAATGGATCTTGTTACTGCCGAAAAGAAAGATTCTCAGGGACTTTGCTTTATTGGTAAAGTGCGCCTGCCCGAATTCCTGCAACAAAAACTGCAGCCTAAGGAAGGCATCATTATCCAGGTCGATAAAGACGATGCGGTATTCTCCATCGCGAAACCTGAAACGGATTCCGTCGAATCAGCGTTAGCGTTCGAAGCGGCAAAGCGTCCTTTCGGCGAAGCCCAAGGCAAAGTCGTCGGGAAACACCAGGGTGCCCATTATTTTACAAATGGACAACGCAAAGGACTTGGGGTGGGAGGTACGACCGAACCGTTATTCATCATCGCCACCGATGTAGACCGAAACATTGTATATACCGGCCTCGGCAGTGAACATCCCGGATTGTTCAGGAAAGCCTTGTTCGTCAACCCATCTGAAGTCCACTGGATCCGCGAAGATATGGCCCTGCAAAACGGCCAGACACTCGAGGTGATGGCGCGCATCCGCTACCGCCAGCCATTGCAAAAAGCGACGTTGTATCAATTCGAAAACGGAATGTACGTTTCTTTTGATGAGCCGCAGTCTGCGATCACTGAAGGGCAGTTTGTCGCGTGGTACCATGATGACGAATTGTTGGGATCGGGGGTTATTTCTTAAATTCTCCTTACCCCAGCCCTCTCAAATGGAGCGGGAGCTGAAACGCTGGTAAAACAAGGCAAATATTGATGTACAATGTCAAGTCTCACCACAAACACTCCCCTCCCGACACGAGGGGCCGGGGGCGAGAATTAAGTACGTTAAGTCTTTCAATCATCCCCTTAAGTTACCTTTGACGAGCCGCCGGTGGTGAGGAAATTCAACCAACACAACCACCGCCATACTATTCTCGTATCAACCCGGGTGCAGTCGAGGGCCAAATCTTACAACAACAAAAATGACCGTTCCTTATTTTCCGCGTGCAGCAGCTTTAACTTCCCAAACCCAATCGTTCCCGTAATGTACCCGTTTTCCCCGTTGAGATACGATTCATTCACGCTGGTAAATGTACTCCGCAATGCTTCCGCCGCCGACTTCTCGTGCCTGAGTAACACATCCAGTTCAATATCGTCCGAAAGCAACAACCCCCGCTGTTGCGCAATCTCCTTGTACTCGTATTTGTAGTCATACCCCAATGCTGAAATATCGGACAATACCGCCGACGCCGTGGGATGTGCACCCGCACCTTTTCCCACAAAGAACTGCTCGTCCGCAAAACTCGTCTTGGTAACCACGCCGTTAAAGACATCGTCGACGCCAAACAGCCTGTTTTCCGACGATACAAATTTAGGCAACACAAACGCAGAAACGGACCCGTCAGGATTCTTGAAAGCTTTGGCTACCAACTTAATCTTTAATCCCTTTTCTTTTGCATATTTCAATTCCAGCGGCCCAATCCGGTCAATGCCGATATTGAACAATTCCTCAGGTTTGGCAATGAAGCCGAAAGCATGCGCCAGCAAAATCTGCAATTTGTATTTCGCATCAAAACCACCCGTATCCAGGATGGGGTTGCTTTCGGCAAAACCAAGCCGCTGCGCTTCGGCCAATGCGGCGTCATAGCTTAAATTTTCGGAAAAGGTCTTCGTCAGGATGTAATTCGTGGAACCGTTAACAATCCCCTCCACCGACTCAAGCAGGTCGTTGTCGTAATATTCCTCAAGGTTCCGTATAATCGGCAGGCTCGCACAGCACGCTGCCTCATATAATAAAGGGACGCCAAATTCACGCTGCAATTCCAGGAGTTCCGTAAAATGTTCAGCAATCATTTTCTTATTTGCAGATACCACCGCCTTGCCTTTTCTCAACGCGGCCGATACGATCTCAAAAGCAGCGTCGGCATCGTCAATAAGCTCGACAACGACATTGATCTCATTGTCGTCAAGGATTTCGTGGCGGTCAAACGTAAAATGAGACGCGTCGATTTCGCGCTTTTTTTCCGGGTGCTTTACGCAGATTTTCCGGATATCAGCCTTCAATCCCGGCGTTTGCTGCAACACTTCATACAATCCGAATCCGACACAGCCAAATCCGAACAATCCTATTTTTAATTTCTTTTGTGACATGTTTTTAAGTGCGGGAGCGCCTAAGTACCTGCGTACCAAAATTTCCCATAGCTTTACTTTAAAATCGTTGTCCTGAGTGGGTGTATAATCGGATCCAATCCGCAGCGAAGATTTAACAAATTTTCTGGGATTCCCGTATTGAAATAATTGAAGGATTTCGTAGGGAATACTTCCATTGCCCCTTCCCTTAATGGAAAAATACAAATTTATCGGAATAGGTCGTTACGAAAAAACCATACTTTTTGTTAAAAATTCAGTTTACACTTTATACTATGGACATACTATCTTAGACATTTATATTAAGTTTATTTTTTAAAAAATTCAATTTTACCCATTATGATAATCAGGCTCCTGTAGTAATCAATGCGCTTTCTTTCGCAACGGCAAACGCCTCACGCAAGTCGTCAATCAAATCATCCGCATCTTCCAACCCTACAGACAACCGGATCAGGCTGTCCGTCACGCCCGATGTGTAGCGCTTTTCCCTCGGAATCGATTTATGCGTCATTTCACACGGCAGGCAGCACAGGCTTTTGACCCCGCCAAGGCTTTCCGCCAATTTGAATAATTTCGTGTTGGACACAATCGCCGATGCCAGTGCCTTATCATCCAATTTTAAATCAAACGCAACCACACCACCGAAATATTTTTGCTGACTTTTAGCAATGGCATGGTTGTGGTGCGTGGGCAATCCCGGGTAATATACATCCCCAATCAGTTCCTCCGTTTGCAGGTATTCCGCGATTTTCTGCGCGTTTTCCGCATGCTGCCTGATGCGCAGCGACAGCGTTTCAATCCCGCGAATCACCAGCCAGCTGTCGAAAGGTCCAAGTATGGCCCCCGATGCATTTTGGATAAATTTGATTTTTGCACCCAATGCTTCATTCGCTGCAATCACCAATCCCGCAATCAGGTCGCTGTGCCCGGAAATGTACTTTGTCGCACTGTGCACGACAAGATCAGCACCAAAGTCAATCGGTTTTTGTGCAATAGGAGAAGCAAAGGTATTGTCGACACAAAATAGCACGTTATTCGCCTTTGCAATCTTCCCAATAGCACGCAAATCTGAAATCTTCAGCGTCGGGTTCGTCGGCGATTCAATCCAGATCAATGCCGTTTTATCGCTGATGGCATGGGCGACGTTTTGCGCATCGGTAGCGTCCACATACTTCACGCTGATCCCGAATTTCTCGTACACATGGGTAAACAAGCGGAACGCGCCGCCATAAATGTCATCGACAGCAATGATCTCGTCACCCGCTGACAGCAGTTTTACGACAGCGTCAATGGCCGCGAGTCCGCTCGAAAAGGCAAAGCCATGGGTGCCGTTTTCCAGCCTGGCCGATAAATCTTCCAATACTTTTCTCGTCGGGTTGTTGCTTCTCGCATAGTCGAAGCCTTTGTGTACGCCGGGCGCTTCCTGTACAAATGTGGAGGTTTGGTAAATAGGCACCGAAATCGATCCGGTCAGTTCGTCTACAGGAATGTAGTTCAAAAGTTGGGTTTGCTCTTTCATCTTGTTGATGTTTTAAAGATTGTTGTTAAATATTTTTTGTTGTTAAAAAAATATTCCCAACCAGATATCGAAAGCGCACAAAAAAAAAATGCGCTCCCGATAAGTCAGAAGCGCATATAATATTTCGAACTATTACGTGCAGTTTTCTAGCTTATCTTTCCCCTTGCGGGGTTGAAGGTGGCACCTTATCTTTCGACAGGTTGCCAAGACGTCATCGGGTCAATTCCCTCGGTCTTTCTGGATAAGAATAATCTTTTAAAGAACTTGCCGCAAATTTATGGCATAAAGTTTTGATTCTGCAAATATTTTTTAGCCTATTTCATTAAATATTTTTTAAAACAATATAATTCAGTCGTTTGATTCACGATAAAATGCTGTAGAAATCGGGTAAGTACGTACTTTTCTGATGCAAACAGGACATGTTTTGATGTCAGCAACCATTGCTTCGATGTCAACGGTCATTGCTTCGGTGTCAGCAGCTATTGTTTCGACGTCAGCAGCCATTGCTTCGATGTCAGCAGCCATTGCTTCGTTGTTAGCGGCGATACCCAATAGCAAGCAATTCCACCAATTAAGCGTCCCTCGCGACACTTCGGGGCGTTGGAGCAGGGGTGGGGTGAGGACCGATATTTTCTCAATTAAACCCCAAAGGCGTGATTAATAGCTACGCATTTTTTCATACGCCACCCTCGCTATCTTAGGATGCTTCGCCGAATAGTGGATCATAATGTGCTGCCCCTGCTGGAACTGCTCGTATTCGCGTTCGCTTAAGGTGATTTCCGCCTGCCATGCCGTGCCATAGGCATCGTTAAACGAAACATCCATATCCTGGATCGTTTTCCCGCGCCTGCCGTAGACCTGCGTTTTGTCGACGACCACAGCTTCAGCATACTGCCCGTATTTCGCGAATTCATCAGAACTGAAATCCACGCCCTTCAGGATAAAAAAGTATCCAAACACAAACAACGTCGATATGCACAACAAGCCCACGGCTACCGGTGCTTTATCGAGTGCCTTGGGGACCACCATGATGGCAATCCAGAAACTCAGGATTAGCGTAGAGACGCTTCCGACAAGCGCGAGCGAGACAGAATATTCTGACGCCACATCGGGCGGAATGACATAAAAGAAAAAAGCAAGATTCAACGGCATGAGGACAAGCGGCGTCAGCCTGTTTGAAAGAATCTTTCGCTTTAGGGTTTTTTCAGGTTCCATGACGGGATTGGTTTATTGTTTTTGTTGCGCCTGATATGTCCTGACAAACTTCGCCAGATCGATCATCGGCGCAATCCAAACGTCTTTCTCATTGGCTTTCAGGTAGTGTAAAAAGGCGCTGTGCTCCTTGCCCTTGACATTCAGCCCATTGCCGCCTTCCACGCCATGGAACAGGATCACCAGCAGCGAATGTGTCGCGATGGCCTGCTGTACCCATTGCTCCATTTGGGCGGCGTTTTCACCATTGACGACATAGCAGTCAATGTTAAACAGGTCCACTTTGTCAATCGTATGCATTTCATTTCGTACCGCCCTGGCCGCTATAAAGTCTTTGCGCAGGTTATCGGTAAAATTGACACCGCCCACAGTCATATCGCCGCAGGTAAAGGCAAAAGTGCGTTCTTTTTTCCCGTCAAGCGCTTCGAGGAAGGCGTTGGTCAGGTTGATTTCGTCCATCACCGATTGTACCGAATACGTCCGCAAATCGTACTCCGGGCGCACCCATTCGCGGCCTTCACCACCCAAACACGGATGAAACAGCGTATGGTTTCCCAATTCATGCCCGCTTTGGGCCACCTTTTTCCAATCTGCAATGCGGCTGCCGGTATTGTTTGCCGTGATGTAAAACGTCGCTTTCAATTGCAGCGAATCCAGCACCGGAATGGCATTGTCGAGATGTTGCGAAATAGCGTCGTCGTAGGTAATTACCACGGCGCATTTCTTGTTGTGCCATGGCAGTTCTTTGGACTGGGCACTGGCAGTAAGTGTCGCCAGCAGCAAGAGGAGAAGGGTAGTTTTCTGGATCATAAACGGCAAATGCTTTTCCAAATATAAACATTTACCCGGAACTGTTATTTTGGTATGCCGTTGATCCATTCCGGATGACGCAGATTTACACAGAATCGCCACACCTGCCGAAGTAAAGGGTGGCTATGTACGGTTTTAATTACTAATATTCGATGGTCAGGCTAAGTTTTTCAAATACCTTCTTTTTTCCTTGTTTTCTATTGTCAAAAACAAGGTTTAACCAATGTCTGGTCGACTTAATAAATTGAATATTATCTTGATTTTTAAAATGATCCGGGAACGTATCCTGGGCAATCGATTGATACTCAAAGATCGCATTTGTCAAAACAGAAATTCCATTGAGATGTTTTGTCGGTTCGTTTTCGTAGTGCTTTTGTCCTTTAAATGGCAATCTAAATGTCCAGGGTAAATCCGGCTGGTGTTCATTTTTTAGGATGTCAATTTCCAGTCCTTGCGGAAAGTAATCGGGTTGATATTTAAAAGCCTTTTCAAAGAGCTTTTCCGTTTCATCGGCGTTGACGATGCAAAGTCCAAAAGGCGAAAAACGATTTGACTTAAATTCGGCGCGTTGCCAAAGTCCTGTCGGCATGGTGCGCTCACTTTTTAATTCGGTTTCATCATGTACCCATAAAATCTCAAAAAAGAAGTTGTCAAAATAGAATTTACGATTGGTTGTTCCTTGTCCAACATGAATTCGATTGCTTCCTTCTGTCAAACCGAAGTCGACCAATTCGTCAGCAACTTTTCCGTTGTCGTCAGTAAAAATAAAAATATGGTCAATATCCATGTCAATTGTTCTTTTCGTTGATGATAGTTGTTCTGGAACTAGGTAACATCCCGCCACTATACGTCCGCTGAGGCCAACGTCCGAAAGTAAGCGGAGCTAAAACGAAGTTATGGAAAAACCCCTTACATTTTACAAAGGAAGCAGCATCCGGGCGCAGTTAAACGGCATTTAACCGTTCTTTTTTTCTATTTTCCTATTGCTTCTGCTCCATTCACTCCAGGAGCCAATATAAAGTTTCGGGATTCCCATTCCGGCGTATTCCAACGACAAAATGGTGTGGCACGCTGTTACGCCGGAACCACAATGGACAATAATATTTTCATTACGTATTTCACCAAATTTCGCCTTATACTTATCTCTGAGCGCTGTTGGGTTGAGAAATAAACCATCGGCATCTAAATTCTCTGTAAACGGAATATTAATAGCTCCCGGGATATGTCCTGCAATTAAATCTATAGGTTCTGCAATGCCATCATAACGTTGCTGATCTCTTACGTCCACAACTAAATAGTTTGGATCCTGTGACGCAATGGCTACCTGATTGATTTCAACAGTTGGTAAATTCCATTTTTTTAACTGATAAGGCTGGGAAACGGTTCTAACGGGTTCACTTCCGGTAGCCAATGGAAAGTTTCGCCTTTTTGCTTCCCCAATTCCCCCATTTAAGACCTGTACATTTTGATGTCCTGCGGATCTTAACATCCACCAAAATCTTGCGGCGGCGTTTGAACCACCGTTATCATCATAAAGAACGACATGACTATTTTCATTGATTCCTAAACTGGTCACCGTTTCAGCAAAACGCGCTATTTTCGGCAGTGGATGGCGACCGCCCGACAAATCATCCCTAATTTCGGCCAGTTGAGAATTGGTTTCTACAAATAAAGCGCGTTCTAAATGGGCTTTTTCAAAATTTGCTTTTGCGTTTTTATGATTGCTTACATCAAAAATCAGTACGTTTGGATTACTGAGGATTGCTAAAAGTGCATCAACTTCGATAATCGGAGAAATTTCCATGGTGTTTCTTTAATTTTCTGCTATTGGAACGTCGACGAAACTGTCGCCGGACGCCCGCTTCGAGTCCGCTCAGACCGAAGTCCCAACAGAGCAAAGCCAAACCGAAGTTATGGAAAAAGTGGTTACATTTTACCGGAACGCAGCAATTGGCAGCGCTGCGTATGCTGTCGCCCGGGCGCGTGGCACTGCCGTTAATGGCTGGCTCTACACTTTATCCTTTCACGCATTTCATACAGCGAATCGTCCATAGTTGCGTAGTACATTTTATTTACAGTACATTCACAATCATCTTTTTTCAAAGTAATTTGAATAATCCGCGCACCCAATGGAGGCCAATTTCCACGCCCCCAATTCGTAATCTTAAACCCTTTCTTTTTTAGAATCTGTACCAGAATGGTTTTTTCATCTTTATCGTCTGGGATGGTTTTTGTTAAAGAATCGTATAATTCGGGAAGCTCAATAAATTGATCATCAGAATTTTCAATGGCAAACGCCACAATTTTTTCGGCGAAATTCTGAGGTGTTTTTTCAGGAGACTTTGTGCATGAAAGTGATAAAATTGACAACAATGCGATCATTAAATATTTCATTTGTGCATGATTTTGGTTTAAACGCCAATAGCCTTCTAATGCGAGAAGCAATCTGCGGCTTGGCGGCCGCATTTCCTTCACCGGAAAAAATGAAAACAGGAAACAAACGAATAATAAACCGGACTAAGCGATTGCTTTTGACCGCAGTTAGTGGAAGCTTTTTTTTATTTTAGTGTTCCAAATCTTAGATTTTTATAATCAATGATTACAGTCTGATTTATAAAAAATAACGGTCCAATAAGTCCTATAATTTTTTCTTCTTTGTTGAACTGTACGTCATCATCCGAATTCGTGAATTGTGCCGTGGTAATTGCGATCTTTTTACCATTTATGAAAACAGGTTCTGGCATTTTTTTTTGATAAACTACATAATCTTGCCCCCATGATTTCCCAGACAGCAATTCTGTAGCGGCATCATTTGGGTGGGTAAATAAATCTATTGTTTCTTTATCTAACAATAAATCGCCTAAGCAGTTTCCGGTATCGAAAATTACATATTCAGTTCTATTACCAATTGTCAGCGGAATTTTTATTCTTCCTTTACGCATTAAGACATTTACAAAATCAGCTTTTTTATACTGATTGGGCAGTTCATCATATAGCCGCATTTTTTGGTTCGGAAAATCAATTACCAGATATTTGTTTTGAAAAAGATCAGGGGCAACGGTTCCAATAAGCTTTTGAGATAAGGAATTAATAGAATCTTTCGGTATTTCATCTCCGTAATCATAAATGTAAGCGACATCGGTTTTCAGAAAATCCTTTTTGTCGATTTTTAAATCGATATTTCTTAGAAAATTTCCCTTATGTCCGTTTAAATAATACGGTTCGCCCAAACTATCCAATTTTTGACTAATCGTGTTAAACGAATAATTTTTCAGGGAGTTTCCATAGAAAACCGTTCGGGTGGCTCCCAAATCCAATTGACAACAGAAGTTGTAGGGCATGTTTTCTATTATTATCGGTAAACTTATTGCAGTTTTTTCATAATACCTGCCAAATATATTTTCTCCATGCCAATCAAAATGAATCCATTCCGACTTTTGGCTGAAGGATGACGTGGTAAGGAATAAAAGGGTGATAATTAAAACATGTCGCTTCATAAATAATGTATTTTTTAAAGTTACCGCCAGCGTACGGTGGCTCCACTTCAGCCGCGGCTAACCGCCGTTCACAGCGTGGCTGGACGAAGTTATAAAAAAAGCACTTAATTTGTACACCATACGAAGCACAGCTGCCGACAACCCAAACAGTTCCTCAACAACCTTTATTTTTGCTGAAGTCTCGTTTAAAAAGTACCTTATTATTTTGTGCAATGTAGTCGCCCGATAAAATCAAATAAGGATGATTGGGCGAATACCCCGCGCTGCGGCTTCTTAAAGTGATCTTGTCGTTGACTTTCAGGCTGCTCAACTGCTGAAACTCGTCAGGCGTAAATTGCATCATATATTCGTCTCCATTAATCTTAACGATAAGCCATTTTGGACCTGATGAGGCCGCATTTTCGCGCTGAAAGGTAACAGAAGTGACCACGGCCTCCATACTGGTGAAAGCCTTGATGTTTGCCCTGATCTTATCATGGCTTGCATGCACTTTT
Source organism: Flavobacterium sp. BFFFF1 (assembly GCF_002256285.1). Taxonomy (GTDB): domain Bacteria; phylum Bacteroidota; class Bacteroidia; order Flavobacteriales; family Flavobacteriaceae; genus Flavobacterium. Next base: position 17,333 of record NZ_NKJE01000003.1, on the reverse strand, counting down.
TTACCTTCAGGAGAAACCTCCCAGGCTTTATACCTGATACCGTCAGGAGAAGCCTCCCATTTTTTCCTTTCGGCCAATGCGTGTTTCTTTTCAGCAGCAGACAACGGCTTTGGGGTTGGCCTGGTTTCATTTGTAATGTCACGATTGGCAAATACCAGTCCGCTTACCACAACCAGCAGTAAGATCAGGACGCAGAGGATTTTTTTCATATGTTTTTCATTTTTAAATTGATACGGCGAATCTAGCGAGATATTTTCCGGATGAATCGCTTTATATTGTAAATACTAATGTAAATTTTGTAAATAAATCACATTTACAAAGACGACCCAAAGCAACGGGTGGCGCTAAGCCGATGCGCCATAATTAATACAGATCGCAAAATACTGCCCGGCGTTTTTCAAATTTTTTCACTGCATTTGATTTGTTTTCCGCATTTCGGGATTAATATTTCCAGCTATTGTTTCCAAAACCAGAAGCATTATTCCCAATAGAAAACCACTAAGAATGACACGTAACTCGAATTCATTTGGTAAATATGGATTATAATCCGCGGTGATAAAATTCCGATGTAAACCCGATGCATGCACTACAAACGATTCGAAAAGCCAGCCAATATTCATTAACAACGAAATCGTGAACAATAAATACAGGTTTCTGCCCGGTTTGTGGTAAAGCAAAACGAATGGAAGCATTGCGTTTAGGCTAAACATCAGCCAATAAGCCCACGCATAGGGTCCGGTCGCTCGTTCTAAAAAAGCATATTTTTCAATCGGAAATGCGTACAGCAGGACGGTATTCAATAAAACGCCAAAAGAATACACCAAAATGATCCATTTTACAATCTTCGTCGACAAATCAAGTTTGTTTTTAAAGACCAGTTTCACAATGATCATCAACAAGATGCTGACAGACATGCCCTTGATCAGGTAGTCGGAAACAAATTTCAGGAACTCGGTAAACGTTTCAATCATTTTTTTGATTTTAGGCTTTCGTTACTGTCTGCTAACCTACGAATCATATATAGCGATAAGTTCTCTAAATGAACAGCGCAACGAAAGGATCTCTTTTTTAATGGTTGGCATTCAATCGATCTTTTCAATTCTGATGACCACCCTTCTATTGGCGTAACGAATATCTTTCAGTTTATTTGACACAGCAATTTTTCTGGTTTCTGGTTTCGATTCACCAAAGTATTGAATCTTAATTTGGTCTGTAAGATAACCGTTGCTTTTTAAATATTCAGCCACTGCCTGTACTCTTTGTTGCGAAAGTTTCATGTTGTAATCTGAATCGCCCACATCATCACTATGTCCTTCAAGATAAATCAGGAGACGTGGGGGATCCGGTTTTTGGATTTCCTGAATGACATATTTATACAAAAAGTCAGTATTTTCAATTGTTAACTCCCAGTGGTCTGTCGGGTAGTATAACGTGTAAATAGGGGCGTGGAATGCTGCTTTGGTGTTTGAATTTTCCTGGGCGATGGCCAAAGTACTTAAAACCGTCAAAAAAAGTATTGACAACGGTTCGATTAATTTATTTTTAATATGCGTCTCTGATTTCATTTGATACCATCATTAAATGCTGTGGATTCCATTTAAGCGACCGCTAACGTTAAAGATGTCGAGCATTTGCAATCCGTACCGGCAACACCGTTTAAAACGAAGTTACACAAAAAGTGGTTACATTAGATATCAAAAGCAGCACCGGGGATTAACCGCCAGGCAGCTAAAGTTCCTATTGCTTGTTTTTAAAAACATTGTCAAATCTCCTTTCCATTTCATGAGCAATGACTTGCCCATCATGATCTCCCAATTTTAATTGTGCGATGATATTTTGATAACTTTTTTCGTCTCTGTCCTGGCTTAATTTAAAAACCGTATCCATTTCCAGAACTTCGATCTCAAAAGCTACAATAGCGCCCATAACCCTTTGCTTAAACGCCATGGGAAGGTTGTCATAAACCGTCGTTGAATTTTCATTGTTGTTTTCAAAATGAAGGGAAGTCAGCCGGAGGACTTCTTCCAATGCATGGTCATCAAGAAACCTGATGGAACCTTTGATATGAACGCTCATATAGTTCCACGTTGAAGCCATATAGGGATTGCTATACCATGTACCGCTTACATACGTACTTTTTCCTGTAAAGACCACCAATACCCGTTCATTGCTCATAAAAGCCAGATGGTGATCAGTGTTTTTCATCAGATGGCCACGCAATATTTTTTTGCCATCTTTTTCTTCAGGGAATAGGGGAAGCTGTGTAACGATGGGTTGATGCGCTGCATCACAGCCCGTGATAAAAGCGAATGGATATTGATTGATAAAATCTGTGATTTCCTTTTCGTTATGTTCTTTGTGATGTGGTAAATCGTACATAAAATTAAACTTACGGGTTTTGTATTTTGTAGGGTTAGTACAAATGTATTTAATTACTGAGTTTTAATGCTACTGCCATTAGCAAGCAGTATTGTATGGAGTTAAATTCCAGATGATTCCAAACGCCACTTTTATACAGCCAACTGGACGCACTGGTGTCGGTATAAATACATCCAATAACCGGTTCATACGACAGATGGTGATCCCTTCGTTTGGATACCGGGTCTTTGTAATCGAATTCGTATTTGTTTTCATCGATAATAATATATTCATAAACGACAAAAAGTCCGGCCGGAGGAAACTCAATTTTCAAATGCTCGAGGGATATTTCAACAATGCGGTTGCCTCGTTTAGCAGTCCCTATAATGTTTTCGTCTGCCAGAAGCGCTCCGGGTTGACCATTTTCTGCCACCCCGTATAATCGGATGTTGAACTTTGCGCCATTGATCTCACTTAGCGTGTTAAGTTTTACGGATGACAGAAATGGCGTGGCTTTGTATACAGTGTCGTAAGGAAAAAATCGGGCGATCATCCACGGAGTTTTATTGGACGCTGACATAAAATGTTTCACTGCCGACTTTTTAAATTCGCCGATTGTATAGAAAAGTGTTTTACGCTGCTTTTCTATAACCACTTCATCCAGATCCGTGACATTGGGATCCAAAGGGATCTTAAGAGCGTCGGGCGAAAACTTTAATGATTTTGGCTTATACCCGACGGCACTTATCTTAAGGTTTTTCCCAACAAACAATGGCGTAAATTTAAAATCCCCATTTTCGTCACTTGACGTTCCAATGGATTCATTTTCTACCACAATGTTTGCATAGGGTATCCCTGACCCATCTGTCGCGTCTACTACTGTTGCCACGCCCTGAGCATAAATAGGATTGCTTATCAGGACAATTAAAACAACGAGGTATTTGATTTTCATATTTTTTGTAGAGGTTAAATTAACCCTGCAATGTCCGGATGCAGTTTTTGTCATTCTTGCCGACTATACGCTGCATTACCCCGCAACGGAAATCCGCTCACAGCGTCTCCTTTTTTTTACCCACGCAGTCCTTTATAAACTGCAACTGCGCCGCACTCAATTTCCGCTTGTCGACAAAATTTCCCACCCTTTTACTATGGTACAGTATCAGGAAATTGCTGATCTCTTTCTGCTTCACAATATGCTCCCAGGTAAATTCACTCCTGCAGGTCGATCCTTCAACGGTAATCCCATTTTCACCAAAGGTGAATGCAATATCGTCTCCAGAACCTGGACTGGAACCAAATTGACGCGCAGCAATCAAAGCAATAATCAACGGTGACAGCGCAAAGGCCAATCCTAAAATCACCTGCTGATAAGATTCGTTAAAAATAACGAGATAGCCCCCGAAAAGCACCACCGCGATAAAAGCGGGTTTGCTGTAAAGCCCTAAAAGCATGACTTTTAAATATTCTTTTTTGGTCATGTTCGATACGATACTAAAGCGGTCCATTGAAATGGGTTTTGAATGTTGTGGTGTATGCTCGCGATGGCGCAGACTTTTAATCTAAAACAGCCTGGATTTTAAACCGTGCTGAACAACTGCATTTAAAAAACGAAGTTATCGAAAAAGCCCATACATTCTACAGGAAAAGCAGCACGCGAAGCGGAAAGCCGAACAGCCCAATGCGAAACCGCTCTTACCAGTAGTATATACTACCAAATCTTTCCTTCAAAAAAATCATGTTTCTCATAATCATAATCCATGAAAAAACCCGCAACTAAAGCTTTATGGTTAGTTTTTATTTTAATCCTGGTTTCTTTTTTTATGGTTGCCAGATAGTCAAAGCGTTTTAATTTGGTCATTCTTAAAATGCTTTCGAACGATTTATCCACGACAATAGCATAATCCAAATCCAGGTGCTCTAAATTTTCCAATCCTTCGAAAGGCACCAGCGAATTGATTTTTAAGTTTTTGGGCGCAGTCCAGTTTCCATTCAGCGACAGCCCTTTTAAAGACTTCATTGTTCCGATTACTTCATAATTGACAATATTAAAACAATTCTCAAACTTCAATTGTTTGAGATGAAGATCTCCAATCGATGCGATGTCAGTCAGTTTTGTATTGTGGTAGATTTCTAACCGTGTTAATTGTTCTAGTTTACTTAAAGGCGAAACATCTTCAACAGATGAATTCTCAATGATCAATTCCGTTAAGTTGGGAATTTTATGCAGTACGTTTAAAATCTCCTGATTAAAGATGTTTATTTTGAGTCTCTTAACTTTGTCCAGCGTTTGGAATATTTCATCCCATTCCGCGATCAGTGTCTTTTCTTTTTCAGACCCTTTTTTAATTACCGCAGGCGACAAACATTGTATAAATAGATTTTCTGAGTTGATATTTTTATATGTTGGCGATTGAACGATTTGGTACGCCAACTCGTTTTCTTTCCCAGTATAAAATTCGTGGTATCTGTATCTGTCAATCATCTAATATTGCGGGCAGTAATAAATTGTTATTTGGCGTAAGTCAGTTATTAATGGATTACTTTTCCTTTTATTGCTTTATATATTTCTTCATTAGACTTGTCTTTAGAGGAGTAATATATTTTTTGATTGTCATTTGTCGTGAATAAGAGGATAGGTGTTTTTTCAGAGTTAATTAAAAGCTTTACATTTTCACCACCTGCCGTCCTGAAATACCCTTTTTGAATGGTTTCGAGGGCAAACCCATTTGTTTTAGACGAAATTTCAGGCAACTGATCCGCCAATTCAATATACTTTAAATCACTAATATTTATTGCTGTTCCGTATTCACCGGTGATTTCAATTTGATCGTTATGAACTATAATGCCATTGTATGTCAGGCAGCTTTTAAATTCATACAAAATGATTAGCAAAAGTAAAGACATCACACCCATGGCGATGTATGTGGTGAGGCGCTGTTTCTTGCTTTTATTTTTTGTGAACTGATTTGATTTCCAAATAAAGAAAATATAAACAAATAGGGGATAAGTTCCCAAAAACAGGCCACTCCAATCTGAATTTACAAAGTACAATAAGCCTACAGCAATGAGCAGTAACGTTACGCCAAGAAAAATATGGAACTTTCGAAAATAAACCATGTAGGATTTAATGTCAAAATTCTCCCTATCCACTTCAGACATGGTGTTGTATCCCGAAAGCAAATATTTCGCATTATTTTCATTTACAGTAAATGCAATGGCAATAAAAACGGCACTTAAAATTAAGATGGGTACGATCATTAGTAAAAAATTTAGGCTAACCTCAGGTGTGTCCACGTCACCTGCAACAGTTAGAATTCAGAATTCCCTGGACCCAAACGAAGTTATAAAAAAAACACACACATCCACCACGGCCTCTCACCTATGCAAATGCCCCACAATCTGTCACCGTACTTCCTACTCAGGACACACCCTCAGGACGTTGTCACCGGGGGCAGGAGGACGCAAGGGCGCTGGTCCGAAAGGGCGCAGCAATCCTATCCAGGCATATTGGTTATGAAGCAATCGGTTGCATTTTACAATAGACAATAGCCATGGCGTGAAAAAACTAATTTTTGTTAAACAGATCATGTTACTGGAAGCCTTTTTTCTTTCGGTTTTTACGCAGTATAATGGTGGCCTAATTCGTTAAAGACAATTGAAAACACACTGAATATTTATCATTCTTTTTCCATTCATTGTTGTAGTTGTACCAGGTATCTGTATAGCTTTCAACAGACGCAGCGTCAATGGATGGCTCATAATAATACCAGTTTTCATTTTTATTACCGAACAGTTTGTTTTGCTCTAAAAAAAGGTAATTTACCATTATAAATATGCCTTCAGGAGGAAATTGAATATTTAAATCACTTAGGTCAACTTCGTTTATATGGTGTCCTTTTTTTACCTTACACGGAATGTTGTTGCGATTTATAATTTCAGCTGGTTCGCCATTTTTTCCCACGGCGTATATTAAGATATTTACAATACAATTCCTGGTAGCGCAAATTGCTTTAAACCTGAATTTATCTAAAAACAATGTTTCTCCCGAATCATTTGAAAAAAATCGACCAATTTGAGCGGTTTCTTTGTTCATTTCAGAAACAACGCCTACATCCCCATTTTTTAGCTTACCCACTTTGATTTTTTTGGCATTGACTTTTTTTGACAACAATACTTCTTTCAATTCAATAAAGTCTTCTTCCAAATAAATGGTTTTTGCCTCATTGATCAAAATGCTGTCTTTCGTTTTGTATCCTAAAGCTGAAATTTTAAATGGTATGTTTAACTCATTTTCACCAATGGAAAAAGTGCCTAAAGAATCCGACGATGCATAAATTTTATTTGATTTCCAAACATTCGCATACGATATGGGTTCCCCGGTCTCTTTGCTTTTGATGGTTACCGAGACCTGTCCATGAACCATTAAAGGAATGAAACCAAAGCAAAAGAAAAAAAAATACTTCATAGATAGGTATTTAATAGGCCATTTTAAAAAAATAAAATGGCCTAAGTTGATTATTAATCATTAAGGGCGCCACCAGCACACGGTTCAACCATAATTCCGCCATCTAATCCACGAATCGGTCTGGTTTTCACACCGACGCCAAAAACATAATAGGTTTCCATTACTGTTCCCATACCGGTTGCTTTATCACAGTCGACCCATTTTTGCCAACCCCAAAATCTTCTTTCAGCGGACTGTCCGCTATTGTAGTCCTCTGCAATTTTGATATAATCCAGTTCATCGGTATTTAAGTATTTTTCAAGTTGGTTAATATCGTCAAATACTATGGTATCATCCGTTTCCACCTTATATGTTGTTAACTTGTAGTCTACTCTGTTAACATCAATAAAGTATATAAAGTCGTTTGTCTCTTTATCGCTTATTACATAACCTCTTGCCCGGCTGTCGTTACCAACAAATACTTCGGTAATGATGATGTTTTCTGATTCAACCGATCTTGCGGTAGACAAATTGGGCAGGTCAAATTTCGTCTCTAACGACGTTCCAAGTTGGATATTTTTGCCATAAAATTGTTTTAAATAGTTGTCGACTTTAGTATTTTGACTCATTAAGGCGTCATCTTGTTTTGAACAACTGGTAATTACGGATACTGAAATGATAATAACAAACCATGCAAATACGGAATTTTTTAGTGTTTTCATTATAAGTAAAGTTTAGTTTTGCCTACTATCTTTTTTGGGTTTCTGTTCGGCTTATTTTCCCCGTCTTAAGGTACCTGTGTGTTATCGCTAACCATCCTTCATATTTCCAATCAAGAATATCCAATTCTAAATAATGATTAGATTATCCGGCAATGTTTAAGGTACGTAACGCTATACATTTTAAGCGCTTAGCCTAAATTGTCAACTTCAAATTAATCCATAAAAACGTAGAGGTATCGTCCTGTGACTATGATTTGTCTACCCAAAAATATCGAAAAATACTTAATAAATATTTTTTTTTGCGCAAACTTGGTAAAAGTTTTCCTGTAACGTTCGGCGGCTTCACGTCAGCCGCGGCACCGGGATACAAAACGAAGTAATAAAAAAAAACTAACATCCATCGCAACCGTCAAAACCACTAACAAAATAACGCCAGATCGTCCATAACCCAGCTTCCGTCCGCACGATCCAGAATTTCCCTTAAGTACTTTTTCATCCAAAGATACAGGACCAGTAGGGCGTTAGCGTGAACAGGCGTAGCATTCACAGTTATGACAGCAGTGATGGAAAAAGGGTTGTTTTTATAAGATGAGCCGCAACCGTGCGAACTTTCCCTAAGTCAAACCTAAAGACAAGTTCCGTGGTCAAACAGCGCGCAGCGAAACCGGGGAGGAAGGCTGCCGAATTGATGCAATAAAAAAAAGCCAGTCTGGTAAAGACTGGCTTAATTGGTACAAGTAAAATATATCTTAGATAACGTTTACATTCACTGCTGTGGGTCCTTTTTGTCCGTTTTCTACGGAATAAGTTACCGTGTCGTTCTCACGTACTGTACCATTAAGGCCACTTACATGTACAAACACATCGCTGCCTCCACCATTTGGAGTGATAAATCCGAAGCCTTTGGCCTCATTGAAAAACTTAATTGTTCCTTCGTTCATAAAAAATAAATATTAATAAAGGTGCGAAGGTAGACTAAATTTTATATATTTTACATTTATTTCAAAATAATATTAAATATTTTTCAATCTAAGGTCAAAAAAAATAAAAATATTATTGTCTTTTAAATGGAAAAGCGATGTCCTGGCTGCCTACCTGCGGCGGCATGCGTCGCCTCCCGAAACGTCGGATGCTGTCGCTCAGGGCTATCAATTTCGGCTCCCGATCTTTCAAATTAGAACCGAGTGCGCGCTGCGGGACACCGCAAGTCTCCGAATGGCATAGATTTGTACTTCCTTACGAAGCAGGACTTCCAGTTCAGGACTTTACCATCCTGACGCACGGCCATCCGAGGACTTTAGCCCGAACAGGCGTAGCATCTTCGCGCACGCCACCACAAACAGGCAACTTCAGTTTCAGGAACTAACAATACGGATACGTCCAACACCCCCGCAATTTCGTGAAACAGCCTTGGGCTGTAGTTTTTTACAGATTTATTGTTTTTAACGCGCCACTTTTTGTCTTCACGGTAATTTCACTAATCACGACGTTTTTAAAAATAGATTTTTGAGATAAAAAATCACAAATTTGAAAGTGCTCATAATTTATCCCGTTCACTTCTATAATTTCGTCTCCAGTATATATTTGATCTTTTAAATTCTCATCCCAGACAATTCCGACAGCAAGTTTATTTCCTATAATTGTGGGTGAAAAGCCCATTAATTTTTCCGTTAAATCAACTGTATTTTCATCATAACTATCAAAATAAAACTTTTTATGAAGATAGTCTATGGTACCGATACCCTGTTCAAACAGATTGATACCAATTCTGGAATTACTATCATCGGTTGTAACGGTTGTAATATTTAAAAAAGTGGAATTAGCAAGGTTGATTTTAGGAATCAGTACTCTTAATTGCTCATTCATGTTCGCGTTTCCAAACAGTCCAATATCCTGTGTCCCACTTCCGGTATTAATAACAGCCACGATATTTTTACTTTTTAATAAATCATAAGTTTTCTTTGAAATATCATAGAATCCTTTCATTCCGGTGTCTAGCAATACTTTCTCCTTTATAGATTTTTTACCTTTTATCGCTAAGCTGATATATGGATTACTCTGAATCCCAATTAATGAAAGTTTGATTTTACTTTTCTTATTAAAATTTAGTTTTTCTGTTTTATTGGTAATCCGCAAGATCCTATTTTTTGTGTCAATTTGGATGATTGAATTTCTTAACATATTGCTGCCAATAAAACCGTCAATTTTAAAGCAATCCAAAACTAAATTCCCTTCGTCATTCGACGACAATGCTACAGCATTTTGAAAAATAATGTTGCCAATTGCTATGTCCGGCAGTTTTACGACATTCATGGTGCTTTTGTTGTTGTTTGCGTCTAAAACGCTAATGCTTTGTACTATTTCAGGATTTAAAACGGTATTCAAATTTTTAAACACACAATTTGGCGCTCCAGTATCCAACAAAAATTTATAGGTTTTATCATTGATTTTGACCGGTATAATAATCTTACCATTGACATATTCAAACGGCAACTCAACGAAGTAATCTTCATTTTTAATGGTTCCCTGGTTTAAGTTTAAACTTTGTGAATAGCACAAACCATTCAATAATAATAGGATAAAAAGTATTGTATTTTTCATTTTTTATGGGTAAAATATAGTTAACATCTGCCAGCTTGCTTCACCTCCCAATGCATCGGGGCGCTGTCGCCCGGACCACTACCGTTACACCGCCAGGATAGCACGAATTTCTAATTCGGATGGCGCAGATTTATAATCCGTGCGGGCAACACCTCCTAAAAACGAATGTATAAAAAAAAACTTGCATACACCACACGCTTCAAAACGGCCATACGACTCCCGACTTCCCCTCAGGACGTTGTCATCCCGAGGGATTCCAGGCACAGCACTCACACACAAAGGGTATTAAAAAAGCATTACATTTTACAGGAAAGCCATCAATGGCGTGACCAGAGCGCTAGCGATTGGTGAAGCACCCGAGGCTGAAAGCCATTAAAGGAAATCTTCCCAACCTGGAGGCGCGATTTGATTTAACTGATAAATAGTCTTTTGTCGCTCGTCGAGTTTCATGTACTCGTTTTTAAAATCATGCCAATAATCTTCGCCAAATCCCATGCACCAAAACATATCGGATCGTTCAACGTTTGGATATTTGAGCCACGGCAGCGTTGGTAAATCGATGTCGCTGGTAAAATGCCCAAAGTCCGACAAAAAATCCCTGGCTTCCATCAATGCATAGCCAAGTAAATTTTCACCTCTCCAAAGATAAAGATTTTCAATATCGGGGTTGTCCTGCGAAAGACCGACTCCCCATACAGTGTCCACGGGGCTTGATTCGACAAGAATTCGTTCTTTGGTGTTCAAAAGAAATTCGGCAAGGTTTTTATGCTGGTTAAATTTATGGATGTTTCCAACCCTGACAATTTCGCGTTTCCTCTTATCCCATTCGTCCTGATTGAAATTTTTAATCTGCCTCCCGATTTCCTTTACTTCACCGGCCTTGACAGCATTGAGGATATTATCATGTGAATTTTGATCATTGAAAAGAAGGGCTTTCTGGGCCATCATCCAGTGTTCCGCAGTTAAATAGGTGTGATTGTTTACCGAAAATGGACTATCATACCATTGGCTAAAGCAGGCCTTTGTCACAAGATCCATTTTGTCGGTATTTCCCCAGAAATAAATAAATTTTAAACTGTCGCCGTTTTCATAGCGATCAATTAACCAGGCATTACTATATTTCATTTTATGCGTTTTTTTGCAAACCCGCCTAACGTCCGCAGGTTTCACGTCAGTTACTGCTCCCGACGCTTCGGGATAGGGCTAAAACGAAGTTATCAAAAAAGCAATTACATTTTACAATAAAACCATCCAATTGGTTTATTTGCAATTGGTGCTAAAACTTGCGATATCGTCTTTTCTCCAGTCATTAGGAGGCATAATATCGCTATCCGCTTGAATACAAGTAAGGTCAGGATTAAAGAACGAATATACGTGGTGCAATTCTTTATTGTTTCCATTTTTAATATTCAAACTGATTAATCGATTCGATTTGCATTCAAAGGATACTAAATTAATGTTTCCAGAAACATCTAAATGGGCTATTTGGTTATTGGAACAATAAAAACGCGATAAGGAAATGTTTTTGGAAACATCTAAACTTGTAAATTGATTATTTGAACATTCCAAAGTGCGTAAAGCCGGATTTTGGCTCAGATCCAGAGTAGTCAAATTGTTTTTATAACAAACTAATTCTGTCAAAGGCGTATTGGATACCCTCAATGTAATTAATTGATTTCTTGAGCAATCCAAAAAATCCAAATTACTATTTTGAGTGACGTCCAGGGATGTCAATTCAGTTTCATTAATAACTACTGTGGTTAAAGCACTATTTTTACTAAGATCCAAAGTGGTCAACGGATTCTTCGAGCAGGATAAATAAAGCAAAGCGGTATTATGGGTCAAATCCAAATCGTGAAATGGATTATCGTTACATTCTAAACTTATCAAATTTGTATTTTGCGATAAATCCAATGTTGTTAATTGATTTTGGGCACATGCCAAACCTTTTAAGGAGGTATTTTTAAAGGTATCTAAAGTTGTTAATTTGTTAACCCAGCATCGCAAATGGGTTAAAGCGGTATTTTTGGAAATATCCAGGACGGCCAATTGATTTCTACCACATCCAAGAAAAGTTAAGTTGATATTTTGCGTTACGTCCAAATTAGATAATTTATTTTGTCCACAATCTAACGAAGCCAAATTGGTGTTTGCGTTGATATCCAAAGCGGTCAATCTATTTTCGGAACAGTCTAAATGAACCAAAGCCTTATTATTGGATAAATCCAGGGTGGTCAATCCATTTTTATTGCAAATCAAAACGGTTAAAGACACAAAGTCCTGTATACCTGTTAAATCGTTTATTCTTCTATTTTCAATATTCAACGAAGTTATCTCCGCGATTTTTGATGTAAGAACTTTTCCGTCAGGTGCTTTATAGTCATCGTAACCATATTCTCTTAAGAATTTCTCAAAATTAATATCGGGAATCATGGTATACTGCTGTGTGTCCTGGGCTGCTACATTATTAACAAAACAAATCGTTGTCATTGTTATGTAAAGAAGCTTAAATAATCTCATGGGTATATTTATTTTTTCCAATGCTGCATCGTTTGAAATAATAGCTTTATTTGATTGCTACTAAACTTAACAAATAAGAAATCCTATCAATATAATACTTCGTGTTTTTTTGATAAAACACTATGGCATCAGCCTTCAATTTAGGGTCTTTATCCCATACAAATTTATTTGGATGTTTTTTCTGGAATTCCTTCATGGTCTTTGTGAAGAACCAATAGGTTGACTCTTTCCATGCGGTTTGCTTTGCTGTAAATGCTGTTTTTTCATCTTCCGTTTTATCCTTCGATAACATTTCAAAAACAGCATCAAAAACCTCAGTTTCCCAAAATTGAAGCTCTTGATAATATTCCTTATAACAGTTCACTTCTTCGTTACTATTTTCTTTAATACATTGAATAACTTCTTTTTCAAGTGCCGGTAAAGGATTGGTTACATTTTGTCCAAAGGCACTGGAAACGGTTAAAATAAAAAGTAAAATAAATTTTGAATTCTGCATAGTGGTGTTGAGTCTACGGTAATATTGGGCATAACGCCAGGTGGCTTCCCGTCAGTTGCAGCTCCCGATCCTTCGGGATGGAACTGCGTATTCTCGTGTGCGTGAAACCGTTGTTAGCTGACGTATTTATTTTTTCAAGTATTCTAAAATTTTGCTGGTTAAGTATTTTCGCTCGGTTTCGTTTGCATCATTGTCCATATTGCTATGTTTTATATCTGTAAACTCTACGGTTATGCCGTACTTCTTTTGCGCTTCTTCTGTGGGCAAAACTCCTTCATCTGCTGGACAATCGTTTGAACGTAATGTGAAAATTTTTGGAGCAGATGTTCTTGGTAATTCCATTCGCCTGTTGTCCATTGAGATTATTTTTTTGACAATATTAGGATATTTATGAGCAAATAAAACTGTCATATCTCCACCATTTGAATGTCCAATTAAAGATAATTCATTGAATTTTAATTCTGGATATCTATTTTTAATTTCTTGCAAAACATAAAAGATATTTTGAGCTCCTCTTTCCCAATTTGGTCTTCTTGTTTCTTGAAGTTTTCCAGTCATAGCCAAAAGTTCGTCCGTTTTTAGTTCGTGTTGAATACTAACAACAAAATAGCCGTTTGAAACTAAAAATTCTGTAAGGTAAGTGTAATCTCTTAAATAATCTTTTCCATTATTTTCTCCATAACCGTGACTAAAAATAATTGGGATTTTATTTGATATTTTTGAGTCTTTAGGTTGATAGATCGCAATAGGAATTTCTCGGTTTCTACTTTTATCGAACAAGGTTAAAGTGTCAAGGTTGAATTTTGTATTTTCACTTGTTTTGGAAATGACTTGCTTGTTTGTCGCACATTGAATAAGTGTCAAACTTAACATTATTATTAGGATATTTTTCATTTAAAGCTGGTTCGTTCTAATATGGCAGCTACCGTCCGGCGACTTATCGTCAGTTGCGGCATTTGGAATTGATTATTTCATCGAGGCAAAACGAAGTTATTAAAAAAGCACTTACATTTTACAAAGGGGGGGAGACTTACTGGCGATGCGATCATTACCCCTCTCAAAAAGCATCCATCCATACCACTCAAAACTCCCTCCCAGGATTTTGTCATCCTGAGGCACGAAGGATCCCACGTACGCATGTTTGTTATAGAAAAAGCACTTACATTCCCCACGAAAAGCCACATTTTACTGCTCTCCGTTCGGCCGTTGACCTGTCAGGAAGACACCAGTCTGAAATTAAAACACTGGAAAGTATCAGATTAAGGATTACATGGCTTATCATCTTTCGGTCCACAATTGAGATTTAATGCGGCTCAGTCACCGCAACCCCTAAGTATACACAGCCTACAAACCCACAAAACACCAACAAACTTCTATTTCCCGAAAACGTTGCCACCATTAATGAAACAATCCCCACAGATTCTTGGACAAGCGCTTTACAAGGCTTCGCGGTCGAATTACAGGGCTTCGCGATGGAATTACAAGGCTTCGCGGTCAAATTACAGGGCTTCGCTTTTAAATTACGAGACTTTGCGGTCGGGTTCCACCATTTCTTTCTCCTTAACTTCCGATCTCCCAATCTCCCGATCTTCCGATCTCCCCATCTTCCGAACTCCCTCCTCAACTTCCAATCTTTTTTCCTAAATTTGACTATCTTTTCAATCGCTATGAAAAAAGCAATACTCTTATTATGGCTTACCCTGTCCGCAGCGGCGTTCGCACAGCAGGATGCATGGGTCTACTTCACCGATAAACCCAACGCCGATACCTACCTCGCCAACCCGTTGACGATGCTCTCCCAGCGTTCCCTCGACCGCCGCACCGCACAGAACATTCCACTGGACTTGAAGGACGTTCCCGTCAGCCAGGACTACATCAATACCGTCGCATCCCAATCCGGCGTGACCGTATACGCCAAATCCAAATGGCTGAATGCCGTCCACGTGCGCGGTGAAATCGCCGACATCCAGGCACTGACACAGCTGCCCTTTGTCGCCAGCGTCGACTTTGCGGACAACGCCATCGACAACGGCAACCGCCCCGCACCAAACCGCCCCGCAGCATTCCAGCAGAAGTTTGAAACCCTCGCCGACTTTCCATACGGTACCTCACAAAGCCAAATCAACATGCTCAATGGGCAACAACTACACCAGCAGGACTACACCGGCAACGGCAAAGTCATCGCCGTGCTCGATGCCGGGTTTCCGGGCGTCGATGTGCTCGATGCCTTCGCAAGGCTCAGGGCCAACGGACACATTCTAGGAGGCTATGACTTCGTCGCCCGTTCGTCCAACTTTTACACGTCAAATGGCCACGGTACCGCCGTACTCTCCACCATGGGCGGTTATGTAGAAGACCAATTGGTGGGCACCGCACCCGACGCTGACTATTACCTATTCATCACCGAAAGCAATACCGATGAAAACCCGCTTGAAGAATCCCTTTGGGTCGAAGCAGCGGAAGAAGCAGACCGCCTCGGCGTAGACATCATCACGACATCGCTCGGGTATTTCCACTTCGTAAACCCCAATTACAACTACAATTACGACGACATGAACGGCACCACTGCATTTATCACGCGCGGCGCCGATATCGCGTTCTCGCGCGGCATCATCGTCGTGGCCTCCGCCGGGAATTCAGGCGCCTCCGCAACCGATCCGCACATCGGAGTACCCGCAGATGGGATTAACGTCCTCGCAGTCGGGGCCGTCGATGCCGATGAAGTACGCGCCGCGTTCAGCTCCCTAGGACCAAGCTACGATGGCAGGGTAAAACCCGACGTCTCCGCACAGGGGCAACAAACCATCATCGCCGACAGCAATGGGGCAATCATCGCCGCCAATGGCACCTCGTTCTCGGGTCCTATCATCGCAGGCATGACCGCCTGCCTATGGCAGGTATTCCCGGACAAGACCAATGCGCAGATTGTCGGACTCATCCGGCAGTATGCGGACCGTTTCAGCAGCCCCGACACATTCTACGGCTATGGCATACCCGATTTCGGTGCCGCCATGAATTCGCAATTAGGCATTGGCAACACGAGTAAGGAAATGTTTACGGTATACCCAAACCCCGCCGGCGGGCAATTGTACATCAGGAACAACGGCACGGCCATGCCATCCGACCTGATTTTGTACAACGCAATGGGCCAACAGGTCGTCACATTGCATTTTGAAACCGATACCACACCCGTCAACCTGCAGCAACTGCCGAAGGGCGTATACTTTTATAGCATTACCGCCGGAAACAACGTCACCAGTGGAAAAATCCTGAAACAATAACCAAAACCTGATGAATAAAATCACCAGCCTTTTCAACATCCAATACCCGATCATCCAGGGTGGGATGATATGGAACAGCGGATACAAACTCGCAGCAGCGGTAAGCAACGCAGGCGGGCTCGGCCTGATCGGCGCCGGTTCGATGTATCCCGATGTGCTTCGCAGCCACATCCGGAAATGCAAAGCCGCCACCACAAAACCTTTCGGCGTAAACGTCCCGATGCTCTACCCTAATGTCGAAGAAATCATGGACATCCTGGTCGAAGAAGGCGTGAAGATCGTATTCACCTCCGCCGGAAACCCAAAAACATGGACCGCCTTCCTGAAAGAACACGGCATCACCGTGGTACACGTCGTGAGCAGTTCGAAATTCGCGCTAAAAGCACAGGAAGCAGGCGTCGACGCCGTCGTGGCCGAAGGTTTTGAAGCCGGAGGGCACAACGGCAGGGAAGAGACCACCACCTTTACACTGATCCCGCTCGTCAAGGAAAAGATCGCCATCCCACTAATCGCCGCAGGAGGCATCGGCACCGGACGGGGCATGCTCGCCGCCATGGTCCTCGGCGCCGATGGCGTGCAGATGGGCAGCCGGTTTGCCGCTTCAGTGGAAAGTTCGGCCCATACCGACTTTAAGAACCTCGTCGTAGGGCTCGAAGAAGGGCAGACACATGTGACGCTGAAAGAACTCGCGCCCGTGAGGCTGATCAAGAACAAGTTCTACAACGACGTCCAGGAACTATACACCAAAGCGCCGTCTAAAGAAGACCTGACCGCATTGCTTGGTCGCGCCCGCGCCAAACGCGGCATGTTCGAGGGCGACCTCGTCGAAGGCGAGCTCGAGATAGGGCAGGTGGCCGGCCTCATCAAGAGCATCCTGCCCGTAAAAGAAATCATCGCCGAAATCATCGCCG
>NZ_NKJE01000029.1 GCF_002256285.1 Flavobacterium sp. BFFFF1 | reverse complement strand
CCGCCTTCATCCCCATGTATACACCATACGCAGTAACCGGCGATGGGTTTCCGGAGCCCCCCTTTTCGATAGAAACGCCAGTCACATAAGGCGTGATTTCCCGGATCATATCCATATCCTGGGTCGTTGTGCCGACGTCTTCGGCTGTAATATATTTTCCACTTAAAGAATGAACGTACTGGCCAAATTTACGGATCATTTCAGGTGTTTTCTCCGTTTTTGAGTCACCAATAATAACCGCCTTACCGCCACCCAGATTAAGTCCGGTAATGGCAGATTTGTAAGACATTCCCCTTGAAAGTCGTAAAACGTCATTAAGCGCCTCCCACTCGTTTGCATATTTCCACATCCGGGTACCGCCTAAAGCAGGTCCTAAAACAGTGTTATGGATACCGATTATTGCCTTCAATCCAGTATCTTTGTCGTTGCAAAAAACGATTTGCTCGTGATTATCAAATGACACCTGACCAAAAACAGGATCGATTTTATGAAGCTCATTTCCGTTTATAACTTCTGTTACCATGGTAATTTTTTTAAAGTTAAATTATGACTTTGTCAATAAGACGGAACAAAATTACAGTTAAAATCAAAACATTGCAATGAATTTAAGTTTTTTTACAGATATTTCAATAAACGAGACCGCTGGATTGTGAATGCATAAAAATTACTTATAATGATTTTTTAACATATTTCCAGACGATAGATTAATATTTTTAAAAATAAGATGAGAGAGTTACAATATTTGAATAAATATTTCATAAAATACAAATACCACTTCCTTTTTGGAATCATTGCCACGATAGCAGCCCAAATTTTCGCCTCTTTCATTCCCAACCTCGTTGGCAACTCCATTACTGCGGTAAAAGACTACGCAGATTCAGGGTCAGATGTCGATAAAGGCATCATTAGGTCTCAGTTGTTACGATTTATTCTTTTGATCATCGGCACCACGCTCGTAAATGCTTTCCTGACCTTCTGGACCAGGCAGTGGTTGATTGTGATGTCGCGTTACATCGAATTCGACCTCAAAAATGAAGTATTCCGGCAATATGAAAACCTAACCCAGCATTTTTACAAGCGGCACAGGACCGGTGACTTAATGAACCGCATTAGTGAAGATGTCAGTAAGGTCCGTATGTATGTCGGTCCCGCAGTGATGTACACCATTATGACTGTTATCCGATTTGGGGTCGTCATTGTATTCATGTACCATGCGTCGCCTAAATTGACATTATACACCTTAATTCCGCTCCCGTTGTTGTCTTATGCCATATTTAAGCTCAGTTCCAGGATTAATAAAAAAAGTACCCTTTTCCAGGAGAACCTTTCCTCTTTATCCAGCTTTTCCCAGGAAATTTTCTCCGGTATCCGTGTTATAAAAGCCTATTCACTGGAAGAACAGTACCGCGAAAAGGTCCGGGACCTTTCTGAAGAAAGTAAAACCAAGGCCATGGACCTCGCGAAACTCAATGCATTATTCGGCCCTTTTATGTTGGCACTTATTGGTGTCAGCAACCTGGTTGTGATATTTTTCGGAGGCATGATGTACATCAACGGAAGCGATGGAATCACTAATATTGGCACAATTGCCGCATTCATATTGTATGTCAACATGCTCACCTGGCCGGTGGCGTCTTTGGGTTGGGTTTCATCAATGGTACAGGAAGCCGCAGCTTCGCAAAAGCGTATCAACGAATTCCTGAAGATTGAGCCGGAAATCGCAAATGAATCTGAAGAACATGCCACCATTCAGGGAAACATCTCTTTTGAAAATGTGTCGTTTACTTATCGCGACACCAATATCAAGGCTTTAGAAAATGTATCATTCGATATTAAAAGAGGACAAACGCTTGCCATATTGGGAAAAACCGGCTCCGGAAAATCTACTATTTTACAACTTGTCGGCCGTCTTTACGACACGGATTCAGGCACAATCAGAATAGACGGAAAACCGATTCGGCAGGTCAATCTTTTTGATTTGCGCAACAGTATAGGAACCGTGCCACAGGATGCGTTCCTGTTTTCGGACACCATCAAAAACAACATTCGTTTTGGAAAAGAAGATGCCTCGGAAGAAGAAGTCATTGATGCCGCTAAAAAGGCTGTCGTGCACGACAATATCATCAACTTCAACCTGCAATACGAAACCCTTTTGGGAGAACGGGGCATAACGCTGTCAGGTGGGCAGAAACAGCGTGTTTCCATAGCACGTGCGCTGATCAAAAATCCCGAAATTCTATTGCTTGACGATTGCCTTTCAGCGGTTGATACAGAAACAGAGGAAGCAATCTTAAACAACCTGCTCGATTTTAGTAAAAACAAGACGACCATTATCGTCAGCCACCGCATTTCCTCTGCAAAAAACGCCGATAAAATAATCATTCTTGAGGAAGGAAAAATCATTCAACAAGGTTCTCATAATCAACTTATAAACGAAGACGGCTATTATAAAGAGCTCCATTTTAAACAGCTTTCGGAAAAAGAATTGACCTAAAATGTTTGGAGTTTAAGTTTTTTTTCTCACTTTTGAGTACTACTTAACACCAAACTAAAATTGTAAGAAGGATTATGAGAGACAATGATATGTTAGAAAAAGAGGAGATTTTTTCTAAAGTTTTAAGGGCCGGAAGAAGGACTTATTTTTTCGATGTAAGGGCAACAAAAGCCGACGATTACTACATTACAATTACAGAAAGCAAAAAATTCACTGAAGAAGATGGTTCATTCCACTTCAAGAAACACAAGATTTATCTTTATAAGGAAGATTTCGCCGCTTTCGCCGAAATTCTGGAAGACATGACTTCATATGTACTGAATCATAAGGGAGAAGAAGTGATCTCAGAACGACACCAAAAAGATTACAAACGCGAGTATTTGAATGACAATGTCGCAGAACCAACTCCCGAATTGGCAGAACAAAAGAACTATACTGACGTTAATTTCGATGACATTTAATTGTCAGAAACCACAACATGAAGAGCCCGGAATTTTTCGGGCTTTTTTATTTTCAGATTGCAATAATCCTTATTTTCGTATTGAAACATGAATCAAACCATGCAAAAAAAATTCTTCCTTTTACTATTAGTGTACAGCCCTGTATTTTGTCAAATATCATTTGAGGGCGAAAAAAAATTGATTGAAAAAGCAATAATGCCTTATACGGGAAGCGAAATGATTAGTGCTGATTTTAACGGCGATAATCTCAATGAATTGGTCACTACATCGCTAAGCGAAGGATTGATTTTGTTATATCAAAACGAACTTGGCGACTATACACAGAGCAAACCGGCTATAATTCTGCAGAATCAAGACGAATACCCAAGTGGCGTTAACGCAATTGATATCGATAGTGATGGTCTGAAAGATTTGATCTTTTGCAATCGCTACAATAATAAAATGAGCTGGTGTAAAAATTTGGGAAATCTGAATTTTTCGACGTTACAGCTATTTAATGATGATTTAAACGGCCCAAAATCGACTGCAATCGGCGATGTTGACAATGATGGTGATGCCGATATCATTGTGAATATTGATGGTGACGAAAATATCAGTTATATAGAGAATAATGGCGACGGTACTTTCCAGTCGTCCATAGTCATTTTTGATACGCCTGTGTATGATGTTAACAAGATTATCTTGATCGACTTAGATAATGACGGCTTATCAGAAGTAGTTGCCGGAGTGAGTGAAGGCGAGATTTATTACTGCAAAAATATGGGTGCGGGTACATTTGGTCCAAAAATCTATTTAGGGTATGCGTCGAATGGGCGGGCCTTTAATTTTGACGATATCAATGGAGATAATTATCCCGATATGGTTGGAGCACATGACGGTTACTATAATAAATTCATTAATCTTGGCGGCAACAGTTTTGGCAATAGTGAATTAATGTTTACCACTTCTGATTCGGAAATAACAGAATTAAAAATCAGTGATATTGACAATGATGGATTAACTGATATCGTTGCCGGAACTCCACAACAATTAATCTGGATGAAAAAATCCATAATCGGAGATGAAGTTATTTTTGGGCCCTCTCAAATTATAAATGACCTCGTCCATTATCCCAATTATTTTATCATCGACGATATTGATAACGACGGCCTTAAAGACGTGATAGCGGCCACGTACAATATGGACAACAACTCGCCAACCTATAATTTGCATAAAACGGCCGCACTGATGCACATGCCTGATAATTCTTTTATCGAAAAATTAATAAGCTTTTATGATGGTGCTGTTTTTGATGTGAAAATTGCAGATATGGATGGTGATGGCAAAAAAGACATCGTCTCATGTTACAAATCAATTGTGTGGAATAAAAATAGAGGTGATGCAAAATTCACGTCTTATAAGATGATTTCTCCAAATCTTCCCTTTCCTGAAACGTTTACTTACAGTTTGGAAATAGCTGATATCGACAATGATGGCGATGCAGATATCATCGCCTCGGCGACAGCAGGGTTGGAAATTTACTTTAATGACGGAGTCGGAAATTTTTCTCTTTTATACACCCTGCCAATGACCTATCCTTTGAACGGGTCGAGATGCATCGGAATCGCTGACCTAAACGGAGACGGAATGAAAGATATCGTATTGAATTTCAGCTCAGGAAATATTAACCTGGCCTGGATTCCAAATATTAACGGCACAACATTTGGAAATATGATCAATATTGATTTTACTGATTACGGATTCCAGCCTTCTGATCTGATTTGTTCTGACATGGATGATGATGGCGACATCGATATTCTTGTGAATTCAGGAGAATATTCAAGGCTTCAGTGGTTAAGCAATGATGGCACCGGAGTATTTCAATATCATCTTCTACAAAGTTCAATCACTGTGATCAGTATTGCATTGGGCGATATTGATAATGACGGCGATAAGGATATTATAGCCGCCGGCGGTTATTATCCAGGAACCTATCTTATTCGTAATAATGGCGGAGTATACGCTCCTAAAGTTTTAATACAAATTAAAAGTGCGGATGCCATTAAATTGAAGGACCTAAATAATGATGGCCTGAAAGACATTGTGGGTGTTGCGGTAGAATCGTCTTCAGCTGAAACAATTTTTTACTATCTCAATAATGGTAATGGGTTTGATAGTCAAGTGGTTGTTGAAAGCGAAAATCCATACAGCGGGTCACGAAATTTTGACATTGCAGATATCAATGACGACAACAGAGACGATATTGTTTCCAGTTACTATTATTCCGGAAAAGTCAGCTATTTCTTAAACTCATCAATACTCTCAGTAACTGATAACAATTTGTCTGATAGTGGATTTACGGTATATCCGCTTCCTTTTTCAAATAGCCTTCAGTGGAATGAGACAAAAAATATTTCTGGTAGGTATGATGTGGCTGTTTACACCGAAGATGGACGTTTAATATGGACAAAAAATAATCAGGCAGCTTACCTTGATACTTGTTTTTTAAATAAAGGAGTATATATTTTAAAAGTTACATCCGAAAATGCTAAGCATACCTGTAAAATTGTAAAAAATTAAATAGCTGTTAAGCAATCCGCAAACCATTTTCCACCCTGAAGTCCGGAGAGAGTAACACCACATCGCCTTCCTCTCCCACGGCACCCAGCACGAGGCATTCACTCATAAACTTCCCGATTTGTTTTTTTGGGAAATTTACAACCGCGACAATTTGTCGATTGAGCAAATCTACCTTAGCGTATCTTTTCGTAATCTGTGCCGATGACTTTCTGATCCCAATCGCCGTCCCAAAATCAATCGTGAGCTGGTACGCGGGTTTTCTCGCTTCCGGAAAATCATTCACCTCAATTACGGTACCCACCCTCATTTCCGTTTTCTCAAAATCTGCCCAACTTATTTCCATATCGTGTTTTTCTTACAACGGTAAAATTTGAAATAAACAAAATTATTCGGTTATTGAATAAACTCCTTCTTTTTTGAATAAATATTTGTTGTATATTGGTGAAGGATTTTTAGCCGACAAAAATAGAATTATGGAAATATATCACATCAGCGCCGAATGCTATCCCGTCGCGAAAGTGGGCGGTCTTGCCGATGTGGTGGGCGCATTACCGAAATACCTTAACAAGAAAGGACACCAAGCCAAAGTCGTGGTTCCGGGTTATGATAATAAATTCACGAACGAGAACCAATTTGAAGTCGTGCATAACGGTAAACTTAAATTGGGCTGGTTTACTTTCTCCTATACGGTTTTAAAAGAAGCGACAGATAAACTCGGATTTGGGTTATATCTTATCGCTATCCCGGAACTGTTTGATCGTCCCAATGTATATTCTTACGAAGATGACACCGAACGATTCACGGCGTTCCAGATTGCCTTCCTGAACTGGCTTATTGAATCCGATCAATATCCTGACATCCTGCATTGCCACGACCACCACACCGGGCTGATTCCGTTTATGGTGCAAAATTGTTACAACTATCAACGTCTCGCCCACATTCCTACCCTAATTACCATCCACAATGGCCAATACCAGGGCTGGTTTGGCTTTGACAAAATGCATTACCTCCCGAATTTTGAACTTTCGAGGGCAGGATTCATTGAATGGGGCGGAATGATCAATCCTTTGGCCGCGGGAATTAAGTCGGCATGGAGTGTTACTACGGTTTCTCCAAGTTACCTCGAAGAAATCATGTACGCAGCGAATGGACTGGAAAACCTGCTGCGCTATGAGCGGGAAAAGTGTGTCGGTATCCTTAATGGCATCGATAATGAGGTTTGGAATCCCAAAACGGACCCTATGATTCCTGCAAATTACGATCTGAAGACCGTGAAACAAGGAAAGCAGCAAAATAAGGAATTCCTGTGTGAGCAGTTTAAGCTGGATCCTGAAAAACCTTTGTTCACGTTTATTGGAAGGTTGGTTGGCGAAAAAGGCGCCGACTTATTGCCTGAAATTTTCAACAATTCGCTTCGGGAGCATTACAACGAAATTAACATCCTTGTCCTTGGCTCGGGTGACAGCCATGTTGAAAACCAACTCAACAGCTTGAAACCTCATTTTGAAGGAAATTACAATGCTTACATTGGATACAACGAAAAACTTTCCCATATCATTTATGCCGGCGCTGATTTCCTACTGATGCCTTCAAGGGTTGAACCGTGCGGGCTGAACCAAATGTACGCGTTGCGCTACGGAACCATTCCCATCGTGCGGCGGACCGGTGGATTAAAAGATACCGTTGTCGATTTTGGGGATAATGGATTTGGCATATGCCATGACCAGGCCAGTGTTTTCGACGTGAACTATTCCATATCAAGGGCTGTAGGATTATACGATGACAAGAAACGGAAAAAAGAAATTGTAGATTTTATCCTTCAAATTGACCATTCCTGGGAAAAAGTGGCGCAGGAATACCTTACTATTTACAACACATTAAAACATACATAAATGAACAACAACATTTTAGCCATCATCCTCGGTGGCGGAAAAGGATCAAGGCTGGCACCTTTGACAGAAAGCCGATCCAAGCCGGCGGTGCCCATTGCTGGAAAATATCGATTGGTAGATATTCCGATTTCAAATTGCATCAATTCTGACATCAAAAGAATGTTCGTATTGACGCAGTTTAACTCCGCATCATTGAACCAGCACATCAAAAACACGTACCATTTCAGCCATTTCAGTACGGCATTTGTCGACATCCTGGCGGCGGAGCAGACTCCGGAGAACCCCACCTGGTTTCAGGGTACCGCCGATGCAGTAAGGCAATGTATGCAGCATTTCTTAAACCACGATTTTGATTATGCATTGATTCTTTCCGGTGACCAATTGTATCAAATGGACTTCAATTTAATGATTCAGGCGCATATCAAAAGCAATGCAAACATTTCCATCGCGACGCTACCGGTTACAGCCAAAGAAGCTCCAGAATTTGGCATCCTGAAAACCGATGACCAAAACCTGATTACTTCTTTTATTGAAAAACCAGCAGCTCATTTGCTTCCGGAATGGACGTCGGAAGTCAGTGACGAGATGAAAGCAGAAGGAAAGCACTATCTCGCTTCCATGGGAATTTACATCTTTAACAGGGATTTGTTGGTGCAGCTGATGTCCAATCCGGATACCAAAGACTTTGGCAAGGAAATTATCCCACAAGCCATTGGAAATCAGAAAATCTTAAGTTACCAATACGAAGGATATTGGACTGACATCGGAAATATTGACTCGTTTTTTGAAGCGAATCTGGGACTCACAGATGACATCCCAAAATTCAACCTTTTTGACAACTCGAGTAAAATTTACACGCGCGCAAGGGTTTTACCGCCTTCAAAAATCACAGGCGCGTCGTCTTTCGACAAATCAGTGGTAGCGGAAGGCTGTATCATTCACTCGTCAAAAGTGGAACATTCGGTCATTGGGATACGCAGCCGTATCGGAAAAGATTGTGTGATTTCAAACTCCTATTTAATGGGAAATGATTTCTACCAAAATCTTGAAGAGATCAGCCACAACCTTGAAAACGACATCATCAATATTGGGATAGGCGAAAGGTGCCACATCAACAATACCATAGTGGATAAGAACTGCCGGATTGGGAACGATGTACATCTCATCGGTGGAAAACACCTTGAAGACGTCAACACAGCACTTTACACCATTAAAGACGGCATTATTGTCGTCAAGAAAGGCGCCGTCCTACCGGACGGTTTCGCAGTATAAAAAAAGCATCCTTCGGGATGCTTTTTACTTTACACTAGTTTTTTTGGATGTCAAAAATATAATTTGTTATCAAACCCATATCCGCATCGTCCAGCCTTGCTTTTTTCTGCATCCGCGCCAGGATGGGCCTCCAGTCCTGCTGTGAAAAATCGGCAGGGGCAAAAAGCTTGTGGCATTTGGCACAATTGTTTTCGTATAGTGACTGGCCTTTGGCATGAGCATCTGACACAGCCGCTACAACAGGTTTTTCAACTGGTGGCGGTGGCGGTGGCGGCACATCGGCGACGGCCGCCTTATTGGCATTACAGGATAAAACAAGTGCCGCCGCAAATGACAACAGGATAATTTTTGTCTTCATAGTATTGGTTTAGGCTGTAAATATAAAAAAAGCGCCCAAAAAGAGCGCTTCGATTCAAAATTTTATGATTACTTCACGTCGATTAATTCTACATCGAAAATCAGTGTTGCGTTGGGTGGAATGACACCACCTGCGCCTGCTGAACCATAACCCAGGTGAGAAGGGATCACAAAACGGGCTTTGTCACCGACCTGCAGCAAAGCGATACCTTCATCCCAGCCTTCAATGACATGGCCTTTCCCCAGTGGAAACTCGATTGGCTTTTTACGCGGATAGGAACTGTCAAAAGTTTTTCCGTTTTCAAGTTGGCCGGTATAGTGAACCGCCACGGTTTTTCCGTTTTCAGCCTTTTTACCTGAGCCTTTATTGATGATTTTGTAACGCAGTCCACTTTCTGTTTTCTCAAATCCCGCAGCGAGTGCTTCCATTTTTTTCTCGGATGCTTCACGTTCGGCTGCTTCGCGTTTGGCGCGGGAACCTTCGAATACACGGAAAGCTTCGACAGCATTCCATTTCTGGGCTTCGTCTCCGACCCGTAAAATTTCGACATTCTCAATCGTATCGCCTTGTGCAACAGCATCTACGACATCCTGACCTTCCACAACATTTCCGAAAACGGTGTGTTTTTGGTCCAGCCATGGTGTTGCGATGTGCGTGATGAAAAATTGCGATCCATTGCTTCCAGGACCAGAATTAGCCATCGAAAGCACTCCCGGTTTATCATGACGCAGGTCGATGTGGAACTCATCATCGAACTTGTAACCCGGACCGCCTGTTCCCGTTCCCTGCGGGCAACCACCCTGGATCATAAAATCGGGAATGACGCGGTGAAATTTTAAGCCGTCATAAAAAGGCGTTCCTTGTGGTTTTGCCGAATTTTCAAGATTGCCTTCCGCCAATGCTACGAAATTTCCCACGGTTCCCGGTGTTAAATCGTGAGTGAGTTTTACTAAAATCGCACCTTTCGAGGTGTTGAATTTAGCATATATACCATTTTCCATAAGTTGTTTTTTTAAATGAATGGCAAAATTACGAAATCAATTAGACAATTTGTTAATGAGATAACGAGATAATTACGGGATTGGCGAAATGAATGCGAGCAAGCAATTCAACGACCTGCCCCTAGCCCGGATGGACGCGTATATCCTTTTTATTTGCTACGACTGATGACAGCATGATTCAAGGCTCGCACTGGCAAATAAAAAGATAGCAGCAGACAGCCGGAAATTGCTCCTGAAAAACCTTAAACCTTAAACCTTAAACTTTGTACCTTTGCCGCTTTGCAACTAACTATGAGAATCGACATCATTACAGTATTACCAGAATTGCTGCGGAGCCCGTTTGAGGCATCCATTATGAAACGCGCTATCGATAAGGGCCTGGTCGAAGTACATTTCCACAACCTGCGTGATTACACAACGAACAAACAAAAAAGTGTTGATGATTACCAATTTGGCGGCGGTGCAGGGATGGTGATGATGGTGCAGCCCATCGACGATTGCATTACAAAACTGAAAAGCGAACGCGACTACGACGAAATCATTTATATGACTCCGGATGGCGAAACACTCAACCAGGGCATGGCCAATAAGATGTCGATGCTGGAAAACATCATCATTCTATGCGGACATTATAAAGGTGTCGACCAGCGTGTCCGCGACCATTTTATTACCAAAGAGATTTCGATTGGCGATTATGTTTTGAGTGGCGGTGAGTTAGGCGCTTTGGTACTTTCCGACGCGTTGATCCGACTGATTCCAGGGGTGTTGAGTGATGAAACCTCAGCCTTGACGGACAGTTTTCAGGATAATCTATTATCGGGCCCCATTTACACGAGACCGGCGGACTACAAAGGCTGGAAAGTGCCCGATGTTCTGACCAGTGGGCATGCTGCAAAAATTGAAAAGTGGCGCGAGGACAAGGCTTATGAGCATACGAAGAACAGACGACCCGATCTTTTAAGCGAATAATTTTAAATTATGAATTCTAAATTTTAAATGTTTGGTCGGAAATAATTCAAAATTTCTCATTTAAAATTCAAAATAAATTTTTACTTTTGCGCCCACATTGGACCAACCTCTGACGATTCCCGTGAATGTTGCTCTGATTTAAAACCATAATTAAAAAAATTATCATGGCAGATTTAATGAAATTCGTTCAGGACGAATTGGTAGCAAGAAAAGATTTCCCGGTTTTCGGAGCAGGTGATACCATCACAGTGTACTACGAAATTAAAGAGGGTGAAAAAACAAGAACACAGTTCTTCAAAGGAGTTGTTATCCAAAGAAGAGGTTCAGGAGCCACTGAAACTTTTACAATCCGTAAAATGTCAGGTGCTGTTGGTGTAGAGCGTATTTTCCCAGTGAATTTACCAGCTTTGCAAAAAATTGAAATCAACAAAAAAGGCCATGTACGCAGGGCCCGTATTTTTTACTTCAGAGAGCTTACTGGTAAAAAAGCGAAAATCAGAGATAAAAGAAGGTAATTTTTATTGCCGTCCTAAAGCAATCCCGTTCTCAACAGAACGGGATTTTTTTTGCGCAGAAATTAAATTTCGACCCCTATTTTACGAATAACACATTTTTTAAAACCCCTATTGCCAAATCCGCAATTATAACGTTTTCGGTGGCGAAATCATCTCTAAATAGCCGTCATTTTCCTATATTTGCAGTCCTTGAACACAAAAAAAATCTTAACAATGTCTGATAAAGCTACTATTTTTTATACCATTACCGATGAAGCGCCTATGCTGGCCACCCACTCGTTTTTACCGATTGTGAAATCATTCACTGCGCCGGCTGGAATAGATGTGGAAACGCGCGATATTTCACTTGCAGGCAGGATTATTTCAACCCTTGGAGAATACGTCACCGGGGCACAGCAAGTCAATGATGACCTTGCCGCATTAGGGAAGCTGGCTACGATGCCGGAAGCCAATATCATTAAGCTTCCGAATATTTCTGCTTCCATTCCGCAATTGAAGGATGCCATTAAAGAATTGCAGGCAAAAGGGTACAATATCCCTGACTACCCTGAAAATCCAGCAAATGAGGAAGAAAAAAATATAAAGGCTAAATACGCTAAAGTTTTGGGTTCCGCAGTGAATCCGGTATTGAGGGAAGGAAATTCAGACAGGCGTGCTCCGAAAGCAGTAAAGAATTATGCCCGTAAACACCCGCACAGTATGGGTGCCTGGAGCGCGGATTCAAAAACACATGTATCGAGCATGAGCGAAGGTGATTTTTACGGCAGCGAACAATCGCTCACCGTTAAAAATGCCAATACTTTTAAAATTGAGTTTACCGGCGAAGACGGCGGCAAAAAAATATTGAAGGACAGTGCGCCACTACTTGCCGGCGAGGTAATTGACAGCGCTGTTTTGAGCATCAATAAACTCAAGACATTCATCGCAAAAGAAGTGATTGACGCCAAAGCGAAAAATGTACTCTTTTCAGTACACCTGAAAGCGACCATGATGAAAGTTTCTGACCCGATTATCTTCGGGGCGGTAGTCGACGTATTTTTTGCGCCGGTTTTTGAGAAATTTGCGACGCTCTTTGCAGATTTAAAAATTGATACTAAAAACGGATTGGGAGACGTCTACGCGAAGATCGCCGGCCATCCGCAACAGGCTGAAGTGGAAGCGGCAATCAATGAAGTATATCAAAATGGCCCGGCCATCGCAATGGTGAATTCGGAAAAAGGAATTACCAACCTTCATGTGCCGTCAGATGTGATTGTCGACGCTTCTATGCCTGCGATGATCCGTACTTCAGGTCAAATGTGGAATGCCGCCGGAAAAGGACAAGATACCAAAGCCATCATCCCGGACCGCTCTTATGCCGGTGTTTATGTTGCGACTATCGATTTCTGCAAAAAACATGGTGCCTTCGACCCGAAAACAATGGGAAGTGTCCCTAACGTTGGATTAATGGCCCAGGCCGCAGAAGAATACGGCTCGCACAACAAAACGTTCCAGATGGATGCGAAAGGCACGGTAACGGTGACTGGTAATGATGGTGAAGTATTTTTTACACAAGCCGTCGAGAAAGGCGATATTTTCAGGATGTGCCAGGTCAAGGATGCGCCTATCCGTGACTGGGTTAAACTTGCGGTAAACCGTGCGAGATTATCCGATACGCCGGCAGTATTCTGGCTGGATGAAAATCGCGCACACGACCGACAGCTGATTGAAAAAGTAAATCTGTATTTAAAAGACCACGATACAACCGGTTTGGATATCCGTATATTAAACCCAATTGCGGCCACCAATTTCACTTTGGAAAGGATAAAAGATGGCAAAGACACCATTTCAGTTACAGGCAATGTATTGCGCGATTACCTGACAGACCTCTTCCCTATTTTGGAACTCGGCACCTCTGCAAAAATGCTTTCTATCGTTCCATTGATGAACGGCGGCGGATTGTTTGAAACTGGTGCGGGTGGATCGGCTCCGAAGCACGTGGAACAGTTTCTGGACGAAGGTTACCTGCGTTGGGATTCTTTAGGGGAATTCCTGGCATTAGGCGTTTCGCTGGAACATTTGGGACAAACGCTTCACAACGCAAAAGCGTTGGTCTTATCGGAAGCGCTGGACAATGCCAATGAGAAATTCCTTGAAAATGATAAATCACCCGCCCGTAAAGTGGGACAAATCGATAACCGCGGCTCCCATTTTTACATCGCAATGTATTGGGCCCAGGCGTTGGCGGCGCAAGACAAAGACGCCGAACTGAAAGCGATTTTTGTGCCTATTGCTGCCGCACTGACTGAAAGTGAATCCAAAATCAATGCAGAACTGATCGGGGCGCAAGGTAAAAAACAGGATATTGGTGGTTATTACAAACCTGATTGGACAAAAACTGAATCGGCGATGAGGCCAAGTGCCACATTAAATGAAATCCTGACAAAACTAAAATAATTAACAAGCGGCTTTCGGGCCGCTTTTTTGTATCAATCCATTTTTGAAAATTTTAGTACGTAATCCTCTGTAACAATTCAGGGATTGCTCCGTCTAAAGGTTCAATCAACAATCAAACCTCATCCATGCAAATCAAATACCCGCATTCCATTTTAATTCTTGCCTTACTGTTCATCAATGTGTCATTCGCTCAGGAAAGATACACCCTTTCAGGCACCGTTTCAGACGCAAAAAGCAATGAAACACTCATCGGTGTCAATGTTTACATTCCGCAACTTGGCGTCGGGGCAGCGACCAATGAGTATGGTTTTTACTCGCTGACTTTACCCAAAGGAAATTACGAGGTTGTAGTCAGCTATGTAGGATTTGGGACAGTCAGTGAATCCATCGACCTGAATCAAAATATTAAAAAAAACTATTTCCTATCCGAAAATTTTGAGGCACTGCAGGAAGTTGTCATTACCGAAAAAACAAGATCCAACATCCGCAAGCCGGAAATGAGCGTCAATAAACTCTCCATTGAAACCATTAAAAAAATGCCGGTCATTTTGGGTGAAGTGGATGTGCTGAAATCAATATTGCTATTGCCGGGCGTAACCAATGCGGGCGAAGGTGCATCAGGTTTTAATGTACGGGGTGGTGGCGCTGACCAGAACCTGATCCTGCTTGACGAGGCTACGATTTTCAATTCATCCCACGTATTTGGCTTTTTTTCCGTCTTCAATCCCGATGCGATTAAAGACCTGAAG
Source organism: Flavobacterium sp. BFFFF1 (assembly GCF_002256285.1). Classification (GTDB taxonomy): domain Bacteria; phylum Bacteroidota; class Bacteroidia; order Flavobacteriales; family Flavobacteriaceae; genus Flavobacterium. Next base: position 20,307 of record NZ_NKJE01000029.1, on the reverse strand, counting down.
CTGTACAAAGGCGGCATTCCGTCGCGTTTCGGAGGAAGAGCATCTTCAGTGCTGGACATTTACCAAAAAGACGGCAACTCCAAAGATTTTCACATGAACGGTGGTATTGGGTTAATTTCAAGCCGGATTCTCGCCGAAGGGCCCCTGGTGAAAGACAAAGGTTCGTTCCTTATTGGTGGAAGGGCATCGTATGCACACCTTTTCCTAAAACTGACCGACAATAAGAATCTCGCTTACTTTTATGACCTCAATACCAAACTCAATTACAAATTAAACAGCAACAACAACCTGTATTTGTCTGGATATTTCGGCCGCGATGTTTTTAAACTCAGTGGCAGTTTTGTAAATACGTATGGCAATGCCACCGTAAACCTGCGGTGGAACCACTTGTATTCAGACAAGCTGTTTTCAAACTTTTCTTTAATTTACAGTGATTACTACTACGGATTACAGCTTGATTTCGTCGGATTTAAGTATGATTCCGGCATTAAGAATTACAACATCAAATATGATTTTAAGAACTACATTTCCGAAAAAATAAAACTCAATTATGGGATCAATGGCATCTATTACGACTTTAATCCGGGAACAATAAATCCAACGACTATAGCGTCTGCTATTAACTACCGTCAACTCGACCGTAAATATGCATTTGAGCCTGCGGCATATATCGAAGCCGAACATAAACTGTCGAAAAAACTCTCCTTAATGTATGGATTGCGTTACAGCTTGTTTTACCGATTGGGAAGTTCGGAAGTCAACAACTATACGAATAATCAGGCGGTGACTTATAATGACGAACTAAAAATTTACGAAAAAGGTGTCCCGATCAGTTCCACACACTATGGAAGCAATGCTGTTATCGCATCGTTCAACAATCCGGAACCGCGTTTCGCTGCGTCTTATACCCTCAATGAAAACCAATCCGTGAAGCTGAGTTATAACCGTATGGCGCAGTACCTACAGCTGATCTCCAACACGTCGTCGCCGACACCACTGGATGTCTGGACGCCAAGCGATAAGTTCATCAAACCGCAGATTGCCGATCAGGTCGCAATGGGATATTTCAGAAACTTCCACAATGACGATTACTCTATAGAAACAGAAATTTTTTACAAAAAAGTGAAGAACCGCATTGACTATATTGACGGCGCCGACCTGATTGCAAATGATGCACTGGAACAGATTATCCTGAATGGCGAAATGCGTTCCCATGGACTCGAATTTATGCTTCGTAAAAATACCGGCACACTGACAGGGTGGATTTCCTACACGCTCTCCACTTCTGAGCAACGCACCCCGGGGCGCACAGCAGAAGAAATCGGCATCAACTATGGCAACTGGTATAAGTCTGCCTATGACAAACGCCACAATGTCGCCGTGACCGCTGCCTATTCGCTTTCAAAGAAATGGGAATTGGGCGCGAATTTCGCACTGCAAAGCGGACAGCCTGTAACCTATCCAAATGGCCAATACCAGTACCAGGGTATTACGGTTCCAAGCTACGGCGCCAGGAACGACGCGAGGCTGCCTGCATACCACCACCTTGATGTTGCTGCCACTTATACTCCTAAACCCGATAAGAAAAAAGGCTGGCAGTCGGAATGGGTTTTCAGCATTTACAACCTATACAATAGACAAAATGCGGCTTCCATAAATTTCCGGCAAAATCAGGACACCGGCGCCAATGAGGCCGTACGGTTCTCCATATTCGGGATGGTTCCAGCGGTGAGTTATAACTTTAAATTTTAAGCGACATGAAAAAGATACTTCCAATTATATTAGGCCTTATAGCACTTTCCTTTAGCAGCTGCGAAGAAGTTGTTGACGTAAACCTTGACACTGCTGCACCCCGACTCGTAATCGACGCTTCAATCCAATGGAAGAAAGGTACTGCGGGCAATGAACAAACGATATACCTTACCACCACGACCGGCTATTTCGACAGCATCGTCCCAAAAGTTTCCAACGCAACCGTTTTTGTAATCAACACAGACAACGGTGCCCGATTTGACTTTATCGAAACTCCGGGCACGGGCGAATATACCTGCAGCCAGTTCATTCCCATCCTGAACGCAAATTATGAACTGACCGTAATGGCCAATGGCCAAACCTATTTTGCAAGGGAGAAAATGATTCCCGCTCCGGAAATTCAACGAATTGAACAAAAGACCAACGATGGCTTTAACGGCGAATATTATGAAATAAAGGCATTTTATCAGGACGACCCCGCTTTAGTGAATTATTACCTCTACCGGTACAAGGCAAATTTTGACGTTTTCCCGACCTATGAAGCAGCTGATGATGAATTTGACCAGGGCAACGAGACTTTTGCACTATACATCAACGAAGATATTAAAGCGGGCGATAACCTCGACATGAGTATTTACGGTATTTCGCAGCGGTACTATGATTACATGAACAAACTGATCAGCATCGCGGGAAACAGCGGCAATGGCAGTCCGTTTCAATCGCCGCCGGCAACCGTCAGGGGAAATATTGTCAATACTACAGACGAAAATAATTACAGTTTAGGGTATTTCAATATATCTGAAGTTACTACCCAAAATTATGTAGTACAATAACCAACATCCGTTTAAAGCAGAATATTTTTTTCTGGTTACAACCAATTTGGATCATAGGCGCATCTGTGTTAATAGTTGTCAAAACATTTAACCATTTTGCCGTCATGAAAAAAATCATTTTGCTTATTTGCTTCGCCATCGGACTGTCGGGGTACGCACAAAACATCGAATTCAAAGTCCACTTCGACAGTGATTCCTTTACATTATCAACTTCCGATGCCGCCTCGATTCAACAGGAATTACAGAAGTTGCCCTGTCCACCGGAGTCCTGTCAGGTCAAGGTCGTTGGCCATACTGATGACATGGGAAGCCTTGAATACAACAAGGTATTGTCGCTGAACCGCGCAAAAGCCATCTCTGGCTTCCTTCAGTCGAAAGGTTTCCGTAAAGAACAGATCAGCATTTCCGGAAAGGCATACACAGAGCCCGTCACAACCAACGACGACGACAGTGGAAAGTCTGAAAACCGGAGGGTGACGGTATTCATTTCGCCTGAATTCAAGCAAGCAAATCACATCGGGGGACTCAGGCTTAAAGAAGATGTCTACCATATTAATGCCGCGAAAGCCGAGACACTGACGTACAAATCCGGCTCAGAAATTCACATTCCCGCCAATGCATTTGTTGATGAGGACGGAAAACCGATCAGTGGAAACATCGATGTGCGTTATGTGGAATACCGCGATCCCATCGATTTTATCCTAGGGAACATTCCGATGGATTATCCGCAACATGGCGAAAATACGCACTTTAACTCGGCAGGCATGTACAAGATTCTCGCCAATCAAAACGGTAAGTCCATTTACCTCCGGGAAGGCACTCAGATCACAGTTGATTTTGCAATGACACAGGAGGTTCCGGGATTAAATTTCTACAACTACGATACCATCACCAATAAATGGACTGAATTGTCAAAAATTACGCCACAGCTGCCATTACAAACCGCGACTGCATTCATTAGAGTCGATACCGCATACTCCTATTATTATGGTGAGGACAAAGGCATCTGCAGCCGCATTGACAATGGCGCAAGAGTCAAACGGGTGATTGAGAAAGGCCGCGAACTGGCAGCGTCGACCACTTCCCTATACGCAGAATACCTCGAAGAATTGAAACAGAGCAACCTGCAATTCGCGAGGGCGCAGGAAAAGTCGGACTCGATCTTTAATGTGAAAAACAAATTCCACATTATTGAAGGAAAAGCCAAAATCGCTTCCCTGAAAAAATCGATAGCAAAGAATGAAAGCAAGGTGTCACAAATCGACAGCCAGATCAAAAGCATCTCCGCTTCCTACCAACCGGTAAAAATCTCGGAAGACGGAAATGAACTGAAATTCAAAATCAACTATGATACCAAATACAACATCCAAACCATAAATTTTGACGATGTCACCTGGATTTACGACGCACAGGACGCCCAGGCTGTAGCGCCTGAAGTATTTGATAAAAAGTGGGATTCCTGCAGGATTTGGGTCATGGATAAAAAACATTTTGGCATTGAACTGAAAGACAACATTTCCCAGCAACTGATCCAAAATCTTAAAATGACTCACGCAACAGCAACGAAATACAGCTATCCGCGTATTGCCAGCGAAATGAACAAAGGTGCCGGCATCCAAAAATCAAAAGTCACCAAACTCACGCAACTTAGAAACATGCTGCTCAAAAAGAATGCTGAATTCACGAATCTTATTGCTTCCATAGAAAAGAAAATCACGCAGCCTAAAATTACGTATACCGCAAATATCCAAAATCTTTGCTTTTATGAACATAGTAGACCTTATATGACAGCTGACGAACAGGCCATGACCGCCATAGAATGGCTGCGTTTTTTCGATGACAATAAGGAAGCCATGTTGCAGCGCTACAAGTCCATTGACGCAGACTATGAATACAAACAGGCCAACATCCGCTACCGCCAAAGCCTGAATATGCAACAACTCGCCAATGAAAACGCAGCATCATTAGTACGTTCGATGAACATTTCGCAATTGGGAATTTTCAATTGTGACCAGATCAGCCGGCTGTCATCACCACTTTACGTCGATGCTGTCTACGAGGACGAACGCGGCAGAACCGTAAAGCCATTGTTTATTTACCTCGTCGACAGCCGCATCAATGGGATTCTTCGCTATGACGGAAATTATGGATACAGTCCGTCGCGTTTTGCCTACAGCCCAACTTCCCAAAATACACTGATGGCATTCGATGCAGACGACAATTCCTTCGTGCTGAATGCAGCCGATTTCAGGAAAACAGTAGACGGAAAAACGGGAACAGTCGTTTTTAAATTGAAGAAAGTAAGCAACATAAAAAACAAGGAAGAACTGATTTCGATGTTTTAGAGCAATCCGGCCATATGCTGAATAATTGTGCCGCCACAAACATTTGTGGCGGCACATTGTTTTCCGCTGCTCCCGAAGCTTCGGGCGGGGGCCAGCATACCTCGCTAAAAACTTTGTATATTCGCTTCTGATTGTAAAACGCTGTGTTGCGTTTCATAATTATTAATTATCAATTATTAATTATCAATTAAAATGTCTTCCCACCACATAGTCCGTGACGACCAGGAACCCGCGCTGATTATCGCCAATGGTGAAGCCTGCACAAACGAATTGCTTGGGCAATTGCTGGAATGGTCGCCTTTGGTAGTTGTACTCGACTCGGCGATGGAACGCGTCATCGAATTGGGAATCAAAGTGGATGTGTTGCTTGGGGATTTCGATAGCGGTTTCAATCCGGAGGAGTTTATAAAAGACCAGCAGCCTATTGAAATCGTGTACACACCAGACCAAAATAAAACCGATCTTGAAAAAGCTTTTGATTACCTGATTGAACGAAAAATGCCTGCTGTAAATGTCGTCTGGGCGACAGGGCGCCGCACCGACCATACCATTTCAAACCTGACCAACATCGTACGTTATCGCGACTTATTGAAAATCGTCATCCTCGATGATTATTCGAAAGTTTTTTTACTGCCGCGCACTTTTCGGAAATGGTATCCTGCAAACAGCATCATTTCGCTGATTCCTGTAGGTGAAGTTTCCGGTATCACTTCGGAAAACCTGCTTTACAGTTTACATAACGATACGCTCACGATGGGATACCGCTCGGGAAACAGCAACGCCGCCGCCATAGATGGGATTGTCACCGTTACTCATAAAACAGGAGATTTGTTATTGATGGAGTGTTTTGACTGATTTTTTTTCGGTTGTATTGCGCCTTCACTGCTTCTCAAACAAATGCAATGGAAAATCAACCGCTGTGTTGCTTTTTTTAATAGCGTAGAAATATTTCACCTGCCAGTTTTGGGTTTTCATAGCCTGCCGATTTGTCGGCGTGTCCCAAGGGGGATAAACCCTAATGCCACGCTTACCCCCTATCCCATTTCGTGAAATAATGCCTTGCGCAGACAAAACCACATTTGGAAAAATAAACTGTCCCAGATTGTCTCCGCTTCTCACCGAAATTATTATGAAGTCAATCCCATCTGATATATCAAACGGTTCGGTAAGCCCAATCACGCTCCTTTTCCAAATGGTAACAAACTGACCTGTTTTCGTTGGGGTAATTTTAGAAGCCCGGTATTGAACTTTCTGGTGATCCAATTCAAACGAGCAGGCCGCATATTCTTTACCTTCTGCCGACTCCTTAAAATTTGTAAACTCAAATCCGAATTGTTGATATATCGCTTTTGCAGTCTCTAAATCCGCGTGTAGCCAAGATTGCCCATTGAAGATTGAGCCTGCCCTCTTATTACTCATTTCTAAAGTTTCCGCTTACACTTTTAGCTTAAAAATCGCATCCCGAATCTCGTCATAATGTTCCCACGGAATAAAATGGTTCGCATTCTCAATGGTAATCACCTTCATAGATCTTGCATTCACAAGCTCAAATTTTAAGAATGCTACATTGCTGTAGGGTACCAACGGGTCTTTAGTACCGTGTACAATCAACACATCAGAATTAATATTCTTCAAATCGGGTTGCATTTTATAGAGGTCTTTTTTTAAATACCATAGTTCATCATTGGATGCCCGCAACGCGCCGGGTATCAGGAAACGCAACGGAACAGCTTTAATCACAGCCCGCCATTTCTCAGGCGTTTCGGCCTTTGGATCCACCGAACCAGCAAGGATTACCAGGTTCTTATAACGGTCTGGATGCATGGTTGCCAACTTCACAACCACCGGTCCGCCAAGCGAATGCCCGACCAGCGTAATAGTTTTTTTATTGTCAAGGAACCTGATTAATGCTGAAATCTGAGTACACTGCGTTTCAAGGTCTTCAGCGTTCCCAAAATCACTGTAACCAAACCCCGGCCGGTCAACCGCAACAAGCCTGAATTTTTTAAGAAGGAGGCTGTCCTTCATATAATCCTGGAACGCATTCCAGCTTCCGGGTGATCCGTGGATAAAATACAGGGTGGGCAAGTCCTTTTTTCCCGTTAGAATATAGTGAATGTCATGGCCGCCAATATCGAAAGTCGTATCTGTGTAGGTCAATTTTGCCGAGTCGAAAAACTGTTTGGCTTCCTGCTTTGTCGAGCGCATCGTCATACAGGACTGGCACATCACAACATAGGCTATAAACAAACCATAGACAATATACCGTTTCTTAAAGCGTTTGCCTTTCTTAACATCGGGGGGAGTCGCGGTCATTTTTTTTGATAAAAATAACCAATTTTTTGCTTTGCATCGCTCCCGGGAAAAAATCATAACTTAATTTAGTAAACCAAAACCATTTCGTAACAGATGACAAACCCAAAAATCAACATTCTAAACTCCGAATTGCTTTCCGATAACTGGTACATCCTCAAAAAATTCGAATACGAATACACAAAAAATGACGGTACCGTTGAAATCCAGAAACGCGAAGTATACGATCGCGGAAACGGCGCTACCATCCTGCTGTATGATAAAAAAGTGCAGAACGTGATCCTGATCAGGCAGTTCAGGATGCCGACATACCTCAACGGAAATGAAAGCGGTATGGTGGTTGAAGCATGTGCCGGTTTACTCGAGGAAGAAAACGCCGAAGAATGTATCCGTAGGGAAAGTGAGGAAGAAACCGGGTATAAAGTAAACTATGTCCGGAAAATTTTTGAATCCTATATGTCACCCGGTTCCGTTACAGAAATCATCCATTTCTTTGTGGCAGAATATTCGAAAGATATGAAAGTCAATGAAGGAGGCGGACTCGCATCGGAGCACGAGAATATTGAAGTACTCGAAATTCCGTTCACCAAAGCACTTCAGATGATCCGGAATGGCGAAATAAAAGATGCCAAAACCATCATGTTGCTGCAATATGCACAGATTCACGGACTTCTTGAAAGTTGACGTGCTACAAATATTTTAGGCGGTACGAACTGTAAACTGTTACCCTTAAACTGTAACCCCACTACAAAACTTCTTCGTAAATTAGCAGTCCAACTTCACAGCTATGAAATTTCAGGTTATTTCAGATTACCAGCCAAAGGGCGACCAGCCTCAGGCGATTGAAAAATTGGCACAGGGCGTACTTGACGGGGAAAAGTTCCAGACGCTTTTGGGCGTTACCGGTTCAGGTAAAACCTTCACGATCGCCAATGTCATCCAGGAGGTCCAGCGGCCTACTTTGGTTCTGGCGCACAATAAAACACTTGCCGCACAATTGTATTCGGAGTTCAAGCAGTTTTTCCCAAACAATGCCGTAGAGTATTTTGTGTCTTATTACGACTATTACCAGCCCGAAGCGTTTATGCCGGTAACGGGTGTTTTTATCGAAAAAGACCTTTCCATAAATGAAGAACTGGAGAAAATGCGAATGAGCACCACTGCATCATTACTTTCCGGAAGGCGCGACGTACTTGTGGTAGCATCTGTTTCCTGTTTGTACGGTATCGGAAATCCGACCGAGTTCCAGAAAAACATCATCGGAATTGCAAAAAACCAGATCATTTCCCGGACCAAATTGCTCCATAGCCTGGTTCAAAGCCTTTATGCCCGTACGGAAGCCGATTTTACGCCGGGTAATTTCCGAATCAAAGGCGATACGGTAGAGGTATTCCCGAGCTATGCAGACGACGCTTATCGGATACATTTTTTTGGAGATGAAATCGAAGAGATAGAAAGTTTTGACCCAAAGAATGCTCAGGTTGCAGAAAAGTATGACCAACTGAATATCTATCCCGCAAACATGTTTGTGACTTCGCCGGAAGTGCTGCAAAATGCCATATGGGAAATCCAGCAGGATTTGGTAAAACAAGTCACCTATTTCAATGAAATTGGTAAAAACCTCGAGGCAAAAAGGCTGGAGGAACGAACCAATTTCGATTTGGAAATGATCCGGGAACTCGGTTACTGTTCAGGAATCGAAAATTATTCCCGCTACCTGGATGGCAGGATGCCCGGCATGCGCCCGTTTTGCCTGCTTGATTACTTCCCAAAAGACTACTTAATGGTGGTCGATGAAAGCCACGTAACGGTTTCGCAGGTGCACGCCATGTACGGTGGGGACCGCAGTCGTAAAGAAAACCTGGTCGAATATGGATTTCGGCTTCCGGCTGCAATGGACAACCGGCCGTTGAAGTTCGAGGAATGGGAATTCATGCAGAACCAGGTCATTTATGTTTCTGCGACACCAGCAGATTACGAATTGGAGAAAAGCCAGGGAATTTACGTCGAGCAGATTATCCGACCGACAGGACTGTTGGATCCGGTGATTGAAGTGCGTCCGAGCCTGAACCAGATTGATGATTTAATTGAGGAAATCCAGTTGCGCGCTGAAATTGACGAACGCGTTCTGGTCACTACACTGACCAAACGGATGGCCGAGGAATTGGCAAAATACCTCACAAAAGTCGGTATTCGATGCCGTTACATCCACTCTGAAGTAGACACATTGGAACGCATTGAAATCATGCAGGACCTGCGAAAAGGGATTTTTGATGTGCTGATTGGCGTGAACCTGCTTCGCGAAGGACTTGACCTGCCCGAGGTTTCATTAGTCGCTATCCTGGATGCGGATAAAGAGGGGTTTTTAAGGAACAACCGCTCGCTGACGCAGACCATTGGCCGCGCCGCACGGAACCTCAACGGCAAAGCCATCATGTATGCCGATAAGATTACAGCGAGCATGCAAAAAACGATGGACGAGACCAATTACCGCCGCACGAAACAGATCAATTACAATACTGATAATAATTTTACGCCCCAGGCACTGAACAAGAAAATTGGAAATGCTTTTGCTACGAAGAATCCGTTAGTCGATTATGAGTTAGGAATAAACCTGCAGGCGGCTGCGGAACCTGACACAACCTATATGCAGAAATCAGACATTGAAAAAATGATTCGCGACAAACGCAAGGCGATGGAAAAGGCAGCGAAAGATTTAGATTTTATGCAGGCTGCAAAGCTTAGGGATGAAATAAAAAGACTGCAGGAAAATACGGCTTAGTTGTATTGCTCCTTAAATGCATCCATCAGTTGCTTTGGATCAATCACCCTTCGTGGTGAGTCTTTAATCATCCGAAGCACTTTTTTGGTCGCTGCTGGATTCAGTCCCATGTTAATAGCCATTTGCTTGATGGCAATCTCTTCTTTTTCATGCATAATACCGTCGACATGCATGAGTAACGCCAATCTGTAAAACTGATGAATCCTGTGAATTTCCATTTTAATCGTCATTACGGGCAGTTCCTGATGAAACAAATCATCAAAAATTGCCTTTTCAATCTTGAGTTCATTGGCAATCAACAACAAAAATTCATATTCACGCTGGTGTAGTTTTCCATCAACAATGGAAAATGCAATCATGTCTGTCAATAGGCTGATTTTTTGTTCGTAATTGTTCATCAAATAACTAATTTTAGCTAAAATATCTTTTTTATTGTAAACCACAAAAACATATGCTCAAAGTTACACTGATTTCAATTATATTTTTACTGATTGGCTACCGCCTGATGGCGCAGCAAAGTACCGCATCAAAACAAGTCTCCACCTTTACCATTGAGGCGCCACAGTTGCATACCACGAAGAAAATCTGGGTTTACCTGCCTAAATCCTATGCGGATAATCCCGATAAAAAATACCAGGTGATGTATATGCACGACGCGCAAAACCTGTTTGATAAAAAAACGGCGTATGCCGGCGAATGGGAGGTCGACGAGACATTGGACAGGCTTAATGCCAATATGATTGTCATTGGAATTGAACATGGCAATGACAAACGCATTGACGAACTGACGCCATTCAAAAATGAAAAATACGGTGGTGGAAATGCCGACGCATACCTGGACTTTATTGTAAATACGCTGAAGCCTTATGTCGACAAAAACTACCGGACAAAAACGAAAGCCAAAAACACCACGATTTTCGGAAGTTCTCTGGGCGGACTGGTGTCATTTTATGCCGTCCTGAAATACCCTGAAGTCTTCGGAAAGGCAGGTGTTTTCTCCCCTTCCTTTTGGTTTACGAAAGACATTTATGAGATGATGGAAAAAACACCAAAAACAAAGGCCAAAATCTACCTGCTTTGCGGCGACAGCGAAAGTAAGGATGTTGACGTAGTGGCCGATGTAAATAAAATGGCAAAACTACTCGATGAAAACCGCTGCTATTGCCTGCACCTTACTGAAAAAGTCGTCGTCAAAGGCGGAGAGCATAACGAAAAATTGTGGAGAGAGAATTTTGAAAAAGCGTATCTTTGGCTACATTAATGAATTGAAAATGGATAATGGACAATTGATAATGGGGTACAGCTCCTGATTAATTGTTAATTATTAATTGTCAATTGTCAATTATCTAACGTGAACAACAACGACATATTCAAAAAACTCCGTGTGGCTTTGATGCTCCGCGACGACCAGATTATCGAAATTATGCAACTGGTGGATTTCCGGATTTCCAAAGCAGAATTAAGTGCTTTGTTCCGCAATGCCGACCATCCTAATTTTATGGAATGCGGAGACCAGGTCCTGCGTAATTTCCTTAACGGACTGGTTATTCACCTGCGAGGAACCAAAGAAAATCCAAAAAATCCAAACGAGGTAATTGCCGCCAACAAGGCCCAGATACAATCTGCACCAAAAGACTTTAAGCCTAAAGAAACAGTGGCGAAAAAGCCAGTTTCTAAAAAAACCTCCAAAAGTTATCCACCACGGAAATCTGCACCCAAAAAAATTGAGATCGTGGAAAAGGTGCAGTATAAAAACGGCAAGAACAAAAAAAATTCTTAATTCATAATTAAAAAAATAATGGCAGCAATTAATCCTTACCTGACATTTAACGGCACGTGTGAAGCGGCGTTTAATTTTTACAAATCGGTATTCGGGGGCGAATTTCCCTTTATCGGAAGATACAAAGACATGCCGCCAGCGGAAGATGGCAAAGAACTTAGTCCCACTGAAGGCGAGTTAATCATGCACGTCTCACTGATGATTGGCAATACGCCGCTGATGGGTTCGGATGCACCCGGAAATTATGAAGGCGAGATGGTAACGGGAAACAACGTTTCGATTTCTATCAATGCCGACAGCCGTGACGAGGCAAACCGCGTCTTTGAGGGACTGTCTGCCGGCGGTACCGTAACGATGCCTATACAGGACACATTTTGGGGCGCTTATTTCGGGATGTTTACCGATAAATTCGGGATCAACTGGATGGTAAACTTTGACGAAGTACCTTCAAACGCATAAAACTTTGCCATGCGTAAACTTATTATCATATTACTTCTTACTGCCTTACATCCTGCCTTCGCGCAGGATGTGGTTTATAGTATCAAAACGGACATCCATTATTACACCGACTCAATCAACAAAACCGACAAGTACATCAACGAAAGGTGTATTTTGGATTTGTATTACCCTACAAAGCAAAAAAACTTTGCCACCGTGGTCTGGTTCCATGGCGGTGGCTTGACTGGGGGAAGCAAGGAAATCCCAAAAGCATTGACAGAACAGGGTATTGCAGTGATTGGTGTAAATTACAGGCTCAGCCCAAAAGTGAAATCGCCGGCATTTATTCAGGATGCAGCAGCAGCAGTGGCGTGGGCTTTTAAGAACATTGCGAACTATGGTGGTGATCCGAAGTTGATTTTTGTTGCCGGGCACTCTGCCGGAGGATACCTCACTGCCATGATCGGATTGGATAAGCAGTGGCTTAAAGCGGACGGCATCGATGCGAACGACATTGCAGGGCTGATTCCGTTAAGCTGCCAGGCCATAACGCATTTTACGATCCGAGAGGAACGCGGCATTCCCGACAAACAACCTGTAATTGATAAGATGGCGCCGCTATTTCACGTTCGTGGCGATGCCCCTCCCCTCTTATTAATTACGGGCGACCGTGAGATGGAAATGCTCGGGCGCTACGAGGAAAATGCGTACCTCGCCAGAATGATGAAAATTGCCGGGCATAAATACACAACACTGTACGAAATTCAAGGATATGGACATGACATGACCGCCCCCGGACTTCCGCTGTTGCTGAATGAAGTCCGGAAAATTGTTGCTGAGAAAAATAAGAAGGGCAGTCCCAGTGGCCAATAATTCATTCACCGTTTGGGTATAAGGCTGATTTGGTTATATTTGACAAATTTAACACCTTAAACCAATATGGAAAATACAGTACCGGAAACGATTACAGCGGAACAAATCCACAGTTATGCTGCCAATTTGATGTTCCACCAGGACAAAAACAATTACGAAGTCAAGATGGCACTGATACAACAGGGACTTGATGAAGACAGCGCTCAGATCGTGATCGAAAACATCGAAAGCCAGGTTGCTGCGGCAAGGGTGACGAGGGCAAACAAAGATATGCTCTACGGTGGACTTTGGTTGGTCGGTGGGACGGTGTTGACGTTGGCCAACATCGGATTTATCTTCTGGGGTGCGATTGTTTTTGGCGGCATCCAGTTTGGGAGAGGGTTGATGAATACCATTACGAGATAGCATTCAGCATTATCAAAATAAAAAAATCCCGGCCATCAAGCCGGGATTTTCATTATCAGTATATTCTAAATAATTTAAGCCAATGCTGCTTTCACCTGATCAGCCGCTTCCTGGAATTGTACTGCAGATAAAATCGGCATTCCGGAATTGTCAATCATTTCTTTGGCAAGCTCTGCATTGGTACCCTGTAAACGCACGATAATGGGCACTTTAATCTTGTCACCCATATTTTTATAAGCGTCAATAACACCTTCAGCGACACGGTCACAACGTACAATACCTCCAAAGATATTGATCAGGATCGCTTTCACATTAGGGTCTTTCAAAATAATACGGAAGGCTAATTCCACACGTTTGGCATCGGCAGTTCCTCCAACGTCAAGGAAATTTGCAGGTTCAAAACCGGCGTATTTGATCAAATCCATAGTCGCCATTGCGAGTCCCGCACCATTCACCATACAGCCTACGGTTCCGTCAAGGTCAACATAGTTCAATCCAGCCGCTTTGGCTTCTACTTCGATTGGATTCTCCTCACGCACGTCGCGCATTTCGGCCAATTTTGGATGCCTGTATAATGCGTTATCATCCAGGTTTACTTTCGCATCTACCGCGATGATCTTGTTGTCTGATGTTTTTAACACCGGATTGATTTCAAACATAGACGCATCTGAACCGATATAGGCATTGTATAAAGCGCTTACGAAAGAAACCATTTCCTTAAACGCATTCCCTGACAATCCGAGATTGAACGCAATCCTTCTTGCCTGGAACGCCTGCAATCCAACAGATGGATCAATTTCCTCAGTAAAAATCAAATGTGGCGTGTGTTCCGCCACTTCTTCAATATCCATACCGCCTTCGGTAGAATACATGATCATGTTGCGGCCTTTGCCCCTGTTCAGCAAAACCGACATGTAAAATTCTGAGGTTTCGCTTTCTCCAGGATAGTATACATCCTCTGCAACCAAAACTTTATGGACTTTTTTACCTTCTGCCGAGGTTTGTGGTGTAATCAACTGCATCCCGATGATCTGTTCGGCAAGCTCTTCTACCTGTTGCAGGTTTTTTGCCAGCTTTACACCGCCACCTTTTCCGCGGCCGCCGGCGTGCACCTGTGCTTTGATTACGTGCCATCCCGTTCCGGTTTCGGCTGTCAGCTGTTTTGCAGCAGATACCGCTTCCTGCGGGTTGTTGGCCACATAACCGCGTTGTACTTTAACGCCATAACTGGCTAGAATTTCTTTTCCCTGGTATTCGTGTATGTCCATAAATGAGGTTTTTGACTAGTTAGTCCCTTTTGTAAAGGTGGCACAAAAATAAATAAATTCTCCCGATTGGTGAAACAAATTACTTTTTTTATCAGGAGCTGATCCGGCTATCTGCTAATATCTTATATTTTTCGGAAAACTGAGAAAATAAAGGAATACCGCTGCTTCCGAAGTTTAGGGACGGGCTAAAATCTACGGCCTCCAAAGCAACCTTTTCGTACATTCAAAATCCTGTTAAAGAACCTAACACAAAATAATATGAAAAAGATCTTACTTTTAGCTGTTTTAATTGCATCTGCGTGCCTCCAATCCTGTAATTCAAGTGACGACAATGGTGATGCAAACCAGACGATTGTCGGAAGTTGGTACCTGAAAAGCGGTAACGGCACCATTTCAGGCCGCGTCGATGAATTCGCTGACGAGCAAATTACCTGGTCCTTTATGTCGAACAACACCGTAGCGATCGTGAATACCGTGACCGACCCGAATAAACTTTCAGGGCTTCCCTCCGGCACTTACACGTATGCAATCACCAACAACGCCGATAGCCCCGACTGCCCAAAGACGGTGATCATCAACAGTAATGCTTACCATTGCTCTACGATTACTTCCTCTGAAATGCAGGTTGGAGACGGTTTTGCGGACGGCGTATACTATACGTTTCAACCCGCGCCGCAGATGGTTACTTTTTAGTATGAGGTCTCAAGCGTAGCAGAATGTTGTAATCTATTTCGGTTAAATCCCAAAGGTTTCGATGTCTATTGGTGTATTTTTGAATCAAATCAAAATACTAAAAACGATGAAAACATTACGACTTATCTGCCTTTTTGTACTTGCCATTTCACTTGGCAGCTGTAACGATACCAATATTGACGACACGAAAACCAACTCGGAATCGGACCTGATAGGTACCTGGAAGATGGTTAAAGCGTATGGTGGCATTTCGGGCAATGTATACAATGTTCCTGAAGGCAACGTAACCTGGGCATTCAATACCGATGCCAACACGCTTAATATTGTAAACAACAATACAGATCCTGGATTCGACGGTGGACTCTCAACCGGAAGCTACAATTACGAAATCATGCAAAGCGATGTCCCTCAATCCTGCAGGTACACATTAAGTATCGACGGCAACGACTACGGCTGCTTTACCAGAACTGACGCAGGCCTCACGATAACACAGGTATATGCCGACGGACTGATTTATGAATTCGTAAAATAATTACACAAAACATCCGTATTAAGTTAGATACATAACGAATTGTTACATTTTGTTATTTATCCTAAAGTCTTTTGGCTAACATGATTGATTATGATAGTTTTGCACAAAAAACTACCGCATGCAGCCAAAAGACTTATTATCACTCGCAGAACATTTTGGAAGTCCGCTTTATGTCTACGACTCCGAAAAAATCCAATCCCAATATAACCGACTTACGGCTGCTTTTTCCAAGGTGGAGCACCTGCGTATCAACTATGCGGTAAAGGCCTTGTCGAATATTTCGATCTTAAAGCTATTTAAAACGTTTGGCGCCGGACTCGATACGGTTTCCATCCAAGAAGTGCAGTTGGGCATCCACGCCGGATTCGAGCCGTCAAAAATCATCTATACCCCAAACGGTGTTTCTTTCGAAGAGATTGAAGCGGTCGCGCAGCTGGGCGTACAAATCAACATTGACAACCTTTCCATATTGGAGCATTTCGGGACCAAATATCCGAAGGTACCGGTGTGCATCCGGATCAACCCACATGTGATGGCGGGTGGGAACAGCAACATTTCGGTGGGGCATATTGACAGTAAGTTTGGGATTTCGATCCACCAGATGCCGCACATCCTGCGCATCGTGGAAAATACCGGGATGCACATCAACGGCATCCACATGCATACGGGGTCGGATATTCTCGATATTGAAGTATTCCTGTATGCGGCGGAGATCCTGTTTGACGCGGCGAGGCATTTTAAGGACCTCGACTTCCTGGATTTTGGCAGCGGCTTTAAAGTGCCTTACAAAAAGGGCGACATCCAGACCGATATTGAAGAGCTGGGGCGTAAACTCAGCAAACGCTTCAACGCGTTCCAGAAAGAATATGGCCGCGAACTGACCCTCGCGTTTGAACCGGGGAAATTCCTCGTGAGTGAAGCCGGCTTTTTCCTCGCACGGGTGAATGTCGTTAAACAGACGACCTCAACGGTATTTGCCGGCATTGATAGCGGCTTCAACCACCTGATTCGCCCGATGTTGTACGGCTCGCAACACCACATCGAAAACATTTCTAACCTAAAGGGAAAGGAACGTTTTTATACGGTTGTAGGTTATATCTGCGAAACGGATACTTTTGCCAACAACCGCCGCATCCACGAAATCAAGGAAGGCGACCTCCTTTGCTTCCACAACGCGGGCGCGTATTGCTTCTCGATGTCATCCAATTACAATTCGCGGTATAAACCGGCAGAAGTGCTCTGGTACGAGGGCAAGGGCATCCTCATCCGCGAGCAGGAAACGTTCGGGGATTTGCTGAAAAATCAGATTGAAGCCGAATTGTAATCCATCACTTTTTCACGAATTTCCGGCGGGAGATTTCCCCTTCTGAAATGACCTGTGTGGTGTATACTCCATTTGGCAGGGCCGACACATCGGCGTCGGTGTGCCTTGCGGTGAGCAATTTATAAAGCACCGTCTGCCCCAGGATGTTGATGATTTCGAGCTTCCTAAGGTTTTCGTCGGGGAACGAAATGGATAGGTTATCCCCGACGGGATTGGGCGCTATTTCAAAAGAACTGACTTCGGGCGACAAAGTGCCCAGTGGAAGGCAGTCGCCGGGCGACGTAAACGGATTGAACCACCGCAATGCGTCCTGTTGCACGGCATTGCTGTCGCTATTTTCGGTGTCACGGCACAGCCAGGCACTTACGGTGCCTGAATTCGGGCATTTAGGCGTCAGGGCAAAGCCTTCGACGTTGTCATTGGAACCAGGGGTGTTGGGGATAAAGTATTCATTTGTATCCGTCAGTTTTCGTTCCCCATTGACGATGGTGCTTGACAAATCCGATACTTCGAGGCGGTTGTTTCCTGATATGTTGTGCAGGATGTATAGCAAGCCCGTGGTTCTGTCAAAAGAGAGGTCACAGCTTTCAGCCTGGGAAGACTTGTACTTCCCGACGTATGCAAAATCATTGTTGACGCCCGGGTTGATGTCGAACACCCAGATGTAGCCACCATCCTGGTGTGCGATAAAAACCAGTCCGCCCATTCCCTTCACAGAGGTGTAAGGGCTTCCAGTCTGCTGGCTTACAAAACCTGCGGCAGCGAGCGCTGCGTCGGGCACAAATACGATGCCTTCGGGTCCGGTATTGCCGGTATCGGTCATTGGCGATGGTGCATTGAGCAGGTTCCAGTGCTTTGCGAGTGTGACAGACGAAAGGTTGGCACTGGTCGTGTACTTCCTGATCTCAAAGGCATTTTCCGCGATGACATAAAACTCATTGGCGCTATAATCAACCTGTGTAATGCCTTCGGGTCCGCCCGGTAGATTCTTGAAGACCAATTGCGAGAAGGTATTTCCGGCGGCATTCCATTGCAACACGCGGAGGTAGCCGCTGCCTTGTACGAGGTACAGCCTGTTTGTGACGGGATTCCAGTGTAATCCGCTTAAATCCTGTACGCCGCCAGCATCCATCACCGCGGTGAGCGGGACGGCCTGTGTCCAGCTTTCGGAGGGCCAGGCGGATTGTCCGAAAGTTATATTTACGAACAGTAGGCACCATAGTGCGGCTTGTTTCTTCATTTGGTTCAGCATCAGGAATACATTACGAATGCCAGGTGTATCTTCCCTTCTTCGTTGAAAAACAGGTTCTCGGCGGATTTGCGGCCAGTGGCGGTATTGATGTAATATATCGTCATGCTGTTGATTCCGGTCAGCACGTCGAGGACTTCGAAATGAAGGTTTGGGATGCGTTCGAGCCCGATCGCCCAATACGCCCGTACACTTTCTTTCCCTTTGACGGTACCATTGCTGCTTTCTAGCAGTTTAGCAGCCATTGGGGTTTCAATGGTAAAGTCATCGGCGTAGTGTGACAGCACGAGGTCGAGGTTGTGGGCATTCCACGAATCGGCCCATTGTTGTGCAAACGTTTTGGCAAATGCTTCTGTGATCATCTTATTTCTGGTTGAATAATTCGGGTAACACCTGACATTCTGAGCCGTTTGGAAAGGTGATGCTTAGCAGTTGCGCGAGGGTGGGCGCCAGTTGCGTAATGGTCTTTTTATCGTGGGACTCGCCTTTTTTCACATGCCAGCCATAAAATAATGCCGGAACGTGGGTATCGTAGCTGTATGGTGTGCCGTGCGAAGTTCCTGTAGTGCCATATTCAATGTAGCCGGGACGGAACAACACGACGAGGTCGCCGTTCTCCCGCGGGTCGTATCCTCTGGCAATGCAGTTCAGGTAGAAATCATTGGGTGTTGCGTGGAGTATTTCCTGTTGGGAATAGACGCGTTTCGTCTGCGGAAGCGCCATCAGGTAATCGGAAAGCGTGGTCTTCACCTCTTCGATATCCAGCGCTTTGTCTTTCAGGACCTGTTTGTTCAGGAATACGTTGTTGTTCGAGAAGTCGGCGATGACATCGGCACCGAAGGTATCGTTGGAAAACTGTTTCAGGCCTTTCTGCATTTCGCCGAAAGGGATGTTGGCCACGTTGTATTTGTTGTCTTTCAGGAAGGTTACGTTTTCGGCGCCGGCATGGTCTGCGGTCAGGAACAGCAGGTAGTTCCCCTTCCCTACTTTCTTGTCAAGGTACTCGAGAAAGTCAGCGATGTTGCGGTCTAACCGCAGGTAGGTGTCCTGCAGCTCTACGGAGCGCGGCCCGATAATGTGCCCGACATAATCGGTGGAGGAAAAGCTCACGGTCAGGAAATCGGTATCGGAATCGGTTCCTAAAGCCTCTTTGTCGATGGCTTCTTTTGCAAAATCGAGCAACAGGTCGTTGCCAAATGGTGTGGCCCGCAGGATCCCGGCGTCGTTCTTCGCGTACATTTCCTTTAGGTTGTATGGGAACACGGGGGCCGCGCTGCCGTACAGTTTGCCTTCGTATTTGTTGTCGTCGGCGAGGCTTTCGTTGTAGGTTTCTTTTGGCATGAGCAGATCCCAGCCTTTGTCGATGTAGGGCATGAACCTTTTCTGTTGGTTAAATGAAGAAACCCAGTCGGGTATATTTTGTCCGTAGAACGTGCTTGAGATGAACTCGCCGGTCTTGCTGAACCAAAACGCCCAGTTGGCAAAGTGCCCGGCAGGAAGTATTGCGCCGCGGTCTTTCAGGCTCATGCCGATGACTTTTCCCTTGAAGTTGGTTGACAGGCGGAGTTCGTCGGTGATGGTTGTCGCCAGTAGGTTCTTTGGCGACATCGCGCCTTCCTGTGGGGTTCCGCCGCCGATGTTGGTAACGCTTTCATCATCGGTGCAATAGCGTTCTTTTCCGGTGCTGGCGCTGTACCATTCATTGCTTACGATGCCGTGT
>NZ_NKJE01000002.1:170177-232974 GCF_002256285.1 Flavobacterium sp. BFFFF1 | reverse complement strand
CTTGTGTAAAATAGAAATTGCTTCTCTCCTATTTCCTGGAAACATAACTTTGTCAATTTTGCAACTCTGAAATCGGTTGTGGAAATTCGGTCGTTTGCTTTTTCGTTTTGAGTAGCGGAGAGTTCTCTGCGAGATTCAATTGGGTTCAATTATGCTTAAATTTTTCTCTGCGCTGAAACTGCTGCAGCTATCTTTCTTTTGTGCTGTGATCTGCAAAAACACAATTCTCTGCGGAAAAACGTTGTGGTTACTTTGTGTGATTTTGCAGCTGTGTCGCTACGGCGTGTAACAGCGGTTTCACGCAATTGCTACTTTTCGTGTAAAATGAACTTCTTTTTTCCATAACTTCGTTCTGTCCAGCCGAGAAGACTCAGTTCAAAATGCAGCAACTGACGTGAAGCCGCCGGACGTTATAGGCAAGTTTTGAAGAACGAACCGAATTAATCATTGACAAAAAATCAATCATCGACATGACTTTTACGCTTTCTCCTTTTCCTATCTTGCTTCAAAATAACGGTCTTCCGTTCGAGATTAATGAAGTTACTATTGAAAAGGTAATGGCAGGCATATTTGTCACCGCAATTTATTTTATTCCAACAATCATCGCTCGAGATAAAAAAAATCTTAAATATATTTTTATTGGAAACCTGTTAACTGGATGGACAGGCGTCGGTTGGCTGCTTGCACTTTTATGGGCGATTAGATCCGAAAGTAATCCAAATTTAATTGTGCCAAAAAAGAAGAAAAAGAAAAAGCAAAAAAATGAGATTCAAAATATAGATTAAACCTGCCTATAACAGCGGTTTCACGCAATTGCTACTTTTCGTGTAAAATGAACTTCTTTTTTCCATAACTTCGTTCTGTCCAGCCGAGAGTACTCAGTTCCAAATGCCGCAACTGACGTGAAGCCGCCGGACGTTACAAGAAAGCATACCCGGCTTGCTGTAAACGAGACTTAAAAATTGATTAATGAATTATCCACAATTAATTTTACCAAATTCGATTGAAGCAGTATTGCTACAAAAAAACTTTCGAGTTCCTCCTAAGCCAAATCCACCAGTTTTACTTGTAGAATCAAATTATACTTTTTTTAAAACGTTATTCCTAATTGGAGGAATTTCTCTATTCTATATTTCTATACTTTTAGGATTAATTACTACTATCATATCAATACTTGTTTTGATTTCGAATTCAACAAAAGTGGCAAATGATGGTCATAAAAAAAGATATTTGGAGCATTCTAAAATTTATCACAGACAATTGGATTTTCATTACTCCATGGCAAAATTATCTCAAGCTGAACTTAATAAAGCCATGAAAAAACACAAAATTTCTTCTGCATTAGAAAACATAAAAATGCCTTATATAGCTGTCGATTACAAAAAGGGTTTGGCGCACAATTATTTTAGAACTTTTTTATTTAACACGTTTGGTAATAACATTATTGAAAGTGCTGCAATCGAAACTTTGTCGAGCGAATTTTATAGTAATTATAAAAATTTTTCAACTCGTCATTATGTATCTGATTTTGCCTATGTTGACCATTCTAAAAAAATATGCATTGCTATAGAAGTTGACGAACCATACACTTTGAAGACAAAACAGCCAATTCATCTCGATGATACTGTGAGAAATACTTTTTTTACAAATCACAAAT
The DNA here is from genome assembly GCF_002256285.1 of Flavobacterium sp. BFFFF1. GTDB lineage: Bacteria > Bacteroidota > Bacteroidia > Flavobacteriales > Flavobacteriaceae > Flavobacterium. The sequence continues at coordinate 231,317 of NZ_NKJE01000002.1, read as the reverse complement.
GGATTGTTTTAAGGTTTGCTGAAATACAAGTCGTAGAAGTTCCTGAATTATGTTGCAATTATATTCAAAATGTTATAGCATTAATCACTGACGATTCTCTGAACTTAGAAATGTTGAAATGCGATGTGCCATCGGTTTCAAAATGGACTGAAGAGAGTGTTAAAAATCTAATCGCTATTGATCACAGAAAATTATATCTAAGAAAATTAGATGATCCTATCGCACATGAAAAATTAAGAACTGAACTTTTAAAAAAAATGTTTTTCATTCCTGCACAAATTCCAACTGAAGAGAAAAACATAAATTTTGACGATTGATAATGCCTTCTTGTAACAGCGGTTTCACGCAATTGCTACTTTTCTTGTACAATGAACTTCTTTTTTCCATAACTTCGTTTTGTCCAGCCGAGAGTACTCAGTTCCAAAAGCCGCAACTGACGTGAAGCCGCCGGACGTTATATGCCATATGAGAGAACTTGTGTCGTTATTGATGTTCCTTTACTCACTAAATTCTTTTAGCCAGGATTTAATTGACGTTGCTTTACGCAATAAATCAGTCTTGATATTAAATGAAGCATATATTATTCCAAATTCTCAAATAAATTACCTTGAGCTTGATAGTATTGACAAATCCATTATTGAGGAATTTAAACTTCAAGCTAACGAACAAAAAGCATCAAATTGGAATGAATCTGATTTTAAAGATAGGATTCTGATTAAGAATAAAGAACGGATAAATGTTGACAAGGTATTGACTCTATCTCCAAATCTAACCGATCGACAAAAAAAGGATTTAAGAAAGGCTATTAAAATATATAACTCTACTGATGACGAGTGGCGAACTTTTCCACTCCAAATTTCAAAGCCATTATACTCTAAACAAAGAGATTACGCGGTTATCGGTTTTATTGATGGAAATAGCGGAGGGACAATAAACCTGTTTCATTTAGAAAATGGTGAATGGAAATCTATAGGGGGAACGCGATGGGCATATTGATTACGGCATATAACAGCGGTTTCACGCAATTGCTGCTTCCCTTGTAAAATGAACTTCTTTTTTCCATAACTTCGTTCTGTCTCGCCGAGAATACTCAGTTCCAAATGCCGCAACTGACGTGAAGCCGCCGGACGTTATGTGTGGTCGCTCCGCTCGCAGAAATGACGTTTCTCGTTTGTTGAGCAGTTCGGCTTGTGTTTGAGTAAATTTCACTTCTTTCCTATTTTTCACGGCTCAACTTTGTGGTTACGTTGTGTTAGTGTCGGCGGAAAAATTGTCAATCTTGTTTGCGATTCTTGTCGCCGAGAGTTCTCTGCGAGACTTAATCAGAGCTTAAGTATTGCGTAAAATGCGTACGTTGATATTCTCGCGCAGAAAACAGTGCGTGTAAACTGGGGAATTTAAAAAAACGCAACGGAGTGGAATTTCTTTGTGGTTACGTTGTGTGATTTTGCTAATGTGTCGCGACCCACATAACAGCGGTTTCACGCAATTGCTGCTTTCCTTGTAAAATGAACTTCTTTTTTCCATAACTTCGTTCTGTCCACGCCGAGAATACTCAGTTCCAAATGCCGCAACTGACGTGAAGCCGCCGGACGTTATGAGAAATGCTGCCGCGGCGCGAAGATGACGCTCATTGTATCATCCAAATTGGTATCTTTGGACGTGGAAAAAAATCTTTACATAATTGCTGGTTGCAACGGAGCTGGAAAAACAACAGCTTCTTTTACAATTTTGCCTGAAATTCTAGATTGTAAAGAATTTGTCAATGCTGACGAAATTGCAAAAGGCCTCTCCCCTTTTCAACCTGAAAAAGTTTCTTTTGAAGCAGGAAGAATTATGCTTCGAAGAATCAACGAACTTTTGGAAGCAAATGAAAACTTCGCTTTTGAAACCACCTTGGCAACCAAAAGTTACAAATCAAAAATTACAGAAGCCAAAGCAAAAAATTACAATATCACTTTGCTTTTCTTTTGGCTGCAGAATCCTGATTTGGCAATAGAACGTGTAAAAACCAGAGTTGCCGAAGGCGGACACAACATTGAAACAGATGTTATAAACCGAAGATATATTGCCGGAATCAAAAATTTGTTCGACATTTATATTTCAATTGTTGACGAAGTTTTGATTTTCGATAATTCAGAAGGAAAACATGATCTGATTGCAGAAAAGATTTTTGACGCGGAAATCAATATTTTGAACGAACAAAAGTTTGACAAACTAAAAAGCTATTATAAATGAAAACTCATAAGCGAACAACAAATCAGGCAAAAATTGTAGCGGGAATGGACAAAGTCTACGAAAAACTTATTGAGTTTAAAAAAAGGATGAATAGCGAGTTAGTTATTTTGAAAGACAACAAAATCACTCGTGTAAAACCTTAGCACTTCTCATAACAGCGGTTTCACGCAATTGCTGCTTCTCTCGTAAAATTAACTTCTTTTTTCCATAACTTCGTTTCGTCCACGCCGAGAGTACTCAGTTCCAAATGCCGCAACTGACGTGAAGCCGCCGGACGTTGTGCGCAATTCTAACGCCGGTTCAGGAAACTAACGCAACACTTTTTAACTTAAATTAGTGTTGTATGAAAACAAAATTTACCCGTTTAAATCTCCCTGAGAGGATACAGATTGAGAAGCTTTCTGATAAGGGATTCTCCGCCTCAGCTATCGCTATTTTGCTTGGAAGGCACAAGTCCACCATTACCCGAGAACTTAAGAAAACGCATTACAAAACTTATCTGGCAATCAATGCACATATCAGGTCCGTTAAGATATGCAGCGCCAAAAACTATGGAAGGTCGAAGATCTCAGGCAACAAAAAATTGTATGATTATGTGGTGAAACACCTGCGCAAAAGATGGTCACCGGAGCAGATTTCGTTATCTTTAAAAAAGAAATTCCCAAACCAGAAACACATGCAGACAAGCCACGAAACCATCTACTATTTTGTATACCTCCACAGCAAGAAATCACTCAAGGAGGAACTCATCAAACAGCTCCGGCAGCAGCGAAAAACCCGCGGATCAAGGCATACCAAAGCCGTACGCGACGTAAAGATAACCGATCGGATAAGCATCGATGAGCGGCCTGAAGAAGTAAAGGGACGCGAGATTCCCGGACATTGGGAGGGTGATCTCATTGTCGGGAAGGAACACGGTTCATACATAGGCACACTGGTCGAGAGATCATCACGATATGTCATACTGGTGCACCTGCAGAACAAGGAAGCAAACACCGTCAGGAAAGCCTTCGAGCAAGAACTGGCAAAGCTGCCAAAACTCATGCGCAAGAGCCTCACATACGATAACGGTACCGAAATGGCACAACATAAACTACTGACAAAAAGCACAAAGATGAAGGTCTATTTCACACACCCATACAGCCCATGGGAAAGGCCTACAAACGAAAATACGAATGGGTTGCTGCGTGATTATTTCCCTAAGGGCACAGACCTGTCAATCCACTCAAAAGCGTACCTGAAAAAAGTACAGAGGGAACTCAACGAACGTCCAAGGAAGGTCCTCGACGTGAGGTCGCCGATCGAGGTTTTTAAAGAATTAATCCTAAACAAAATTCCGCTTTGATTTATTTGACTATTTTTACTGAAAGTTGCGTTAGAAATTTGAAACCGCCATCGTGACGTACCTGACCAAAATGAAAAATCCACTCATCGTATTCCTGATATTATTTCAGGTCACTTTCGCTCAGAAATCGGACAATTATAAGTTGGATCGAGATTACTTTCTCTTAGGAACTTTAGCTGGAAGGTGCAAAGACCCTATGGAAGTTGATTTAGTTGAAAAATATAATCAGTACGAAGACACACTTATACAATTTTCTTACAAGTTATATAAAGGAGAATACGATTTACAGGTGTCGGAGCATAGACTTATATCTAAGGAATTGACAGAAAAAATAAATTCTTTTTACAATTGGGAATACAATGAAAATTTCTCAAACGAAAATTTGGACAGCATTTTTATCGGTACGATAGACACAACCAAAATTAAAACTGACTCTCAAAAAATTTCATTTCTCATCGGAGCTTTTACACGTTTTGGAAAAAAGAATGATGCAATTTATAGCATCAATGGTAAAAGTTCAGTCGAGAACTTTAAGATTTATGGCAAATTTTTGAAAGATTTAAGATGTAATGAAATCAGGGAGGTAATAGTTGAAGCTGTGGGTCCAACATTGACAGTATATTTTCAACCGAGTGATCGACTAAAAAAATATCTAACTTATTACATTCCGAATCCTAGAGATTATTAACTACGGCTAACAGCGGTTTCACGCAATTGCTACTTTCCTTGTAAAATGTAGCTGCTTTTTCCATAACTTCGTCTTGTCCACGCCGAGAGTACTCAGTTCCAAAAGCCGCAACTGACGTGAAGCCGCCGGACGTTAGCGGTAATGCTACCGCCGGTTCAGGAAAATCGCGCGGGAATTGGACGTTTTCTATGCACTGTGGAGAAAAACTTCAGCCGGAATACTAAAATAATTTTTAAGCTTTTGAGCCATTTTTAATGTGATTTCACGCTTCCCGGAAAGAATTGCTGAAACGTGCCCTTTGCTTCCGATTATTGGCTCAAGATCTTTTGCTTTCATTCCCATTTCCTGCATCTTATACTTAATAACTTCCAAAGCATCGAGTTCAGGTAATTCATAATGTTTTTCATCGAAATCCTTTACAAGAACAATTAACAAATCCAACTCATCACCTTCAGGCGTGTTTGGTTCAGCATGAAATATTTCCATCAATCTCATTGAAGCCTTATTGTAATCCTCTTCGGTTTTTAATACTTTCCAGTTCATCATCATAGTTTTTTATAGTTCAAGATTGAGGTATCAAAATCAACAGTTTCTACATTAATTTTATCGTAATCTTTATGCGGTCCAAACCAAATTACATAACAAGCTTTCTGTGTAAAATTTATTGAAACCACTAAACGGAAATCATTGCCTTTAATATTGAAGACAACCCTTTCATTATTTACAACACTTGCATTTCCATAAACTTGTTTGAGCTCATTAAAGTTTTGAAAATCTAATTTTGAAAATTCATTGTACCAAATCAATAATGGCGTTTTTGCAATTGAGTATTTCTCGGTGTAAAATAAAATTGTTTTCTTTACAAGGATTTTCATGTTACAAACTTAATAAAAAGTTTTCAATTTGCAAACTATTCTGTTTAAATTGAAATCCAATGTAAGAAATTGGCCCATCCGCTAACAGCGGTTTCACGCAATTGCTGCTTCCCTTGTAAAATGAACGACCTTTTTCCATAACTTCGTTTTGTCCAGCCGAGTCCCGAAGCTTCGGGACAGTTCCAAATGCCGCAACTGACGTGAAGCCGCCGGACGTTATCTGAAAGCCGCCAATCGGAGCGGAAAATTGTAGTCGTTCAAAAAAATCATTACATTTGACATTATGAAAACATTGACGCTTAACATACCAGATAATTTAGACATCGACAATCGAGAACTTGTCATGCTCTTGGCTTCTAAACTTTATGAGCAAGGAAAGCTTTCCTTGGGTCAGGCTGCTGAACTTGCAGGTCTGACAAAGCGTACTTTCGCCGAATTATTGAACCGTTATAATGTTTCAATCTTTAACTTTCCTCCCTCTGATTTAGCAAGCGATGTAGCAAATGCATAAAACAATAATCTCTGACACTAGTTGTTTTATCATTTTATCTAAGATTGGAGAACTTGGTCTTCTTTTAAGACTTTACGGTCAGATAGTCACTACAACAGATATTGCAGAAGAATTTGGAGAATCACTTCCTGATTGGGTTATAATAGAAAATGCAAAAGATAAATTTCATCAAAGGATTTTAGAATTGCAGATTGACCGGGGAGAATCGAGCGCCATTGCATTAGCTTTAGAAATCCAAAATAGTACTTTAATCCTGGATGACTTCAAAAGCTAGAAAAGTCGCTGAAAATCTCGGATTAAATTTTACGGGAACAATCGGAATTCTAATCAAAGCCAAATTAACCGGACTTATCCCTTCAATCAAACCGCTTTTAGAGAAGATTGTCGAAACCAATTTTAGGTTGTCTCCAGAATTACAACTACAAGCTTTAAAGGAAGCAAAGGAATTATAGCCTTCAGATAACAGCGGTTTCACGCAATTGCTGCTTCCCTTGTAAAATGTAACACCTTTTTCCATAACTTCGTCTTGTCCACGCCGAGTCCCGAAGCTTCGGGACAGTTCCAAAAGCCGCAACTGACGTGAAGCCGCCGGACGTTAGCTGTAATTTTCGAACGACCTGATTCCAAATGGCAAACTTTCGTATATTTGGGAAAAGTTTTAAATGACAACAAAAGAAAATATCTTAAAAAAGTTGAAATCCAAAAAGCTTGCGCTTTCCAAGTTTGGAATTCGCAACGTTGGATTATTTGGCTCTTACTTACGTGATGAGCAATCAAACGAAAGTGATATTGATTTGTTAATTGACTTTGAACCTGAAAAAGAAAACTTCGACAATTATATGGCTGCTTACGATTTGTTTGAAACGTTATTCAAAAACGAAAAGGTTGAGATCGTAACAAAAAATGGTTTGAGCCCATATATTGGTCCAAAAATTTTAAATGAAGTTGTCTATGTCTAAAGATCCTATTGAATTTATTAGACACATCCAAGATGAATGTTTGTACATTGTTTCTGTTACTAAACCAGACTTGACATTGAATGAGTTTTTGGAAGATGAAACTCTTAAACGCGCTGTGGTCAGAAGTCTTGAAATCATTGGCGAGGCAACAAAGAAAATTCCTGCAGACTTCAAAGTAAAATGGAATTCCATTACTTGGAAATATATGGCTGGCATGCGTGACAGATTAATTCACGATTATATGGGAGTCAATTATTCTATTGTATGGGATGTTATGAAAAACAAAATTCCTGAATTGCTTGAACAAATTGATGAAGTTCTGTCCAAAAATTAAAACTACAGCTAACAGCGGTTTCACGCAATTGCTACTCTTCTTGTAAAATGGACTTCTTTTTTCCATAACTTCGTTTTGTCCACGCCGAGTCCGAAGCTTCGGGACAGTTCCAAATGCCGCAACTGACGTGAAGCCGCCGGACGTTATGCAAAATCAGATCGCCAATTCAAATCTTGTCTAAATTTCAATATTCTAAAATGAGTAAATCCAAAGATATTCATGATCCAAAAAGCGTCACGGAATTCATCCAGAAACTTGAACCTGAATTTTCGAAATTGATTGAAGAAATACGAGTCGCTGTTTTAGAAACTGACAAATCGGTCAGTGAACAGATAAAATGGAATTCGCCTAGTTTCTTTTATAATGGTGAAATAAAATCTTTCAATCCGAACGAGTATAAACGAGATATACTCGTAATCCACACGCGAAAAAATGAAGCGCTACTTGTTTTTCCTACTGGAAATGTTATGGACAATAAATCTGGAATACTTGAAGGAGATTATGCTGACGGGCGAAAAATGATAAATTTTAAAACTATTGAGGATTTTGAGAGAAAACGCAATGACTTTAAAGAAATTATAAAGGATTGGCTAACCAAAGTGGAAAAGTGACAACTACAGCTAATGGTTTCACCAACCCGAGGCCAAATGCCGAACTGAGCGAAGCTAATTGCTACTTTCCTTGTAAAATGTAACCGGTTTTTCCATAACTTCGTTCTGTCCACGCCGAGTCCCGAAGCTTCGGGACAGTTCCAAATGCCGCAACTGACGTGACCCTAACGAAGTGTCCCGACACTTGGGGAGCCGAAGCTAGCCGCCCGACGTTCTTCGTGGCTATTTTTCCTGACGAGTAGAATTTTAACAACAAATTGTATGAAGCCGATCACCACCTTATTTTTCTTATTTTTCTCGCTAAGTGGTTGTAATAATAAAGTTGAACTTGAAAAGTGCGATAAAAATGGAAAGCTCATAGTTTACAGTGAACGGGTTTATTCAGAAATGTGGATAAAAAATAAAAAATTAAATGTTACTGTCATAGATACGTTTTGTATAAATCAAAAGGCAAAAGCATTGGAAGATATACGAAATGGAAAACTTGTTTATTTTGGCTTTCATCCCAGAGAATTTAAAAAAATGACCGCGATACTAAAGCGTTTTGGAATTGAAACTAAAGAACATTTGAGCAGATGTGCAAGAATTGGTGGGTTTGAACCATATTGTTACCAAAATGCAATGTATGATGAAATCAATAGAAAATTCGGAGAAAACTTTATTGATTCCATTTTTAGAGTTGCTCAGAAAGAATACATAATTGAAAATCCAAATGTCGAATATTTTGATGACGGAATAGATTTGAGAAAAAAGTATAAAGTCACAAACTAAAAACAGCTCCTAAAACGGTTACCAGAAATTGCGACTTTTTGTGCTTGCCGGAACAAGTTTTTCCAAATTTCGTTTCAGCTCTGCGCGGTTCGGCCGCTGCCTCAGTTGCCCAAACGGAGTCAAGAGGCTTCAGGACAATTCCAAAAGCTGCAACTGACTTGAAGCCGCGACAAATTAGCGGCAATGGCAGAAAATGCTGAGAGAAACTACCTAATTTTTATTACAACTTTTCCCCTTGATCTCCCAGTTTCAACATAAGACAATGCCTGGTTGGTTTGCTCAAATGGAAATACTTTGTCAATAACCGGCTTTATAATACCTTGCTCGACAAGTTGCTTAATTAGACCTAATTGATTGCCTTCCGCCCTCATAAATAAGAACTTGAAAGACACATTTAATTTCTTTGCTTTTCTTCTGGCGCTGGAACTTAACAATTTTGTTACTATTTTTAAATACCAAGGTAAACCGACTTCTTCTGCAAATTCCGGTGTTGGCGGTCCTACTAACGAAATTAATTGCCCCCCCGTTTTCAAAATACCTAATGATTCTTCCAACACTGCCTTTTCCCGATTACTGTGCAATACTACATCGTAGTCTTTGAGTAGTTTAGAAAATTCTTGTGTTTTATAATCAATTACCAAATCGGCGCCAAGACCTTTTACCAAATCCATATTTTTTGCACTGGTAGTTGTTGCGACATAAGCCCCCAAATGTTTAGCCAGTTGAATAGCAAATGTACCAACACCTCCCGAACCCGCCTGTATAAAAACCTTTTGTCCTCTTTTCACATTAGCAATTTCAACTAATGCCTGCCAGGCCGTTAAACCAACTAATGGGATAGAACTAGCTTCTTCCATTGATAGATTCCTTGGTTTCAAAGCTAAATCGCTTTGATTAACAGCGATGTATTCTGCAAAAGTACCTATTCTGTAATCGCCTACTCTTGCATAGACTTCATCACCAATTTTAAAATTCTTTACACCTGGACCTACTTTAACCACAGTCCCAGCCATATCGTGTCCATTTATGATTGGGGTTTTATAAGGTAAAAAAGTCTTGAACGCTCCTTGTTTTATCATCGAATCCAGGAGATTAACACCAGCTGCGTGAATTTGTACCAGAACTTCATTTTCCTTCGCAACTGGTTCTGTTACGTGGGTAAGTTGTAATGCTTCTTTTTTGCTGTATTTTTTTACTATGAATGCTTTCATCTGATTTAGTTTTAGATATTATTTAATTAAAAATGGGATTGCTTTTTTTAGAAATTCTTCGTGGTATTGAAATACACCACCATGCCCTGAATTTGGATAGATTACAAGTTCAGCATTAGGAAATCGTTTTGCCAAATCGTACGAATTGGATGTGGGTACCATTCTGTCGTTGTCCCCATTGACTACTAAAACTGGATGTTTGAAAACGCTTAAATCAGCAGGCTTTTCATTACCCAAAATTTTAATGGCTTTAAGTTGTTTACTCAATACGCTTAATTTTACCTTTTTATCTCTGTTTTCCGTTCTTTCTTTAAGCCGGTTTAGAAAATCACGGGCGGCTTGTTTACCAACTTCATTTTGAGTAAAAAACAAATAAAATTTAGGATCTCTAAAAGTGAAGATGCCCTTGAAAATATCATTATAGGTTAAACCAACAACTTTACTTATTCCTTGCCCCCCTCTTGGTCCTGTACCTGCCAATATAATTCTACGCGCCAAACCAGGCTCCTGTAAAAGCAATTCTTGAGTTATAAATCCACCCATTGAAAATGCTATAATATCCACTTGTTTGAAACCAAGTGCGTGAATAAAAGCAATAGCATCTTTTGCCATATCAGGAATACTTGTTCCTTGTTTACCTGTTGTTGCCCCAACGCCACGATAATCAAAAGAAATAATATGACGCTCAGCAGCGATAGCGTCCATAATTCCAGGATCACAATTATCGAGGTTTGCTGTTAAGTGGTTGAAATATATTACTGGAATATCGCCTTCCTTGCCATAAGAACGGTAAGCGAATTTTATTCCGTTAGCTTCTACAAACTGAGTAGGAATTGTTGCATATGAATACTTTACGTTTTGCGCATTTGATGTCGACATCACTAAATTTATTAAAATGGTTAGGAGAACTACTTTTTTCATTTTATTTATCTAATTGTTTAAGTATATTTTTTTCTAAAAATCCGTAAGCAAAATGCTGTAAATTGATTAGTGTAGAAGTTCCTTTCCCAACAATGTTTCTGAATTTTGGTTTATCTGTCTGCACTACTTGTATAACTTTTTCGGCAACTATAATTGGGTCTCCCGCATTTTTCACCAACTCATTTGAGAATTTTTCAATTTTGGTTCTCAAAGAATTGTAGTCTTCAATTTTTGCAAGGGGCGAAGCTGAATTATCTATAATATTTGTTTTAAATGCAGCGGGTTGAATCATGGCCACACGTACATTAAAATCGTTCAACTCATATCGTAATGCTTTGAAATATCCTTCTAAAGCGTGTTTTGAAGCAGCATAATAAGCAGCATTTGGAAAAGAAACCAATCCAACAATTGAACCCAGGGTTATAATTTTACCAAATTTCTGTTTTCTAAAATGTGGTAATATGGCATTAGTTACTTTTATAGTTCCCCAAAAGTTGGTTTCAAATTGCTTTCTACCCAACTCAATTGGAATTTCTTCAGCAATACCAGCTACCAAAAATCCAGCATTATTAATTAAAACATCTAATTTGCTGACTTCTTTAAAAAGTCTATCAGAAAAAGTATTTATCGACTCCTCCGAATCAAGGTCCAATGCGATGATTTTAAAAGGCAGCAACGCCTGTACTTTTTCAGGATTTCGGCTTGTTCCGATGACATTGTACCCTTTTCTGTGTAGTTCGCCTGCTACCAATAATCCAAAACCAGATGATGCTCCGGTCACTAAAATATTTTGCTTCATATCATTTATATTTAAAAATTAATGTTTAAATTTGCTTGCATATTGCAAGTGCAAATATATAAAAGTGCTTTTGATTTGCAAGTGCTTTTTAAATTATTTTTAAAAATATTTTATTTTATGATAGAACCTAGATCAGAATGTCCGTTAAGTTACTCACTCGACATATTTGGTGATAAGTGGTCATTACTTATCATCCGGGACTTAATGTTCACCAACAAATGCACCTATAATGATTTTATAAAATCGGCAGAAGGAATAGCGACTAATATTTTAGCAGCAAGATTGAAATCACTTGAAGAAAATGGTATTATTGAAAAATTGGATCATCCTGATAGTAAAGCAAAAAAATTATATAAGCTCACACAAAAAGGAATAGAATTGTTACCTATTATTATGGAAATCTACTTTTGGACCGATAAGTACTTTACAATGCCGGCAGCATTAAAAGCGACAATTAAAGAAGCTAAAAAAGATAAAGAGAAATTCATAAAGCAGGTATGGAAAGAACTGAAATCTAAATGATAAAAAAAGCAACCGCTAACATGGGTTGCCCGCAATTGCAGCATTTTTGTGTAAATTAAACTAGTTTTCCATAACTTCGTTCCGTCCAGTCGAGTCCCGAAGCTTCGCGACAGTTCCAAATGCCACAACTGACGTGAATTTGCCGGGCATTAGGCGCAATTGTAAAAAAGCACCGTAAATAATGAGGAAATTAAATCGCTTTTTTAGTTTAAAATGGCAAATATTGTTATTTACTTTTTCAATTGTCCTCTTCTTACTTAGCCTGTTTTTCCTGAAAGATTTATTTTTAATCATCTCATCTTTTATACTGATTACGGCATTTTTCAGTATGGTGTGTGCGGTCGTTTTTCATCTCATAAAAAAAAATTGGAAAACTGCAATTGCATTAATTTTACCGCCTATAATTTTCTTCGCTGTAGTTTGCCAGTTTGGATTTCTGTTGTACTTGATCATCGAAGGACGTCACGACGAATTTACTGATGAGCTTGTAATCCCGAAAAATATTTCCATTTCACAACCTCTGGAAGAAATGGATTCTTCTAAAATTTCTTCAGGCCTGCATTTATATAAATCCGTTCAACCGGGTATATATCGATATGTTTATGTCGATAAAAATCTGAGTGATGGGAAAATATTTTTGAAAGCGTTTGAAATCACAAAAAATCAGCCGTTATCAGCTGAACGCCTAAGATCCAAAAGTCTGATCGAAATCAGGCCAGGTGATTCCATTTTTCAATTCGAAAATGATTTCACCATTTATGAAGGCGACTGGGGATATCCTTATGCAGCGCGGTTTGAGGTATGGCATGAATCGCCCAATAATGTTACGCGGAAAATAGCTGATAGAAATTTTATAATTGAAGGCTGGCAAAGATAATTTTAGCTTCGCTCCGTTTGGCTGTTCACTTTAAGTTCTTCCCTAAAAAGAATGATGTCTTCCATCTGATTATATGCTCATACTGCATAAAAAAACGCCCCAATTGGAGCGCTTTTTGTACTGAATATTATTTTCCAACCGAAGCCGGATACAAACCTATACTTTAAATCTTTTCCTGTCTGTCTCGTTCAGATAAATCTTCCTCAAACGGATTGATTTAGGTGTCACTTCAACATATTCATCCTTTTGGATGTATTCCAACGCTTCCTCAAGGGAGAAAATGATCGGAGGGATAATCCTTGCCTTTTCATCATTTCCTGATGAACGAACATTCGATTGTTTTTTCTCTTTGGTTACGTTCACACTCATATCATCGCTACGGGAGTTTTCTCCAATTACCTGACCTTCGTAGATTTCGGCATTTGGTTCAACAAAAAACTTACCACGATCCTGCAATTTGTCGATAGAATATGGAATCGCTTTTCCTTTTTCCATAGAAATCAACGAACCTTTGTTACGTCCGGCAATTTCTCCTTTATAAGGTTCATATCCGATAAAACGGTGCGCCATAATAGCCTCACCTGCTGTTGCAGTAAGCAATTGGTTACGCAATCCAATAATTCCACGCGACGGAATATTGAATTTTATGATCATACGCTCCCCTTTAGTTTCCATACTCAGCATTTCTCCTTTGCGCAAAGTAACAAACTCTACCGCCCTGCCGGAAAGCGATTCCGGTAAATCGATTGTCAGTTCCTCAATCGGCTCATTCTTGACACCATCTATTTCTTTGATGATAACCTGAGGCTGCCCTATTTGTAATTCGTAGCCTTCTCGCCTCATGGTTTCAATCAGTACAGACAAGTGCAATACACCACGCCCGAAAACCATAAATTTATCTGCTGAATTGGTCTCACCCAATTTCATCGCGAGGTTTTTCTCTAATTCCTTTGTCAAACGGTCCCTGATGTGTCGCGAGGTAACAAATTTACCTTCCTTACCAAAGAAAGGCGAATCGTTAATCGTGAAAAGCATGCTCATGGTCGGCTCGTCGATGGCAATCGTGTCTAATGCTTCCGGATTATCAAAATCGGCAATCGTATCCCCGATTTCAAATCCTTCTACTCCAACAATGGCACAAATATCACCTGCAATGACTTCCTGTACTTTTTTACGGCCAAGGCCTTCAAAAGTATGCAGTTCCTTAATTCTTGATTTGATGACTGTTCCGTCTCTCTTTACCAATGAGATAGGCATGCCTTCCCTCAACACGCCTCTTTCAAGACGGCCGATCGCGATACGTCCTGTAAATGCAGAAAAGTCAAGAGACGTAATCAGCATTTGTGGTGTCCCTCCCGAAACCTTTGGTGGCGGTACATGCGCGATAACCATATCCAGCAAAGGCTCGATATTGGTAGTCATGTTACGGAAGTCGTCAGACATCCAGTTGTTTTTTGCAGAACCGTATACTGTAGGAAAATCGAGTTGCTCTTCTGTAGCACCAAGCTCGAACATCAGGTCGAATACTTTCTCGTGCACTTCCTCAGGCGTACAGTTTTCCTTGTCAACTTTGTTGATCACGACACATGGCTTTAGGCCAAGGTCGATTGCTTTTTGCAATACGAAACGTGTTTGTGGCATTGGCCCTTCAAACGCATCCACCAAAAGGCAAACCCCATCGGCCATATTCAGTACGCGCTCCACTTCCCCGCCGAAATCCGCGTGACCGGGAGTATCGATGATATTGATTTTGGTACCTTTATATACTACCGAAACATTTTTAGAAGTAATGGTAATTCCCCTTTCCCGCTCAAGGTCGTTGTTGTCAAGGATAAGGTCGCCGGCGTTCTCGTTTTCACGGAACAGTTGGCAGTGGTACATGATTTTATCAACCAAAGTAGTCTTACCGTGGTCAACGTGGGCAATGATTGCAATGTTTCTGATAGATTCCATCTGTATTTTTTAATGGGTGCAAAGGTACACTTTATTTCGGGATAAAAAAGCACATGGTTTGGAAGTTCTTGACTTATAAGTTTGTAAGTTGTGGCGTTCATTAGAGCGAACGAGCAAAACGAATTTAAATTTAATGAAACCATAACATAACTGACAGAACGTCGTGTACTTCTGTCCCGCACAAAGTACTGACCCCAAAAGTTAGTCCCTTCACCCTACCGGTTTTTTCCCAATTCTTACAACTGAACCATTATTTTTCTATATTTGGAGTAATGAAAAATAAAACCGATAAAATAACCTACATTTTTATTTTCATTGCTATCGTTTTGGCCTTTTCAAGCCTGACGCTGCTCGAAAAGCACTATACCAGCGAAAGTTTTCTGTATTTCCATATTGCGCGTGATTTTGTATTCATTACGATTTGCGCGGTGATCATCCGTTATTTTATAGTTAAGAATGACCGGTCGAACCTCCAAAATTTGGAAAAAACGAAAAACAATAACCTTGAAATCCGGGAATCGAAAGAACGCTATGATATCGTTGCAAAAGCGACCAGCGACACCATCTGGGACTGGAAGATTAAAGAAAATGAATTTACCTGGAACAAGGGAATTCAGGGTGTTTACGGGTATAAAAAAGATGAAGTCGGAAACAACTCCAAATGGTGGTTTGACCGCATTCACCCTGAAGACAGCATCCGTATGTCGGTTAAGCTGTATGCCTTCTTAGAGCAAAAAACCCAGAAATGGCAGGATGAATACCGCTTCAAGTGCCGTGACGGATCTTACCGCTATGTATTGGACAGGGGATTCCTCCTATTCAATGAAAAAGGCGAGCCGATTCGTATGATCGGGGCCATGCAGGATATTACAAAACGCAAGGAAGAAGAACAGCGCCTTAAATTACTTGAAACGGTAATCACCAACACCAAAGATGCCGTAGTGATCACAGACTCGGATAATTCAAAGTATGGCATCCCCGGTATCGTGTTCGTGAACCAGGCATTTACTAACATGTCGGGATATGAATACGACAGTATCATCAGCAAATCGCCGATGGTATTCTTTGGCGAAAAAACCGATGCGGCGGGATTAACAAGCCTTATTGAGTGCATTTCACTGAAAAAAGAATGTGAGATTGAACTGATCGCCTATAAGAAAAACGGTGATGCATACTGGGTACAATTTTCTATGGTGCCGGTGTTTAATGCGGAGAAAGAGCATACCCACTGGATTTCGATACAGCGAGATGTTACCGAACGCAAAATGCAGGAAAAAGAACGCGAACAACTAATCAATGAACTCACCCAAAACAATAAAGACTTACGGCAATTCTCATATATCACATCGCACAACCTCAGGGCGCCACTGTCGAATCTAATTGGACTGTTGCAATTACTCGAGGAAATTCCTATAGAAAATGAGGAATTGCAGCAAATCATGGAAGGTTTTTCAAAATCGACCTACCTGTTGAACGAAACGATTTCGGACCTTGGCAAAGTCGTCATCATTCGTGACAACCCTTCCATAGAGAAGCAGCACATCACGATTTCTGACTCGATTGACAATGTCATGAGCCAGATCAATATCATGATTTCAAGCAATAATCTAAAAATAGATTATGACATTAAGGCTGTCGAAGTCTATTCAAATAAGGCTTATTTTGAGAGTATTTTGCTAAATCTCCTGACTAATGCCATCAAATATAAATCGGCTGAGCGGGACCTGGAACTCCATATTTCAACAAAAGAAGACGAAGATTATACTGTCTTGCGTTTTAGTGACAATGGAATGGGAATTGACCTGATGAAGTTTAGGGATAAAGTCTTCGGCTTGTACCAACGTTTCCATAATTATCCGGACAGCAAGGGACTTGGCCTTTATCTGGTGAAATCACAGATGGAAAGTATGGGCGGTGAAATTGATATTGACAGTACGGTGGATAAAGGGACTACTTTTACGATAAAATTCAGGAAAGAAAACTAATGCTTCACAAAGTAATCTGTATAGACGATGATCCGATAGCGTTGTTGCTGTCAAGGATGGTTATTTCAAAAGCAAATTTTGCATCACAGGTAATCACTTTTTCAAACGGTGAGGAAGCCATATCATACCTTACGGCAACTCCGGAATCAGGCGATAAAGAAGAAAAACAACTCATACTTTTGGATCTGAACATGCCGGTAATGGACGGATGGGAGTTTTTAGAACAATTTAGCCAGGGATTGTCTTCGCATTACCAAAACACAAAAATCATCCTGCTTTCGTCCTCGATTGACCCAAACGACATCAGAAAGTCAAAAAACTTTCACATGGTTTTGGATTTTTTCCCGAAACCCCTTACAAAGGAATTATTGGGGCGCATTCTCACAAAATTAAGCATATAAAAAAAGGCTTCTTTTCAGAAGCCTTCCATATAATTCATATTGTAACCGCAGTTACAATTTAGCGATGTGCCTGGTAAGTTTTGACTTAAGGTTAGAAGCTTTGTTATCATGGATAATGTTCTTCTTAGCCAATTTGTCAATCATTGAAATCACTGCAGATAACTTAGAAGAAGCTTCGTTTTTATCAGTAGCCATCCTTAACGCTTTGATTGCATTACGAGTGGTTTTGTGCTGATATCTGTTTAATACCCTTCTCTTTTCGTTACTTCTGATTCTCTTTAAAGCTGACTTATGATTTGCCATTTCTTAATAATTGTTTCTTTAATATTCAATTTTGTAGTCCGTAGGGGAATCGAACCCCTGTTACCAGGATGAAAACCTGGCGTCCTAACCCCTAGACGAACGGACCGTTATTCCCCTGGTTCAGATTCTTTCAATATTCGATTGAACTTTGTAGCCCGTGGGGGAATCGAACCCCCCTTACCAGGATGAAAACCTGGCGTCCTAACCGATAGACGAACGGGCCTGCTTGTTTAATGCGGATGCAAAAATACAACTATTTTTTATTTGCGCAATAGCTTCAGCTTATTTTTCTAAATATTTTTAAAAGGCCCAGAAAAGGAGCTGGATATTAATAGGCTTTTGCAAACAATACCCTGCCCTTAGAAGCCTTTCCAGTCAACACACAGCGTCCCTCTTCGTCCTCGCGATCAAGCGCAATGCAGCGGATTGTGGCCTTGGTAAGCTCTTTGATTTTTTCTTCTGTTTCCGGCGTCCCGTCCCAATGTGCAGCAATAAAGCCTCCTTTATTTTCGAGAACATTTTTAAACTCATCGAAATGCTCCACTTTGGTGATGTGCGCATTCCGGTAATCTAACGCTTTATTAAAAAGACTTTGCTGAATTTGCTCCAACAGCTCACTCACATAGTTTACAATGCTGTCTTTCAGCACCACTTCTTTCGATAATGTATCACGACGTGCTACCTCAAAAGTACCATTTTCAAGATCTTTGGGTCCAATTGCGATACGAACAGGTACCCCTTTCAATTCCCATTCAGCAAACTTAAATCCTGGTTTTTGGGTGGTACGGTCATCAAACTTCACTGAAATACGCAGCTTCTTAAATTGGGAAGCCAAAGTATGCGCCGCTTCGGAAACGGCTTTAAATTCTTCGTCTGTTTTGTATATCGGAACAATAACCACTTGAATCGGCGCAAGATTTGGAGGCAACACGAGTCCGTTATCGTCAGAGTGGGTCATGACCAACGCCCCCATCAACCTCGTAGAAACGCCCCAGGACGTCCCCCAGACGTGCTCTAATTTACCTTCATGGTTCGCAAATTTTACGTCGAATGCTTTTGCGAAATTCTGCCCGAGAAAATGTGATGTCCCAGCCTGCAATGCTTTACCGTCCTGCATTAAAGCCTCAATGCAGTAGGTCTCTTCAGCGCCTGCAAAACGCTCCGTCTCTGTCTTAAGCCCCTTAATCACCGGAATACCCATGAAATTCTCAGCAAAATCAGCATACACATTCATCATTTTTTCAGACTCTTCAATGGCTTCCGCCCGTGTCGCATGTGCGGTGTGCCCTTCCTGCCAGAGAAATTCTGCTGTTCTCAGGAAAAGACGTGTGCGCATTTCCCAACGAACGACATTGGCCCACTGGTTAATCAGCAGCGGCAAATCGCGGTGTGATTGTATCCATTTTTTATAAGTAGACCAGATAATTGCCTCACTTGTAGGACGCACAATAAGTTCTTCCTCAAGCTTCGCATTTGGATCTACCATCAACTTCCCTGGATTATCGGGATCGTTTTTAAGTCGGTAATGTGTGACGATGGCGCACTCTTTTGCAAAGCCTTCGGCGTTCTTTTCTTCCGCTTCGAACATGCTTTTGGGCACAAACAGCGGAAAATAAGCATTTTGATGTCCGGTTTCCTTGAACATTCGGTCGAGTTCTGCCTGCATTTTTTCCCAGATTGCATAGCCATACGGCTTAATGACCATACAGCCCTTAACCCCTGAATTCTCAGCCAGGTCGGCCTTTACGACCAGTTCATTATACCATTTCGAATAGTCTTCGGCCCTCGTTGTGAGATTCTTGCTCATATGCAATAAATTGAGATAAATCAGGTTTAACTTTATTTAACTAAAAAGTTTCGCAAAACTAATTATTTTTGTATTGTCCAACAATAAAAATGCTACAGATATGAAAACTTATTATGTTCAACTAAAATCGCTCCGCATTTGGTCCCTCGTGGGATTGATTGGGGTGGTGACGGCGTCGTGCGGGTCGTACCAGAATACCTCTTATTACGATCGGGACGGCGTTTATGGAAACGGTAACAGCACTCCTCAGGCTAGAGAAACCGCAACTACTTCAACGAATCAAAGCTATAAGGATTATTTTGATTCAAAACAGCAGACCGCTGAAGTTTTTACCGATGTAGACAACTACAATTCAGATTCGGATACCACAGCCACGACCTATCGCTATGTTAGTGATAACGCTGGCTGGGGAAGTACTACTGACAATGTGGTTGTCAACGTATATGATAATGGCTGGGGATGGAATTCCTGGTACACGCCAACATGGGGCTGGTATGGCTCCGGATGGAATTGGAATATTGGCTGGGGATGGAATTCCTGGTACGGTATCGGATGGGGAGGCTATTATCCCGGATGGGGATGGGGAGGCTACTACCCTTATTACGGCGGTTACTACGGCAACTATTATGGAAACCACCACCATGGAAATTATGCTTATGCGCTAGGTAGAAGGGGTTCAGGCTACAACTATGGTATTGCTAATAATGCAGGAAGAAGAAGCTACGCAACAAATGGAGGACGATTAGGCAACCGCAATTTTATAGGTCGATCAGGCAACCGTAATTTTAATGGCCGGAATAGTGGCGATTACAGCAGCGGAAGAAGATCTGTAACCACCTATTCAAACCGCAACTCCGGAACCAGGAGCAATACGACTTACACTACTTCATCTTCTACAAGAAATAATGGAAATTACACTCCGACAAGAAGTTCATCATCATCTACAAGAACCTACAGTAGCCCAAGCTCCTCAGGAGGAAGCCGTTCTTCAGGAGGCAGCTACGGCGGAAGCAGAGGCGGCGGCGGGGGCGGCGGTGGCAGAAGCGGCGGTGGCGGCGGAGGCAGAAGAGGCTAATTAAAATTTAACAAATACCTGTGTTTGACATGGGTATTTTTTTGACCAAAAATCAATCATCACATGAAAAAGTATTTATCTATTCTTATTTTAGGCCTGGCGGCAGTAAGCACGCAGGCACAGGATGCTACGGACGGTCTCCGTTATGCACAGGACAATCTTAACGGTACAGCGCGGTTTCGTGCTATGGGCGGCGCTTTTGGTGCGCTGGGAGGCGATTTTTCATCATTGAATGTCAATCCGGCTGGTTCAGCAATATTTACGAATAACCAGGCAGCGCTGACGTTGAGCAGCGTAAATACGACCAACCGTTCGAACTATTTCGGGGAGAAGTACAATGAAAATGACAACACTTTCGATTTAAATCAGGTTGGTGGCATTTGGATTTTTAAGGATACAAGCGAAAAAACCGGATGGAATAAAATCGCACTGGGTTTAAATTACGAGAACGCAAATCTATTTGACAACTCTGTATTTTACCGGGGACATAATGGCAATTCTGTCGCAAACTACTTTACAAGTTACGCAAATGGAATTCCGTTGTCAACGATTACAGGCAACAATTTTGAAGACCTGTACTACAATGAGCAACAGGCTTACCTTGGGTATGAGGGCTTCATCATCAATCCCGGAGCCGGAAACACCTACACTTCAAACGTGACTGGCGCTAATAATTTTTATCAGGAAAATACGATTGTAAGTACGGGATATAATGGAAAACTATCCTTTAATGCAGCAGTATCTTACAAGGATAAATACTATATCGGTTTGAACTTAAATTCTCATTTTACCGATTTTAACAGGCACACGAGTTTTTACGAAGACTACCAGGATGCGCCAGGACACAACAACAATGCAGGATTGCAGGCACTGCGATTCAGCAATGATTTAACAACCTATGGATCCGGGTTTTCTTTTCAATTGGGGGGAATTGCCAAACTGACAAAGGAATTCCGCGTAGGACTTGCCTATGAATCCCCGACCTGGTACAGCCTTAAAGACGAGTTGTTACAAACGCTGGCTGTGAGGACCGCAGAACAGGGCGATTTTTATGCCGATCCTGATATCAAAATCATTTATCCAACATACAAGCTGCAAACGCCGTCGCGCTATACCGGAAGTTTGGCGTATGTTTTTGGGACGAAGGGACTAATCAGCGTGGATTATTCGATGAAAGATTACTCCAACACCCGTTTCAAGCCAAAAGCGGAATTCACAACGGCCAATGCACAAATGGCTGATTTGTTTGATACTTCTGGGGAATTGCGCGTTGGTGGCGAATACAAAGTAAAAAAATGGAGTTTCCGTGGTGGTTATCGTTTTGAGAAAAGCCCGTACAAGAATGATGCCGTGATGAGCGACCTAAACGCGTATTCTGCGGGACTCGGTTACAGCTTTGGAGATACCAAAATTGACGTTTCATATACTAAAGCCAGACGGGATTACCAGCAATCCTCCTTTTCGCAGGGTTTAACGGATTCAGCGACCATTAACCAAAGGAACCACAATGTGAGCCTGACCGTGATTTTTGAATTGTAAACGAATAACAATATTTCCTTTAAAATCCGCTTCGTGACCTGAAGTGGATTTTTTTTTAGCCCTTCCCGAAGTTTCGGGAGAAGCGGCATCCTTTTTTTGCCGGCTCAAGCAAGGCATAAAAAGATACAGCGGACAGCACGAAACAGCTCCTAAAAAACACACCTATACAACCTTAACTTTAAACCTTAAACTTTAAAGCAAAAAAACCGTACTTTTGCACCCTCAAATTTTGAATACATGCGGACTAAGTCTTTAAAAAAGAACAAAATAAACGTCATTACGCTCGGCTGTTCCAAGAACATTTATGACAGTGAAGTGCTGATGGGGCAATTGCGTGCCAGCGGCAAAGAGGTCGAACATGAAGCACCTGCGGAAAGTGAAGGCAACATTATCGTGATCAACACCTGTGGGTTTATTGACAATGCGAAAGCAGAATCCGTAAATATGATTCTGGAATATGCTGACAAAAAAGACCGTGGCCTTGTGGATAAAGTGTTTGTGACCGGCTGTCTTTCTGAACGTTACCGTCCGGATTTAGAAAAGGAAATTCCAAATATCGACCAATATTTTGGCACTACTGAATTGCCTTTGCTTTTAAAAGCTTTGGGCGCTGATTACAAGCATGAACTTTTAGGGGAAAGGCTTACGACTACACCAAAAAATTACGCTTACCTGAAAATTGCCGAAGGCTGTGACCGCCCGTGCAGTTTTTGTGCGATTCCGTTAATGCGCGGCAAGCACGTTTCCCAGCCTATCGAAAAGCTCGTTAAAGAAGCTGAAGGTTTAGCGAAAGACGGTGTGAAGGAATTGATATTGATTGCACAGGACCTGACTTATTACGGCCTGGATCTATATAAAAAGCGGAACTTGGGCGAGTTGCTTGAGGCGTTGGTAAAAGTTGAAGGGATCGAGTGGATCCGCCTGCACTATGCATTTCCAACAGGATTCCCGATGGACGTATTGGAGATTATGAAACGCGAGCCAAAAATCTGTAATTATATTGATATTCCGTTGCAACACATTTCGGATTCGGTATTGAAATCAATGCGTCGTGGTACTACTCAGGAGAAAACTACAAAATTACTGAAAGATTTCCGCGAGGCTGTTCCCGGGATGGCGATCAGGACTACACTGATTGTCGGATATCCGGGAGAAACGCGGGAAGATTTTGAAAAGCTTAAAGATTTCGTCCAGGAAATGAAGTTTGACCGTTTGGGATGTTTCGCGTATTCGCATGAAGAAAATACGCACGCTTATCTTCTCGAAGATGACGTGCCTGCCGAAGTGAAACAGGAACGTGCGAATGAAATTATGGAATTACAATCCCAGATTTCGTGGGATTTAAACCAGGAGAAAGTCGGAAAAGTATTTAGATGCATTATTGACCGCAAGGAAGGTACCCATTTTGTGGGAAGGACAGAGTTTGACAGCCCGGATGTAGACAATGAAGTGCTTATTGATGCGAGAAAAAACTACCTGAAGACGGGCGACTTTGCGATGATCAAAATTACGGAGGCCACGGAATTTGACCTTTATGGTGAGCCCGTTTCTGCCGATAATTAAAACAGGCATTGGTATAAAAACAAAACTCCGGGCTTATCACAACCCGGAGTTTTTTCATTAGCACTTGTAAATACCCTAAATCACAGTCCCTTTAATCGTAAGGACTTTGGGTGTATCGTTTTCTGTGGTTGTCACAGTGACTGTTTTCGTGAACGCCCCTTTGTTGGCGGCATTGTAAGTGGCTTTGATAGTGGCTGATTTTCCCGGCGCGATGGAATCCTTTGGATAATCAGCTACCGTACAGCCGCAGGAAGCATGTGCACTGGTGATCACAATTGGCGTAGAGCCTGTATTCTTGAATTCAAATTCAAAAGTTTTTGGCGTTCCCTGCGGAATCTCTCCGACATCAATCGATTCTGTTTTCCAGACGACTGTGCCGCCGGTCACTCCAAAGGTTGCTAAACCGTGTTTCGGGGTTGTTGTAAATGATGACAATCCAAGTACGCAGATGATCGCGGTAACGAATAATAAAATAGTGTTTTTCATAATGTGAAGGTTTTTGATTAATAAATGATTAACTGAACGTTTTTTGTACCATCCAAAAGTATTACAGTATTTATTACACAGTTGTTAAGCAGTTTCAAATGTTTGTTAATGAGTTGTTAAGCAGTGCCTATTTTATCCATTTGCCCGGGCATAGTTGTTATTTTTGACCCAGAATTTCTTTTACTGCTTAAATAGTTATAGTATTGGAACACAAATTATGAAAGTCAATAAACTCAACTTAATCATACTCGTAGGACTCGTTGCCATCGTCGGCATCCTGATTGCGCAGTTGCTGTGGACACGGCAGGCTTATACCATTGAGGAGCGAAAATTCAGCCAGAAGTCCCATGTCGCACTGCTGGAGGTAGCCAAGCGGCTTTATGAAGGCACAAATAATGAATTGCCTTCCGAGAATCCTGTGCAAAAAGTATCCAACGACTATTACGTCGTTAACACCAACAATGATTTTGAACCCAAAATCCTGGAATTTTACCTAAAGTCGGAATTTGCAAAGGTGAATATCGTCACGGATTTTGAATATGCCATTTACAACTGCCAAAGCGACGAAATGGTCTACGGCAATTACGTGTCGCTTTCCGACAAGACGAAATCAAAGCATACTGTGCATTTCCCGAAGCATAAAAACCTGGTCTATTACTTTGCGATACGCTTCCCGAATGAAACCACTTACCTATTCAGTTCGCTAAAATTCTGGTTTGTGCTTTCATTCGCATTGGTGGTGATTTTATTGATTTATGTGTATTCGATTTTCACCATTTTACAGCAAAAAAAGTACTCTGAACTGCAGCGCGATTTCATCAACAATATGACACACGAATTCAAAACACCCTTGTCGTCGATATTGATTGCGTCGAACTACCTAAGCAAACAGCCTCAGATTACCAACGATGAAAAGCTCGAAAAATACACCCAGATCATCATTTCGCAAAGCAACAAACTCAACGCCCATATTGAGAAAGTACTGAATATTGCCAAATCAGACAAGACGGCGTTGGTATTAAAGAAAGAAAAAACGGATGTTGTTGCGATCATCGAAGATGTCATCGAAAGTATTTTACTCAAATATCCGGAAAGCGACATCAGTATAGAAGCGCCACATGGAAGTTATTTTATTGATGCCGATGTATTCCATTTCACAAATATCATTTACAACCTGATTGACAATTCTGTGAAGTATTGCGAGCGAAGGCCTGATATTAACATTCATCTCTCGGAAGAAAAAAACCAACTTAAATTGGCATTTATTGATAATGGTATTGGTGTTTCAGCAAAAAATATTTCATTTATTTTTGATAAGTTTTACCGCGCGCAACATGCCTTAAGCAACGAAGTGAATGGATTTGGTCTCGGACTCTATTATGTGAAAAAAATATGCGTGCTTCATGGCTGGAAGATAGCGCCTGCGGCCAACCATAAAGGCGGATTAACGATGACGATTTTAATACCAAAAAACTGATGGGTAATTTCAGGATATTATATGCCGAGGATGACGATACGCTTGCGTTCCTTACCAAGGACAACCTCGAACAAAACGGATACGACGTTACACATTGTGCGGATGGCGCTTTCTGTCTGGAAACCTTTCGGTATGGCCATTTCGACATCTGCATCCTCGACATCATGATGCCTAAAATGGACGGATTTGACCTTGCTTCTGAAATCAGGAAAATCAATACCGATGTACCCATTATCTTCCTTTCTGCCAAGACGTTAAAAGAAGACCGTATCAAAGGGCTTCGTATCGGCGCCGATGATTACCTCGTAAAACCCTTCAGTATCGAGGAATTGCTGCTTAAGATTGAGATTTTCCTAAAGCGATCGCAGAAACCAGCGTCGGCAAATCAATTTTATAAATTGGGCAGTTACCAATTTGACCCGGCGAATTACCTCGTATTTAAACAAGATGAAAAAATTACGCTTACGCAACGCGAATCAGAATTGCTGAAGTATTTTCTGGACAACAAAAACGTTGTGCTAAAACGCGAGCAGATTCTGACGGCACTTTGGGGTGACGACGATTATTTTATGGGGCGGAGCCTCGATGTGTTTATTTCAAGACTTCGGAAGGTAATTGCCAACGAACCCGACATCGCGATTGAAAACCTGCACGGCATTGGCTTCCGGTTTAAAGAAGATTAATTTTTACCGTTAAACTTCCTCAAAAATTCGCGGACCCTTAAGCCTGATTCCTTCAAATCACTGTCTTTCCAATTTCCTTCTGAGGATGCTGAAGCTTTTAGAATGGAGCAGGTTTCCTCTTTGGAAGACACAGACCACGTAATCCAGCTCAGTTTTCGGCTTTCCATCCAATCAATATATTCCTGCCAAGCAGTTAAATTCAGTGGGCCATCGCCTGTAGCTTCCATCCCGGCACATTCAGAAATGAAAACCGGCAGTCCGCTTTCAATGGCTTCATCCGTGCGGTCGCGCAGCCATTTTCCGTGTGTTCCGGCATAGAAATGCATGGTATACATCAGATTCGTCTGATTTTTGATTGGATCTGCTGCAGGCAGGTGAATATCCTGATCCCAACGCGGAGAACCGACAAGAATGATGTTGTCCGGATCATTTTTCCTGATGATGTTGATTACGGTCTCGGAGTAGGCTTTCACATCGGCCCACGATTCCTCATCAGGCTCATTGAATACTTCATAAATTACATTAGCATACTTTCCGTATTTTTTTGACATCTTATCGAAAAAACGCTTCGCTTCTTCAAGATTAATGTTGTGGCTGTGCCAGTCAATAATCACATAAATATCAGACTTTATTGCCCCATCTACCACCGCTTCCACCTTTGATGTGGCGAAAACAGGATCTTTAATATAAGACAGATCACCTTGCTCCACTCCCATGGCCGCGCGTACGACCGTGCAACTGAAATCCTTCTTCAACCATGCGACCGCCTTTTTATTATAAAATTGAGGCCAATAGCTGTGCCATCCAAAACTCAATCCGCGCAAGACTAACGCTTTTCCGGATTGGTCTACCAATTGTGTGCCGCTTACACGAAGCTGGCCGTGTTCTTTTACAAACTGCCCATAGGTTTTACACAGAAAAAAGAAAATAAATAGGGTTAAAATGTTTTTCATTTCGTAAGTTTTAAGGTTATTACATTATGACTTTCGAGATTCGCAGTGAATGCCTTCGATGTATTTCCGGCTTCCTTATTTTTCCACATGTCCCTGATTTTAAATTGATTATTCGAGAAGTCTACACTGTAACCAAAATCGGCATCATTAAAAATGTGCTTTTTCCAATCAAAATTGACTGTCGAAGTTGATGCATTGCGATTTAAAAACGTCACGGCCCATCCATCAGAAAGCGGTTTCACCCAAACCTCAACACCGTCTATGACGCTATATCGAAACCCTTGTATCCCTAAAGCATCCTGGTTGATCGAGATCATGTTTTTATTCGATAATATAGCCAGGGTTTCAGGCGACATTTTCCTAAAATCATTGCCCGCGATCAATGGAGATGCCAGCATGCACCACATCGCAAAATGGGAACGGTCTTCGTTGTTGGTCATTCCGTCACCCACTTCCATCATGTCGAAATCGTTCCAATGATCCGGCCCTGAATACTTGCGGATGTCTTTGCGCATCTCGACAATTTTCATAAAACCCCACGAAGACCAGGTGCCATGGTTGTCTTCACAATCAAAGCAAGGGGAAATATCTCCTGAGATGCGCCATAGATTCCCTACTGGTTTGGCCCATTCCCATGGTTGGTTGTCCCCCCATTCGCAGAGGCTGAACACAATCGGCTTTCCGGCTGTTTTCAACGCATTACTCATGGTGGTGTAGGCTTCTTTTGCGGTTATACCCTGTGTATTACACCAATCATATTTGAGATAATCGATATCCAGTGCCGCATAAAAACGTGCATCCTGGTATTCATAACCACGCGTTCCCGGATACCCGGCACAGGTTTGGATACCGGCACAATTGTACAACCCAAACTTCAATCCTTTACTGTGTACATAATCGACCAACGCCTTCATGCCAGAAGGAAACTTTTGTGGATCCGGTACCAGGTTTCCGTTTTCATCGCGCTCCTTCGTCATCCAGCCATCATCGAGGACGATATAAGTATAGCCCGCTTCCTTCATGCCCGTTTTCACCATAATATCAGCGGTTTCCTTCACCAGATTTTCATCGATATGGGTTTCAAAGGTATTCCATGAATTCCACCCCATCGGCGGTGTCATGGCCAAACCGTCAAACTTCCCGGCTTTCAGGTTGTGTGTGTTGCCTTGTCCAAATGCCATCCCTGCGTAAAGGGAAAAAAGGGCAATTTTTTTAATCATTTTAAAGCCTTTTAAGATAAGATATTTTCAATTTCTTCCAATTCAGTACTACTGAAAAGGATATTCTCCAAAGCGGGCAGCGCATCTAAAATTTGCGCTGGCCTGCTGGCGCCAATTAAAACGGAAGTGACCCTTTCGTCTTTCAGCAACCACGCAATAGCCATCTGAACCAATTTCTGGCCTCGATCCATAGCAACCTGATTCAACCGTTTTATTTTGTCGACACGCTCCGGGGTAATGTGGCTTTCATTCAGAAAAACCCCACTGGTTACCACGCGCGAATCTGATGGAATACCGTTCAGATATTTATCGGTGAGTAACCCCTGGGCCAAAGGTGAAAATGGGATACATCCCACGCCTTCTTTTCCCAGTAAATCCAACAAGCCGTTTTCTACCCAACGCTCAAACATGGAATATTTGGGTTGGTGGATGAGGCAAGGTGTACCCAACGCTTCCAATATATCGATTGCCTTTTTGGCTTCCTCGGGCTTATAATTTGAGATACCGACATACAATGCTTTTCCCTGTTTGACGATTAAATCCAACGCAGCCATGGTTTCTTCTAACGGGGTCTCAGGATCAGGACGGTGGTGGTAAAAAATATCGACATACTCCAATTGCATGCGCTTGAGGCTCTGATCCAGACTTGAAACTAGGTATTTTTTCGACCCCCAATCACCGTAAGGGCCGTCCCACATCTGATAACCTGCTTTCGTAGAAATGACCATTTCATCCCGATGATTGACAAAATCTTTTTTCAGAATTTGTCCAAATACGATTTCTGCGGATCCCGGCGGCGGGCCATAGTTGTTTGCCAAATCAAAATGTGTGATTCCACAGTCAAACGCTGTCCGAATAATACTTTGGCTATTCATGAAATCATTCACAAACCCAAAATTATGCCACAAACCGAGAGAAAGCATCGGAAGTTTTAGACCGCTGCGGCCGCAACGGCGGTAGGACATCGTATCATAACGTGAAGCCAAAGGATTGTATTCCATAAAAAGTTATCTCTGAAATGTGAAAGTATAGGAACAACTATTAAGGGCCGTAAATTACCTGCCAGTTTTTGCATGGGCTATGAAAAATAATTCCCCGACGAATCAATCGGGGAATTAATTAACTAACTCAAATTCTACATATAAAATCTAAAAACAAAATATTGTATTTGTACTCAGTGGTCTGGCTATTGCAAAACGAAACCTACGTCATCAATGTAGAGAACATCTCCCCCTCCATTTGCAAACTCCTGCAGTACAATTTCGTTGATTGTATCAGGTGCTCCTCCCAAATCAGAGAAAGGAATCACAAATGATGTCCATTGACTCGTAAACGATATCTCTTTTCCCGCACCGTAATTTCCATTCAGCACGACTTTAAATTTGCCGCTTTCCTTGGTGCTTCTAAAAGACACCCTGATACCGCTATACCCTGCGGTAGATGCAGGACTGTTGTACATCGGAATCTTGAATCCTGTGTACCCCGTAAAAGTAGCCTTGATAGAGCTGGCACCCTGTATCTTATTTTCAGTATCTACCGTGAAGCCACTACCATCCCATGGTCCGAGCCAGTTTTCTACAAATGATGCGTAAGTATCATCATAAATAGCCGTTCCTATAGGCTGTGAAGCCGTATCAGATCCAGATATTGTCGTTACTGTAACCAATTTACGGTTTGACCCTGCGGGAACTACTGCCTGAATTTCTGTTTCAGTTGAAGACTGTATTGTTGCTGGAGTATCACCAATAGTTACCGTAGGATTAAGGAAAAATGATCCATAGATTGTTATTACATCGCCGGCTTGGGCATTTATGGAATTATAACTATCTACCTGGGGAGCCGGTGGCGCAACTGTAAAGTTGAATACAGCCGTACCGTTTGCGGTGACCACTTTTAATTCATTGGTTGTGTTGGCGTAGGGCGTATTTCTGTCAATTGTTACAAATATAGCGGAGTCAGTGACTAGTGCCGGATTGAAATACGTATCGGTTTCATTGAAATAAATCTTCTGTAAAGAAGTGAAGCCTGAGCCCTGGATTACATACACATTGTCTGCATAACCAATAGTTGTAGGTACGAGTTCAACAGGATTCCCTTCGATATCTACCGAAGCACTCACGCTATCAATAATTGGTGATTTACCGGATCCATTGTCATCACTGCTGCAAGATGCGGAGAAAAAAGAGATCAGCAACGCACAAAAGGCACTAATCCCGAAATTTTTGAAATTTTTCATATCATTATATTTTTTAATTAATCGAATACGTAGGGTACCGGAGCTTCAATCAAAAGTGGATTTTTAGCCACTTCATTATCCGGATAAGGAATAAGGAAATCGCCTTCTTCAGGAGTATAATGCTCTTCAAAATCTTTGTTCCCTCTGTTTTGGGCTGCCATAATTGCCGTTGCCTGTGCTCTTGGAATCCTTCCAAGGTCAAACCAATAATCGCCTTCAAAACATAGCTCAAGTCTTCTTTCTTTGAAAATATCATTAAAAGTAATTGAAGCCAAGCTTGACAACCCTGCCCTATTCCTTACTGCATTAAATGATGCCAGCGCTGAGGCATCCGAAGTACTGGCTCCGCCCGCAAGAACGGCTTCAGCATGAATAAGAAGCAAGTCTGCGTAACGCATGATGTAGGTATTATTATCCATCATTGCCCAATTGTCTGCAGGTCCTGTGACGGTTCCATTCACGATTCCAATGCAATACTTTTTAATTGCCGCGCCCGCGCCCTGTCCTCCAATTTGATCGGCAGCAGGAACTGTCAGTGTACCACCACCAGGCACTACTTTAATGTTTGGGTAAGTAGCTCCCGGAAACATAATGGTTTCCTTTCTTCTCAAATCTCCTGTTTCGTATGCGGCCATGATATCCTGTGATGGCGCAAAGACGCCTCCATAAGATGCGTTGGAGGTTGATACAGTTGCTGTACTTATCCCAAATTGAGTATTGCAATTATTAGCTGATCCGTAGTTTCCGTCGCCCTTCCATTGTAATGCGAAAATGGATTCTTCGTTATTATTATTGGCGTATGTAAACAAATCTCCAAACGATTTAGAAGGCAATTGAGGCCCCCCAAGCAACTTAAATTCTCCGCTGTTGATCACATCTTCAGCCATTGCGCGCGCTTCTGCGTATTTTTTCTCGTAGAGATACACTTTAGCCAGCATCGATTTAGCAGATCCCTTAGAAACGTGACCGTTCGCTGCGTAATTGGAGCCTCGGTTTTTCTCAAACAACTTTTCTATGGCTTTTTGATAATCCATCTCGATAAGCTGATAAATGTCTTCTACCCGATTTGTAGGAATTACCGGATTTGTAGTGAAATCGAGGTTATTTTCAATTATCGGAACAGCCCCCCACAGTCTTACAAGATAAAAATAAGCAGTTGCCCTCATGAAATATGCCTCACCAATTGTATTCTGTAGGACATCGTCGTCCACAGCGGGACCGACTCTGTTTGCCAGAAAATTAATGATTGCATTAGACTGCGCAACGTTAGCCCACAGTGAGCTCCAGCCGTTTACAAGCTCAGGGTCGCTCCCATTAAGAGAGAAATTACGCATTGCGTTTACGTCGGATGAACCGGTATACATATTCCCTGAACCAACCTCCGTTACCGCCCAGAAAAATTTATTTTCAAATTGGAACCAAGTCCTGCTATACATTCCGTTTGTCGCGGAAGCTACCTGATCATTTGAACTGTAGTAAGCATCTAAGCTGATTTGGTCTTCCGGCGGACGATTCGTGAAATCATCATCACATGATCCGAACGCTAAAATAACAACGGCAAATGCGAGTAATTTATAAGTATTAAAAAGTGTTTTCATTTTCATTTTTATTTTTAGAATTCTACGTTAACACCAACAGAATATGTTCTT
This sequence comes from Flavobacterium sp. BFFFF1, assembly GCF_002256285.1. Classification (GTDB taxonomy): domain Bacteria; phylum Bacteroidota; class Bacteroidia; order Flavobacteriales; family Flavobacteriaceae; genus Flavobacterium. The sequence continues at coordinate 199,325 of NZ_NKJE01000002.1, read as the reverse complement.
GGCGATGGATATCTTCCGTTATCAATTCCGGTGAGAAGTACATTTTGATTAAATGAGCCAATTTCGGGATCATAACCACTATATTTAGTTAAGGTATATAGGTTTTGCACACTTCCATAAAGCCTAACCCGTGACATTTTTAGCTTTGTTAACAGTTCTTTTGGCAAAGTGTACCCTAAAGTAACATTCTGAATCCGCATGTAAGAACCATCTTCAACGAAGCGATCTGAGATAAATGCATTTGTATTGCTTTCGCTGTTTACAGGCCTCGGAATGTTGGTATCCGTATTGTCAACAGTCCAGAAATCCGCAGCTTCTACTAATTGGTTCTGCGAAAGGATCGCATTAGCGGTTCCTGCCCTTTTTGTAAGATTCATTACATCATTCCCGACGGAACCCTGCAAGAATACTGACAGATCAAATGATTTGTATCTGAAATTATTGGTAAATCCAAAAGTAAAATCAGGATGTGGGTTACCAATAAAAGTCCTATCCGAAGTATCGACGACACCATCACCATTCACATCCTTATACCGAATGTCTCCTAAGGCCGTTTGTCCGGGATCAGGCCCTACAGTTTGTCCAAACTGAAGTGGTGCAGCATCGAGTGCGGCCTGGTCATTAAAAATACCTTGTGATACATACCCGTAAAACATCCCAATCGGCATTCCTACAACCGTGTTTGTAATGTCTACCGGCTGATAACCATTCGTATTGACAGCTTGTAATAATGGTAGACCATCCTGAATCGCAGTTAATTCATTTTTGTAATGAGAGAATACCAAAGTACTATTCCATGAGAAATCACCTGTGCTTTTCGAATCGAAATTCACTGTTAAATCAACGCCCTGATTTTGCATTTCTCCAAGATTCGAAGTTGGTGCAGAAATTCCGCCATATTGACTTCCACCTCCTGTAAGATAAAGTGGTAAAGGCACTACGAATAGGAAACCAGTGGACTTTTTGTTGTACCAATCAAAACTAACCGATAATTTAGAATTCAATGCCGTAAAGTCTAAACCGATATCTGTTTGATTTAAAGATTCCCACGTTAAATTAGGGTTGGGAAAATTACCTGGTAAAAACCCTGGACCTAAGCCAGAGTTTTGTTGATTCAAAAGTGCTGTGTATCTGTTATTTTCAATTTGCTGGTTTCCGGTCTCACCGTAACCAATCCTAATTTTAATGTTATCAACAAAGCTTCGCGTCGATTCCATAAATGACTCGTTCGATAATTTCCACGACGCTGCAACTCCACTAAAAGTTCCTCTTTGATTGGATGTTGTTGGGTCAAACTTTGAAGAAACATCGCTCCGCACAGAGCCTGACAAGCTGTACTTATTGTCAAAATCGTAAATAACACGGCCAAAAAGCGACGAAATTGCCCCACTGCCTTTATACCCGTTTACAATTCTATTTTCTGGATCTGACAAGCTTAAGTTGTAAATATCATTGGTTTGGAATCCGCTGGCAGTCGCAATAACACCTTCCCAATGGGTATCATTTGCTTCCTGTCCTGCAAGAGCTGTAAACTTGTGTTTTTGCACTGCAAAATCATAAGTCAACAGGTTTTTAAAATTGGTAGAGTACCAGTTTTGGCGACGCTCCGTTAAATCTGCTGTTAGATTTCTCTGCGACCCCCTGTCATAAGACGGCGCAAACTCGGTATGCTCGGAAAACTCAGTATTGGCACTAAACTCCACACGATATTTAAGCCCTTTATACAGGTTAAACTCTCCGTAAACACTTCCTAAAAAGTTTTTTCGAATAAGGTTGTTGTCTTTAGTTAACGCTTCAGCAACCGGATTAAAGTAGGTTGCATAAGGCGAATTTGGCGGAGGTGCGGCGTATGTTCCATCAACATTCCTGATTGGAATATCAGGGGCCTGAAGTAATGTGTTACTAATAATACCCCCAAAACTTTGGTTGATTGTCAGATTTTCGTTTGTAATACCTGTGTTGATATTTGCACCAATCCGAACCCAGTCCTTTACTTTTGTATCGAGATTTAAACGCATTGTATACCGCTTTAAACCAGAACCCAACACTATACCTTCCTGATCTAAAAAGCCCCCTGAAAGATAGTAATTTGTCCCATCTTTAGCTCCTGAAAATGAAAGTTGATGGCTGGTGGTCACAGCAGTTCGATAAATTGCGTCCTGCCAATCAGTACCGTTACCAAGTAATTCAGGATGTGCGAACTCAGGACGGGGTTCCGTTCCATAAAGTGCCGCAAGTTTATTTTGATGCTCTGCAAACTGCCTTAAGTTCAAAACGTCCAAAGATTTGTAGATTGATTGCGCCGAAGTATACCCTTCATAGCTTATTTTTCCTGTTCCTTTCTTACCCGATTTCGTTGTAATAATAATTACACCATTTGCGCCACGTGAACCGTAAATTGCTGTAGCCGAAGCATCTTTAAGTATATCGATAGATTCAACATCATTTGGATTAATGGTCGAGAGCGGGCTTACCGCATTATTTCCCGCACCGCCATTCGATGAAAAATCGTTGCCTGAAATTGGCCTTCCGCTTGTTGATCTACCGGTCGCATCCCCCGAAATAGGAACACCATCTATAATGTATAGGGGTTCATTGGTCCCTGAAATCGAAGTTGTTCCGCGCACCCTAATCGAAGCTGCGCTCCCTGGCTGCCCTGAATTGTTAGAAACGGAAACCCCCGAAGCTTTTCCCTGAAGCATCTGGTCTATATTGGTTTGCTTTAGGTTTTCTAGATCTTTAGCCCTAATTGTTGAGATAGAGGAATTAACGTCCCGTTTCTTCTGACTCCCGTACCCAATTACAACCACCTCATCGAGGTCTTTGGTACTGTCTGATAACGTAACATTAATGGTTGATTTACCGTTAACCTTGACGGTTTGTTGTGCAAACCCTAGAAAACTGAACAAAAGTTCACCATTCTCCGCAACGTTAATTTCATATTTTCCTTCCAGGTCTGTTGTTGTGCCTTCATTTGTTCCTTGAACGGTAACAGAAACACCCGGAAGCGTCGTACCACTGGGATCAGATACGACCCCGCGCACTTTAGTCTGCGCAAATCCAGAACTTACCGAAAGCAGTAATAGAAAAATCAAGGGCACCGCCTTGTGGCAAGAACCCCAGTTTGAAAAATTAAACATAAGTTTTTTCATAATTGATGTTTGGTTAAATTAAGTTTTTCAATTGTTGATGGCGTGAAATCAGCAATCATTCAAAGTTTGAGTTTTTATTTGTTTTAATATTTAACAAATCTATAACACGACTAAACATCTAATTAATATTATTATATCATTTAATGATAATATTTTGACTTTATATCGATTGCGTACCAATAATACACAAAAATTTACCTTATATATTACGCATATGGTAATATATATAGGTGAATTTTGCAGTATTGTAAATTATGTAATCCCGAAAACCTGAAATCTCAATCGTTTTCGAGTGGAATGCCTTTAGATAAAGGACTCGCAAAAAATCACAGGATGCGTTTTAAACCCGAGAAATCATCCCTGTACTGGCTTGGAGTGCATTTTTTTATCTCCTTAAAGTTTCTATTAAAATTGGCAATATTATTGAAACCGGACTTGAACGCAATTTCCGAAATACTAAGGTCTTTTTCAACCAACCAACGTGCTGCATACCCTACCCGGATGTTGTTCACATAGTCAACGAATGTTTTTCCCGTACGCTTTTTGATGAACCTGTTGAAAGAAATAGTACTCATCGTAGCCACATTTGATAAGTCCTCCAGCGTAATCTTTTCCGAGAAATTCTTCTGCACATATTCGTACACCAATTTCATTTTATCATAGTCATCGAATGTGTCGTAATCGACGGTATACGTAGACAAAAGCCTTTGGTTCCTGCTGTTGGCCAGGTCATAAAGCAGGGAAATAATCTCCAGGAAATAATCCATTCCGTCCAGCTTGGAGATTTTCACCAACCGCGGCGTAAGTTCCGTAGCGACCTTCTCTGAAAACAAAATTCCATGTATGGAACGGTTGAACATATCCCGAATGGGATTCATGATCCTCCGGGAAAGCAACGATTCATGAAATAAATCATTGTGGAACTGTATGGTAATCTCATGAATCTGCTTGTTCCTGCATTTGTGCAGCTCCCAGCCGTGGTAAAGATTTGGTCCGATTAAAACCAGTTCCACATCTGAAATTTCTTCAATATTATCGCCCACAACGCGTTTCACACCCTTACCATTCAATATAAAATTGATCTCAAATTCCGGATGATAATGCACAGGGAAGTCAAAATTATCTTTAACCCTGTCGAACACTAAAAAACTGTCTCCGGCAGACAATGGCGCGATTTCCCTGTAAAAATTTTTCTGGCTACTCATAAATGGTTGATTTTTCATTGCAATAATATGATATATAATTGATAAAATAATATTAACCTTGGTTGGACTCTAACTTTATCTTTGAAAATATAATTATCAGATTCGCAAAAATCAGTGTGATGTGCAAGAAGGTTGATTTTTAAAATCTTAATTTTTATATTTTTAATAATTATTCAGAGGAGTTATCTTCCTTTTTAAGTCTGAAAGTCTAAACTAACCAACCGTTCCCCGCAGCTATGATAAAATACTCACTTCCCATACTTCTTATGGCTTTTTTACAGGGGTGCGCTGGCATAGCCCAAACAACTATAAATCCACTTTGTGATAAGAATGCCACCGAAGAAGCCATCACACTGTACTACAATCTGCAGAAGACCGCGCAATCGGGGTTTCTTTTCGGACACCAGGATGACCTCGCCTATGGTGTAAACTGGCGCTATGAGCCAGGCCGCAGCGATGTCAAAGATGTTACGGGCGACTATCCCGGCGTGTATGGATGGGATTTGGGCGGTCTCGAAAAAAAATCCGACAAGAACCTCGACGGCATTCCTTTCGATAAAATGCGGCAATTCATCATCGACGGAAAAAAACGTGGCGGTATCATTACCTTAAGCTGGCATTTAGACAATCCTTTAACAGGAAAAAATGCCTGGGACACCACTCCGAAATCTATGGAATCAGTACTTCCCGGAGGAGCAAGCCACGAAAAATACAAGTCCTGGCTTGACGAAGCGGCTAAATTTATGCTCACGCTAAAAGACGATAAAGGAAAATTAATCCCAATCTTATACCGCCCCTTTCATGAACTTACCGGTGATTGGTTCTGGTGGTGCAAAAACAATGGATCGCCCGAGCAATTTAAGGCATTATGGAAATTCACAGTGGACTACTACCGGATGAAAGGCCTTCACAACCTGATCTACGTATACAATACTTCGGATTTTGTATCCAGGGCCGACTTCCTGGAATATTATCCCGGTGCAGATTACGCGGATGTGCTGAGTTTTGATACCTACGAATATTCGCCGCCTAAACCTGAAGACACCTCATTCATCCAAAAGTGCCAGAAGCAATTTGCCATCATCGACGATATTGCAAAAGAGCAGCACAAGCTTATCGCGCTCGCGGAAACGGGTTTGGAACAAATTCCGTATGAAAAATGGTGGACGGATACCCTGGTGAAAGCCATTGGCCAATACAAGATCTCCTATGTATTGGTTTGGCGTAACCACGGCTGGAACGAATGGATGAATCCACCCCACATGCACTACTATGCACCATACAAGGGACAGGTTTCTGAAGAGGATTTTGTTGACTTTTACAACCTTCCCAATACTTTTTTCGAAAAAGATGCCAAAGCGCTTTCACTTTATAAAAAATAAACGATGAAATTATCCTCAATTGACCTTATCATAATTGCCGCCTATTTCATCCTGATGATTGCGATTGGCTTTATCATGAAAAACCGCGCCAAAAAAAGCAAAGACAATTACCTAATGGGTGGGAAAAAACTGCCTTGGTATATGCTTGGACTAAGCGATGCGAGCGATATGTTTGATATTTCCGGAACAATGCTGCTGGTCTCGATGGCATTCCTCTACGGATTTAAAAGCGTATGGATTCCGTGGATGTGGCCTGTCTTCAACCAGGTGTTCCTGATGGTGTTCCTGAGCAAATGGCTGCGCCGCAGTAACGCGACCACTGGCGCTGAATGGCTCGGCACACGATTTGGCCTGAGCGATAAAGGGGTTCGCCAAAGCCATGCCATTGTAGTGGTATTTGCCCTGATGCTGTGCATTGGGTATATGGCGTACGCGTTTGTGGGCGTCGGTGAATTCCTTGAGATCTTCATTCCTTATGAATCGGTAAAAGAGGTGTTTCCCTTTTTAGACAAACACCTTGAAACGTTAACGATTGGCACGCCAGACTATGAAACGGCATTATACGCCGCGAAAAACACCACCGCGCAGTTTTACGGCGTCAGCATTTGTATTGTCGCGACATTTTACAGCATTATTGGCGGTATGCACGGTATCGTTCTCGCCGATTTCATCAAGTACATGATCATGATCTTCTGCTCCATCTGCGTAGGTGTCATCGCCATGACCCACCTTTCCAATTCGGATATTGTCATTTTAGACAGATTGCCGTTGGGTTGGGATAGTCCTTTGTTCGGAAAGGAGCTGGGGCTCAACTGGGACGAAATCCTTGTCGATGCCCAGGTGAAGCTGCAAAAAGACGGTTACAAATTATTCTCCGCGATTGTCAGCATGATGTTCTTCTCCGGTGTGTTAAAAAGCCTTGCGGGACCAGCGCCAAATTATGACTGCCAGAAAATCTTAAGCACAAAATCGCCCGAAGAAGCCAGTAAAATGAGTGGATTCATTTCCATTATCCTTTTACCAATAAGGTATTTTATGACTATGGGATTGTGTATTTTAGGGGTATTGTATTTCAAGGATCTTGACCTGCACCACACCGCCGATGGCGTCAATTTTGAAAGCATCATGCCCGCCGTCATCAATAAATACCTGCCCGTGGGACTTGTCGGACTGGTACTTGCTGGTTTCCTTGGCGCGTTTATGAGCAACTTCTCCGGAACGCTAAATGCCGGTCAGGCCTACATTGTAAACGACATCTACCTGAAATACATCAAACCCGAAGCGGAGCGAAAGCAAATTATCAACGTTGGCTATTTGTCCGGTGCATTAATGGTGATGCTCGGCGTAGGCCTTGGTTTGTTGATAAAAGATGTGAATATGATTTTTAATATCATCACAGCGGGGCTTTACGGCGGATTTGTCTGCGCAAACGTGCTGAAATGGTATTGGTGGCGATTTAACGCAAATGGCTATTTCTATGGCATGCTCGCCGGAATCATAGCGAGTGCCATCCCTCCTGCCCTTTCGGTTTGCGGCATTACAAATTACTTTGACGGGACCCGTATGCTCTATTTTTTTCCAGTATTTATCGTAATCCAACTCATTGCGTGTATCATTGGATCTTATACCGCACCACCTACAAACCAGGAAACACTGGTTAATTTTTACACGTCCGTCCGTCCCTGGGGATTCTGGAAACCGATCCATGAGATTGCCAAAGCCGAAAATCCAAACATCCAGAGAAATAAGAATTTCGGAATCAATATGCTGAATATAGGATTAGGAATCGCAGGGCAAATCCTGTTGACACTGCTGCCAATGTATTTCATTATTTCCCATTGGACGCCGTTCGGGATTGTACTTGCCTTACTGGTAATCATCGTGCTGATTATGAGAAATACCTGGTGGAAACGCCTTGCAGACTATTAAAAACATACCCAAATTATAAGTTATAAATAACGATATGACGAATACCGATCAAATACAGAAAATACACAACTTCGATGTCCTGATGAAAAAACATACGGAATTGCTCGAGCAACAAAATACTCCAGCTGTTAACTCAAACGGAATATTCTCAAGGTACATAAACCCTGTTGTTACTGCTGCACATACGCCTTTGTCCTGGCGTTATGACCTGAATGCCAAAACCAATCCGCACGGGATGGAACGCATCGGGATCAACGCAGCATTTAATGCAGGGGCCATGAAATGGAACGGAAAATACATCCTGGCGGTTCGCGTGGAAGGTGCCGACAGGAAATCGTTCATCGCCATTGCGGAAAGTCCGAATGGCGTGGACAATTTTAAGTTCTGGGAAACCCCCTGCGTCATTCCTGAAACCGCTGAACCAGATACCAATGTTTACGATATGCGCCTCACGGCCCATCAGGATGGTTGGATTTACGGCATTTTCTGTACGGAAAGAAAGGATCCAAAAGCATCAAAAACCGATACGAGTTCCGCAATAGCCAATGCCGGTATCGCGCGCACCAAAGACTTACTGCACTGGGAAAGGCTTCCTGACCTGATCTCGAATACCGGCCAGCAAAGAAATGTTGTGCTGCATCCGGAATTCGTAAATGGCAAATACGCGCTGTACACACGCCCGCAAGACGGTTTCATTGACGTCGGTAATGGGGGCGGAATCGGGCTCGGATTTATTACTGACATGGAAAATCCGATCGTGGAAGATGAAAAGATTATCTACGGCAAGCAATACCATACCATCTATGAGCTCAAGAATGGCCTCGGTCCTGCGCCCATAAAAACAGAACAAGGTTGGTTGCACCTGGCGCATGGCGTTAGGAATACCGCGGCAGGTTTAAGGTATACGTTGTATATGTTTATGACTGACCTGCATGATATTTCCAAAGTAACACACATTCCCGCCGGACATTTTATGGCGCCGGAAAACGAAGAACGCGTCGGCGATGTCTCAAACGTCCTATTTTCCAATGGGTGGATTGCAGATGACGACGGGACCGTATACATCTATTACGCTTCGTCAGACACCCGGATGCATGTGGCCGTTTCCTCGGTTGAAAAACTTATCGATTACGTGATTAATACTCCGGAAGATACCTATACCTCTGCTGGATCTGTAAATACCATCATCAGCCAGGTAAACCGAAACAGGGATTTGTTGTAATGATGACTACCGCCACATTGAAAAAAGAGCTTGATGCAGCACTGGAAAATATCTTAAGCTATTGGCTTGACGAATGCCAGGATTTTGAAAATGGCGGCTTTATCGGGCAGGTTGATTATAATAATCACAAGCACCATCGTGCCGAAAAAGGGGCAGTATTAAACGCGCGGATCCTATGGACGTTTGCTGCCGCATTCCAATATAACAATAAACCGGAATGTCTGAAAACCGCAAAACGTGCCTTTGCCTTCATTGAGACGTATTTTTACAACAAAACTGATCAGGGTATCTATTGGAGCGTGAATGCGGACGGTAGTCCAAAAGACACCAAAAACCAGATTTACGCACTCGCCTTTACAATATATGGCTTAACCGAATTTTACGCGGTTTCAAAAGACAAGGACGCACTTGAATTGGCCATCAAACTCTATGAAAGCATTGAAAAATATAGTTTTGATCCATTAAAGAAAGGTTATCTCGAAGCATTCACCTCCGATTGGAAAACCATCGATGACCTGCGGCTCAGCGAAAAGGATGCCAACGAGAAAAAGACCATGAACACCCACCTGCATATCGTCGAAGCGTATGCAAACCTGTATAAGGTGTGGCCGAATACGGATCTCAAACATAAGATTACAGAATTGCTCGAAACGATTGAAATCCATTTTATAAACACCGAAAACGGCCATTTGCGCCTGTTCTTTGACGAAAACTGGATTGAAAAACCCGATGTAGTTTCCTACGGGCACGACATTGAAGCGGCCTGGTTATTACAACAATGTGCCCAAACCACTGAAAACGCGCCCTTGATTGAAAGATATAAAAAGTACGCGCTGCTGCTGACCGATGCCACATTGGAAGGCATTGATGAAGATGGTGGTTTATGGTATGAATTCGATCCGGATGCCAATCAGCTTATTGAAGAAAAACATTGGTGGCCCCAGGCTGAATTAATGATTGGTTTCTTCAATGCCTATGAATTGACTCGGGACGAAAAATACCTCAACATCGTGTACAGCAACTGGGATTTTATCAAAAAATACGTTATCGATCATTCCAACGGTGAATGGATTTGGGGTGTTTATGCCGATTATTCACCAATCCAAAAAGACAAGGCCGGTTTTTGGAAATGTCCTTATCACAACGGGCGCGCATGTTTAGAATTGATTCAACGGATTAAAAAATATGAATATGAAAAAGTATAGCCTGATTTTTACATTAATCCTGATTGGCGGGTTGCTTTCCTGCTCCTCATCAGGAGATAACGACACTCAAACGGACAATCCCGATCCCGTTACACCCACGGATCCACTGACAACCGCCAATGCACGTTCTTACATGGTCGATGCAAATGCCACCGATGAAACCGTCGCGCTGTTCTACAACCTGAAGAAACTGTCAAAAACAAAGTTTGCTATTGGCCAGCAGGATGCGTTCAATGGATTTTACCAAAACAACACAGGTGACTCCGATATTAAGAAAACCACCGGTAAAGACCCTGCATTGCTGGGTTCCGATTTTATGTTTATCACCGATAAAAACAACAATGGCCAGCCTGAAAACTGGTTTCAGCAGCAGGAAGTGAAAATCACGAATGATGTCAAGCAGGCCTACTCCAAAGGAATGATTAATATTTTTTGCTGGCATCTTCGCGAACCAAATCATGAAGACTCCTTTTATGCAGCCGATATGACCGCCGATGAAAAAGCTACGGCGTTCAAAAGTATCCTTCCCGGCGGCAACAACCATGAATGGTATAAACAAAAGCTGGACAAAGTGGCGTCTGTTTTTAATGATTTAAGAGACAACTCCGGTAAACTGATTCCGGTAATTTTTCGTCCGTTCCACGAATTTGACGGCAATTGGTTCTGGTGGGGCGCCGGCTATTGCACACCGGAAGAATACAAAACAGCCTTTCAATTTACCGTGGACTACCTAAAAAACACGAAAGGAGTACATAACGTACTCTATGCTTTTTCACCTGACAATTCGTATTCCACTGCTACAAATTACCTGAGCCGCTATCCCGGTGACGGTTATGTGGATGTACTCGGAATGGATAATTACGGCGACCTGGCAAACCAGGGAACAGCCGGCGTGACACGTGCCAATAACAAGTTGAAGATGGTCTGCGATCTCGCCACTACGAAAGTTAAAATTGCAGCGTTGACCGAAACCGGCTATCGCGTCACCGCATCCATTCCGCCCGTAAATGGATGGTTTGCGACAGATTTATACAGCGTGCTGACCAGCCAAAACCTATCCGTATCATTTGTGATGTTCTGGACCAACAACCAGGACGGATATTATGTTCCAACGCCAGCTGCGTCGAATGCCGCCGACTTCACCGTTTTCTGCCTGAAGTCTAAATCTGCATTATTGGACAAGCTACCAGCAATGTACACCTTACCGCAATAAATTCAAATGATATGAAATCAACTTTATTATTATTTATGGTTCTCGTTTTTTCTGGCGGCATCCAAGCGCAAAAAAACATCGTGTTAAACGGTGGCTTCGACAACAATACTGACTTTTGGCGCGGCGACGCAGCCACACTAAGTCCGTACAATAAAAAAAGTGGCGCGAACAGCGGCATGATCGTACAATATGTCGGTGCCGAATGGAAAGGCATCGACCAGATTATTAATCTTCCGAAAAATACTGCTGCGATTGAATTCAGTGTCTGGATCAAGGCAGAGGCAATTGAAGTGCAGGCAGAGGCCTACAATACGGGACTGATGAATGTAGAACTCTTGACTGCGGGAGAACAAAATATCCGTTATGAAAGCGTCGCCAACGTTACCGGCACTACCGAATGGGTACTATATAAAAAGGTCGTAAGACTTCCTGAAGAGGCCAAAAAAATAAGAATTTTGCTGGCATTGGGAAAAACCAATGGCACTCTGTTTTTTGACGATGTGAAAGCTATTGCAATGACACTCGAACAATACAACAAGGCCATGGAAGCGGCAGCAGTTAAACAATAACAAAAAAAGCTAATTTTACGTTGGAACTGCAGCCCTGATAGAGCCGGTATCCTTTTTAATTTCGGTTTGCGAACGCTTTGCAAAAGCGTACCGAAAACGCTGATAAAAAGATAAAGGCGATAGCAGGATATGCTGCCAAAAAAATAAAAATTATGAGAAAATCAATTACGCTTTTGCTATTGGCTTTTGCGATACAACTCACAAACGCGCAGCAATTTGTCGCTGTCAAAGGAACTGAATTCGTAAAAGATGGAAAAGACTATTCCTACGTCGGGGCGAATTACTGGTACGGTGCGTTGCTGGGTGCTAAAAGCGGTGACCGCCCGAGATTGCTTCGGGAGTTGGATGAGATGAAAAAATACGGTATTACAAACCTTCGGGTGATGGTGGGTGCCGATGGAGGGAACTATGACTTTACGGTGCGCGAGCCGCTACAGCCATCACAGGGAAAATACAATGAAGATTTATTGGCAGGGCTTGACTTTCTGCTTTCTGAAATGGGAAAAAGGAAGATGACGGCCGTGTTGTACCTGACCAACAACTGGGAATGGTCAGGAGGCATGTCGCAATACCTCGAATGGAATGGAAAAGGCCCTATCCCAAATCCCAACCTAAGTCCTGCTAACACCTGGGACAAATTTATGTCCTATGTGGCGCAGTTCCACTCGTGTGAACCGTGCAAGGAAGCTTTGGAAAAACACATCCGGTTTATCATTGGGCGGACCAACGGGTATACCAAAAAGAAATATACCGATGACCCCACAATCATGGCGTGGCAGGTGGCCAATGAACCCCGCGTTTTTACGCCTGAGAATGAAGCTGCCTTTACCGACTGGCTGAACAAAACCGTCGATCTGATTGACAGCCTGGATAAAAACCACCTCATTTGTACGGGTTCCGAAGGAAGGATGGGCGCAAATGGCGATCTGGCAACGTATGTCCGTACCCACGCGAACCCAAAGATCGATTACCTTACGATGCACATCTGGCCGAAAAACTGGAGTTGGTATAACGCAGAAGAGGCTGATGCCACCATGCCGGCCACGCTAAAGAATACTGCGAGTTACATCGAAGAACACGTAGCTGCAGCTAAGAAAATGGGACGCCCAATCGTGATTGAAGAATTTGGCCTGCCACGCGAACACGAGGGTCTCTCCGCAAATAATCCCGACAACCATCGGCGTGCATTTTACAGCCTCTTCTTTGAAACACTGAAAAGAAGCAAACTTGAAAACGGCCCGCTGCGCGGCATCAACTTTTGGGGATTTGGCGGAGAGGGTGCTGCTAAAAATGAACAAGGCAAATGGACTATAGGCGATCCCTATACCGCTGATCCACCGCAGGAACCACAGGGATTGAATACCGTGTTTGGTTCAGACAGCCAGCTATTGGAATCGATTAAAACCTATAATGAAGCTTTAGGAAATTGATTGTGACGCCCATTTATAAAATGGTATAAGCGCCAATTAGATAAATCATTGGAATATCAGGAAACAAACGCTATTTTATCTCAAACGCCGAGTCAATGGTTTTGTCAGAGCTTCCCCCAACCATAACCTTAAAGACACCCGGTTCAACAATGAATTTGCCATCATTATCGTAGAATCCCAATTCCTTATCAGTCAATGTAAAGGTGATTGACCCGCTTTCCCCTTTTTTAAGCGACGTCAATTCAAAGCTTTTGAGTTCCTTAACCGGTCTTGCTAAACTGGCAGCCAGGTCGTGAATATACAACTGTACGACTTCCTTGCCATCATAGTCGCCCGTATTGGTAACTGTAATGGAGACTTTTACCGGTTCACCCTTTGCATAACTTTTTGCAACCTGTAGGTCTTTATAAGCAAACGTCGTATAACTCAACCCAAACCCAAACGCATACTGCGGCGTTTTCTCCACATCAGAATAATGTGACCAAAACACATTGTTATCGCTGTCTACCGGACGTCCGGTATTGTAATTGTTATAGTAAATCGGTACCTGCCCTACATTCCTCGGAAAGGACATCGGCAGTTTCCCGCTTGGATTGTAGTCGCCATACAGCACTTTCGCTACGGCGTTACCCGTTTCTGTTCCTAAATGCCAGGCTTCCACAATGGCAGGAATATGCTCTGCCGCCCACGGAATGGTCAATGGCCGCCCGTTGTTCAATACCAATACAATATTGGGATTCGCTTGATACACCGCCTCAAGCAACGCCTGCTGGTTGCCGGGCAAATCCAGGTTCGTCCTGCTCCTGCCCTCGCCACTCTGGAAGCCGTGCTCGCCCAGAACCATCACAACGACATCGGCAGTCTTGGCAGCCTTTACCGCCGCTTCAAATCCGCTTGTATCCGTGTTGTTAAATTTCAATTCGTCGATAAAAGCCGTTTTCCCAACGGTCAGGTCTGTGCCTTTTTCATACGTTAACACATTACCCTTGTATTCCTGCATGCCCTCGAGTACCGACACCGCAGTGTTATCATCAGATCCCAATCGCCAGCTGCCCAACGGACTGTTTTTGTCGTTCGCCAGCGCGCCGATAAGCGCAATCTTTTGCCCGGCCTTCTTCAATGGAAGCAATTGCTTCTCGTTCTTCAGCAACACGATCGATTTCATCGCCATATCCAAAACCGCGTCATGGTTGGCTTTACTGCCAATCACTTCCTTTTCCCTTTTCTCATCACAGAATTTATACGGATCGTCAAACAAGCCTAGCTCAAACTTCACCCTTAAAATTCTCCTAACCGCGTCGTCAATCAGTTTCTCGTCTACTCTACCTTCTTTCACCAATTTGGCGAGCTCTTCGACATACAAATGCGCCTCCATGTCCATGTCCGATCCTGCAATAACCGCTTTCATCGCGGCTTCCGCACCATCTTTTGCATATCCGTGCGATACCATTTCCTTTACCGAAGCCCAGTCCGAAACCACAAATCCATCGAACTGCCATTTGCCTTTGAGGATGTCACGCTGTAAAAACACATTGCCCGTTGCCGGCACACCGTTCAGGATGTTAAACGAATTCATAAACGTTCGTACACCGGCATTTTTAGCGGCTTCAAACGGTGGCAATACAATATTGTACAAGGTCGAATTGCTAATGTCAACGGTGTTGTAATCTCTGCCCGCTTCGGCAAAACCATAGGCTGCAAAATGTTTTGCGCACGCCGCAATATGGTTGTTCCCCGCAAAATTATCGCCCTGGAATCCTTTTACACGTGCTTCGGCCACCTTACTCCCTAAATACGGATCTTCGCCTGCGCCTTCCATTACACGGCCCCAGCGCGCATCCCTTGAAATATCGACCATCGGCCCGAATGTCCAGGCAATACCGGAAGCGGATGCCTCATCTGCTGCCACTGCCGCCGACTTTTTAATCGCGTCCATATCCCAGCTTGCGGCCTCCGCCAGCGGAATCGGGCTTAACGTCTTATAGCCATGGATTACATCAAACCCAATAATCAGCGGAATCCCCAGCCGGGTTTCCTCAACAGCGATTTTCTGTACGGCGCGCACGTTCTTCACACCGCGCACGGACAACATCGAACCGACGTAGCCTTTCCGCAGGTGCTCATATTTCAACTCGGCTGAACCGCCCGTAGGCGCAGGCCCCGTCACATCCCAAAAACCATTGTACTGGTTCATCTGCCCGATTTTTTCCTCGAGCGTCATCTCGTGCATCAGCAGGTCAATACGCGTTTCAATGGGTTTGGTCTTGTCCAGGTGGGCTTTGTTTTGTGCGTTCATACTCGTCAGTGTCAGTAGGGAAAAAATCCCCGGAATCATCAATTTTGTTTTCATTTTTATTTCTTTTTGGGGTTCCCC
This sequence comes from Flavobacterium sp. BFFFF1, assembly GCF_002256285.1. Lineage (GTDB taxonomy): Bacteria > Bacteroidota > Bacteroidia > Flavobacteriales > Flavobacteriaceae > Flavobacterium. The sequence goes on along the minus strand of NZ_NKJE01000002.1, from coordinate 183,644 downwards.
TGCGGGTCGGGCTTTCGGCTTTATCTTTTTATGGATTAACGTGCCCTGTAACCCAAGGCGCTCACAGCCATAAAAAGGATACCGCCTCTACCCCTAACCCAACCGTATTTTATTCGGAACTAAATGTCGATGCAGGCAAACCTGCCCCATTGAACAGCGAGGCCAAGGCCGTGTTGCTCCATCCATAGCGCACCTTAACAGGTTGTTTTACCTTATCAGAATGCAACCAGACCGCCTTGTTTTTTATCTTGGCATCAGCCGCATAAAAAATATTATCCACCCCTGCTATTTCAAACTGCGTCGGCATTTTATCTTTAACATACAATCCCTCTGAATTGTCAAAATAAACGGCAACCTTGTCTTTCTCAATCTTTATTTCCCTAAATGTCGGACCATTGACCACTCCAGTTTCAATGTTGTACGTATTTTTTAACGCCAGTCCCGCCAGTCTTTCGCCTACAGGTTTCTTGTCTTTCGGATGGATATCATCAACGGTAGCGACATCGCTTGTGACCACCAATCCTGAATTCCCGACACCCATAGCCACTTTACGCTGTGCTTCCCGGATTACCGCAGCGGCTTCGCCATTATTGCCATAGTTGAAAGGGGCGATCTGAACGATATAAAAAGGAAAATCCTGCTTCCATTGCTGCCGCCATGAGGCAATTAATGCTGCGAGCGTCTTATCGTAATTCGAAGCACCCACATTGCGTTCGCCCTGATACCACAACACCCCTGCCATACAAAAACCGACTAGCGGATGGATCATCGCATTAAACGCGCGGCCCGGCTGTTCCGGCCCCCACTGTTCCGGATTTATTTTTTGTGCGGCCTCGCGTAATAATGGATCACTTTGGACGACGTGTTCCGGCATCCAGATCTCAGCAGGGGTGCCGCCCCAGGCCGAACAAATTAATCCAATTGGCACATTCTTAAGTTCCTTACGCAGCCTTTTTGCAAAGTAATACCCCACGGCACTGAAGTGCTTCATGGTTTCAGGGCTACACGGTTCCCAAGCACCCAAAAGGTTGTCCTGAGGTGTCGTTGCTGAATGTTTTGCGACGGTAAAAAAACGGATGTTGCTGTCGGTTGCCGCTGCCGTTTCCTGTTCTCCGTCTTTGATTCCCCACGACGCCGACATTTCCATATTGGATTGCCCGGAACACAGCCAAACCTCACCGATCAGTATATTTTTCAGGACGATTTCATTGTAACCTTTTATGGCAATGGTGTGTGGTCCGCCTGCTTCCGGTGTGGCAAATGAGACTTTCCAATTTGCCTGGTTGCCTGTCTTTACTTTGTATTCTTTTTGATCCCAGCCAGTAGTAAGCGTGATCTCCTCGTTTGGATTGCCCCAACCCCAGATTGATACTATTGTGTTGCGTTGCAGCACCATATTGTCTAAAAAAAAGGAAGGAAGCGTTACATTGGCCATGGCAAAAGGAGTCGTCATCAAAATATACAACCAAATTAAAGCTTTATTTCTCATCCAATAATTTTTTAAACAACGATTCCAATTGTGCGGCCATAACCTTATGGTCTTCCCTATCGGGATGGTAGCCGCAGCCATTGGGTTTCATAGGCTTGAATTCAAATAAGGCTATCGGTTTATGGGTTTTGTCGCCTGCAAAAGCGGCAATCACACGCTCAAGGCATTTGACGAAGGTGGCATTCTTTTCACCCGAAATCATCGGGCTCGTAAGCAATACCAACCGCGCCTGTGGATTGTGTGTATAAATCATTTTAACAAACGCAATATAGTTGGCCACATATTTTTCTTCATTGAAAGGAAGCCGGGGCTTTTTACCATCGCCGTCAGAAAGGTCATTTGTACCAAGGCAAATACTAATTAAATCGGGTTTAAAACTAAAATCGTACTTCTTATCAGAATCTTTACTCAAGTATAATTTTTCGTAAACTTCCGGCATAATGGCCTCTTTCTCGTGCTCGTCATTCCAATTCCGGTACATCCCAATTCCCGAGACCGAACTTAACAGGAAATCGGCGTCCAGTTTCCGGGAAAGGATCGGACCATAAGCCCAATAAGCATTGTGCTGGTCGTACCATTCTCCCGTCCCGCATGGGATTTCAGCAGTATCATTGCCCATCCCGCACGTAATCGAATTTCCGATAAACTCGATTTTCTTTCTTGACTGTGTCGACGGCAAGCCGAGTATTTTTGTATCGGCTCCAGTAAACACTACTGTACCATTTGCCGCTTCTGTAGCTTTATAGATTACAAGCCGGTGGTTTGATTTTCCCGTGACAGGAATGGTGTACCATCGTTTCGCGCCTTTCTCAATTTTTAAACGTTTCAGATATACTCCGTCAAGTTCAAGCGAAACATAATTATGATGCGGTTGGCTATCCCTGCTTTCCAGTTCAATACTGAGCGAATCTCCTGTAAAAGCAAACGATACTGACGATGCGGACCCGATAAGTACCGTTTCGTTCTCTATACGTTCCGCGCGGCCATGAAGCTGAACCGCAGCAACCTGCGCATGACCTTGAAAGATAACGAATAAAAAAAATACCATTAATGGCATCCTCGGATTAAATTTCATAAACTGCAAAAGATGGTTTCGGTAAAAATAACCATTAATACCATTTTGCAAATATCATATAATGTCAAACTCCAATGATATTTTACCTTTTGCAAAAAAATTAACGGATACACAACCTGATATTTACGGATTAGTTCTAAATTTGACGCTTAATGTACTTAAAAACATTTGATTATGCGGGGTATTTTTCTTTTTGTTGTGATGCTTATGGGAATGTCTGCAGTTGCGCAATATGGCGGCGTGGACCGCAGCATCGGTGGACCGGGACAGTTTCAAACAAAAAATAAGGACAAAAAGAGTGAATTTGATTTCGTGCAGGCATCGACAGATAAAATGGCGAAAGAGTTATCTCTTGATGATTTTCAGAAGGCTGCTACAAAAAATATTATCCAGGAGTACAAAGAGAAAGTGTTATCCATCAGTGCCGAAGAAATTCCTGACACTGGAAAGTCCGAAAAAATGAATTTGGAAAAGGATAAAATGGAAGCAAAACTAAAGGAGCTCTTAAATAAAGATCAACTTGCAAAGTTTCAGGCTTTAAAGGATAAAATGGATAAGAAAAAAAACAGCAAAAAGAAAACAGAGAACAGTCAGGAACAAGATAAGAATTGACTAAAGGCACAATAGTCCCTGTTTCCGAAGTTGCTGAATCGGCTTCGAGAACCAAAATAACTCAAAATCGGGCAGGTTCTTTTCGAAATCTGACTTCACTTCTGCCATTGTCATTACGCGGCTGTTTTCAGGCTGAATTTTTTTCAGCAAATCAAAAAGCCACGCTCCTTCTTCCCTGCTCAACGGGATTTCGAACACTTCTTTCTTCATGTGAAAACGCAATGCGGCCAACTCCCACGTCTTTCCCTTTTTTGACTTTGTAACATGAGCCAGTGACGGCTGCGTTCCTATCCACAATACTTTTGCGTTGGGCCTGATTGTAAAATTCTCCTGCGTTTCTATGGCGTTAAAAATAAAATCAGGTGGAATCTTAGTCGCCGGGATTTTAAAATCAAACCAATCCTGTAAATGGTATTCAAAACAGATTCCATGCATAAAATTGAATAGCGATTTCTTCAGCCCAAAGCTAAATTTATCATGGTTTATTCCCGTTTTGTCTTTGTAGGCAATGTCGTTATTGGCAAAAGAATTCACCGCTTGGGTATCCTTGATTACACCAAACTTCTCAGGATACAATCCAACCGGACTGTGTGCCGTCATCGCAAACTGATGCCAAAAGCCCGACTGCAGTACGCCGGCTTCAAACAATTGCCGCACCATTTCCAGGCTATCTATGGTTTCCTGGACGGTTTGTGTCGGATAGCCGTACATCAGATACGCATGAACCATAATACCGGATTCAGTGAAATTCCGGGTGACTTTAGCCACCTGTTCCACAGTAACGCCCTTTTCAATTAATTTCAGAAGCCTGTCCGATGCGACCTCCAGCCCGCCGGAAACGGCGATGCACCCTGAGGCACGAAGCAACTGGCATAAATCTGATGAGAAACTTTTCTCAAACCGGATATTGGTCCACCAGGTCACCGAAAGTTTCCGCCTGAGGATTTCGATTGCTACCGCACGCATCAATGCGGGTGGTGCTGCTTCGTCAACAAAATGGAAGCCATTTTGTCCCGTTTGTGCCATTAGTTCTTCCATTCTGTCGCACAACAACGAGGCAGCGACGGGCTCGTATATTTTAATGTAGTCCAGTGATATGTCGCAAAACGTACATTTGCCCCAGTAACAACCATGGGCCATAGTCAGTTTGTTCCAGCGCCCGTCACTCCACATCCGGTGCATTGGGTTCACGATTTCGATTACTGAAATGTATTTGTCAAGCAGTAAATCGCTGTAATCAGGAGTACCGACCTGGGACTGCTTGTAGTCGTGCAATGGAGAATTGTTCCGATATATCACTTTACCATCTTCAAGCAACAACGTGCGCTTGTATTTTCGTTGCTCTATCGGAAGGTTTTGGTTTGCAAACAGTTGCTCTAACGGTGCTTCGCCATCGTCTAACGTGATATAATCCACAAAACCAAAAACCCTCGTATCTGATAATGACCGTAGTTCTGTATTTGGGAAACCGCCTCCCATCGCTACAATCACATCAGGGTAATGCTTCTTCGTCCACTGCGCACAGCGAAATGCGGCGTATAAGTTGCCCGGAAAAGGCACTGATATCAGTAGATGTGTGGGTTGTATCTCCGTGAATTTTGTCTTTAGGATTTCAAATAAGATGCGGTCAATATACGTCGGCGCTCCGTGCAGTGACTCATTTAACGCATCAAACGAACTGGCACTGCGTCCCAATCTTTCTGCGTATCGGCTGAAGCCAAAATTAGCATCCACACATTCCACGATTAAATCTGAAATATCCTCAAGATACAAGGTCGCGAGATGCTTCGCCTTGTCCTGTGTCCCCATTGTACCAAAGGCCCAGTCCAATTCTTCAACCTGATCAAAACGAGACGCTTCCGGAAGAAAATCTTCCTGGCAAATCTGCAGTGCCAGCGTTGGGTTTTTTCCCTGAAGAAAAAGCATGACCGAATCGATGGTCTTGACATAGTAGTCTTTCAGTGCGACAATCCTTTGGACATTCGGAGTATTGTCTGCGGAAGCGTTACCTATGAGCGAAAACAAATCCGTCAGCCCCTTTGCTGAAAAAATTTCCAAAATCACTTCAATGCCGAGGTCCGCCTGTACTGACGAAATCTGCTTCGTATTTAAAAAACCTTTAATGTAAGCGGTCGCCGGATAGGGCGTGTTGAGCTGGGTGAAAGGGGGTGTTATGAGAAGTACGTTTGTCATAGGATTTGTCCGGGCACAAAATTACGTTATTTTACATCAATTTTGCCGTTTGATTAAACGAAGAAATTACTTACATTTCGTTACTTTTTAAAGATTTTTTTTGCTTTTAAACAGAAAACCTCCACAACTTGTTAATTTTTTTAACGTTTGGCATATATTTGAAATCAGAAAGTAAATATGCGCCATGAAACACATCTTTTTGCTGATTAGCAGTTTTTTTCTGCTAAACGCATTTGGTCAAAGCCACACAGAAAAGCCAATACCAATCCGACCCAATAGTCGATTGGTGGAAAACCGGCAGGGAAAACTGATCCTGAATCCTGTTGATCGTAAAACTTACCTGGATTCTTTGGACATCGTAAGCACAGCCATCCAGAAACCTTCTAGGGTTACTCTTAACAACACACCGGTAAACCTTTGCTCGAATGGAGGATTCGAGGAGTTTGAAACCATCAATAACAAAAACTATCTCAAATACTTCAGTTTTGCCATTGCAGAGCCGGAATTTCCAACAGAATGCAAATCGGCATCAGTAGCTGCCAATACTTTGATTGAACAATATGACCCTGCCATTACCGATGTGATGGCAAGTACCGTTCCATCAAACTATATCGATGAATTTATCGGCGACATCCAGGCATTTGATCAATATGCCTTAAAAGTAAATTTCAAGGATTCGCCCAATACGCTGAGTGTTGTAAGGTGTGAACGTTTTAAAACCAATAATGAAAATGCCGTGGTTTTCAATTATAAGGCAGTGCTGCAAAGTATTATTGATGACAGCGCCCATGATGACAACCAACCTTACTTTAAAGTGCGTGTCTTAAGAAGCTCGGGACAGGTCGTGAGCGAATTCTGCCTGATCGGTGATCGTTTTAACTGTATTTTTACCCAGGCGCCTTACCTTGAAGCCGACCAGATCGTATTGTTCACCAAAAACTGGCAGGTAGGCATGCTGGACATTTCCTCGATTCCAAACAACGAAAATTTTACGATCGAATTTATGGCAGCACGATGTGGGTTATCGGCACACTTTGGATATACCTTTATCGATGACATTTGTTTAATCCATTCAGACGAGAATACGCAGGGCAGCATCGAGTTGGATCCGTTGTACAAGATTTGTCCTACAATGCCGCTGTCGGTTTGCGGCAGTTATACGATTCCAAATTCGGGCGGCGTCTCCGCAGCTGTTGCATCAATTGAATTGAAAGTGTTCAATGATACACCCACACCGGTCTATACGACTACCGCAACCTCATCATTTGACACGGTAAACCGCCGCTTCTGCTTTGAGATTGGCCAGGCGAATCTGCCAAACACGACCAATGGCAATTACAATGTGTCGGTGACTATAAACTACAGCGTCGTTCAGACGGACTGCACGGGGACAAACTTTAGTCCGGCAACAGATCCCGATGCCAATCCGGGCTACGATATTTCCTTCATGAATTGCAATTGCACGATTCCATTACAACCTGCAAGCCTCTCCGAATGTGATCCAGATGGAAATGGAAAAGCCATTTTCAACCTGGAGAATATCAATGTGCTTGCGGCGGGACAACAGAATGGCGTGAACTTCAGCTATTTTAACACTTGGAATGACGCGGCAGCGAATACGAATCCGATTCAAAACTTTAACGCGTTCGACAGTGTCAGCAAAAATCTATACCTGAGGGTTTCAGGCGCTGCAGGATGTTTTAAGGTAATCGCATTCGGGCTTATCGTGAAGCATCCGTCTTTTAATATTAGCGGCATTTTGAATGTTTGTGGGGGAAGCACGGTGTTGACTGCATCGGATGGTGCCAGTTATCTCTGGAATGATAACCAGACGACGAAAAGCATCACTGTCAGCAATACCGGCACGTACAGTGTGACGGTCACTGACGCAACAGGTTGCAGCGGCGTGGCGAGCGTCACGATATTGCCCAACCAGGTAGCAGTGCAGCCTACACTTCAGATCACACAGCCGAACTGCTTCATCAGCACCGGAACCATTGCCGTGACCTCTGCGGCAGTGGAGTACAGTTTTGATAACGGCGCATCCTGGTCTGGCGTATCTTCAAAATCAAACCTCGCTCCCGGAACGTATTATATAAAAGTCAAGACGGCTTCAGGGTGTATTTCCTACAGCGCGCCCGTGACTATAGTCGCCTTCCTGTTGTCCTTTCCTTCTTATGATTCCGTTGACCCCACCAGTTGTGGTGGCGTGGGAAGCATTACAATTACAGAGCCCGGCGCTACGGAATACAGTTTTGACGATGGATTAACCTGGGAAACAACTAACACCAAGGGTAATCTGCCATCCGGAACCTATAATATCCGGATCAAAAATCAGTATGGATGTATCTCCAATTTCAACAGCGTGATCCTGAACGGGCAGTTCTTAGATGCTCCGGCGTTCACCACGCTTCCTCCAGTGTGCGATCAGGGCGGAAATATTACCATTACCACTCCGGCTGCAGAGTTTAGCTTTGACGGCGGACTAACTTGGGTGACGACCAATGTGTTGGAAAACGCGTTGGCCCAGACGTATCTGATCAAAATAAAAAATGCGCAGGGGTGCACCTCCGCCGATGTGTACGTTGACCTTGTGGATTTCAAAAATACGTACCCCGACTTCACTTACGTTGAACCGACTTGTGGTACTAACGGAAGCATTACAATCACGACAGCATCCGATTATTACAGTTTTGATGGCGGAATGAACTGGGTGGATACGGCTACGATGTCATTACCCGCAGGTTCCTATCAACTGATGATTAAAAATACGGCTGGATGTGTTTCCAGAAAAAACTATGCCTACCTGGATACATTCTACCTGCCGTACCCTAACTATACGGTGATACAGCCCAGCTGCGGAAATGGTGGATACATCACGATCACTACCGTCGCCGACTTATACAGTTTTGATGGCGGAACCACCTGGGGAACCAGCGCAGTGTCTCCCGCTCTCATGCCAGACGAGTACCTGGTCCAGGTAAAAAATAATTCGGGATGCGTTTCTTACACCCAATATGTTGGACTATACGAAGTGTTCCTGCCTTACCCTCAATATACGGTAATTCAACCTACCTGTGAAACAACAGGGAGTATTTCGGTAACCACGTCCGCAGCACAATACAGCTTTGATGATGGGAACAACTGGACAACAGACGCTTTTCTCGGAAATCTTCCCGCGGGCACCTACGAAGTCCAGATCAAAGACGCCAACAATTGCCGTTCCAGATCGAGCGTAGTATATTTATACCAACCTTATCTCCCAGACCCGGTTTATACAAAAACGGATCCTTTTTGCCTTGAGACCACAGGAACGATTGTTTTTGAACCTGTCGCAGGTTATGAATACAGTTTCGATGGCGGCGATACCTATCAGTCCTCAAATGACAGTGGCCAGATATTGCCTGATTATTACATTATTAAAGTTCGAAATACCACTGGTTGCGAATCGCGCGGAATCTATGTGCATATCAGTGACCCGACGGGAATTCCAAATACTCCGGCAGGAGACAACAACCAGCTGTATTGTATTTTTAACAATCCAACCGTTGCTTTTCTGCAGGCTGAAGGCCAGAATATCCAATGGTTTGAGTCAGCCGGCGCTACGGTTCCGCTCACACCCGATATCCCGTTAGTCGACGGAAAACGATATTTCGCTTCCCAGACGATCAATGGTTGTGAAAGCCCTGTCCGGTTGAACGTCCTGATTACCCTAAGTGACTACGTGACGCCGGCTGCTGATTTTGGGATGTTGGTCTGCGACGACCTTAATAACGGCTTTGAAAACGTTGACTTAAATGATTATACTTTCGGCTTGATTACTGATTCCAGCAACCCCGAAGACTATGACTATACCTTTTACAACACATTTGACGGCGCAGAAACGGCGTCTCCATCCGAAAAAATCAACAACAATACGAACTACAGGCTTGAACCCGGCGAAAACTATATTTATACGAGGGTCACTTCCCCAAATGGCTGCTATAAGAGCGTAAAACTCACATTGACCGTGATTCCTTCACCATTTATCACAATGACAGACCACTATTTTGTTTGTGAAAACGCTACGGTGACGCTAACCGCCGACGCTGGTTTTGACAGCTATGTATGGTCAACGGGAGCCACTACGCAGTCCATTAAAGTAAAAACACCCGGCAACTACAATATCACCGTTACTGAAGATCATGGCGCGGTGACTTGCTCCACCACCAAAACAATTATCGTAGTCCCTTCAAATGCCGCCACCGTATCTGAGGTCATCACAAGCGATTGGACATTGCATGACAACAGTGTGGCTGTATTGTTATCCAATTTCAGCATTGGAGATTACGAATATTCGCTTGACAACATACACTATCAGGACGACAACCATTTTTATGGTCTTGACAGCGGCATTCACGAAGTATTCATCCGTGACAAAAACGGCTGTGGTGTGACCGCGCAGGATATATATTTGTTGATGTATGCTAACTTTTTTACCCCGAACGGCGACGGGACAAACGATACCTGGAAAATTGAATTTTCAACTTTTGAACCCGGTTTGGAAATTGCCATATTCGACCGGTTTGGCAAGTTTTTGAAACAACTTTTCAGTCAGGACGCCGGCTGGGATGGTACATTTAATGGATATCCAGTTCCTTCTGATGACTATTGGTTTGTCGTGAAGCGGGCCAATGGAAAAGAGCACCGGGGACATTTTACACTGAAGCGCTGAATGTTAGAGATAAAGCATTAAATTTGGACAAATTCACCCGCTATGAAACACCTATCTTTGACAATTCTACTCTTATGCCTACTCTGGGCAAAAAACAGCCAGGCGCAACAAAGCACCGTCGCTTCTGGTGGAAGCGCAACCGGTTCGGGTGGCACAGTCAGCTATTCTGTCGGACAAATTTCTTATAAAAGCCCGGAGGGAAATCTGATCAGTGATGGCGTACAGCAGCCATATGAAATCATTGCACTCGGAACGGACGAACATCCTGATTTGCAGTTGTTGGCCTATCCAAATCCGGTAACCAACATATTAAAGTTAAAAAATACGGACCCAAAAGTTGCGGTTTTATCCTATTCCCTGACCGATATCTCCGGTAAAATCCTGATACAAGCCCAAAACGCGGATTCGACAGAAACCACCGTCTCCATGCAGGACTATCCGGCGGGAATCTACCTGCTCCAGGTTTTCAACCAAGACAAAATAGTAAAGACCTTTAAAATCATCAAAAAATAACATGATGCAAAAATACTTCAAACAAATTTTAGTGGCCCTGTTTGTATTCACTACCGCAATTATTCAGGCCCAGGCACCTCAGAAAATGAGCTACCAGTCCGTCATCCGAAACGCGTCCGGCGATTTGGTTACAGATACACCCATAGGCATCCGCATCAGCATCGTTAAAGACGGACCTGAAGGCACAGCCGTCTACGTGGAAACACACAACACCACAACAAATGAAAACGGTTTAGCCAGTATCGAAATTGGCGGCGGTACACCGGTTACCGGAACATTTTCAGCCATCAACTGGGGTGGCGGAAACTATTTCATCAAAACCGAAACCGATCCGGAAGGCGGCAGCAATTATTCCATTGTAGGAACCAGCCAATTACTCAGCGTGCCTTACGCATTATATTCCGGAAGCAGCTTAAACCAGGGAAAAACCACCATTTTTATCACAGGTGATATCACCGATGCCGAAGCCGCAGCACAACTACAGGCACAGTTTGGCAGCAATACTGAAAATATTATTATAGAAAACACGACACAGCTTACCACCGTCGACCTGAGCATGGTTACACAATTATTGGATCTTACCATATCTTCCAACCAGCAACTGTCTTCGGTCAATCTGAATCACCTCACCACCATTTTCAGGGACGCCATCATCGATTTAAACCCGATGTTGACCTCGCTGGATTTGCCACTGCTCAATACCATTTCAAAACTATTCGCTTTCTATAACAATGAATCTATGGTTACTTTGGCGTTTCCCTCATTAACTAAGATCCGCAGCAGTGGCCGAATGGAATTTAATGGAAACCAATCGTTGGCCACCGTTTCCTTTCCACAATTGCTAATTGGCACGAGCCTTACCTTCAATGCCAATGCGTCGCTTACTTCGGTGAATTTTGATGTCTTAACCTCTGGTTTTGTGAATTTCGAAGCTAACCCTGCGCTAACGAACGTTCAGGCGGACGTAATGCAAAGTGGGCAACTTACTGTCAATGGAAGTGATGCACTGTCAACAATCAATCTTCCGGTATTTACTTCGGGGAACGTGTATATCGACGGAGACAACCTTTCTACTTTTAACGTTCCTTTGATTCAATCCGGAGGAATTTCAATTACCGGCGGTTTGATTACCGAACTGGACTTTCCGCTATTTACGGACGGTTCTCTGCATGTATCGTCTGTCCCCGCACTCAGCTCCGTCAACCTACCGGCGCTGCAACAATGTGCTTACGTCAACTTTTACTACACCGGAATCACATCACTTACATTGCCTTCGCTGACAAGCGTTGACACTTTCAGTTTGTTCGGTAACGTGAATATTCAACAGGTAAACTTACCGATGCTATCTGTTTTGAAAGAGTGCAATGTGGAATCCAACCCCCAGCTGGCAATATTTGACATGCCCGTATTGTCATCCGTTGGCGGCGCAGGAAATCGTATTGATTTAAGAAACAACCACTTGCCCACGTCAGTCATCAACGACATTTTAAGTAAAGTGTCGGCCGCCACCCCATCTTCATCAAAAACATTGTGGATTGAGGGACAGTCTCCTCCGGCGCCACCAACCGGGCAGGGAATCATCGATAAACAGGCTCTGATTGATGCCGGAAATACGGTTACCACTGACTAACTTTTCTCTTAGCGTATACATAACAGAAGGCTGTCCAAGAAGGCAGCCTTTTCGATTTAACATCTCTTCGACTTCATTTTATTTGTCCTTCAGTGCTTCGGTTTCCCGAAAACCAATTTAGCTTGCCTATCATACGCAGATCTGAAACACTGATGTCGAAAAGCATTTTAAAAAATAAGCTGAGATTAATCAGGGTCACTGTAATTGGTACGGATTTACAAACGCATCAGATGATAAGCTTATTTTTGCTAATTTTACAGGAATTTCAAACACTACCCATGCCAAACGACTGTATCACTTATCAGGAATCGGGATATTTTACACCACTGATTGTAGATTACCTGAACCAGGAACCCCAAGTACAGCCGTTTTACAATCATTTCCCGACACTGGAAAACTTCGGACAGCAGATCGCTGAAAAAAAACTGAATTTTGAACAGTCAAACCGGGTCGTGTTGGTCGATACACTAATCCGGCAATATTCGGGAATCAAAATGTCAGCATTAACCCAGACAAACATTTCAAGCCTCGGGGACCAGAATACCTTCACAGTTACCACGGGACATCAGCTCAATTTGTTTACGGGACCATTGTACTTTCTATACAAAATTGTTTCAACGATAAACCTGGCAAAAGAATTAAGCGCAAAATATCCTGAAAATCACTTCATACCAATCTATTGGATGGCCACAGAAGACCATGATTTTGAGGAAATTAATTATTTTAATTTTAAGGGTAAAAAATTCAGGTGGCACCGCGACAGCGATGGCGCAGTGGGACGTCTTTCGAATAAAGGGCTTGACGAGTTTTTCGAGATTTTCTCGACGCAACTGGGACCGGGAATAAATGCTGAAAGAATCAGACTGCTATTCCAAAATGCTTACCTGGGTCAGGAGAATCTGGCAGATGCCACACGCGTTCTGGCGAACGAATTGTTTGGCGAGTACGGACTGGTCATTCTGGATGCAGACTCGCGGGAACTGAAAAAGAATTTTATCCCTTTCATCAAATCAGAACTTCAGCAAAATAGTTCTTTTTACAAGGTCAGTGAAACAATTGCTGCTTTGGGCGACTATACAATCCAGGTAAATCCACGTGAGATAAATCTCTTCTATCTTGAGGAAAATCTAAGGGAACGCATCATTTTTCAAAACGACACTTACGTGATCAATAACTCATCTTTAAGGTTTTCAAAAGAAGAGATTTTTGATCTGGCGGATAAACATCCTGAAAAATTCAGT
>NZ_NKJE01000002.1:119673-170167 GCF_002256285.1 Flavobacterium sp. BFFFF1 | reverse complement strand
CCCCTTTACCAGGAAGTGATTTTACCCAACTTATGCTATATCGGTGGTGGTGGTGAGATTGCTTATTGGCTCGAACTAAAATCGTTTTTTGAAGCGGTCGGCGTTACCTTCCCGATTTTACTTATCCGAAATTCGGTGTTGTTAGCCACAGCAAAACAATCAGGAAAAGCTGATAAATTGCAGTTAACCTGGAAAGATTTATTTATGAAACAGCAGGCATTGGAAAATAAGAAAATCCATGAATTATCTGAATTTCCGATAGATTTTACACAACAAAAAGAATTTCTCGCAGCACAATTTGTCCACCTTGAGTCCATCGCAGAGTCCACGGATAAATCGTTCATGGGAGCTGTAAAAGCCCAGGCTGCTAAACAAACAAAAGGATTGGAAAATCTTGAAAAGCGTTTGCTAAAAGCGCAGAAAAAAGCATACCAAGACGAGTTAGACCGTATCAAGACACTACAAAACGAACTTTTCCCTTTCGGCGGGCTGCAGGAGCGAACCGCGAATTTCGCAGAATTTTATCTCGAATATGGCAATATTCTGATTAAAACACTGATGTCCAGACTTGAGCCATTGGAACAACGATTCGAGGTCATCATTTTTTAGGTTGGCATTGCTAATTTCATTTTTTATTGTCGTTAACTAAAAAAGTTATCAATACGCAAACGTTTTCGTATGTGTTTTTCTTTTTTATGGAGTATCCCCGTGTTAAATTTTAATTAAATTTAACGGATACTTTAACAAAACACAGCAAAAAAATGAAAAAAACTTTACTATTCCTTATTGCGATTTTGGCCTTCTCTTTAGGCAATGCGCAAAGCATCTCCATCGTCGGAGAAGCCGTTGGTGGATGGCCAGACAATGATCCAAACACGCCGGATACCCACATTATGTCTACCACAGACAACATTACGTATACGCTGTCGAATCTCTCAGTAACCACTGCGGTTCCGGGCGGAGGGTTAAAATTCAGGCAGGACGGTGCCTGGGCAATCAATTGGGGGAGTGCCGCCTTTCCATCTGGTATCGGAGCACTTAGTGGCGCAAATATCGTCACGGTCGCGGGTACCTACGATGTAACTTTTAACCGTGAAACGGGTGCGTATTCATTTACAAACGTTATTTCATTTCCAAACATCGGAATGATAGGGACAGCTGTAACTGCCGACGGATTTAATGGTCCTGACGTCGATATGGTGACGTTTGACGGAATCAATTATTCGGTAACGAATTACAACTTCCTTGGCGGAGAAATGAAATTTCGCCAGGATGATGCCTGGGAAATAAGTTGGGGAGGCAGTACATTTCCAGCGGGAACGGCCACGTTGAACAGCGGCAACATCTTTGTCCCAGAAGGCACCTATACTGTTAACTTCAATATCATAACTGGGGCTTATAGCTTTACGTTCCCCAGTGTAGGAATCATTGGTACTGCAGTTTCTGCCAATGGATTTAACGATCCTGACACCGATCTTTCAACGACCGACGGCATTCACTATGTCCTATACAACCATACCTTTACGGAGGGAGAGGCTAAGTTCCGGCAGGGCGACGCCTGGGAGGTAAACTGGGGAAGTGCAGACTTTCCAAGCGGAACCGGAACACAGGGAGGAGCAAACATTATGGTGACCGCTGGAGATTACAGTGTTCATTTCAACCGTGAAACTGGGGAATATTCTTTTGATGCACCAGTAATATTTACAAATATTGGCGTGCTGGGTACCGCTGTCAATTCCGATGGTTTCGCGGGTCCTGACACAAACATGTCCACAACAGATGGCGTTATTTATACCCTTTCGAATTACGTTTTCACTGATGGGGAACTAAAATTCCGCCAGGATGATGCGTGGGATATCAATTGGGGAGTAGATCTTTTTGGAAATACGTTCCCAGCAGGCACTGCCGTTTCTGGGGGATCCAACATCCCTGTGGTTGCAGGAACTTATACTTTGACGTTTAACATTCAGACCTTAGCGTATACCTTTGTAGGAACGCCGTTGTATCCAAGTATTGGAATCTTAGGTAGTGCCGTTTCCGCCGAAGGTTTTTCCGGTCCGGACACAAACCTTTCCACCACAGATGGAGAGACCTATACCCTTTCAAATTATACCTTTACTTCGGGAGAAGCGAAATTCCGTCAGGATGATGCCTGGACGATCAACTGGGGAAGCCCTGATTTTCCTTCCGGAACAGCTACACAGGGAGGAAATAATATTGTAGTTCCTGCCGGTACATACAATGTAACATTCAACAGATCTACGGGAGCTTATGCATTTGCAATCGTCGGCGAATTCCCTATGGTTGGTGTTTTAGGTACTGCCGTAGATGGAAATGGCTTTGACGGTCCTGACACAGATATGGCAACGACAGATGGGATCTTGTATACACTCGAAGGCTTTACTTTTACAGATGGAGAGGCAAAGTTCCGTCAGGATAATGCCTGGGACATCAATTGGGGAAATGCCGCATTCCCTTCCGGAACGGCGACTTTAGGAGGCGCGAATATTATTGTTGATGCAGGGACTTACGATGTAACATTCAACCGGATCACCGGTGACTATAACTTTATAAACCTCACAGCGTTTCAAAGTATTGGAATCCTTGGAGATGCCCTTACAGCAGACGGTTTTGCCGGCCCGGATGTTGACATGCAAACAACAGACGGAATCACATACACCCTTTGGGCATATACATTTACAGCGGGGGAGGCCAAATTCCGTCAGGGTGACGCATGGGATGTTAACTGGGGAAGTGCAGATTTCCCTGTAGGGACCGGAACACAGGGAGGAGCAAATATTCCAGTGACGCCCGGAACATACAACGTCACATTTAATATACTTACCGGTGCCTATTCATTTGACTTTGTGAGCATAGGCGTTTTAGGAACTGCCTTAAACGGATTTGATGTAGCGGATACCGATTTATCTACTACTGATGGTATTACTTATACACTTGAAAATATTACATTAACTGACGGCTTAATTAAATTCAGGCAGAATGACAGTTGGACGGTAAATTGGGGTGGAACGGAATTCCCAGGAGGCGTGTACACGCTCGATGGTCCGGACATACCAGTTGCGGCGGGTACTTACAATATCTCGTTTAACAGGCCAAGTGGAGAAGGGATGTTTACCGAAGTAGTTTTAGGCGTAAATAATCCATCACAGATAAAATTCACAGTGTCCCCGAATCCTTCTTCTACAACATGGAATTTCTCGGGCAACACTAACCTGACAGCAATTGAAATTATCGATGCAACAGGAAAAACAATTGTTCGTAAAAACCTCGCTGCAAATGAAACTTCAATTGACGGGTCGACACTTTCCGCAGGATTGTATTTTGCAAAAATTACCGCTGACAGCGGATCACAAACGATAAAGATTATTAAGAATTAGTAATTTAGAATTTGGGTTAATTTGAAAATCCCCGACTGGATACAGTTGGGGATTTTTTTTGGTTGTGATTTGATTTTCATATATGGTTTAAAAAAACTAATTTTGCACCAAATTTAAAAAACAATGGCAACAAACAGAACTTTTACAATGATTAAGCCTGATGCAGTAGCAAACGGCCATATTGGGAATATCCTGAAAATGATTACGGATGGTGGTTTTAAAATCGTCGCACTAAAACTGACACAATTGACTGTCGCTGATGCAAAGGCATTTTATGCCGTACACGCAGCACGTCCATTCTATGGCGAACTGGTGGAATTTATGTCAAGAGGTCCGATTGTAGCTGCAATTCTTGAAAAAGAAAATGCTGTGGAAGATTTCAGGACGTTGATTGGAGCTACAAATCCAGCTGAGGCTGCTGAAGGTACGATCAGAAAAGCTTATGCCACTTCAATTGGTGAAAACGCAGTCCATGGTTCTGACAGCGATGAAAATGCTGCTATCGAAAGTGCATTTCACTTTGCCGGAAGAGAAGAATTTTAATCTGGACAACACATCCACTTTACAAATCGATATCAAATCCCGTCTTTAAAAGCGGGATTTTTTATTTTTTGACGGTATAAAATGAATTTACCTGAGAATGACTTCCCGAACTACTTCCCTACCCATCTCTTCATTGAGCATCTTCATAATTTTTTCCTTGCCGTAAGCCAGTTCTTCACGAAGGACGGAAGAACTCAGTGACACATATAAAGTACTGCCCTTCAGGACAACTTCTTTAGTATAATTTTTGACACCATTCCCCATTAAAGAAGCCCAGGCGTTGCTTACTGAAATGGCGTCTATGCCTGGCTGAAGCTTATTCTGGATAATGATTTCCTTAAGGATATCGCCAATTACACTATCGTTGCTGATTCTCTTCGCCATTATTTTATAGAAAATTTCATCGGCCGTTTGTAATGATATTCCATTCCCTGTTCATTTTTCAACGCCAGCTCTTCATCTGAAAGGCTTATAATCTCATCTCTCCATTTTCCGTATGGTGTAGTATACACGAGATAGAAATGATCTTTTTGCTTTTGTAAGACAATTTCTTCCTTCTGATTGTTCACCGTATAATGCCCGTTAAATTGGGGCATTACTTTTTTTCGAAACCCTTTTCCATTCTTTAGTTCGAAATAATCAATTGTTTCATTTATTTTGAATTCCTTCGTTTCTCCCTTCATGGAAATGGTTTCGGAGATTTCCCAATAGCCATTTATATTTTTCAGGGAACTTTCTGTTACTGATTGCTCACAACCTGCAATCAGACCAATTGCGATAAAGAAAAAGAAGTGTTTTTTCATAATTTAAAAAAAATAAAAGTACTAAATAACGGGCAATAATTCCGGACTTAACAACATAAATTCCTAATTTAGATTGCTAAATTCTCTCACATGAAAAAGTCGATTATCATCTTGATTTCCATTTTATCATTTTCCTGTTCTGATGAAAAAAACACACAGGACGTGCCGGTGGAAAACATGTATTTTCCAGCAATCGGCAGTGATGCCTGGGACACTAAAACAATCTCCAGCCTGAACTGGCATGCTGATGCGGTGCAGCCTTTGTTAGACTACCTTGACACCAAGCATACTAAAAGCTTCATTATTCTGATCAATGGCAGAATCGCAATGGAAAACTATTTTAACGGACACTCCGCCTCAACACCCTGGTACTGGGCAAGCGCGGGAAAAACACTAACGTCGACCATGACCGGCATTGCAGAACAGCAGGGATTTTTAAGCGTCAACGACAAGGTTTCCGAATATTTGGGTGTAGGTTGGACAAGTGAAACTCCAGCCAAGGAAAGCCTCATCACCAATCGGCATTTGCTCACCATGACATCTGGCCTCGACGACGCGCTAGGCGATGACGTATCTTCAGCAAACCTGCAATACAAAGCAGATGCCGGAATGCGTTGGGCTTATCATAACGTGTATGTTAAGCTCCAGGATGTTGTGGCATCGGCTACTGGACAAAGTTGGAGTGCATACTTTAATGCGCAGCTGCGGGACAAAATTGGCATGACCGGAACATGGTTGTCGTCCGGTGAAGATTTAAGTGTGTATTGGAGCAACACCAGAAGCATGGCACGTTTCGGGTTGCTGATGCTGAATCACGGAAAATGGGAGCAAATCCAAATTCTAAATGAAAATTATTTCAACGCGGCCACCACAACCTCACAGGATATCAACATGGCCTACGGATATTTATGGTGGCTGAATGGCAAAACAAGCTACCATTTGCCGCAAAGCCAGCTCACGTTTCAGGGCAGTATCATTCCGTCAGCGCCGGGCGACATGTTTATGGCCTTAGGAAAGAATGACCAAAAAATATATATCGTTCAATCCAAAAAAATGGTCGTCATCCGTATGGGCGACGCTGCAGACAATGTAAATCTGGCATTATCAGATTTTGACGAAGTGCTTTGGGAGAAAATTAGTGCATTGACCGGTAATTAATAGCAAACATCAATGCGAAAAAAAGGTCCGTAAAACGGACATCAATGCTTCTCCTGCAGATTAGATTACAACAGCGAAACCGATTAGTTTAAGCGATACCTTAGCGTTAAGCCCAAAACAGTCAATTCTGAAGCATTTATCCCCACCCCTTCATTAAAAAAATTCTTTGGATAAATATCATAATCAACGTTTAGGGATATCTTTTGGTTAAACATATAGCCAACCCCTAATTTTGCATCAAATGCAGTTTCGGTATTGCCTTCAAAGCCAGAGATGTTCGCTATGCCCTGGGGGGTATACCTGTCTCTGGAGTATTTAATCGTACCATTGGCAAGGCAAACTCCGAATGCACCACTTAGAAAAATCCTGTTTTTCTCATTGACTATGAAATAATACCGCATACCTACATTAATATCAATTGGTGTTCCCTGCATTTCGATGTAATCTTTGATATACGTTACCGTGCTTCCCGTGGAAATGTCCTCTGAATAAACTTTGAAATCTATTTTCTCGACAACTGAATTTAAAAATAACTCTATGCGCTTGTTATTGAACGGCAGCAACACCGAAACTTCACCTCCAAAAATAAATGTGGAACCACTTCCCTTTTCGAAAACATTCTCGGTAGAAACCACCTTTAAAGTTGTCAGCCCGAGTCCTCCAATGATAGAATACTTCACTTCGCTTTTCCTTACCTTTTCTGAATAGACCTTACTTTCCACATTCATACAGGAATTGTATTTCTGAATGATGCCTGCAAGGGCCTGCTCCTGATAGGGCAGGGTTGTAAAATCCTGCAAGGAAAGTTTATCACATTTAAGCGCATCGAATAACTGATTCCGGTATAACGTGTTTCGTTTTTCGTGGAAGTCATTATCACTGTAAACCCTGTAGAACAATTGGCTGAAGCTGCCCGAATTATTCATCGAAAAAAAATATTTCGGTTCACTGAGGTAAACAATGGAACAAAGCGTCGCGGGTCCCTCGACCAACACTTTCAGAAAGAGTGTTTTCTTCTCGAAGCTTGGATTACCGTTAGTAGAGTTGTTTTCCTTGTGAATCTCTGTTCTCTTATTGTCAATATTAACTGTTTGCCGGATGTATTTGATATCCCGCCCAATGCAAAAAGATTTTACATCCTTAATTTCCAGCGTAACGAAATCAGCCTGGTCAGTTGCTTTAAAATGAATGGATGACGGCGAATTGTACCAATATTCATTCTCAATAAGCCCAGTTCTCGTTGTGCCGGTGTTATCGATATAATAGCCAGCTTCATAACTATTTTGTGCATTGCAAATTGTAGTAAAAAAAACCGCGAGGTAAAATATTGTTCTCATAATAATTGCTTTGGCGCAAAGAATATAAATTAATTTCAAATAACATAAAAAAAAACCGCATTAAGCAGTTTTTTTTTATTCATCCCAAAGATTACTTAAAAAACGAATCCACAAATTCAAATTTATTGAATACCTGCAGGTGCTCGATACCTTCACCCACGCCTATATATTTTACCGGAATGCGAAATTGATCCGAAATACCAATAACAACACCACCTTTTGCCGTACCGTCGAGTTTGGTGACCGCTAATGCCGTCACTTCCGTTGCCGCAGTGAATTGTTTGGCCTGTTCAAACGCATTCTGGCCTGTAGAACCATCAAGCACCAGCAATACTTCGTGCGGCGCGTCCGGAATGACCTTCTGCATCACCCGTTTTACCTTCGTTAGCTCGGACATGAGGTTCACTTTGTTGTGAAGACGGCCCGCCGTATCGATAATCACCACGTCAGCGTTCTGTGCTACTGCTGACTGAAGCGTATCGAATGCTACTGAAGCAGGGTCACTACCCATTTGTTGCTTTACCAAGGGTACGCCTACCCTATCCGCCCAAATCTGCAATTGGTCGATTGCAGCGGCGCGAAACGTATCAGCGGCACCAAGAACTACCTTATATCCTGCCTTTTTGAATTGGTGCGACAGTTTACCGATGGTGGTCGTCTTCCCTACACCATTCACGCCCACAACCATAATTACATGCGGCTTGCTGCCAGATGGTATCACAAACTCGGAAGCTTCTCCCAGATTGGTCTCGGACAGTAAGCCGGCGATTTCCTCACGAAGGATTCTATTGAGTTCGTCTGTACCCAGGTATTTATCTTCTGCGACACGTTTCTCGATGCGGGTAATGATTTTAAGTGTGGTATCCACTCCTACATCAGACGCGACAAGCACTTCCTCAAGATTATCGAGGACTTCGTCGTCGACCTTTGATTTACCCGCGACGGCCTTAGTCAGTTTTGAAAAGAAAGAGGTCTTTGATTTTTCGAGCCCTTCATCGAGGGTTTGTTTCTTTTCGGAGGAGAATATTTTTTTGAAAAAAGACATTGTAATTAGATAATTTAATAATTAGAAAATGAGATCATTGTATCATAGATATCAGAAATGACAGCACGTAGTTGTAACTTGACAATTTTCTGATTTTCTAATCCCCGCATTATCTCATTGCCTAGCCCGGATGGAAACGGAAAGCCCGGAGTCGTGAAGGCGCAGTTTTTGAAAATTACCGTGGCGACCAGAGGAAGCCGGCGGGGATTTTACAAAAACCGCCTGAAAGACGAGGACTTGCAGTGTACAGCCGGAACAGCTGAGCAAATATAAAATAAAAAAGCTACTTCCGGTGAGAAAGTAGCTGTTGTATATCATGTAATAATGATTATTTCTTTTTCAGAAATTCATCAACGGCTTCAGGAGCCATGATCGCTTCAACAAAAGTGTAAGCACCCGTTTTAGGAGACTTTACCATTTTGATAGCTTTAGACAATCTTTTTGATTGCGTCTGTAATGTTGCTACGGTTTTCTTTGCCATGACGAATAAGTGTATTATTTGAGATTTTAATAAAACCTCTAATTATTTAATTTCTTTATGTACGGTTACACGTTTCAGGATTGGGTTGAATTTTTTGATCTCCAACCTGTCCGGAGTGTTTTTCTTGTTTTTTGTCGTAATGTATCTTGAAGTACCTGGAACACCTGAAGTCTTGTGCTCAGTACATTCTAAGATTACCTGGATTCTGTTGCCTTTCTTTGCCATCGTGGTATATATTTATCGGGTGGGGATTATTTAATAAATCCTTCTGCCTGTGCTTTTTTCAAAACAGCAGTCAATCCGTTTTTGTTAATTGTTTTAATTGTAGAAGCAGCTACTCTCAAAGTTATCCACCTGTCTTCTTCAGCTAGGTAAAAACGTTTTTTCACTAAGTTCACAGAGAATTTTCTCTTCGTTTTATTCATAGCGTGGGAAACGTTATTTCCTACCATCGCTCTTTTGCCTGTAAGGTCACAAACTCTTGACATGATGCTTATCTTTTATCGTTATTCAAAATCAGGGTGCAAAGAAAGTAAAAATAAACCGATGCGCAAAATAATTATTCCACATTTTTATCTTTTTTTTAAATGATGGAAAAGAATGCCAATTTTACCCAAAAAACCATCATTCTAATTTACCTGCCGGCATTTCCTAAAATCGCTGCCTGCAACAATTCAAACGATTTATTGACTGCACGATCAATCACTTTCTCGCGAGGCTGACCGAAGTTAAACTCATACGAAACCACTGTATCATCCGGCAATGCGAACGCAATATAAACTACCCCCAAATTCTTGTCTGTTTTGTCTCTCGTAGGTCCCGCATTACCCGTCGTGGCTATCGCGTAGTCGGTATTCATTACACGCTTTACATTTAAAGCCATCTGTTCTGCCACTTCTTTGCTTACGACCGAAAACTGGCTGATGAGATGCTCCTCGATTGATAAAACATCGATTTTAACCTGCTCGCTGTAAGCGACGATGCTGCCCCGAAAGTAAGCCGAAGCACCCGGTACTGATGCCAGCATCTGGGCAATTTTCCCACCAGTGCAACTTTCAGCTGTGGAAACGGTGCATTTATTTTCTGTTAAAAGCTTCCCGAGCATCACTTCGATGGTTTCGTCTTCCTCGAACCCCACAATGATGTCTCCAATAATTTCAGTTAAACTACTGACATTTTGAGCAATGGCGGTTTCCAGCATTTCTTTATCTGTCCCGCGCGCAGAAAGCCTCAAACGTACTCTTCCAGGACTCGGCAAATAGGCCAGTTTAATGAATTCAGGCAGGTTGTTCTCCCAGTCTGCGATCTTATCAGCCACCATGCTTTCCCCCATCCCGTAGGTCATGATCGTTTTATGAATGATGTAGGGACGCCTGAATTCCATGACAATTTTCGGGATGATTTCATTTTCAATCAGTCTTTTCATCTCATAGGGTACACCTGGCATCGACACAAAAATGGTACTGCCCTTTTTTATCCAGATTCCGGGTGCTGTTCCATATTGATTGAACAACACGGTAGCTTTCGAAGGCACCAGCGCCTGGTCGATATTGGTCTGCAATAATGGGTTGGTGTTTCCAGTAAAATTGTGGATAAGCCTCGTGACGTGCTCAAGCACTCCCTGATCAATAACGAGCTCATCATCAAAGTATTCACAAAGGGTCTTCTTGGTGATGTCATCTTTCGTCGGGCCCAGGCCACCTGTAATCAGGACGATATCGCAACGGTCCTGAAATTCCCTGAAGGTATCCAGGATGTGTTGTTTATTATCCGAAATCGAGCGCATTTCTGCTACTTCAATTCCAATTTTATCGAGCGCTTTAGCTATAAACCCGGAGTTCGTATCAACGATTTGCCCGATAAGGATCTCGTCGCCGATGGTGATGATGGTGGCTTTCATATGTGAAATTAGAAAGTTGTAAGGTTAGAAAGTTTCAAAGTAGCAAAGTTAGAAAGTTTGCATTTCGAAATCGAATATTCATTGTTCATTATTCAACATTTTGAAGGTAGAACCGGTAATTAGCGAAGGAAGAATCTTTAACCATTCATTAACCCGATTTTTGAGGCAGATCGCCAGATTTACCTACAAAAAACTCTGCGACTCTATTACCGTCCGACTTCGTAACTTTGCCACTCTGAAACTTTGCAACTCTTCCACCTTAAACCTCAAAGACTAAAATCCTTCCTGATTTCCTTCACCGCCTTTTCCACGCGGTCTTCGAGGTCTTTGAAAGTATCTTTAATTTCCTTGCGTTTGCCTTCCCTTTTTGTCCAGTCCTCTACAACGAGAATTTCCTCAAAAGCGACAGTCATGCCAAGCAAGTCCAGCGTAGGCTTGATCTTATGAGCGAAACTGTACGCCTGTTTGTAATTTTTTTCTTCAATTCCTTCCTTGACAAACTGCAGGTCCGAAGGGACTTCTGAAACGAAGAGCGAAACGATCTGCAGGACGAAATCGGTGTCGTTTTCCGAAATCGCATAGACCTTTGCTAAGTTATAATTTAGGGCCATTATTTTACCTGTATTCTGAATAGTTTGTGTTGTTCAAGAAAACCCTCCAAAATGTCTCCGGGCTGAACAGCAGCAACGCCTTCAGGGGTTCCGGTGAAAATGACATCGCCTATTTTGAGCGTAAAAAACTGCGAGACGTACGATATCAATTCGTCAATTTTCCACAGCATGTGTGAACTATTCCCTTTTTGAACCGATTTTCCATTATTGGTTAATTCAAATGTAAGGTTTTCTGTGGATTCAAATTGTGTTTTTGGCAAAAATTCTCCAATCACCGCAGACCCATCAAAGGCCTTGGCCTTTTCCCATGGCAACCCTTTGTCTTTCAGCTTTTGCTGGAGATCACGCGCGGTAAAATCAATGCCCACACTGATTTCGTCATAGTATTTATGTGCAAATTTAGGCTCAATATATTTCCCAACCTTATTGATCCTGACGAGAATTTCAATCTCATGGTGGATGTCCTCAGAGAATTCCGGAATGACAAACGGGTGTTGTTTCAGCAAAATGGCAGAATCCGGCTTCATGAACACCACAGGCTCCTGCGGCCGTTCATTTTGAAGTTCCTCGATGTGTTTGGCGTAATTGCGGCCGATGCAGATGAGTTTCATTTTTTTTGAGTTACTGAGTTACTGAGTTACTGAGTTACTGAGTTACTGAGTTACTGAGTTGCTGAGTTATGGCCTGCAGAAATTTTCCTGTAGAATGACACTATCATAGCTTCCAGTTCACGGCTATCCTCATAGAGGTTCTTAAATTCTGTTTCATTTATGTAATTAATATTTTTTGCTATCTCAATCTGCGTTTGGAACTCAGATAAAGAGCCGGCAGCAATACTGATAAATCTTGAAAATTCTTTATTCGATGCACGTGCTGAACCCTCTGCAATATTTGAAGGAATTGAAACACTGCATCTTCTTAATTGCGAAGTCAGCCCAAAAATTTCCTCTTTCGGAAATGACTTCGTCGTCACGTAAGTTTTAGTTACTAAAATCATGGCTTTCTGCCAAATCTGCAATTCTTTAAAATTTTTCATAAGGCGTATAAAATAGTGTATGGCTTTTTTTTATTAAGAAACTCAGCAACTCAGTACCTCAGCAACTAATTCAACTTATTATTCAACTTCCTGAGCTTAATGGCCGTCAGGACTTTTTTCGTGTAAAGGGGGAAATCCGCATTTTGGATCCAGCTGAAATAACCCGGCTCCGTCTCCAGGATTTTCGCCACTTTAGCACCTTTGTGCTTGCCGAAAGTAAAGATTTCCTCATCGTCCTTATCAAAAGCGATCATGCCTGCAAAATCGGCGATCTTTTTACGGGTGGTAAACTCAGACAGCGATTTCATGTCGTTTTCCAATTCCGGATAACGGTCTAGCTGGGCTTTCAGGATTTCATACGTAGCCGTGGTATCGGCTTCGGCCGAGTGGGCATTTTCGAGTGCCTTTCCGCAATAGAATTTGAGTGCCGCACTGAGCGTACGCTCTTCCATCTTGTGGAAAATCGTCTGTACATCGACTGACACGCGGCTTTTCATATCAAAGTCAAGACCGGCACGAAGCAGTTCCTCGGCCAACAACGGAATGTCAAAACGATCCGAGTTATAGCCTGCGAGATCCGCATCTTTAATCAGGTTATAGACCTGGTGCGACAATTCCTCAAACGTAGGCTCGTTTGCGACCTTCTCATTGCTGATGCCATGCACCGCAGTGGATTGCGGCGGAATGGGCATTTCAGGATTCACGAGCCAGGTCTTGCTTTCGCGGTTGCCGTTTGGAAAGACCTTTAGTATGGATATTTCGACGATACGGTCTTTACAAATGTCGATTCCTGTGGTTTCGAGGTCGAAGAAACAGATGGGCCGGTGTAATTTGAGTTCCATTTTTGTTGAATTGAGATGCAAAGATAGGTTTTAGAATGAATAATGGATAATTAATAATTAACAATGACAGCAGTACTTTAATGTTGGTTCGTCTCAAAAAGACCTCACTTTTTGTGCGGGCTTTGGTTCTTATTTCATTTTTCATTGTCTTGACTAATGATAATCTTTCCCGTATGAAACAGTCAGAAAACAGATGCCTACAGATACAATTTCAGCCCATTTCCGGTCACGCGCATGGTCTCATTCCTGGATACATCCCGCAAATCAGCGGGATACCCAAAATATCAAGCAATTAATAAAACCCATCCGGGTCAAAACCCTTCCCATCACCCGCCAATTCACCGGAGAAGCGCGCCGGAAGGCCACAATTGCCTGAAATACCAGTGGAAATCCTTGAAAAAGGAAGACACTGCGCACTAAAAGTACTGTATAGCGTATTTATATAGCGGTATTACGAAATCGGTACGCTGTATTTCGTAACGGCACTGTTTTATTGCGTAACGGCGATTTATTATTGCGTAACGGCGATGTGCTATTGCGTAACGGCGACGCTCTATTTCGTAAACGGTACGTGCTATTACGTAAAGCGTACGTTATATTGCGTATAAATGATGCTATATTACGTATTTTTAGTATATTGCCTATTTAATTAGCTTAAAATCAATCGTATGTTCAGAAAAAAAAGAGGCAATCTCACGCCACGCCAAAGCAGCATCATCTTAGACCTGCACCCGATACTGAAAGCCAGGGACATCAGGTTCCCGACCGCTTTTCTGATCAAGGCAGGAATCAACAACCGTACCGTGACCAATATGATGAACGGGACCGCAGTGCAGCTCAACTTCAGGCAGCTTACCAACTTGTGCCTGAGCCTGAATTGTACCCCAAACGACCTTTTTACCGTACGCGACATGCAGCTCCCGGAAAACCATGCGCTTCATGCGCTGCCCGTATCCGGAGCCGACGATGACCTGCCCACCGTAGCAGAGTGGCTCGCCGGGAAAAGCGTCGAGGAAGTGAAGACCATCCTGAGGGGAAAATAAAGGCGGGCGACCGGATAAAGAAAAACCCTTTCCTGTTTTGAGGCGGGAAAGGGTTTGCATGCTATTTCGGTTAAAACTGATTAAAAATCCCTGTTCACATCAAATGCTTCAAGGTAATCCGCTACTTTTTTTACAAAGCTTCCTCCTAAAGCGCCGTCAACGACGCGGTGGTCATAAGAGTGTGACAGGAACATTTTCTGGCGGATGCCGATGAAGTCGCCTTCCGGCGTTTCGATAACGGCCGGCACTTTACGAATCGCTCCCAGGGCTAAAATTCCGACCTGCGGCTGGTTGATGATCGGTGTCCCGAACACGCTTCCGAAAGTCCCCACGTTCGTAACCGTATAGGTTCCGCCCTGTGTATCGTCCGGTTTGAGTTTTCCGGCTTTCGCACGGTTGCCCAAATCGTTTACGGCTTTCGCCATGCCGACGAGATTCAACTGGTCCGCATTTTTGATTACCGGAACGATCAGGTTGCCGTTTGGCAATGCCGCGGCCATACCCAGGTTGATGTTTTTCTTTTTGATGATGTAATCGCCATCCACGGAAATGTTCATGCCCGGGAAATCTTTCAACGCTTTGGCTACCGCTTCCATAAAAATCGGGGTGAACGTAAGCTTCTCACCTTCCCGCTTCTCAAACGCCGTTTTCACTTTGTCGCGCCATTTGACGATGTTGGTCACGTCCACCTCAATAAATGACTGCACGTGGGCCGACGTTTGTACCGATGCCACCATGTAGCCCGATATCAGCTTGCGCATGCGGTCCATTTCGATAATTTCGTCGCCTCCATTTACCGATACCGGTGCTGATTGTGCAGCAGGTGCTGGGTCC
Source organism: Flavobacterium sp. BFFFF1 (assembly GCF_002256285.1). GTDB lineage: Bacteria > Bacteroidota > Bacteroidia > Flavobacteriales > Flavobacteriaceae > Flavobacterium. The sequence goes on along the minus strand of NZ_NKJE01000002.1, from coordinate 155,136 downwards.
TGGGTTTTAGGTGTTGGTGTTGGTGCTACGGCAGGAGTTTTGGCCATAGACTTCCGACTTTCGACATATTTCAGGATATCATCTTTGGTGACACGGCCATCTTTACCGTGTCCGGCGATGGCTTCCAGTTCGGCGACAGATATTCCTTCTTCTTTGGCGATGTTTTTTACCAAAGGCGAATAAAATTTGTCGGACCCTGAAAAATCCTGCGGAGCGGCTGCGGCTTCTTTCGCAGTTTCAACGGTTTTTTCGACAGCTTCGACAGCTGCATCTTTTATGATGGCCGCTTCAGAAGGCGCGTCGACGGCCACACCACCCGATACTTCGATGATGGCGATGGTTTGCCCGACTTTTACCAAATCGTCTTTCTGGAATAATTTTTCCACCAGGACACCGCTGACCTCCGAAGGGACTTCAGAGTCTACCTTGTCTGTTGCGATTTCCAACACGGCTTCGTCGGCTTCAATCGTGTCGCCCATTTCCTTTAACCAATTTGTAATCGTCGCTTCCGCAACACTTTCTCCCATTTTTGGAAGTTTCAGTTCAAATCTTGCCATATTATTAACCTGAAAGGTGATTTTAGTTTTCTGCCTGCAAAATTAATGTTTTTTTTGAGTTCCAACTATGAATTATGTAAATTTCATTTCAGCCCAAATGGGTCGGATTAACAAATTAAGATTACTTCTCCCCGGTCGACACTGCTGTCGCTACCAATCAAATAATCAGTATTTTGCGCCAAGATACGAAAGACGATCTTGTCACTTTTAACAAGTTCAAATGCTTCAATGATTGATTTAAAATCCATTTCGCTGTTGTCAAAAATGAGGCAGGCGGACTCCTTTTCCGCAATCGTTTGCGCCGATGACAGGTACGCAATGCGGCATATCGGAACCTGCAATTTTGCCTGGATCATCTCCTTCAGGTTTTCGTTTTCTGACAACAGATAATAGGATTGCGGCCTGGATTTCAGTTTTTTCCGTCCCTCGAACATTTTGACAAATGAGAAAAAAACAATACCTGCTTTCATAAATGCAGAAAACAACAGGGAGCCTCCAAAGTGCTTTTTATAAAAGAAATTCATCGCCTCGCGAAAGCGCTTCATATATTTTTCGTCTTTAACCGTGCTTTCTCCTTTATAATGGATGACCGATGTTTCGTGGAAATAGAAATTGTCTTTCCCCTTTTTCAGCACGGTGTAGGACAAATCAATGTCATCTGAATACATAAAGCAGTGCTCATCGAAACCACCCACTTCAAGATATAACTCCCGTTTCATCAGCATAAAGGCACCAACCAGTATTTCAACTTTGCCCGTTTGTTCCGCTGACAAATGCGATGCGTAGTATTTCCCGAATATTCCAGGGAAAATTTTATAGAGCCCAGTGATTTTAGTGAATGCCGTAAAAGGATAAGGAATGCCGCGCTTGCTTTCCGGAAGGAAATTTCCCCTGCCGTCGATCAGCTTGACGCCTACAATCCCGAGGTTAGTTTTTTTTACGGCGAATGCCAGCGCTTTCGTAAAGGTATCTTCGGCCACTACGGTATCGGGATTCAGGATGCAGATGTATTCGCCTTTTGCCGCCGCTACCCCTATGTTGTTGCCTTTCGGAAATCCGGAATTCTCTTTGTTTTCAATTAATGTGACGGTGGGGAAATGCGTTTTAATCATGTCGCAACTGTCATCGGACGAGTTGTTATCCACCACAATAATCTCGGCGTCGATGCCCTGCAGCGCTTGTTGCACGCTGCATACGCAAAGCTGAAGAAAATAGCGTACGTTATAGTTCAGGATGACGACAGATAGCTGCATGGTTGTAAAAGTTGTAAAGTGGTAAAGTTACGAAGTTACATAGTTTCAGAGTAGCAAAGTTTCAGAGTTTCGAAGTCGCTAAGTTATGAAGTATGTTGGACTCGTTTGTAATGGACTATAGAGCGGGTTTCCCATTTCTGGACTTTTACCCTTTTACGCTGCAACTTAGTAACTCAGACACTCTGAAACTTTGCTACTCTACAACTTTGTCACTTTTCTTACTCAAATCAAAACTAAAAAGTGTATTGACCATCACGCCATTATTGTACTGGAAAACATTGTTGCCGTCAATCTCCCGTCCAAACTGCAGGATTTGGCTGATGTAACCGGCTTCAAGGCTGAAATTGCTATTAACCCGATACCCAAAAAGCAGGCCCAGGCGGTTTTGATCAAAAACATTTTCGGGCACATTCTTCCCGAAATTCACCATCAGTTCGTTGAAAAAAACCAGATAAGGGGTTTTGTCTACAACCCATTGTCCTTTCAGCGGCATTTGCAATCGGAACATGTACCTGAACCGGTTGCGAAACGGAAACTGGTCTTCCTTATCCAGATCGCCACTGGTGTATCGCCCAATCCAGCGCTGTTCGAGCATAAAACGGTGTGAAAGGCTCACGATACCGAGCTTGTCCGTAAGGGTCACCATTTCAAAAGCGCGGTGCTCATTGTAACTTTTGCCGTAACGGTTGATTGGGAGGTCTCCGTAAGCAAATGTCTTTGCCCAGGCATATCCGACACGGAACTGCAACCTTGGCTGTATTTGATAACTTCCGGAAATCCGCGATAAACTCTGCTGCCAATCGGTAATGATATGATTTCGGCGCCATTGGTATTCACTGACCATGCCCCACTTTTCACTGAGCTTGAAAGTTCCTGAAAACCCGTACCACCCCACTTCATTGTGGTCACTGATCCTTGTGTTTTGAGCAAAGCCATTAAACGTGAACATCAACAACACAACGGATAAAACAAGAAGATTTTTTTTACACATGTAATATTTTTCAGCGGTGCGAAGGTATTAAAATTCCGGCAGGCTTCAAATCATTTCCAATTTGCTGACAAAAAAACCCGACAGGATGCCGGGTTTGATCATCTCTAAAATTACAGTGGTACTTGCTATCGCTTTTTCACTACGGAATACCGGTGGTTATTTAACCGTTTCAGCAAGCCTAATGAATTCCGCACGATAGCCATCTGGATCATTTGACAACCCCTGTCTGGCCATTTTTACAATGTCGGCGGTCGACTTTTCAGAAACCAGTTTAGAGTCCCGCAACTTGAGCCCGAACCAGGCGACCGCGGTACAGAATTTAAAGTCTCCAGACGCATTTTTCAGCGGCACTGCTTTATTCTCAATGATTTGAATCATCTCGGTGCTGGTATCGCCATCCGGCTTTTTATAGCGAAACTTCACTGTCGCCAGTTCGTCATTATAGTTGCCTGACGTGCTTGCTGTCTGGGTGTATTTCAACGCAGGCTGTGCAGTAAAGTAATCGCTTTTTACGCCCTCAGGAACAATTTCGTACAACGCCGTGACAGTATGCCCTGAGCCCAATTCGCCGGCATCAATCGCATCATCGGCGAAGTCCTCAGTACGCAGTTTCCTCGTTTCGTATCCAATAAGGCGATACGCCTGTACATGTTTCGGATTGAACTCGATTTGGATTTTTACGTCCTTCGCAATGGTGAACATCGAGCCTTTGAACTCTTTACCCAAAAACCGGTTCGCTTCCTGGATGTTGTCAATGTAGGCGTGGTTTCCATTTCCTTTATCGGCAAGGATTTGCAGCTTGTCGTCCTTGTAATTGCCCATACCGTATCCCAGACAGGTGAGGAACACACCCGATTTGCGTTGCTCCTCAATCAGTGTCTGCATGTCGGTATTGGACGACGCACCGACGTTAAAGTCGCCGTCTGTTGCCAGGATTACCCTGTTGTTCCCATTCTTTACAAAGTGCTCCCGTGCTAATTTGTATGCCAATTCAATTCCGGCGCCACCTGCTGTACTCCCGCCAGCGCTAAGTTTGTCGAGTGCGGCGAAAATATCGGCTTTTTTATCCCCTGAAGTGGGCGGCAACACCATCCCCGCAGCCCCCGCATACACTACAATGGCTACTTTGTCATTTTCCCGCAGTTCGTTTACGAGTATTTTCATCGATTCTACCAATAACGGCAGCTTGTTCGGTTCATTCATGGAACCCGAGACATCGATCAGGAACACGAGGTTCGATGGGGGCAGGCTGTTTTGAGGAATGATTTTTCCCTGCAGGCCGATCCGGACCAGCTTGTGTTCTTTGTTCCACGGGCAATCGCTGTACTCGGTATTGATTGAAAATGGATGCTTATCCTTAGGCTGCGGGTATTCATATTTAAAGAAATTCATCATTTCCTCGATGCGTACCGCATCTTTGGGCACCGATTGCCCGTTGTTCAGGAAACGCCTGATGTTTGTGTAGGACGCATGATCAACATCGATAGAGAACGTGGATAATGGCTCGCTGATCGGGTTTTCGAATTTATTCTCCTCGAAGGCTTCGTAACTGTCGCCAGAAACTGAAATCGTTCCTTTCTCGGGAAATGTATGCTCCGGCCTTTCTGATAATTTGCCTTTAGCGCCTTTCCTGAGTTTGCGTTTAAACTCCCGGGCTTCCTTACGGGATAATTTCCCTGCGCCGGCTTTTGTTGTGATGATGATGACGCCGTTTGAACCCCGGCTGCCGTATAACGCAGTGGCAGCTCCGTCTTTCAGTATCTTAAAATTTTCAATGTCGTTGCTGTCCAGCTGCTGCAACGCATTTTCCATCGGTACGCCATCAACGACGATTAACGGCTGGGCCATTCCGTTAATGGAACCAATACCTCGAAGTACGATTTCTGGCATGCCACCGGGCGTTCCTGAGCCCGTTGAGATATTCACTCCGGCAATTTGTCCCTGTAGGTTTTGGATGGCGTTGGAGTTTGCGCGGTCTTCAATAGGCGTACTTGGAATCTGGCCGGGAACGTTTCGTGCTACGATACGTCCATTCGGTAATTTCTCGTACTGACTTGTTTGTAATTCATCGGGAACACCATTATAATCGATGTCGTATGTTCCTGCATTAGTCCGGACAGCCACACCAGGTTTGCTGTTAGGCTCAGTGTCGACGGGATCTGGAACGCCGTCCTTATCGGAATCAGGCTGGGAATTGCTTTTGTTGTAGACATTACCGCGGTAATAGTTGAAATCATTCGCTATGTCGTCGACCACAACATAACCCGTACTGTTTCCTCCACCGGAAACCGTTCCTGAAGTCCAGGTTGTAGTGCCGTTATTTGCACTTTGCTTATCGCCGTCCCGGATTTTGCCTTTTCGCGACTTTGCCCTTTTCCCGATTTCCTGAACCGAAACCGAAGCGATCGCAGAAGTCATCTTTTTTCTTGCCACAGTATTGTAACCGGTGTTAATTACTACCTCATCCAGCATATTTTCCTCGAGGGTGATGTCCAGCCTGTTATTATCCGAAACGATAGCCGTCTGGGGTTTCGTTCCCATAAAGTTGTATACCAATTGATCCCCTGTTTTAGCAACGATTTGATAATTACCATCAAAATCGCTTTGAACGGTTTTATTAGTCCCCTTAATGGCGACGGTAACCATGGGCAATGGCAGCCCATCTGTACCTATGACGGTTCCGGTGATTTTCTTCTCTACGGGACTTTTGCCGTGTATCACAGCTCCTGGATTGTTTGACGCCACAGCGTTGTCACCAGCTTGCGACGCAGAAGGTTCGTTTACCATCCTTTGTACGCTAGCAGCCGGTTTTTGATTGGTTTTTGGACTGTTGGCAATTCCAGTGTTTTTTGAGGCAGCTTTAGGCAGCATCACATCGGACGGTTTCCGTTCTTTTCCGTCAGTGGCTGCGGCCTTTTCCGGTTTTGCCTGCAACGAATCGTTTTTGTCGTCCTCTACAACTACATTGTTTTGCGGCCTGCTAACCGAAGGAACGTCTGATTTTGTGCCGTCGAAAATTTGGTACCCTATCGTAAAAAATAACAGCAGCGACGCCGCCACGGCCAGTTTTTTCCACAACACAATGGTCTTTTTGTCCTCTTTTTTGTCCAGTTTCTGCTCTACTTTTGACCATACTTTTTCCATGGCCGGGAAATCTTTCGTTTCTGCCTTATTTGAGGCTTCCTGAAATTGTTTGAATAATTTATCCTGATTGTCCATGATTATTTCGCTTTTTGATAATACAATTGATTTACCAACTCCCTTAGTTTCACCTTTGAGGCGTTCAGTTGGGATTTTGACGTGCCTTCCGATATACTGAGCATTTCTGCAATTTCCTTGTGGGCGTACCCTTCAATCACAAAAAGGTTGAAAATGGTGCGGCAGCCTTCGGGAATCAGCGTCAGGAGCTGCAACAGGTCCTCTTCTTCGAGGTCGGTGACTTCAGCTGCTGCTGGCTGTGACAGCGCTTTTACATCGTCGATATACATGTTGAAGTTTACATTCTTGCGGATGCTCAACAGGCATTGGTTGACAGTTATGGTGCGGCACCAGCCTTCGAAGGCCTTCGATTCCTTGAGCTGGTCGATTTTTGTGAAGATCGTATAGAATGCGTCGGCGAGTGCCTCTTCTACCTCTTCCTCTTTCTTCAGGTACCGTTTGCAGGTGCGGTACAATTTTGGAGCCATAAGCTCATACACCTGCCGCTGGGCGTCTCGGTGCATTTTTTTGCAGGCGGAAATTAAGTTTTCATTTATCACGATGGTTGGTCTTTACGACTAAAGAGAAAGATTCGGAAGGAAAGGTTGGGAACGTTTCTAAAAAAGATTTCGGCGTATCGTTTCAATACGCTGGTTTTGGAATGTTTAATGCATATATCACGGATTGTAAAGTATCGGAATCGCTGTCTTCACAGAGCAGGAATGTGATTTCAGTTTTATTTTCATGGAAGTAAGTGAGTCCTTCGAATTTATGCTGACGGGAAATCAATATTGTTTTTTCGATTTCAAAGGTTTCGGAATTCATAATGCCCAAAAGGCTTCCCAGGATTTCTCCATCAAGGTAAGTGGATGTCGTGTTTTCGGCGGCAGCGAGAAAGTAGATCGAGTTTCCCACCATGACAGCATCGGTAAATGAGGCCGGAACACCCTCAATTTCAGGAAGCGCGATCGGGATGAATTCAGGATTTGGATCGCTTTCGCTTTCGAACCTGAAAATCCCATTTTTGCCCGCTGCACCATTGCCGCGCTGGAACATCAGCCAGGCTTCCCCGATACTGATCACGCCTTCTATATTAAAGTCGGTTTCCGGAATTTCAGCTATACTGCGCAAACGGGAGTACCATGCAGACAGATCCCGGATTTCGGTTTGCTTTGATTGCAGGTCGTAAACCAGGCATCTGTTTCTCGCTGGTGTAGAGCCCGAACCGAACGCGTGCAGTTTTTGTGCTTTGAACACCAGCGATTCAAAATCGGGCTTTATGAATTTGGGGATGTTTTGGGACGCGCCGTGCCACAGGGCAATCCGCTTGCTTCGTTTGGTATGGACATCAAAACAGTGCAGAAACCCGCTGCTGTCGGAAATCAGGTACAGCATGCCCGCATGGAACACGAGGCCGGAGGCCGCACCGATATCGGGAATTTCTAACTGCTGCTTGAGCGTAAATGGGACCATGGCGTTCTAGCCCGGATGGGAGCAGCATCCTTTTTTCCTGTTTTTATTACAGGAAAAAAGATATCGCGGACAGCCGGAAATTGCTACAAATAAAAATTATACATAAAAGTTTCATCACTCTAAATATATACATTTATGGGAAAAGTATCATCATGGAAAAAATTAATGCCGACGATTACCGCATAAGCGCAAAAATATCCCTGAAAGACCGCCCTACTAAAGTCGACCTTCAGGCCACCGAAGCCCAGATTGAAAAGAAACTGGCCAAAGTCAGGGGAAAGCTCAGTGCGATGCAGGATGTGATGTATGCGTATAAAAAATACGCCGTCCTGACTTGCTTTCAGGGCATGGACACGTCGGGTAAGGACAGCCTGATCCGGGAAGTTTTTCGTGACTTTAACCCCAGGGGTGTTGTGGTACAAACCTTTAAAACACCTAATAGCGCAGAACTCGAGCATGATTACCTCTGGAGGCATTATGTGGCGCTTCCCGAACGGGGAAAATTTGCGGTTTTTAACCGGTCGCATTATGAAAATGTGCTGATCAGCCGGGTGCACCCTGAGTATGTGCTGCATGAAAACATTCCCGGCATTGAAGCGATTGAAGACATTCCGAAGAACTTCTGGAAAAAGCGACTGGAGGAAATCAACCATTTTGAAGAACATTTGGTCAATAACGGAACGATTGTACTTAAATTTTTCCTGCATCTTAGCAAGGAAGAACAACGCGAACGGCTGTTGCGTCGGCTCGAAGAGGAAAAGCACAACTGGAAGTTTTCCCCGGACGATTTGAAGGAACGAGAGTGCTGGGAGGCCTATCAGGAATTTTATGAAGAAGCCATCAATGCTACCTCAGGTCAAGAAACGCCCTGGTTTATTGTTCCCGCCGACGACAAAGCGACTGCAAGATTAATCGTCGTGAAAATCATCCGCCAGGAAATGAAAAAATACCATGACATCAAAGAGCCTGAACTCAGCGAGGAAATTCAGGAACGCATCCGGTTTTACAAAAAACAGCTTGAGGAGAAATAAAAAAACGCGCCTCAAAAAGGTGCGTTTCTTATACTTGTCTTAGTTTGTGATACTATAACCTGAAACCGTATGCAATGCGGAGTGCCAACTGCCCAACGCCTTTGTTGTTATTTACATCACGGAACTTGTCGTAATACTCATAACGCACGCTGAAATCGATATGCTCTGTGGCATATCCGATACTTGGCGCCAGGATTAAAGAAGTTTCATTGTAATCTGCTGTCACGGGAATTGCCGCTCCCACTTCGCCCTGAACATAAAAACTATCTCCAAAGATGAATCCTTTGAAACCTGCTTTTACCGGGATAAATCCGAGATCATCTCTATCGCCGTCCAGAAACAGGTGCGTATATCCTGTGGTCAGCGTGATCGAGTTCCTTTTTGATAAATCGTACTGAAGTCTAGCGTCAGCTCCGACTGCAGCCCCGAACGGGTCTTCGAATACATAGCCACCGCTCAATCCGAAACCGAGGCGGAATCCCTGGTCATAGTTGCCAGGATTGTCAGAAGCTGCCTGAGGTGTAGTCTGTGCCGTTGCGCTGTGGATCGCCAGCGCGAATAAAGCCGCTGTAAACAATCCTTTAAAATTTACTGTTTTCATGATGTTTAATTTTTAAAAGTTTGATTTTGAGTTTACGTTATTTGTATAGTATTATTCCTATCAAAACAACATGGCAAATATAGACCGAGTGTTTTTCGGACGGGTTACAGAATTACGTTGTATTGTTATAAAGTATCCAAGCGGGCATTTCCACATGTAAAATAATTCACAGCAGCATCTTTGGTCGTCGCTTTTCGGCTACCTTTGCCGGAAATTTTTTTTACGATGTTATCCGATTATACGAAAGAGTTCCGCTACAACATGAAACTTGCCTACCCGGTAATCTTGGGGATGGTAGGCCATACGATGATCCAGATTGTCGACAACATCATGGTCGGAAAACTGGGCAGTACAGAATTGGCCGCGGTCTCTCTGGGCAACAGTATGATTTTCGTTGCGATGTCACTTGGCATTGGTTTTTCGACGGCCATTACACCCATCGTCGCAGAGGGAGATGTGGAGCAAGATACGCTTAAGGTCAGGTCTGCCTTTCATCACGGCCTTTTCCTGACTACGATTTTGGGGATCCTGCTTTTTGTCACCGTGGTCGTAGCGAAACCCGTCATGGAATTGCTCCACCAGCCGGCAGAAGTGATCGCACTCGCAAAACCCTACCTGGACTGGGTCGCGTTTTCGTTGATTCCGCTGATCATTTACCAGGGCTATAAGCAGTTTGCCGATGGCCTTTCGATGACAAAATACTCCATGTATGCTATCGTAATGGCGAATATCGTACACGTTGGGATCAATTACTGCCTGATTTATGGCATCTGGATTTTTCCAAAAATGGGCATTACCGGTGCAGCCTTGGGAACGGTGATATCAAGAATCATGATGGTGATTTTCATGCATACCATCCTCTCAAGGCAGGAAAAACTAAAGCCTTATTTTAGTGGTTTTAGCTTCAGCCAAATCAAAAAAACCATGCTTCGTAAGATTATTGGCCTGGGGCTGCCGTCCGCCATGCAGATGATGTTTGAAGTAGTGCTGTTCACGGCGGCGATCTGGCTTTGCGGGAACATTGGGAAGACAAGCCAGGCCGCCAACCAGATTGCGTTGAGCCTTGCTTCGTTAACCTTCATGTTTGCCATGGGACTCAGTGTCGTCTCGATGATACGCGTCAGCAACCAGCGTGGGCTGCAGGACTATAAAAAACTGATTGTGGTGGCGCGCTCGATTTTCCTGCTGTCGATTATAATCGAAATTGTTTTTGCACTTTTGTTCATCATCTTTAATGAAAGCCTGCCGTATTTGTTCCTGAATATGGAAAACACCTTGCAGCTTTCAGACAATTCAGAAGTCATCGCGATTGCCTCCAAACTATTGCTTGTCGCGGCGGTATTCCAGATTTCAGATGGTATACAGGTGGTAGTACTTGGGGCCTTAAGGGGATTACAGGACGTAAAAATTCCAATGTACATCACTTTTGTCGCCTATTGGATTGTCGGTTTTCCCATCTCGTATTATCTTGGTGAAAAAACAGACCTGAAAGCGACGGGCGTATGGATCGGACTGCTGGCCGGACTAACAGTTGCAGCAATATTTTTGTATATTCGCTTCCACTATCTCACGAAAAATATGAATAAGGAACAGGCCATGAAAACTGCGTTGCCGGATTCCTGAATTTTAAACGTAATGCCTTTAATTTAAATAGATCAATTTACTTATGGACTTGCCTAAATTTGTTCTTGCAGACAACTCTGATTTCCCAGACGATATTTTCATCATCCACCTCGATTATCCGCGCTTTATCATCAACCTTAAAGATGACGAAGTGGAAATTATGGAAGAGGCGGAAGATCTTGACGAGGCCGAACTGAACGCCGAAATGGAAAGCCTGATCACACAGGCAAACGAGTTTTATGACCGCGAAATGGAACGTTACGAAAAAGAGTAACCGCATTTCCTTCAACAAATTGCCGGTGTTCCCGGCTTTTTATTTGTCAATAACTTTCGACAAGTGCATGGAGGCGATTCAGGAAAAAAATTATGTTTGTAAATAAATCAAAACCAATTATAACATGAAGAAAATTATTTATTCGTTTTTATTGTGCTCCGCTGCCCTGTTGGTTTCCTGTGGCAAAGATGACAGTGATGAGGCCATCTTAAATTATACGACAGACCAGACACTGGGCATCGTAAAAATTAACCTGGAACAATTGGATGGCAAATTGCCTAAGAAAGAAATGATGAACGATCAGTCAGGCAATTTTTCCAAAGAAGAGAAAGAAAAAATGGCGCTGCTGATGAATGCCAAAGACAACGGTATCGACATCGCCAAACCGGTTTACCTGGTCGCAGACCAGGAGAATAATGGCTTCGTGTTTTCTATGTTTTGCTGGCTGGACAACAGCTCGAAATTCGAATCTAATTTTTCTAAAATCACCGGTTCTAAAATCCGTATCGACAAAACGAAAAATCTGGTGTACGCCAATAATCAACTTGTAGGCAGCGTCAAGGATGAGATGCTTGTCATGAGCCGATTTATGTCAAATCCTTATGGCGGTTCCGTGCGTCCCGCTGGCGACGCCATGCCAGAGAAATTCTTTACGGATCTTTGGAACAGAAAATCACTCGCTAATGAAGGAAAAGTGGAGCAGATCACGAAATCGCTTGGCAATAAATCAGATGCAAGCATGTGGTTAAACCTGCACGGCATCATCTCAGTGGCTTCAAGAGGCTATATCGAAAGCCTTGCCATCAACAAATTATTGATTGATGCCGGAATTGGTTTTGATATGAATTTTGGCGAAGGGGACATCACGTTTAATTCAAACACATTCTTCAATAAAGACTTACAAAAAGAAATTACGAAATATTATAATGGCAAATCCGCTGACTACAGCATCGTAAAAAGCATCGACCTCGATAAAGCAAAAAGTTATGCTGTGGGTTATATGAGCTTTGAATTCATGCAATCCATGATGAAACAGGCGGGATTTGAAGCTATCGCCAATAATTATCTCGCCGATAGGAATATCACTATGGCAGACATCACGGCAGGTCTTAACGGATCTTATGCCTACGCTTCTTTGATGGAGGATAACACTGCAACGGACGAAATGGATCCTTATGCGTATAAAATGCCAAAAACAATTTTCGCTTTAGGAATTAATGGATCGAAAGCAGATAAATTGATCAACCTGATCAATTCAGAACCTATGTTGAACACCTATGCCAAAATGTATCATGACAAAAACGTCATGGTATTTGGCACAGACGAAAATGACCTTGCGCTTCTCAAAGCAGGTAAATCCGCGGCCAATACCACACTTCAGAAAAAGTCCGATGTGGTGGGATACAGCTGGGCAGGTGGCGATGACGTCAATGTCGCGCTAAATTCGCAAAACAGAAAAGTAAAAGTGGTGAACATGGAGTCAACTTATAAAGTAAAGGACGGGAATTTCACTTCTGAAACCACTGTGAAACTGGACAAAAAAGATAAAAACGCGATACACTACCTATTGGGATATGAATAGCATCACGCTTGAAGGGATTGCTCCGAAATATTTTACACCGAAGACGATGGCTACGGCAGCCACGATCTGGAATAAAAAAACAACTTTCGAAAAGGGGAATTACTACCTGGTAATTGCCCCTTCCGGAAGTGGTAAGTCAACGTTGGCTACGGCGATGCTGGGCAATCATTTTGAATACGATGGCAGCATCCGTTTTGGCGATGTGGAACTGAAGTCGCAGTCGATTGAAAAGGTCGTTGGATTCAGAAAAAATGGCATACAGCTGCTTTTTCAGGACGTCCGGCTCATTCCGGATCTGACCATCCGTGAAAACATCATGCTGCGCACTTTCGGTAAAAAAAATGCCGCGTATGAATCCACAATAGAATCCTACGCCAATACACTGGGCATTGTCTCCCTGCTGGAGAAAAAAGCCCGAAACTGTTCCTATGGTGAAAGACAGCGCTCCGCGATCCTGCGAAGCCTGATTAATCCCACGGATTTCCTCGTTTTTGACGAATGCTTCAGCCATCTCGACCTGAACAACAAGAAAATTGCGTACGACCTGATTATGGAAGTAGCGGCACAAAGTGGCAGCGCTGTCATCTTTTTTGAGCTGAACGAATTTCCGTTCCAGCATGATTGTCATATTTTAAACTTATAATGAAAAATTTCTCAAAATCGGTTTTCCTATACCTTGGACTGATGCTGGCATTTGCATTGGTATTAAGCTGCATCCAACTGTATGTCAACGCAAATGCGCTGTTCGGCAGGAAAAGCAGCGACGCCAATTATTGGATCACGATGTCCAAGGCGATTACACCGGATAACATTGGCCGGAAAGAGCTGATTGGATTCAACGACAGCGACATCAAAGACCTGAAGACCTGGAAGGAGGTCAAAGATATATTTCCTGTGGTTTCAAATGATTTTAAGGTATCGGCAGATGGAGGCGATTTTATCCCTTTTTATACCGATATGTACCTTGAGGCGGTCGACAAGGACGCGATTGACGTGGCAGACCTTTCTGAATTTAAGGTACGCGACAACGTCCTTCCGATAATCATCTCCCGTGAATACCTGAATTTGTACAACTATGGTTTCGCTTTAAACCAGGGGTTGCCGCAAATCACCGAAGATTTTGCCAAAAAGATTGAGGTCAATATCAACCTTACACTTAAGAAAGAAAAACTGAAATACACCGGAAAATTAGTGGGCTTTTCGGACAGGATCCATTCTGTTTTAGTGCCCAAGGAATTCCTCGATTCCATCAACAGCACGCAGGATTTCAACAAGGCGCATAAAAACATTTACACCCGTGTATTGGTAAAAGTAAATGACGCGTCAGACCAAAACCTGATTTCGAGAATGAAGAGCAAAGGCTATGAATCCAATCAGGAGTCGCTTCGTTCCGCAAAAATAAAAGGCAAATTGTTCTTGGTTTTACAGACGATTGCTTTCATTGGCGGTTTTATTTTCCTACTTTGTATATTCATCATCATCAATTTCATCAAGATGCAGTTCCTGGAACAGCAGGAAGCGGTTTCCATAAAATATGCATTGGGCTACTCGCCAAGGAAAATGGTAAGTGCTATCAGTAGGTTCTTTAGCATCAATGTTGGTATTGTACTGTTGATCTGCCTTGGATTGCTGTCGGTGGGACAATATTATCTTGGAACGTCTGACATCTCGAATGGCCTGCTTCCGATTTACATTTCTGTTTATCTATGGCCCTTGGTGATCATTATTCCACTTGCGGTTTACGTAGTCGTGAACTTGTTAATTTACAAATGGCTTATAAAATCCTGGAGGTTTTAATCCTTAAAATATCGTTGCAATAACAAACGGGCCGCTGCAAATGGAGATACCACTTCATCCTGCACGGCTTTTTTGTTTTCTTCGAGCAACCTGCTTACTTCAGGATGGTTGTAAAAATGTTGCTTGAGTTGGGAATCGATTGTTTCCATCATCCAATACTGGTTCTGTTCCAGGCGTTTTTGCCTGAAGAACCCATTAGATCCCGTGAGTTCGAGATACGCCATGATGGTTTCCCAAACTGCTGCGATGCCCTCTTTCGTCACAGCGCTGCAGGTTGCTACCGCTGGCTGCCAGCCCGAATCTTTCGCGGGAAAAAGGTGTAACGCCCTTCCAAACTCGGTTTTCGCAAGCCGTGCCCTTTTGATGTTGTCGCCATCGGCTTTATTGATCACAATCGCATCGGCCATCTCCATGATACCGCGTTTAATGCCCTGAAGCTCGTCGCCGGCTCCGGAAATCTTGAGCAACAGAAAAAAATCGGTCATGCTGTGGACTGCCGTTTCACTTTGTCCCACCCCTACGGTTTCAATAATGATGATTTCAAAGCCTGCCGCTTCACAAAGTACAATGGCTTCGCGGGTTTTTTGTGCGACACCACCCAGTGCTTCGCCCGATGCTGAAGGCCTGATATAAGCATTCTGGTCTTTGACTAATTCTTCCATTCGGGTTTTGTCCCCAAGGATACTGCCATGCGACAGCGTACTGCTTGGATCAACCGCCAACACGGCCACTTTTTTCCCAAGGCTGGTGAGGTGCGTGCCAAAAGCTTCAATGAAAGTACTTTTACCCACGCCGGGAACGCCTGTAATACCAATGCGGATTGACTTTCCGGCATGTGGCAGGCAGGCATTGATGACGTCGTTCGCTTTATCGCTATGAGCGGGATTTGTACTTTCTATTAATGTGATGGCACGGCTTAAGGCGGTTTTATTGCCTGAAAGTATCCCTGAAACAAGTTCCGCAGCAGTAGGTTGGATTTTTCGCGACTGACGGATCTGCTCCGCCGCAACAGGACTCACGGTTTCCGGGGGTTGAATACCATCCCTTTCGTGTAATGCTGTGGTCTTTTTATCCGAATGCGCCAAGATTTGCAATTTGATGAGTAAAAGTAAGCAAATCAAAAAGAGTTTCAAAAAATTCGGGGAAACCTGTACTTTTATCCCATGGAAAACATCCTGCTGATTTTTATCTGCCTCCTGCTTGGCGTCGCTTTACAGCGGGTCAAAGCATTTCCAACTCAGGGTTATAAAGCCTTCAACCAATTCATCATTTATATCTCTTTGCCGGCCCTGGCGTTGTACTATATCCCAAAGATTGCGTTAAACAGCAGCCTTTTTTATCCGCTCGCAGTAGCGTGGATCGGTTTCCTGTTTTCGTATCTTTTTTTCAGCATATTGGGAAAACGGCTGGGGTGGCCGAGAAGGCTTACGGGCTGCCTGATTATCGTTGCAGGTCTGGGCAATACCTCATTTGTCGGTTTTCCAATTATCCAGGCGCTTTATGGTGAAGAAGGTTTAAAATCTGCCATCATTGTGGACCAACCCGGATCGTTCGTTGTCATGGCTACGTTGGGGATAATCACTGCTACGGTATATTCCGGGAGCAAGCCTGATATACGCGAAATATCGTTTAAAATCATCAGCTTCCCTCCTTTCGTTGCATTTGTCCTGGCGGCACTTTTTAATATTATGCAACTCGATTTCCCGAATATTTTCCAGCTCGTATTTCAAAAATTGGGAAACACGGTGACGCCGATTGCTTTGGTATCGGTCGGGCTGCAGTTAAAGATTGATTTTAAAAGCAAACACTGGAGACTGCTGTCATTGGGCCTGTTTTTTAAGTTGTTTCTGACGCCGCTGTTGTTCTTTATATTGTACCGGATTGTTTTCGGAGCGACAGGCATTCCGATTGACGTTTCTATTATGGAAGCCGCTATGGCGCCAATGATTACCGGTGCGATCCTCGCGTCAAATTTTGGGCTGAAGCCGAAACTGAGCAGCATGATGATAGGGATTGGAATCCCCGTGTCATTCCTTTCGTTGTTGTTTTGGCATTGGATGTTGTCGGTAGCCTGAATTCGCGTTAGGGGTAGCAGCGGAAATCCTTTTTCATCGAGCGTATTCGACATGACAGCCTTCGTTCCTGAAAAAGATTGCAGCGCATAACCCGGGCCGGAGGCAACGCCATAAATAAAAACCAACACTACATCGTTTTCGGTATCGACTTTATTTCATTTTAACTTTTGTAATGACTTTCATTGCGAATATTTCAATAATTTTAAAGTCATAACCCAATAAAATTATACCCATGGCTACTTTAAGATTAGGCGATATGGCTCCCGATTTCACGGCGCAGACCACGGAAGGGCCGTTGCAGTTTCACGATTGGCTCGGCGATTCCTGGGGTGTATTGTTTTCGCATCCCGCTGACTTCACCCCTGTTTGTACTACGGAGCTTGGTACCGTTGCCCATTACCTGCCCGAGTTTACGAAAAGAAATACGAAAGTGATCGCCTTGAGCATCGATGGGCTTTCCTCGCACTACGAATGGATCAAAGACATCAATGAGACCCAGCACACCACGGTGAACTTTCCCATTATTGCTGATGAGGATAAGAAAATCGCGCTCCTGTATGACATGCTGCATCCCAATGCCAGCGAAAATTTCACGGTTAGGTCGGTTTTTGTGATCGGGCCAGACAAAAAAGTAAAGCTGACGCTGACGTATCCCGCATCGACCGGAAGGAACTTCGACGAGCTGCTGCGTGTGATTGACAGCCTGCAGCTCACCGCACAATACAGTGTCGCCACACCGGCAAACTGGAAAGACGGTGAACGTGTTGTGATTACGCCAGCCGTCAAGGATGAGGATATTGCTGCAAAATTTCCAAAGGGCTTTGAACGCATAAAACCTTACCTCCGCATGACACCGCAACCGAATAAATAGTATTTTTGAAGCGCCCCTGAAACGGGCGTTTTTTGAAATTACTACATGGAAAATAAATTAAATACAGCAGTGATTGCCCGACTCCAGGAAATTGTCGGGCAATCATTTGTTTTTTACGATGAAGCGACGCGCCGGGATTATGGCCATGATGAGACCGAGGATTATGTATTTCCTCCCGGTGCAGTCGTTAAACCTTCGTGTGCAGACGAAATTGCAGCGATCCTGCGCCTTGCAAACGAGCACCAGATTCCGGTCGTTCCTGTTGGAGGCCGGACAGGTCTTAGCGGCGGCGCTTTAAGTATTGATGGCGGCATTGCGTTGGCTATGGAACGTTTTAACAAGATCCTGAAAATTGACGAACAGAATCTGCAGGTGATTACGGAGCCGGGCGTGATCACTCAAGTCCTGCGTGAAGCGGCCGCCGCAAAGGGACTTTTCTATCCTGTAGACCCGAGCAGTCAGGGAAGTTGCTTTATTGGTGGAAATATTGCTGAAAATTCAGGGGGTGCGCGTGCTGTAAAATATGGTGTTACTAAAGATTATGTCTTAAACCTCGAAATCGTATTGCCCACAGGCGAAATTATCTGGACGGGTGCCAACACGCTTAAGAATTCCACCGGTTACAACCTGACACAGTTAATGGTGGGCAGCGAGGGCACGCTGGGCATTGTGACCAAGATTGTCTTAAAATTGATTCCGCTGCCGTCGAACAACGTATTGATGCTTGTCCCTTTTTACAATGCCGAAGAAGCTTGTGAGGCCGTTTCGGCGATATTCCGGGCGGGCATTACGCCCAGTGCCTTGGAATTTATGGAGCGCGATGCGATTGACTGGGCCCTGCGGTTTGTTGAAGGCCTAAGTGTCGTTGTAGAAGACAATGTGCAGGCTCATTTACTCATAGAAGTGGATGGAAATCATCCCGACATATTGTTTGCTGAAGCGGAAAAAATAATGGGTGTGGTGGAAAAGTTCCAAATCGACGAAGTCTTATTTGCCGACAGCGAAGACCAGAAGAACGCGTTGTGGAAAATGCGTCGCAGCATCGCTGAGGCCGTCAAATCAAATTCGGTATACAAGGAGGAGGACACCGTCGTTCCGCGTTATGAGCTTCCTAAATTGCTTCATGGGATTAAGGCTATCGGAAATAAATATGGCTTTAAGTCGGTATGTTATGGCCATGCCGGCGATGGAAACCTTCATGTGAATATCATAAAAAGCAATATGTCAGACGAACATTGGAAAACGGAAGTTCCAAAAGGCATCCGTGAGATATTCGAGCTGACCGTTTCATTAAAAGGCACTCTTTCCGGTGAACACGGCATCGGCTATGTGCAAAAAAACTACATGGATATTGCATTCAGCGAAACGCACCTGAACCTGATGCGGCATATTAAAAGTGTATTCGATCCCAATCACATCTTAAATCCCGGTAAGATTTTTCCAGACAGCTAAAACAAGCCAGCCCAAAATATACGTCGTTTTGCGTATTGTGGTGCGAAAAGCACAGGAGTATTTTTACAAAAAATTATTAACTAATCAATTTTTAAACATGAAAAAATTACTCTTAAGTGTGGCAGCCGTTTTGGCTTTCGGATTTGCAAGTGCGCAAGATTCAGATGGTGGATTCCAGGCAGGAATTCACGCAGGTATCCCAATGGGCGATGCCGGTGATGTTTATTCTGCAAATTTCGGTGCAGATTTAGCTTACATGTTCCCGATGGGAGATTCTTTCCAACTGGGTGTTACAACTGGCTACTCTTATTATTCCGGCAAATCCAATGATACTGGATTCGGTAAAGTAAAAGTGAACGGTGCTTTTATTCCCGTTGCGGCGGCAGCTCACTATTCTTTGAACACCAATTGGTTTTTAGGTGCTGACCTGGGTTATGCCGTTTACAGTGGAGATGGAGATGGAGATGGTGGCGTATACTATCAGCCAAAAGTAGGTTATCAGACCGAAACAATGGAATTATTCCTTGGCTACAAAGGGATTTCTGCTTCTGGAGGTGCTGTATCCTCTGTTGGCGTGGGAGCTGCCTACAAATTCTAGTATTTGTTTTAGTTTGTAAAAAAGCCATCAGTTTTGCTGATGGCTTTTTCGATTTAATCCCTTTTCGGGGTATTCTTTTTATCCCGTTTTTCGGCTTTTTTCTCCTTTGCGGTTTTTAACGGTTCCTTTTTCTCTGTTTTCTTAGCGTCGTGACTCTTTGCCATGATGTATATTTTTAAGGGTTAGCACTTGTAAATTTAGAAAATCGGCAGAAACTATAATCCTAAAGCAGTCTTAATTTTCTCATCAAAAATCATACTGAACAATTGTTCGTCATCATAGTTCACGAATGTCCATTCTTTTTTGGTAGTGTCGTCAGCCACAGCGATCATGACAGCAGGACCTTCAAGTAGAAAACTTTTACTGGCGGCGTCGTAGTCGATTCTTTTAAACTTTCCGGATCCTTCAAGTCCATCCTTCATTTGTGCAATCGTCGCTTCATCGTGCTCCCCTTTTAAAGTCATCTTCATGGCGTTGTTGTACCGGATTACATTGAATTTCTTCCCATCTACCTCTTTGATATCCGAGTAAGTAAACGCCGGATTTAAATTTGTAAACGTGACTTTCATAGTTTCATTATCGAAAACGCCCGCCATTGCCTTGGTCAGTGTTTCCCTGTCAACAATATCAAAAACTTTGGGATAGGTCAAGTCCATAATTGTTTCCATGTTAAGCTCCACAGACGCTTTGTACATTTTCTGTGTCTGTAACTTCAGGGTTTCCATAGTCTGTCCAAAGCCATTCATCCAGCATACCAGTAATAATAGCGCAAAGAATTTTGTTTTCATAAGTAGAAATGAGTGTTTATATTGTTATAAATATAATTAAAAATACCCAATTATCGGTAGTAAGGGCATTTTGTGGAGATCTATATCCTTATTCCCAAACCTAACTTGATGATTCCTGCATTTGTATGGTAACTGGTTGATGGAGTGCCGTCTTTTAATTGGGTCAATTTTATGAAATCATATCCGGCCTGAATATACATACGGCTAAGCAAATCATAGGATAAGCCTAAGTTTAAATTAATCCCCCATTCATTATTGCTTTCATCTGAAAAATAACCTGAATCAAAATTTGTTTTGAATAAGAAGAATGAATATCCTAATCCAATGGATGGATGCAGTTTTGTAATCCTTTTCAAATTAATTTCTGCGTAAACCCTAGGCTGTATAAGGTAAAGACTGGTCTTAAACCCAACGTACGCGTCAAGTGCAGGCGAATATCCACCTTCAATTCGATATTTGAGTAACGACGCGTTTACAGAAGCTCCAAGGTTAACCAAGGGCATCGTCGTAATTTTATATTTCACACCCAGATCCAAAACACCATTATAATCTTGCCCAATAAAATTCTGACCTGTAGTCAATGGGTAACTGGCTTCAACTGAAAATTTTGAGTGTTGCGCGTTAGCGAGTGAATAAAACACCAATAACAAAGATATAATTTTGTATTTCATCGAAAATGATTTTAAATAAAGTAAAAAATCCCCCGGAGTTGCCTCCGGGGGATTGTGAAATTTTTCGATCATTTATTCCTGGACAAGTACCCACTCACCTGAAGTCAAAAGGCCTTCAGCTTTCTTGTACTTCATGGTCTCGGTTTTACCGCTCATCACATGTTTTACCGTCACATTATCGTTGCGGTTAATCTTCGGCGCATCCCGCACAATCGTTTCCGTTACCTGGCGCTGTTGCGTCTGCCCTGCCTCATGGTTCACCGCCGAGGCCTGATCGCTGTTCGGAATCTCGTCTTTCGAAGTCTTATAATCCTCTTTTTGCCTTACTTCTTTAGCTTCCTGAATTTTCGGCGCCTGTTGCATCGGCAGGTCTCCCTTAAACAGGAAGGACACCACTTCTTTATTGACACCACTCAGCATTGCACTGAACAGGTTAAATGCTTCAAATTTATAAATCAGCAAAGGATCTTTTTGCTCGTGCACAGCCAATTGTACCGATTGCTTCAGCTCATCCATTTTGCGGAGGTGCTTTTTCCATGCTTCATCTACAATCGCAAGGGTAATGTTCTTCTCAAAGTCTGCAACAAGCTGTTTTCCCTGAGTGTCATAAGCCTTTTTAAGGTCTGTGACTACATTCAGCGTTTTAATACCATCGGTGAATGGCACCACGATACGCTCAAACTGATTGCCTTCGTTTTCGTATACGCCCGCGATAATCGGCATGGCTTCACGCGCACTGCGGTCCGTTTTTTCAGTATAATACTGCATGGCCGATTTGTACACCCTTCCGGTAAGCTCTGTTTCACCCGACTGGTTAAACTCGCTTTCCGTTACTGGAGACGTGATGGAGAAATAACGGATTAGCTCGAACTCAAAATTCTTATAATCTGAAGTGGCCTTATTATTTGAAACGATCAGCTCACAGGTGTCAAACATCATGTTTGCAATATCCACTTTCAGCCTTTCGCCGTGCAATGCATGACGTCTTCTCTTGTAGACTACTTCACGTTGTGCGTTCATGACGTCATCATACTCAAGCAGTCTTTTACGCACCCCAAAGTTATTTTCCTCAACTTTTTTCTGTGCGCGTTCGATAGACTTTGTCATCATCGAATGTTGAATGACTTCACCTTCTTTAAGGCCCATGCGGTCCATAATTTTGGCAACCCTTTCAGAACCGAATAAACGCATCAGGTTGTCCTCGAGGGACACATAGAATTGTGAACTTCCCGGGTCACCCTGACGCCCTGCACGACCACGCAACTGTCGGTCTACACGACGCGAATCATGGCGTTCTGTCCCGACAATCGCTAAACCACCGGCTGCTTTCACCTCAGGGGTTAGCTTGATATCGGTTCCACGACCAGCCATATTGGTTGCGATGGTTACAACGCCCGGTTTTCCGGCCTCTTCCACGATCTGCGCTTCCTGCTTGTGCATTTTGGCATTCAATACGTTGTGTGCTACACCACGCATTTTAAGCATACGGCTTAACAATTCTGAAATTTCAACCGAAGTCGTACCAATCAATACCGGCCTTCCGGCAGCGGACAGCTGTGTGACATCTTCAATAACGGCATTAAATTTCTCTCTTGTCGTTTTATAGATGAAATCTTCTTTATCTTTTCTGGCCATCGGCCTGTTGGTCGGAATTTCAACCACGTCAAGCTTGTAAATTTCCCATAACTCACCTGCTTCGGTAGTTGCAGTACCGGTCATACCGGCAAGTTTACTGTACATCCTGAAATAATTCTGCAACGTAACGGTAGCAAAAGTTTGCGTTGCCGCTTCGATTTTTACATTTTCCTTGGCTTCAATCGCCTGGTGCAGTCCGTCAGAATAACGTCGGCCGTCCATAATACGTCCTGTTTGCTCGTCCACGATCAGGATTTTATTATCCATAATGACGTACTCAACGTCTTTTTCAAATAAAGTATATGCTTTGAGCAATTGTGTTAACGTATGGATGCGTTCGCTTTTTACGCTGAAATCCTGGAATAGTTTTTCCTTTTCCTCTGCTTCAGCGTCTTTTTCAAGGCGTAATTTCTCGATACGTGCGATTTCAGTTCCAATATCCGGTAAAACGAAGAAATTCTCGTCGGTATCGCCCGAAAGGAATTTGATGCCGTTGTCTGTAAGCTCTACCTGGTTGTTTTTCTCTTCGATGACAAAATACAGGGCTTCGTCTACTTTTGGCATTTCCCGGTTGTTGTCCGCCATGTATTGGTTTTCCGTTTTCTGAAGCAATTGCTTAATCCCTTCCTCGCTGAGGAACTTGATTAACGCTTTGCTTTTAGGCAAACTCCTGTAGGCCCTTAACAAAGAAAAACCTCCATCTTTCGTGTTGCCTTCCTTAATTAACTTTTTAGCATCGGCAAGGAAACCATTGGCCAATTGCCTCTGGAGGTTGAAAAGGTTTTCTACTTTCGGCCTGAGTTCATTGAACTCATGGCGATCGCCTTGTGGCACAGGACCAGAAATGATCAGCGGTGTCCTGGCATCATCAATCAATACCGAATCGACCTCATCGACAATCGCAAAATTGTGCTTGCGCTGTACCAGATCTACCGGCGAGTGCGCCATATTGTCCCTTAGGTAATCGAAACCAAATTCATTATTGGTACCATAAGTGATATCGGCTTCATACGCTTTCCTTCTGGCGTCAGAATTCGGCTGGTGGTTGTCGATACAATCCACGGTAAGTCCGTGGAACTCAAACAAAGGCGCTTTCCAACTGCTGTCACGTTTGGCAAGGTAATCATTGACGGTTACGAGGTGTACACCATTTCCGGTTAACGCATTAAGATACAACGGAAGTGTTGCTACCAATGTCTTACCCTCACCCGTCTGCATCTCGGCAATTTTTCCCTGGTGCAATACCATACCACCGATCAACTGCACATCATAATGGATCATATCCCAGGTAATGGCCTTTCCGGCAGCATTCCAGGAATTTGCCCAGATGGCATTGTCTCCTTCAAGGGTGATGTAGGCTTTTTCGGCTGAAAGCTCGCGGTCTTTTGCAGTGGCTTTAACGGTAACCGAAGTATTTTCCTTAAATCGCTTTGCAGTTTCTTTGACCACTGCAAACGCTTCAGGAAGAATATCCATCAGCGCTTTTTCAGAAATATCATAAGCTTCTTTTTCAAGCACATCAATATCGGCGTATACATCTTCCCTGGCATCGATATCCTCAATACTCTCGACTTTTGCTTTTAGGTCAGCAATTTTCGCATCCTTATCCGCAAGGGCGTCTTTAATCCGCTGCTTAAACTCGGTCGTTTTTGCCCTCAGCTCATCGTGGGACAGCAATGCCAGGCTTCCTTCCAAAGCTTTTATTTTCGATAAATAAGGTTGCAGGGATTTAACGTCCTTCTCGGATTTATCCCCTACAAATACTTTGAGTATGCTGTTTATGAAACTCATAATTAATTAATTTCTGGTTGTAAAAATGTGTGCAAATTTAAGCAAAAAAAAAGCCCCTCAAGGAGACTTTTAGTTTGATTTATTATTTTTTTAATATTCGTCCTCGTTCCAAAGATAATCTTCGTCTGTAGGATAGTCCGGCCATATCTCTTCCATTGATTCGTAAATCTCGCCTTCGTCCTCAATAGATTGCAGATTCTCTACAACCTCAAGCGGCGCTCCTGCGCGGATAGCGTAATCGATCAGTTCATCTTTGGTTGCCGGCCACGGCGCATCGCTTAAATAAGATGCTAATTCTAATGTCCAATACATCTATAGTCGATTTAATATTTGATGCAAAAATAATTTTTTTACTGAAAAAGTCAAGTAAAATTCGATTTATTTTAAAAAAGTTAAGAACGTCGTTGCGAAATTCCAAATCATAAGAATTTTAAAGTGCCGGATATTCCTGAATTTTACTTCCTTGGAATCCATTTTACCTCCTCAGCGCGCAGGTCGGCTGTCAATTTCCGTGCCAGAACAAACAGGTAATCCGAAAGTCGGTTCATATATTTGATGGCAAGATCAGAAACCGGTTCGTCGTGGCTCAAATGCACTGCCAGTCTTTCCGCACGGCGGCAAACACAACGCGCAATATGACAATATGACACAGTGGTGTGGCCGCCAGGCAGTACAAAGTGCGTCATCTGCGGTAAAGCCGCCTCCATCGCATCAATTTCATTTTCAAGCAGCGTGATATCGCGTTCTTCAAGTCCAAGATTTTCCAGCCTTCGTGTACCGTTCTTCAGCACTTCTTTTGCTGGTGGCGTCGCAAGGATCGCTCCAATAGTAAACAGCCTGTCCTGGACTTCAATTAGCACTTCCTGGTAATGTGTGTCGATTTGCTGGTCGCGGATCAGCCCAATCCAGGAGTTCAATTCATCGACAGTGCCGTAACTTTCTATCCTGATGTGGTCTTTAGGGACGCGGTCTCCGCCGAAAAGCGCCGTGGTTCCCTGATCGCCGGTCTTTGTATATACTTTCATATTTCTTTTTTTGCTTAATTGCCCCGCCATTTCCGACAGAAATTCATTTATGTTCAAAGGGTAACGCGATTATAAAAAAATATCCCCTTTAAGAAAATACAGGCCGATAATCCTGTTTTCGCTGTCCGTGGAAATCCTGACGGTGAGGTTTCCACTTTCAAAATTCCCGTTGTACTCGCCGCGGGTCTTATGCGACGCCGTTTCCTTGTATTGCAACAATTCCAAAAGCGTCAGCCTCCCGTATTCCTGCTTCACTCTGGAGAAAAAACTGAGGTAATATTCTTTCGTATGCGCCTCACGCATTTTCGTCGAGAATGATTCGTAAATCCCATTGAAGTTATTTTCATTGTACCGAAGCAAAAAAACATCAACGGCATTTTTATGCACGGTACTTTGTGAAAATCCTTTTAAGCCCGAAGTTAAAAGAAACAGTAAAAGGAACCCTGTCTTCATTGCAAAATAATCTTTATTTAAAGATGTGTTGCACTCATGACGTCGCTCTCAATTATTCCGTCACGCAACCTGATCACCCGGTGTGCATAAGCCGCAATATCTTCTTCATGCGTCACTAAAATTACCGTGTTTCCCGCTTTATGGATATCGCCAAAGAGCTTCATAATCTCTACAGACGTCTTACTGTCCAGATTTCCGGTCGGTTCATCAGCGAGGATAATCGACGGCCGATTCACCAATGCCCTTGCAATGGCGACACGCTGCCGCTGACCCCCGGAAAGCTGGTTCGGCTGGTGGTCCATCCGGTCTGAAAGGTTCACCTGCGTCAGCACTTCCCGCGCCCGCTCCTGTCGTTCTGATTTCGACTTTCCTGCGTATACCATGGGCAGCGCCACGTTGTCTAACGCCGTCGTCCGTGGGAGCAGGTTAAAGGTCTGGAATACAAAACCAATTTCCTTGTTGCGGATTTCGGCCAATTCATTGTCAGACATATGGCTTACGTTCTTCCCGTTCAGCACATAAGTTCCGGACGTAGGTGTGTCGAGACATCCCAGGAGGTTCATCAATGTCGACTTTCCGGATCCTGATGGTCCCATCAATGCCACGTATTCTCCTTTGTTAATCTGGAGGTTAATCCCTTTAAGCACATATACGATCTCGTTGCCCAATACAAAATCCCGCCTGAGCCCTTTAATGTCAATCATTGGTTGTGCCATAATCTAAATTTGAGATAAAAGTAAGCATTTTGCCGTAAACTCGAATGCCATTTACAATCGTTGAAATGTTATAATATTTATCTGATTAATGGAAATGTTATTGGGAAGGCGCGGAACTACATTTGATACATATAAAAATCAAAACAATATATTTATGAAAACGAACTATTTATTGCTGGGAGTTGCCATCGTAGGCGCCAGCTTTACCTCATGCAAGAGTGAAGGCGAAAAACAGGCTGAAAAAACAGTTGACAGTTATGAAAAATACACTGATTCTGTTTCAACAGTAACCGTCATGGACGCCAAAGAAAACTGGGCTTCTATTGAAACAAGCTATAACGAGCGTACTGCAGCAGCCGAGGCAGCACTTGCTGAATTCAAGGACAAAGCGGCAGCCGAAGCAAGAATTGCCAAAGCGAAAGCAAAATATGAAGAACTGAAATCGAAGGTAGATCAGGAAGCGGCCAAAGAAGTTGTTCCTGTTGCCACGGACAGAAAACAAGTATTGCGCAATGCTTATTTCGGAGCCGGGAAAATCGGTGAGGACATGAAGTTTGACTGGGTGAATAAAGACAACATCCTGAAAGTTTACAACGACTTCTATAATGAATTTGATAAAAACAAGGATTCTTACTCCAGAGAGGATTTTGATGAAATTAAAGCCATGTATGAAGCTTTGGATGCACACAAGAACACCGTGGAAAAAGAAGGCCTTTCGTCTCGTGACAACCGCAAGATTGCAGAGCTGAAATTCAAGTTTGCTCCTAAATTCAAATGGGAACGAATGGGTGCTAAAGCTGAAGAAAACGCTGATGCAAAAAAATAAAACCGAACAGGTTTACGAAATGGCAGCCCGAAATGGCTGTCATTTTTGTTTTAACCCCACTTATAAATTACATGAAGCAATCAGACGCGGATTACAAAGTGTTCTTTTTGCTGCTCACGCCGAAAAAAAACAAAACCCCATTGGAACGTGTCGATGGTGACCGTAACTTCAGGGTGTTTTTTTATCGCTTCCCACGCGGCTTCCATATCCGCGGACCAATGGATGTCGTCAAATATCCATACCGAGTCATTTGCTGCGGTGTGCAGCAGACTTTCGAAATAGGACAATGTGGCGTTTTTGGTGTGGTTGCCGTCAAAATAAATCAATTGGTATGTCCTGCCGTGCCGCGGAAGTTCATTCAGGTAAGTCTCGAAGTCGGTGACGACTGCATTGATGTTTTGCAATCCAAATGCCTCAAATTGCTGCTTTGCAACCCTAGCGGTTTCAGGGCATCCTTCCAGCGTGGTGATGGCCGCAGCCGGATTCCCCAATGACAGCGCCGATGTTCCCAATCCCAACGATGTTCCCACCTCGAGCACGTCCGCGGGTTCAATGTACTTTACCACACGCAGCAACAACGCAGCCCGTTTTGGGCTTATGCCTGCTGTTTCGGCGATTTTCGAAACCTTTCTTTTGTTAGATTTAAAGACTTTGGAACCGGCACCGAAATCGGTCACCTCGATGAATTCCTGATTTCGCCTTAACGAATTCCGGAAGCGCGCCAATAAAGCGTATTCTGGAAGTTTATTTCTGTCATAAAAGCATTTGGTCACCAAACTGAATACAAACGGCGAATGTACGCCGTGCTCGTTTTTGGATTCCCAAAGAAACCTCATGTATGCTCTTAATTGAAATACCATCTTTTTGATGCCATAGCTATTGACTGAAAACCATGCTTGTGGAGTAGCCGCTACATTATTTTGGCCGATAGTTCAAACCAGCGTTCTTCCTTTGACTCAATCTTTTCAATGATTTGCTGCAATTCCTTTGCTTTTTTATCAATATCGGCGTCGGACAGGTTTCCTTCAGAAAAGAGTTGTTCTATTTTAGCCTTTTCGATTTCAAGATCTTTAATTTCGCGCTCGATCTTCTGGTATTCCTTTTGCTCATTGAAGCTCAGGCCTGCCGTCGTATTTTGCTGTTTCCAGCTGTTCTTTTCAGTAGAAACTGAGGTCAGTTCTTTTTTCGTAGGCTCGGCGCTGTCTTCATACGCCCTGAAATCAGAATAGTTGCCGGGGAAATCCTCAATTTCGCCCTGCCCGCGAAATACAAACAGGTGGTCTACAATTTTGTCCATGAAATAACGGTCGTGGGATACGACGATCAGGCAGCCCGGATAATCCAGCAGGAAACTCTCGAGGACATTCAGTGTTACGATATCCAGGTCGTTTGTCGGCTCATCGAGGATCAGGAAGTTCGGATTCTGGATCAGCACGGTACACAGGTACAGCCGTTTCAGCTCGCCGCCACTGAGTTTCTCCACATAATCGTGTTGTTTCTTCCTGTCAAACAGAAAGCGCTCGAGCAATTGCCCGGCAGAGATCGTCCGGCCTTTCATCAAAGGGATGTATTCACCGTATTCCTTGATGATGTCAATCACTTTCTGGCCCGGCTTCGGGTTGATGCCGCTTTGCGTATAGTACCCGATCTTTATGGTGTCGCCCACGACGACTTTCCCTGAATCCGCTGCGATAGTGCCTGTGAGCAGGTTTAGGAACGTTGATTTTCCCGTACCATTCTTCCCGATGATCCCAATGCGTTCGCCGCGCTGGAAGTCAAAACTGAAATTATCAACAATAACCTTGTCCTTAAACTTTTTTGTCAGCTTGTGCAGTTCGATGATCTTGCTGCCCATGCGTTCCATATTGATTTCAAGTTCCACGACGTTCTCACGGCGGCGGCTTTCGGCCTTTTCCTTAATCACGTAGAAGTCATCCTGCCGCGACTTCGATTTGGTGGTACGCGCCTTTGGCTGTCGGCGCATCCAGTCGAGTTCTTTCACAAACAGGTTCTGCGCTTTATCGATACTCGCATTTTCTGAGGCAATGCGCTGTTCTTTCTTTTCTAAATAGTACGAATAATTTCCTTTGTATTGGTACAATTTACCGTTGTCGAGCTCGATAATCTCGTTGCACACGCGCTCCAGGAAGAAGCGGTCGTGCGTGACCATAAACAAGGTGATGTTTTCTTTGGCGAAATAGCTTTCGAGCCATTCAATCATTTCCAGATCAAGGTGGTTTGTCGGTTCATCGAGTATCAACAGGTCCGGGCGGCTGATCAGGATAATCGCCAGCGACAGCCTTTTCTTCTGCCCTCCCGAGAGGCTTTTTACCTTGAGCTTAAAATCTTCGAGTTTCAGCTTGAACAGGATTTGCTTGAACTGCGTCTCAAAATCCCAGGCATTGTGCTGGTCCATTTTGTCAAATGCCTTTTGGTAGGCTTCTTCATCCTCTGGATTTTCCAGTGCTTTCTCGTACTCTTCGATTACCTTCAATACCGGGTTATCGGAGGCGAAGACACTTTCCTCAATGGTCAGTTCGTCCTGCAAATCGGGTACCTGCGACAGGAATGCCATCTTAATATCCTTCCTGATGACAATTTTACCGGTATCCGGTTCGTCTATACCATTGATGATGTTCATGATGGTCGTTTTCCCGGTGCCGTTCTTCGCGATGAATGCGATTTTCTGGTCTTTGTTGATGCCAAACGAGATGTTGTCGAACAATGTCCGTTCTCCAAATGACTTCGATATATTTTCTACTGATAAATAATTCACGCGTAATTGTTTTTACTTCATACCATGGCGGGCTAATGCCTCCGGTGCAAAAGTAGGTTATTAGTTTTAATGCAGAGGATTGCACGCGCAGCAAGTTTGCTGATACCAATTGGAAAAACCGGTATGCAGCGATGCTGTCGCGGTATTATTTCTCGATTTCCTTCAGGCTTTCCATCTTTTTGTGTGCGAGGAAGCCCTTGATGTCCTCAAAATGTTCTTTCACGCGCTTGTTCCCGAATTCAAAAACCTTTTGCGCCAGGCCATCGAGGAAATCTCGGTCGTGCGAAACGAGGATCAGCGTGCCGTCAAAATCCTTTAACGCATCTTTAATAATGTCCTTGGTTTTCATATCGAGGTGGTTCGTCGGCTCATCGAGAATCAGCACGTTGACCGGTTCCAACAGTAGTTTGATCATCGCGAGGCGCGTTTTCTCGCCACCGGAAAGCACTTTTACCTTTTTCTGTACGTCGTCTCCGCCAAACATAAACGCTCCAAGCAGGTTCTTGATCTGTGTGCGGATGTCCCCTTCAGCAATGCGGTCGATGGTTTCAAAAACGGTCAGGTCGCCGTCGAGCAGTGACGCCTGGTTCTGTGCAAAATAACCAATCTGCACGTTGTGCCCAATTTCGACTTTGCCCGCATCGGGGTTTATCTCTTTCATCAGCGCCTTGATCATTGTCGACTTTCCTTCACCGTTCTTCCCTACGAAGGCGACCTTCTCCCCTCTTTCGACCACGAGGTTGGCGTCCTTAAACACCACATGGTCATCGTATTTCTTCGAAAGCTCATTGACTACGACCGGATACTGGCCGCTTCTGGGTGAGGGTGGGAACTTCAGTTTCAGTGCCGAGTTGTCTACTTCGTCTACCTCCACCAAATCAAGCTTTTCGAGCATCTTGACACGGGATTGTACCTGCAATGTCTTCGAATAGGTTCCTTTGAAGCGTTCGATGAATTCCATGTTCTCTGCAATCATCTTTTGCTGTTCGTCATAGGCTTTTTGCTGGTGTACACGCCTGTCCTTGCGGAGTTCGAGGTAATGCGAATACTTGGCTTTATAATCGTAGATGCGGCCCATGGTGACCTCTATCGTACGGTTGGTGATGTTGTCTACGAATGCACGGTCGTGCGAGATCACGATGACTGCTTTCGCCGAATTGATCAGGAAGTCCTCGAGCCATTGGATGCTTTCGATATCCATGTGGTTTGTGGGCTCATCGAGCAGGATCAGGTCGGGTTTTTTGAGTAATATTTTGGCGAGTTCGATGCGCATGCGCCAGCCGCCGGAAAATTCCGAGGTGGGACGCGTGAAGTCCTCGCGTTCAAATCCGAGGCCTTTCAATACTTTTTCGACTTCGGCTTCGTAGTTCACTTCTTCAATCGAGTAGAACTTCTCGCTGAGTTCGGACACGCGCTCGATCAGTTTCATGTACGCATCGCTTTCATAATCGGTGCGGATCGTCAGTTGCTCGTTGATGTCATCGATTTCCGATTTCATCTGGAACACTTCGCTGAACGCTTTTGATGCTTCTTCGAATACGGTATTGTCGTCTTTGGTCAACAAGTGCTGCGGCAGGTACGCGATTACCGCTTCTTTTGGCGCAGAGATGCTCCCGGTAGACGGCTTGCTCTCGCCTGCAATGATCTTCAGCAGCGTGGATTTACCGGCGCCATTCTTTCCCATCAGCGCGATTTTGTCATTCTCATTGATTGCAAAAGAAACGTCGCTAAACAGCGTTGTGCCACCAAACTGTACTGAAATGTCATTAACCGTAATCATACCTTAAAAATTTAAAGCGGCAAAGATAAACAGAAGCGGCGATAAAGCAGGTATTGCAGAAAATATTTTGAAACCGTTTCACCGCATCCAAAAAATAGTATATTTGGAATATTGATGTTCTAGAAACAAAACGTATGGAAACCAAAACAAAAAAACCGGGCACCACGATCATCCTCATGGGTTCAATTATCATGACTGTTATTTTGACCCAAATGGATTTAGACAAGATGAAGCCGGCAAAAATCGGATTGTTGTGCTGTGTGGCGGTGTTTATTGGGTGTGGCTTTTATGCCAATTATGCGGCACGTAAAAAGGCAGGAAAGCAATAAAATTTAAATGACGGAGCACTACCCTAAGTATTTTTAACCATTAAGGAAATAAGAAAATTAAGCAGTATCCCTATTTGTGCCGTAATGAAACTTGATTTCTTAATGGTTTGATGCAATTGATTTACTGAAACTTTTCGTTTTATACTCTTAACGTCCCTTCAAAACGAAGGTTTTTTTGTTTTTGCCCTAATTCCCTGTTCCAACATTCCCTGCCAGCATTACAACATTCACCCCCTTAAAATCGCGGAGCGTCCCCGCTTCATCCTAAACTTTCGAGTGGTGGCCGATGCTGGCGGTGTTTCCGTGTTTTCAGTGGTGCGCCTGCGCGCGTGCATGAAACGTTAATGGAAAAATCTTCTCGCGTTTATAGCGCCACCTTTGCCGTGTCGCAGCAATCCTGCTGTGTGAAACACAACACTTATGAAAACAACATTACAGGTTATGGGGCTGGTCATCGCAGGTCTTTCCTTTTCACAGGCCGCCGCGCAGGCACCCGTTTTGGGCAGCAGCGCCACCTTTGCACTGTTCTCAACGAATGGGGCGGTCAGCAACACCGGTTTTTCGTTACTCACCGGAAATGTAGGGACCAACAACGGGTCCAGTACCAATTTCGGGAATGTCGATGGCGTCATGCACGACAGTGACGGTACGACGGCACTCGCGGCTGCCGACCTGACGATCGCATACAACCAACTCGAGGCTGCGGTACCCGATTTCTTCCCGGCTGCCCTGCTGGGTAATGGGCAGACGCTGGTTGCCGGCACCTACTTCATCGGAGAAAGTGCCTCGCTCAGCAATACACTGATCCTTGATGGTGAAAACGACCCGAATGCGGTGTTTATCTTTAAGATTCAGGGCGCTTTCTCGTCTGCGGCAGCGTCGCAGGTGCTGTTAACGAATGGCGCGCTGGCATGCAACGTGTTCTGGAAGATCGAGGGACTGGTGGATCTTGCGACCAACACCTCAATCAAAGGGACAATCATCGCCAACAATGCCGCGGTAATTTTGAATACGGGTGTAACGCTCGAGGGCCGGGCATTTTCTACGACCGGCGCCGTCACGGTATCGGGTGTGACAGTGACTACACCGCTGGGTTGTTCCACCCTGCCTTTGACGGGCCCGGTGCAGCCGGTACTGAATACGGTGGCCTGCTTTACGGTGTTTTCAGGCAACGGCGAAGTGGCCAATACGGGCATTACGTTTATTACCGGGGATGTGGGCACCAACGTAGGACTTACTACAGGGTTCCAGACGGAGAACGTGACCGGAACGATACACCCTAACCCGGATGTGGCCACAGCGCAATGTGCTGCGGACCTGAACACCGTTTATACCTATCTGCAAACGGTGCCCGTAGACATCCAATTGCTTTACCCGGCGCAGTTCGGGAATGACCTGGTGCTGACCCCGCATACTTATTTATTGTCCGGCGCTACGGTGTTGCCCACCGTGCTGCAGCTGAATGCGCAGGGCACTGCCGACGCGGTATTTGTGATCAAGATCAACGGGGCGTTTTCTACGGGTACGTACGCTGAAGTGGAATTGATCAACGGGGCGCAGGCGAAAAACGTGTTCTGGAAGGTGGATGGCGCCGTCAACCTCAACGATTACACCGCATTTGCCGGAACGCTGATTGGCAACAACGGCGCGATGATCCTGAATACGGGGGTCTCGATTGACGGCAGGGCACTTAGCACCAGCGGCGGCATCAGTACGTTTGGGATCAATGCGGTGTCGACTGGCGGCTGTACGTTCCTCGCCACGCCGGCTTTGGAAATTAAAAGCAAGGTAGAGGTGTACCCGAATCCCTTCCGTGACGTGATTAATGTCGAGTCGGAAGCGGTGCTTGCAGCCAATACGGTGATTGTTATTTACAATTCGACCGGTGCCGTTGTGGCTACGAACAAGCTGGGCGGCACGCTGTCCACGTTAGCCATAAGCTTGCCGAATGGCCTTTATTTCTATAAGATCATGACGGACGGGAAGATGGTGAAATCCGGAAAACTGATTGCGAAATAACCTTTTTTGCCCCTTATATGATAAAATCCCCTTCGTGATGAAGGGGATTTTTTTTTGGTTTCAATTAAAGAAACATACGCTAAACTTCAACTTCTACAGTATAATTACCGACCTCAGCCGCAGTATTCTGCACCAGCAATATAGTCCCATTCTCATTAAGTTCTGAGCCGGTGAGGGTTTGGTTCGCGCCTGCAGGAATCGAAGTGATAATGCCTTCGATGTTCCCCGATGAAGACAGACAGAACGACAGCGAGACGCTTCCCGTATTGGTGAATGTGAACACATTGTCCTCGTCATAGTCAATTTCAGCTATGGTGGCCGTATGCCCTGCTGCGACGCTGCCTTCAAAGGTCTGTATGCCTGAGCCGTTTTCTGATCCGGGCATGTAAACGAATTGCTTCTGTTTGGCATAATCATTGGCATAGACCAATTGCCCAGCGGCGTTGAGTGTTGCCATCCGTGCATAGCAGGTATTCAACACGGCGATACGGTCTTCGGTCAGCTTCGGGCGTTGTTTCTTGATTAATTTTTGTACCAGGTTCTTCGCCACCAGGTCTGCTCTTAAGGTAGCAATCGCTGCAATAGCCGTGGCGCTGTAACCCGCTGCGACGAGCTGTGTCTGGTATTTGATGGCAGCTTTGCTCAGTTCGTCAAGGAAATTGATCATTTTGGGAACACTCGTACGGACATCTGCATACCCATTCAACCCAA
The DNA here is from genome assembly GCF_002256285.1 of Flavobacterium sp. BFFFF1. Lineage (GTDB taxonomy): Bacteria > Bacteroidota > Bacteroidia > Flavobacteriales > Flavobacteriaceae > Flavobacterium. The sequence goes on along the minus strand of NZ_NKJE01000002.1, from coordinate 120,240 downwards.
ACTCATGCTGGGTGCCGGGACTGTTAGGGAATGTTTTGAGGACGTAGTATTTTACCTCACTGTACTTTGTTTTTGCATTTTCCATGGAGACCAACATGACTTCGGTAGACTGCTTCAGCTGTCCTACGATTGCGGAATCGTCCACAACCGTCTCTGCCGCGGTGATGGCCGCAAGATAGGCCGTTTGCGCTGCAGCGGTGATCGTACTGTCGAACGAAGTAAAACGCGCGAGGTCCGCATTGACCAGTCCGTGAATGAGACGTGCTTCCTGTACCATGAAAGCATCTGAGCCATTGTAAGCTCTTTTGAGTTCTTTTGGATTCATAATTTTGATTTATTGATTAATAATTAGGCAAATTTTTAAATAAAATTTTACACTTATTGTAAAATAAAACCTAAATATTTCTTAATGATATATTAATATTATTTTTCCGATAAATGCAACAAACCAGTAGATTTATGTAATTTGCCCGCTACATCGTGGCGGTGCCTGTTTGATCTCACACGTCTTCTGGTTGGTTACATACGCTGGCTGGTTGGTCTCTTACGTCGCCCGGTTGATTCCAT
>NZ_NKJE01000002.1:11588-119566 GCF_002256285.1 Flavobacterium sp. BFFFF1 | reverse complement strand
GTTGTTCTCTGTCGTTTTCTGGTTGGTTCCATTCGGTGGCTGGTTAGTCTCTTACGCCGCCTGGTTGGTTCCATACGCTGGAACAATGGGGTGATCAGTGGAAGTGGGGATGGGTTCATCAGATGACGTGCATGCACAAAGTGGAAAGCTATTGCACCCCATCGGTACAGCGTTTGTCGTTGGCGCTTCTACCAACAGCAAGAAAGTGGAATGGCATACAACGGAAGCGCTTTTTTTATAACTTCGTCGCAGCCGCCTAAACAAAAAACCGTCTTAACACCGATGACCCACAAAACCTGCCTGAACTGTGACAAAGAATTAACGGATCAATTTTGCGCGGGTTGCGGGCAAAAAGCCGATACACACCGCATCTCCTTTAAGCATTTCATTTTCCACGACGTGCTGCACGGCACCTTCCACATTGAAAGGGGCATGCTGTTTACCGCGACACAGGCGTTGACGCGCCCCGGAAAGGCAGCATTGGATTACATCGCGGGAAAACGGAAGCGTTTTTACAACGTGTTTTACCTGATCCTGATCCTGTTTGGAGTCATCCTGTTTTTGAAGCATTTCTACCATGAACTGGCGATTGCCCAGGGCGGGCATTTTGAGGAAGCTCCTTTTAGCGATGCTGCCAGCCGAAAGATGGACGACATCATGTCGCAGAAAAGCAAGATTATCGTATTGCTGTTTGTCCCGTTGGCGGCATTGAACAGTTTCCTGTTGTTTCGGAAAAAGCGGCTGAACCTCAGCGAACATTGTATCATTGCGGGTATGATGCTGCTCGGCATTATGTCGTTGTCTGCGATCGGCCACATCGTTTTTTACCTTTACCTGCTTACGGACAGCGATATGGTTGCCGATATCGTTGATTTCGGCACGCCGTCATTGATTGTGCTGTATGTGGGTTACGGATATTACAATGCTTTTGCGGCAACGTATTCCAGGGTGGGCGTTGTGGCCAGGATCATCTTGTTTTTTGCGTTGCTGTGCCTGGAGGCGGTTGCCCTGCTCTTGCTGCTGATTGGGTTTGTCACCGACTGGAAGTTTGGCACGGTTCATTTTTCGCCGTTTTCTTAAACAGTGCAGGAAAAATACTGAAGTGAACATGGCGCAGTCGGGTAGATGAATCGTTTTTTTGAATAACTTCGTTGTTACCGTATCGTTGCCTGAAAAGGTGCTGCACCATTGCTTAAACCAAAAACAATAAACCATGAAACACGAAAACCTGTCTGCCTTAAGCGACGACGCGCTGCAGCAGAAATTAAAGTCGATTAAAAACAAGAAAATAACCGACGGGGTGCTGATTGGATTTGCCTTTGGGATATCCGTTTACGGCGCGGCAAAAGGGCACTGGGGTTTGTTTACGTTCTTTCCTTTGATGATGGCGTTTATTGTAATCCGAAACGCGGCGGACACGAAACTCCTTGAGAGTGAAATCCTGAAGGAGCTGGACGCGCGGAAAGTGAAATAGTGCCGTTAAAACAAAGCCTGAAGAGTTCTTCTACAACTGTCTGAATTCCCTCTTAGATTAAAAAATGAAAATATCCTTTACCCTATTGTTTGTGCTGATGGCATGGACTGGTTTCTGCCAGGTCGAGGCCTGTGAGGAGTTTGACCTGTCCGAGGGTGAAATCAGCATGCAGATGGGCGCCGGTACGCCGCAAGCCTTTATTGCGCTGTCGCGGCGCGTTGGCGAGGCCACCGATGAGCGGAAGATCGTGTTCACCACGAATGTGCCCAAATGCAACAGCTTAAAGGGTATTTATGTCCGGCTTTCGAACTATGATATTCTGGGTTTCGAAGCATACCATCTTTTGTGCGAAGACCTGCCGGGCGGTGGGTATGCGCTGTCGGGGAGCATTGCCCTGACTGATGACCTGTATGACACCCTTTCGAAATACGAGATTGTTGAATTCAATCTTGGCGGCGTGGGCGTTTTGGTGCATCTGGAGTACTACGACGAATTCCGGTCGATGCTGGCCTGCCTGCACGAGGCGAAGTAGCTGCTGAAAGTCGGAAAAAAAATAAAAACAGGCTATTACAATATGTAATAAAATTCTTTATTTTTGGAAAAACAAAATCTTTAAAGATATGGCAGTAACTCCACAAGACGCGGCAACCATTTTTGACATCATCATTCCTGAGCATTTAGCACAGTTTCCAGATAAAGCGAACGAATTAGGCGGCGTCTATCAACTTAACATACATGATGATTACAGTCAATCTGGTGGCGAATGGACTCTTGACTGCGTATCCTACCCCCCTACCTGCCTGCGCGGCACTGTTGACCATGCCAATTGTACCATTGCGATCAATCATGAGGATTTTATGAACATCATCAGGAATAGAGATGACGCAATGCAGGAGTATTTCTTAGGTAAATTGCGTTTATTCGGAAGTGACGGGGAGCTTGCTCGATTTAACGATTTTCTCAATATTGTACGACCCGAATCCTGATTGAAATTTGTGTTGATCCTACATGGACCGCATCTTTTATTGACGTGATGTTTCATATGCATTTTTGTGACTGCACGTGGTGCGGATAATGGGCCGATTTACGCTTTGGGATCAGCATCGTCCATATCCTTTGCATTGCGCATCCGAATTAACTTTGGACCTGATACAAAAAAATCCCCTCATCACTGAAGGGATTTTCATTTTATGAATGCGGAAGATTATCTTGACAAGTACATCTTCCTTCTTGAGTACAATTCGTAGAACTGGTCGTCCTTCAAATCGTCGATAAACAAAATGCTTTCTCCGGTAGATTTCATTTCGGGCCCGAGTGCTTTGTTTACATTCGGGAATTTGCTAAAAGAAAACACCGGCTGTTTGATCGCGAAGCCTTTCAATTGTGGATTAAAGGTAAAATCTGTGACTTTATTCACACCCAGCATCACTTTGGTAGCGTAGTTTACATAAGGTTCACCATATGCTTTTGCAATGAATGGAACCGTACGGGACGCCCTCGGATTGGCTTCAATGATGTACACCGTATCGTCTTTGATAGCAAATTGGATGTTGATCAAACCGACCGTCCTTAGCGCCAAAGCGATTTTCTTCGTATGGTCCTTGATCTGCTGCATGACGAATTCGCCGAGATTGAATGGTGGCAAGGTCGCATTCGAATCACCCGAGTGGATGCCGCAGGGTTCGATATGTTCCATGATGCCGATGATGTAGACGTTCTCACCATCGCAGATCGCATCGGCTTCCGCTTCGATCGCGCCATCAAGGTAATGATCGAGGAGTAATTTATTTCCGGGAATATTTTTCAGCAGATCGATCACATGTTCCTCAAGTTCCTGTTTGTTGATGACGATTTTCATCCCCTGGCCTCCCAATACATAGGAAGGGCGTACGAGCAATGGAAAATCAAGCACATCAGCCAGCGCCGAAGCCTGATCGGCATTTTCAGCGACACCAAACTGCGGGAACGGAATCTTTAATTCGGTTAACAACTCTGAAAAACGTCCGCGGTCTTCCGCGAGATCCAGTGCATCGAACGAGGTTCCGAGAATCTTTATACCGTATTTGGATAACTTTTCAGCAAGCTTCAGCGCGGTCTGTCCGCCAAGCTGAACGACAACGCCTTCTGGTTTTTCATGACGGATGATATCGTAAATGTGTTCCCAGAAAACCGGTTCGAAGTACAATTTATCGGCGGTATCAAAATCGGTGGAAACGGTTTCAGGGTTGCAATTGATCATGATGGTTTCGTAACCGCATTCTTTTGCTGCCAATACGCCGTGTACGCAGGAATAGTCAAATTCGATGCCCTGCCCGATGCGGTTTGGCCCTGATCCTAATACGACGACTTTCTTCCGGTCGGAAACGATGCTTTCATTGGAAACGTATCTCTTCCCGTCAGCAGTTTCGATTTCTGCTTCAAAAGTGGAGTAATAATATGGGGTCTGCGCTTTAAATTCTGCAGCACAGGTATCCACGAGTTTGTACACGCGGTTCACGCCCATTTCCTCACGCAGTTTATACACCTGGCTTTCGAGGCAGCCCATCATGTGTGCGATCTGGCGGTCCCCGTAGCCTTTCTGTTTGGCTTCGAGCAACAATTCTTTAGGAAGCGTATCAATTTTATAAGTGGCGATTTCTCTTTCGAGCAAATGCAGTTCTTCGTATTGCTTTAGGAACCACATATCAATTTTGGTGATTTCGTGGATGCGGCTCAGCGGAATACCCATGGCAATGGCATCGTAAATTACAAACACACGGTCCCAGCTGGCGAAAGTCAGTTTTTCGATAATCTGTTCGTAGTTCTTATAGCCTTTTCCATCGGCACCGATTCCGTTCCTTTTGATCTCAAGCGATTGTGTGGCCTTGTGCAGCGCTTCCTGAAACGATCGGCCAATGCCCATCACCTCTCCTACTGACTTCATCTGAAGTCCCAAAGTCCTGTCGGCGCCTTCAAATTTATCGAAGTTCCAGCGTGGGATTTTGACGATTACGTAATCCAAAGTGGGTTCAAAAAGTGCTGAAGTCGATTTGGTGATTTGGTTTTGGAGTTCATCCAAATGATACCCGAGCGCTAACTTCGACGCAATCTTTGCAATCGGATAGCCTGTGGCTTTTGACGCCAGTGCTGACGACCTCGATACCCTTGGGTTGATTTCAATGGCCACGATATCTTCCTTTTCATCCGGTGAAACGGCAAACTGCACGTTACATCCGCCTGCGAAATTCCCGATCGAACGCATCATCAGGATGGCCATATCGCGCATCTTCTGGAAGGTGGTGTCAGATAGCGTCATCGCCGGAGCGACGGTAATCGAGTCGCCGGTGTGGATTCCCATCGGGTCCATGTTCTCAATGGAACAGATGATTACAACATTGTCATTCTTATCGCGGAGTAATTCCAATTCATATTCTTTCCAACCCAATAAAGCCTTGTCAATCAGCACTTCATGAATGGGAGAGGCTTCGAGTCCGCGTGTCAGCAAATCATCAAAATCTTCTTTTCTATGTACGAACGCGGCCCCGGTTCCGCCGAGTGTAAACGATGGGCGGATGACGAGTGGAAAACCGAATTCCTGCGCGATCTCTTTTCCTTTCAGAAAGGAGGTTGCTGTCTTTGCGGGCGCGGTGGGTACGTTGATGCGTTCGAGCAGCTGTTTAAACTGTTCGCGGTCTTCCGTAATATTGATGGCGTTGATGTCCACACCGATAAGCCTGATGCCGAAGTCTTCCCAAATTCCCTTTTCATCAGCTTCAAGACAAAGGTTCAGGGCGGTTTGCCCTCCCATCGTTGGTAAAACAGCGTCTATTTGCGGATGCTCTTTCAGAATCTGGACGATGGATTTGGTGGTCAGCGGCAGCAGGTAAACGTGATCGGCCATGGAAGGGTCGGTCATGATGGTTGCCGGATTCGAATTGATCAGGATGACTTCTATCCCTTCTTCGCGGATGGAGCGTGCGGATTGTGATCCCGCATAATCGAATTCGCAGGCCTGCCCGATGACGATGGGACCGGACCCAATTATCAGGACGGATTTGATGGAGTTGTCTTTTGGCATGTGTAGTTAGTTCAATTATAGTTGGTTATTGTTGTTGTGCGTAATAGTGTCCCCGAAGGCCCCTGGCTAATTTCTTGTTCCTGTTTTGGTCAAAGAGAAACATGTTCCAGAACCACATGGTTTGTCGCAGTTCGATACGGAATTCCCGCGTTGTAATCTTACCGTCGCGATTCTCTTCAAAACTGAAAACTTCACCGTCCTCCATATGAATGGGCAGTTGTCCCAGCGTTACAAACAGCGCGGTGACCGCCCCGGTACCGCAACTGGGGCCAAGCCTACCGATGGAGGGCTGGGCCAGCGTTATTTTTAACGGCGTCGTGGCGTCGTCTGTCAGTTCAAAAATCTCGGATTTGCGCAGGATTTTGTATTGCTTTTTAAGACTGTCCTTGTTAACGACATAAGCTTTTTCACGTTCCGACTTTATTTTCACATGGCGGTACTCCCGGGGCATGACCTGCCATGAATTGCAGGAAGTGGCCAACACCGACAGGAGCAAAAGCGTCAGGAAAAATAATTTCTGTTTCATTTCAGAACAGCGGATTAAAGGTTTAAAAGTTCCATATTTAACGGAGCGCTTAGCCCTGATGGAAGCGGCATCCTTTTATTTTTTTCTTTAAAAAATAAAAGATACAGCGGACAGCAGGAAAATGCTCCTGATCAAAAGCCTGCGAGGTCTTTCGCATTTCGACTTTTCACTTTCGACTAAAACGTAATGACAAGGTATAAAAAAAGGCGATACTAATTGAAGTAACGCCTTGATGATGTTTTTGTCAAACATTATTTTTTGTGTCTTGGTTCGCTGGAAACAGTCAGTTTATGTCTTCCTTTGGCCCTACGACGAGCAAGCACTTTTCTTCCATTTGCAGAAGCCATTCTGTCCATAAATCCGTGCTTATTTCTTCTTTTTCTTTTCGATGGTTGAAACGTTCTTTTGCTCATTGCTTGATATCTTTAAAATCTTATTTATTCTCTTTAGGTAGGCTTATTGCAAAACCGAGTGCAAATATACAAACTCTTTTTTTTCTGGCAAGTGGTTTTGAAAAAATATTTTTAATTGATTTTACTATCTTTGCAGCCTTAAAAAACCTAAGATGTACAACAAAAATATAAAATTGATTCTTGCTGCCGCTATCATTGGCACAGGAGTTTGGCAATTTATTGAAGGTGAAATCGGAAACGGGATTTTCCTGCTTCTTTTATCCCTCATTTTTATCTTCCTATATTATAAGAACGAATTTATCCTGCTCGCGTTCCTGAAATTAAGGAAACAGGATTTTCCGGGAGCACAGCAGTGGCTTTCCAAGATCCGGAATCCACAGACAGCATTGGTCAGGAAACAACAGGGTTATTACGAGTACCTGCATGGGTTGATGGTTTCGCAAACGAATTTATTGCAGGCCGAGAAGCACTTCAAAAAAGCGATCGAACTGGGATTGTCAATGGATACAGACCTTGCGATTGCAAAACTGAATCTTGCCGGTGTAGCCATGAGCAGAAGGAGAAAACTTGAAGCAACAAACTTAATGAACGAGGCAAAGAAGCTCGACAAGCAGGGATTGCTGAAGGACCAGCTCAAAATGATGAAAGAACAATTGAAGCGAATTTAGCCATTCATTATCAACATTATAGCAAGCCGTTCTCGATGAACGGCTTTTTTTATAGGTGAAATGCGTATTTTTACCATAAAATTGTTGTCGGTAAATATTTTTTAATACTTTTGAATGGTAAATCTTAAAAGATTAACTATTGAAATGAAAAATACTTTGCTTTTTATGACAATAATCTTTATTTCCGGCTATGCGTTTGCGCAGGAGCCCGAAAAGACTTTTACTGTCGCTGTGAAGCAAAATATCAAGAGATACAATGCTTTAAGCAACAGGGCTTATGAAAAAGGCGACGTTGAGCACGGACAATTTCTATTTGATACGCTGGTCAACAACCAATTGGTTGGTACCAAATTTGAGGACTATACCTTAAAAAAAATAAGCGGTGGAAAGCTGAAGCTCAGCACCATCAAAAAGCCCATTCTGTTACAAACCTATTCCTCCTGGTGTGTACTGAATAAAGGTGAAATTCCCGCTTTAAACAAACTAGCCCGAAAGTACTACAAGGACTTAAAAATAGTCGTGGTGTTTTGGGACAGGAAACAAGCGGCGAAAAGCCTGGCTTCGCAATTCAACAGCAATATCGAAGTGTGCTATGCGAATGAGAATTACAAAAAAGACGAGTCGGTTGTCGCAACACTTAAATATGCTATCGGTTTCCTGACCTCGTATTACCTCGATGAAAATCTAAAGGTAGTCTCAATAAAAAAGGGAGCCCCGGCACAGACGCCTAAGAAAACCCCGATAAAGGAGGCCATTAAGGTTAATTACGACATTTATAACGAGAGCCTTTCTGACCTGCTTCTTAAATCGGACAGCCGTAAAGAAACGCTGGCCACACATTAATCATTTTCCAAACAACATTTTCCCGGCGACAACGAGTAATACTACACCAAATACCTTTTTCAAAGTCTTTTGATCAATATTGATGGCTACTTTACTTCCAAAATAACTCCCGATGATAAAGCAGAGCGAAATAATGATCGCATATTTCCATTCGATCTGCCCTGCTTTGTGGTAGTTGATTACGGCTAAAAAAGCAATTGGGGGAAGCATCACCGCAAGACTTGTTCCCTGCGCCTGTTGCTGAGTGAGGCCTATTATCAGCAACATGGGAACAATAATGATTCCGCCCCCAATACCGATAAGCCCGCTGAGCATCCCGGCCACCAGGCCGATGCAAACTAAAATCAGAATAATACCTACACTCATCTTTTTCATGATTTAATAACCGGTAGTCGGGATTTCAATTATGTATTTCTTTTTTGCGGCGTTGAGCAACTTCCTGTCGCGCAGCCACGGGTTGTGGATTTTAAGGATTTTGTAATTGATCCCCTGTTCCAACGCAAATGCGGCAAGATCTGTAATGGTCGTATCTACTTCGAGTTTTCGTGTCGGAATGTTGCTGTAAAGATCCTGCGGCGCGATGGTAAAGCCGTACATTTCGGGATTCTTCATAATTTCCTTTAAAGCCAGTATCCTGAACACATACCTTGACGTTTCGTCATTTAACAGCAAATCATAATAATTGGATACTTTTTGCAATTCGATTTGCTTGTTTACACCTGTCATCCCGCCATTATAAGATGCCGCTGCCAAAGTCCATGATCCGAACTTATTTTTGGCATCTAACAAATATTTGCAGGCCGCTTCCGTGGATTTCTCCAGGTGATACCGTTCATCCACGATCTCGTTCACTTCCATACCGCGTTCCTTTGCCGTTTCAGGCATAAACTGCCAAACGCCACGCGCACCGGCAGGAGAAACCGCATTCACGAGACCGCTCTCAATGACAGCGAGGTACTTAAAGTCATCGGGCACACCATACTTATTCAGTATTGGTTCAATCACCGGAAAAGCGCGGTTTGCTCTTTTAATAATCAATAAAGTGGTGGCATCGAGGTTTGCGTTTACCAATAGTTCACGTTCAAAACGTTCCCTCACGTCAGTAATATTCAGCGGTGTCCTTTCTCCCGAAAAATCGACATCGGCCGGAATGTACTGTGCCGTGCCCTTGTGGGTTTGTATGTCAATCTTCTCCTTTGGAATTCCATATATAAAAATGCCGCTGGTCGCGATCAGCGCAGCAAACATAACTATTTTGTGACTCTTCTTCATAATATTTGTCTTATTTGTAAACCTACGAAAAACTGTTTGCTCTAAGGCGCTAATCATTGATAATTTTCGGAAGATTCTCATTCAACCAACGAAATTTGTTTAGAATCATAATGTGCGTTCCGCCTTTTACGACTATTGGGTCCGTAATGTATTTTATCGGAAAAACGTCATCAGCATCACCATGGATGTGTATTACCCGACCATCCGGCTCGCACCTGTCCCATAAAATCACATTTTCTACTGCCCATTCCAAATAACGTTTATCGCGAACAGACAGGAATTTTTCATACAATTTCAACCGTTGGTTGACCCGGCTTCCAAAAGAAAATTTAGCAAGCTTTTCTACATTAATTAATAAATCCATCGGAATTAATTTATATGCTTTGGTCGCTTTGGCCACCTTAAAACGGCGCGGGAATTCGGTGTTGCATTTCACACTGGAAATGATGATTACTTTTTTTGCATCAAGAAACGCCGCCATTTCCTGTACCAATATACCCCCAAAAGAAACCCCAATTAAAACCGGGTCTTTACGGGTTACTTTTTCAGCAATCCTTTTGGCATAATCCTTCAGGGTTTCGTTCTCAAGCGGAATTTCCCATTCCAGCAATATCATTTCAAACGCGTCTTCGGGAAGTGAAATCCGTTCAAATATCGATGGACTGGCAGCCAATCCGGGCATAAAATAGACGGGTATTTTGCTCATCAAAATGTTTTAACGCTTTTATAATAGCAAATTCAGGTATTTCTCACGAAATTTGCAATAAAATTAATTGTTTTTAATCTTAAACAGTTTTCTTTCAACTTTATTTTACCAATCTATTTATGGCACTCACAATATTTCCCGCAGACCAGAGAGGAACGGCCGACCACGGTTGGCTGAAAGCGAATTTTTCGTTCTCTTTTGGGAACTATTTCAATGCGGACAACACGCAATTTGGAATGCTGCGCGTATTGAACGACGACACTATCGCGCCCGGCGTCGGTTTTGGAACGCATCCGCATGACAATATGGAAATCATCACCATTCCGCTGGAAGGTGGCCTGAAACACAAGGACAGCATGGGAAATGAGGGCGTCATCGGATTTGGCGAAGTACAGGTGATGAGCGCAGGAAGCGGAGTACTTCATTCTGAAATGAATGCCAGTACCACGGAAATTGCGAAGACCTTGCAGCTTTGGGTTTTTACTGAAAAAGAGAATGTTGCTCCGCGTTACGACCAAAAATCGTTCGCGCTGGAAGACAACAAAAATAGATTATTGACGGTGGTTAGCCCCCACGACAAGCAAAGTGAAGGATCGCTTTGGGTGTATCAGCAAACCTGGTTTAGCCTTGGCATTTTTGAAGCCGGTCAGGAATTCAACTACGAACTACACCATCAAAACCACGGTGTTTATGCGTTCCTCATTGAAGGCGAAATCGAAATTGATGGCCAAAAGCTTCACAAACGCGATGCTGCCGGCATTACACAAACTGCTCATTTCAAAATAAAGACAAACTCGGAATCAAAAATATTATTGGTTGAAGTACCAATGTCATAAATTTAAAGCATCATGGAAATCAAGGACAATACTTTTTTAAGGCAGTTTGAGGCTTCTGATGACGGAAAGCTGATTTCTGTAGAGTACTCATTTCAGGAAAAAAAGATTTTCCTGACTAAGATTATTGCACCGGACAATTACGATCATGAGGAATTCATCAACGAATTTTTAAAGGCAATTTTGGAAAATGCCGCAGAACGTAAATTCAAAGTGGTACCTATTTTACCGAAGATCGCGGCGTTTTTCCGGAAGAACCCGATTTACAAGGAATTGCTTCCGCCGGGAATTAAAATTTAATATTTCAGCAGATGATATCGGAAGAGAATCGCCTTAACGTCATTGCTTTTTTTGAAAGCATCAGCAAATATTACGGCTGCGAAACCGAAATTACCGAAGGCCTCTACACCGACGACGGACACCTAAATGCCGACACAACCACCTGGAACCTTTCAGAATTCACGTTAATACGTTCAGCTTACCGAAACAACGGTGCACGATTGATGATGGAAGGTGAAAGAATGTATTACGAAATTTCAGCTGAAATTATTGTCGACTTCAAACAACCCGGAAGGAATACCTTTGAATTTATTGAGCAATATGGTGTGAATGTTTTCCGGATTACGAAGATCAGGTTTCATTATAAGTATTAGTCAAAGGTCGAAAGTCGAAGGTCGAAAGTCGAAAGTCAAAAGTCGAAAGTCAAAAGTCAAAAGTCGAAAGTCGAAAGTCAAAAGCCGAAAGTCGAAACACCTGACATGCTTTAAAAAATTTGCTGCTGCGCTTTTGACTTTTGAATTTCGGCTTTTGACTCGGAAAACGCCATCCTCACACTGCCATCCTCATCAATTTTCGTCAAAGTAATGTCGTGTAAAGTATTCACCAATTCCGGATTCCACGGCGTTTTCACCTTAACATAATTTTCAGTAAAGCCATGGATGTAGCCCTCCTTGTTTTCACTTTCGAATAAAACCGTTCTTGAAGTCCCAAGCTGACTTTCATAAAAAGCACGGCGTTTTTTTACTGACAATCCGCGAAGCATTTTACTCCTTTTCGCACGCACATTTGCAGGAACGACGCCTTCCATCAAAGCGGCTTCCGTATTGTCCCTTTCGGAATAGGTAAAGACGTGCAAATAGGAAATATCGAGGTCATTTAAGAAATGGTAGGTCTCCAGGAAATGTTCGTCTGTTTCTCCGGGAAAACCGACAATCACATCGACGCCAATGCACGCATGCGGCATCACTTCACGGATCTTATCCACCCGCTCCGTATACACCTCACGCAAATAACGGCGCTTCATTTTCTTGAGAATATCGTTGCTTCCGGATTGCAGCGGAATGTGAAAATGCGGCACAAAAGTGCGGCTTTTGGACACAAATTCGATCGTTTCGTTTTTGAGTAGATTCGGTTCAATAGACGAAATACGCAACCTTTCAATGCCTTCCACTTGATCCAAAGCCTGCACGAGTTCCAGAAAAGTATGCTCGTGCTTTTTATTCCCAAATTCACCTTTGCCGTAATCGCCGATATTGACACCGGTCAATACAATTTCCTTTATATTCTGTTCCGAAATCTCTTTCGCGTTTTTGAGGACATTTTCCAACGCATCGCTGCGCGAAATGCCACGCGCCAGCGGAATCGTACAATACGTACATTTATAATCACAGCCATCCTGTACTTTTAGGAATGCACGGGTACGGTCACCGATGGAGTAACTGCCCACGTAAAAATCGGCTTCAGCAATTTCGCACGAATGCACTTCGCCCATGTCATTCTTGGACAAATCGTTGATGTAATCGGTGATCTTAAACTTTTCAGTCGCGCCCAAAACGAGATCCACACCATCGACCGCGGCCAATTCTTCAGGCTTCAATTGCGCATAACAACCCACCGCCGCGACAAACGCTTTGTCGTTCAGTTTCATGGCTTTCTTCACATATTGCTTGAACTGCTTGTCCGCATTTTCCGTGACCGAGCAGGTATTGATCACATAAATATCGGCCACTTCCTCAAAATCCACGCGCTCGAAACCTTCTTCCTGAAAGTTACGGGCAATGGTCGACGTCTCTGAAAAATTCAGTTTACAGCCTAAAGTATAAAAAGCAACTTTTTTCTTTTCCATATGATATTTTTGGCGTGTCCCTTCGGGTCGGGCTGTCCGCTGCAATCCTTTTTGTTTGGAAAAAGCCCCTCGACTGCGCTCAGGGTGACAAACAAAAAAGGATTTCCGCTTCCATCCCTCACGCGGTACCTGCAAAAATTGATACTTTGCAGTCTGATTTTACTATATTTACAACGCGCTAAAAAGCCTGCAAATTTACACACAAATATCGGTTTAATGAAATTTATAATCCGCTACATATCAATATTTTGTATAGCGTTCGCGCTTTTTGCCTGCAGCAAAGCCGACAATTCTAAAAAAGACAAATTGGTTTTCCGCTACAACGAAATTGCAACCATAAGCTCGCTCGATCCCGCATTCTCTAAAAACCAGGCGATGATCTGGCCCTGTAACCAGCTTTACAATGGGCTGGTTCAACTCGACGACAGCCTGCACATTCAACCAGATATTGCAAAATCATGGACCATTTCTCCCGATGGCAGGACGTATACGTTTACATTACGCAATGATGTTTATTTCCACAAAGACGCCGTATTTGGTAAAGATTCCACACGCACCGTCAACGCCGCCGACTTCGAATACAGCCTGAAGCGCCTCACCGACGAAAAAGTGGCCTCACCCGGAAGCTGGATCATGCAAAATGTGGAAAGCCTGAAAACGGTAAGTGATTCCGTGTTTAAAATCAAACTGACCAAGGCATTTCCAGCTTTCCTGGGCCTTCTGGCAATGAAATATGCTTCGGTAGTACCAAAAGAAGCTGTAGATTTTTATGGTGGAGATTTTCGTTCACATCCTGTCGGTACTGGTCCGTTTCGTTTTAAACTCTGGGAAGAAAACGTAAAATTGGTATTGCGCAAAAACCCCATTTATTTTGAAAAAGACGAAAATGGGGTACGCCTCCCCTACCTGGAAGCGGTTGCCATCACATTCCTTCCCGACCGGCAAAGCGGTTTCTTACAGTTTGTCCAGGGCAACATCGACTTTACTTCAGGCCTCGATCCTTCATATACGAACGAAATCCTAACCCAAAAAGGCCAGCTACAATCCAAATACACAGACAAAGTAAACCTTGTTACAAGCCCTTACCTTAATACAGAATACCTTGGTTTTCGCATGGATGGCACAGACAAGGCGGTACTGGACAAGCGCATACGCCAGGCACTGAACTACGGTTTTGACCGCAGCAAGATGATTTTGTACCTGCGAAATAATATGGGGATTCCAGCAGTAAATGGCATGATTCCGGCTGGCCTGCCCGGATTTAACAACATTAAAGGCTACGACTACAATCCAGAGAAAGCGCGGCAGTTAATTGCAGCATATCAGAAAGCAACCGGCGATCAAAATCCGAAAGTAACATTGAGCACGAATGCCTCTTACATCGACATTGGAGAATTTTTGCAGAAAGAATGGCAGAAAATTGGCCTGGATGTACAGGTTGATGTAAGTCCGCCTTCCACGCTAAGAACTGCAATTTCCACAGGAAAAGTTTCGTTTTTCCGTGCGAGCTGGATTGCCGATTATCCTGATGCTGAGAATTATCTATCGCTTTTTTACAGCAAGAATTTCGCACCGGAAGGACCCAATTACACCCATTTCAAAAACGATGAATTTGACCGCCTTTACGAATTGGCATCAAAGGAAACGGACAATGAGAAACGATACGCGCTTTACGCCAAAATGGATAAACTGGTAATCGATGAAGCACCTGTAATTCCGTTGTTTTATGATAAGGTGGCCCGTTTTACATTGAAGAATGTCCAAGGGCTTGGCATCAATCCGTTAAATCTGGTCAGCCTCAAAAGGGTAAAAAAGGCTTAAACATTACAAATCACTTTCATCGTTGCCAATTTTAAGGATCTCGTCTTCAGGAATCACATATTCACGTTGCCATTTTTTACGCAACAAATAATACACGAGCACACAGGCACCAATTCCAAAGGGAAGCGCTACGATTGACATCAATATGGTATTATCCCAATCGATATCCAATCCAAAAAACGCATCCATCAGTCCTAAAATCACTCCGGCGACGGCCGTACCGGCATAGTAGATCACAATCCCGAGAATGGCATACAACCATTTGTTCTGCCTGAATTCTTCCGCCAGTTTATAAAAATATTTCCCGATGAAAATGATAAATAATATTCCAAGCATAGTTTTCTATTTTAGTCGTTCCTGTATTTCTTAGTTTCTTCGAAAATGTGTTCCAGGATGCGTGCCTCCTTTTCATCAAATTCAACATTGCGGCGTGACATTACAATTTTAGCAGTTTCAAACGCTTTTTTTGTAATATAAGTCGTAAATCCGGCCGCACCACCCCAGGAGAAACTCGGCACAAAATTGCGTGGGAAACCGCTCCCAAAGATATTCGTACTCACACCCACGACGGTTCCGGTGTTAAACATCGTATTGATCCCGGATTTGCTGTGGTCACCCATCATCAATCCGCAAAACTGCAGCCCTGTTTTCGCAAAACTTTCTGTTTCATAACTCCACAATTTCACTTCTTCGTAGTTGTTCTTCAGGTTTGAATTGTTCGTGTCCGCACCCAGATTACACCATTCACCTAAAACTGAATTTCCAAGAAATCCGTCATGCCCCTTATTCGAATAGCCAAACAGCACTGAGTTGCTCACTTCACCCCCAATCCTAGAATGCGGCCCGACAGTGGTAGCACCATAAACTTTTGCGCCCATTTTCACCTGTCCTCCTTCGCAAAGGGCAAATGGCCCGCGAATAATCGAGCCTTCCATGATTTCAGTATTTTTCCCGATGTAGATTGGTCCGGTAGCGGCATTTAACGTCACAAACTCGAGTTTGGCACCTTCTTCAATAAAAATATTCTCAGCACCAAGTACATTGACGCTTTGCGGAATCGGCTGCGATTTCCTGTCCTCAGTGATCAAATCGAAATCCTCGCGTAACGCCGCATCATTTTTAGCAAAAATATCCCAGGTATGTGCTATGGAGAGACAGTCGTCGTTGAATTCAATAATCTCATAAGCATCAAAATCGACTTCTTCCTGCGTATCTTCTGTAAAAAAAGCGATCACTTCTTCTCCTTTGAAAATAGCCTGTCTGGGCTCGAGGCTTTTTACCATTTCAGATAAAATATCATTTGGCAGGAACGAAGCATTGATCATCACGTTCTCTTCCATCTCGACCATTGGGAATTTTTCAGACAAGTACTCTTCAGTCAGCGTAGTGGTCGTTGACCCAAGACATTTCTCCCATTTCTCACGGATGGTAAGGATTCCGATACGGATATCGGCAACGGGTCTTGTAAATGTGAACGGCAATAATGCGTCGCGGACGGTGCCGTCAAAAAGGATATAGTTCATCAATAAAAGTTTCAAAGTTTCAAAGTACCAAAGTAGCAAAGTTTTCCGGGAGGTAAAAATAAAAAGCGTTGTTCTACATTATCAAAATGTTTAATCCATCATACGATACCAAAACTTTAACAAAATGTACGTATTTACCGTAATGAAAAACCATTACTTTTCCGTAGGGATAACAGTTTCCCCTTCCCTGAAGGCAAAATACAATTTCCCTAAACATGGCGTTACGGAAAAACCATACTTTTTCTTAATTTTTAGCCGAAATTTATTTCACGAACTATTTCAGTTCAGTACTAAATAAAAAAAGCCCTCCAAACGGAAGGCTTTACTTTATCTTGAAACACGTAAAAATTATTTAATGTGTTTAGCGTATTTGGTTTTGAACTTGTCAATACGTCCTGCCGTATCGATCAATTTAGATTTACCAGTATAAAAAGGGTGAGATGTTCTCGAGATCTCCATTTTCACAACCGGATATTCAACGCCTTCGTGAGTAATGGTTTCTTTAGTGTCTGCCGTCGACTTTGTGATAAAAACTTCGTCATTTGACATGTCTTTAAAAGCGACTAATCTGTAATTTTCCGGGTGGATTCCTTTTTTCATGGTAAATTATTTTTCTTTGATGACCGTCTTTTGTTTTGAAGCTTTCGTGAAATGAAAGGTATAAACGCCGTACTGCCTTTTTGTTTACTTTGTTATTTTAAGCCTGCAAATTTACAATTATTTTTTAATAAACAAACACTTGCCTTTATTTTTTCAAATAATATGCACTGCGTATTTTTTCGTCAGGCGCATCGGAATTATTATATTTGCAGATTAAAACCAAACAACACGCATGAGCGACATCGTAAAAAAAACAGGCCTGCAGCTTGGAATCGTATTGGGAACTGTATTGATAGTAGTGTCTGCTTACATTTATTTTGTTGACTTAAAACTCTTTACAGACGTCTGGATCGGAATGGCAACCGCACTGGGCATGGTGGTTTTCGGATGCATCGCTGCACTGATTTCGCGTAAAAAACTCGGAGGCTACATTACTTTCCGGGAATCATTTTCTACTTATTTCATTACGATTCTCATCGGCCGCGTCATGGTTTGTTTGTTTTCGGTCATCGTCTCGTCGTTTGTATTGACTCCAGAAACAAAAGTTTCGTTAAAGCAACAGATGTATGATTTCAACGTCAAACTGATGAATCAGAATCTGGCACCAAAAGAAGAAACTGAAAAAATGGTCAAATCCTGGCCGCAATACGATCCTTTCACCCCTTCAGAAATTATCACCCCGGCAGTTAAATATTTGTTGCGCGATTGCCTGATTGGATTTTTGGCAGCATTAGTAATCAGAAATAAAAGAGCTTTAATTTAATGAATCTATCGATCGTAATACCCCTGCTAAACGAGGAAGAATCGCTGCTGGAGCTCCATTACTGGATCGTTTCAGTGATGAAAACACACCAATTTTCCTATGAAATTGTTTTTATTGATGACGGAAGCACAGATCGTTCCTGGGAAATCATTGAGAAACTATCTGAGGAAAATCCGGAAGTGAAAGGCATCCGCTTCCTGACAAATTTCGGAAAGTCACAGGCACTACACGCAGGTTTTGCAAAAGCAGCAGGCGACGTAATCATCACAATGGACGCCGACTTGCAGGACAATCCGGAGGAAATCCCGGAACTATATGACATGATCGTAAACCAGAAGTTTGACCTCGTATCAGGCTGGAAAAAGAAAAGATATGACTCGGTGGTTTCTAAAAACCTACCCTCGAAATTATTCAACTGGGCGGCGAGGAAAACATCAGGCGTACAGTTGAATGATTTCAATTGCGGACTGAAAGCCTACAAAAACGTCGTCGTAAAAAATATAGAGGTTTCAGGCGAAATGCACCGCTACATTCCCGTTTTGGCAAAAAATGCCGGCTTTAAAAAAATCGGCGAAAAAGTAGTAAAGCACCAGGCACGGAAATATGGCGAAACGAAATTCGGGATGGACCGTTTTGTAAACGGATTCCTGGATTTGATTACAATCTGGTTCTTATCGCGTTTTGGAAAAAGACCGATGCACCTTTTCGGCGCATTGGGTTCGTTGATGTTTATCATCGGTTTTTTTGCCGCAGGATTTATCGGAATCAACAAACTGATTCGTTTATACAATCACAAACCAACGGTGCTAGTGACGGAAAATCCGTGGTTTTATATTGCATTGGCGACGATGATTATCGGGACGCAATTGTTCCTGGCAGGATTTTTGGGTGAAATTATCCTGCGAACAAAAAGCAATGAAGGACGATACAAAATATCTGAGGAAGTTAATTTTTAAACATGCAATTAGAAATTATCCAAAATAAGATTTTCGACATCAGAGGTCAGAAAGTGATGCTCGATTTTGATTTGGCGGTATTGTATCAAACCGAGACACGTGTATTAAAACAGGCGGTACGCAGAAATTTGGGTCGTTTTCCGTCCGATTTTATGTTTGTGTTATCTGAAATTGAAATCAATCACCTGGTGTCACAATCTGTGATACCATCAAAAAGTTTATTAGGCGGTGCGCAACCTTTTGCCTTTACAGAGCAAGGCGTTGCAATGCTTTCCAGTGTTTTGAACAGCGAAAAGGCAATTGAAATCAATATTTCCATCATACGGGCATTTATAACAATCCGGCAATTTTCATTAACTTACGGGGAGTTAAAACTGAGAATTGAGGAAATCGAAAAACAATTTCCCGACATTTACAAAGCGCTTAACTATCTTGTCGATAAAGATTCTAAAGATAAAAGCGAAAGAACGAAAATCGGATATAAAAAGTAAAATAAAGCGCAATAAATAACTGGTACGAAGTAAGCCTAGCCCTCCTCCCCACGTTTCGAGAGATCCGGTATCCTTACTACAGTCCCGAAACTTCGGAACGAAAGCAAGATAAAAGCGAAACCGGGACACGAGCAAAGCGAATTGGCGAAGCAAACAGCTCCTAAAAATAAGCACACCATGGACAAACAACAGATTTTTAACAAGGCCAACGAGTGGCTGACATCGGTTTTCGACAAGGCAACGCAGGAAACCATTAAGAAAATGATGACCGATTCTCCTAAAGAACTCGAAGAAAGTTTTTATAAAAACCTCGAATTCGGGACCGGCGGAATGCGCGGCGTGATGGGTGTGGGTACAAACCGCATCAACAAATACACGCTTGGAAAAAACACACAGGGACTCTCGGATTACATGCACCGCGCATTTCCCGGAAAAGACCTCAGCGTGGCAATCGCGTATGACTGCCGCCACAACAGCGATACGCTCGCAAAAACCGTTGCCGATGTGTTTTCTGCCAATGGAATCAAAGTGTATCTTTTCTCTGAATTAAGGCCGACACCAGAATTGTCTTTTGCACTGAAATACCTGAAATGCCAGGCGGGAATTGTATTGACGGCTTCGCACAATCCGCCGGAATACAATGGCTACAAAGTCTATTGGGAAGATGGCGGACAGCTCGTACCACCGCAGGATGGTGAAATCATTAAAGTGATTGAAGCGACGGAATACAGTGCGATAAAATTTGAAGCCAATAGCGATTTAATCGAATATATCGGTCATGACGTTGACGAGGCTTTTAAAAAATCGTCAATTGAAAATGCCAGTTTTAATACGCCTCAAAGTGCCAAAGACGCATTGCAAATCGTGTTTACTTCTCTGCATGGTACTTCGATTACCGCGGTTCCGGGTGTTTTGGAACAGGCGGGTTACAAAAATGTGCATATCGTACCTGAACAGGCCGTTCCCAATGGTGATTTCCCCACTGTAAAATCGCCAAATCCTGAGGAGCCTGAAGCCTTGACAATGGCATTGGCATTGGCAGATAAACTGAATGCCGATATCGTTGTGGGAACTGATCCTGATTGTGACCGCTTGGGCGTTGCCGTCCGCGATAACGACGGTAAAATGATCTTGCTGAATGGCAACCAGACCATGGTGCTGATGACGCACTTCCTTTTGGAACAGTGGCGTAAGGCCGGAAAGATAAACGGTAAACAATTTGTGGGATCGACAATTGTCTCTACTCCAATGATGATGGAACTCGCGACAGCGTATGGGGTGGAGTGTAAAGTCGGGTTAACCGGTTTTAAATGGATTGCAAAGATGATCAAGGATTTTCCTGAACTGCAGTTTATCGGCGGCGGCGAGGAAAGTTTCGGATTTATGGTCGGCGATGCGGTTCGCGATAAGGATGCTGTTGCGGCCACTTTGTTGGTATGCGAAATTGCTGCATTGGCCAAAGCCAAAGGCAGTTCCGTTTACAATGAATTGCTCCAGATGTATGTTGACTTTGGATTTTTTAAGGAATATCTCGTGTCACTGACCAAAAAAGGCATTGAAGGTTTGGCCGAAATCAACCAAATGATGGTGGATTTGCGCGAAAACCCAATCAAGGAGCTCAACGGCGAGCGCGTGATTGTCGTAGAAGATTACAAAACATCAGTTGCGAAAAACCTGTTGACCGGTGAGGAAACAACGATGGACATTCCCAAATCCGACGTGTTGATTTATTATACCGAAGATGGCGCTAAAATTGCAGCCAGACCGTCCGGGACAGAACCGAAAATTAAGTTTTATATCAGCGTCAATGCTGAAATTTCCAATGTTGGCGAATTCGCGGAAGCGGAACTACAACTTGATTCCAAAATAAAACATATCATTTCCGACTTAGGAATACAATAGATGGACGAGAATATAAAAAAGATTATCCCTTTTGCGAAGAAGTATAAAACGCATGTGGTATGGAATGTCGTCCATAATATTTTATATGCGCTTTTCGGGACCATCGGCATGGTGATGATTTTTCCCGTGTTGAAAGTGCTGTTTGGCAATGAGAAGAAAGTGACTGAGCTGCCGCACTATAACGGTTTACTTCATATTGATACGTATCTCAACGACACGCTTTTCTATTATGTGAAATATTTTTCCGATTCCTATGGCCCTAATTATGCGCTGTTACTGACGGTTTCGTTGGTGGTGATTACATTTCTTTTTAAAAACCTGTTCGGCTATCTGGGATTGCAACACCTGACAAAAGTCAAAACCGGCGTACTGCGTGATCTGCGGGAAAAAATGTTTAGAAAAATCATCGAACTTCCGGTGCCTTACTATTCTGAGAAGCGGAAAGGCGACGTGATGGCACGCATGCTCGGCGACGTAAATGAAGTGCAAAACTCGTTTTTTATGGTTTTGGAATTGATTGTAAAAGAACCCTTGACCATCCTTTTCTCGTTGATTGCGATGATTAACATCAGCTGGAAACTAACATTGTTTGTTTTTATATTCATCCCGGTTTCCGGTTTTATTATTTCCAGGATTGGAAAATCGTTAAAAGGCAAATCAATTAAGGCACAACAGGAGAACGGCTACCTGATTTCGGTCGTTGAAGAAACACTTTCCGGCCTGAAAGTCGTAAAAGGCTATAATGCTGAAAATCATTTCAGGAACACCTTTAACGATTCTATCAACCGCTTGTACAAGCTCACGAACAGCATTGGAAAGAAGAACAATCTGGCTTCACCGATGTCGGAATTCCTGGGGATCATCGTCATTTCCATACTATTGTTTTACGGTGGCAACCTGGTTTTGGTTGATAAGTCGCTGGACGGCGAATTGTTTATCGCTTACATTGCCCTGGCATACAACATCCTGACGCCCGCAAAATCGATATCCAAAGCTTCCTATCAGGTCAAAAATGGCTTGGCCGCTGCCGAAAGGGTCTTCGAAGTTCTGGAAGTGGAAAATACGATTACCGACAAGCCCGACGCGCATGACCTACAGCATTTCGAGAACGAAATCATATTGAAAAATATTGATTTTTCTTATGGAAAAGATGCCGTCCTCAAGGATTTTTCACTCTCCATTCCGAAAGGAAAAACCGTGGCGCTGGTAGGACAATCCGGAAGTGGCAAAAGCACGATTGCAAACCTGTTGACCCGTTTTTATGATGTCAATAGTGGCGCAATCCTAATCGACGGCCACAACATCAAGGATGTCACAATGCAGTCACTACGCAACCTGACCGGTCTTGTAACCCAGGACAGCATCATGTTTAACGGGACAATCAGGGACAATATCCGCCTTGGCAACCTTGAGGCTACGGATGATGATGTCATCAACGCGCTGAAAGTTGCCAATGCCTATGAATTCGTGGCCGACTTACCGGACGGAATTTACACCAATATCGGCGACAGCGGAAACAAACTTTCAGGTGGACAAAAACAAAGGCTTAGCATTGCACGTGCCGTTTTGAAAAACCCGCCAATTATGATCCTGGACGAAGCGACGTCAGCATTGGATACAGAAAGCGAAAAATTTGTGCAGGTCGCTTTGGAAAATATGATGCAAAACCGAACTTCCATTGTCATTGCACACCGGTTGTCAACCATCCAGAAGGCAGACGTGATTGTTGTGATGCAAAAAGGAAAAATCGTCGAAATGGGCAAGCACGAAGAATTGCTCGTATACAACGGCATTTATAAAAAGCTGGTCGAAATGCAGAGTTTTGAATCTTAAAGAATGATGAAAATAGGAGATTTCAGAATGCTACCTTATAACTTCCTAAATTTCCCAAAAGCCTTTTAAATGTACATCAACGACAACAACATCAAGCTCCCAAACAATCCTGATACGATAGTATGGAAGTACCTTGATTTGTCTAAATTCGTCGATCTGTTGCTGTATCAGAAACTTTTCATGTCGCGCTCCGATAAATTCGAAGACCAGTACGAAGGCACTTTCAGCGAACCCACCTTTGAGGAAATCCGCAAGCTTTCCGTCGATAACCCTGAATTTCTCGATTATTATAAAATCCACCGTCAGCAGGTCGTGATAAGCAGTTGGCATATCAACGAATACGAGTCTTTTGCCATGTGGCAGATCTTTACGCAAAAAAGTGAAGGGCTCGCTATTCAATCGACTTTAGGAAGATTACAGCAATCACTTTTAGCGGATAAGGAGTACGAACAGCATATTGGCGAGGTCAATTATATCGACTATAAAAAGGAGTATATCCCCTTTGACAATACGTTTTTTCCCTTCCTGTTCAAACGGAAAAGTTTTCAATACGAACGTGAAATCCGGATTATATCCGACATGACGCCTTACAATATGAAAATCGACAACGGCGTCAAGATTGATGTTGACCTCACCACATTAATCGAAAAAATCTACATCCATCCAAAATCAGAAAACTGGTATAAAAACCTCGTCATCCAATTGGTGAAGCGCCTTGGCTTCCATTTTGATATTGAAAAATCAGACCTCGAAAGCGACATCCTGATCTAGCTGTTTTCCTATAAATTTTTCTCAAAATAAACTGCCGAATCGCTTTTCGGTACGCTAAGTTTTTTCTACATTTGCGTACTATTCTTAAACAGTCTAAATAAAGATGAAGAACAATTATTTGTTTTTAATGCTCTTTGCATTCGCCGCCAATGCGCAAACCCAACAGGAAGTCGACCGTGAAAAACTAAAACAGGAAATCAAAAAAGAACTTAAAGAAGAGCTGAAGGCTGAAGTTAAGAAAGAAATTGCAAATGAAAACATCTCCGTTTTCAATTGGGGAAAATTTGACCTGAACGCGTACGGCATTGTGAACTACTACAACTACGATTACGACACTGACATCAACCTTAAAGACAAACTCGATGCCGAGCGGCTCAATTTATACCTCGGATACCAATACAACAAATGGGTTCGTTTCCAGTCAGAAATTGAATTTGAGCACAACGGCGCAGGGATCACAATGGAACTCGACACCCAGGAAGAATTTGGGGAATATGAAGCCGAAGTGGAAGCCGGTGGCGAAGTACGCGTAGAGCAGGCTTTCATCGAATTCGGGGTTACACCCACTTTTACCGTCCGCGCAGGAAAACTGAAAATTTACTTCGGGCTTGCGCAAAGCCTCGATGACCCGGACGACTATTTTACCACCCACCGCCCTGAAATGGAAAACGAAATCCTGCCACTAGGCTGGTATGAAAGCGGTATTGAGCTCAACGGTACTTTCCTGAAAAATAAATTTGAATACCGATTTGCGGTAACCAGCGGACTCGACGCCTCCGGTTTCAGTTCCAGAGGCTGGATAAAAGGCGGTTACCAGAAGCGCTTTGAAACGTCCAACGCCGAATCATTTGCCTACATGGCCCGTCTGGATTACAAATTTGGGAAAAGTGGTAAAAACTACATTGGCGTTGCAGGCTACGTGAATGACGCTGCCGCAAACCGCCCGAAAAACGATATGAACGAAACAGCATACGTAAAAATCGCCGAGGCGCACATTACCTATGACCAGAATTACCTTAGATTCAACTCCATTTTTCTTTTTGGAGACCTTGAAAATTCGGATATCGTATCCAGGAAAAATGCGAGTATTTCCAATAATCTTGGCGTAAAACGAACACCCGTTGGTAAAAATGCGCTGGGTTTTTCAGTAGAAGCGGGCTATGACCTAAAACACTTTTGGGAACCAAGAACCAGAAGCTATATTTATCCGTTCCTGCGTTACGACTATTATGATACCATGCGCAATGTCGAAGGAAATGTCGTGGACAATCCGCGTTGGGAAAGGAGCTCCATCACTGGCGGTATCAATTGGTACGTAATACCACAGGTGATCGTAAAGGCCCAATATTCAAACCGCAGGCTCGGATCACAGAACGTGAATCCATCAACATTGGCCTTCACCGGTGAACGACAAAAAGAAAACACCTTTTCAACAGGAATATCGTACGTATTTTAATCACAAATCATTTTTATCATGAGAAAAAGAATTTTCAGTTTAGGGATACTCACCATCGCAGCGCTGTCGTTTGTAAACTGCAGCAACAATGAAGCCACCGAAACGACCAATCCAAATGCCGCATTGTTCGACGAAGTACTTACAAACATTTCTAATAATGTGATTGTAGAAACCTACGGCGAACTAAACGCAAAAGCTACTGCGCTGAGGAACGCAATCAATTCACTGACTTATCCGATAACAGAGCAACAACTTAACGAGGTGAAACTCGCCTGGCAGGCCACCCGTTCTCCATGGGAACAATCTGAGAGCTTCCTTTATGGACCGGTCGGTATTGAAGAGGTGGTTGATCCCGCGATCGATTCATGGCCCGTTGATGTGGCAGCGATCGAAGTTATTAAAACCAACGGCGCGCCCATTACAGCCACTTCCCTCGCCACCAATGATGATGCCCGTGGTTTTCACACGATTGAATATTTCATCTGGGGCATCGACAGCAATAAAACTGCCGCAGACCTCACCGCGCGCGAAATTGAATTCCTAAAAGCGGCCGCCACCGACCTACAGCAAAATACACAAAAACTATATGATGCCTGGAGATCCGGCGGTGGTAATTATTCCATCAATTTTACTGACGCAGGCGGTACCGCAAGTGTCTACCCTTCACAAAAAGCAGCTTTGGATGAAATTTCACAAGGATTGACCGGCATTGCTGCCGAAGTGGCTACGGGTAAAATTGAGGAGCCCTTAAACGGAAATGCAGGCGCTGAAAAACCGGAAGCCGAAGAATCCCGTTTCAGCAACAACTCGAAACTTGATTTTGCAAACAACATGCGAAGCATCCAAAACATTTACCTCGGCGACTTTAATGGGGCTTCCGGAAAAGGACTGACCGATATCGTAGCATTGTCAAACCCAACACTTGATGCGAGTATCAAAACAAAAATCGCTGATGCCATTGCCGCCATTGAAGCGATTCCGGGCACATTTACAAACGCCATCAGCAACAACCGCAATGCCGTACAAAATGCCCAGATCAAAGTAAATGAACTCAAAGCATTGCTGGAAAGCCAATTGCAGCCATTTATCACCAACTTGTAATTATTCTCCCCGAAAATAAAAACAAAATGATTCGAAAACTGTATTTATTGCCGTTATTATTGATCACGATGTACTCCTGCACCGGAAATGATGATTCAGAATATGAAAACATCAACCTTGAAGAACGTGTCGATGCCGGAGGTGAAACTACCATCTACTCCACCACAACAAATGCGTACAGCAGTCCGGCACCCAACCTGACCGGTGCTGAATATGACAATCATTTTGAGGGTGACCTGCTCTTCGAAGCCACATTCGTTACCGCTCCCGCGACCGTCAATCCGGGTTTGGGATCGATTTACAACAACTCGGCATGCATCAATTGCCACCCGCGTGACGGACGCGCAAAACACCCCACAGACGTCAATTCTGCGAATGGATTGCTTGTCCGTGCCAGCATTTTCGGTACGGATGAACACGGCGGACCAGTCGCTGTTCCAGGCTTTGGGCTGCAGATCCAAAACCGTGCCATCAGCGGATATGCGCCCGAAGCGGCCTACACCGTAAGCTATACGACGCACACCGAGACTTTTGCCGACGGTACAACCGTTGTTTTACGCAAACCGACCATCGCGCTTTCCAATCCCTATACCAGCCTTCCCGGCGGCGTGATGCTCTCCACACGCCTGGGAACGCCCATTTTCGGGCTGGGCCTGCTCGAGGAAATTCCGGAAACCAATATCCTTGCCCAACAGGACCTCAGCGATGCGGACGGTGATGGGATTTCAGGCAAAGCCAATTATGTGTGGAACCCATTTACACTGCGGACAGAACTTGGCCGCTTTGGATGGAAAGCGAATACCGCGAGCATTATTGTACAATGTGCCAGCGCTTATGTGGAAGATATGGGCATCACAAACCCCATTTTTACACTCGAAACCGGACACGGACAAACCAACGGCGGCATTCCCGGACTGGAACCGGAAGTCACCATGGAAACATTGGAAAAAATCGCATTGTACTGTAAAACGCTTGGTGTTCCCGCTGCAAGAAATACCGACAAACCCAGCGTGAAACGCGGCGCCAGGCTGTTTGAACAACTAGAATGTGCGAAATGCCATACCCCGAAACAGGTTACCGGAAACTCCTCGATCATTGCCTTGCGGAACCAGACATTCTATCCGTATACCGACCTGCTGGTGCATGACATGGGTGAAGGACTGGCCGACAACAGGCCTGATTTTATGGCCACCGGTACCGAATGGAAGACGCGTCCGCTATGGGGTATCGGACTGACGAACCTCGTGAATGGACACACTGATTTCCTTCACGATGGCCGTGCTAAAAATGTAGAAGAAGCCATCCTCTGGCATGGCGGCGAGGCAGAAAAATCGAAAACCAAATACAAAAACCTCAACGCAACGCAGCGCAGCGAATTGCTTGAATTTATCAACTCGTTATAAAAGGAATCCGGTTTAGTCCGGATTTTTTTTTACCCTTTTCGCAGCGCTTCCAGCAGTACGGCTTTCTCTGTACGAAGCGTCTCGTTTTCCTTTTCAAGCGCCGCAATGCGCAACAACCGCTCGTCTTTATCCGGATAGGAGATGCTGTACGACGGATCAATCCGCGCCGCCATGTCCGCAAAGAAATTGTGCTTCAATCCATCGCATATTTCAGCGACAATATACACCTGCATCGAGTTGCGGTTCAACAAAGTATTCACTTCCCCATTCTTCCTGCCGATGCGCCTTCCCAATTCGCTCTTGGTGATGCGTTTGGACAAAATATACCTCCAGATCATATCCCCAATGTCGAAAGAGGGCATCTTTTTAACTGATTTTTTCATGCGTAAGCCCCATTTATGACGTTTATAATACCTAAAATTAGGTTGAAATATTCATTTTTGACGTTAAAGACTTCATAAATAACAACTTATACCCTATTAATGACGTTTTAAATACCTTAATTGAAGCTTTATACCTCTATTATAATATATTAAACGTGTATTTTGACGTTTGTTACGTGTAACACGGGGTAGCCTGCCGCACCAGTGGGCCATAAACAAAAAAATCCGGACAATAGCCGGATTCAGGTGGGTGTAACTGATGCGTTTAATTCACAGGATCGTAGTTTTCAGGTTTCCATTCCTTCGCCATCAGGTCTACGAAATGGTATTTTACGACATCATCCTTATCAAATTCACCATTTTTATTGGTATCCTCAATGGTACGGAAATAAAGCCGGTTTTTGGATTCGACGACATTCCAGTCGATCAGTTCCTGAAAGTCGCCCGACAGTTTCGTAAACCGCGCGCCACTGATGTCGCTGATGTATAACGTCTTGATGTCACTCGAATCGAGCTTTCCATCTTTGTTGGTATCCATATCGGCCAACGCATACACCATCAATTGCAATTTGCTTTTCAGGGCCAGCGTGTTCAGGTAGGTCGCGGATTGGATCAGCACCGGTGTTTTTGTCAACGCATGTATGGCCGTGGAATCCACATGCTGGAATTTCAGGTTTTGCAGGAAGCCTGTAATTTCAAAAAGGTTGTAATTGGAAACGGAGTAGCTGACCCGCTCGTCAGAAGCAGAGTTGGCGGCCGTTTTTGACCTTCCCTCATAAATCCGGTAATCGCCTATGGGATGAATCAGGTATTTCGTGCCCTCCATCTGGATTGGAAGATCGGCAATTTTAATTTGTGCGGTATCCTGCTTCACCTGTGGCGCCGGGGCCTTGGAGCTTTCGGTGTAGATTACTTTGGGTTTCTCCGGCTCTTCCTGTTTGCAGGATACCGTAAGAAACAAGAGACTGAGTGCTATATATCCGGGTATGCTTTTCATGGATGTGACATTTGAATATCAAATATAAGGCTTTCGGGCGATAAAAAAACCGCCGTTCACCCCGTTTAAAGCCGTGCGCTGAATTTAACATTAAAAACCCGTGAGGTCAGGTAGTTTGGTACCGCATATTGCGCCTTGGTATACACATCCCGCACCCACGTATTCGTAATGGCATTTTGGTTGTCAAACAAGTTAAAGATTTCAAACCCAATTGACATATCCTTAAATCTCTTTAACCAATGCCCTTCAGCACGTTTGTCGTTGTTTTCAGTCAGCACATACGAAAACCCGACATCGGCCCGGCGGTAATCGCGAAGACGGTTTTGGTACACATACGGATCCGCATAAGCTGGGGAGCCGCCCGGAAGCCCGGTGTTGTACACGAGGTTCAGGTACAACTTCATGTTCGGCAATTTCTCCATATAGTCCTGGAACAAAATCCCGAATTTAAGCCTTTGGTCCGTCGGCCGTGCGATATAACCGCGGTCATTGATGTTCTCTTCGGTCTTGAGATAACCAAAGCTCAACCATGACTCGGTGCCTTTTACAAATTCACCATTAAGCCTCATGTCAAAGCCTTGCGCGAAAGCCTTCGCATCATTATTTGCGGCGTAGCGGATGCGTACATTTTCCAACGTAAACGGGTTTACATCGGTCAGGGACTTATAATAGGCTTCTGAAACCAACTTAAATGGCTTGTTCCACATTGTAAAACTGTACTCATGTCCGGCCACGATGTGCACCGCCTGCTGTGCCTTGACATTTGGATTGACTACGCCATCGGCGCCGCGGAGTTCCCTGTAGAACGGCGGTTGGTGGTACAATCCACCGGAAAGGCGGAACACCATGTCTTTATCGCGGTTGGGTTTTACAGCAAATTGGACCCTCGGGCTGATCACGGACTGGCTTTTAGAATCGATACCGTCTCCCGAAACCTGCCATTGGTGCATGCGCACGCCGGCGGTAAATGCAAAATCACTGTTTCCAATTTCGGTTTTGCGGTTCCATTGGGCATATCCGGAAAGCCGGTCGATGGTGACGTAATTGGTGGCGCGTACGTTTTGATATGGCACTAAAGGTCCGGTGTATGGGATGTAAGGCTGTTGGTTGTTCGGCAAATCGACCCTCGGCGGATTGATGGAAAACCCAGCCGAATCAATGACTTCCCATTCTACCACGCGGTCGCGGATGTCTTCTTTGGTATACTTAATCCCCCACTCGATCAGGTTCTTTTCCCGTTCTTCCTTCATCTTGCTGCTGATATCGTGAATCCCTTTGATTTCAGCGTTCACGATCAGTGCGTCGAGGTCGTTTCGCGCGTGGTTGAACTGCGATCCAATGCCTTCGGTGAACTTCACATCGCCAAAATCTTCCGAACCGATATTGCTGTCGACTTCACCCAAACGGTACTGCGCGAGGATGTCAAAATACTCCTGCTCTACCGTGTGGTACGCCGACCCGATGAACTTTAGGGTGAATCGGTCTGTGGCATGAAACTCCGACTTGAATGCGCCAAAAACGGTTTCATAGCGGTCCTTTTCCTGGCCTTCATAAAATATCTGCAGTGCAATCGGGTCGTCGATGGTCCCAAAGTTTGTCTGCCTGGTCAAAGGCGTGTAGTCGTATTTGTTCTGCGAAATGTTCCCGAGGAAACTCCATTGCCATTTGATTGAAGGCGTAAACGTCACATACGTCTGTACATCGACGAAAGACGGACGGTAGTTTGTCTCCGTCTCCTTGCTGTTGACAAAAAGGCTGTTGTCCCTAAAACGGAAACCCGTTACGGCGGTCCACTTCCTGTCTTTTGAAACCAAATCGACAGAAGCCGCCCCGCCCAGCAGGCTGGCATCGAGAGAGGCCCCAAATTTGGACGGAATCCGGTAGGTAATGTCCAGCACGGAAGAAAGCTTGTCGCCATATTTCGCCTGAAAGCCCCCTGCAGAGAAGTCCACATTCGAAACGAGATCGGTGTTGGTAAAACTCAGTCCTTCCTGTTGCCCCGAACGGACGAGAAAAGGACGGTATACTTCAATTTCGTTCACATAAACGAGGTTTTCATCGTAGTTTCCACCGCGCGCAGAGTAAGAGGTACTCAGCTCATCGCTCCCGCTGACGCCGCCAAAACTCTTCAGGATACTCTCGACTCCGCCGTTTGCGCTGGGGTTCAGCCGGATTGTTTTTGGGTCGATGTTTACAATGCCCTCGAGCCGTGCCCGCGTTTTGGTACTGATGACGACTGTCGCCAACTGTTCTTCATGTGCTTTGAGCTCCGGGTTAAATTCAAAACTCTCATTGGCTTTCAGTTGTACTTTTACAACCGCTTTCCTTAAAGTGGTATGGGAAAATTCAATAGTCACTTCCGTATCTGCGGGAATGGAAAGGATGTAATAGCCGTTTTTATCGGTTACTGTAGCGGTTGTTGCCGTCTTCACATTGACATATTCGACGGGTTTGGCATTTTCGTCCAAAACGATTCCCTGGATGCGGGCCATTTGTGCGAAAGCATTAAATCCGATAAATAAAAGGAGGATAAGGATGAATCTGAATCTTGTTTTCAATGTTGCGTTTTTATTGTTTTTTTCTGAAAAAATGCGTTTCAAAGATAGCAGAATTTCCCACATTATCAGAGACTGTGACTTTTAAATCATTCCGGCCGTCCTCGAAAATCCCATCATCGAAGAAATGCGTGATCGATCTGGTTTTATAGTCGTATTCGAACAGGATCCATTTGCCGTTTAATGTGCCATTATAGGTTTTAACGCCGCTCAGGTTGTCGCGGATGGACAACACAAGGGTATTTTGTTTGCTCAGCCATTTTCCTTCCTTAAAATTTACAGCTTTTATCGTGGGTGCGATGGTGTCTTTTGCCAGTACGAATTCGCCGAGATTCTTTGTGTAGGAAGTAAACACGTTGCCTTTCCGGGTTGTCGGGTTGTAGCTTAGTTTCTTGCCGTCGAGCGAGGCGATGAACATTTTGTCTTTGTCCGCTTCCGCAGATTTCGTATCGGTAAAAGTGATCGTCATGTTCTTTTGCACGGGTACCGAATCATCCTGCAACGTAAGCTTGCCGTTCTTTACATCGAAATTCAGGTAAAAATCATCATAAAAAGTATCGGCTGGAATAAATACGGAGACATCGTCTTTGCTGTAGTTGTTGTCATTTCCCGATTTGAGGTAATAGGGTGTTTTCTTTACATCCGGTGTGGCATCTACCGCGGGCAGATCGGAAAAATCGAGCGGCACATCGATGTTGACCTCGTTACTGTGCGCATCGGCTACTTTGATCTTATAAGTCTGTGAAAGGTTCGGCACCGCTTCCAGAATTCCGTTTTTATCATCACTACGGATGATGCTCAGCGGGTATGGCCTTTCCATGTACAACTGCTGGATCCGCATACCGGTGTTTTTGAAGCGCGAATAATCCAGCAATGCATTGACGTAACGGCCTTCATCAAAAGCGAAAGTATCAAACTGGTAACCAAAAGACTGGTTTCCGTTAGCAAATGCCTGCACGCTGAATATGCCACTTTTGGTGTAATTGGAATCCGTCACATCATAAGCACCGATGCCGAACCCGACTTTGCCCTTTACGAGAATCTTGTCTGCGATATAATTGCCGTCGGGTTGCAGCGCAACATTGATCGCGAGCGGCTTGTGGCATTGATTGATTAAGGATTCCGTGCCGATGGGGTAAGCCATAAGTGCGGTAATGATTGGCTTGCGGGTGTCAGCGACCTTTGCCATAAATCCAAAAAGCATCGGATTCAGTATCTTTTCAGTGAAGGTGTCGCGGATTTCAAAATGCAGGTGCGGCCCACCGGATCCACCGGTATTTCCGGAGAATGCAATGGTATCGCCTTTGAGGACAGGCAGTTCTTCCGGTTTGGGAAACAGCTCGACTTCAAAATTCTGCTGAGCGTATTGGGCGGCCTTAATATAGGCTTCAATGGCGCCATTTGCTTTTGAAAGATGGCCATAAACGGTCGTGAATCCGTTTGGGTGGTTGACATAAATGGCCTTTCCATAACCATAAGGAGAGATTTTGATGCGTACGACATAACCATCGGCCGCGGCATGTACGGGCCAGCCTTCTTTTTGCTGGGTTTTAAAATCGAGTCCGGCATGGAAATGATTCGCGCGAAGTTCCCCGAAGGAACCGGAAAGAAACAGCGGAATGTCGAGGGGTGCGCGGAAATAATCTGTAGGATACTGGTTTTGTGCAAATAAAGCGGCGGATAGGAATAAGGTAAAAACTAACGATTTCATAAAATATTGGTTTTGGCTAATAGATACTGCTAATATAAACATAAACGCCGAGTGCAAAAAACCATGTGGTAATAACTTCCTATTTATGGTAATATTTTAGCGCCGGAATAAAGTTTTGAAAAATTCACCAAAACTATTGGTATAATAAAATAGAATACTAACTTTGTGAGATTAAGCGACGAATGGCAAATTTATGAGCGAAATCGCGGAA
This sequence comes from Flavobacterium sp. BFFFF1, assembly GCF_002256285.1. Classification (GTDB taxonomy): domain Bacteria; phylum Bacteroidota; class Bacteroidia; order Flavobacteriales; family Flavobacteriaceae; genus Flavobacterium. The sequence goes on along the minus strand of NZ_NKJE01000002.1, from coordinate 86,172 downwards.
ATTATTGATACTCTGGAAGCTAGGCTTGAGAGGCTTTTAACAAAACTGAAAAGTCTTGAAAAAGCGTCTGAAGTGTTAAAACAGGAGTTAAAGCAAGCCACCGCTGTGATACAACAACAATCAACGGAGATTGCCTCGTTGAAATCACAACACGAAACGCTCAGGATTGCGAATTCATTGCTTGGCAGTGATGAAAATAAAAGAGATACAAAGCTTAAAATAAATTCATTAATCCGGGAAATTGATTATTGCATTGCGCAATTATCAGATTAGAACATGGAGGAAAAGCTGAAGATTAAAATATCAATTGCAGACCGAATATATCCGCTGACCGTGGATCCGTCTCAGGAAGAAGGGCTTAGGAGCGCTTCGAGAAAGATTGATATGATGATTAAGCAGTTTGAGCAAAACTACGCCGTGCGTGACAAGCAGGATGTTTTGGCCATGTGTGCGTTGCAGTTTGCTACGCAGGTGGAGCAGAAACAGCTGGATAAGACGGCGGATAATGCAGAAACGAATGAAAGACTTTTAAAAATCAGCAATATGCTCGCTGACTATCTCGATCCGAAAAGTACCGCAGACGCTACCGACGGAAATTAAATACGTTCTTTACATAGACTAAGATACTGCCTACATTAGTTCAATTTGGTAAACTCAACACTAACAATTTAGAATGAGCGAATCACCGTTTCTAAAGCAAGCTGCCATTTCGGGCAGATCCTTGAACAGCGGGTTAGCTCAAAACTTGTCTTTACGAGTTTATTCATTCACTCTAATGTAGGCTTTTTTTATACATAAACACTAAACAAAAATGGATACAATTTTAATTATAATTATTTCGGCCATCGCAGGCATAGCTGGTGGTTTTGCCATCGCGAAGTTTCTCGAAAAGAAAAACGTCTCAAACCTCATCAAGAATGCGAGGAAAGAAGCAGCATCAATTTTGAAAGACGCAAACTTTGAAGCCGAAAACACCAAAAAAGACAAAATACTTCAGGCAAAAGAAAAATTCATTGAACTTAAGGCCGAACACGAGCAGGTCATTCTTGGACGCGAAAAAAAGGTCGCGGAAGTAGAGAAAAGGGTTCGCGACAAAGAATCACTGGTATCCAATGAACTTGCAAAAGCCAAAAAAATCAATGATGATTATGAGGCCAAAACAAGCGAGTACAACAATAAAATTGAAATTCTTGACAGGAAGCAGGCCGAAGTGGAAAGAATGCACAAAAGCCAGTTGGAGCAACTGGAAGTGATTTCAGGATTGTCAACTGAAGATGCCAAGAACCAACTGATTGAAGGCCTGAAGGCAGAAGCGAAAAGCAATGCGATGTCTTACATTCAGGACACCTTGGAAGAAGCAAAACTGACTGCACAACAGGAAGCCAAGAAAATTATCATCAATACAATACAACGTGTCGGAACGGAAGAAGCAGTAGAAAACTGCGTTTCTGTATTCAACATTGAATCAGACGACGTGAAAGGAAGAATCATCGGGCGTGAAGGAAGAAATATCCGTGCCATCGAGGCTGCTACCGGCGTTGAAATCATCGTAGACGACACCCCGGAAGCGATCATCCTTTCCTGCTTTGATCCCGTAAGAAGGGAAATTGCACGATTATCACTGCATAAATTGGTAACCGACGGGCGTATTCACCCTGCACGTATTGAAGAAGTTGTTGCCAAAACGACGAAGCAAATCGACGACGAAATCGCAGAAGTTGGAAAACGTACTGTGATTGATTTAGGAATCCATGGGCTGCACCCGGAATTGATTAAGGTTGTAGGAAGAATGAAATACCGTTCTTCTTACGGACAAAATCTTTTACAACACTCGCGTGAAGTTTCGAAGTTATGTGGAATTATGGCAGCGGAATTGGGACTGAATGTAAAATTGGCCAAAAGGGCTGGATTGTTACACGATATTGGTAAAGTGCCTGATACTGAAAGTGATCTTCCACACGCACTGCTGGGAATGCAGTGGGCGGAGAAATATGGTGAAAAAGAGGAAGTGTGCAACGCCATCGGTGCCCACCACGATGAAATTGAAATGAAATCATTGCTGTCACCAATCGTACAGGTTTGTGATGCGATATCAGGAGCAAGGCCGGGAGCAAGACGCCAGGTACTTGATTCGTACATCCAAAGACTTAAGGATCTTGAAGAGATTGCTTTTGGATTCCACGGCGTGAAAAACGCTTATGCCATCCAGGCGGGAAGGGAACTTCGTGTGATTGTAGAAAGCGAAAAAGTATCGGATGACCACGCGGCCAGCCTGTCATTCGACATTTCACAGAAAATACAAACCGAGATGACTTATCCGGGACAAGTGAAAATTACAGTAATCCGGGAAACAAGAGCGGTAAATATCGCGAAGTAATGTTTTCAAACTACAATAAAAAAGCACCTTATTACAGGTGCTTTTTTATTGACTAAATATTTTGGCTATGTCTTTCTCATCGATCGGCTTCAGGAAATAATTCACGATTTCATCTGCCGCCTCCTTTGCTTTACTGATGTCGGTACCGTCGTTCGAAGAAGTAATAACATAGACATTTGTATGGAGATCGTGCGCCAGTTTCAGTTTGCGGAATTCGTCAAGGAATTGCCAGCCATTCATAATTGGCATGTTGATGTCCAACAAAATTAAATCGGGGAAATTTCCCTGTTCCAACCTTTGTCTGAGGCCTTCAAGTGCGTCCAATCCATTAACAAAAAAGGAAGGTTTTACGTTGATTCCGAGCTTGTGCAACAGGTTTTTAAAAATAAAATGATAGATCTTATCATCATCAACAACAAAAACATCCTTGTATTTATTCATTAAAATAAATTTTAAAGATGGTTCCTGAATTCACTTCGCTGTCTACTGTAATTTTTCCGCCCATCGCCTCCACCTGATTTTTGGACATAAATAGTCCGAGGCCTCGGGAATTGGGATGCCTATGAAAGGTCTTGTACATTCCGAAAAGTGAACTTCCGTGCTTTGCCAGATCAATTCCGAGTCCATTATCAGCAATGGATAACACTTTCACACCATCATGATAGAAGAAATTATAATGAATGAGTGGGCGTTTATTCGGCTGGGAATATTTAACCGCATTCGTCGAAAAATTCAACAGCACACTTTCAAGATAGGCCGGATTAAAATACACTGTTTCATGGTCTGGAATGTCAATTTTGAACTCCACATGATGCCGCTCAAACTCTTCCATCAGCAGATTGAGCATTTTACCGAGGTATTCCCTGAGGTTTAAATGCTCTTTGACTGGCTTCAGATCCGATTGGATTTCGACCAGTTCTTTTAGGTTATCAATCGTCTCAGTAAGGTCATTTGAATTGGTTCGAAGGTGCAGCAGGCTTTCTTTCCGCAGTTCCTCATCGTCGTCAAACTCAATAAAATCGAGTAGCATTTTGAAATTACCCGCATGCGACCTCAGGTTATGGGATACGATATGGGCAAAATTCAACAATTTCTTGTTCTGTTCACTTAAAATTTCCAGTGTTTTCTGCAGCTCGTTTTCCCTCTCAATCCTCGACGTCACATCGCTGTGCGTACCGATAACCCGCAAGGGATTGCCATCAAGATCCCGATCGATAATTTTCCCGCGGCTGAGGACCCATTTATATTCGTCGTTTCGCGTACGCACCCTTTGAAGGTTTTCGTAGTAAGGCGTGCGGTCTTCGAGGTGACGCTGTATGTCTTTTTTATAATTTTGAATGTCATCCGGGTGGATTCTTTCATCCCAAACGTCGATATCCAGTATGGCGTCTTTCTCAGCAAAATGAAGCATTTTCATCGATTGGGAAGAAAAGAACACCTTATTGGTACGTACATCAAAATCCCATATTCCCTCAGACGAGGCTTCCAACGCAAATTGATAGCGCTCTTCAGATATCTTAAGTTTCAGTGCCTGGATGCGGTTATCAGTACTGTCGTTGACCCTTCCGTAAAAAACGAAACCACCTTTGCAATCCTTCTCCACCGTGGCCCTCGCGCGAAACCAACGGATCCCTTTGACGGGCAGGTTGCAGCGAAATTCAAAAAGCAGGTGCTGCATGTGTGTTTTTGCATGGGCAACGGCGTCCATGAACCTATCAAAATCTTCAGGCACGATTTTGCTTTTGAGGACATCGATGGTGTAATGCCCGATTTCCTCGTCGGTAAGTTCGAAATGGTTGATTACGGATTCACTTAGGAATGGAAAATTGATCCTGCCTTCTGCAGAAATGGTCATCTGAAAAATGAGATCAGGAACCTGTGATAAGAGTTTACTATAAAAATTAATCCTATCGTCCTGCTGCAATGAATTCGCAAAGAAATCTAATTTCATCTATTGATTTGAAATTGAATACGCTACCGCAGTAACTTATTGATTTGAGGCTACACAAATTTAAAAAAAATATGATACAAACCTACTTTCTCGGATGAAATGCATTGACAACCTGTGTAAGATGCCTGCGATCAAGATGTACGTAAATTTCGGTGGTGGTAATACTTTCATGCCCCAACATCAATTGTATGGAACGAAGATCGGCCCCGTTTTCGAGCAGATGCGTGGCAAAAGAATGCCTGAAAGTGTGTGGGCTGATTGATTTTCCGAGATTAATTTCCACGGCGAGGCGTTTGATAATGGTGAAGATCATCGCCCTGGTGAGTTTTCTACCATTTCGGTTTAGGTATAGCGTATCTTCATGACCTTTCTTAATCGGGAGGTGCGTCCTGATTTCGTTTTTGTAGATCTCTATAAAATGCCTGGTCTGGTTTGCAACCGGAACGAAACGCTGCTTATTGCCTTTACCGGTTACGCGCAGAAATCCCTCATCGAAAAACAAGTCAGAAATCTTAAGGTCTACAAGCTCGGAAACGCGCAAACCGCAACCATAAAGCGTTTCCAGCATGGACCGATTTCTTTCCCCTTCAGCCGTTTCGAGGCTAATGGCCCCAATCAAACGGTCGATATCTGACAGCGAAAGCGTGTCTGGGAGCTTACGCCCTATTTTCGGCGTCTCGATCAGTTCCATCGGACTGTCTTTTCGGTAATCCTCAAAAATCAGGTAACTGAAAAAACTCTTTAACCCCGATATGATTCGGGCTTGTGAGCGGGCATTGACTTCTTTCGAAATGTCGTAGACGAATTGCTGTATGAGTTCAGAATCGATATTGACAGGCGAAATATCCATACTGTTTGATTCCAGAAAACGGCAAAGCCTTTCAATATCGAAGGTATAATTGCCGATGGTATTTGCGGACAGTCCGCGCTCTATCAGAAGATAGGACTGGTAGCTTTTTATAAAAGAAATCCATTGGGCCATAAAACAACTGGGTTAACGGTGTTGAGATTTTTATTCACCGGTTTTTCGATTGTTTCAAAACGGGATGCACAACCCGATAGTGAATTACTCCATAAAGATAAAATAAAAAAAGCCCGTAGAACAGGAGGCTTTAAAACATTTGTGAAATACCGGAAGTACGATGCAAATCCAATATTTGCCGAAAATCGGCTTTCGTAAAAACCTGTGTTCAGCGTATTTGTGTTCTAGTGGGCTTAAATTTTTTATTTATTAACACCATTTTCTAGTTATGAACACAGGTACTAACAAGTTATGAACACGCCAATAGCTTTAAAGTATTGTTAATTTATTTGACACTGTAATCTATTAGGGGTAATTTAGTTTTAACGATAAACCATTAATCTAAAAAAGCAATTATGAAAAAAGTATTTTTATTAGCAGCATTTATGATCGTTGCCACTGCTAGTCAGGCACAAGGCGTAAAATTCGGAATCAAGGGAGGGGCCAACTTTTCAAATTTAGACGGCAATCAGGACAGCAAGAGCATTACCAGTTTTCATGGCGGAGTGTTCGTAGAGTTGGGATTGACGCCAAGTTTCTCAGTACAGCCTGAAGCACTTTATTCTTCGCAGGGTGCAAAAGTAGAAGGATCTGACGACATCAACTTCGACTACGTCAACATCCCGGTAATGGCCCGTTTTTACATTTTACCGAGTGTATTGAGTATCGATGCAGGACCTCAGTTTGGGTTTCTTGTAAATGACAATATCGATAGCATTCCGGGAGATTACAAAACAAAGAATTTTGATTTCGCGATTGCTGGTGGTGCCACAGTAAATATTGCTGCTGGATTTTTCGCTTCTGCCCGTTATGTAGTTGGGCTAACTGATGCCAGCGAAGAAACGACTTTTAAAGATACCGCAAAAAACATGACGGCACAACTTTCTTTAGGATATAAATTCTAATTTTTTTTAAGCCGGTCCCAAAAAGGCCGGCTTTTATTTTTCGGCTCTTAATATCGTTATTTTAGTGCTTTTTCCCTTTGTAAGCGTCGAGAGCACTTTCAGGTCATTTTCTTCGTCTTTTATTTCGATATAAGCCGTATTCGGGACAACAGTGCCTTCACTAATCGCCTTAATTTCTATATCGGTCTCGTCTGAATCGATATTCAACGACAATATCTTCACCTTTTTTGTGACCGTATAATCAGAAAGCAACACTTTTTTATTAACGGTAATCGTGATCTTGTCACCATCTTCTTTACCTGAGTCGTAAATATTGAGGTTTACGGTACGTGATTTCGTAAACATACTCATATTCTGGTCCTCCCTAAGTACATTAAGCGCCAAAGTATCCAACGACTTTACAAGGTTCACTTTATCTTTTTTCGCCTGGGAAACCAATTTGGTTTTCTTAACTTTCTTTTCAAGTTTAACTGCCTGACGCTCAATTTTTGCGACATTCACCAAATTTAGCTCGCCACTTATACATTCCTTACCATCAGTATAAAGCCCTTTAAATTTACCTTTAACAGCTTTTCCGGTTTGAATGTTACTAAGCTTCCCTTTAAAATTTACAAAGCAGAAATCATATTGGGTAACTTTTGATTTTGTGTAAATGATGCCTTTTTCCTTAAAGGAAATTTCACCCTTTTCTTTATTGAATGTTCCGGTAATCTTTGATTTTGTTTCATATTTCCCACCAATATCCGTTATCGAGTACCCTGAAATGATGCCTTTGGACTCATCAAGATGTACTCTGTAAGAAATGAAAGAGCTGTCATTCAACTTTAAAGCTCCCATATAATTTCCACCTGTTTGAGAATATACTGAAAATGAAATTGCTAAAAGAAAAGTGAAAAAAAGTTTGGAAGTTAAACGCATTAGTTATTATTTTGGTACAAATAAAAACATTTAACCATGAAAATCAAAATTATTTTGACGATGTTGGTGTTGGCATTGACCACGTCAGTTTCGTATGCGTCTTTCCCTGTGGAAAGAAAAGTTGTAACCACAGAGCGTGTGACAACTTCCTCTTCGGAGAATCAAAATGTAACAACTGCGAAAAAGACAGAAGCGAAAGCGACTGCACTTACTTCACCGGCTGCAGCCTCAGGTGAAAAAAGCCAGGGAATTGCGTTTTTGTTCTGGCTGATTCTGGGTGGATTTGCAGCACACAGATGGTATCTTGGTAGCCCATGGTACTGGAATGTACTGTTCATCATCACACTGGGTGGTTTGTTCATCTGGTCGCTGGTTGATGTAATCGGAATCCTTACAGGAAGCTACGAGCCTAAAGACGGCAGCTACAAAGACAGTTTCTTTTAGTAGAAATTAAGATTTTATCAAAAAGGGAGACAAATTGTTTCCCTTTTTTTATTTTTACAGAAAACACTTATGCGCATTGCTATCATAAACGGTCCTAACTTAAATCTCTTAGGAAAACGCGAACCCGAGATTTACGGCGACCAGACATTTGGGAATTATTTTGACATCCTGAAAACACAATTTCCGGACATTGACTTTTCGTTACATCAAAGCAATATAGAAGGTGAAATCATCGGTTTTATACAGGAATTCGGATTTTCCTGCGATGGCATTATTTTAAACGCCGGCGCCTATACCCACACTTCAATAGGTATCGGTGATGCTGTAAAAGCCGTGGACACACCCGTCGTTGAAGTACACATTTCGAATACTTTTTCACGAGAGAGCTTTCGCCACCAATCATTTATCTCCCCAAATGCAAAAGGTATTGTTATCGGTTTTGGCTTAAAAAGCTATGAACTCGCTATCCATTCTTTTTTATAAACGCCATGCAACCATTTTAAACCTATTTTCGTCTACCATACAAAACCAAAAACACCCAAAAACACATGAAACAAATTTTTACGCTACTGCTCTGTTCCTTTGCTTTTACTGCGTTCTCGCAAATTCGGGGAACCGTTACTGACGACACCAAACTGCCACTTCCCTACGTGAGCGTGAGGATTGAGAACACTTACAATGGTACCTCCGCCAATGAACAGGGGCAGTACGAACTTAACATTACAAAGCCCGGCCAATACACGATTGTTTTTCAATACATTGGTTATAAGACCAAAAAAATTACTGTCAATATCGATAAGTTTCCTTTCACACAAAATGCGCAGCTTAGCGAAGAAACGTTGATCCTGAACGAAGTGGTCGTCAACGGTAAGGACAATCCTGCAAACGAATTAATTCGCAATGCCATAAAATCAAAAAAAGCAAATTCTGCACGAACAGCGCGTTTTACCGCTGATTTTTATTCCCGGGGGATTTTTAAGCTTAAAGACATGCCAAAGAAAATTTTTGGCGCCGAAGTTGGCGATATGGACGGAATGCTTGATTCAACAGGCACTGGCATCCTTTACCTTTCCGAAACAGTTTCAAAACTCACATTCGAGAAGCCAAACAACCTGAAAGAACGGATCATCGCATCTAAAATAAGTGGAAACGATAATGGATTCAGCTACAATACTGCACTTGCAACGCGGTATGATTTTTATGATAATACGATCAGGTTTGGCATGAATATGGTCTCCCCTATCGCCGACAATGCATTTAACTACTACAAGTATAAACTGGAGGGAAACTTTACTGATGACAGCAATCAGATCATCAACAAAATCAAAGTGATTGCGCGTCGGGACAATGAACCTGTTTTTGAGGGCTACATCTATATTGTGGAAAACACCTGGGCCATTTATGCAGTAGATCTTGACATCAAAGGATATCGCGTCAAACAAGAATTCATGGACACGATGAAACTCGTACAAAATTTCAGTTACAACGAAAACAATAAGATTTGGTCAAAAAGCACACAAAACCTCGAATTTACGGCAGGTGCTTTCGGAATCAAATTCAATGGTAAATTTTCATATGTATACACCAACTACGACTTCAAAGAATCGTTTGACAAAAAGACCTTTACAAATGAAATTGTGAGCTTTGAGGACAATTCAAACAAAAAGGATGACGCATACTGGAGCACCAACCGCCAGGTTCCGCTGACAGAGGAAGAAAGCCGGGATTACGTAAAAAAAGACAGCATTTTTAAAGTCCGTAATTCACAGACTTACCTCGATTCTGTAGACAATAAAAGAAACAAGTTTCACCTTCTGGACCCCATCCGCGGCTACCACTACCGAAACAGTTTTGCGAAAAAATCGTTCAACTATGATGGCCTGATCAACCTGACATCCATTAGTTTTAATACCGTACAGGGCTGGAACTTAAACTCAGGTTTCAACTTCCGCAGCTGGAAAGGAGAAGAAAAGGGAAAATACACTGCGGCGAGTGCTACTTTTAATTATGGATTTGCCGAAGACCGGCTGAGGATTAAAGCCGATTACACCCACCGATTCAACAATCAGAACTACGCGTTTGTGTCTGTGTCCGGAGGAAGTACTGTGGCACAATTCAACCCTGAAGAGCCCATTAGCAAGTTCATCAATTCGGTAAGTACTTTGTTTTTCAAGGACAATTACATGAAATTGTACAATAAGGAATTTGCGGGTATTACCTATGGCCGCGACGTACTAAACGGAGTGAATGTTATGGGTCGCGTAGAATACCAACAAAGAAAGCCTTTGACAAACAACACTGATTATGTATTGTTGAAGCAGGACGATTTATACACATCAAATAATCCTCAAGATCCGTTTAGCGACGCACCCGCTTTTGCCACACACCACCTGACTAAAGCCACACTTTCAGCACGGATTTCATTTGGCAACAAATACATCACCCGCCCTGACGGCAAAATCAACCTGCGCAATCAAAATTACCCAACGGTATACCTGAATTACGAACATGCGTTTGCGGCAAGCGAAAAAGACTATGAATTTCAGTTGTTATCATCCCGTGTGACCTACGAGGTGACTGCTGGGAATAAAGGAAGCTTTTCGTTTAATCTAAAAGGTGGAAAATTTGTCAATGGCGACAATATCTCTTTTATTGATTACAAACATTTTAACGGCAACCAAACGCATGTTGGTACGGAGGAGCGCTACCTAAACGTCTTTAACCTGCTGCCATACTACGCCGCCAGCACGAACGACTCGTACTTTGAAACGCACGCGGAATATGATGACAACGGTTTTATCATGAATAAAATTCCCTTATTGAACCTGTTGAAAACAAAACTTATACTCGGATTCCACAACCTGGCCGTACCGGATCGGAGTCCGTATCAGGAATTTTCTGTAGGATTGGACAACCTTGGATTTGGAAAATTCAGGCTGTTCCGCATAGACTATGTGCGTTCTTACCAAAATGGCTATCAGGGTGATGGTGTAGTTTTCGGCCTGAAACTCTTAAACATATTAAAATAAATCAGCCTAACAATCCGCACATTTAAGAATTAAAAAACGCCGGCGAATCGGATTCGCCGGCGTTTTGTTTACAATATATTGTGATATTTAACTTCCCTGTCGAATTATTAATCTTCGCGTGAAATTCTGGCACCAATAGCACGCAGTCTCGCTTCAATATCTTCGTATCCACGGTCAATCTGCTCGATATTCTGGATCGTACTGGTTCCTTTTGCTGACAAGGCCGCAATCAACAACGAAATTCCGGCACGGATATCCGGTGATGACATGGTCGTGGCTTTAAGTTGTGATTTAAAATCATGCCCGATAACGACCGCACGATGGGGATCGCAAAGCATAATTTTTGCTCCCATATCAATCAGTTTATCGACAAAGAACAAACGGCTTTCGAACATTTTCTGGTGGATCAGCACATCGCCTTTGGCCTGCGTGGCAACCACGAGCACGATACTGAGCAAATCGGGTGTAAAACCAGGCCATGGTGCATCGGCAATGGTCAGGATCGATCCGTCAATATCTGTTTTTACTTCATAGCCATCGGTGTGCGCGGGAATATAGATATCATCGCCCTGACGTTCTAAAGTAATCCCAAGTTTCCTGAAAGTATTGGGTATTATACCGAGATTATCCCAGCTTACATTCTTGATCGTAATTTCGCTTCTCGTCATGGCGGCAAGCCCAATCCATGAACCGATTTCAATCATGTCCGGCAAAATCGTATGCTCACAACCTCCTAATTTGTCGACTCCTTCAATTTTCAAAAGGTTAGACCCCACACCGGTAATCCTGGCACCCATTGAGTTCAGCATTTTTGACAATTGCTGCAGATAAGGTTCGCAGGCGGCGTTGTAAATTGTCGTAGTACCTTTGGCTAAAACAGCGGCCATCACGATGTTCGCCGTTCCTGTTACAGACGCTTCATCAAGAAGCATGTCGGTACCGGTCAATCCATCTGTAGCTTCAACGCCATAGAAATGGTCTTCACGGTTGTAACGGAACTTAGCGCCCAGGTTTATAAATCCTTCAAAATGCGTATCCAATCTCCTGCGGCCAATCTTGTCACCGCCCGGTTTTGGGATGTAACCACGTCCGTAACGCGCCAACAATGGTCCTACGATCATAATCGATCCACGCAGCGAACCGCCTTCCTTTTTAAACGCTTCGGTTTCAAGATAGCCAACATTTACTTCATCGGATTGGAATGTGTAAGAACCTTTCCCTATTTTTTCCACCTTAACACCCAGATTTTTGAGTAGTGTGATGAGTTTGTTTACATCGATAATATCTGGTATATTATTGATTGTTACTTTTTCGGGCGTCAGCAACACCGCACATAAAATCTGTAACGCTTCATTCTTTGCTCCCTGTGGAGTGATTTCACCTTTTAGCGCGACGCCTCCTTCAATTTTAAAAGTTCCCATTTTAATGTAATTAGGAATTAGGAATTGGGAATTGTGCTTACAAAATTCTTAATTCCTAATTTTTAATTGTTTATTGTATTTTTCTGTTTTGGTTATTTTTATGGCCGGAATTCATTTTTCCGTTTTTATTATTCTTGATTTTTGGTGGCGCAGCCGGATTGATTTTATTGGAAATCCGCATATTGGTCCGCATCAGATCCGTGGTGTTCACCAATTCCTCTGAACTTTGTGTCAGGTCGATCTTCCCGCCGGACAACTCAAGGAGATGTTCAAAAATCACATCATCTTTCACCGTATCCTTATTCCAGCTTAAATAGGATTTTTTCATGTGGTTTGCAATGACTTTAATCAGTGCATTTTTCAAATCACCATCCTCCCAGCGGTTGGCCACATCGATCATATACTTGATATTGTTGCCATAAAAACGGTATTTTGGAAAGTTCTGCGGATAACTTAACACATCTGGTTTCAACTGCAACACCTCACGTGAAGGCACAGGATACGGGGAATCAACCTCGAGTTTAAAATCAGACATGATAAAAATCTGGTCCCATAGCTTATGCTGGAAATCGGGCACGTCGCGCAAATGCGGGTTCAGGCTTCCCATCACCTGGATGATGTATTTTGCTGCCTTGTTGCGTTCCTCGCGGTCTGCAATCACCACAGCCTGGTCAATCAGTTTCTGCAGGTGACGGCCGTACTCCCTGATGATCAGGTGCGGACGCTCTGCATTATATTCCAGTTCGTTGACAACGTCGTTGGCGTTCTCCTTGATATATTTTTGATTCATTTATAATGAAATTATGCCTTCAATGTTCGAAACGGCGATATATTTTTCAATTACTGCATCAGGGGTCGCCATCGTAACATGAATTGAAACGGAAGTGTATTTTCCTGTTTTGGACTGATGCGTTGTGATGACGGCGCCCAGGTTGTTAAAAGCATTCTCAACCTCCAGGATTTTTTCCTTTTCCGTGGGCACGATAAACTTAAATAAATATTCTGACGGCCAGCTGCTTGTAGTGGATAGCTCTTCCTTTAAACGCACATAAAATTCTTCTGTCTTCTTATCCATTTTATTAAAATAAACGCAAATATAAGGTTTTAGTATGGAGATTTTATGTTTTAGATTTCTGATTTAACGTGTCAACGTTATTTTTGTTTATCAGGAGCTGTTTCCCGCTGTCCGCTGTATCTTTTTTATTCTCAAATTCATCCCCCGAAGTCCGGCGCGACAGTAGAATAAAAAAGGATGCCGCTGCCATCGGGGCTAAGATCCAGGTTTATGGAAATACCTTGTAATTATTAATTATCCATTATTAATTATCAATTGTGAATTGCTATATTTGCGCCTTATTTTTAAATCGTGCGCAAAGAAGTTGTTGTCATCATAGGCGGCCCTGGTACTGGGAAAACCACTATCATAGATGGGCTGACGGCACAGGGATACTGTTGTTATCCTGAAATCTCGCGCGAAGTGACGATGGAAGCCAAAAAGCAGGGTATCGAACAACTGTTTCTCGAGAACCCGCTTCTTTTCAGCGAATTGCTGCTCGAAGGCCGGAAGAAACAGTTCCTGAATGCCTGTGATGAAACCCACGATATTGTGTTCCTTGATCGTGGCATCCCTGATGTGCTGGCCTATATGCACTACATCGGCGACAGTTATCCAGCCCATTTTGACGCTGCCTGCCGGGAGCATATTTACTCCAAAATTTTTATCCTTCCGCCATGGGAGGAAATTTATGAAAGCGACGACGAACGCTACGAGAACTTTGAACAGGCCAAATTAATCTACAGCCATCTTGCGGAGACCTATCAAAACTATGGTTATCATTTAATAGATGTCCCTAAAGGCACCGTTGCCGAGCGCATTGATTTTATTTTAGGCCGTCTTTCCCAGTAACGCCTCAGTTATTTTCAGTTTATTTGACTAACTTTCCACTTTGATTGTCGAAAACGATACATTTGAATTTCGAATTATAAGCCATGCCGACACCTGTTGAAATCCTCAGAAAATATTGGCATCATGATCAATTCAGGCCCGCCCAGCAGGAAATTATAGACGCTGTACTGGCCGGGAACGATACGTTCGCCATACTCCCAACCGGTGGCGGAAAATCAATCTGTTTTCAGGTACCGGGAATCATGAAAGACGGGATTTGCCTTGTCGTTTCCCCATTAATCGCCTTGATGAAAGACCAGGTTGCAAACCTCGAAAAAATCGGCGTTAAAGCAATCGCTCTGACTGGCGGCCATTCTACTGATGAAATTTCAGACCTCCTGGACAACTGCCAGTTTGGAAATTATAAGTTTCTTTACCTCTCGCCGGAAAGGCTACAGGCCGATTGGATTGTTGATCGCCTGAAAAGCTTGAATATCAATCTTATTGCCATCGATGAAGCACACTGCGTATCGCAATGGGGACATGATTTCAGGCCCGCATATCTGAAAATTGCCCACCTCAAAGCGCATTTTCAAAACGCACCTTTTCTGGCATTAACGGCGTCAGCCACTAACAAAGTGCAGGAAGATGTTATCCTTCAATTGGGACTGAGAAATCCTGAAGTTTTCAAAAGGTCTTTCGAAAGAAAAAACATCGCCTATATGGTTGTTGAGGCAGAGGACAAGCTCCATCGCATCGGACAGATTTTGAAGAAAAACCCAGCACCTTCCATTATTTATGTGCGGAACCGGAAATCATGCCACGATATCGCTTCACAGTTGCAAACTCTGGGATTCTCGGCGACCTTCTATCACGGCGGGCTCCACAGTTCCGAAAAAACTAAAAATATGCAATCGTGGATGGAAGAAAAATCCCAGGTAATTGTCGCGACAAATGCTTTCGGGATGGGCATCGATAAGGCGAATGTCAAAACGGTCATTCACATTCAACTCCCGGAAAATATCGAAAATTACTACCAGGAGGCCGGGCGTGCCGGCAGAAATGACGAAAAAGCATTTGCAATATTGCTGTTCAGCCCGTCAGACCCGATTCAGGCACAAAACCAGTTTATTTCGGTTTTGCCTGATAAAGCCTTTTTAACAAAGGTATACGTCAAACTGTGTAATTATCTGCAAATTGCTTACGGAGAAGGAATTGGGGAGGAATACCCACTAAATTTGAATCATTTTTGTGTCCTGTACCAATTCCCTACTTTGAAGGCTTACAATGCCCTACAGTTTTTAGACAGACAGGGCATCGTCAGCCTGTCACAGGAATTTTCTGAGAAAGTTTCCGTTCAATTCGTGATCGAGTCAAAAGAAGTACTCCGTTACATGAGCCTAAACCCGCAGGACGAGCCGGTAATACTGGCCATTCTAAGAAATTACACCGGAATTTACGATGCGCCTTCAGCCATAAACCTAAGCCTGATTTCGAAAAAAGCAAACACCACTGACAATGCGATCCTGGGTTTATTGAAAAAGCTGCACGAACGTGGACTTATCGATTACAGGGCCAAAGGCAATGATACCACAATCATCTTCAACGAAGTACGCGAAGATGAAAAAACAATCAACCGGATTTCGAAATACCTTGAAAACCAAAATGCGCAAAAGGTGCGTCAATTGGAGGCTGTAATTGCCTATGTTACCGACAAAAAAACCTGTAAAAGCCGACTCATCCTGAACTATTTCGGCGAAAAGAAAACCGAAGACTGCGGCATTTGCTCCTATTGCATTTCGAAAACAAAAAAAAGTGGCTCAGCGGTTTCTGTTGCGGCAGAAATCCATGGCTTACTAACGCAACAGGCTTTAACTTCAAGGGAAATACAAAACCTTGTCAAACATCCGTCAGACGACATTATATTTGCATTACAACAATTGTTAGACCACCACGTCATCCGAATCGGCAGTGACAACAGGTACTTTATTCCAAAATCATGAAAAAATTAAGAATTGTCTTTATGGGAACTCCGGAATTTGCTGTCGGCATTTTGGATACCATACTTAAAAATAATTACGAAGTGGCTGCGGTGATTACCGCTCCCGACAAACCGGCAGGCCGCGGCCAGAAAATCAAATACTCGGCGGTTAAGGAATATGCGCTGGAACAAAATATTGATATCCTGCAGCCAACGAATTTAAAAGACAGCGATTTTCTGCGACAGCTAAAAGATCTTGATGCCAACCTGCATGTCGTTGTGGCATTCCGAATGCTTCCAAAGGCAGTTTGGGAAATGCCCGAATATGGCACGTTTAATCTGCATGCATCCTTGTTGCCCGATTACCGCGGCGCAGCGCCCATCAATTGGGCAATTATTAATGGCGAAAAGAAAACCGGCGTCACCACTTTCTTCATTGATGATAAAATTGACACTGGCGCCATGATACTAAGTGCTGAAACGCCCATTTCCGAAAATGAAAATGCAGGCCAGTTGCACGACCGGTTGATGGAAATTGGAAGCCAGGCAGTCGTGGAAACTTTGGATAAAATTGCGAAAGGAAATGTCGAAACCCAGCTACAAAAAGAGTCAGGCGGACTGAAAACCGCTTATAAGCTGAACCGTGAAAATTGCAAAATCGACTGGGAGAAATCCGGAACTGAAATTCATAACCTGATCCGTGGCCTCTCACCTTACCCGGCAGCCTGGAGTGATTTCAATGACGGAATCGCAGCAGTGCAGGTTAAAATTTACGAAGCCGGTTTTGAAAAGCGAGATCATAAGCTTCCCATAGGCTCCATAAAATCATCAAAAAGGGAAATTACTGTCGCGGTGTGTGATGGTTTTATAAATATTTACAGCCTGCAATTTCCTGGAAAGAAGAAAATGAATGTTTCCGAATTGCTGAATGGAATGCCAATCGGGGAGAATGCAACATTCTGCTAACTTGCGTCATTGTTGATGTGAGCGTATTTTCGAAAAAAACAACAAAGTTTATCAACAAAAGAATTGACTTATCAACAAATCAGCGAAAATCAGCCCTCAGCGCTTGCACAGTAAGGAATTCCTGCTAAATTTGTTTCTATTAACAGAATTTTTAACCAACAATTAATAACTATTATTATGAACAAATCAGAATTAATCGATGCAATGGCTGCTGATGCAGGAATTTCTAAAGCAGCTGCAAAAGCGGCATTAGAGTCAATGTTGAAAAATGTAGCCGAAGCGTTGAACAAAGGTGGAAGAGTATCTTTGGTTGGATTCGGATCTTGGTCAGTATCTGACAGAGCTGCAAGAGATGGAAGAAACCCACAAACCGGAGCAACAATTAAAATTGCAGCTAAGAAAGTAGTAAAATTCAAAGCTGGCGCTGAGTTAGAAGGAGGCTTGAAATAGTCACTTTTAAAATATAAAATTAGAGCCTTTCATTTTGGAAGGCTTTTTTTATTAAAATTTTTAAGCGGTTGACTAAAAAACGTAAAACTATATTTGGTAATTTAATTTTTTTATTGCTAAATTTAGTAAAATTTCAGCAAAATGATTTCAGACAAGCTCGAAAAAGGACGTCTGCTGATTGCAGAGCCATCGATCATAGGAGACCTTTCTTTCAACAGATCGGTCATTTTGCTTGCAGACCATAACGACGAGGGATCGGTCGGCTTCATTATCAACAAACCGTTGCGGTATACGATTAATGATCTTGTACCAGAAATCAATGCCCGTTTTAAAATCTACAATGGCGGACCAGTAGAACAGGACAATCTTTATTTCATTCACAACATCCCGGAGTTAATTCCAAACAGTATTGAGATTTCTAACGGAATCTATTGGGGAGGCGATTTCGAATCCACCAAAGATTTAATCAACCAAGGAGAAATCAATAAGGAAAACATCCGTTTCTTTTTGGGATACACGGGATGGGAAGCAAACCAGCTTGCCTCTGAAATGGATTCAAACTCCTGGATTGTGGCAAAAAATGATTATGAAAATCGCATCATTGGAAAGTCTACCACGAATTTCTGGAAGGAAAAAATTATTGAATTGGGCGGAGATTACCTGATATGGTCGAATGCCCCCGAAAACCCAATCCTGAATTAACCCAACCGCACTTCCGCATTCAATTTCTGCAGTAACTTTTCTGACAGTTCGGATTCAAATTGCTTTTTGCGGTATTGCGTTACGGGTTGGATTCCCATGATAATGTTGGTAATGAAGATTTCGTCTGCTTTTTGGAGGTCAAACGGGGAAATCACCGATTCCTCCACCTCAATTCCTTCGATGTTCTTTGACAATGCCAGAATCTGACGGCGCATCACGCCATTGATGCAACCTTCCGAAACCGGTGGCGTCAAAAGCTTCCCGTTGGTCAGCATAAAAACATTTCCATTGATCGCTTCCACAACATTTTTCTCATCGTTCAACAAGAGGCAATTCTGCAACCCATTTTCCCTGGCATAAATTGATGCCGTGACATTGAGCAAACGATTCGTCGATTTAATTGACGAAAGAAGTTGTTTGGTCATGTAGAAGTCCCGAAATAAATCGACTTCATAGGTTTGATTTTCGATTCGGTAAAGAATATCCGGAAGCCCTTCTGAAGTTACTAAAAACGATACATTATTTTCGCAGGGCAAATACCGTCCTCCATCATTCCTGTAAACGGTAATGCGCGCCCGGGCAGCATTACTGTGGCCGTTTGTTGCCACAAGATCTACAATTTGCGCTTCGAAATACTCAAGGGTAAAGTTCATCGGAATCTCCATCCTGACCACACGCATTGAGGCCATCAGCCGAAAATAATGGTCTTCTGAAAACAGAATCCTGCCCTCGACAACCTTTACTGTTTCAAAAACTGCATCGCCATACAGCAATCCGCGGTTGTTTTCGAGTTGGACCTGAGCGTAATCAACAATGGAACCGTTAAAATTTATCATAAAAAAACCCTGAAAAAATCAGGGCAAATATAAGTGTTCTGTTTCGGATTCTAAACAGAACCGATCACATGTTTTAAATCTGAAATCTGGTTTTCCCAAAGCAGGGCAGCTTCATCCAATTCGCTCTCGGGCGCAAAGTCGATAATCATTAACGACACGTCCTTTGTAATCTCGTCCTCCAATATCCTCAGTTCAAAAAAGTAATCTGTATCCTCGTTGTCTGTATCAATCCATCTGAATTTAATTTTTTCTCCCGTCTTCTTGGATGCGACACGTGCTTTTTCTTCAGAATCATCCCAAATGAAAGTGAAATATTCACCTCGGGAATTTACATTGTCTGCAAACCATTCCGACAAACCGGAAGGTGTTGATATATACTGATATAAGAGCTGGGGAGAAGAATTTATTGGGAATTCTAATTCATATTTTACTTTAACTTCCATTAACGACCGGTATTTTTTTGGAAATATATAGAATAAAATTCAAAAAAGAGCATTTTGAAAAATTAATTTTTTTGTCGAATTTTAATTTGCAACCTATAAATATAGTTTTATATTTGCACCCGCATTCGAGAATGCACTTAACCGTAATTTGGCGAGGTAGCTCAGTCGGTTAGAGCGCAGGATTCATAACCCTGAGGTCACGGGTTCAACTCCCGTCCTCGCTACAGAAAAAAAACCGGACAAAACAGTCCGGTTTTTTTTATACCCTTAAATCCAGTTTTCTAAGGAATTTATTTGGCTTTTAGGGCATTTTTATTTTGTAGTCCGAACCTTATTTTTTAAAACAATTTTAAGTGAAAATTGCACTTAATCGATAAAAATGCGCATTTTATCGATAAGAAATTTGGTAGATTGAAATTCATTTAATACGTTTGGCATACCAAATCTGATTAAAAATGAAAAAATCTACCCTACTGGCAATTTTTGCCATACTCCTTTTTGCCCCATTTTCGTTTTCGCAATCTGTAAATCCATGGCGGGCAAAGGCTAAAACAGCCGCTATGAAACAGCCGGATCGCAAGACGATTCCTGAGAAGTATAATGTCGTCACGCTGGACATCCCAACACTCAGGTCCCAATTGGGCCGCGCAGTAAAACGGGACGACAACAACAACCTCCCCTTCGCAGTCCAAATTGATTTTCCACTTGAAGACGGTTCAACGGAGACTTTTAACATTGAACGGGTCAGTGTGTTACATCCTGACCTCGAGGCGAAATTCACTGAAATACGTTCGTATTTTGGAGTCAGTGCAAAAAATCCGTTAAATAAAATTTTTATCAGTATGGACCCGGGCGGTTTCACCGGCCTCATCACTGGTGAGAAAACCATTTATATCGACCCATACAATTTTCGCAACAACGGAAACGACTACATTGTTTATGATCGGTCGGAAGCATCTAGGGACCCTGAAAATCCCTTTATCTGTATGGCAGACATGAAAGACCTCGACATTAATCTCGCTGATGGGATGCCTACACCCAGCACTGCGAGAAACTCCATAGATGGTAAATTGCGTACCTACAGAATTGCCATCGCCTGTACTTCCGAATATTCTGCCTACTTCGGAAACACGATGAGTACCATCCTTGCGGCGGTAAACACGACAATCACAAGGGTGAATAGTGTCTATAGGAACGACTTTGCAGTTGTTTTTCAGGTCGTCGCGAGCGAAAACCGCCTGGTTTACATTAACGAGTTCAACATCGACACCCCTACTCCGGATCCTGATCCATACGACAATTACAACGGAAGTACTATGCTGAGTGCGAATACCAGTAATATTACTGGAATTATTGGTGCAAGCGCTTATGACATCGGTCACGTGTTCAGTACAGGTGGTGGTGGAATTGCAAGCGTTGCTCCTTGTAACGCATCCAGCAAGGGAAGTGGTGTCACCGGAATCGTGTCTCCACAAAATGACCCTTTTGATATTGACTATGTATGCCACGAAATCGGCCACCAATTTAGTGCAGGGCACACCTACTATAATGCCTGCTTCGGCTCGAAGGTATCGGATGATTATGAGCCCGGCAGTGGAACCACGATTATGGGCTACGCCGGCGTGTGTTCGCCAAACGTACAATACAACAGCGATGCTTATTTCCATTCCCGAAGCATTGCCCAAATTACCGCTGCGATAGCTACGCACACTTGTGAGACTGAAACTGCCATTGCCAATACGGAACCGATTGCATCGGCTGGCCTTGATTATACTATTCCGAAAGGAACCCCTTTTACATTAACCGGTAGTGCAACCGATGTCGACACTGCAGATGTGTTAACCTATTGCTGGGAACAATTCGACGCAACTGACGGCGGAACACAGCCTCCAGTAGGAACCAATACGGCCGGACCAGTCTTTAGGTCATACTTCGCCACCACAAGCCCCTTACGGACTTTTCCAAAAATGAGCGCAGTGGTAAGCAACACCACCCCAACATGGGAGGTATTGCCGAGTGTGGCACGTGCTTTGAACTTCAGGTTAACCGTCCGTGACAACAGTACGCTTGGCGGACAGACCAACAGCGATAATATGCTCGTAACCGTCTCCACTGCCGGACCATTCGCTGTGACCGCACCGAATACCGCCGTCGTTTGGTATGTTGGAGAGACAAAAACGGTTACCTGGAACGTAGCAGGGACTTCAGCCACGCCGGTGTCAACGGCAAACGTAGCCATAAAGTTATCCACAGATGGTGGTTACACTTATCCAGTCACCATTTTGGCTTCTACCGCTAATGACGGAACAGAGAATATTACGGTTCCGAGCAACATCGGAAAGAATATGAGGATTAAAGTAGAAGCAGTCGGAAATATTTACTTTGACATCTCTAATGTCGACTTTGAAATAAAAGCCAACACCTTCGAACTTACTACAGCACAGGCTACAGTACCCACGTGTAAACCTGCGAATGCCGTATTCTCGATAACTTATACAAAAGCGACTCCTTTTACCGAAACCACAAACTTTTCAGTGACCGGGTTGCCCGCTGGTGCTACTGCGGCGTTTTCACCAACATCGTTGGCGGCATCGGGAACAGTTACCATGACCATCAGCGGCATCAGTGGCGTGGCCGCAGGAATCTATCCACTTACATTCCGCGGTATATCACCAAGTGCTAACATTCCGTTATCACTGACCTTAAAGGTTTTTGACAATGCCATAGGTACAGCAACCTTAACCAGCCCGTCAAACGGTGCAGGAAATCAACAAACCTCTACTTTGCTAACTTGGTCAGATCTTGTAACCGCCTCTTCTTATCTTGTACAAATTTCAACGAATCCAACGTTTTCTACGATCACCGAAACAGCGACTGTTACCACACCGTATTATCAAACTACCGGTCTTACGCAGGGAACAATCAATTATTGGAGGATTAAGCCAATTAACCCATGCATCGATGGAGCATTTTCAGAAGTTTATGTATTTCAAATTGCAAACGACTTATGCAAAACTTATTCGAATGTTTATTTTCAGGGCAATGATGCAGTCTGGGAAACTACCGGTACAAATGCAGTAAGCGCGCGACTCGACGTACCAGATGACATCATGATAAGCGATGTAAACCTGACGCTCACAGGAACGCACACTTCAATGACTGACTTAAAAATGCAGTTTAGTGGACCCACAGGAAACTTTGCAGAAATTTACAATAGGGATTGTTCAGGCTCAGGCATGAATGTAACCTGGGATGATAGTGCATCACCGATTCCTACCGGCTGTAGCGGTGGATTAACTGGTACGAAGCAACCGAACCAGCCACTTTCTAACTTTAACGGATCATCATCGCTCGGAACATGGATTTTACTTGCTACAGACCGTGTGACCGGTGCTGGCGGAACTTTTACCGGAATGAGTATGACGGTTTGCGGAAAATTACAGATTGTAAATAATGTTACTGCCACAATAAATCCTTTGGGCATGCAGTCGGCCGCTACAGCAACGATTCCGTCAGGGAAACTGCTGGCCGTACAACCATCCGCTACTGCTGCACAGCTGACTTATAACATTACCCAACTTCCTGCCTACGGAACGCTGAAATTGAGCGGAACAGCACTAACACTTGGAGGTTCTTTTACCCAGGCAGATGTAAATAACAACTTATTAACCTATGTACACGGCGGCGCAAACACCAATCCCGATAATTTCAAGTTTTCAGTAAAAGGGAATAATACGGCATTGTTAGGCGGCCAGGTGATGAACATTAATATTTGTTCTGTATCCAACACATCTTCACAAACTAATGTGTCCTGCTTCGGCGGAACTGATGGATCTGCAACCGTGGCGGCTTCAGGCGGAACTGCACCGTACACCTATTCATGGTCGCCATCAGGCGGTACAGCAGCAACGGCAAGCGCGCTTTCGGCGGGAACTTACACCTGTACCATCACGGATGCATCAGGTTGTACAAAAGACCAGTCTTTCACCATTACACAACCAACAGCTGCTATTTCTAATACCACAGCACAAACCAATGTGTCCTGCTTCGGTGGAACTGATGGATCAGCAACCGTAGTGGCATCAGGTGGAACACCGGGGTATACTTACCTGTGGTCACCATCAGGTGGTACTGCCGCTTCAGCAACAGGACTTGCTGCAGGAACTTATACCGTTCGCATTACCGATACAAAAGGATGCTTTAAAGACCAGTCCTTCACCATTACACAACCGGCAGTGCTGAGCAATACTTTTTCGCAGACAACTATTTCATGTTTTGGAGAAACGGATGCCACAGCAACAGTGATTGCATCTGGCGGATCTGGTGTATACTCCTATTCATGGTCTCCTACCGGAGGAAATAGCGCTACCGCGACCAACCTGGCCCCTGGAAGCTATACGTGTACCATTACTGATTCAAATGGTTGTAGCAAAATCCAGAACTTTACGGTGTCAACCCCAATCATCACCACATGGAACGGCTCTGTCTGGGATAACGGTTACCCTACCAATGGTGTAAAAGCAATTGTTAACGCAAATTACACGTCGGTTGGCGATTTGACAGCTTGTCAGCTTGAAGTTAACGGCAGTTCTCTTGTAACCGTTCAATCGGGTCACGACTTCAACATTGCCGGTAAGGTCACAGTAGCTTCGAACGCGCTTATTACGTTTGAAAATAATGCTAACCTTTTACAGACTATCGATGTTGCCAACTCAGGAAGCATTATCTCAAAAAGAAATGCACAAATGCGTCGCCAAGATTATGTGTACTGGTCTTCGCCGGTATTAAACCAAAATCTTCTGGCTTTTTCACCATTGACTTTAACAAACAGGTTTTATACTTTGGATGAACCTTCAAATGCCTTTGCACCGATAAATCCATCTACAAATTCGTTTGACGTTGCGAAAGGTTATATGATCAGGGCCCCTAACAATTTTACAACAGCAGTATCGACATTTTTCGGTCAGTTCATTGGAGTACCAAATAATGGAACAAAAACAATACCTGTTACGGTAAGTGGACAAGGTTACAACCTTATTGGTAATCCGTATCCATCACCAGTAAGCGGAAACGCATTCCTGGCAAGCAACCCAGGGACCTTATATTTCTGGACACATACCTCGCAGGATGCAGCAAGCGGTGCAAACTACGCGAGTTACAATACCACTGGAGGCGTAGCTTCTATCGCCGGCGGGGCTGTTCCAAACGGGACGATACAAACAGGACAGGGATTCATCCTTTCAAAGTCAAGTGCTGGTGTTGCTACGTTTACTAACGCAATGCGAAGCGGTAACAACAATGGGCAATTCTTCAGGGATGCCGACGTTGAAAGACACCGCATATGGCTTAATCTAAGCGATACAGCAGGTCCAAAGAACCAAATTCTGGTGGCTTACATGGACGGTGCTACGCAGGCATTTGATGAATCAATCGACGGCGAGCTGCTTGAAAATGGAAGTGCTATTTCCAGCATCATTGACAATTCAAATTATGTAATTCAGGGAAGAGCGTTGCCTTTCAGCGATACCGATAGCGTTCCGCTTCACTTTAAGGCAGCGGCCGCAGGTACTTTTACGATTGGTATTGATCACATGGACGGACTATTTGGACTGGGTCAGAATGTTTATATCAAGGACAACCTGATTGGCTTGACACACAATCTTTCATCGGGCGACTATTCATTTGATACCGCAGAGGGAAATTTTGCGGATAGATTTGAAATCGTTTATCAGAGTGCACCACTGGGGACAGAAACGCCAGTCATGGAAGCTAACCATGTTGTGGTATTCACGCAATCGGGGATCGTTAACGTAAAAAATTCGAAAGAGGAAATCTCGAAAATCAAAATCTTTGATGTTCGGGGAAGACTGATTTACGAAAAAGAAAACATCAACGCCCAAACCGCTACGTTGAACGACCTTAAAACGCAGCAACAGGTTTTGTTGGTTCAGGTTACATCAGTCAACAATATTGTAGTCACAAAAAAAATAGTGTATTAAGTTTAATTTCAGATTAGTAAAGGAAAAAGTCTTCTCTATAAGAAGGCTTTTTCTGTTTCTATATACTTTTTTGGGAGAAATTGGATTGGTCAATTTTAGGAAAAGCAAATTTTGACTGATTTTTAGAAAAAAAGCTACCAAAACTTGCAAAAAATATCCTTGTTAAAAAAATCTTAAAATTCCTTATTTTATGCACTTTGGCGACGATAAAAAACACTTAGTCGATTTTTTTGTTAAAATTTTTCTTCGAAAAGCTTTTGTGTTAGGAAATAAAATAGTAGTTTTATCGCAGTTCTCTGAAAAAGAATAAATACATATTTTAATATCTAACCCCAAAGGATATGAAAAAAACTACCCTACTAATGGGCAGGCTAACCCTACTAGCCTGCTTGCTCCTGTCTGCCTTAAGTTTTGCGCAGACGCAAACATTTACAACCTCAGGATCTTTCACAGTTCCGGCTGGTGTTACCTCAATTCAGGTGGAAGCCTGGGGTGGCGGTGGAGCCGGTGGAGCCGCAACCGGAAACCCCTCAGCGGGTGGCGGTGGATCGGGCGGCGCTTATGCAAAAAACACTGCTATTACAGTAGTTCCCGGAACGGTTTACACGGTAACAGTGGGAACCGGAGGCATCGGGGCTTTGACAGCCGGAGCCAATGGAGGTTCCTCCTGGTTTGGATCCACAACAACCTTACTTGCCGTAGGCGGAAATGGCGGCGCGAGATCAACTACAAACTCTAACACAGCGGCAGGTGCCACAGCACCAGTAACTGGTAATGTGGGTGGTACCGTAAATTTCTATGGAGGGAATGGAGGTACTGGAGTCCTTGCAGGAGTATCTGCTGGCGGCGGCGGCGGAAGTGCCGGAACAGCCTCGAATGGAAACGCAGCAATTACAGTTACCGGAGGTATTGCGGTAACCGGAGGGAGCGCAGGCGCCAACGGATCAACAGCTAGCGGAGACGGTGCGAGTGCCACAGGAGTTGGCGCCGGAGGCGCGGGCGGAAGAGCCGGAAATAACACCGATCGAAACGGCGGAAGCGGCGCAGACGGTAAAGTCATCATTACCTATGCCTGCCCAACTTATAGCCTCACAGCCACATCAATAGGATCATCGATATGTGCGGGCGGTACCGCGACCGTAAATTTAACCGGCTCGGCGACCAGTTTGCCAAGAGGCACTTACACTGTAACATACAATTTATCCGCGCCCAATGCGGCTACTGGTGCTACGGCTACCATGACCGTTACAACCGCAGGAACAGGCTCATTTACAACATCGGGATTGGCGACTTCGGGTGCCACGACCGTTACCATAACATCACTTGCAAGCGGGGCGTCTCCAAGTATTTGCAGTTCAGCGATCAGCACCAATAATACTGCCGTCATTACTGTTAATGCCGTTCCGGCACAGCCGAGTTCCATTACTGGAAATACTACCCCATGTTCAGGCACTTCTTTGACCTATTCCGTGACGAATGTTGCAGGGGTCACTTACAATTGGATCTTCCCTGCAGGATGGACACAAACCGGAGGAGGCACAACAAATTCGATCACTGTTACCGTAGGCAGCACCTCTGGAAATGTACAAGTGACTCCGCAAAACGCATGTGGCACAGGGGTAGCACGCACACTTGCTGTAGCGACGATCCAAACTCCTGTTCAGCCTTCAGCAATTACAGGAAATACCGCTCCATGTGTTGGTGCCACGTCTCTGTCGTATGCCGTCACCAATGTAGCAGGAGTGACTTATAACTGGACCTTGCCATCAGGATGGACGCAGACGGGTGGAACAAATACAAACGCTATTACGGTAACCGCTGGAAGCGCTTCAGGCAATATAAGTGTAACGGCCACAAACTCATGTGGAACCTCATCCGCCAGTACATTAGCGGTTACCGCTTCAGCTGCTCCGGCACAACCAAGCACCATTACAGGACCAACTTCTGCATGCCAGGGGACCTTGCAAAGTTACAGCGTAACAGCAGTCTCTGGTGTCAGTTACACCTGGACCTTTCCAGTCGGTTGGACACAAAGTTCAGGCGGCACGACAAATGCCATTACAGTTACTGTGGGCAGCGGTTCCGGAAATATTACTGTAACACCTACTGTAGGATGCGGAAGTGGTCCGGTCAGAACGCTTGCTGTGACAGGCAATGCTTTGCCAGTCATTTTGACTACCACGCCGGGATCAAGGACTGGATCGGGACCAGTTGTCCTTGGAGCAACCGCTTCTGTTGGAACCATCTCATGGTTCGCGGCAGCAACCGGAGGTACAGCATTAGGAACAGGAACAACATTTACCACACCTGATATCATTACTTCAACGACATTTTATATTGAAGTATCGAATGGAGGATGTACAACTTCGCCAAGGACTGGTGTGCTTGCTACAGTAAACGCGCCGGAAATTGCAGTTTCAGGAAACGGTTACAACATTGCAGACGAGGATACCACACCCGAGACGACCGATTACACCGACTTAGGAACTTCTAACGTACTCATTCCTTTGACGCGGACCTACACGATTCAGAATATCGGTTCCTTATCGCTGACTATTGGAACTTTTACCATTTCGGGAGCGAACGCATCCGAATTTGTATTGGTCACCTCCCCTGCTGCAACACTTGCCAGCGGCGCTTCGACCACATTTTCAATCAGATTTACACCAACTGCGGTCGGCGTTAGAAATGCCTATGTGTCTTTTGTAACAAATGACTCAGATGAAAATCCATTCAATTTTAATATCAGCGGGACTGGTGGTACCGGTGTAAGTCCGGAAATTAACATCAGAGCCGGTGCTACGCCAACAGATATTCCTGATGGAAGTGCCTTAACCCAGACGTCGAATTACACCGATATGGGCAGCGTTACGATAGGCAGCAGCATTACCAGGACCTATACCATTCAAAATACAGGAACAGGTCCGCTAACACTCACAAACAGTCCGAACTTTGTTGTCCTTACCGGCAGTGGATTCTTTACCGTGGCAACACAGCCAAGTGGAACTATTGCAGCCGGTGGAAGTACAACTTTCTCCATAAAGTATACCCCAACGACGACAGGAAGTGCTGTCGCGATTGTAACCATTGGAAACACTGATACCGATGAAAGTACATACGACTTTACGATCACTGCAAATGCTACAGTGAGCGGCAGGGACATTGGTATTCAAGGAAATGAAGTACTGATTGAAGATGGCGCAACGACAGCAAACATTACAGACCAGACGGATTTCGGGATTACCGACCTAACCACACCAATTGCAATTCCGTTCAACGTATATTCGTTTGGAAGCACGAGCGTGACGGTAGCTTCCACAGGAATAACTGCAGGACAGGACTTTACAATCACGCCGCTTAACAATGTAACGGTGGTTTCAGGAACACCAAACTCATTCGTTGTTACGTTCACACCAACCGCGATTGGGGTACGAACTGCGACCGTAACCATTACCAGCAATGCAAACAGTCCTTCCACAAAAGCTTCCTATACGTTTGTCGTAAAAGCGGAGGTTCAAAATCTGGCAGCATTAACAACCGCGCCGGGTGGTGTCACCTCAAACCTTAAATTCTGGTTGAAAGCGGACAGTGAAATTGGCGCCGTTTCAGATGAAGCAACAATTAACATCTGGAACGACCAGACCACAGGAAGTACAAAAGACGGGCTTGCTAAATTTGGTAAAGAACCAAAATTCAGGAACAATACTTCTAGTAACGTTAATTTTAATCCGGTGATTCACTTTAATGGATCAAACACCATGTCGGGCAGCCAGGGATTCAACCATCAGGATATGTTTGTGGTGCTGAAACCAACCAATGCAATTTCTTACCTGACCAGTGCACAGGATATTTATTGTGGCGATGACGTTACCGTCAATAAAAACAGCCAGGATGTCACCGGTTTTCAAATGGGAAACACCTCTGCCAGGTATAATGCTTCAGGAGGAAATGATCTCGTTGCCTATAACCAGGCTGCAAATACCTCGTACGGTGTCGGCGAATTAAATTCCACGAAGACTTATTCCGGCGTAAACATCTTCAACCCAAGAAAAAGTTCTTTGAATAGAATGATGCTGCTTTGCAACGGCAACACCCTTAGCACAATAGAAGTAAATACAGGAACATATAAAAACATCATAAACTCAAGATACTGGCTCGGCCGAAGCGAGTTTTACGATGCCAGTTACGATGGTGACATCCTTGAAATCATCAATTACAGCGGCCTGAATTCGGCAGCAGATAAAAGCAAGATCGAATCATATCTTGCGATTAAATACGGCATCACGTTAGGAGTAAATGGGGTAAGCCAGGATTATGTAGATTCTGATGGCAACACGATTTTTCCGGCATCTAATGGTTTTAACTATAACATCGCTGCGATTGGAAGGGATGACAAATCTGGCTTAAACCAAAAACAGTCAAAAACTGAAAATACGTCAAATGACGTTACAATGGGGTTAACAAACATTCAGCCGAGAAACTCCGACAATACAAGTACATTCGATACCGATAAGGACTTTTTAATTTGGGGAAGTAACAACGGAACTTTGGGAGCACAAGCGCCAATTTTGGTGAACATGAGTTCCGGTATTTCCGGATTAACAACCCAGGTAGATTTCACTTCTATTGGCAGGACCTGGAAAGTAATCGAATATGGCGGTGATGTAAAAACTGTTACTGTGTCAGTACCTTCTACCCTATTGACTTCGACCATTACACCTCCGGGGGACTTCCTGATGTTTATTTCAAGCAGCCCTATCTTCAGCCCTACCGCTGAATATAGGATCATGCGCGCCAACGGCTCAAAATTAGAGACTACCTATGATTTCAACGGGACTACCTACATTACGTTCGGTTATGCACCTGAAAGGACATTTGTAAGATCGGTCACTTTTGATGGAGTCGATGATTATATGGACGCTGGAAATGTACTGAATCTTGACAACACCAATTTCACCGTATCGGCATGGGTCAAAAGAAATACCGCTGGCAGGACCATCTTGTCAAAACGAAACAGCACTTTTACCGCGGGTTACGACTTAATGATCAACAGCGGCGGCTATGCTGAGATGAGCTGGATCAATGGTACAAAACAAACGATTACCTCTTCTGTAATTATTCCAACTGACAAATGGCACAACATCGCCGTAACTTTTGATGGAACAAATGCTAAAATGTATATCGATGGCGTACTGGATGTAACCGCACCGTTGCTCCCGGTACTGTCCAGCACGCAGTCATTTATCATTGCCGGCGCCGGCAGCACGGCGACAACCTCGTTTTTTAATGGTACCATTGATGAAGTGAGGGTTTGGGGTACTGCATTAAGTGTAGCCGAATTGCGCTATGTGATGAATCAGGAGTTGTTAGAACATTCTGACAGCACCGTAAACGGAAATATTTTACCGCAAACCATCACGTTAAATGAAGTAAAAGACATCCCATGGTCAACGGTTAAAGCCTACTATCCAATGTCTACTTACACCTATACGAATGCAAAAGATATGTCCGATAACGACTACACTGCCGCCATTAAAAACCTTTCAACCGTGAACTACCAAACTGCTCCTCTTCCCTACGTATCAGCGGCAAATGGTGACTGGTCAAGTGATGCTACCTGGAAAAACAGCGATGTCCAGGACATTCCCTACAGCTATTCTATCGTCGACGGCACCACCCGAATTGGTTGGAACATTGTTCAGACAACCCACAACATTACTTCAACTTCGAATGAAGTCGTGCTTGGCCTTGACATGCAAAGCGGACAAATAACCGCAGATAATGATATCAAAATTGAAGTGTCGCATTATCTGAACCTCAATGGCAAAATTGACTTGGTCGGGAGATCCCAACTGGTTCAGTCATTTGGCAGTGACTTAAATCCGGCGAGCTCCGGAACTATTGAAAGAGACCAGCAAGGACAGACCAATTTGTACAATTATAACTACTGGTCTTCTCCTGTTAGTGCTCCGAGTACCGTTGCAAACAATCTAGGATATACGATTACCGAGGTATTTAAAGATGCTACCGATCCTGATAACATCAAGAATATCAATTGGACAGCCAGCCAGGACGGGGCGCCAACCAATCCCATCACTGTGTCTTCCGCATGGATATTTAAGTTCCAGAACTTGAGTAATGCCTATGCAAACTGGGGTTATATAGGCTCAAATGGCACGTTACTCCCTGGAGAAGGATTTACTATGAAAGGATGCGGTGTGGCAGCAGCTACACAAAACTACGCTTTCACCGGAAAACCAAATAATGGACCGGTAACACTTCCTATTGCCGCTGGTAACCTAAACCTTTGTGGAAACCCATATGCTTCATCGCTGGATTCACAAAAATTCATCAATGATAACCTAGGTTCGATTGACGGGACGTTGTACTTCTGGGAACATTATTCCACCAATAATACACACGTTTATGCCCAATATCAGGGCGGATACGCAGCATTGACCAATACGGGGGGAACTCCGCCAGTAAGTCCGGTTGGCATCAGTGGCTTGGGCTCGAGTACCCGTATACCAAAAAGATTCATTCCGGTGGGACAAGGATTTTTTGTAGTAGGAAATACAACAGGGGGTACAATAAAATTTGACAACAATCAACGCTTGTTTGTAAAAGAGTCCAGTACCTCATCAAACGTGATGTTCCGAAATGCGAACCAAACAAATACAGCCAATACTCCTGCGGACAACAATGGCATTTCGAATCAGGATGACAGCTACAACATTCAGACCACATTTTCAAAAATCCGCCTTGGATACAACTCTGCAACGAATTACCACAGACAGCTATTGTTAGGCTTCATGAATGAAAACGCATCCAGCGCCATTGATCCAGGATACGATGCCGTCATGTTTGATCAACTTCCTGACGACATGTATTTCCTAAACAATGGCGTGAAACTGCTTATTCAGGGAGAAGGCTTCTTCAACGAAGCAAACATCTACCAATTGGGAGTAAAAGCCGGGATTGATGGTATGGTCCAATTCGGTATAGACGAAATGAATGACTTTGATCCAAATCAGGACGTTTACATCTACGACGCTGAAGACCAGTCCTATCATGATATTAAAAATAACGACTTTAACATCATCCTCGCACAGGGAACTTATGACGATCGCTTTTCATTGCGATTTGTAAATACTACTTTAGGAACTGACAATCAACAAACAACCGGTCCGCTAATCGGTTTTACGAACAGCAATAACACGATTAACATTCAGGACCAAACACACAAGTTTGAGATAAACAGTGTTACGATGTACAATGTACTTGGGCAAAGCCTCCAGGTTTGGGATACAGTGGACAACAATAATGGCTTATTGCAAATTCCAATCAGCAACTACGCGGCTGGAACTTACATTGTAAAAATCAACACTTCAACGGGAAATTTCAGTAAAAAGATTGTCGTGAAATAATGTAAATTTTCCTGATTTACAACCAAAAGTGGTCAGTTATTCTGGCCACTTTTTTTTGTAAGAAAACAACTAAATTGAAAGGTAAAATTGCGGTGAATTGCAGCATTGTTTCGGTGAAATTGAAAACCCACAAATCCCTGATTTTGTGCGCGCTAAGCAAATCATTGCAGCCGAAAATGAGCATGATGGAAAAACGCCCTTTTTTTTTCACTTTAAACAGTAAAAAACGTGCATTTTAACGATTAAAAATACCTGTCAACGAGTATTTTTTAAATGTTAATTTTAACAGTCTACTTTCGCCCCAGATTTTAATCCCAAATCAAAATCTGTTACGATGAAGACAAAATACAATTTTAAAACCCTGCTTTTATTTTTTGGAGCGATCTTGTTCCTCCAGAATTCCAGTGCCCAAAACACTGCTACCTACAACTTTACCTCGGCAGGTGCTACTCAGACATTTACAGTTCCAGCTGGCGTTACCAGCTTAACAATCGAAGCATGGGGCGGCGGTGGACGCGGTGCCAGTATTGTTTCAGCAACAGGACGCGGCGGCGGCGGCGGAGCGGGTGGTTATTCTAAACATGTAATGACAGTTACGCCCGGAACGAGCTACAATATTGTGGTGGGTGGTGGAAGCACCACGACGGCTTCAGGTGGAAATACAACATTCAATAGCACCACTGTAGTCGCTAACGGAGGCTTAAGTGCTGGTGACAACGTAAACAATGGTGTTGCCGGAGGCGCTGCATCAGGCGGAAGTCTTTTTAACCGTGCAGGAGGTGCTGGGGCAAATGGCCAATCCGGCAGTTACGGCGGCGGCGGCGGTGCATCAGGTAGTACCAATGGTAATGGTGTTGCAGCCACAAACGCATCTGGGGCTACAGCTCCTTCTGGAGGTGGAAACGGCGGCGCCGGCCGATCTACAACTACAGGAACAGGTCTTCCCGGAACAATCCCAGGTGGTGGTGGTGGTGGTGCTTTTAGGACTACCAGCGGTACTTCTGCAGGAGGTAGCGGAGCAAATGGCCAGTTGCTAATCACTTATGGTATTGCTGAAATTAATGTTTTCAGCGCATACGGAACCAACCTCGTGGATGGAGATAACACTCCTACTGCATCGGAAGGCAATCTTTTTGGATCTGTTAATACAGGAAGCGCCCTGACTAGTGAGTTTATCATTATGAATACCGGAAACGTTGCGCTTACACTGGGTACACCAACTTTTTCAGGAACCAATGCGTCTGAGTTTACCGTACTGACTTCACCCGGCACTTCAATAGCTGCAGGTAGTACAGCAACAATGGTAATTAGATTTTTACCAACCGGTACAGGAACCCGAACGGCGGCAATAAGCTTCAGCACAAACGACGCTGACGAAAATCCTTTCAATTTTTCTTTACAAGGAACAGGCACAGCTCCTGTTATTGCGGTAACGGGCGGACCCTCTGTCCCTACTACCATTCCAAACAATATGGTGGTTGCTTCTGCTACCGTTGCCAATGGTTGCGATTATGGCACGCAAATCACAACAGGATCAATAACCAGAACATACACAATAACTAATACAGGCACAGGACTCCTTACCATAACAGGTGTTTCCCTAACTGGAGGAAACGCTGGTGATTTTGCAGTCGCAGTAAACCCTGCTTCGACGGTTGCTGTGGGTGCGTCGACCACTTTTTCGATTAGATTTGACCCTTCTACCGGTAGCACCCGTACGACCACAGTAAATATCGCAAGTGATGCCGGAACTTTTAAATTTGACATTAAAGGTACGTATAGCGCATCAACCGCTGCTGATGTCAGCGTTTATAGCTCCGGATCTGTAGAGATCCCATTATATGCAGCAGCAAGTACAGGCTATAATACCGACTTCGGCTCGCTTAACACACTCGATACACCCATTACAAAAACATATACCATTAAGAATGACTCTGCTACACTATTGCAAAACCTAACAGGCGTTACCGTAGCGGTTTCGGGAACTGGTTTTAGTGTGTCATCATCTACCATTCCCATCAGTCCTTTAAATTTAATTGGACCAAGTGGCTCAGCAACGTTTACGATCCAATTTGACCCGACTACAGTGGGAACGGTTACAGGTATGGTGACAGTGACTACATCAGATGCAAATGAAGGAAGCTATACCTTTTATATTACAGGAACAGGAACAAACCCTGAAATCGCTGTAACAGGCGGAAACCCTGCTGCGAATATCACCGACAACGCTGCAGCCTCTTCTACCACGGGGACAGATTTTGGGCAGCAATTCACTGTTGGCTATATTACCAGGGAATTCACCATCACAAACTCAGGAACTGGTCCATTGACCATTGGCAGTGTCAATGTTGCCAATACCAGCACGACTCAGACTACAAATATAGATTATGCTGTATCGGGTATCGGAGCAGGAACATCTATAGCAGCTGGCACCTCTTTAACTTTTACGATTACTTATGATCCAGCCGCCAGTTCGGCCGGAACAAGAACTGCTACCCTCACAATCAATTGTAACGATACGGACGAAAGTGCTTTTGATATCCGAGTTACCGGAACGGTTGGTACCAGTTCGCGCGAAATAAATGTACAGGGCGGATCGCCATTGGTTGACATCAACATGTTTGATTACCCAACCATAGCACAAGGAACGAATTTCGGCGGTATTTATGTTACCAATGGAACAATTGCAAAATCATTCACCATTCAAAATACAGGAGGCGGCGCCACATTGACAATTAGCTCCGTGACCATCACAGGAACCAATGCATCGGATTTCACCCTGACAACCGCTCCGTCCTACACTGCACTACCGACCACTACAGGATCCACCACGATGACAATCACATTTAATCCGAGTGGAACAGGAACAAGGTCAGCGATTGTTACGATCAACAATAATGACGCCAATGAAGGCACGTATGTGTTCTATATCCAAGGCGATGGAAATACTTATGCCGATTCAGATTTTGACAGTGTAACAGATGACAATGATGTGGACGATGACAATGACGGTATCCTGGACACGATGGAGCAGTCGGCTTGTGCATTGCTTACCACTTCCACAACGACTTCAAAAGTATTCCTGAATGAAACATTTGGAACGGGTACCGCCAGAACAACTATTGACGCGAACAATGCCGATGCCGGCACTACCTATACCTATGGCACCACAAGCCTGGATGACGGTCAATACACGGTATTCAATAGTGCTCAGATTACAACCTGGGCAAGCGAATATTGGTACAGGGGTGCTGATCACACCGGAGATACCAATGGAAAAATGGCTATGTTTAATGCCAATTTCACGCCGGAAAAATTTTACACCAATACGATTTCAGGTGTTACACCAAATGTAGAGGTTACCTTCAGCTTTTACGCTATTAACTTAGACCGGTCGGATGCCACTGACGTAGCCAACCGTATCAGGCCAAACGTAAGGGTTGAAATCAGGAAAGTAAGTGATAATACGCTGATCACATCGCTTTCTACAGGAAACATCCCTCCGAGCCCGTCAGGAACGGCAACTGCTTCCGACTGGACAAGATACCCGCTTACATTTACCACCTCTGAAACAGAATTTAAAGTTACCTTTATCAATAATGCTCCGGGAGGATTGGGTAACGATATCGCAATCGATGATATCACCGTATCGCAAAAATATTGTGACATGGATCACGATGACGAAGCAGATATGTTTGATCTCGATGATGATAACGACGGTATTCCGGATTCTGTTGAAGCAGGTTTCAAAGCCTACACCAATAACAAAAGTAGAATAGACACTGCCGATAACACAAAATGGGTAGACGTTAATAAAAATGGATTAAACGACAACATCGATCCAGACTATATCAGCAATTACTACACTTCCTTTGTACAGGATACAGATGGAGACGGGATTTATGATTTCATGGATTATGACAGCGATAACGATACTAAGTTTGACATAGACGAAGCACAAGCCGATACCTTTTATTTGAACAATACGGGCGGCGCTTACACCGGAGACGGGGATATTGATGGAGATGGTAAAGGTGACGGCGTTGACACAGATGGAGACGGTTTATTAGATTTAAACGATGACTCTTCTTCCTATGGAACCACTTTTAAGGCATTTCCAACTGACACAGACGGTGACGGTACGCCAGATTATCTTGATCTGACTTCCAATGGGTCTGCTAAAGATATCGCGGGAACACTTTATGCGGGTCTTGATTCGAATAATGATGGAAAAGTAGATGGCACAGCCGATGTTGATAAAGATGGTATCTTAGATGCTTTCGACAGTTACAATATCGTATCAACCGGAAGTACCGTATCAAT
Organism: Flavobacterium sp. BFFFF1; assembly: GCF_002256285.1. GTDB lineage: Bacteria > Bacteroidota > Bacteroidia > Flavobacteriales > Flavobacteriaceae > Flavobacterium. The sequence continues at coordinate 49,094 of NZ_NKJE01000002.1, read as the reverse complement.
TGGCTCGCCAAGAGATATTGTCGACAAATCTTTACTTATCGATTTTGATGGAAGGAATGACTACGCAGAGGGAGACCAGCTTCTAAGCGGCTTGTCTAAAGCCACCATCATGGGTTGGATAAAATTAGATACCTATTACCCATCGACACCTACAATTGTATTGGGTCAGGATAATTTCTATATAACGATTACGGGAAGTGCTACCAGAAACGTTTCTGTAGTCGCAGGATCTTACAGCGCAGCATGGACTACCGCATTGGATTTAAACCGTTGGTATCATATCGCAGCGATTTACGACAGTGCCGGCACATTAAAATTGTATGTCAATGGAACTTTAAGACAAACTACCGCAGTTACCGGCAGTCTTGGAGCAACGTCTACTAAATTTACAATGGCTAAAAAATCAAGTGCATCAACCAACTATTTTAGAGGGTATATCGATGAAGTACGCGTTTTTAATACCGCCATTACGGAAGACCAGTTACAGAAAATGATTTATCAGAAGATTTCCCAAAATGGAACTGCCATTAGAGGAGCTATTATTCCGAAGAATATTGAATCGTCTACTTGGTCTAATTTAAAAGCATACTACAGGTTAGACGACTATAAAGGTAATGTTACCGATGACTTTACCATCTCCGGAACGGATAATGGCACCAGCAGCACTTTTTGTAAAATCTACAACGTCAAATACATTAAGACAGAGAATACACCGTTGCCGTTTAAAACGAGACAAGCTGGTATATTAGATAGTTCTGCTTTAACCGATGCAACAAATTTCATTTATGGACCTGACATTAAAGACAATAACTATTCAATCGTTCAGGTAAAGCACGATGTCACAGTAGCTAATAATTTTACCAGTGTTGGGTTAATTGTTGATGCCGGTAAAAAGATTACTGTAAATAACGATAATAAAATAGAAAACTCCTGGTACCTGGATTTGCAGGGCACCATCGATTTGACTGGAAAATCTCAATTGGTGCAGGGTCTTAACAGTGACCTGGCGTCAACAACGACCGGATCTATTGAAAGAGACCAACAAGGTACCAAGATTAAATACAACTATAATTATTGGTCTTCCCCTGTAAGTACCATCTCCAGCTCTACTGTTAATAACGGCTATACAATTGCTGGTGTAATGAAAGACGGCACAGCTACCACCCCTGCCAATATCTCATGGACTGATAGCCAGGATGCACCAGGAAATACTACGCCGATTACACTAAGCCGCGCATGGGTTTACAAATACCAAAACTTAGGTATTGCTTATGCCAACTGGTCTTATGTAGGTGAAAATGGAAGTCTTAGTGCAGGTCAGGGTTACACGCTAAAAGGGTCTAACGCTTCCACTTCGAACCAAAACTACGTATTTGTTGGAAAACCGAATAACGGAACGATTACTTCGCCAATATCAGCCAGTAATTTGAATTTGTCTGGTAACCCTTACCCAAGTGCGATCAGCGCTTCTGAATTTATCAAGGATAATCTTCCTGCTTCAAGTCCATCAGCAAATCCAGGCACGAGCGGCGCCCTTACCGGACCACTATATTTTTGGGAGCATTCATCAACAAACAATTCACATGTCTACGCGAGCTACATTGGTGGGTATGGCGTTTATAGCCTTGTTGGTGGCGTAGCACCTCTTAATGCTGCCACAGGTACGAGCGGACAAGTTGGGGCGGCCAACACGCCTCCCGGTGACTATATTCCGGTAGGTCAGGGATTCTTTGTTCAGGGAAGCACAACGGGTGGAAACATTACTTTTAAAAACAGTCAGCGTGCATTCGTAAAAGAAAATGCAAGCAATAGCAATTCCCTGCTGAGAAATGCAAATAGCACACAATCAGGAGATGAGCCTTATAACAATGAAAACACCCCACTTGTAAATAATGGAGATAATTTTATTAAAATAAGATTAGGATTTAATAATAATGTTGATGCGCATCGTCAGGTATTGATTGGATTTATGAATGAATACGCGACCGATGGTATTGACCTTGGTTATGATGCACTTAATTTTGATTCCAATCCAAGTGATATGTATTTCAAAACACCTGATGGCAATCTAATTGTTCAAGGGGTAGGGAGTTTTACCAATACCGCCATTTATCCACTTGGTGTGACCGCTGATACTGCAAGTCCGGTATCCTTCACTTTGGATGGCGTAGAAAATTTACCCGAAAATCAGAATGTGTTTATATTTGATGCACTTGATAGTTCTTACCACAATATCAAAGATGGTGATTTTGAAACTACTCTCGATGCTGGCACGTATAATGAGCGTTTCTCTTTAAGATTTATGAATCCATTAAGTACGAATAATCCTGTTGTTGAAGACAAAATTAATGTTGCCTATACGAATGGCGATCAAATTTTAACAATCCGTAATAATGCTTTGAATACTGTAGTGGAATCTGCAATGCTATTTAATATTTTAGGACAGCAAATTGCTGCCTGGAACATCGAGAATGAAAATCAACAAAATATTCAATTCCCGATCAAAGGTTATAGCGCTGGCACCTACATTGTGAAGGTAAAAACATCGACTGGATCATTGGCTAAAAAAATCATCATCAGATAAGCTAAAAACACATCATCGTTAAAGAAGCATCCTGAAGAGGGTGCTTTTTTTATTTTGACATACTTCATGTAACAGTAATGAAATCAGTATATTACAGCACAAAAAATAAGAAATTACGCAATACATCGAGTATAAATGCAACTCAACGAAAAGAATCTTTAACAAATATTTTATGGTATATATTTACTCAAAATAAAACCTACTACACCATGAAAAAAATCTACAAACACGCCTGTGCAATACTCCTTTTGGGATTATTGATGATAACCTCAAATGCGCTTGCTCAGGACGACGATTTTGAAACTCCTGTCTATACTAAAATCAGATTAGGTTTCCATTCCCACAATAATTTCTACAGACAGATCCTTATCGGATTCGAAGAAGATAACGCCACCGAGGGAATTGATCCCGGATTTGATGCCGTAAACGTGTTTAATCTGCCGAATGACTTTTATTTCCTATGTGACAATACTGAACTATTTATTCAGGGAGTCGGGTACTACAACACCAATAATGTGTATCCCCTGGGTGTACGCTCAAACTCCGTAGGTACCATTACCATTAACATTGATGCAACAGAAAATTGGGATCCAACCCAGGAAGTTTATATTTATGATGCGGTAATGAATACCTTTTCTAACATTAAAAATGGCCCTTTTACTGCTAACGTAGGCATAGGAACGTTTAATGATCGGTTTTCCCTGAGATTTTCAACACAATCCACTTTAGGCGTTGGCAATACACCGATTGTGAGCAACATCAGCGTGAATTATGTTACGACAGACAAAACACTATCCATCCTGAACAATTCCACGTCCACGGCTACTACCGTCACGCTATATAATCTTAGTGGACAGTCCGTAAACACCTGGAATGTTTCTAAAATGAACCAAACGTCCATTTCGTTACCCGTATCGAACCTTAGCGCCGGCGTATATCTTGTTAACGTCGATACATCAAATGGAGCAGTCACCAAAAAGATTTTACTGAAATAAATTGAATATCTACAACTAAAAAAGCTCCTTGATTAAAGGAGCTTTTTTTATACATCAATTTTTTGACTAACTACTCAGGACATCAAGCAATTCATCAAATCCCAACAGCTGCTGTTCGCCTGTTGCCAGGTTCTTCAAAGCATACCGGCTACCCGCCATCTCCGTTTCCCCTGCAATGACTGCAAATGGGATTTTCCTTTTGTCGGCATATTGAAATTGCCTTCCTACTTTAACCTGATCAGGATACAGCTCTGCTTTGATGCCAGCCTTCCTCAGTGCTGTAATGGCTTTCATGGCATACAAGGCCTCACCATCGCCGAAATTAAGAAACAAAGCCTTGGACGTTGCCGCAACGGTGGAAGGAAACAAGCCCAGCGCTTCAATGACCAAATAAATGCGATCCAGTCCGAAAGAAATGCCAACACCACTCATGTTTTTTAACCCAAAAATTCCGGTAAGATCATCATAGCGACCGCCGCCACCAATTGACCCCATGGATACACCCGAAGGCGGACCCACCTCAAAAATGGCACCAGTGTAATAATTGAGTCCACGCGCCAACGTCACATCAAGATCAAGCACCGATTTATCCAAACCTAAAACTTCGATTCTATCGCATATGAAACGCAACTCCTCTACCCCCTTCATACCTTCATCAGAACCGGAAAGCAATTGGGAGAGCTTAACTAACTTTTCCTTTATTGTTCCTGAGAACTGGAATAACGGTTGGATCTGTTCCAAAGCTTCCGGAGAAATTCCCTTCTCCAGCATTTCCTTTTTCACTCCATCCTCTCCTATTTTGTCCAACTTATCAAGTGCCACCGTAAAATCAATGAGCTTATCCTTCGCCCCGATTACATCTGCTATTCCCGACAATATTTTACGATTATTGATCTTTATCGTAACGCCTTCTAAACCAAGTCGACTGAAAACAGCGTCGTACAATTGCACTAACTCAATCTCCTGCCACAGACTCGTTGAGCCCACTACATCTGCATCACATTGATAAAACTCACGGAAACGCCCTTTCTGAGGACGGTCAGCACGCCAAACCGGCTGAATCTGGTACCGCTTGAACGGAAAATCAATTTCGTTCTGGTGTTGGACTACATAACGCGCAAATGGAACTGTAAGATCATACCGGAGCGCTTTCTCGGAGATTTTCGGTGTCAGTGACCTGGCATTTTCAACCATCAATTCTTCTGCTGAAATTTTCTCTAAAAAATCGCCGGAATTTAAAATCTTAAAGATCAATCGATCCCCTTCGTCTCCATATTTACCCATTAAGGTATCAGAATTCTCGAAAGAAGGTGTCTCGATGGGCTGAAAGCCAAACCGCTCAAAATTATCTTTTATGATATCAATGATATACTGTCGTTTCGACACTTCTTCAGGTGAAAAATCTCTTGTTCCCTTCGGTATTCCCGGCTTAGCCATCTTAACTGTTTTTAAAATAAAAAAAATGCTATTCTACGCAATTTCCTGCAAATATCTTACTTTTAAAATAAATACAAGAATCCACCAAACAAACTTGAATCAAAAATTGTAATTTCGTACCAAACTCAACGGATGTTTAAATTATTCAGGGAAAATATACGCGTCGCAATGGGTTCGATCAGGACGCAGTTGCTGCGAACCATCTTAACCGTCCTGATTATAGCAATCGGGATTATGGCTTTGGTCGGAATCCTGACTGTTGTAGCAGCCCTGGAAAACAAGTTGACTTCTAATTTTGCCTCCATGGGGGCAAATACTTTCACCATCAATCAATACGATTTTTCATCACGGCGTCATGGCGGCGGAGAAGAAGAAGAAAAACCGCGGCCCACTATTACTTACCCTCAGGCACGTGCATTTAAGGACAAATACAGCTTTCCGTTCTCCAACTGCTCGCTATCCTTTACAGCCACCGCCACAGCAGAAGTCCGCTTTGAATCTGAGAAAACAGACCCGGAAATTTCAGTCCTCGGAGTCGACAATTATTTTATGACCAATTCAGGACTTGAAATGCAGCTCGGACGCGATTTTACGGTTTTTGACATCGACAACAACAACTACAGCTGTATCCTTGGCTCAGACTTCATGAAAGGCCTGTTTAAAAGCACTCCGCCAATAGGAAAGACCATTTCAATTCGTGGTGCGCGTTTTAAAGTTGTTGGTGTGTTAAAAGAACGCGGTTCGACTTTTGGAAATAGCCAGGATTTGCGTGTCTTTATTCCAATCCAGATTGCACGATCGCTTTTCTCCCAACCCGACACCAATTACAAAATCAGCGTCATGGCCGGAAGAAATGAGTTGCTTAGCGCATCCGTTGACAAAGCCATCCTGACGATGCGCGAAATCCGGAAGCTCAGCCCGGTTGAAGAAAATAATTTTGGTGTGGTAAGAAGCGACGACCTGATTAATAAAGTGATGAACATTTCTAAATACCTTGATGGCGCCGCATTCTTAATCAGCATCATTACGATTTTTGGTTCTTCCATTGCGTTAATGAACATCATGATTGTCTCGGTAACAGAACGAACACGTGAAATAGGTGTGCGCAAGGCGCTTGGCGCTAAAAAAACAACCATTGCGGTTCAGTTTTTTATAGAAACGCTTTTAATTGGGCAAATGGGCGGAGCTGTCGGCTCGATAATCGGATTACTGATTGGCTACGTCGTTTCATCCCTTATCGGATTCGATTTTGTGATTCCGTGGGGAGCGATTGCATGGGCTTTCATAGTGAGTTTCCTCGTCGCCATCGCATCGGGATTGTATCCGGCAATTAAAGCTGCAAAGCTGGACCCGATCGAGGCATTGCGCTACGAGTAATTATTGCGTGGCACGGATCATGCGGTCATTTCCGTAAATGTCTTTTCTCAAAACAACATCATTAAAACCCATACCATACAGCATTTCAATCGTTTCTTTTCCAAGATATTGATTGATTTCAAAATAGAGCTTCCCACCAGACGCAAGGTTTTTTAAAGCCAACGAGGCGATTTTTCTATAAAACACCAATGGATCGTTGTCCGATACAAACAACGCCAGGTGCGGCTCGTACTCAAGTACATTGGCACGAATTTCTGTCTTCTCTAAATTGCGGACGTACGGTGGATTGGAAACGATAATGTCAAATTTTTTCGCCAAATCGTCGATTTCAAGAACATTATCCAAGACAAAATCGACGCTGACATCATTTGCCTTCGCATTATTGCCCGCCACCATCAGGGCATTTTCAGAAACATCCAGTCCGGTTACTGTTGCGCCGTCGAGCATTTTGGCCAAAGTAATGGCAATGCAGCCGCTTCCAGTGCCAATATCGATGATGTTGAGCCCTCGGGATTTGTTTTCAGAAATTATCCATTCGACAAGTTCTTCCGTCTCAGGCCTTGGAATCAATACATTGTCGTCCACCTTAAACGAAAGCCCGTAAAATGTGGTCTTCCCCAGAATATATTGAATCGGGATTTGCTGCTGAAGCAGTTTCAGGACACCGTTCCATTTTTCTACTTCTGCGTCCGTAAAGCTGCGCTCCGGATGTAAGGCAAGGTCCACCCTGCGTAAACCAGACCATTCGTCGAGAACAATGTAAAAAAAGCTTTCGGCTTCCATTTCGTCATAAAACGGCAGCAGTGATTTTACAAACAGCGTTCTGTAGTCCTTTATCAACATGTATTTAATTTTAAGGTTCCAGGCTTTTAATCATCCATACCGGGCAACTTGTATGGCCGGTACAGCCCATCGGGGAATCAAGATATTCAAAGCCAGACAACACATATAGTTTTTGGGCCGCTTTCATGTAAGGCATTGTTTCAAGATAGCATTTTTCGAAACCAAATCCAGCCGCTGCCGTGAGGCACAGCTCCATCATTTGATTTCCTAATCCCCTACCGCGTGCTTCAGGAAGAAAATACATCTTCTGCAACTCACAGATGGTATCGCTTTCGTTTGCCAGTTGCATAATTCCTGCACCACCAATTATAATTTCATTTTCTTCAATAACGAAATAAACGGCCCTCGGGACACCATAAGCTTCAAACATATAATCCAATTGCGGATCTGCATAAGCCGTTCCCACTTTAGGTACATCGAATTCTGACAACACCGCCCTGATCAATAACGCCACCTTTTCGTTATCCTGCTTTTCGATTTGCCTGATTACCATGGCTTCTTCCAATTGATTTTTAGTTTATTTTTGTGTGTGAAATTACATGAAAAATATATAAAACGCTGTATTCAGCTTGCGAAAAACGGATTTGGCTCGACGTACCCAAACCCGATGGTAGGCTGCGTGATTGTGCATAACGGTTTAATCATCGGCGAAGGCTGGCATCAAAAAGCAGGTGAACCGCACGCTGAAGTGAATGCCATCCGATCCGTCAAAGACCAAACTTTGCTTAAGGAATCAACAATTTATGTGAGCCTCGAGCCGTGCAGCCATTTCGGGAAAACACCGCCTTGCTGCGATTTGATTATCGCGAAGGATATCCCGAATATCGTTGTCGGCACGGTTGACCCATTTGCAAAAGTCGCCGGTGAAGGAATCCGGAGGCTGAAGGAAGCGGGAAAAAATGTCACTCTGGGCGTTTTGCAGCAGGAATGTGCTGAGCTCAATAAACGTTTCTTTACCTTCCACAATAAAAATCGTCCATATATTATTTTAAAATGGGCTGAAACAACCGATGGCTTTATTGCGCCGGAATCCAAACTGAAACAACAACCCGTTTGGATCACGAATGCCTTTTCACGGCAAATGGTCCACCGGTGGCGCAGTGAGGAACAGGCAATACTGATCGGGACCCAAACCGCAATTGACGACAATCCGTCTTTGACAACGAGGGAATGGGCTGGAAAAAATCCTTTACGAATTGTTGTCGACAGCCATGGCAGAATTCCAAAAGAAAATCATATATTTGATAATCAGGCAAAAACGACGGTTCTTTCAGCCGCGGAAATCAATTTTGAGGAAAATATTCCCGCCCAAATTGCTGAATGTTTATTTAAAAACCATATCCAATCGGTAATAATCGAAGGCGGGAGACAAACGATCCAAACTTTTATCGATAGCGGGATGTGGGATGAAGCGCGAATTTTCAAAGGGAATAAAACTTTTGAAAAGGGACTGAAATCACCTGTTATCACGGGTACCATAATGTCAAAACAAACGATTTTGGAAGATGAACTTTTAATCCTAACAAACGATGATCAACACAATTATTTTTGATTTTGGTGATGTTTTTATCAACCTCAACAAGGAAGAATCGATAAATGAATTTAAAAAGTTAGGGTTGGATGGACCAAACGAAGCGCTGCTGCAACTTAACGACGACTTTGAGCGCGGTAAAATCACCGAAGAGCAATTTTTAGATGGGTTCAAAAAACACCTCCCAAATGTATCCACTGATGAAATCAAAGCAGCGTGGAACAGCCTTATCGGTGAATTTCCACTGTATCGATTGGAATTTCTGCAGTTATTAGCTACCAAATACAGGCTGTTCCTGTTGACAAATACCGACATCATCCATATGGAAAATTTTGAAAACCAGGTTGGTATTTCATTTGCAAGTGATTTCTACCGCTGTTTCGAAAAAGTATATTATTCGCATGAGATGGGGATGAGGAAACCCGACGCGGCCATTTTTAATTTCATTATTAAAAAACATGATTTGTCCCCAAAGCGAACCCTGTTTGTAGACGACAAAAAAGAAAATACTGATGCTGCGGAATTACTTGGCCTTCAGGTTTGGAACCTGCAACCGCATGAAGATGTGGTGGACTTATTCCAGAAAAAATTCATGAATGCCACACTACATGCATGATTTCAGATTTAAAAGATACTTACAAAACGATTTCGGCAGCCTCAGAGGAGGTTTTGTTTAAAGAGAAAAACAGCAAATTTTTTGGCTACTCTTTCCCAGTAACTTCTGAAATTAAGGTCAAAGAAATCCTCGACCAATTAAAGAAAAAACATTTCAGTGCACGCCATTGGTGCTACGCATACCAACTTGGCACAGAAAAAACCGTATTTCGGGCCAACGATGACGGGGAACCGAACAACAGTGCCGGAATGCCCATCTATGGCCAAATCCAATCGTTTGAACTGACCAACGTCCTGGTCGTTGTGGTGCGTTATTTCGGAGGAGTAAAACTGGGCGTTGGCGGACTGATTTCGGCATACAAAACCACAGCCCAGATGGCACTACAGGAAGCACAAATCATCGAAAAAACGGTCGACGTTCATTTTCTTGTCAAATTCGACTATAAAAACATCAACAAAGTGATGCGGATAATCCGCGAAAAAAACCTCACCGTTGTTTCTCAGAAAATGGAAATGGACTGCGAAATTGAAATCTGCGTTCGGAAAAAGTTCAAAGAAAATGTGTACGGAATTTTCAACGACGCGTTCGAAATTGACATTCAGTTGATGGAATAATTTTAACAAGATTTTATTCCATCTCAAACCCTGCAATTTTCTCCAAAATATAGTCCGGCGGGGGTGTCGGACGGCCCGTTTTCATGTCCACAAAAACCAAAATTGAATGCGCAATTGTTAATAACTCACCCCGCTCATTATGAATCTCATAATCGAATTCGATTCGCACAGACGATTGACTTTTCAGAATCGTTTTAACAATTAGCAAATCATCATATTTTGCGGGCCTTTTATAATTCATGGTCAGGGAAACCACCGGAAGCATAATTCCATTATCTTCCATCCATTTGTAGGAAATCCCAAGGTTTCTGAGCCATTCCACGCGTCCCATCTCAAAATACTGGGCATAATTACCATGGTAGACGACCCCCATTTGGTCCGTTTCAGCATACCTTACTCGGAATTCTATAGTGTGTTCTCTCATATTTATATTGATTCTTCTTTACGAAATTTTAACATTTTCTAAACTTTATACTTACGATATTTTTTTTACAAAATCAATCCCGATTTATTTTTTTTTAAAGAAATTTGTTCACATATTTGTTCTCCCGAACAATAGAAGATTTTTCACTTCCGTTTTTGTAAGATAACCATTAGTAAACGAACAAAATTAGGCCAACAATATGAACAAAACTGCGCAATCAGTATGGGAGAACTGTCTTGTTTTTATAAAAGATAATATCCAGGACCAGGCATTCAAAACCTGGTTCGAACCGATTAAGTCAGTGGAGTTAACCGATAACGCTTTATACATCCAGGTACCCAGTAAATTTTTCTACGAATGGCTGGAAGAACACTATGTTAAATTGTTGAAAGTGGCCCTTACCAAAGAACTCGGAAAAAACGCGAAGTTACTCTATAAAATCAAGATGGAAAACACTTACGGCAACAAACAGCCTTTTACGGAACAGTTGCCCAGTGCGCATCGCTCTCCAATGAAAGCCCAGGAAGTTGATGCTCCATTTAAAAACCTGAATCCGGAACTGAAGAACCCTTTTGTAATCCCAGGAATCAGAAACTTAAAAATCGAATCCCAGCTGAATGCAAATTACAGCTTTGACAACTTTCTTGAAGGTGACTCAAACAGGCTTGCCCGCTCCGCCGGTATGGCCGTCGCAAACAAACCCGGAGGTACTTCATTTAATCCGCTGTTGATTTTCGGAGGTGTCGGACTCGGTAAAACCCACCTGGCGCATGCTATTGGTGTAGAAATCAAAGACAAATATCCTGAGAAAACGGTATTGTATATTTCTGCTGAAATTTTTACCCAGCAATACATTGATTCTGTAAAGAAAAATAACCGCAACGATTTTATCCATTTTTATCAGTTGATTGATGTGCTGATCATTGATGATGTTCAGTTTCTTTCAGGCAAGACAGGAACCCAGGATGTGTTTTTCCACATCTTTAATTACCTGCACCAAAATGGCAAACAGGTTATCCTTACTTCCGACAAAGCTCCTGTAGACATGCAGGATATTGAGCAGCGTTTGCTTTCCCGTTTCAAATGGGGACTTTCAGCAGAGCTTCATCAACCTGATTATGAAACCAGGATTTCGATCTTAAAGAATATTCTGTATCGTGATGGTGTGGAAATGCCTGAAGAGATTATTGAATACGTTGCACGGAATATCAAATCCAATGTACGTGAGCTTGAAGGCGCTATTATCTCACTGATTGCCCAATCGTCTTTCAACAAAAAGGAAGTTACGATTGACCTTGCAAAACAGGTCGTTGAGAAATTCGTGAAAAATGTAAAACGCGAAATTTCAATCGAATACATCCAAAAGGTAGTTTCTGATTATTTTCAACTGGACATCGATATGCTTCAGTCAAAAACCAGAAAAAGACACGTGGTTCAGGCCAGGCAGTTGGCTATGTTTTTTGCGAAAAAATTCACTAAAGCGTCTCTGGCGAATATTGGGTCACAAATTGGTGACCGTGACCATGCTACAGTGCTTCATGCATGCAAAACTGTTGACAATCTGGTTTCAACAGACAAACAATTTAAGAAATTCGTGGACGATATCCACAAAAAACTATCGTTATAATGCCCGTAAGGATTTTAATGGTATGCCTTGGAAACATTTGCCGATCTCCGTTGGCTGAAGGCATACTGGAATCGAAACTTCCAAAAGACCGATTTCGGGTTGATTCAGCCGGAACCGGAAACTACCATTCTGGAAAACAGCCCGATCAACGTTCCATCAACATTGCCAGAAAGAAAGGGCTTGATATCTCCATGCAAAGAGCCAGACAATTCAAAGCAGAAGATTTTGCGATCTACGACCATATTTTCGTCATGGACCACAGCAATTATAGAGATGTGATGCTTTTGGCTCCCGATGAGAAAGCCGGAAAAAAAGTTTCTTATCTACTCGACCCATTATTTCCGGGCGAAAACGTGGATGTGCCAGACCCTTATTTCGGGCTTGAAAACGGTTTCGAAACGGTATACGAGATGATTGATGAAAGCTGTACGTTAATCGCTGAAAAACTGCTCAGCGAATCGAAATAGCCCGATAATAAAAATTAAACCAACAGCTATGCAATCCACAGGAAAACTTTACCTGATTCCTACCACTTTAGGCGAATCAGAACCTATGGATGTGCTGCCGCATTCTGTAAAAAGAATTATTGAGCAGCTTGACACTTATATTACGGAAAACGAAAAAACCGCCCGAAAGTTCATTAAAAGCGTGGTTCCTGAAAAGATCCAGGCCGAATTAAAGTTAAGCACCTTAAATAAACACACTCAGGTTTCCGAACACCTTGAAATGATCAAACCTTGTCTCGAGGGCCGTCATATCGGATTGATGAGCGAAGCAGGCTGTCCTGGCGTGGCTGATCCCGGCGCTGCAATCGTTAAACTCGCCCACGAAAAAGGCATACAGGTAATCCCGATGGTGGGACCTTCCTCTATCCTACTCGCTGTAATGGCTTCAGGAATGAACGGGCAAAGTTTTGCGTTTAATGGGTACCTGCCCATTGATAAGTCTGAAAAAAAATCGACTTTAAAGCAACTCGAAAAGCTGTCGCTCGATAAAAACCAATCCCAGCTGTTTATTGAAACACCCTACCGCAATAATAAAATGTTTGAAGACCTTTTGCAGGTTTTACAGCCGTCGACGCATTTGTGCATCGCTGCAGACATTACACTTCCCACAGAATTCATCCGAACAATGAAAATACAGGATTGGAAAAAAATGAAAATCGATCTGCAAAACAGGCCCGCGATTTTTATCATACACAAACTGTATTAACCAATGACAACTACAGCGTAAACAACTGGACTAAACTCCGTCACTGTCTTCAAGCTGAAAAATTTCCTCTACCGGTTTTTCAAAAAAACGTGCCAATTTTAACGCCAATACGGTTGAAGGGACATACCTCCCGGTTTCCATGGCATTAATCGTCTGGCGGCTTACCTGAATCTTATCGGCAAGATCTCCCTGCGAAATCGAAGCCATCGCGCGCAATACTTTAAGGTTATTCTTCATTTTCGGATACTTTTCGAAGTTGGTACAGCTTATAATGAAATCGAATGATAAAAAACAAAATCAAAGTAAAGGTATTGTAAAACAACACGTTCAGAAAAGGTGTGCCGTAAATAAAAAACGTCAGGAAAAGAACAATACCATAATTGCAATACGTTGCCCAAACCAGGCTTTCATAGCGAATCTTCGAAATGAACTCATCTTCGTTTTTCAATCTGGAAAAACATACAAAGATACCGCCCACAATCAGACACAACAGACACAATTCATCTACAATGCTGTTTTCAATAAATGAAAAAGAATTCGTGACTGATCCTAAAAAATTTTCGTTGGCAAATGCAAAGACACGACAAACCAGGTAATCCTCGGTATGGATGTTAAACACGGAAATGGATACACTAAGCAGGAAAGCCGGAACAAACAATATCCAGCCGACAGGTTTAAAAGCATTCGGAAATAAAAATGGTGTTTTCATAATGTAGCATTTAAGTTATATTCAAATGTAAAGTTTATTTTACATATAGACAATTTTATTTTACAAAATGTTGTGTTTGCTTTACAAAAAAATATCCTTCAAACAACTTAACATTGCTGAAGGATATACTATTACTGGCGCAACACAGCGTCGTGCCGTTAAAAGAATCAACCCTATAAACTCACCGTTGGATTGTCCTGGGCCACAATATGCGAGGTATCATAGTTCGCATAGCGTCTAAGGTAACTCTTTAAAGAGGTCCCAAATCCATCCGTAATTTGCCTTTTCCCTTTGTATCTGAAAAATTTCTTAACGGATCCCGCGCCGACAAGATGCGCAGCAGCCAGCATTCCGGATTCTGTGATTTTTATACCGCCCACCGTCTTGCCGTCATACTTCTCAATTTCATCTTTGAGCTCCCATTTGTTTTTTGCAATCAGGGCAGTAAATGCTTTTTCCTGCAATTGTGGGTTATTTAGGAAATTGGCCGTGTTGTGTATTCCAATGGCATGAAGCGCGCCCGCACCAAACTGGTACTTGCCCATATAACCGTATGCATTGACTAACTTGTATTGTCCCTGCGATTCTTTAAAAGCGATAGCTTCTTTAAAGCCGGTGAAAGATTTACCGGTACTTAGTAAATTCGAAACAGGGTAATCTAAAATATTCTGGGAGGGAAACTGAAATAATGATTCGGGATCATCTACAGTATAAAACCAAGGCTGGTTTTCATTTTTAAAGGTTTTAAAACCTGAACTGATAAAGGCAACCGCAATTGCAATGCTGGTGTAATATATCCATTTTTTTAACATAAATTGGTTTTCTTCCAACCCTGTCACCATCGGAAATTTCTGAGGGGCAAATATACGATAAAAAATATAAAACTGGAAATCAACTAGTTAATAAAATACTAAAAGTAAAACAAGTGCGCATTGACCTTTCCTGAAGTACTGATTTCAAAGGCGGGAGCGGGAATCTTAACTGTGTTGAAAAGTGAGAAAAGTGTGCTTAAAATACGTGATTTAGTATGAATTCCTTCCAAATCCACGTCCAGCGAAAGGTAAAACTGGCGCGATCTTTTAAAATTAACAGGCAAATTCACGATATTTTCACCCCTACCCGACACCATGCCGTCCGCGCCATAACCCACGGCAACATTCAGCCACTTCGGTAACGCTTCTGATTTGAAAAAAGAATAGATGTTTGCTGAAAGCCAATACGTCTGGCCATTGTAATCTTTTAAGAGCTGTTCTGAAAAAGAGCTGCCCAATACCTCAGGCCTTAACCCCGCGTAGTAGGTTCGGTGAAAAGAAAATTTAGGGATAATCCGCTGCTCTTTCCATAGCAATTCCTGTCCGGCAAATAAGCCCGTCCCTGCAGCATTTGCAATCAGGTCGCCCGACGACGCTCCCCATTGTGCGGAGTACCCGTCGAAAACCTCAACAACTGCCAGGAATGCAAAACCCAACGTACCGCCGTAAACCAATGATTTTTCACGACTGACGCCGCTCCACCGAAGTGTTTCAAAACCCACTTTCCCCATATGGTAAGCTGAAAATACATGCCCGGCCTTGTCCATCTGCAGCCACTCGCTGTTGTCGTTGATAAAATGAAAGCGGGTTGTAGGGTAGTCATTGTACCACAGTGTACTTAAGCCTACAATGGCGCCGGTAGCCAACACCGCCTCGGTCCCGAGGACAAAATTTCGCCTCTGGTAGTTTATAGAATCTGATGGGGTCAATAGTTTCCCGATTCCGTCCTGCGCGAAGGCGAATCCGTGGACCAGGAGGAGTCCGAAAATGAAATGTCGCAGCCGCAGCAAACCTATCGCTTGATGCCCTGTGAATTAACCCACGCAATATACTTCTGGCGATTCACCTCATGCTGTGCTGGGGTAACCGCAAATTCATGGTATCCGAATTTCGTTACACTGGCACAGAAATAAATATAATTGTGCTTTTCCGGGTTTAATACCGCTTCTAACGCGGTAATATCCGGCATGGCAATGGGTCCGGGAGGCAGTCCTTCATACATATAAGTGTTGTATGGGGAATCGGTTCGTAGGTCTTTGTTCAGTACCCGCTTGATGACCTGGGTAAAGTCGCCTGAAGATTTTTTAACGGCATAAATCACTGTCGGGTCGGCTTCCAGTTTGATGCCGCTGTTCAATCGGTTTAAATATACACCTGCGACTCTCGGCCTCTCGTCTTTTTTTACCGTTTCCTTGTGCACGATTGACGCCAGTATGGAAACCTGTATCGGTGTCAGGTTTTGCTTTTCAGCCAATGCTATGCGCTCCGGAGTCCAGAATTTCCGGTATTCTTTGGCCATGCGGTCGCGGAATTTCACGGCGTCGACATTCCAGAAAAACTCATACGAATTCGGGATGAACATGGCCAGGACATTGTCTTCGGTAAAACCGTTCTCTTCCAGAAACTTCGGATCCCGAAACGCGGTCAACAGCGACAGGCTGTCGGCTTCAATTTGTTTGGACACCCTTCCCGCGAGGTCTTCAAGACGTTCCTGGTTGTTGAATGTCAGGTCAAAATGTACATTCTGCCGTAAGGAGTTGACGATATCATTGCTGCTCATTCCTTTCTTCAACAGGAATTTTCCGGGCTTTACATTCTTTGGGTACGATTTCTTTTCGGCAACCATTTTAAAACGGTCCATATCCTGTACATAAGGCGCCATTATCGAAGTCACCTGATTGAAATCAGCATTCGTAGGGATAAAAACGTACAATTCCTGTTGCTCGAAGGCCGTATTCGGAGCGAATATCTTCCGATACATCATATAGCCATATACCGACGCGGCTACCACAACAACAAGTGAGAAAATGACGAGTAATTTTTTTGGTTTCAAGACAAATCTATTTTAAAATTGATGATTTATAAGTTGGTACAGGGCTTCATCCCGATACGTTCCGCCAATCAGGTTCCATTGTGCCTTCACCCCGATCCGGAGGAAGCCAAAATTAGTAAAAAGCCTGATACTCGCTTCATTTTCGGGATCAATATTTGCATATAACTGGTGTAAATTCAGGTGCGAAAAGGCATACGAAACCAAAAGTGCCAATGCCTCTGCGCCCACGCCCTTGTTCCGGTGCTCACGCTCGTGGATTAAAATCCCCACGCCGGCACGATGGTTCCTGGGATCATATTCAAAAAGGTCAATGAGCCCGATAGGTTTTTTTTGGTCGCGGAAGCAAATCGCCAGCCGCAACTGTTTGGCTTCAAAAATATCCTGATGGGCGTTGCTCAGGTATTGTTTGATCAGGAAACGGCTGTAAGGGGTATTCGTGTTGCTGACATGCCAGATGCGCTCATCATTTTCGACTGCATACACGAAATCGAGGTCTTCGGGTTCCAGGGCACGAAGCCGGATATGTTCTCCAGTGAGGGTTACCATCGCTTAAATGGAAATTTCACCTTTGAAAACAAAAGTCGCAGGGCCTTTCAGGAACACGTTGGAATACACGCCATCGTTTACAAAGAAAGAAACCTGAAGCTGGCCACCGGGAACATTCAGCGTAACCTCATCGGCATGGGTTTTTCCCAATGAACGCATCGCAATGGCCACAGCCGTCACGCCGGTTCCGCAAGAAAGCGTTTCGTCTTCCACACCGCGTTCGTACGTCCGTACCTTAAATACGGCATCGCCTTCCTGTTCCACAAAATTGACATTGCTGCCTCGCTGTCCATACAGGTCAGAGTAGCGCACTTTCGCCCCACGTCCGGCGACATCAGTAGCCGCAACGCTGTCCACGACCTCAACATGGTGCGGGGATCCGGTGTCCAGAAAAACATATTCCGGCGTCACGGTTATCGCATCCACATCTTTCATTTGCAGGGATACCATATCGTTTTCATAAACGGTGGCAAAGTGAAGCCCGTCCGTCGCATCGAAAGTGGTCTCCACATCAATCACGCCCAGGCTTTTTGCAAACGCCACAAGGCACCTGCCGCCATTGCCGCACATCGAGCTTTCATTGCCGTCGGAATTGTAGTATACCATCTTAAAATCCTGAACCGGATCGTTCTCCAATAAGATTAAACCATCGGCGCCAATACCAAACTTCCGGTCGCACAACCGCTCGATCAGCTTCGTGTCCGCTTTCGGGAAGACTTCCGTCCGGTTATCGATCATGATAAAGTCGTTTCCGGTACCCTGGTATTTATGGAATGCTATGGTCATCCTCGTGTGATTCTGGTTTAAAAAATGCCTTTCAAAGGTACAAATTATCTAATAAAAAGTTAATCAATGTTAACCGTTCGTTAAAGCGTTTTACAGAATCTGAAAATCCTATATTTTTGCCGTTAAATAACTTAATTATTACTACACAATGAAAAGATTTTCTAATTTATTCTTGGTTTGCTTGTTAAGCGGTGCCACAACATTAGGAGCTTACAAGTTATTGTTCGAAGGCAATGGTTTACTTTCCCCAAAGAAATCAATTGTTACCGTTGCTTCACCAAATTACACGAAAACGGTTGGCCTTTCCCCGGAAACCGTAGATTTTGCAGCCGCTGCCGACAAAGCGGTGCATACCGTAGTCCACGTGAAGAACGTGTCGTACAGAACGGTCTCCAACCCGATTATGGAGTACTTTTACGGCTATCGCGGCGGACAGCAACAGGAACAGGTGGGAACAGGTTCCGGTGTCATCATTTCTGAAGACGGCTACATCGTCACCAACAACCACGTGGTGCAGGACGCGTCGGACATCGAAATTACCTTAAACAACAAAAAGGTCTACAAGGCGAAACTGATTGGTACCGATTCCAAAATGGACATTGCCTTACTAAAGATTGATGCCGACGACAAACTGCCTTATGTGACCTTCGCAGATTCCGACAATATTAAGGTAGGCGAATGGGTGCTGGCCGTGGGTAACCCGTACAACCTCACTTCTACGGTAACCGCCGGAATCATTTCAGCAAAGGCAAGAAACCTCGACACCAATGGCATCCAGTCCTTTATCCAGACCGATGCGGCGGTGAATCCCGGAAACAGCGGCGGCGCATTGGTCAACACCAACGGGGAACTGATCGGAATCAACACCATGATTTCCTCGCAAACCGGATCGTATGTGGGTTACTCTTTCGCGATTCCGTCAAACATCGCGCGCAAAATCATCGAGGATATTATGGAGTACGGTAATGTACAGCGCGGTATCCTTGGGGTACGCGGTACCGAATTAAACGGCGCCGTGTCCAAAGAACTGGGCCTGAGCCGTACCGAAGGATTTTATGTGGGCAGCGTCGATAAGAATTCGGGCGCAGATAAAGCCGGCCTGCAAAAAGGCGACGTGATTGTAAAGATCGACAACAGCAACATCAATTCGTATGCGGATCTTTCCGGGTTTATCAACACCAAACGACCAAATGACAAAGTACAGGTGACCTACATCAGGAACAACGAAACGAAGACTGCGGCAGTGACGCTGACGAAAAATGAGTTTGTAAATGCCGAATTCAAAGGAATCGAGCTTGAAGACATCAGCCCGGCGGATAAAAAACGCTTTAACCTGAACTATGGCGTGAAGATCAAGGACATTTCGAACGAAAGGTTTGCGGCCTATGCCAATGACCTCAAAGGCGGCATCATCTTAAGCATCAACAATACCAAAGTACAGGATGTAAAGGCAGTGTCGGAAATGCTCGACGGCATCAATGAAAACGATAGTGTACAGATCGAAATGCTGACCCGAAACGGACAGGTCGTACGCTTCATCCTTTAATTATTTTCCCATACTGCAGAAAGAGCCGGTTTCATACCGGCTTTTTTTGTGCAATGCATTGAACGCCAATGTTCATACTTTTGAACATATCGCAATAAATTTTAGAAAAATATTTTACGAAAACGTTTGAAATATTTACTTTTGCGTCAAATTTGTAAAAAACAACACTAACCCTTAACAACCTCATCCAACATGAACAATACCGCTTTATACGAAAGAGAACTTTCTTTTCAGGCTGACAGGCGTCGCGCCGGTGTAGAATTTATCAAGATCATCAGCGACTTATGGTACGACAAAGCCATCGAAATGGTGTTGTTCCGAAACCAGCTGATCGACCGCAATGTGAGCGATATTATCAATTTACACGAATATGCGGGTGCGTTTGTAGGCAAACCGATCTCCATCTTTGATTCGGTCGAGATTGCCAAAGCCATCCTGTCCCTCGATTTGCCGCCGTCAAAGCTCGATATCGGGAAACTGACGTATGAATTCCATCTTGAAGACGACAAATACCCGAATGCGAAACATTTTGTCATCGACAAACTGAAAAATGCCAAAACCAACAAGGACATCCAGCCAAAAGACGTCATTCTCTACGGCTTCGGGCGTATCGGCAGGCTGTTGGCGCGGGAACTGATGTCAAAAATGGGCAAGGGAAACCAATTGCGCCTGCGTGCTATCGTCACCCGCGACAAGAATGACGCATCGACTTTGGAAAAAAGGGCCTCCCTGCTTCGTAACGACTCGATTCACGGCGACTTCCAGGGTTCGGTGATTGCCGATCCGGAAAACAACGCCCTGATCATCAACGGCACAACCGTGCACATCATCACGGCCAACGCCCCTGAAGACATTGACTACACGCTTTACGGCATCGAAGACGCGTTACTGATTGACAACACGGGCGCGTTCACCACGCAGGAAGCCCTCGCCAGGCACCTGACCTCCAATGGCGTGTCGAAGGTGTTGCTGACTGCTCCGGGCAAAGGCGTTCCAAACATCGTACACGGCGTGAACCAAAACGATTACAACCCAGACAACGTGGACATCTTTTCAGCCGCTTCGTGTACCACCAATGCGATCACACCGGTACTGAAAGCCATTGAAGATACGTTGGGCGTCGTGAAAGGACACCTCGAAACCATCCATGCTTATACGAATGACCAGAACCTAGTCGACAACATGCACAAGAAATACCGCCGTGGCCGTGCGGCTGCGTTGAATATGGTCATTACCGAGACCGGAGCCGGAAGCGCCGTGGCCAAAGCGTTGCCGAGCCTTGCCGGAAAGCTGACCTCGAATGCGATCCGCGTTCCGGTTCCGAACGGGTCACTGGTCGTGTTGAACCTTGAGGTCACTCGCGAGACCACAATTGAGGAAGTGAATGCGATCATGAAAAAATACGCGTTGGAAGGCGAATTGGTCGAGCAGATTAAATATTCGCTGAGCAATGAACTGGTGTCTTCAGACATTGTAGGCACGTCGGCGCCATCGATCTATGACAGCAATGCGACGATTGTCTCGGCAGACGGGAAAAATATCGTGTTGTACATCTGGTATGACAACGAATACGGCTACAGCCACCAGGTGATCCGTTTGGCGAAGTATATTGCGAAAGTAAGAAGGTTTACGTATTACTAGGAGACCTGTTTTATGGACATAAAAAAACGCCCGGTTTGTCGATCGGGCGTTTTTACGTTTTAAGCATTTGCAGGTTCTTCGGGCGCTTCGGCCTCGCCGCTGACGGTGTTGTAGATCACATAGTCGTTGTACTTCGCGAGGTCGCTGGTTTCCCAGATGTTGCGGCCTGTGGTGGTATAGCTCACGAGCTGGGTGTAGATCGCATTGCCTGCTTCGACGCGGTCTTCCTGGATCACGTCGCGGTCAGCAGCCTTCAATTTGGCATCGAGCATCAATGCGTCAAACTCGTTGCATAATGTGGTGATGGCGGCCAGCATCGCTGCGGTAAGGCCATTGGCGGCAAGATCGGTCAGCCCCAGGGTGCCGACGCGAACGACCCTTTTCCCGGTGATGAGCAAATCGGAGTCCGGTTGTTGCGACAGTTCGGAAGTACCGAATTTCCTATACCGCGCACTGGCGGTACCATACTTTGCTTCGACGCGCGTCATTACCGCGCGGATGGCGACACGGAGTTGTTCTGCTTTGGCATCCTTGGCGGCGGTAGCGGTCACCTGGTCCGCGAGCGCCTCAATGTCGGTTACCGAATTCATAAAGCTGTTGACGGACGTTTCAAAAGCGGTGAGGCCTGCCGCAGTCACCCCAAAAGGTGTAAATGCTGACGCATCCCTGCGCATTAAACCAATCTTTTCCTTAGCGATCGTGCCAAGCCTGGCATCTGAGAATTTGTAACCTCGGGTTACTTCTGCTTTTTTCATAATGAACTAATTTTTAATTGTTTGTGAAACAAATATATATAAGAAATAACTTCACAAAATGACATTAATATTTAATTAACGTGCTGTTAATGAGATGTTAAAGGAAATTAAACCGTTAAAATCGGTAGCAGCAATTGTGTATTTGTGAACAAACACGCGCGATACGACCAAAACAGCAAACAGCACCTGAACAGTAGGAACAGCCGTGGCGGAAGGATGGAATTGCCCCCGGGAAGCCGCGGATTGGGAGGCGGAAGTATTGGATTTTGACGCGGAAGCCGTAAAATGTGGGACGGCAGTGTTGGGCTGGGATACGGAAGCATTAAATTGGGACACGGAAGCATTGAATTGGCACACGGAAGCAGTAAACTGGGACACGGAAGCATTCATCAGGGACACGGAAGCATTCATCAGGGCATGTTTGGGCCTTCCGGGTCATCGGGCAGTTTTACCGGGCAGGCTGGTTTCGAATGCGGGAAATTAGGGTTCACAAATCAATGTTTACCAGTCATTTATAACCGTGAATGGCTGAAATATCAGGGTTTACCCTTACGAAAATCAGTGTAAACCCTGATACATTTATCATTTTGATGCAGTTATCTTTACGGCAACGGCAGTACCCCATGCCGCGTTGACGGGAATCACGACACTTTGCTGCCCGGCTGTTGCTAAAAGCGGAGGAAAGAAAACAATTAAAAGATGAAAAAAGTCTTAAAGCTATCGTTTGTATTTTGGCTATTGTTCGCGTGCAGCACGGAGCAGGAAACGGTACAGCAGGAAAAAAAACAGGACAACACCATCACACTGGAAGCATTCAAAAAAGCAACGGGATTGAAGGATTTTGGTAGTACGATCCGCATCCCGCATAAATCGGGAGATTTGGCAGCGAGAAATGCAGGGATGGAAGATTTCATCATCGATTCCGAATTCATCCGGCAGACGCTCATTGATCAAAAGATCACCTATAGTTTCAGCATTGAGCCTAAAGTGATTAAAGCGCAAAGAACACTCTACAACCTTATCGTGTATTATGCCCATGGCAGCTGGCAATTTTCGATATTGGAAATGAAACCCTCCTTCGCCAAATTCCAGCAGATCAAATTGGGTGAGGAAGTGAAGCTCGACGGCGAAATTTCAGAGATATACCACACCGATACGGCAAGAGGCGCTGATTGCTCCATGTTTAGTATGGAGATCCATCACTGCACACATACAGGAGAATGCAGAAGCGGGGAATGTGATGGGTGTAGCCTATGTGTTACTTACATTAATTTTAAAGTATGCCGTTTTGACACAGAGGATTATAGCACAGCAACATATATCGAACCGGAAAATTCAAATGATGGTGGCGGTGGCGGCGGAAGCATACCAATCATCGACCATGAGTATGTGTTTGTTCCAAACTTCAGCCCGGGTAACATCAGGGCTATAAGGGCTGAGCGCGCAGGGCTTTTCTATGATGTATTGACCCCGGAGCAGCAGGCATGGGCGAATAGCCATGCGGAAAATTATAACGCAGTAATCAATTATTTTTTGGATCATTATTACACGGGGGACGTTGGGTTTGCGATTGAGGCTTTGGAAGCATTAATGAATAATGAAGAAGTTGATTTTCCGAAAAAAATCATTTACGCGATACAAGATAAACCCTGCCAGACGGCCATCATAAAAGACGTTATGGAAAGCTGCTCTCCTTTTACTAATTTGATTAATAATACGTTTAATGTTTCGGAAAAGGTGAACATTAAATTTCTTAATGGCGAAATCCCTAACAATCCTGATGCTTTGGCTTACACAAATCCATCCCCTTTGGGTAGTCCTGAAAGTTATGCGATTAGAATTAAATTTAAGAATAGTTATTTAATTTCCGCAACCGACTTATCGATTGCTGCCGTAACTTTACATGAACTAGTCCATGCCTACTTAATCAATCAGTTTATGCATGGAAAATTGCTTGCCGAAAATACTGAATACAATACTTTATTAAATGCATTTTTGACATTTTATGCAAATGAAAATAGTCAAACTGGTCAAACACTTCAAGATGAAATGCACTATGCAATGAGCGTATTTATTGACCGGATAGCCGATAGTTTATACAACTATGCAATATCGAAAGGAATGTCCGTAACACCCGAATATTGTAAAGCAATTGCATGGGGAACAATGAGTGGGACTCCAATGTTTACAGAAATCCTAAACCCGGAACAACAACAGGAATATGAAAATACAGCAGCCATTGAACAGGATAACTTATCCGGAGCACATGGAACTCCATGCAATTAAACTCTGTTTTATTAATAGGCTTAAAACTAAATAATGAATAAGAAAATAATTCTAATACTATTTCTAGCTGTACTTTTTCAAGCCTGTTCATCCAACAAGCCCATAGAAGTATTCCTTAAAACCGAAATTACTGCAAATAAAGAAAAAGGTGTCAAGTCACTTCTATTCGATAAAAAGAAGAATAATCAGGATGTGCTGAATATTTATGCAGGAAAAAAC
The DNA here is from genome assembly GCF_002256285.1 of Flavobacterium sp. BFFFF1. Classification (GTDB taxonomy): domain Bacteria; phylum Bacteroidota; class Bacteroidia; order Flavobacteriales; family Flavobacteriaceae; genus Flavobacterium. The sequence continues at coordinate 24,481 of NZ_NKJE01000002.1, read as the reverse complement.
TTGCCCAAGTTATCTTCAAAAGCAGCATCTTTTCTACAGAAGGATTATAATTATTTAATGAAAATATATTGGAATGATACTACCAGCTTATATTGGAATGAAAAGAAAAGAAAAGAATTTTCATTTTCTGAACTTGTCTTAACCAAGGACTGGATGAGGAAAATGTTACCTGAAAAAGACACTATTAAATACTTGTATAATGTATCTGCTCCATTATTCAATAAAAATAAAAAACTGGTTATCTTTTCGATATCGATCAGTTCCCCACCTATAGTACCTGTAGCGGAATACTTAGTGATTATGAAGAAAGAAAAAAGGAGATGGGTGTTAGTGGAAAAAGTTTATGACGGTGGAGTATATTGATTTTATAAGTAAAATTCAATTGAATCCGAAGTTAATAAAAAAAATATGAAACGGGTATCACCGCGCGGGCGTGGGCGTCACGCCCATACACACACGCACAGAAAAGCTGAAAACTAATGTTTAACCTGCGTTTTTTACTGGAATTTAATTAGATTAACCGGCACTAGCATGACGCTCGCCTTTAAAAAAATTAAATGATGAAAAATATATTTTTAGCATTTATACTCATTACAGGCTTTTGCAGCCACAGCCAGATCACTGTTGGCCTTCGAGATGGTTATTGGCTTGAGGATATGCCGCCCGGCAGCTACATCAAAGACATAAATAATGAGTTTGATAAGTTTCAGGGAAAATGGGTGTGGACTAACGGGAACGAAACAGTGACTTTTAAATTGCAGAAAGTGATTCATCATCTTAATCCCTGCGGATCATACGAAGATTTTATGATTGGCAATTATTCATATACGAAAGATAATGGCCTTAATGTCGTAGTCAACACAATTAATCAATCATTGAGTTTAGCGGCGGACGATAATCCTATGTTTTCATTTATAACTAAATCACAATCGATGATTGACTTCTATTTTCACGATATTGCATTAAACAAAGAGGATTGTCGCGCTATTTTCGAATTCTTGCCGGGAAGCACTACACAAATGACCGTTAAATTTAAAAACCGGGAGACATTTGGCATTGTAGTTGATCCAAACAATCCGCCGCCTCCGTATGACTATAGTTTTACGATTCCCCAGGGGATTGTGTTAACAAAGGAGTAAAGAATTCATATCCAAAGGGCTATTGATGTTTTGATGTTCGTTCTCTTGTGATCGTTCGAGCCCCGCGCTAGCGTAAGCGTCACACTAGTACACACACCCACAGAAAAGCTGAAAACTAATGTTTAACCTGCGTTTTTTACTGGAATTTAATTAGATTAACCGGCACTAGCATGACGCTCGCCTTTAAAAAGATTAAAAAGATTAAATGATGAAAAATATATATTTAGCATTTATACTTATTACGAGCTTTTACAGCCGCAGCCAGATCACTGTTGGCCTTCGAGATGGTTATTGGCTTGAGGATATGCCGCCGGGCAGTTATATTAAAGATACAAACAATGAATTCGACCCCTTTGCAGGCAAATGGGTCTGGACAAACGGTGATGAAAAGGTGATCTTCAAATTGGAAAAAGTGGTTCATTACCGTTATCCTTTTGGGTCGTATGAAGATTTCATGATTGGGAATTATTCATACACAAAAGATAATGGGCTGACTATCGTTGCCAATACGATCAACCAATCATTAAGTTTGAATCCTGACGAAAATCCAATGTTTGCCTTTATCACTAAACCAGGATCGAGTATCGATTTTTATTTTAATGATATTCCGTTAGATAAAGATGACTGTCGGGCTATTTTCGAATTTATACCCGGAAGTACTACACAAATGACGGTCAGATTCAAAAACCCTGAAGTAATCAGTTCAATTGAAGATCCAAACAATCCATCACCTCCTTACAATTATGAATTTACCATTCCACAGGGGATAATTTTGACCAAACAGTAACGATTAAGTCATACGGGAGGGTGGCTTTACTCTGTTATTATGAAAACATATATTTAATACTGGATTTGATGATCAGCATTTATAGCAATGCCCACCACTGGCGTGAGGGTCAAGCTCGTGCACACATGGACAGAAATGTTAAAAACTGTTGTCTAAGCTGCGGCTATTTACTGGAATCGCAAAAAAAATCAGAAATCCGTGCAGCGATATTGATAAAAAAACGCCCTGTTTTCACAAGGCGTTTTTTTTTATTAATGTAGGAGTATACTATGCTTTTCCGGCAAGCGCAATCAGGTTCAGCGCGGATCCCGCTACAAACCAGCCAATCTGGCCTTCGTTGTAGGTGTGGTTTGCGAGGATCACATCTACTGAACCGTCTTCGTGTGCAAACTCGAGTGTCAAAGGCACACCCGGAGCAAACTCGGTAAGGTTCGTAAAGCTGATCGTGTCATTCTCCTGGATTTTATCATAGTCCGCTTCATTGGCAAAAGTCAGCGCCAACATACCCTGTTTTTTCAGGTTTGTCTCGTGGATCCTGGCAAATGATTTTACCAATACCGCTTTTACACCGAGGAATCTTGGCTCCATTGCGGCATGCTCCCTTGAGGAACCTTCACCATAGTTATGATCGCCCACCACAACCGAAGGAATTCCGGCAGCTTTGTAAGCACGCTGTACGGTTGGTACGGCTTCATAAGCACCCGTCAATTGGTTTTTCACAGAGTTTGCTTTTTGGTTAAATGCGTTAATGGCCCCAATCAGCATGTTGTTGGAGATGTTGTCCAGGTGTCCGCGGAAACGCAGCCACGGTCCCGCCATCGAGATGTGGTCTGTGGTACATTTTCCAAAAGCTTTGATTAACAATTTGGCTCCCGTAATATTTTTGCGGTCCCATGGGTCGAATGGCGCAAGCAATTGCAGCCTTTCAGAAGTTGGGCTCACTACAACCGATACCCCAGAACCATCCAGTGCAGGTGCTTGGAAACCGGCATCTTCTACTGCGAATCCACGTGGCGGCAATTCGCTTCCTGTTGGTTCGTCTAATCTTACTTCTTCACCATCTTCGTTGATTAACGTATCCGTTAATGGGTTGAAAGAGAGATCTCCTGCAATCGCAAGTGCCGACACCAGTTCAGGCGATCCCACGAAAGCTAATGTATTTGGATTACCGTCCGCACGTTTGGAGAAGTTGCGGTTGAAAGAGTGTACAATGGTGTTGCGCTCTTCTTTTTCAGCCCCTTCCCTATCCCACATCCCGATACATGGTCCGCAGGCATTGGCAAACACGGTCGCCCCAATCGCGTCAAACGCATCGATGAAACCGTCGCGCTCAATGGTGTAACGCACGAGTTCAGAACCCGGCGTGATGGTAAAATGTGATTTTGTCTTTAGGTTTTTCGCAGCCACCTGTTTGGCCAGCGAAGCCGCACGCGAAATGTCTTCGTAAGAAGAGTTGGTACACGAGCCGATTAGTCCGTACTCTATTTTTAAAGGCCAATCGTTTTTGATTGCTTCTTCTTTCATTTTGGAAATGGGCGTTGCCAAATCCGGCGTGAACGGCCCGTTTAAGTAAGGCTCCAGTTCAGAAAGGTTGATTTCGATCACCTGGTCAAAATATTGCTCAGGATTTGCATATACTTCCGCATCACCGGTAAGGTAAGCGGCAATTTTATTGGCTTCGTCAGCGATTTCAGCACGGTCGGTAGAACGGAGGTAACGGTCCATTGACGCGTCATATCCGAATGTTGAAGTTGTCGCACCGATTTCGGCACCCATGTTACAGATGGTACCTTTTCCGGTACAGGACATGGCTTCAGCGCCTTCTCCGAAATATTCCACAATCGCTCCGGTTCCGCCTTTTACGGTCAGGATTCCGGCCACTTTTAAGATTACATCTTTTGGAGCCGTCCATCCGGAAAGTTTTCCGGTTAGTTTTACACCAATCAGTTTAGGAAATTTAAGCTCCCAAGCCATACCGGACATGACATCTACGGCATCAGCACCACCAACACCGATGGCGACCATTCCCAATCCGCCGGCATTGACCGTATGCGAATCCGTCCCGATCATCATTCCGCCCGGAAATGCATAATTTTCCAGCACTACCTGGTGGATGATTCCTGCACCTGGTTTCCAGAACCCAATGCCGTATTTGTTGGATACAGAGGAAAGGAAATCGAATACTTCGTTGCTTTGGGTCTTGGCACGTGCCAAATCGGTAACCGCATCCACTTTTGCCTGGATCAGGTGATCACAGTGCACGGTGGTGGGTACAGCAACTTTAGATTTCCCGGCGTGCATGAACTGCAGTAGGGCCATCTGTGCGGTGGCATCCTGGCAGGCTACACGATCCGGTGCAAAGTCAACGTAGTCTTTACCTCTTGTGAACGCTTTCGAAGGAAGTCCTTCCCAAAGGTGGTTGTATAGGATTTTTTCAGTCAGTGTGAGTGGACGTCCGACAATTTCCCTTGCTTTATCAACGCGGGTAGTCATATTCGCGTACACATTTTTAATCATTTCGATATCAAAAGCCATAAAAAATGTATTGTTTGTTTTTTGTGTTGCAAATTTAATGAATTCGGTGCATACTTGAAAGATTTCTAATAAAAGTAAGCTTTCGAAGCATTATTATTGCTGAAAACGAAATTAAAGAACGATTTTTTGATTAAATATGGCTTTTGAATTAAAATTTTGCCTAATTGTTAATTTAAGGAAGTTTTTTTGATGATTTCGGAATCCATCTCTTTTTCGATAGGGCTCAAAATACAAAGAATGCTTCTAAATTATCAATATAGGTTGAAATTATACTAAGTTTGTAAACGATTTCTTAGCGAAAATATCCGTAAAAATGAATTGGTTGTGCGTGTAAAAAAAATACTCAAAATTTTTGGTCTTGTTTCATTGGTGCTGCTTTTGGCTTTTGGATTGGCGTATACCCAATTTTCAAACAGGCACAAGGCCGTTTTAAAAAACAATCTCTTGTACAAGTTAGGCCTGTCTGATTCAGAATGGCACGTTGGCAACGATTCCCAAAAATACGTCATGTTGTCCCCGACCTTCATGATTGACGACATTTATAAATCGATGCAGGGACCCGCAGGGTCCAGAATGATCCAGATCTCCAGGGATACTTCGATGATCTGGTTCACCGGCTTTGGTGTAGAAGCGCTGGATGCCAAAACAAAAAAGAGGATTTCGAACGATTTTATCTGCCATACCAATTTTGATTTTAATGATGTGCGTTATTACGATGGTCTTGGGCTGAAAGACCGGATTGGGCAACAATTCCCCAGAATGGCTTCTTTATCCCATGGGATGGAGTCATTCCATCTCCCAGCCGGATTTGGTATACCGATGCGTGGCAACGATTTGCTTGAGGTCACCACCCAGGCGCTGAACCACAATGTAAAAGACAGCACGATTTGGGTAAAGCACCAGGTTTCAGTGGAATATTCAAAGGCTGCGTTGAAGCCTTTGCGTGTAGGACATGCGTTTATCATGCTTCCATATGATGAAAAGGACCCTTATCGGGAACCGCTTGATCCTTCGAGGAATTATTGTATCCCGGTTACAACTGACAGCCATGATTATTGCGATGCGAAAGGCCGTAAGCTTTCCGGGCATTGGGTTGTACCCGCGGGAAAAAATACCTATCGTTGTAAGGTCAATGACCAATTGATGATTAAGGATAGTTTACGACTACACGCATCTGCAATCCATGTGCATCCATTTGCCACTTCGATTACTTTATTTGACAAAACAAAAAATGCCGCCGTTTTCACGAGCAGCATTGTAAATTTTAAAAATCGGATTGGTATTGAAAGTATTGCTCCTTTCACATCTGAACAAGGTGTCTGGCTATACAAGGACCATGAGTATGAAGTTGTTCTTGAAGTTAACAATACCACTTCTGTAAAGCAGGATATGATGGGCAGTATGTTCCTTTTCTTTTATGACAGTGAACTTGACGCCCGAATGGATCCGGGTTCTAAAAAAGCGAAGCGATAATTCTCTCTATGGTAATGCCTTCGGCGTCTGCTTTGTAGTTTTTCACCACCCTGTGCCTCAGTATTCCGGTAGCAACCGCTTTAACATCTTCTATATCCGGTGAGAATTTACCATTAAATGCAGCATTGGCTTTCGCGGCCAAAATCAGGTTTTGGGAAGCCCTCGGTCCTGCGCCCCAATCAATGTAAGTCTTGATGTAATCGTTTGACAGTGTATTGTCAGGCCTCGTTTTGCTCACAAGTGTTACAGCATACTCAATCACATTATCAGCAACGGGCACCCTACGGATCAACTGCTGGAAGTCAATTATCTCCTGTGCGCTAAATAACGCATTAATCGTGGCTTTAGCGTCGGACGTCGTGCTTTTTACCACCTGAACTTCTTCCGCAAACGAAGGATAATCAAGTTTTATGGAAAACATAAAGCGGTCAAGCTGTGCTTCAGGAAGCGGATAGGTTCCCTCCTGCTCAATTGGATTTTGGGTTGCAAGCACAAAGTAAGGCAAATCGAGCTTGTAGTTGTGTCCGGCAATGGTCACCGCCCTTTCCTGCATCGCCTCAAGTAGTGCGGCCTGGGTTTTAGGTGGTGTCCTGTTGATTTCGTCGGCCAGGATAATATTGGAAAAAATAGGGCCTTTTATAAATTTAAACTGGCGGCTTTCATCCAGAATTTCACTTCCCAGAATATCGGACGGCATCAAATCCGGTGTAAACTGGATCCTTTTGAAGTCCAACCCCAACGCCTGTGCGATCGTGTTTACCATCAGTGTTTTTGCGAGACCGGGCACGCCGACAAGCAAAGCGTGTCCGCCTGAAAAGATGCTCAATAAGATCTGATCAACAACTTCTTCCTGTCCTACAATGATTTTTGATATCTCGTTTTTCAATTCGGTTCTTTTCTGAACCAGTCTTTCTATAGCAGTTACGTCGGACATGTTGGGATTTTAATTTGGTTGATTATGCATTTGGACAAATATAATTTATTTTTTAAGCCAGTTGCTTTCGAATTCGCAATTTCTGTACTCGCCATTCACCTTGATGTAGGTTTCCTTTATTTTCTCGGTGGTCCATTTTCCGATTTCCTTAATTTGCTTTTCCTTCAAAGCCAAGTCCTTAATTTTCAGGTAATCCTTAGCATAGTCCGCAGTATGTGTTGGGATTTTATTCGTCACCATCACAATCTTATACATTTTTTTCCCACTTTGATCCTCATCTTCAAAAGGCGCGGAAATCTCACCGGTTTTAAGGTTTGAAACCTGCCCATAAAGCACAGGATCCATTTTGGTCATATCAAATTTAGTATCAAGCGTCTTTGGGTTAATCAGTGCGCCGCCATTGGTTTTTGTCTCTTTTTCGTCAGAAGAGCTGCGTGCTGCATCAGCGAAGGAGATCTGACCGCTGACGATTTTCTGCCTGATATTGGTAATTTCTTCTTTGGCATCGTTCATCGATTCTTCGGTAATTTTAGGCATCAGCAAAATATGCCTTAAATCGACTTCCTGGCCTCTGATTTTTTCAATATAAATAATGTGGAATCCAAACGCCGTTTCGAATGGCGCAGATATCTGTCCCTCATCGAGGCTGAATGCTACGTCCTTAAATTCTTTGACAAAAGGTGTTTTGCGGTTCATTTTGTAATATCCGCCATTGGACTTCGATCCAGGATCCTGAGAATACAGTACCGCTTTACTGAAAAAGCTTGAGCCTCCTTCCTGGATGTCCTTTTTGAATGAATTGAGCTTGTCAATTACCTTTTGCTTTTCCTCCTGTGATACCTTCGGCTGGATAACGATTTGGGAAACCTCTACTTCTTCGCCAAACTCCGGCAATTCGTTTTGTGGAATCTTCTTAAAGAAGTTGCGGACTTCTTCGGGCGTAACTTCTACTTTTTCCACAATTTTCTTGCGCATTTCATTGGTTAGCTTTCCCATTTTCAATACATCAAAGAAATAAGATCGGAAATCCTCTTCACTATCCTTTTTGTAAAATTTCACCAGCTTGTCCATCGTACCGCCAGTTTGTTCAAGCATTGCAGCTATTCTCTCGTCCATCATGCCGTTGATTTCGGCATCGGTGACTACAATACTATCCTGAATGGCCTGGTGCGCATACAACCTGTCTTCCATCAACATTCCCAGCATTTGGCAACGGCTGATGTCTTTAATTGAATTTCCCTGACTGGAAAGCTCGATAAAGTTTTTATCAATGTCGGAATCAAGAATCAGGTAATCTCCGACAGTTGCTACGACCCCATCAATTTTTTGTCTTTTGTTGCTGGATTTCTTTGCGGGCGGTACAGTATCCTTTATGATTTCCTGCGCTCCCGCATTTAAAACCGTCAACAACATTACGGCCCAAAGCATTCCAATCTTTTTATTTATAAATTTCATATTTGTCATTTTTGATGGCATCATCTGTTATTTCCTTTTCAAACTTTTTAATCAATTCCAGCTTTCTTTTATTCAGGATCACTTCTATTAATGTGGGCTTCAGGTAGGCATAAGGCGCAATCTGGTTTTTATCAATGACATCCCGTACCTTAACAAGATAGACATTATTTCCTTCGGGCCTTTGAAACGAAACACCTCCTGAAATATATGTGTCCCGGTTGTCTGGATTAATGAACGGCAACTTTCGATAAATCTGCCCCATGTCTACCCAGACTGAATCGTTGAGCGCCGAATTTTTGAACTGTACCTGATAGGTATCCCAAAACTTCCTATCAGATTTCCTGAAATCAAGGAACTTACTCCTTATGGTTTCAAACTTTGGGTGATCCTTAGGCAGGTTAATGAACCGAAGCCGCACTAAAATTCCGTTTGTTCTGAAATTATCCTTATTCTCCTTATAATAATCCTTCAGTTCATTGTCGGAAACCAACGTGTCGATTGACCGCTTAACAATTTCCTCCAGATACGCTTTGGTGTAAAGATCACTTTTGTACTGTTTAATCAACTCGTTGAATTCGGCCTTCTTATCTTTTCCAAGATTTACTTCGGCAGCTTTAATCAGCAGTTTCTGGCTTGCCCAGCGGTCGATAAAATTTTTCACGATAATGACACTGTCCGGTTTGGATGTTCCCGGAGGAATTAAATCCCGGATATCGTCTTTGTACAGATAGGATTCTTCAACACGGGCAATGGCTTCCGGCTTCGCCTCAGGCTTGAAATTTTTGCATGACAAAAAGCAGCAAACAAGTAATATGCCGAGGCTGCGCCCCATCTATATCTTGATTTCCTTTTTCACTTTTTCAAAAACATCCTGATTCACCTTGATGCTGAATTCCTTTTTCAACGCAGTCACCCAATTTTCCTCAAGATACTGCTGGTAATCATTAATTGCCTTGCCTTTACATTCCTCCAGCTTTTTGGAGCCTTCGGGGATAACCTTGTTTACTTTGGCCACAAAATAGTAATCACCTTTTTGCGAAGTCTCGGTAACGCCCGGCTGTGACAGGATATTTTTTGGAAGCACGTCATTGCCTTCTTCGTATACACCTTCACTGATCATAATATTCACAGATTCCTTCGTGTTCAGTTTTTCTTTTATAAAATCTGCAGATTTCCCCTGCTCTAACATTTTCCTGGCTTTTTTAGCAAACTCAGGATTGGTGGAAGAAGCGATCAAAACATCATACCTTTTCTTCCATTTGTAATTTTGCTCGTGGCTTTTGTAAAAGTTCTCGAGTCCGAGCGTATCCGTTTTAGACTTTTCCCAGATCTCTTTCTCCATAAGGTCAAACAACAGCAGGCCGTCGCGGTATTCTTCCATGACATCGGCAAATTCAGGAAACTCTTTTTCCAAATCGTCATTATAGTAGACATTCAATTGTTCGTCAACGAAGTCTTCATACAACTTGTCTACAGCCTTATTGATTGGTTTCAGTTCAATTGGGTTTTTCTGTCTCTTGTCAACATATTCCAGAAAAGTAGTCGCGTTAATCGGCTTTTCCTGAATTTTAAACAGCGGCTTTTCAAAATCCTTACCCTCAGTTGGACGCTTCCAGGCACTGGTATAGTAATCATTGGTCACTGTTTTTGCTGCCAATGCGTATAATTTATCATCGCGTTTTAACGGAAATTTCTTTCTCAATTTTTCATTCATTGAATTGGTGATAAGCCTGGAACGCTCATCCTTCCTGATTTTACTATCCAATTCTGTTTCCATTTGCTCATACGTTTTTACCGGGAATTTATCCATAAGCTTCACGATATGCCATCCAAACTCTGATTCAAATGGTTCAGACAATGGCTTTTCCTTTGTTAGGGAGAATGCGACGTCTTCGAACTTCTCAGAACTCAATTCCCCTGAAGAGAACCTGCCCAATACACCACCTTTTGCTGCTGAAGATTTATCTTCAGAAAATTGCTGCGCCAACGTCTCGAAACTTTCACCCTGCTGTAATTTCTTATAGATATCCTGTATTGTAGACTTTGCTTTTTGCGCCAGAACCGGATCAGACGGACGGTTAATCATGATGTGTGCCACGGTGATTTCGCCACGGTTGTCGCGGATGTCTTCCACTTTGATTAAATGGTATCCGAAACGGGTGCGCACAACATTTGAAACCTTCCCTTTTTCGGTTTTATAAGCCGCTGACTCGAAAGGGTAAATCATTCTGAAGACAGAAAAATACCCTAATTCACCTTTGTTTTCCTTGGCAGAGGGATCCTGTGAGTATTGCTCGGCAAGCCTGCCAAAATCCTCACCATCAATGGCTTTTCTGCGAATATCCTGAATTTGTTTGTATGCTTTCAACGTATCCTCTGGGGTAGCATTTTCATCAACCATCAGTAGAATATGAGACGCTTTGATTTCTTTTAGGGATCGGTTATAAGCTTCCTGAATCAATTCTTTGGTCACTTTTGAATCCGTCAGGTAATTCTTGGCCAACTGGCTTCTGTAGGATTTGAGTTCGGTCTGGTACTTGGGATTGTTTTGCAGTCCGAGCTTATTTGCTTTGTTGATTTTGAGTTTGTAACCAATAAAAAGTTCTAAATATTGGTTTAAATCCTTCTGGCTTTCGTCTTTTACCAAATCGATATTTTTCTTGTAAACCCTCGCAAATTCGTCGGTGTAATAAGGTTTGTCATCGATGGAAAAGAGCACTTCCTTTTTGCTGTTTTGGGCTACAGCTGCCAGATTCAGGGTTAGAAACAGCCCTAGAAGCAATTGTTTCATTCTCATTATTGCTAAATTTTCAATTTAAATTTTAATTGTTTTTGCGCACATGGTATTCCAATTTTCAAAAAACACGGAAAGCCACCATTTTAATCTGTAACAACCCGACAAAATTAACAATTCAAATACATTGTGCAAGTTTGTTGAATACTATTAACATAAAATTATAGCGAAGTTTTTTGAACGTGTAAACGCTTAAAAACATTGGCATTACATCGCTGTGACAATAAATTGGCTGCGCCTGTTTTGCTGGTGCTCTGCTTCGGTGCAGTCAATACCATCAACACATTTGTTTACCGGTTGCGACTCGCCGTACCCTTTTGCCGTGAGCCTGCCGGGTGAAATGCCCCTCTTTACAAGCCAGCCCATTGTAGCTTTCGCGCGCTTATCAGATAATTTCTGGTTGTATTTTCGCGTCTGTCGGCTGTCCGTATGGGAACGGATATCAATTTTGAGGTTGGGATTTTTCTGCAATAATACCAATACTTTTTCAAGCTCCAATGCGGCGTCAGGCCGGATGTTTGCGCGGTCTAAATCAAAATAAATCATACGGATTCCGAGTTTCGGGCCAACATCATCACCTTTAGCGTAGGTTTTAAATCTTTTATCCAGCGGAATATTTACGCTTGTTTTCCCGTACGCCTTCGGTACATCAATGGTCATTTCTTTGGTTTCATGTTTCAGTTTGCTCGCGCGGATGTAGTACTTTCGATCACAGTCCACGTGAAAGCTGTAGAATCCCAGCTCACTCGCGTACATTTCTTTAACAATATTGAATTGTGCGTCCAGTAAAACGACTTGTGAATTTCCAAGAAAATCTCCGGTCTCCTCGTCAACCACATACCCCTCAATTACCTGTTCGCAGCTAATCTTCCTGGTTTCGGTAAAACGGTAAATATCATCTGACCCAACGCCTCCTGGTCGATTTGAACTAAAAAAGCCATTCCTGCTTTTGCTGTCAATCAGGAACGCGAAGTCATCGTCCTTTGAATTAAGCGGTTGTCCCAGATTCTTTACCTCTTCAAGCGTACCATCCTCTTTTATCTTAGCAACAAATACGTCAAGACCGCCCAATCCGGGATGGCCGTCAGAGGCAAAATACAACTCATTGTCATCGGAAATGAACGGAAAGGTTTCTTTTCCTTCGGTATTAATTGTCGGCCCTAAATTGACTGGCTTTCCAAAAGTTCCATCGGTATATACTTTTATTTTATAAATGTCAGACTGGCCAAATCCGCCGGGCATGTCGGAGGCAAAATACAATTCCCTGTCATTTGTACTCAAAGCGGGATGCGCACAGCTGAATTCATCGCTATTGAAATCGAGCTCTTCAACGTCTACCCATTCAATTTCGTCAAAAGTAGCACGATACAGCTTCAATAATGTCCTTTTGTCTTTGCTTCTACCCTTTTTGCCGTCAGTGAAATTATTGCGGGTGAAATACATCGTTTTCTGGTCCTTTGTAAAGATGGCAGACGCTTCGTTAAACTTTGAATTCAGGATGTTGGTGAACTTTTCGGGTGCTGCCATACTGCCATCGACTTTGGCTTTTGACGCATATAGGTTACTGAACGCCTGATTGCTCCATTTCATTTTCCTGACGAAAGGCCCACCGGTGTCTCTGGCCGTGGTGAATACCAGTTCGTCTCCGAAAAATGCACCGCCGTAATCGGACTGTTCCGAGTTGAGTCCGGCATTTTTGATATTGAACCGTCCTGAATTTTCCTGAATTTTTTCAAGATAACCTTTATCTGCAGCGTATAATCTGGCCCGTTGGTC
>NZ_NKJE01000002.1:0-11578 GCF_002256285.1 Flavobacterium sp. BFFFF1 | reverse complement strand
GGCTGAAGGCTTCCATCATCTCATTGGCCTTGGTGTAGTTCCCGATGGATTTAAGGGACTGCGCGTAGCGATAGTAATATTCCTGCTCTATTTCTTCATTTAGGTTGAACAGTTCGGTGTACCAAAGTGCTGCTTTATCAAACTCCGAATTAAAATAATATGCATTGCCCAGTTTTTCGAAAAGCGCCGCTGACTTATATCCTTTTTTGGCAACGTTTTCATAAATTTCTATAGCATCGATATAAGCGTATTGTTCGTACTTTTTGTCCGCAGCAGCCATTTTGCCTTTTTGTGAAAACAGGCTGAACGGAATCAAAAAAACCAGCAATAACAATGTCGATTTGGGTAGAGACATATTCAAATTAATCAATATTCTTTATAAAAAACAAATTCTGATTCTTAACTTTTTCGAGTTAAAAATCAGAATTTGTGCAATTCTTTTTATAGGCTAGAACTCAACTACAATAAACTGGCTTCGCCTGTTCATTTGGTGTTCCGCTTCAGTACATTTTACGCCGTCGGCACATTTGTTAACCAATTGTGATTCTCCGTATCCACGTCCCGTCAGACGGCTGGCGTCAATTCCGTTCTTAACAAGCCAGGCTATCGTAGATTTGGCACGTTTGTCAGACAAAACCTGGTTGTATTTATGCGTGGCACGGCTGTCGGTATGGGAACGAACATCGATTTTCATCGTGGGATATTGGTTCATCACAGCCAGGACTTTCTCCAGTTCGAAAGCGGCATCCTTCCTGATGTTCCACTTATCGAGGTTAAAATATATGGTCGGAATGTCAAGTACACCGCGCTCGGCTAAGTCAATCCCAGGCTCAATTTTAACCATACGTTTCTTAATCGTGAGGGGAATATACGTATTTCCACCTTGTTTCGGTGCCAGGAATGGCGTTTCATTCGTTTCGTAATCGGTTTTGTCCGCACGAATATAATACTTGCTGTCGCAATCGACTACGCCAAAGGAATATTTTCCCTGACTATCGGTATTGACCGTCGCCAGTTTCTCCATGTCCGAATCGTATAATACGACCTGTGCATCAGCAATCGGTGCATTGGTCTCGCTGTCGGTAACGACACCTTCAAGGATTTGTTCACAATTTAACTTGCGCAACTCGGTAAACTTATAGATGTCATCAAAGCCTTTACCGCCTTCCCTGTTTGAAGTGAAATAACCGGTTCTCGTTTTGGTATCCAATAAATAGCCAAAATCATCCTTACGGCTGTTCAGTGGCTGTCCAAGATTCTGGATGTTTCGAAACACGCCGTCTTTACGGATTTTTGCAACGAAAATATCAAGTCCGCCCAATCCTGGATGACCGTCCGAAGCGAAGTACAATTCATCTTCATCCGTAACATACGGAAATGTCTCTTTCCCGGGCGTGTTGATGGAAGGTCCCAGATTTACAGGTGTACCATAGGAACCATCTTCATTGATCGCTACCTTGTAAAGATCAGACTCTCCGTAAGATCCCGGCATATCGGACGCAAAGTACAATGTTCTTTCGTCAGGGCTCAATGATGGATGCGCGGTATTGTACTCGTCGTTATCGAACGGCAGCTCCGTCACATTGGCCCATTTATCACCTTGCAGCGTCGCTTTGTAAATTTTAAGCAATACGACATCGTAGCGGTTTTCTCCCTGACGCCCTTTATTAAAATTGTTTCGGGTAAAGTACATGGTCTTTCCATCTTTTGTGAAGACTGGTGTAGATTCATGGAATTTGGAATTTACCTCTTTTGAGAACTTTGCCGGTTTCCCGAGTACTGCGTCAAAATCCTGTTGTATTTCTGAGTCGTAAAGATTACTGAAAGCCTTGTTATTCCATTTGTGCTTTCTTTTCACAACGCCACCGGTATCGCGTGTCGTAGCGAAAACAAGTTTGTTCCCGATCATTGAACTGCCGTAGTCGGAATATTCAGAGTTGATTCCGGCATCTTCGATGTAGAACCTTTTGGAATTCAGTTTAATGACTTCGAGATAGTTTCGATTGTCTTTAAAGAGCACAGCGCGTTTGTCATTCCCAGATTTCTCGTTAAACTTGACCATCATCTGCTCTGCTTCAGTATATTTTCCTACAGATTTTAAGGATTGCGCATATCGGTAATAGTATTCTTCCTTTTGCTCTGGGTTCATGGCAAATAATTCCCGGTATGCACCTTCGGCCTTTTCGAATTCCGAATTAAAATAATAAGCGTTCCCCAGTTTCTGGAACATCTTTTCATCCTTATACCCTTTCGCAGCTATTGTTTCATATATCTTAATGGCATCCACATAGGCGAAATTATCATACTTCTTTTCTGCTTTTTTTAGCGCACTTTTTTGAGAGTACATGTTCAATGCCCCGAAATTCACTAATAAAAGGATGAATAATACTTGTTTTTTCATGATAGTGCGTTATTAGAAGAATCTTGGAGATATAATTTTTTCATAATTCCTGAACAGCTCATACCTAAGGAAAACTTCATGAGATCCCGAGTTATAGTTAGCCAACTTTGTAGTTTCGAGGTCGTACCCGTACCCAATGAACAATGAATCACTGATCTGGAAGCCCACCATCGCGCTGACTGCAGCATCCCATCGGTAAGCAAGGCCAAGATTAAATTTATCATTGATGAGGAAGTTTCCAGAAACATCTACTTGCAGCGGTGCGCCTTTCACCATTTTTGTGAGTAACGCAGGCTTAAATTTCACATTTTCACTCAGGTCAAAAACGTGGCCTGCGATAAAGAAAACGTGCATTTTCTCACTGGCGACAGAGCTTGTATTGTCTTCATAGTGTTTGGTTTCAAGAAAATGAGGCACCGAAAGTCCAAAATAAGTCTTATCTGAATGGTAGTAAATACCCGCACCAATATTGGGCGTAAAACGGTTGTCGATGTTTGACTGCTGACTGATTGCGTAATCGCCTGGGTTTCTCAAAATCAACCGGCTGAAATCCACGCTAAGTAAATTTGCCGTAGCCTTAAGTCCAAACGACAGTTTAAAATCTTCCGACGTTTTGATGGTGTAAGAGATGTCCGCTGAGACATCGTTCTCATCTGAAATACCGATCCTGTCGTTAATAATCGAAAGCCCTAACCCGATCTTACTGCCTTCAATTGGTGTATGAATAGAAGCGGTATTTGTTACCGGAGCACCGTCCAGTCCCACCCATTGGGTCCTGTGAAGGATAAACGCACTTAGCACACCTCTTGAGCCCGCGTACGCAGGGTTGACATTGACTGTATTGTACATGTACTGCGTGAACTGCGCATCTTGCTGCGCATACACTCCAGTGATCAACATCAAGGCAAAAAATAAAAATTTTGTTCTCATTCTTTATAAGTTTTATTTAATCCGGAGGGCTGTAATACCCTCCGGAATTAACTTTATCGGGTTAAATGTAAGAATCCAGCTTTTTCCTTCGTATTCACACCATCTTTATATTTGATGATCCAGTAATAAGTACCTTCAGGCAATCCTGCAGATTTGTCTATTGTTACCCTGCCTTCAGAGATGCCCCTGAATGCTTTGGTTTCATTATCATATCCTTCGGTTTCATATACTTTCACGCCCCAACGGTTGTAAATCTCTACCGTGTTGTCTGGGAAGCAAACGATACCCTGAATATACAATTCATCGTAGAATCCATCTCCATTTGGCGATACTAAGTTATAAACTTTAATCGTACATCCGTCGAACACAATGATCGTTGGCTGATCATCGACGTCATTCACATCGCTGGATACGTCCTCTGCGATTTCCTCACCCGCAGGATTGAAGCCTCTTACGGACGCCTGATTCGTTACGCTGCCTGCTGTAATATCACCAGCAGTCAGTACGTAACTTCCTGTCAGGCTGGCTACTTCACCAGGAAGTAAGATGCCTGCACCAGTGTTACCAGTGACAAGACCATCGTTTTCTAAAGTTACCCCTGGTAGAGGATCGCTTACCGTGACATTGTACAGCGTGGTCTGACCTGTGTTGGTTATCGTAAACGAATACGTAATCGTCTCTCCAACCTGTGCAAATCCGTCATTATTCAGGTCATTAAATACACCTGTTTTCATGATTTCAATTGAACTTGACTGGTTCAGCGTCACAATGGTTGGGTTATCATCACCATTCGTTGGATCGCCTTCATCGGAAACATCAGATATCGGGTTACCGGAAATTACTGCGGTTCCACTCACTGTTGCCGAGTTTACAACCTGTCCTGCATCCATATCGGCTATAGTAATCACATAAGTTGCTGTAGCAAGTCCTATCTGACCCGGGGCCAATGTGGACGGTGCAACAATCAGGTTCACAGAACCGGTTAAGGCGTCATTGATGACAATGTTGCTTACGGAAACATTTCCTGTATTGGTCACAGTGAAGGTGTAAGTGATTGTATCACCAATCGCGCCCGTGCCACCAACAACAGCCGTTTTAATCAACGTCAATTGCGGAACAATGTTTAACGGTACAATCGTTGGATTATCATCCCCGTTCGCCGGATCACCTTCATCCGATACGTCAGATACCGTAGCACCATTTGGATCGTTACCTGTTACAGATGCCGAGTTAACGACCATGCCCAGGTTAATGTTATTCTGCGTAATCAAATAAGTTGCAGTTAACACGCCAATCTGTCCCGGTTGCAATGTAGAAGGCAACAGCGGTACCAGTACGGTCTGAGTCAATGCGTCATTCACGACAATATCATTCACCGTCACATTTCCAGTGTTTGTAACCGTAAACGTATAATTTACCGGCTCTCCAACTTCTGGGATACCATTTCCATTGGTATCAACCCAAACACCAGTTTTCACAAACGTCAGTTCCGGATTGATTGTAATTGGCGTCACAGTTGGTGTATCATCACCATTTGTAGGATCAGTATCGTTGTCAGAAGTATCTGTTACCGGAGTTCCTCCAGGAGTAGTTCCTGAAGCTACTGCTGAGTTCACAACCTGTCCTGCATTTACGTCTGCTTGTGTAACAGTATACGTTTGAACTGGCAGGGTGATACTTGTATTCGGCGCTAAATTACCAACGGTTATTGGTGTAGTTCCTAACAATGGATCATTGATTATAATGTTATTCACTGCCACGTTACCTGTATTGGTCACTGTGAAAGTGTATGAAATCGATTCGCCGGCTTCAAGCTGACCATCTGCATCGACATCATTTACCGCAGATACCTTAACCAATGCGATTGATGGTACTTCTGTAAGATTTACCGTGATGGTTACTGTCGCTGTTGATGTGTCGCCATTGCTATCAGTAATCGTGTACGTGAAGCTATCTGTTCCGCTGAAATCAGTATCAGGGGTATAGTCAAATGTATCATCGGTTGGATCATTCGGTGTACCACCATCATTGAGTACTGCGGTTCCATTAGCTGCCTGAGTCGCCACGACGATTGTTCCTGTCGAAGGTCCATCAGGTCCGAATGTATCATTTACCAATACAGCGATATTGACGGTGTCGTTTTCATCGACCGTTGCTACATCATTTACTGCTAAAGGCACATCATTACCCGGAGCATCAGCAGTGATCGTAATGGTCACTACAGCCGTATCCGTATCGCCGTTGGCATCTGTTATCACATAAGTGAAGACATCCGTACCGTTATAGTTCGCATCAGGGGTGTACGTGATCACATCATCAGATGGATCTGCTGTACCCTGGTCGTTCACTGAAGCGGTTCCGTGAAGCGGTGCTACCGTAATGCCCACTGCAACAGTACCTGCGCCGTCGCCGCCATAAGTATCATTGCCTGCATAAGGAACGATGTTGTTCGTCGAATCCTCTGCAACCGTAATCGCATCGTCATTCGCTACCGGAACATCAGCAGTTGGTACATCTGGATTCACTGTAATAAAGACAGTAGCGGTTGATGTATCGCCGTTAGCATCAGTAATGGTATAAGTAAAGCTATCGGTTCCATTAAAATTAGCATTCGGTGTATAGGTCACCATATCATCCGTTGGGTTCGTTGGTGTACCGTTATTATTTACCGAAACAGTTCCGTTTGCAGGATCGGAGGCAATGACGATTGTTCCAGCGTTTGGTCCATCGCCACCGAAAGTATCATTTCCAAGCCATAGGATTTGAACTGGCGTATCCTCGATAGTGATAGCAGTATCATCTGTGGCAACTGGAACATCAGCATCAGGTGCATCCGGAGTCACTGTAATTGTGACTGTAGCTGTAGATGTGTCGCCTGTACTATCAGCAATCGTATAAGTGAAGCTGTCCGGTCCGTTGTAATTTGCATTCGGCGTATAAGTAATCGTATCGTCTGTAGGATCGTTTGGTGTTCCATTTGTATTGACAACAACAACACCGTTTGTAGGCTGCGTCGCGGTGATCTGAACATTTCCAGGTCCGTCACCACCAAAGTCATCGTTAACAATTACTGGAATCGTAACGAAAGTATCCTCTGTAACGCTAGCACTGTCATTTACGGCCACCGGAACATCAGTACCAGGCGCATCCGCGGTAACGGTAATGGTTACAGTAGCAGTAGCCGTCTGTCCATCCGCGTCAGCAATCGTGTATGTGAAGGTGTCACTTCCGAAGAAGTTCGCGTTCGGTGTGTACACGATAGTATCATCTGTTGGATCATTTGGAGTGCCTCCATCATTTACGGTAGCGTTTCCATTTGCAGGTTGAGTTGCAACCAGAATCGCTGTCGCAGACGGTCCGTCGCCTCCGAAACTGTCGTTGACAAGAACTTGTACTGTAACCGGAGTATCCTCTACAGTAGTAGCCACGTCGTTGTTGGCAACAGGAGCATCAACAGTTGGTGCATCAGGCGTAATTGTTATAGTAACAGTCGCTGTTGCAGTCTGCCCGTCCGCATCAAGGATCGTGTAGATAAAGCTATCCGTTCCGTTGAAGTTCGGGTTAGGCGTATACAAGATTGTATCGTCAGTAGGGTTATTTGGTGTACCGTTATTGTTTACCACAGCCAGACCGTTAGATGGGTTTGAGGCAACAATAATTGGTCCTGCAAATGGTCCATCACCACCGAAGTTATCATTCACCAATACTGGAATGTTAACAGTGGTATCTTCCACTACGCTCGCGCTATCGTCAACTGCTACAGGAGCATCTGCCGTATCAACATCAGCATTTACATTTACAAACACTGTAGCTGTAGCCGTCTGTCCGTCTGCATCAGCGATGGTGTAGGTAAAGATGTCATTACCGTGGAAATTAGCATTAGGCGTGTAAGTGATGGTGTCATCCGTCGGGTTGTTAGGCGTACCGTTATTGTTTACAACAGCAACTCCATTCGAAGGATTAGACGCAAGGACAATCGCCCCAATTGAAGGTCCGTCACCACCGAAGGTGTCGTTTACCAACACATTGATGGTTACAGCAGTATCCTCAGCAGTGTTTGCAAAATCGTTGTTTGCAACCGGAGCATTGGCATTAGGATCATTTGGCGTAATAGTGATATTTACCGTAGCCGTATCAGTCTGTCCATCAGCATCTGTAATGGTGTACGTAAATGAATCTGTACCATTAAAGTTAGCATTTGGAGTGTATGTGATCGTGTCATCAGTAGGATCATTAGGCGTTCCATTAGTGTTCACCACTGCTACACCATTTGCAGGCGCGGCAGCAATCAGAATAGCACCTGTAGATGGTCCATCACCTCCGAACGTATCATTAACAAGCACAGGAATGGTGATCGCTACATCTTCGTCTGTTGTCACCGTATCATTAACAGCGTCCGGCATATCAACAACAGCGGCATCCGGCGTAATTGTAATGTTTACCGAAGCTGTTGCAATCTGTCCATCGGCGTCTGCAATGGTGTAGTTGAATGTATCCAGACCATTGTAGTTCGCATCAGGCGTATACGTAATCGTGTCATCGCTCGGATCGTTTGGTGTTCCATTTACATTCACTGTAACCGTCCCATGAACTGGTAATGAAGCAATCACAATCGCGCCTGTAGAAGGTCCGTCAAGCCCAAAGCTGTCATTAGCCAATACGCTGATCGTTACTGCAACGTCCTCAGGAGTTGTAGCACTGTCATTGTTAGCTGATGGGAAATCCTGGTTTGGATCGTTCGGATTTACAGTAATAAACACCGTTGCCGTAGAAAGCTGTCCATCGGCATCTTCAATGGTGTATGTAAAACTATCCGGACCATTGTAACCTGGATTAGGGATGTACGTAATGAAATCATCTGTAGGATTATTTGGCGTACCATTTAGGTTGACCGTAGCAATACCATTAGACGGTGTGGTCGCCACGAAAATCGCACCATTTGAAGGTCCGTCACCACCAAATGTATCATTCGCAAGTACGCTGATGTTTACATTGTTCCCTTCGGTAATGGTTACGGTATCATTATTGGCCTGTGGCGCATCGTTTGTTGGAGCGTCAGGCATAACCGCAATATTTACAGTAGCCGTTGACGTTTGCCCATCAGCATCCGCAATGGTATACGTGAACGAGTCAGCACCATTGAAGTTCGCATTAGGCGTGTACGTGATCGTATCGTCTGTAGGATCATTCGGCGTACCATTAGTGTTCACCACTGCCACACCATTCGTCGGAGGCGTCGCGATCACAATGGCTCCGATTGAAGGGCCGTCTCCACCAAAATTATCATTGGCAAGCACGTCGATAACAATTGCTGTATCCTCAGGAGTAGTTACTGTTTCGTCATTCGCAGTTGGTACGTCTACAGCAGGATTGTCCGCGGTTACCGTTACCGTAACAGTAGCTGTAGAAGTCTGTCCATCAGCATCAGTTATAGTGTACGTAAAAGTATCCGTTCCGTTGAAGTTGCTGTTTGGCACATATGTTATGGTATCATCCGTTGGATCATTCAGCGTTCCATGATTCAATACGACAGCCACACCATTAGCAGGTTGTGTTGCCGAAATCGATCCTGAAGCAGGGCCGTCTCCACCGAAACTATCATTAACAAGTACAGTAATATCAATCGCTGTATCTTCTGTTGTCGTTGCAGTGTCATTTACTGCTGACGGCAAGTCATTCAGCGGATTGTCAGCAGTGATGCTTATGGTCACCGTAGCGGTCGCAGTCTGTCCATCGGCATCAGCAATTGTATACGTAAAACTATCAGAACCATTGTAATTCGCATTCGGTGTGTACGTGATGGTATCGTCAGTTGGATCATTAGGTGTACCTCCATCGTTAACAGTTGCAATACCGTTAACCGGTAGCGTTGCCACTACAATTGATCCGGTAGACGGTCCGTCACCTCCAAAGTTATCATTTACCAATACATTAACAGTGACAGGGCTATCCTCAACTGTCGTTGCAGAATCGTTGTTGGCAACAGGGAAATCAGCCAATACGTTATCCGGATTCACAGTAACTGTAACCGTAACCGTAGACGTCTGTCCATCAACATCAGCGATTGTATAGGTAAAGGTATCCACACCATTAAAGTTCGGGTTTGGAGTATATACTACCGTATCGTCAGTTGGGTTGTTAGGTGTTCCTCCGTTATTTACGATTACAGAGCCGTTTGTTGGCTGCGTTGCGGTAATTGGTCCTACACCAGGTCCATCTCCACCGAAGCTATCGTTCACAAGAACAGGAATGTTCACTGCAACGTCTTCCGTAGTTGTAGCATTGTCTGGCTGTGCAACTGGGAAGTCCGCGTTCGGATCGTCTGCACTTACCGTAACTGTTACCGTTGCTGTAGAGGTCTGACCATCAGCATCTGCAATAGTGTAGGTAAATGTGTCCACTCCGTTAAAGTCTGTGTTAGGGGTATATACTACCCTATCATCCGTTGGATCGTTAGGTGTACCACCATCATTAACCGTAACAGTACCATTTGCAGGCTGTGTTACAGATATTGGTCCCACACCAGGTCCATCGCCACCGAATGTATCATTCACCAGTACATTAATAAGGATTGGTGTATTTTCCTGTACGGATACGGTATCATTATTAGCCACTGGAACATCGATAGCAGGGTTATCAGCAGTAACAGTAATCGTTACCGTTGCTGTGGAAATTTGTCCATCAGCATCAGCGATCGTATACGTGAAGCTGTCTACCCCATTAAAGTTTGCGTTTGGCGTATACGTAACCGTATCATCCGTTGGGTCAAATGGCGTACCATTCGTATTTACAACAACTATACCGTTCAAAGGTTGCGTTACTGTAATGGTACCGAATGATGGGCCATCACCGCCAAAACTATCATTCACAAGTACAGTTACTGTTACCGGGGTGTCTTCTGCCGTTGTAGCAACATCAGCGATAGCAGATGGTGTATCCGTTGCAGGGTTGTCCGGAGTAACCGTAATAGTAACAGTTGCTGTAGACAATTGTCCGTCAGCATCTGCGATAGTATAGGTGAAACTGTCTACACCATTGAAATTTGCGTTCGGCGTATAGGTAACCGTGTCATCTGTCGGATCATTTGGCGTACCGTTCGTGTTCAGCGTAGCCACACCGTTAGCTGGTTGTGTAGCGATGATAATTGGTGAAGAAGAAGGTCCATCTCCTCCGAAATCATCATTGGCTGTAACATTAATAATTACTGAAGAATCTTCTGCTACTGCCGCTGAATCTGCGGAAGCAGTCGGTGTATCAAATATCGGATTATCTGGCACAACGGTAATCGTCACTGTTGCAGTTGATGTTTGTCCGTCACTGTCTGCTATAGTATACGTGAAACTATCACTTCCATTGTAGTTTGCATTAGGAGTGTACGTGATTGTATCATCCGTAGGATCAAATGGTGTTCCGTTGGTATTCACCGTTACAGTACCATTTACTCCTTGCGTCACCGTGATTGGTCCTACTCCTGCTCCATCACCACCGAAGTCATCATTCACAAGGACGTCGATAGTAACAGGACTATCTTCATTTGTCGTTGCGGAATCATTCGTCGCTGTTGGCGCATCGTTAAAAGGATTATCAGGAGTAATTGTAATAGTTACGGTTGCAGTTGATGTATCACCATTAGAGTCGGTAATTGTTTATGTAAACACATCACTTCCATTAAAATTAGGATTTGGTGTGTACGTAACTGTATCGTCGGTTGGATCATTCGGTGTGCCGTTGGTATTTACAACAGTAGCTCCGTTCGCAGCAGGTCCAACAGTAATTGCAGATGCAGATGGTCCATCAGGGCCAAATGTGTCGTTGATTAATACCGTTACTGTAACAGCAAAACCTTCTCCTGTAGTCGCCGTATCGTTCACAGCCACAGGTACGTCCGTTCCGGCCGCATCAGGGGCAACAGTGATCGTTACCGTAGCCGTTGAAGTGTCGCCGTTTGAATCGGTGATCGTATAGCTGAAGGAATCCGCCCCGTTGTAGTTCGCATTCGGGGTATAGTCTACCGTATCATCGGTTGGGTCATTAGGTGTTCCGTTCGTGTTCACTACAGCGGTTCCGTTTGTGGCAGCAGCAGCGATCGTAATGGCTGTAGCTGATGGTCCGTCAGGTCCGAAAGTATCGTTTACAAGTACCGCGATATTCACCGATTGGTCTTCGGTTACGTTCGCCGTATCGTTCACAGCCACAGGTACGTCCGTTCCGGCCGCATCAGGGGCAACAGTGATGGTCACCGTAGCC
>NZ_NKJE01000028.1 GCF_002256285.1 Flavobacterium sp. BFFFF1 | reverse complement strand
GGTGGTGAAAGATTTCTTGCCGGCGGTGAGAGATTGGTTGCCGGTGGGGAAAGATTGGTTGCCGGTGGGGAAAGGTGCCTGAGACTGTCCAAAAATGGCTGTAGTGGAGCAGGGTTGGATGCCTAAATTGCGGTTTTGATGCGATGCACCAGCGCTTTTTTTGCTGGCACTTCAATAAATTAAAAAGTAACTTTACGGAATCAAAACTAATTATATGAGAAAATTTGCTTATTTCCTGGTGTTGGGGTCGTGTGCCATGACCGCCCAGGAACAAGACGCCCAACAGCTCAAAAATATTTATAATGAAGCGTTGACGCAATCGAAGTGTTATGCCTGGCTGGATCACCTATGCAATAAAATCGGGGGGAGGCTCTCCGGATCAGCGAATGCGCAGAAGGCCGTGGATTATACTAAGGCGCAGCTGGAGACGCTTGGACTGGATCGGGTATACCTGCAGGAAGTCATGGTGCCGCACTGGGTGCGTGGTGAAAAGGAGGCGGCCTATTTCGAAGTAAACGGAAAGAAAACCAGCGTTCCGGTTTGTGCGCTGGGTGGCTCAATAGCAACGGGAAAGAATGGGCTTGCGGCGGAAGTCATCGAAGTGCACGGGCTAAACGAACTGGAATCATTGGGTACTGAAAAACTAAAGGGCAAAATTGTGTTTTACAACCGCCCGATGGACCCGGCGTTAATAGATCCCATGAATGCCTATCGCGGCGCGGCGGACCAACGTGGTGCCGGGGCCAGGGAAGCGGCAAAGTATGGTGCGGTGGGTGTGATTGTGCGTTCGATGAACCTGCGGCTAGATGATTTTCCGCATACGGGCAATATGGGGTATGGGAAGCTGGCGGAGTCGGAGTTTATTCCGGCTGCGGCGATAAGCACAAATGGGGCTGAGTTGCTGAGCCAATCGCTGAAGGCCAACCCGAAGCTGAAATTTTGGTTTAAGCAATCCTGTAAAAAATATGACGATGTGTTGTCGTATAATGTCATTGGCGAGATCAAAGGCAGCGAACAACCTGAAACAATCATTGTTGTGGGCGGGCACCTGGATTCGTGGGACCTTGCTGATGGGGCGCAGGATGATGGCGCGGGTGTGGTGCAGAGCATGGAAGTCCTGCATTTGCTGAAAGCGCTGCACTACAAGCCGAAGCATACGATTCGGGCGGTATTGTTTATGAATGAGGAGAATGGTGTCCGGGGTGGCGACAAATATGCAGCACTGGCCCAGCAAAATAATGAAACCCATGTCTTTGCACTCGAGAGTGATTCGGGGGGCTTTACGCCACGCGGTTTTACGTTTGAGGCCGATGATGCGGCGTTGGAGCGGATCAGTCGCTGGAAGCCTTTGTTTGCGCCTTATTTTATCCATTTGTTTGAAAAGGGACACAGCGGTACGGATGTGGAGCCGATTCAGTCCCCGAATGTAATCAAGGCGGGATTGAAGCCTGACACACAACGTTATTTTGACTACCATCATGCCGCGACGGATACTTTTGACGCGGTGGACAAAAGGGAGCTGGAACTGGGTGCCGCTGCCATTACTTCCCTGATTTACCTGATTGACCAGTACGGTACCAATTAGTGCAAAAAAAAACCTCCGGTGATGAAGCCGGAGGTTTGATAAAAAAAAAATCTAAAATCTAAAACTTATTGTTTGACCACCTTGATGGATTTTGTCATGCCATCGGCTGTAACTTTTACAATGTAGTTGCCAGCTGATAATGCAGACATGTCTATTTTGGCGTTGTTGGCATTAACATCGTTTTCAAGTACCCTTTGCCCAAGAAGGTTGTACACTGTCACTGACGAGATGTTTTTGGTATTGGTCAGGTTCAGGTAGTCTTTCACTGGGTTAGGGTAGTAGTTGAAGCGATCGTTGGTAACACCACCTGTAGAAAGCGCGGTATCTACCATAATATCATCTACATAGATGTAATATTGATTTGCCGCAGAATGCGCATTAAAACCGAAGTAATACACGCCATTAGTTGGTACTGTAAATGATACGAGCTCATTAATTGCCGCACCGGAATTGATTCCTGTGTAGTCTGCGATATCGATAAACATCTCATCTGCAGACTGTGCTGTTCCAGCCATTACTTTAAGATCTTCGCTGTAGTTATCATCAGCATTATCACCGTACCGGTATGATATCTGGTAGTCAACATTAGCCTGTAGCGTGATTCCTCCGGTGAAGAACCAAGTGTCGGCCGGGCTGGCGAAATCGTAGTTGTATGTAAGGGTTTTAGAGTTAAATCCAGCGTTGTTTGCTCCGAATGTGTCTTCCGTTACAATCCATTCATTTCCGTCACCCAGATTCACCACGCTTCCACATAAAGGCAAGCCTGGAGCTGTAGCGCTTTCAAAATCTTCGATGTATGGTAAACCTACAGGAAGACAAAGCGTATTGAATGAAACAGGTCCGATCCATGCACCTGGGTCTGTACCGCCCGAACAAACCGAGCGTACCCAAAGATTATATTTAGTTGCAGGAGTCAAACCAGATAAACTGGCAGAAACAGTAGTGGCAGACACGATTGTTGCTGTTGTAGGATCAGTTGATGGCGCTGGTGCATAAGCAACCTGCCATTGTGTTTCGCTGCCATTCGATGTCCATACGACTTCAGCAGTGGTTGTTGTTACACCCTCCACTGCGATCTCCGTTACATCCGGACAAGTTGGTGAAATTTCCCAGGTCACATTGTCTATGAATAAAGAGGTGTACTGTGCTGAATTGTTCATACGAATCGCTACATAGGTATCTGAACCAGTATACGATGTAAAGTCGATCTTATACTCCGTAACGGTATCCGTTGTTGCGATTTCCTCAATCATACTAAACACTGCAGCGTTTGTATTTGAATCTAAAGTTCCGATCTGCAGGCTGCCCTGGCCGCTTGCGAAGAATTTCAAACGATAGGTTCCCAATGATAAAGTAGACACATTTGGAGATACAAGGATGATATCATCCGCACCGGCGGTGTCCGAACTGGAGTTGTACAATTGAACCGAGTTTGGCGCAGATTGTACTGTTTGAAAGTTTATTACGTCAACGCTGGCATACTGTGATACTGTCGGGCCCCTAAGGATGGCTGACCAACAATCTGGTAACGTATCTGTAGCAGTCGTGTCGAAGTTTTCAGTAAAATTAGCTGTTGGAAGACAAGCTGTTTTAAAAGGAACAGGCCCAATCCATGCGCCGTTGTCATTTCCGGCACATACTGAACGTACCCACACTCTATAGTTTGTGTTGTCAGTCAATCCTGCGATTTCGGCCGATTCCGAAGAAGCGGTGGTGAAAGTAAGCGTCGATGGGTCAGTTACGGTCGCCGCGCCCACGGCTATATTCCAGGAGTTTTCTGACCCGCTTCCGGTCCAGGTAACAGAAGCACCGTCTGTAGTCGTTGCCACAACAGCCACATCCGTCACGTCAGAACAGGTTGGGGATACTTCCCAAAGAATGTTATCCAGTACTACGGTCGTGTAAGTACTGCTATTGTTCATACGGATTGCCACATAGGTGTCAGCGCCACTGTATGATGTAAAATCAACGGTGTACTGTGTCAGCTGGTCTGTAGTAGCTACTTCTTCAATTAGGCTGAATACAGCGTCGTTGGTATTGGTGTCAAGCGTACCCAACTGCAGGCTTCCGGCATTTTTCGCATAAAATTTAAGGCGGTGTGTTCCGGTTCCTACTGTAGACAGGTTTGGCGATACCAGGATGATGTCGTCACTGCCGGCAGTGTCAGAAGATGAGTTGTATAGTTCTACTGAATTTGGAGCCGACTGTGTTGCATTAAAGGTAGAAGTACTGATGCGGGCAAAATCCGAAACCGTTGGTCCTCTTAGGATTGTTGACCAGCAGTCAGGAAGATTAGGTGTGGTCACACTGTCAAAGTCTTCAAAGAAATTCGCCACAGGCAGACAGGCGGTCTTAAATCTAAAGGGCCCGATCCATGCGCCTGGATCTGTACCACCGGCACACATTGAGCGTACCCATACATTGTATACAGTATTGTCTGTCAATCCGTTCACGACTGCACTTTCTGAAGTGGCCGGAGTTGGCGTAAGGCTGTTCGGGTTTGTTTCGTTAGCACCACCTACGGCAACCTGCCAGGCCGTTTCTGTTCCACTGCCGACCCAGTTTACTGTAGCCGAATCGGTACCCACAACAGGTACGGTAACTTCCGTTACGTCAGGACAGGTTGGGCTTACTTCCCAAAGGATGTCATCGATATATAAGTTTGAGTAAGTATTTGTGGTGTTCATACGAATACCGATATAGGTATCAGCACCTGTATAAGAGGTGAAATCCACGGTGTATTGCGTTGGGGTATCGGTTACCGCAATCTCTTCCAATACGTTAAAAGTTGCTGTAGATGAAAAGCCGTCAAGCGTTCCAATCTGCAGGTCGCTGAAACCACTGGCCCAGAATTTTACCCTGTGGGTACCGGCACCGAGGTTTGACAAACTTGGAGACACCAGGATAACATCATAGTCACCTGTTGAATCGGAATTATACATATTTACAGAGTTAGGGCTTGAATGCACCACCTCAAAAGTTTCGGTTTGTATTGCAGCATATTGCGATAAACCAGCGCCCCGCAACAATGCGGTCCAGCAGGTTGGTAAATCCGGCGTGGTAGCAGTATCAAAATTCTCATAGAAACTTCCTATCGGATCACAGGCGGCATTGAATGGCAGTGCAAGTGTCCATGGACTGAAATCAGAACCACAGTTTGCCCTTACATAAAATTCATAGCCTTCTGATTGTGTTAATCCGTTCGCTGTAAAAGTGGGTGATGCTACTGCAGTTCCTGATGTTGCTGCTGTTGGGGCAGGAGCACCTTCAGGAAGTAAAAGCACTTCCCAGGCCGTTTCAGAACCACCGGCTTCCCAGGTGAAATCAGCAGAGGTTGTAGTGATGTTGGAAACGGATGCATTCAGTGGAAATGGGCAGGCCAGGACCAGTTGTAATGTTGTCAAATGGCAGCTGTCTGTTCCTGCGCAACTGGAATCATCGGAATAGTTGACTTTGATTTCGTCAGCGGTGATTGCCGATACGGTTAAAGGAGATGGTCCTTCAGCAATGAGGTTGTCTGACATGTCAGTTACGGTAACGTACTTTTCCGTTACGTCGTTTAAAACGGTACACGTAAAAATGTAATCACTTCCAATCTGGATGTTGGAGATCACCGAGTATTCCAACGTGTAATTACACGTAGCAATTTCCTGTACCGTGCCCAGATTATTCGATACCACAATACTGTTGGGATACTGGTCTGGTTGCAAACACTGCGAATGGCTGTTTACTGCAAAACCCAGCAGAAACAGCAATAGCAAAGTAATTTTTCTCATAAGTAATTTGTTTGGGTTGTTAATAATATGCTAAGATAATATGAATTATTAGTACAAGATAGTAGAAATTCTTTGTGATATGTATAAATCACAAAAAAATATTCAAAGTTAATTTTTGTAACAATTTCAGTTTCTAACTTCAGTTTAACGGTTGTGGTTTTTTGAAATGAATATTGTATTGGCTTTTTCGACACCTTAAGTCGTAAATTGATTGTCGTTCTCAAACATAAAAAAACCAGCCAAAGGCTGGTTGTATTTTTTTTTCTTGCGATGGTACCAATATACTAGACCCTGAAAATTCCGCCTACTGAAATAATCCTTTGTAAGAACAGGAAGTGCTGTGAGGCATGGTCGCTGGCGCTTTGTGTGGTACGGATGTCGGGCATGTTGATGTAACCCCCTTTGATTTCTCCCTGCAGGTAAAAGTGTTTGAAGAAGGTAATATTGAGGCCCGCCTTCAGCGAGGCGCCGTAACCGGACACATGAAATGCATCGTGGCGTTCTTTACCGAGCAAAGTGGTATTGGTTTTTGGAAACAGGATGCCTGCGCCTACGCCTTCAGTGACATTGACCTGGATCTTATCAGTGTTGCCAATCTTAAACAGTTTTGAGATGTCATCCGTTCTGGAAAACTCTGTGTTGACATAATTCAAGCCGTCCGTATGCTCGTATTGGAGGAAATCCTTGGTCATCGGAATCGCGGCATCGTTATAGTTTCCATTAAAAATGGCACCTTCCTCGGACGCGTCCAAATTGATAAAACCATTCACAGTAGCGATTTGGTCTTGTGTCATCACATATTTCATGTGATCCCATCCCACCGAGATGCTGTAATGGTCATTGATAAAGTATCCCATCCGGAAGTTTGTCTGCGGAATCGTCATCCTGGCCGGATTTACGTAGTCAATCTGGTAGCCTTTTGGTTTGTCGTGCGCTTCCATATCATACACGGTAAAGTCGTAATTGTCGCCCCAGAACCGCACGTCAGAACGGCTGTAGCTTTCTCGGTTTCCACCCCACGACACGAAAAATTTTCCTTTGTTGTGCGCGGTGTATCGTTCAGGAGCGTCGGTTGTCTCCTGTGCATGCGTATGCAGCGAAAGGAGTAGTACCAACGCTGCCAATGAATTTTTAAACATTTTTTAGAGTATAGATTAGGGAAATTAAAACGAATTGACGGTTTTTCTGATCGCAACAAGTTTGTTCATTAACGGTTCGAAGTAGTCCAGGTGTAGCATGTTAGCGCCATCGCTCTTTGCATTTGCAGGGTCGAAGTGCGTTTCGATAAAGATGCCGTCCACACCTACGGCAATCCCGGCTTTTGCTACAGTTTCAATCATATCCGGGCGTCCTCCGGTTACCCCGGCGGTCTGGTTTGGCTGTTGTAGTGAGTGCGTGACATCAAGCACCGTAGTAGCGTATTGCTGCATGGTCGGGATGCCGCGGTAATCTACAATCATATCCTGGTAT
Source organism: Flavobacterium sp. BFFFF1 (assembly GCF_002256285.1). Taxonomy (GTDB): domain Bacteria; phylum Bacteroidota; class Bacteroidia; order Flavobacteriales; family Flavobacteriaceae; genus Flavobacterium. The sequence goes on along the minus strand of NZ_NKJE01000028.1, from coordinate 28,986 downwards.
CCAAACATCGTGCCGCGATCGGTTACCATGACGTTTTCATTATGGCAGTCGAGTACCTTCTGTACGGCATGCTTCATGCTTTCAGGGCTCATGAACTGGCCTTTTTTCAGGTTCACTGTTTTGCCTGTGTTTGCTGCGGCGACGACAAGGTCAGTCTGGCGCACCAAAAAGGCAGGAATCTGCAACACATCCACATATTCCGCGGCCATTGCTGCATCTTCATTGGTATGGATGTCCGTGACTGTAGGCACGTCAAAAGTTTCGGAAACCTTACGCAGGATTTTCAGTGCTTTCTCATCCCCGATACCAGAGAAACTGTCTATCCTGGAACGATTTGCTTTTTTAAATGAGCCTTTAAATACATACGGAATCTGCAGTTTGTCTGAAATCCCAACCAGTTTTTCAGCGATGCGCATGGCCATTTCTTCGCCTTCAATGGCGCAGGGACCGGCAAGCAGAAAAAAAATGCCACTGTCTGTATGTTTAATCTTAGGTATATTCGTTAAATTCATCGTGTTGCTTTTTGAGGTGCAAAGATAATGATGAATTATGAATTTTTGATGAATAAAGTTTGGAAGCTCAGAAGTTCGTAAGATCGTTAGCGCGTGCGGTCTTCCGACCTTACGACCGGTAAACTGATGAACCTTATTGTTTCTTCAAGGTAAGCCCGACAGGCACTTTGACGTAGCCTTTGTCGTACATGTTGATGTAAATCTTCAATGGCTTGTGCGGACCTTCCCAGTCAATCTCGTAGACGTCGAGCATTCCGACACCGCCGAGTTCATTGCGCTTGGTCGGGTAGGGGCAGCAGCTTTCCAGTTTTCGAAACCGCAGGGTTTCCCCGTTGGGGCCTGCTAAAGCATTCAGGAAACGCATTTGATTGATGCTGTCATTCTTGATGTCCTTGTAGAAAATATTCACCGGATAGTCTTTGTTGTAGCCGTATTTCGGGTCGGTGCTGTACTCCGTGATCTGGAACGTATTGTTTTTGAGGAGCACCAGATCAGGCGCGTTATTGTCAATATTGCGGATGGTACTTTTTGTACTGACGCAGCTGATCATGGCGGTAATAGCCGCGATACTGATAATTTTGAGGGAGAATTTCATGGCTTTGATTTTAGTGCTTTAGTCTTAAGAACGGCAGATGCGGCCGCTGCGTATATCATCCCTACGGAAAGCGCCAGGAAAATGCTGTGCGTAATGTAATCAGGGAAGCTGAAATACTCCCGGATGGCTTGTGCATTTGCATTTTTTGAGGCCAGCGAATGTTTGATCATATTCGGGAAAAACTCCGGCGCGATGGCTTTCTGGATGATGATTTGTGCGACAGGCATCAGGATGGCGATAAAAACGGTCATGTAAATGCCGGATACAGTGCCTTGTTTCCACTCGAGCTGGTTGCTGAAATAATGTTCTTTTTTGTCCTTTAGCGCCATCAGGTAGATGAGGAAGGCGAAGATGTAAAATCCAAATGAAAACAGGAAATAGCTGCCTACATTCTCATCATAAGCGCCACAATATTTTTCGAGGAATACCCATGCCAGAAATACAAATATGTACCGGATGGCCCACTTGATCTCGATTGCAAATTTTTTCATTGGTTTTAAAATTTCGATTCAAAAGTAAGCAGAATAGGTTTTAATTTCAAGTTAAGGACTGCTATTTACGATGTGGAAGCATAATTCATAATTCTTAATTGGTAATTCTTCCCTATTTTTGACAAAATTTATATTTTATGGAATGGTTAACTGACACCTGGCCCTGGTATATTTCGGGTTTCCTGATCGGGATGGTGATGATCGCGCTGATTTTCTTCGGGAAGACATTTGGAATGTCTTCAAACCTGCGGTCGTTGTGTACGATTGCCGGCGCGGGCAAGTTTGTTGATTTCTTTAATTTCGACTGGAAGTCACAGCGCTGGAACCTTGTGGTGGTTTTGGGCGCTATGGTTGGTGGATTTGTGGCGGTGCATTATATGAGCAACCCGACGAATGTCGATTTGAATCCCAAAACGATTGCCGAGCTTCAGGTTTTAGGTTTTGACGCGCCAAATGGCAGGCTGGCACCGTCCAATATGTTTGGAAACGAAGCGTTCCAATCGCCTAAAATGCTGGCCATCCTGCTTGTCGGTGGTTTGCTGATCGGGTTTGGATCAAGATATGCCGGAGGCTGCACGTCAGGGCATGCGATCCAGGGACTCAGCAACCTTCAGGTTCCTTCACTGAAAGCGGTGATCGGTTTTTTTGTAGGGGGATTGATTATGACGTGGCTTCTTTATCCTTTAATTTTCTAAGCAGATGAAAGCATTAAAATATTTAGTCGTTGGGTTTATCTTCGGGATGGTCCTGACAAAATCAGAAGCGGTATCGTGGTACAGGATTTATGAAATGTTCCGTTTTGAATCGTTCCATATGTATGGGATTATTGGGGTGGCGGTAGCGACCGGCCTTGTAGGTATTCAATGGATTAAGCGAAGCAAAGCCAAAGACATTACAGGCAACCCGATTGTGATCCAGGATAAGGAAAAAGGCTCGTTCCGGTATTGGGTTGGCGGATTGTTTTTCGGTTTGGGCTGGGCATTGGTTGGCTCGTGCCCTGGCCCGATTTTTATTTTGATCGGTGCGGGATTTCTCCCGGTATTGATTGTGCTCGTTGGGGCGTTATTGGGTACGTTTCTTTATGGCGTCCTAAAAGACAAATTGCCGCACTAAGTAACGGTATCTGCCATAAGCGGCGATTGCGTGAGGGATCGCAGCAAGGTGCCGTGCACCGCGGAGAGCCCGACGGCGGCTAAAGGCAGGTAATCGATACGAACGGAAGTAAAAGCCGCCGGCACGCCCAAAATAAAAAGGCGCAGTTTCCACTACGCCTTTCAGGACTAAAACTAATTTATTCGGTACTTGCAGCTTGCGGGCTGTTACTACTACTGGTAGACTTTTACGTAATCGATGATGAATTGCTGCGGGAAAATGCTGTCGTCCACGGCTGGTCCGCCGAAATTCCCGCCGATGGCGCAGTTGATGATGATGTAGAATGGCTGCATAAATGGCCAGTTGCCTTCGTTCTTGTTCTCCGGCTGGTAGGTGTACACGAGTTGGTCATCCACAAAAAAAGTGATCTTGTCCGCATCCCATTCGGTGGCATAAACGTGGAAACCATCTTCCACATCGTCAATTTTTGTTTTCTTGGAACTGGCATGTTCGCCGTGTGTCGCCTCAGTGTGCAAGGTGGTGTACACCATATCAGGTTCGCGTCCGACGTATTCCAGAATGTCGATTTCGCCACATTTTGGCCATCCGACGGTTTTGATGTTTTTTCCCAACATCCAGAATGCCGGCCAGATGCCCTGCCCAACGGGAATTTTAGCGCGTGCTTCGATGCGGCCGTACTTAAATTCCTGTTTGCCTGCTGTTGTGATGCGGGTAGACGAGTATTTTTCACCTTCTTTTTTTGCAGTGATGACAAGCTTCCCTTCTATGAGCTTGTGGTTTTCCTTTGTATACAACTGGCGTTCATTGTTTCCCCAGCCGCAGTTCGGGCAGCCGTCACCCAATTCGAAATTCCAGTTTTCTTCGTTGAGGGTATTTCCGTTGAAATTTTCTTCCCAGACCAGTTTTCGTTTGGTTTGTTGTGCGAGGCCCAGGTTAAAGGCGAGCAGCAGGATCAGTACTTTTTTCATAAGGACTAGTTTACGTATTTGAAGTTGGCGCTTAGTGTGGCGTCGGAATTTCCACCGATGAAGACCGTAAAATCGCCAGGTTCTGTTTCCCAACGGTTGTTAGCGGTGTAGAATTCGAGCAGTTTTTTGTCGATGTCGAATGAAACGGTTTTGGTTTCACCTGCTTTTAAAGCAGTCATTTCGAAGCCTTTTAATTCCCGTACCGGTCTGGTCGCACTGCCGAAAAGGTCGTGAATGTACATTTGTACGACTTCCTTTCCATCGATTTTTGAGGTGTTTTTTACGTCAACTGAAACCGTTATCCTGTCGTTGTCGGACAATGAAGTCGTGCTTAAACGAAGGTTTGTATACTCAAATTTGGAATAGCTCAGGCCATAGCCAAATGGATACAGCGGTGTATTCTTTTCGTCGCCATAATGAGACCAGAATACGCTTTCGCCGCCGCCATTGGGACGTCCGGTACTTTTATGGTTGTAATAGATTGGAAGCTGTCCGACATTCCGTGGGAATGACATGGGTAGTTTTCCGCTTGGGTTGTAGTCTCCGTATAAAACCTGTGCGATGGCATTGCCGCTTTGCGTACCCAGCTGCCATGCTTCGACGATTGCCGGAATGTTTTGGTCTGCCCAATTCAGGATTAACGGGCGCCCGCTGTTTACCACCAGCACGACGTTTTTATTGGCTTTGTACACGGCTTCCAACAGTTCCTGTTGCAGGCCCGGAAGGTCAAGGTTTACGCGGCTGCGGCCTTCACCGGTCTGGAATCCGATTTCGCCGAGGACCATTACGACCACATCTGCATTTTCTGCTGCGGTAATCGCTTTTTGGAATTCGCTTCTGTCGGTCATATTGATTTTCGTCTCAGAACCAAAAACGGGGGTGCCGATGGCTACCTCGACGCCTTTTTCAAAGGTCAATTGGTTTCCGGGATATTTCTGCATGCCTTCTAGCACGGATACGGCCGATCCGTCTTTTGCTGCACCGCGCCAGCTGCCCAGTGGGCTGCTTTTATCGTTTGCCAGTGCACCGATGAGTGCGATTTTCTGGCCTGATTTTTTTAATGGTAAAAGATCATTTTGGTTTTTAAGCAACACGATCGATTTTTTTGCCATATCCAGTACGCCATCCTGGAATTCCTTTTTGCCGACGGTGGCTTTTTCGCGGGCCTCATCGCAGTATTTGTATGGGTCGTCGAATAGTCCCAGTTCAAATTTTGTACGCAGGATCCTTCGGGCTGAATCGTCGATGTAGCTTTCCTGTACTTTGCCTTCGCGTACCAGTGCGGCAAGGTGCTCCACATATACGGAAGATTCCATGTCCATATCAGAACCACCATTGGCGGCGATTTCAGCGGCTTGTTTGCCATCTTTTGCCTGTCCGTGCGCGATCATTTCAGCCATAGAACCCCAGTCTGAAACGACAAAACCTTTGAAACCCCAGTTGCCCTTGAGGATATCGCGTTGCAGGAACGCGCTGCCGGTGGAGGGAACGCCATTGATCTCATTAAATGAATTCATAAAGGTGTACACGCCGGCGTCCACGGTTGCTTTAAACGGTGGCAATACGACGTTATACAGTGTTGATGTTCCGATATCAACCGTATTGTAATCGCGACCAGCTTCGGCAAATCCGTAGGCTGCGAAGTGTTTTGTACAGGCCAGGATGGTTTTGGCATCCCGGAAATTTTCCCCTTGAAAACCTTTGACGCGGGCGTAAGCGATCTTGCTTCCCAGAAAGGTATCTTCGCCGGCGCCTTCCATGACACGTCCCCAACGGGCATCGCGCGTGATATCAACCATAGGGGCGAAAGTCCAGTTTAATCCGACGGCCGCTGCTTCTTCGGCTGCTATCGCCGCTGATTTCTGAATGGCTTCCAAATCCCAGCTTGCTGATTCGCCAAGCGGTATGGGGCTTAACGTTTGGTATCCATGGATAACGTCATAGCCGAAAATAATGGGAATGTGCAGTCGGGATTGTTCAACGGCGATTTTTTGCAACGCCCGTACATCTTTCGTGCCCAACACGTTCAACATAGAGCCGACCCATCCTTTTTTCAGGTGTTCGTATTTAATGGCTGCGGCACCGTCTTTAGGTGCGGGACCTGTTACTTCCCAAAATCCGTTGTATTGATTCATCTGGCCGATCTTTTCTTCCAGGGTCATCAGGTTCAGCACAGAATCTGTTCGGCGTTCAATATCGTTGTTTTTTGCCGAAGGTTGGTTGTAAGTTACAGTTTTATGGGTGCTGCAACTCCATATTAAGGTTATGGCTACGGCTTGTGAGAGAACGAAAACCCTTCTTTTCATCTTGTAAGTTTATATTGGTAAAAGCAAAAAGCCGGCATTGCTACCGGCTTGCTGCACAGTGTTTAATTGTAATGTCTTATTGATATACTCTTACATAATCCACCTCCATAGTAGATTGTGTAAAAGCCGGATCGATTGTTCCACCGAAATTTCCGCCCATCGCCACATTCATGATCAGGAAGAAATCTGCGTTAAATGGCGAGCCTGCAACATTTGCATACGAATGGTACAAATTGCCATCAACGTAAAACTTGATCGAAGTGGATGACCAGACTGCAGAATAGATGTGGAAATCTGTAGTTGCATTGGTTATCGTCGTGTTGTTGCCATTTGCAGTACCTCCGGAAGCGCCAGGATAATGCAACGTTCCATATATGACATTAGGATTGTTTCCTTTATGTTCCATTACGTCGATTTCGCCGCACGCTGGCCAGGTATTTGTCGCATAATTTTGTCCAAGCGCCCAAAGCGCAGGCCATGTTCCGCCGCCGGTTGGTAATTTGGCACGGAATTCAATTTTCCCGTATGTGAACTCAAACTTATTTTCAGAGACGAGTCGGGCAGAAGTGAATTCGGAACCAGACAGATTTTGTCTTTTTGCTGTTATTTTGAGCATACCGTCTGCCACGATTGCATTGTCTGTACTGTTAGTATAGTACTGCACTTCATTGTTGCCCCATCCGCCGGCACCGATGTTGTAAGACCATTTCGTTGGGTCTGGTGCGCCGGCGACATCAAAATTATCTTCAAAAACAAGGTTATCAAACGTATCGTCGCTTGGTTGTGTCGGCGGTTGTGTACTGAAAGTATGGTACCATGCCAAAGCTTCGTTTCCGCCCATTACTGCGCGTACCACCATACGGTTTTCGGTTATGGACATGATCTCATAAGTACTTTGCTGAATGTAATAGCCCATGAATCCTCCGTCGGAAAAGGTCATTGCTGTGCCCCTTTTTAAGTTTGCAGGAACGATAGATTCAGACGGCGACAAGGTTACTGTTTTAACGCCGCTCGCATCATAGTTCAGGCATAAGTCGGAGCTGCCCGAACCACCACCGACGCTTAAGAATGCCGTGTTAAAAAATGTTCTTCCACCGTTATCCAATTGGTATTTCAGCGTTGTGCCATCGAGCGAAAAGGTGAGTTCGTTATCATACAGACAGCTGCTGTCAGGTGATCCGGCTTTTTCAAAAGGTTGGGCCTGATAGTAGAACCCGAAATAGTTTTGTGCTGCATTGTCACTGTTAGGTCCTACACCAAGGTGTCCCAGTTCAGATGCTGCCCAATACCACTTTTTAGAACTTCCGCCTGTTAAAAATTGCACGGCTTCATCGTCCTTGAAATTACTTTGGACCGTGATTTCAAATGAAGTACTGGTGGAAACCCCTCCGGTACCATTGGCCAAAACAGTTACTGTGTAGGTGTGAAGTCCGGGCTGCGTAAATCTTTTTGAAAGTTCTCCGCTTCCGGAAATAGCATTGGTATCATCGCTAAAAATGTACTTGTAGCTTATGGCGTCAGTGGCTGTTGCGGTAAAGTTCACAAATCCGCTTCCATCTCCATTAGGATTATCTGCATCCTGTCCGACAATTTCAGTTGCTACCTGAAGGTTTCCGGGCGCGTTGACATTGCCAAAATTGTGTTCGTCATCCTGACATCCTGCGAAGGCAAAAATGAAAGCGAGGGCGTACGCTGTTTTTTGAATTAATTTTTTCATTTTCATAGTTAATTTGAAAGTTTGATATCGTCAAAATAGTAGCTCGCTCCTGTTCCGGCAGTTCCGAAAGCGAAGAATACTACAACACGCTGATAGTTGTTGGCATTGTTAACACCTGTAAAATCGTAGGTCAGTTCTTCCCATGCATTTGATGTCGTTGTGGTGGCGTCGACTTCAGTATTGATGTTTGCGTTGGCATAGTTCTCCAGTTTCAGCTTCACGACGATGCCAGACTGTGGCGACCATACTTTGATCTTAATTTTTTGCTGGCTTGAGAAATCAATGGGTTGCTGCAGGTTGATGAATGAGCCCGCCCATACTTCTGATCCGCTGTTTTTTACCAGTTTTGCTACTTTTGGCGTAGTGTTAATGCCGCCTGATGCCGGATTGTCCACCACTGTTGTATTGGCACCACCAAATCCGGTAAAAGCATAAGTCAGTGCGCTGTTGTCGAATGTCAATGGCAACCCGATTTGAGGGAGTCCGGTTGTTTGTTTGACATCGTCAAAATAAAAGGTTGAACCGGTTCCGTTGTTTCCAAAATCGTAGAAAAGAACTACACGTTGGAAATTATTGCCATTATTGGCCGCGGAGAAGTTATATGTCAACGTCTCCCATTGGTTTGCTACTGTGGTAACAGCATCAACTTCGGCACTTAAAGTATTATTCGATATATTTTCGAGTTTCAGTTTCACTATTTTTCCGGGAGCTGGCGAATAAGCCTTGATGGTGATGATAGCACCATCTGCAGTAAGATTAATGACCTGGTCGAGTGGGAAGGATGTTCCGGCCCACACTTCAGCACCTGGATTTTTGGTGATACGGCCTACTTTATTGCTTGTATTGATACCCGACTGTGATGGGTTATTGGCCACAGCACCTACGGCACCACCAAAATCCCCGAACGAAATTGTATTTGAAGATTCAAAAGTGACAGGAAGTAAAAGCGGATCAATAACAGTAACTGTTGTGGTCGATTCGGTAGTAGCTGCGCCACCGCTTAGTGCTACCACTTTTACCGTGTAAGTCCCTACAGTCGCATAGGTGTGCGAAACTGTTTCTCCTTCGTTGAAGGAAACAGGGGTTTCGTTAGGATCTTCTCCAAAATAGATTTGGAAGAACGTTTCAAAATCTGCTTTGGCTGTAAAATTCTTTTTGTAAGGATTTCCGGTTTCAGGCGTTGCGGTGATTTCAAGATTTTCCGGAGCGAAGAAAGTCACGGTCAATGGTTTGGTGAATTCGGTGGATTCTCCGTTGATGCCATAAGCCACAATTCGGACTTCGTAAGTGCCCTCGGCATAATTGTGTTCCATACCTCCCTGGTCGGGAGTCATGTGCGCTGGTTCTGCGGTGCCGTCCCCGAAATAGACATCATACAATGTAGCGCCTTTACTGTTTGGGTAAATCGTCACTTTTCCAGTGTTATCCTGCGTAATGGTGAATAACGCGGACATTTCGCTTGGCGCCTCAGCGCTGTCAACATTGTCGATCACATCATTGTCGGAAGAACATCCGATGGACAATGCGGCGACAAATAATCCGATAAAATATTTAAAATTTTTCATATTATTTTTTTGTATTAATATCCTGGGTTTTGTTGCCAGTTTCCGTTAGAAAATTGTATTTCTTCAATAGGCACCGGAAACAGCTCATTTTTGTTTGGCGTGAAGCCTTCAATTTCTGCTGCGGCTTTGCCGGTCCTTACGAGGTCGAAGAAACGGTGTCCTTCGCCCATGAGTTCTGTTCTTCTTTCTGCAAGAATCTGGTCTGTTAACGCCGGTCCGGATGATGTGAGGTCGTGGTTCAAATCCCCGAATGCGCGTCTCCTGACCAAATTTACGTAATTTCTAGCCCTACCATCGTCGATACCGCCACGGTTAAGTGCCTCAGCAGCCATCAGCAGTACATCGGCATAGCGAATGGCGCGGTAGTTGTTCGGATTGGTTAAGTTTTGGTCACCGATATTTGCATCGCCTTTTCTTGGAAGGTATTTGCGGTTAAAATATCCGGTATGTTTATATCCTGTGCCATATGAAGCGCCGTTTGCCGCTGCCCACGCCACGATGTCCAAGATGGCGACGTTTTTGCGGTTGTCTCCGATTTCGAAAGCGTTTACGGCTTCCTGTCTGGGTACGTTGAAACTAAACCCTGAGTCAAACAGTGGGCCAGTGTAGTTGCGGATGCCACTAAAACCAACAGCGACGTTTCCTTCACTACATTGTAAACAGCCAAATCCGGCACCCTCAAGGTCTGTGTATTGTACTTCAAAAACGGATTCAGCGCCGTTCTCTCCGGCATTTTCAAAGATGGCGTTGTAATCTGCCACTAAAGAGTAGGTGTTGGTACCAATCAACGCCTCGAGTACATTGGCGGCGTCAGTAAATTTATCCTGGTATAGGTATGCCTTACCCAATAACGCTTGTGCTGCACCTTTGGTTACCCTTCCTTGTTGTGCTGGTACGGGGTTCAGGTTGTCTATTGCAAAAAGCAAATCTGATTCGATGGAGGCATATACTTCTGATACGGAAGCGCGTGGGAGCGAAGTCACATCGGAGGTAGAGAACCTTGCGTTTTTCAACGGAATCGGGCCAAACCATTTTACGAGTTCAAAATTGTAGTAGGCGCGCAGGAAATAGGTTTCACCGAGCACCTGGTTTTTATTTGCAAAATCAGTTTTGTCTTTAAATTCGATGATGTAGTTGCAGCGGTTTACTCCGGCAAACATCCAATCCCATAGGTTCTTAAGATTTGCGTTTACGGGTGTGTGCGTCATGTCATCAATCTGCTGAAACCCGATAACGTCTGTTGCACTTTCCCCGCCGGAGGCCGTGTTGTCGGAGGCAATTTCACCAAGCATGGCATTCAGGTAAGTAGATTGTAACAAATCATATGCACCGATTAGTGCCTGGTTGTAATCTGCTTCCGAGTTAAAATAGTTTTCGGAATCGATTGAATAAGGTGGCTCGCGTTTCGTGAAATCGTCACTACATGAAAGTGTCAGTGCTGTCAAAACGATTAATAATGTAATGCTATATTTTTTCATTTCTGTTGTATTAAAAATTGATATTTACGCCTAACATATAAGTACGGACTGCAGGATAGGACCCGTTATCAATACCTCCGCCGATAGGTGCAGAACCTACTGCGCCGGGATCGTATCCTTTATATTTTGTGAAAGTATACAGGTTGTTAGCAGCAACATACAACTTCAATTTGTCAATGCCGATTTTGCTTGTAAAATCACGAGAGAGCGTATATCCCAACTGCATATTTTGGATTCTTAAGTAAGAACCATCTTCGACAAAATAATCAGAAAATACATTATTGCCTGTGGCAGCGGTTGTAACGCGGGGTACCGTATTACTCGTTCCTTCACCTGTCCATCTGTCGAGAACATAATCAAGCCTATTTACATCACTTAGTGTACGTTCATAGTTTCTTACGATATCATTGCCTAATGAAGCGTAAGTATAAACCGAGAAATCAAACCCTTTGTATACCATGCTCAGGTTGAAACCCATGATCAGATCCGGAATTGGATCACCAAGGTTGGTCTTGTCTAAAGCAGTAATGACACCATCGCCATTTAGATCTTTAAACCTAATATCCCCAGGTTGTGCCTCTGCACCTAATGCAATCTGTGAAGGATGGGCATTTACTTCATCCGCATTCTGGAAAATTCCGTCGGTCTGGTATCCGTAAAAGTACCCGATAGCATACCCTTCCTGCATTCTGGAAATTGGCGGTTGGCCTACGCCGAAATTACCGCCTTGTAGAATATTATCTTCTCCTTTTACATCAGTCACCCGGTTGCGAATAGTCGTAAAGTTGTAATTGAGATCAATTTTGAACTTATCTGACAGGCTTTGTGCGTATCCGATTGAAAATTCAAGTCCTGAGTTGTTAATAGTACCGGCATTTACGGTTGGTGAGCCACTGCCTGGAGCGCTGCCTCCTGCTATTCCCGATACGGGAAGACCGTCAATCAGCAAGTCTTTTCTGCTCTCGTCGTAATAATCGGCGACGACAGTAAAACGATTTTTCCAGAAGTTAAAATCAAGTCCGATGTCTAGTTTTTTGGCTTTCTCCCAAAGTACTTCAGGATTTGCCAAAGTCCCAATAGCTGTACCATTAGCTAGTGCACCGTCAAACACATAAGTGGCCTCTCCATTTAAAAGTGAGGCATACCTGTTGTTTCCGATTCTATCGTTTCCAAGGCTACCATAGCTGCCGCGAAGCTTCATAAAACTCACAAAACGCTCTTCGCCGTAGAATCCTTCTTTTGAAATAACCCACCCAGCCGTCATCGAAGGGAAATAAGCTACGGTGTTAGCTGGACCAAATTTAGTCGACGCATCGCGCCTACCCATAAACGAGGCGAGATATTTTCCTTTGTAATCATATTGCAACCTACCGAAATACGACAATTGCCTTTCATCAAACTTATAAGAACCGACATCGCGCCCGTTGTAACCATTAGCAAGGGAAATATCGGCAAACTCCCAAGAATTATTGGGCACATCGTAGGCCGATGCAGAAAGTCCGCTGCCCCATTCTTTCGTAATTGTCATCCCTCCCGTTAAAGTAAAGTTATGGTTCTCTGCGATTGTTCTCTTGTAATTACCAAAGAGGTCAAAGGTATAGTCATCGTTGCGTGAGGTACTCTGATCTACACGACTACGGTTCACATCAAACACCTTTCCTCCATAGCTCACCATTTTTGAGAAATTCTTTCCATACCCGTGGCCAGTGTTGAAACCTATTCGAGTTGTCATAGTGAGTCCTGTAATTGGCTCATAGTCTATTCCGAACGTTCCGTTGATCTTTTTATATCCACCATCATTGTAAGTATTGGCTAATTGTGCTAGTGGATTGATGATTTCTATCCCTAATCCTGGCGTGTTCGGTACTAGCGTGTAGTTGCTATCTGCATCATAAGGTGTCAATGTAGCAGGTATATTCACAGCATTAAATAATACCGATCCAAGTCCATTGTCATTAAAGCCTCTGGAATTGAAATAGGTGTAAGTAATATTGGTATTTACCTTCAACTTATCGCTAATGTCCATGGCCAGCGATAATCTCGCAGAATTTCGTTTAAATCTCGATTTATCCCAATCAGCGATAATGCCTTCTTGTGTCAAATCGGATGCGCTGACGCTATAGGTAATCTTTTCAGACCCGCCACTGACACTAAATTCATGGTTGATAATAGGTGCTCCTTTTTTAAACAGTTCTCCCTGCCAATCGGTGCCCTTGCCTAATCCTGAAGCATTTGGAAAAGGTAGTGCTTGTCCGCCGTTAGCATAGCTCTCATTCAGCAACAGCGCATATTCGGTGGCATTCAGCAATGGCAGTTGGCGAGTCGTTTCCTGGAAGCCAGTGTAACCCGCGTATCGAACCTGTGCTTTGGTATTTTTCTTTCCTTTTTTGGTAGTTATCAGAATGACGCCATTAGCACCACCTACACCATAGATGGCGGCCTGCGAATCCTTAAGAATCGACAGGGACTCAATATCACTTGGATTAAGATCGCTCATATTCCCGGCATAACCGTCAATAATTACTAAAGGGCGTGTGTTCCCATTGGAACCGACACCGCGGATTTTAACGTCGAAAGATGAGTTAGGTGCTCCAGTCCCTCCGCTCACAATTACCCCTGCAACACCCTGCAGTACCTGATCGACCTTTATCGGTTTGAGCCTTTCAATCGTCTTTGCATTTACGACACCCACTGCACCGGTAACTTCTCGCTTGAGTTGGGTTCCGTAACCAATAACTACTACTTCGTCAAGCATTTTACTGTCTTCCTTCAAAAGCACTGACACATTGTTGGCACTTTCAGTCACTTTGTATTGATAATTTGTAAAACCGATCGAAGAAAATACTACTACACTTCCGGCAGGAATCCCTGTGAGGTTGAAATTACCATCCATATCGGTTTGTACGGACTTCAGTGAGTTTTTGACACCCACGTTGACACCGGGCATGGGTAGGCCGGTTTTTTCTTCTTTTACCGTCCCTCCGATATCGTAACCTTGGGCATAGCCAAATACCGAAAACAACAGCAAATAAAATAGTGCATAAGTTGACTTCATGTTTTATATTTTTTTGTTTGGAATAAAATTATGGGTGAAATGTGTTAATCTGCCAAAAAATGCCACAACAAAAAACATACAATGTAAAAAAAGGCCTTCATCGTTACCATTTCGTCATGCGAACCCAATGTTAACAGAAAATTAAGAACAAAGCTAAAATTTCGCGGAGCAGAAATTTCCTTGCTTTTAGTGTTATTACAAGGTTATTGTTGTGGTAATGTATAGGGGAAATTTAGAAATGTTGTGTTTGACTATATCGATAAAATGTATTCGACAAGCCCTTGTTCGTGCTCCAGATCCATTTTCTTCCGCAAACGATATCGCTTTATCTCGACACTGCGTACTGAAATGTTCAGTAACGGAGCAATTTCCTTGGAGGAGAGGTTCAGGCGAAGGTAAGCACAGAGCCTTAAATCGTTTGGAGTCAGCGCAGGGTGTGCCTGTTTTATTTTCTTCAGAAAGTCTTTATCGGCATTATTGAAAGCTTCTTTGAAAGCATTCCAGGTGTCCTCTTCGTTAATGTTCTTGTTAATGGTGGTAATCACGGACTTGATACTTCGGTTATTTGGGTCATCCGTAGTTTTCTTCAGGTCATCCTTAATCAAAGTTAACAACTCATTTTTCTGTATCAGGCTCATGGTTGACGCGGCGAGCTCCCGGTTTTTACTGTCGACGTCCATGGTTAGTTGTTCATTCCTGATTTTCATCAACTGCTGTTCATTTTCCAATTCCTTGATTTCCAGCAACAGGTTATTTTCCTCGATCAGTTTTTCTTTTTGTTTTTGATAGAAATTCTTATACGATTTATTGATGAAATGTCCCATAATCATAATTAGAACCACATAGACGATGATCGCGAAATTAGTGGCGTACCAAGGTTTTAGTATTGTAAATTGATATTGTGCTACATTTTCGGAATAAGAGTTTCCAATTTTCGCGCGGACTTTAAACGTGTAAGTTCCGGCACCAAGGTTTTTAAAATTTATCGTCGATTTTGACGACAGCGTGCTCCATTGGTCCTGCAAGCCTTCTAAAAGGTATTCGTATTCAGCATTGATGTACTTGTTGAATTCCGGTACTGTATACGTAAAAGAGATGTTATTGTCGCTGTAACGGATATCGCTACCCTTGTCGATGTCGATGTAGTTCGGCGCCTCGTTTAATTTATTTGTAGCGATTCCGGTAATGATGATTTTGTAATTGCTCACACCAAAGTCGTCAATATTTAATGTGTAATACCCATCGGTAGTGCCGATTAGATAATTGGAACCGCTTATCCTGCTGATGTTTTCATATCCCAACATCGAATTGGTAAGCGAGGCCGGAATAGGAATGACATTTTGCTTCAGTCCCGCACTCAATTTTCCCGGTGAAAAATAGTTGATGTAATTTTTGGTAAACAGCCAGAGTTTGTTGGAATTGTCAACGATAAGATTGCCCGAGGTATATTCGTCTTTTTCGAATATGTTGCTTAGAAAACCATCTTTTACAAAATTGCCTGACTTTTCGTCGAGCCTGAATACGCCGTCTTTATAGGCATAATAAATACGTCCGTTGAACTTTACAAGGCCTGCGTTTTTGCCTTTCGTAGGCGTGGAATAGGTCTTAAGTCCGGAGCCTTTTCGGTAATCTGAGTCGACATGCATTCGGAAAATGCCCTTGTATTCGTGGCTGATCAAGATGTCTTTCCTGGAAGTGAGTTCAAAATACTTCGCCGAAAAATCGTAACCACTAATGCGATTCCTGAAAGACCAACTGCCATTGACTTGCTGTAGTACGGAGATACCATAGTAATTCCCCTGCAGCAAAAGATCACGTCTTCCGGGTGCGGTTTCGAATCTCCACGTTCCTGACGCTGAAAAGACCATCGTTGCGTTGTTTCCCCGAACGATATAAGTTCCCATGTCGTGACCGCAGAATAAAGTACCTTCATATTCGAATAAGGACCAAACCTGCCCTTTGGTACCGTTGATAAATTGATAGGTGTCGTTTGAATTGCAATTTTTGTAAAACAATCCTTGATTGGTACCGATATATAAGATATCCTGGTATAAAATTGAGGCATAGACAGTACCCAGCACGCCGGTATCATCGGTAAAACTCTTAACTGGTGACTGCAGGTTGACGCAGTTTATACCATTGTCCAACCCAATCCAAAGGTTGTGGTCATGATCTTCATATAGTGACAAGGCGGTGTTGTTACTCAGGCCTTTCGTCTGTGTGAGGTGGTATCTTATCTTTCCTTCCTTTGACAATATGAATACGCCATTGGAAACGCATCCCAGTGCAAATCCACCATCACTTAACCATTGTGTGCTGTATACGCTGCTTTGGCTTAACGCGTCGTCGGCTTCCGTTGTCCATTTCGTTGCGACACCATTCTGGATTTTAAAAAAGCCGTTGTATTGTGTCTGCGCGATCAGTCCTTCACTATCCGAAACCAATCCTACGATTTTGTTTTTTACCAGAATCGGGTTATCGGAAACCAGTATACTGCGGCCATTTTCAATCTCATAGAGACCGTCATTCAGCGACTGATAATAAATGGAATGGTTTGCGCTGAATGCTTTGCCAATAAGATTTTTTGGCTTTATGATGTTGAATCCCCCTGTTTTTGAATCATAGATATAGATGCGGTTCAGCGATTGGAAAATGATCCATTGGTCGTATTGCAGGATGTTCCAAAATTGCTCGTCGGCAAGTATTTCAGACGCAATCTTTTTACTAAGCGAATTATATTTCAGTCTGCCGTTTTTTTGCTTTTTCCAGAATCCAAACTCCATGTAGCAACCTGTGTAAATCCTGTCTCCAATCACTTTAACGGAGCGCATGATGGTCTCATTTGGAGTGGGGTACAAGGTCCAGTCAGTACCGTTGTATTCCAGCAATCCTTCATTATTGGCTGCGTAGATATAATGATTCCGATCTTGTGAAATCATCCAGTTTTGATTGCCCGCTTCGTAGACTGAGGGACTGTATTTTAAAATAGGTGGCAAATCCTGGGCAAGCAACAACCGGGTGCTGCACAGTAGTATCAGCAAAGATAATCTAAGCAAGGAGCAGTATTTTTGGGAAGTTTGGTTCAACATCGGATAAAAGTAAAGAAATCTTTTCAGCAGCGTAAAATTTGTGTAAAAAAAAAGCACGAAACAAGTTCGTGCTTTTTATAGTTAATGTGTTATTATTTGATAACCAGTTTTTGAGAGGATGTTTTCTCGCCGACCGTCAGGTTCACGATATACACACCGGCACTAAGTGCGCTGGTATCGATTGAAGCGTTTGTGGCATTCGGAGCAGCCTCAATAACCTTTTGTCCTAAAGTGCTGAATACACTAATGGCAGCAATATTCTCAGGTGCTGTAAACTGAACATTGTTTGTCGCAGGGTTAGGGAACATAGCTATTTTAACAGCAGCCGGATTGCCAACATTTAGGTTATCTGTGCTGAAATACACGTTATCCACGTAAACTTTTGAGCCTGAGCTGGCAAAAATAAGCTGTGCAATATGCTGTTTTGTAGTCAGGTTTACAAAGTCAGCGATAGGAAGGTGTAAAGTAACCCACTCATTTTGAGTTGGCGTAAACGTCAATTCATGCTCTACGTCATCGCCACCACCAAAAGCGGCATCGGCACCGAAGTCTACCAATTTCACTTTAAATACGCTAAAGTTAGGAGACCAAACATCAACGTTGAAATGTGTCATCGATGTAATATCCATTTGCTGGGCCACAGTTTCAATCCCTACAAAATTGAGTCCTGTGTATTTTTTAGTATCATTTCCGGCCACTTGTACGTCAGTCAGGACTGCTGCTGACCAACTTGTCTGCCAGGTGTCAACCGGAACGTTCGTGTAAACGTTGCTGAACATTGACATTACCTGTGCTGCAGGAAGTGTTGGGTCCGGAGCAGCAACAACAGGATCTGTTGGCACAGGAACTACTGATTCATTGCTGAAATACACGTTGTCCACATAAACTTTAGCGCCGCTACTTGCAAAAATCAGCTGTGCAATATGTTGTCTTGTAGTCAGGTTTTCAAATTCTGATAACGGAATATGATAAGTGATCCATTGGCCTTGTGCAGGGTTTGAGTAAATTAATTCATGTTCTACGTCATCACCGCCGCCAAATGCACCGTCAGCACCAAAATCAACTAGTTTGATCTTGAAAATTGAAAAATCAGGAGACCAGACGTTTACATTGAAGTACGTCATTCCAGTGATGTCGAGTTGGTTTGCTACCGTTTCAATACCGACGAAGTTAAGTCCGGTGTATTTTTTAGTATCATTTCCAGCAACCTGAACATCTTCAACAGTGGCATTTGACCACACCGTTTGCCAGGTATCTACAGGAACGTTCGTGTATACATTACTGAACATCGAAAGTACCTGTGCCTGAGGAAGCGTTGGGTCTGGAGCCGCAACCAATGGATCTGTAACCGGAGGAGTGACGTCTTCGTCGCTGAAATAAACGTTGTCAACATACACTTTGGCATTGCTGCTTGCGAAAATAAGCTGGGCAATGTGTTGTCTTGTAGTAAGATTAACGAATTCTGACATTGGAATGTGTAAAGTTACCCATTCATTTTGTGCAGGGGTGAAAGTGAGTTCGTGTTCCACATCGTCGCCGCCTCCGAAAGCACCATCAGCACCAAAATCGACTAATTTCACTTTAAATACTGTAAAATCCGGTGACCACACGTCGACATTGAAATGGCTCATTTGTGTGATGTCCAATTGTTGTGCTACAGTTTCAACGCCTACGAAAACAAGGGATGTGTATTTTTTGGTGTCGTTTCCTGCCACCTGCACGTCTTCCACTGTTGCTGAAGACCATGAAGTCTGCCAGGTATCAACCGGAACGTTAGTATAGACATTGCTGAACATTGACATTACCTGTGCTTGAGGAAGTACTGGATCTGGTGCAGCGACTACAGGGTCTGTTACCGGAGGAATCACCGTTTCGTTACTGAAATACACGTTATCCACGTATACTTTAGCGCCGCCGCCTACAAAAATTAGTTGTGCGATGTGCTGCTTTGTAGTAAGGTTAGTAAAATCGGCAATTGGGATGTGTAGCGTAACCCACTGGTTTGTCGCAGGGGTGAAGGTAAGTTCATGTTCTACGTCGTCGCCACCGCCAAAAGCACCATCGGCTCCGAAGTCAACCAGTTTTACTTTGAAAACGGTGAAATTTGGAGACCAGACATCAACATTAAAGTGGGTCATACTGGTAATGTCCAGTTGCTGCGCTACGGTTTCAATACCTACGAAATTGAGTCCGGTGTATTTCTTAACGTCGTTTCCTGCTACCTGTACGTCGGTTAGTGTCGCATCCGACCAGCTCGTACGCCAGGTATCTACCGTTACATTTGTATAAGCGTTGCTGAACATCGAAATCACATTGGCTTCTGCTACAGTGGGATCCGGGGCCGCAGTGACCGGATCGGTAACTACAGGAGTTGTTGTTTCATTGCTGAAATAAACATTGTCCATAAATACAGTGCCACCGCCACCAACAAAAATTAATTGTGCGATGTGTTGCCTTGTAGTAAGGTTTTCAAAATCAGAAAGTGCAATGTGGTAATGTATCCATTGGCTTTGGGCAGGCGCGTTGAAAGTGATTTCATGTTCGCGGTCATCTCCGCCTCCGAAAGCCGCATCTGCACCAAAATCTACTAGCTTCACTTTAAAAATACTGAAGTCAGGAGACCAAACATCCACATTAAAATAGGTCATGTTTGTGATGTCAATCTGGTTCGCAACAGTTTCGATGCCAACGAAACTTAACCCAGTATACTTTTTTACATCGTTGCCGGCCACTTGAACGTCAGAAACCGTTGCTGCTGACCACGAGGTCTGCCAGGTATCAACCGGAACATTTGTGTAGGTATTACTGAACATCGAAATGACGTCAGTTTGCGGAAGCACAGGATCACTGGCTGGAGAAGCCGGTTCTTGTGCATATCCCAATGAAAATAACATCAGGAAAATTGATATTGTAATTTTTTTCATAAAAAGTTTGTTTTTTTGTTCAATACCAAATGTATTACGAATACGTTGTAGTTGGTGCAGATGGACATTATATAAAAACTATACAATAGAAAGGTTCGAAAATGTTGGCAAAATCCCAATGAAACTTGGTAATGTATTCTCGCAACGGACTTTATGGCACTGTCGGTTTTTTCTTTCAGAAGCGGTATTGTTGAGGTAATGTATTGGTAAAATCGACTTCAGATATTGTGTATATCGGAATTATATTACGGATAAATTTCCCTTTTTCGATAAATCCGGGATTTAACTGGTTAAATTAATAAATGTGAATTTCATAATGATGTTTAATATAATTTTAACAGATAGAGCGCCACGAATGTTTAAATTCGTCCCATAACAAAAATTAAATCTCATGAAAAAACTTAGAGTATTAGCGTTGGCTTTCGTTATGACAGCCGCGGTGAGTTGCAGCAGCGACAGTGATTCCGGTCCAGCACCAACTATTGTAGCCAAATGGAATCTTTCGAAAACGGTTACTACGATTGCCGGGGCTTCAAACACAGATACGTATGCGGACAACGAAGTAGGATGTGATAAGGATTACGTAGAATTCGTTCAAGGTGGAAATTTCAGGAATATTGTTTTTAACAAGGATCCGCAAAACAATTGTACAGAAGTTGGGGACGATGCAGCGACGTGGGCGCTTACCAACAGTACAAACCTCACGATTACAGGAGGAGAATTTGCAGATACTTATACAGTAATCAAACTTTCAGGATCTGAGCTGACTACTAAGGCAACGTCCACGATTGGCGGAACAGAGGCATCTGTAACGTACTATTTTAAAAAGGCTACTACAAATTAAAAAAAATCCCTTAGCGAACGCTAAGGGATTTTTTTTACACAATCTCTGCGCTTAAACCGGCTTCAAGTAACAGTGAGCACTGTGGCTTAAGTTCATCTAACAAACCCGTTTTCACCGTACATTTTCCTTTGTAGTGGACAATAAGCGCGCATTGTTCTGCCTGTTCTGACGTGTGGTTGCAAACCCTTACTAACGTTTCGATAACGTGATCAAACGTATTCACATCATCATTATATAGCACAATCTCATTACTGTTCCCAATGGAGTCCATGGTCAGTACTTCCTCTAAAACTTTTTCAATCGTGTCCATTAATTCGAATATTTTAGCGAGACCCAATTGTTTCTCTGGAATTTCTTTAAAAAAGTTAAGCCTTTCTCGGAACAACACGCATCAATCGCAGTAATGTCTTCTTCGTAGAAACCACTCAGCAGCAATAATCCGTTCTTATTAAGACAGTTTGCATAAGCCTGCATATCATTCAATAAAATGTTACGGTTAATATTGGCGATAATCAGATCGTAATTTTTGCCTTCAAGCAATGCTGCATCGCCTTCATACACTGTAATGTGTTTACAATTGTTTCGCTCAGCATTTTCTATTGAATTAAGGTAACACCAATTGTCAATGTCAATGGCATCAATAGGGGAAGCACCTTTCATTTCTGCTAAAATGGCAAGTATAGCAGTACCACAGCCCATGTCAAGTGTCTTTAAGCCGCTGACATCCATTTCGAGTAAATGCTGAATCATCATGTGTGTTGTCTCATGATGCCCGGTACCAAAACTCATCTTTGGCTCAATCACAATGTCAAATTCCGCTTGTGTTCTCGGGTGAAACGGCGCACGTACGTGGCATTTTCCGTCGACATCAATCGGTTCGAAATTTTTTTCCCATTCTTCATTCCAATTTACCTGTTCAATTTCTTCGACGGTGTAGGAAACCGTAAACTCGGGAGAACTCAGCAAATAAATACCATCAAGGATGTCGTCAGTCCAAAGTTGTTTCTGAACATAAGCGGTAACGCCAAAATCCGTCTCGACGAAGCTCTCAAAGGGTTTTTCACCCAACTCCGCAACTAATATTTCAGCACCCAATTCCTTTGGTTCAATGGTAAAATGATACCCTAAGTAGACATTTGACATGGCTCGTAATTTTTTTTGCAAAGGTAAGAATAACTGTGGAGTAACGCTTTGTGGTGTGTAGAATTATTATCGGGATTTTTTTCCTCACGGGAGTGCTTCCAGAGTTTTCAAACTATATTCTTACTTTTACGCCGCTAACAACAACACAACATGAAAAAGATTACGCTTTTTTTAATGCTTTTTATAACGCTGGGTTCGAATGCCCAGGAAATTATCCGGACTAAAAAAGACAATGATCTGAAGCTTTCGTCGCTCCCATATTATAATTACGGTAAAGGGCTCGGAATCACTTCGCCCGATAGTTTATTCCAATTCAATATACGTTTCAGGATTCAAAACAGGGTAACCTATTTCGATAATGAAAATCAGGATCCATATTTCGAGGGACAGGTACGCCGTTTGAGGCTGCGTTTCGACGGTTTTGTGGGCAATCCAAAATGGCTCTATGTCATCCAGTTGTCTTTCGGAGCAGGCGACGTTGGTGTAGAGCGTACAGGCGAAAACCTGAATGTTATTCGTGATGCGATTGTTTATTATCGGCCGAGTAAAAAATGGCAGTTAGGTTTTGGAGTTACTAAGTTGCCGGGAACCCGCCAGACGGTGAACTCTTCGGGAGCACTTCAGCTATCCGATCGCTCTGTTAACAATATGAGATTCGGCATCGACCGCGATTTTGGTTTTCATTTTGCAAACCTTAACGAAGTTAAAGACAGATTTTCGTATAATTTCAAAGCAGCGGTAACAATGGGTGAGGGCAGGAATTGGACAACGAACAACCCAAATATTCATGTCATAAAAGATGACAATGGCCTTTCATATACTGGAAAGATAGAGCTATTGCCGTTTGGAACTTTTAAGAAAGACGGGCACTATTTTGAAGGCGATATCCTGCGTGAGCCAAAGCCGAAGGTAATGGTTTCCGGCGCATACAATTTTAACGCGAAAGCCAGGAAAGCCTCTGGACAAACAGGAGATTTGTTGCTTGAGGCACGCGATATGTCCTCGGTGTTACTGGATGCGATTGCGAAGTACAATGGATGGGCGCTGATGGCGACCTATATGAGTCGTACATCGAAAGACCCCATCACCCAAAATCCGCTCGACGCGACGCAGACCAGGGCGGTTTTTACCGGTCATGGAATGGACTACCAACTCAGCTATGTATTTCCATCAAAGTATGAATTGATTGCGAGGTTCTCCATACAAAAAGTAGCGAACGAGATTAGGGCGTATTCGCCAAATACAGACCAATTCACACTCGGCTTGAACAAATATATCTGGGAACACGCGCTAAAACTACAGGGTGAAATTACCAATGAAACGCTTCAATACGCTAATGGTAATTCTTTAAAAAACTGGTATTTAAGATTTCAAATTGAAGTAGGGATTTAAGCTTATTCAGGAATGCCAACCGGATGTTTATTAATATTATACAATACCTAGCCCATCGATTCGATGGCTTTTCAACGTGAATTTCAATGATTGTTTATTCCTGAATCTTAATTCCTAATTCAGAAATCCCGCTTATATTTGCATCATTATCAATATTCCATGGAAAAAATATTCAACAATACAGAAAATGCCTTTGTGCTGAAGAACGATACGGAACTAGACCGCGCTTATTTTCTTTTCAAAATGATTGCGAGCGAACCATTGGTGCGTATCGGTACGGCAGTGACAAACTTTGCGATTAAGGCCCATTTGCCTGTCGAAGGACTGATCCGCGCTACCGTGTTCGATCATTTCTGCGGCGGCGTTAATGAAGCCGATTGCCTACCGGTGGTGGATAAGTTATTTACGAAAGGTGTGTCGTCAGTATTGGATTATTCTGTGGAAGGAAAAGAAGAAGAAGCACAGTTCGACGCCGCGCTGGAAATGACTTTAAAGACTATCCATTTTGCAGAGGAAAAGCAATCAATCCCTTTTGCAGTTTTTAAACCAACGGGTTTTGGGCGGTTTGAGTTATATGAAAAGCTTGGCATGAAGCAAACACTTAATTCGCAGGAACAAGCAGAGTGGGACAGGGTGGTGGCCCGTTTTGATAAAGTATGCCGAATCGCACACGATAAAAACGTGGCATTGCTCATTGACGCCGAAGAAAGCTGGATGCAGGACGCCGCCGATGATTTGGTTGCTGAGATGATGAAGAAGTACAATAAGGAAAAAGCCATTGTGTTCAATACCTTACAAATGTACCGCCATGACAGGCTGGACTACCTTAAAAAGTTGCATGAAGTTGCTGAAGCCGAAGGTTTTTACATCGGGATGAAGATTGTGCGCGGTGCATACATGGAAAAAGAGCATAAGCGCGCCGAGGAAAAGGGTTATCCTACGCCCATCTGCGCCACAAAACAAGCTACGGATGATAATTATGATGCAGCCATTGCATACATGATGCAGCATTTAGATAAGATGGCAATTTTTGCAGGCACCCACAATGAAGAAAGTTCTTATGCTTTAATAGAAATGATGTTGCGGAAAGGCATTGAAAAAAATGACCTGCGCATTTGGTTTGGTCAACTATACGGAATGAGCGACAATATCAGCTTCAACCTCGCTGCGAATGGCTACAACGTTGCGAAATACCTGCCTTTCGGGCCCGTACGTGATGTGATGCCTTACCTGATCCGACGCGCTGAGGAAAATACTTCTGTAGCTGGACAGACCAGCCGTGAATTATCCCTGATTAAGGCAGAACGCGACAGGCGTAAAGGGCGGTAGTCTTTATTTCATGATTTTCTTCACCTGGTCGATTTTACAACCCTCGGGCAGCTTTTCCCCGAAGCGACTTGACGCTGTGTTCATGTGACAGCCGGTTGCCTATTGGAACAGGATATTTCCTGCGGTAAACCAAAGACAAAAGCCGAACAGCGTGTTAGCTAAAATGAAGTTATGGAAAAATAATTTCATTTTACAACGAAAACAGCAATTAGCTGCGCTCAGTTTGATATCGCTCGGGTGCGTGAAACCGCTTGATTCTAGGAGGTAATTATGTGTCAGGTAAATTTTGGATAATAAATATTTTTCATAATTATTTTTCCCAGCCAAAAATCGGAACCCAACATCCAATTCTGACTATCTGATTACATCAGGCGATATCGTAAGCAAATTTATTGGCATAGGCGAGTAGTCCAATTTATAGTATTGTTTTTTGTCATTCAAAAGATGATTTCCAACCTTTTTCAAAATCGCTCATTTAGGCGTTGTGTTTTTGAACAATCTCTTATAACGACATTGCAATGCCGATTGCCTGGATTATTAAATCATTATTAAAAGCGAAATAATTATTATAAGGACTATATTTGGTCCGAATTTTAATTTTAATGATGATGAAAATCAAATGTTTATTGCTTGGTTTATTGATTTTTGGCAAAATAAATGCCCAGAGTGTATCTGCTGAAAACGTGTCGTTCCAGATGCTTCAACAGCCAAAAGAAGTAATCGATGCCAATTCCCGTACGTTCAGGGTAACCGTAACATCGCCTTACAACCTGACTGCTGATGACGTGATCCGCCAATCCAAAGAGGATTTCAAAAATGAACAGGCAAATTATACGCAGACTGTCGCAAACAGTGAAAAGGAGTTTCAGCAGAAATTAAAAGATTATGACAACGATGTAATCAAGGCAAAAGAAAAATTTGCGCTGGAATCGGAAGAGTTTAAGAAGCTTTCAGCATTGGAACGCCTCGCCATGACCAGCGAAAATAAGAATCCAAAGCTGGTGCTCCCAAACAAGCCGGAGTATGTAAAACCGGCCCCACCGGTATATCGTGAGCCAAACCTGAACGATTATACCATCATGGATAATAATGTACTTGCCTCGCAAATCAATATCAATGGTTTTACCAGGGAAGGCAGTACAGTCGATATCATTCTTGATATTAAAAATGTAAACTTCCAGGACAACGCAGGGCAGACTTATGCGAACCAGCCTACAAAAATGGTTATCAAAGTAAACGGCACTGAAAAGATCAACAAGACGTTCTTTACAGAGTATGCTTTCATATCTTCTTCCCCAAGCAACAACATCAATAAGCCTGCACAGGAAAAAGCACACCTAAATAAGGTAATCCAGTTCCTGAATGATTTTATCAATGAGCAATATGGCTTTATTACAGTAAGTAAGTCTGTTAAGATTCAAAGCGTAAAGAACAAAGGTAAATATGATGACCTTGCCCGTGCGGATATTTACGTGACTACGAACCTCAAGAAATTGCAGCCAATGGACAAGGAAGTCAACGACATGGCCCTGAGCAACATGCAGAAAGGTATCGACATCTGGACGCAGACATTGGAAAAGATTGAATACAAGAACCCAAAAGCGGACTTCAATGCGAAGATAGCCGAATTCATTTATTTCAACCTGATCCGCCTGAACCTTGCGCTGAACAATAAAAAGGATGCTGAAAAGTACCTGAATCAATTCCAGGAGAACCAGATTTATATGAAATTGTCTTCTGATGATGAAAGGGAACTAAACAGCCTGGAGACTCAGGTTTACCGAAAATAATAACACTATGAAAAATAAACTATCCCTGCTGTTTGCCTTTTTACTGATGCCGGTAGCTTATTCCCAGGTTTACCAATGGGGCGAGAAATTTGAGTTCGATGCTGTAGCCGAAATGGACCCGACTTTCGTATTGAAGGACAATTACAATACCTATCTCTTTACCGCGATGGACTTCGGTGGCCTGATGGCCAAGCACCAGATGGTGCTGCGTAAGTTTGACCAGAAGAGTAAACTTGTGGAAACTTTTACCTACGATTTTCCGAAATTCGATCCCAATACCCTTCAGGATTACCTTGGGTTTGCAGAAGGTACTGATGGTAAGCTGGCTGTCTTTACAAAAACCTATTCAAAGAAAGCACTGAAATGTGTGATTTACAAACACGAATTTGATAAGGCAACTTCTAAATTCACAAGTACCGAATTGCTTTCTACACCCATAGTGTCCAATTCCAAATCGGGCGATGCCCTGTTGCAAAAATCAGAAAGCGGACTGTTTACCGCGATCAATTACAGGCCGCAGAAAGAAAAGGATGGTCCGGAGAAAAATATCGTTATGGTGATTGATGACAAGCTAAACGTCTCGTGGCAGAAAGAATTCCAGTTTACAGACAAATTCTTTACTGAATCATTTGCAGTGAGTCCTTCTGGGAAAGTGGTGTTGAAGCGGAAGGCTTCCGGCTGGAAAGTAAGCCACTACCTCGTGTATACTTCAGCTGATATGCAGGATGTCAGGAATATTGAGGCTGAGGTAGTGTTGCACCAACCTCATGTCATCGCTATCGGTTCCCAGGAATACGTATTGGTGTTCAACTATCCGGCAAAAGGACTACGCTCAGGTGACTTTGGAAACCTACTCCTTTATGATCTGCATAATGGCAGGACATTAAGCAATAGCAAGATGGGGGAACTCAATCCCGGCAACGCAGAGGATATACTGATGCGTCATATCGCTGTTGAAAACAATGAAATTACCATTTTCACAGAAGCCAAGGTTGAGGTAAAACTGCCTGCGGGTGCGCCTACACCCGGACCGGGCGAAATTGGTTTCATGGAAAAGGCCTATGACTACGGGCCGTCAAATGTGGTGGTACTGAATATTGACGGCAGCCTGAAAAACATCGGTAAACTGGCTGTGGATAACGGACGTGCCAAAATCTTTCACTCTTATGGATTGGTGAATATTAAGGGCGATTACTGGATCAATACGGCTGACCAAAACGGATTTTACAAATACGCTGATAGCACTAAAAAAGTCAATTTCGGCTATAACTACACCGACGGCGATCAATACAGGAACCAGAGTTGGCAATATATAAAACAACTTGTCACTTACTATCCTGATACAAACAAAATTGTATTGGTGAGGCTTTCCAACAAAACTGAAATGTCGCTGGTAAGCGTTACCGGCATTCCGCAATAAGGGAGTAATTACCCAAATAGTAAAAGCCTTTCCGTTTTTGGGAGGGCTTTTTTATTGGTTGACAGTCAATAATCAAGTATTCCGTTGGCTATAATGCCGCACAATTGAATCAGCACAATACCTGAATTCTATTTTTCCTGGCCTTGTATTGGTTGATGCTTTACTTCTTAGGTTTTTCATTTAAGCAAATAGTTTAGTATGAGTCCGTTTGTATTTTCATTTGTGGCCTATCCAAGGGCGAATACGGATGTATAAAATAGACTTTTACCTTAGCATTTTTAGTAAAGAATTTGAGTATTTTTTATAAGCCGTTTTCATACGACAGTTTTAAGATATTTTCTGTCTTAAAATTGCGCTGGATTCTTGAGTTTGAGTCGCCATTTCCTATACGTCCGGCGGCTTCACGTCAGTTGCGGCATTTGGAACTGTCCCGAAGCTTCGGGACTCGGCTGGACAGAAGGAAGTTATGGAAAAAGTTGGTTCATTTTACAAGGGAAGCAGCAATTGCGTGAAACCGCTGTTATGCGATGGTTTAATTTTTACTTCAGCTTTCTCTTTTTTGGACTTTGACGATTTGAAAAGAATGAGATGATTTCAATAGTATTGTCTTTCACACGATAATATAAAGCGTTGTGTTTTGCAACTACAACTCTGCGAATTTCTTTTTTTATTTCTGAAGCCTGGAATAGGTTAGGATTATGAGAAAGTAAACTGAGTGTTTCCTCGATTTCTGAAGCAAGATTTCGTAATTCTCTGTCTGTCCAGTTTTCCTGAAGATATTCGATGGTTTTTTCTAATTCACTTAAAGCAAAATTTGTCCAAAGGATTTTATAACCATTTGCCATAAAGCTGTTTTGCTTTTGAATGTGAATTTAATTTTCCAGCGTCTGCATCTTGCAATCCTTTTTCAATAGATTGTTTTTCATTTTCAGAAATTGAATTCCACCAATCTTTATTTTCTTCCTTTTTGAGGTCAATAATTTTATTAAGCACTGATAAATCTTCAATAGTTGATAACCACTGGATCAATTCTAACTTTTTACTTTGGATGTTTAATTCAGCTTTCATGTCTAAATAAATTACTTCTTCAAAAGTACATTTTAATTTTGAAGGTTGTACGTCACGCTGCGTTAAAACTATCGCATAACGTCCGGCGGCTTCACGTCAGTTGCGGCTTTCGAAGCTGAGTATTCTCGGCGTGGACAAAACGAAGTTATGGAAAAAGCGGTTACATTTTACAAGGGAAGTAGCAATT